>CBDCPN010000012.1:0-267076 GCA_965220275.1 Dehalococcoidia bacterium | reverse complement strand
CCGAATACGAGCGGGTTGGAGTGGTCGGCCTGCAACAGGAAGTCATAGAAACCCCAGTCCTGCAGACCAAAGGCAGAGTGGGCGCCACCGGTGATCAGAGAAGGCCTGAACACCTTCGGCCCAATGAGGTCGTTCGCCACGATGAGCGTTCCACCACCGGCAGGCTCCGGTTCCGGTGTGGCTGTGGGTTCCGGAGCAGCCGTTGCTGGAACGGCCGTCGCCGGGGCCGCCGTCGGAGCGGGGGCCGGTTCGTCGTCATCACCGCAAGCCATTGCTACGACGAGGACGAGCGAAAGCATCAATGCTAATGCGCCACTAAGCTTCTTTAAGCTCGATTGGCTTTGCAACATGTTTTCACCTCTTCGAATATTTTGTTGCACGCGTTGTCGAACACACCGAATGCGGCCTGAACCGCAGGCGATCCGGCCGTGCCCGCAGAGAGAACGAGAATATGCCCGGATTTAACGCATGTCAAACGGTAGGAGCCGATCCGCGTCAATCCGTTGTAGCGGGTTTTCGGAGTCCCTGCAGGACGTGGTCGGCGGGATACTCGCGCTCAGGGAGCCGGTTCTACGATTTCGTGAAGCTTGTTTAGTTCAAGGTCGTCTAGCACCTGGGTGGTCCCGCTGGGCCACGTGATCTCAACCTGGTCGAACGTGTTTTCCCTGCCCAGCCCGAAGTGCAGGTCGAGGGAGTTCATCGAGATGAAGCTCGATCCACCAACGACGTCCTGCACCTGTGAGCGGGAAACCCCGCCAGGCGAAGTGGTGCGCACGATGACCCGCGCCCCGATGGCGTCTGCGTTCGACCCGGTGCCGTCGATCGCCATCCGGCCCTTCAGCCTGAACGCCACCCAGTCGTTTTCCCCGCCGCCATTGATCCAGACGAAGAGCCGGCCCCCGAGCAGGTCCAGGAGGTTGGGGCCGACCCAGATCGGCCCCATGCTGTTGCTGCCGATCAGGTCCACGTAACCGTCCCCGTTGAGATCCCCCTTGGCCACGCCCTTGCCGTTTTCGTGGAATTCAGGAGATAGCCGCCTGTCGATCGGATCGAACAGCGGGTCGGTGGGGTCGAGGTCCTCATAGTCGACGTGCGCAATGTCGAGAAGCCTGCTTTCGACTGTCACGTCCTCGAAGTTCCCTGCCCCGTCGCCCCGCATCATGCGGCCTACGCCTTCGTACTGCTGGCCGTACGGGCCCTCTCCCCGGCCGCCCATAGACCCAAGCCAGTACAGGTCCTGGTCGCCGTCGTTCTCCATGTCCAGGAACGTCGTCCCGAACCCGAAGTCGTAGGCCTCGAGTCCCGGCGGCGCTTCGGTCACACCCCACTCCGGCAGGTAGTTCGACGGGTCCAATGAAGGCGGCGGCATTACCCCGCTGGGTGTCACCTGCACCTTGCCGGCCACGTTTTGGAACTTGCCGGGGCCGTCCCCCGCCTGCTCTGACATGTTCTCAAGGAGGAAGTGGTAGCAAGTGCTCCAGTCTTGCATGTGCGTGGAGGCACAGTCACCGGTCGGAAACGGCAACTGTTCGTTGAGGAGCGGGTGGAATCCGATGTTTGTCACGAAGATGTCGAGGTCGGTGTCGGAGTCGTAGTCGCCGAGCGCAAAACCCATCCATGCCCCGACCATGTCGATGCCGAGTTCCTTATCCACCCTGGTGAATTTGACAAAGTTTTCAGTCGAGTCGTTTCGATAGACCTTCAGGAGGTCCCCGTCATCTGCCTGCCAAAGATCAGGGTCGCCGTCCGAGTCGTAGTCGAAGAACATGACGGCCAGCGTCTGGCCTGTTGGGTCGCCGACCAGGTTGCCGTTGTCGTCGACGAACTGCGGATCGAAGCCCACGGTCTTGCGGCCAGTCGCCGGGTCGGTGTACTGCAACGGCGTGCCGTCGGGGTAAAGCAGTTTTATCTCGCCGCCCAGCAGACCTGCCTCCTCGGTCACGTCGTCGAACGTGAAGTCTCCGTTATTGAGGTACAGGACGTTGTAGTGGCCGTGGTGTCTCGACTCTTCCAACGTGAGGAAGTCGTCGTCAATCCTGTTGCCCACGTAGATGTCCAGCCATCCGTCCCCGTTCACGTCGGCGCAGGCGATGCTCAGGGCGGACAAGATGTTCGGATTCTCGACCGCCGTTTCCGTGACGTCCTCGAACGTGCCGTCCCCGTTGTTGCGGAAGATGTGGTCCATGACGGCCTCGCGCAGGCCGGGCGTCTCGTCGACGGACCGGTAGTCAAGGTCATCGCCGATTCGGCCGTATGAGGCCACGTACAGGTCCTGGTAGCCGTCGTTGTCCAGGTCGCAGGCAACCACGCCGGTGCTGTTGGCCTCCGGGATTGTTACGCCTGCCTGCTCGGCGACCTCCTCAAAAGTGGCGTCGCCGTTGTTCCTGAACAGCAGGTTCGGGCCTCCCCGCGCCTGCCCTCGCGGCGATGCGTCTTCGGCAGAAGTCACGTAAATGTCGATGTCGCCATCACGGTCATAGTCGAACAAGGCGATTCCGGGGAACCAGTTGTCCACGAAAGCGTCGGCGCCAAGGGCTGACACCGCAACATCTTCGAACGGCGTGACAGTCGCCAGCCGGCCGCTACCGATAACCGGAACGTTCCGGGTCGGCGCCGGTGAATCGGGGTTCGGCGTGACCGTCGGGACCTGTGCAGGGGTTAAAGCGGGCGGAGTTTCGGCCGATGTGCACGCCAGAGCCGCGAAGACCACCAGGGAGAGACCCGCGAGTAACAGCCGAGTGAACACTATGCGGCGGTTTTCCATTGGCCTCTCCCCACAGCGTCCTTGGTGAACTGGCTCTGCGGCCGTCACAGGGGCAGGCGAAGTCAGGAAGTCTTCAGTCCGCCAGTTGCCGCAGCCGCGGGTCCAGCTTGTCCCTCAGCCAGTCTCCCAGGAAGTTGAAAGCCAGCACGGTGAGGAAAATGGCAAGACCGGGGAAGAACGTGACCCACCAGGCAGAACTGATGTAGTCTCGCCCGTCTGCCACCATGGCGCCCCACGCGGGGGTCGGAGGCGGGACACCGACGCCCAGATAGCTGAGTACGGATTCGGTCAATATCAGTGTTCCTACTCGCAAGCTCGCGACGACCATCAACGTGTTGAATACGCCAGGCAGCAGGTGCTTATACAAAATGTACGTCGGGCTTGCGCCCACGACCTTCGCCATGGACACGTAGTCCTGTTCACGTAACACAAGGGTTTCCCCGCGCACTTGGCGCGCAAAAACCCCCCAACTAAACGCCACGAGCAAAACGATGATGATTGTCAGGCTCGGACCCAGCACAATTACAACCACAAGGGCGACCAGGATGAATGGCACAGCAAAGGTCAGATCGACCAGCCGCATCATAATCTCGTCTATGTTGCCGCCGAAATAACCGGATATAAGCCCGATCACCGTTCCGCCGACAGCGCCCGCAGTCAGCACGATGGCGGCCACGGTCATCGAAATGCGGGCACCGTAGACGACCCTGCTGAAGACGTCCCGACCCTGCGGGCCGGTACCAAGAATGAACCGGGGTTCGTCGGGATTAGCTTCGTAAAACTCGTTGTTCCAGAACGGCGGGTAGTTCCGGAAGAACAGATCGCCCTTTTCCGGGTCCCTGTTCGCAATGAGCGGCGCGAATATGGCGCACGACATCAGCGCGCCGATGATTATTATCGGGATGACCGGCCAATTGCGGAACGCTGACCAAACACGCCTGAGCCACGACCTGTTGAACTCCAGGTCCTGAGTTTCGGATATGCCTTCCTGTGCCAGCGCCACCGGGTCTACTCGTACCTGATTCGCGGATCGATAACGGCGTAAAGCATGTCCACAATGAAGTTGGCCGCAACGAAGAATCCGGCAAACATCATTACGACGCCGGTCATCACGGGGAAGTCATTATTGAACACGGACGTCACTGCAAGCCTGCCCAGGCCGGGCCATGCAAACACCTGCTCCGTCACCACCGCCCCTGTCAAAAATGCGGCCAGCAGAATCCCTGCGTACGTCAATGGCGCGATGAGGGCGTTCTTAAACGAATGTTTCCAGATGATCTTCTGGTTGGCCACGCCCTTGGCGCGTGCAAATTTGACGAATTCTGAGTCAAGTATCTCCAGCATCGCAGAACGGGTCAGGCGCACGAAGGCAGCCGCAGACCCCCAGCCCAGGGTGACGGATGGCAGGACGTAATGCGTCCAGTCCCCTCTCTTGGAAGTCGGCAACCAGTTCAGTTCTACGGCAAATATCAAAATCAGCATGACCCCTAGCCAGAAAGCGGGCAGGGCCTGGCCGTAAAGGGCGAAGGTACGGCCTATGTAGTCCCAAACGGTCCCCCTCCTGACGGCAGAGACCACGCCGAGAGGTATGCCGGTTATCAGAGCAAATATGAATGCCCCCACAGTCAATTGCATCGTGGCTGGAATCCGCTCCGTTATCACACCAAGGGCGGAAGTACGAACAAACAGCGAGCGACCAAAGTCCCCGGTCAGCGCGTTACCGAACCAGACGAGATATTGGATAACCAGTGGCTTGTCCAGGCCCATCGCCCGACCCATCGCCGCGTACGATTCAGCCGTGGTGTATTCGTCGACGTACAGGTCGCGCGGGTCGCCGGCCATCCGTGACATCGCAAAGATAAAGAAACTCACAAGGAGGATCACGGCGAGGCCGTAGATAAACCGGCGTGCTATGAAAACTTTCATCAGTTACGTCCGCGGCCCTTGGGTTGTTGTCTGACGTGTGCCCTTGAATACGACGCCTGTGTGTGAATGGACTTGTACATACGCAAACGGGGCCAAGGGACTTATGCCCTTGGCCCCTTCACTATTCGCGTCAGCTGCTCAGCTGTTCGCCGCTTACTTGAGGCCGATAGTGTGCGGGTTGTTGAAGTACGGAATGTTACCCGTGTAGGGGTCCCACGAAGATACTTCAGGTCTTACCGCCCAGAACGGGACAACGTTTACTACCGGCGAGTATAGCCGCCAGTAGTTGGCGAAGTTCGAAACTACCACGTTGATTTCCCGCTTCTTGGCCGGTTCGCGCTCCTCCTCGATCTTGTGCCACAACTGGCCAATCTCGTCGGGGAACTCTTGTCCGGAGTTCCAGCTGCCTGCACGAGGCACGGTGGAACCGACTGCATTCGTGTCCTTCGGAGAGGTGTTGCCGTTGGTCGACCACGCCCAAGGAATGTCGATCGAACGGGCGACCAGGGTGGGCCTGCGGGCGGAGTATGCCGTCTTCTCGATCTCCGGACTGAGACCACCGTCAACCCACATTTGCGCCATGGCCTCACCGAACTCGGGGTCGATAACAACCGTAACGTCCGGTGTCACCCAGTAGCCGAACGAGAACCCGTCGCCGAAGCCAGCCTCTTCCAGAAGCTGCTGAGCCGTTTCCGGGTCGTAGTCGATCTGCCACTCGGGATTCCACTCGGGGTGTTCGGGGGTCCAGCCGTACCAGGCCCAACCACGGCCGGCCAAGCCACCAAAGATCTTTTCGCTCAGGCGTTCCCAGTCGAGCATCATCGACATCGCCGTGCGGACCTTGCGGGCCCGTTCCATCGACTCGTCGTTGCCCCACTCACCGATCCATGGGTGGTCGTCGTCCGGCAAGTAGCCTGGGCGCATCGTGACGTCATTGCCTTCGCCGGCTGCGCCGAGGTAGTCAGTCGTGGCCCAGTAGTTACCTGCGTACAGGACACCCTGGCCTCTGCCGCCACCGATCTGTTGCGCACGGCCGCCGGTCGCGTCCACCGCCTCTGCCACAAACCTGGGCGGCATGTCGGCGAGGTGGATCTCGCCGTTGATGAACGCAGCAATGCGGACTGAGTTTTCCGGAATTTCAACGAACTTCAGCGTGTCGACAAGTGGCGACCAGCGCCAGTGGTCTTTGATCGCGTCGGACTCGATGACCTCGTTTGTCACCCAGCGGGTCGCCTCGAAGGCGCCGGTCAGGTTACCGAGGTTACCAAGTGAGTCTTCTTCACCGAGCTGCTCGAAGGCGTCAAGGCTGGTAATGGAAGCGGTCTGACCGTTGTAGTTCGACTGCTGCCTGATCCAGTCCTTCTGGCAACCTGCGTCAGTGCAATTGATCAGCACCGTGCGCTTGTCGACCGCCTCGATGGTGTCGATCCATTGCCTCAACTGGCCTGCGCGGTTGAAGGTGGACCCTTCAGCCTTAGCTTCGTTGAAGCTGAAGGCCACGTCTTCTGCGTCAACTTCGCCAAAGTCGGAGTTGTGGAACGGGATGCCGGTCTTTATGACCCAAGTCAACGTGTTGGCGTTCTCGTCCCATTCCCAGGATTCAACCATGGACAGGTCCGGGTCTTCCTCGTCTACCTGGATGGGCGGAGGAGCGTGCTTCATCCACGTTAGACCTTCCGTGAAGCCCCACATCTGGACTCGCTCGAAACAGGCGCCGGTCAGGAACCGGTTGTTGAAGATCGGCGGGCAAATTGCTGGTACGCCAATCACCAGGTCGCCGCCGCCCTCGGGCGCTTCGGGCATAGCGGTTGGCTCGGGCGCCGAAGTGGCCGTTGGATCTGGCGCCGCCGGCGCCGTGGTAGCGGTTGCCGCCGGGGCGGCCGTCGCCGCGGGCGCGGTCGTCGCCGTTGGGGCTGCCGGTGCCGTCGTAGCGGTTGGATCGGGGTCGTCCCCGCCACAAGCTACGGCCACCAATGCGCCCACAACCAAAACGGAAAGGGCTAATGCTAGCCAGCGATATCGCTTCTTGAACATCTGTAAATTCTCCCGGTCTCGCGAGTCCTCACGGGCGGGTACGACACCGCAGTTGTTGGATTCGCCTAGCCAGACGTGATGCCATTTTCGCGGCACCACAAACCGCGCCCACAGTTGCGCGGCGCATCAATAGCACGGGATGTTAGTATCGGCGCAATTTGTTGTCAACGTCATCGCGTTCACAACATTCGGCCAACTTGCCGCAGTCGACTTCGGCATTTGGGCGCCCGAGTCAGGGCGCCAAGCGCCGACCCGTACACGCACACAAACACTCCTCCACAGGGCTTTCCCACCTGCCCCGGACCCTGAAGTCAATGCGGAATTCAACTGTGATGGCGAGTGCAATCGCCTGCGGGGCAATAGTTTCCCTGATCGGCTGCCGGGCAAGCGAGACCCTGTCTACTGCGCTGCCGGACCTCACTGCTACGCCCACTGTCGTCGTGCTGCAGCCAAGGCCGCCGGTGCCGACGTCCACGCCCCGGCCTGTCCCGTCGGACCTCGACATTGCGGCCCGGGACATCATGTTCCGCTTTTACCTATTCAGCCAGCGGCCCTTTTCCAATCACACCGAGTTCGACCCTGACCCCGATCTCGCGGCGATCGACGAAGCCGGCGAACTGGGCCACATTGGCCTGGTAATGCCCCTGGTCGACGCGGCGTCCCTCACCCTGGACGATCAGACCGCTTTCCACGTTGGGCGTGCCTTGAAGGCGTTGACTGGGCAAGACTATGGGGGATACGCGTGGTCGGCTCGAGAGTGGTACAGGTGGATCGGAGAGCATCCGGAGATCGAGCCGCCGCCGGACTATGACCGCTGGAAAGGCACGCTGTTCGCCCAGTTCGATCTGAGCCTGGAAAACTACATCTATCGAGATGTCCCGTCGCGGGTTGACATGTGGACAATCCAGTGGGGTGGCGTGGGTCCCTTCGACATCCCACCCCTCGACCAGCCGGACTACGTCGCGGCGACTGAGACGGACGCCGAATATCTGGACCACGATGAGCAGGTCGTCGGTGTACGAATCAATGGTGACGTCCGTGCATACCCAATGCGCCTGATGGACCACCACGAGATTGTCAATGACACGATCGGTGGTGTGCCGATCGTCTTATCGACGAGCCCTGTCAATGGGACATCAACGATGTACGCGACGAACGTCGGTGATAGGACCTATACGTTTGGTACATCGGGTTACCTGTACCAGGGCGACAAGCTGCTATACGACAGGGCAACCCGCTCGCTCTGGCACGCTATGACCGGCGAACCGGTTGTCGGTCGGTTGGCGTTGAGCGGTATTAAGTTAAACCGCCTACCGATCACCGTGACTACCTGGCAGTCATGGAAGGATAGGCATCCAGACACGACGGTTTTGTCGATAGACACAGGCTTCGTACGGAACTATCGAAACCCCCTCGACCTTGACGCCCCGTATGGCCTCTACAAGGCCAGCCCGAAGCTGATGTTCCCTGTATACGAGGTCAACGAGCGGGCTGCTCCCAAGACTCCGATTTTCGGCATCCAGATCGGCGGCGCGGCTAGAGCCTGGCAGATTTACGACTTGTGGGTCGAGGGAATCGTCAATGACAGCGTCGGGGAAACACCGGTCGTTCTCATCACCGACGCCGCAAGCGGCGCGGTACGCGCCTACGCGCGGGCGGCCGATACTTTTACAAACTTTGCAAGACGCAGGGAATCGACTGAAACGCTGCTGGTCGACCATGACGGAGATTCATGGACCGTTACAGAAGCTCACCTGGTTAACGACGATGACCCCGAAGTGCGGCTGGACCGAATAGCGGGCGTGAACGCCTTTTGGTCAGCCTGGTACGCGTTCCACCCGCAGACCTCGTTGCGAGAACACCCATAAGGGACGTAAAACCCTGCCCGCGCTACTTCTCTTCTTCTTCGCCTTCGGGCGCCGGTGTGTGAGCGCGAAGCGGTGCTCCGTGGTCCCCCAGCGTGGAGTCTTCGCAGGTTGCCGAGCTAATGTCAGCTTTTGCGGCAGTGCCAAAGTAGCGGTCCTTTAGAGTCTTGGTCTCGCCGGGCTCAATCACATGGCCCCGAATCCCTACTTCCCCGGCCTGAGTCCCGTCTTCGCGCAACAGGCTCACCATTATCACCGCCCCAGTGCATCGATTTTCACTGGCATTCGTGACCGTTAGCTCCACGCTGCCTCCGAAACTACCCGGTTCAAGCTCGATGCTGTCAATCACGAGCCCTGTCTCTTCGATGGCTTGGACAGCGCTGTCTTCAGGAATTGGAGTCGCGGTCGGCGGGACCGGTGTAGGCTGAGTCGCGCCAGCTGGCGTGGCAGTCGGCGCAGCGCCCTGGGACTGCCCCCCTCCGGTACCGGCACCGCCGCCGCCATCTCCCCCACAAGCAGTGACAGCGAGGGCAAACAGCCCGAACGTCGCAAGTATTACGGCTGCTGGTCTGAAGGTATTCCTAAACACGCGTGGTATCCGTTTCATGGCTCGTATGCTGCTGCTCGCGCTCTTGTTTTGCCTGCGAACTGACTTGCGTTCTTGCGTTCAATTGTGCGGCGCTACTTTTCTTCCCCGCCTTCGGCCTCCAGGTCTTTCTTTGTCGGGCTCTGCGGAGCTCCGTGCCTTGCCGCTGAGTTTTCGCACGTGATTGCCGCGACTCGTGCTTCGGCAACTTTGCTGCCAAAGTAGATCTGTTCGTACGCCCTCTGTTCGCCAGCCGGAAGTGGCCCCGAATCCCCGATTCCCATATCACCCACAACCTTGCCGTCGGCATCCAGCAGTTCGACCGTGATTACCGGGCCGGTGCACTCCTCGTCCAGTTCGTTCGTGACCAGGATCTTCGCCTTTCCGCCCAACCCCTGGCCGTCAACCGTCACCTCATCCACTCGCATCCCGGTCTCTTCGTCTGCCTCGCCCTCTTCGATGACCACCGGAGTGGCGGTGGGTTGCGCGGGCGGAGCGGTCGGCGCCGGCTGCGAACCGGATCCGGCTGACTCAGACGCGCCCGACCCGCCGGTCCCGCCCGAGGACCCTGAATCGCCATCGCTGCCACAGGCCAAAGCGCCGAGTGCCAGCATGGCAGCCAAAATCAATGATGCAATGACGAATCGAAGTTTCATCTGGGTCATAGCGATAGTCCCGGGGCCCGCGCCCCAATTGGGGCGGTAATCTTATCCTGCAACCCTCCGGCGAGTATAACCCAACGGTCTCGATAGTCGGGATGGCCTCACGCCATCAACTCGCACCGTTGGCGTATATTACAGCCCCATACGAGACGAATCCGGCCGCGTCCGGTCCGGTCTGAACGGAGCATCACATTGGCGACAAATGGCAAATCCCGCAGGTTCATCCTTTGCAACGACGGGGGGACCCTCGTGGGACCCACAATGGACGCGCCGATGGGCGACGAAGGGCTGGTCGACCTGACGATCGGACCGCTGCTGGGAACACAGATAAACACCCTGTACTGGCAGCTCGGCACTGACCCTTACAAGAGCACGCCCACAAGCCGCTTTTCCGACCAGTACTCCCACTTCACCAAAGTGGGACCCCTCTGGGGAGACGGTATGGAGACTTTCCAGACCTCCGGCCAGTGGCGCATCTACGAGAACACGCGGGAAATGATGGAGCGCGGCACGGACCCGCCGGCGGTGCTGATCGAACACGGTCACAAGCACGGCCTGGATGTATTCATTTCGATGCGCGTCAATGACATCCACGACGGCCAGTTGCCGGAAGGCGACCCGATCATTTCACCGATGAAGCGCGCCCACCCGGACTGGCTGCTCGGAAAAGTGGACAATCCCCATGCGGAAGGAGGCCGCTACAGCGGTCTCTCGCAATACGGCTACAACTTCGGCCTCGACGAGGTCCGCGAGTACCGGTTGGCGCTTGCAGAAGAGGGGATAAAGAACTACGACCTCGATGGCTTCGACTGGGACTTCTGCCGGTTCCCCAGGTTCTTCGAAAAAGGGACCGCACAGCAAAACGCCCACCTCATGACGGACCTCATGAGGTCGATCAAGTCGTTGCTGGACGATCGGTCCAAAGAACTTGGCCGGCCGTTGCCGTTGTCGGTGCGGGTGCCTCCCACATTCGAATTGGCAATGGGCTCAGGCCTTGACGTGCGGACCTGGGTCGATGAAGGCATCATCGACATTCTCATCGCCGGCGTCGTGCACACCAGCATGTACCGGGTGCCGGTCGAGGAATACGTTGAAGCGTGCCGCGACAAAGACATACAGGTCATCGCGCAGAACCTGGGACTATTCTGGTGGGGACGCCCGTACACGGCGCCGATACTCTTCGCAGAGCCGACCGTCTTCAGCACGGAGATGTGTCGCGCTTCTGCCGCCACGTATTGGCAGGCGGGTGTCGACGGGATCTACCTGTGGAACAACCAGTTGATTTCGTTCAACCGGGACATCAACTACAGCGGGCAGCAGTGGCGGGAAATCGGCGACCCGGCCACCCTCGCCGGCAGGGACAAGCACTATCTCGCCGACAAGCCGCCGCACTGGGAGAGGATGGCCGTCGAACTGGAAGCGCCGCCCGTCCCGAAGGGCCCGCTGCCCATCGACATCGACCAACCGGGAGACACCGCGGCTGTACCAATGGACATTGCGGACGACGTAGCAACCGCCAAGGCGGACGGGAGTCTCGCCGAAGCGACTTTGCGCGTCCTGTTAATCAACCTGACGTCCGTTGACGACATCGAATACAGGTTGAACGGGGAAACGCTCGACCAAAACGGAGCGACAAAGCACATCCTGTACAACGAGTACTGGCTCGACTTCGACGTATCTTCTTCCCCCGCACTCAAGCAGGGATGGAACGACGTCGAAATCGGGGTGAAATCCCGCAACGAACGCATCGGCGCGCCCCTGACGCTGGACAGCCTGGAAGTGATCATCCGCTACAACGACCAGGACTGATTCTCCGGGCCTGAACCACCCAGGCACCTGTCCACACGTCCGAAATCGTCCGGGTCCGTCTGCGGACCAGCGGTCTCGCGCGCGTATATCCTGAGTAGATGTACGGCGCGCCCCCGTAGCTCAGGGGACAGAGCAGCTGCCTTCTAAGCAGACGGTCGCAGGTTCGAATCCTGCCGGGGGTGCCATTTCCGGCCGAAGGGATGAGTCTTTTGGAATCAAGGTGCGAATCGCCTTGGTGGGAGCGTATCCGCGCGGCGCCGAGATCTATCGCCCATGCCCCGGGCAGTTGCATCACTTTCTACAGCCGGACCCAGCCCCTGAAACAGGATGGTGAAATATGCCAGACATGAATTCAAAGAGAAAGATTGTCCTGATGGACAGGCCAAAAACGATCGGGACTCTGCCCTACTTCCTGGCCGAGCCAACCAAGAGTACCGACGTAAAGGACCGGCTGGACGAAATACGGGCTGCGGCTCCCGGATTCGAGATCGAGTACTTCGATGAGCCACCTGACTTGGGCGGGAGTTCGATCGGAGATGCCGAAGTCATTGCCACTATAGGGCTGGGCCCCGATGCCCTCGCAGTGGCAAAGCGGCTGAAATGGCTGCATATCTGGAGCGCAGGGGTCGAACACACCCTTTACCCAGAACTGATCAGCAGTCCGGTTGTGATCACCTGCATCAAGGGCAATGCCGGCGTCCCGATGGCCGAATTCGCCATGATGAATATCTACGTGTGGACCAAGAAACTCCTGCGCTACCTGGAAGCACATGAGGGCAGAGAGTGGATCACCGGTGGACATGGCGAACTCATCGACAAGACCGTCGGCATAATCGGTCTCGGCAATTCGGGCGCCGATCTTGCCCGCAAATGCAAGGCGGCCCACATGCAGGTGCTTGGCCTGCGTCGGACTACCACGCCGTGCGAGTACGTCGATGAGATTTACACCCGCGACCGGTTGCACGAGTTCCTTGGAAAGGCGGACTTCGTGTGTATTACCGCTGCGCGGACCCCCGAAACGTTGGGAATGCTGGGCGAAGCGGAGTTCCGGGCGATGAAACCGACTGCATACCTCATAGTCACTTCCCGAGGCGGAATCGCGCAGGATGAGGCGTTGTTGGATGCGCTCAACCAGGGCTGGATTGCCGGCGCCAGCCTGGATGCCCACACCACGGAACCGCTGCCGGCCGATAGTCCGTTCTGGAGCGCGCCCAACACCATCGTTACCCCACACTCAGCCGCCGCCGGCACTGGGAATGCTGACCGCGCGATGAACATCTTCATTGACCATTTGAAGCGATATGTACGTGGAGAACCATTCAGGAACCAGGTGGACAAAGCTGCCGGCTATTAGGCCACGTGGGCAATTGATCGCCTCACGACTTTGCCACGGCGTCGCGGGAATAGATGCGCGAGCGTCGTCCACCCGGCTTGCGGGTTCTTAGAGGGTGTCTAAAAAGGCATTGGGATGCGCTGACCCGCGCAACATCCCCCGGACACGCTCTCAGACGACCACTCGTGGGGGCGTCTCTTGTGGGCGCCCGAGGGGGTGGGGCGCGGCAACTGACGCGATGCCATTTCGTGCTCGGTTACGGGCTTTTAAGACACTCTCTTAGTAACTCGGGCGCCCTGTGCGGGGCTGATACGCGAAGTGGAAATCAGTCAGTCAAGCACGACCTTGTCCACCGTGTTCTTCTCGATGAATTCCCAGTCCAGCTCGACACCGAGCCCTGGCTTTTCTGGAGGATGCACGCAACCGTTCTCATCGATCGAATCGAGCCGGTCCGAATACCCGTCGACATAGGGCTGCGCCGAGTGGGACGGCACCTTCGGGTGCACCAGGCCCATCTCGTAATAGTTTGAGTTACGCATGGACGCCATGCAGTGGCGCGCGGCGGGGCCGGGGCCGTGTGGCTCAACGTCCAGTCCGAAGCCTTCTGCAGCGTGAGCAATCTTCATCACACCTGTGATGCCACCATCGTAATTCACGTCGATGCGAACGAAGTCGGTGCCATCCGCCACGATGAAATCGACGTGCGGCTCGAGACCTCGAACCATCTCCATCTGTAGAATCGGGGTCCGCAGCAACTGTCTTAGCCGGCGGTGGGCAAATGCCGACACGCCCCCGTCTCTAAACGGGTCCTCGTACCAGTAGTAACCCCAATCGTCGAGGGCCCGTCCCACCTTCCAGGCGTCCGCGAAGGTGTCATAAATACAGCCGGGGTCAAGCATCAGGTCCATCTTGTCACCGACCCTCCTGCCCACCGCCTCGACAGTTGCGATCTGCCTGTCTATGTTCGAGTCCTGCCACATGTGGATCTTGAATGCGGGGTAGCCCATCTCCAGGCACTGTTCCGCAAAATCGGCGTATGCCTCAGGGCTACTGAGTCCGTCCGGCTCGTCGTCCGCTACGAACGTGCTTGCATAGCAAGGGAGGTTCTTTCGGTATCCCCCCAGGAGGGCGTAGACGGGCACTTCATGGAACTTGCCGGCGATGTCCCACAACGCCATGTCAACCTGAGATATGCCCATGCGCGCGTGCTGCCGCATCTGGTGCTTTGTCTGGTTGTATATCCCCTCGCGCTCCAGGGCGTTCTGCCCGAGCACCTTGTGAATGAGCAACGGGATCCCGGCGTACTCGGTCGGCGCACCGCCCAAATACTCGCCCACGATGCCAACGTCGGTGAACATTCGAAGCACCATCTCGCTGGCCATGTGTTTGCTGCCGCGTTTGTAGACGGGGATGTTTATTGACTCATCAACCCCGATGTCGTTCATTTCGTAGGTGAACTTTCTCAGTTCCACGCTGGTTACAACCGGTCCGACAGCCATCTTCCATACCTCCTCGGTAATATCATTTGACTTTTGCTCTGCAAGAGTGGCCGCCCAAACCGCACGGGGTTGTCCCGCCTCGCCGGTACCTCACCGAGAACGACATCTTCGGGCCGCTTCGCCTGCCGGGCGTGGGGTCGCACGAAGGTTCCTGATCGGCCGGGACGCCGCTGCTCCGGCCCCATGGTTGAATCGGGCAGCGGCCTGCAGCAACGTTCATAGTTGGCGCAGGCGCGGATCAAACCTGTCTCGCATCCAGTCACCAAGGAAATTTACGGAGAAGACAGTCAAGAATATTGCGAGGCCGGGCATCATCGAAACCCACCATGCGACTCGCAACCATTTCCGCCCATCCGCAACCATGAGTCCCCACGCCGGATTAGGCTTCGGAATCCCGACGCCCAGAAAGCTGAGAATCGCCTCTGTCAGGATCAAGGAACCCACGGCCACGCTCGCGACCACCATGATCGTGCTTAATACACCTGGCAAGATGTGACGAAATATGATCCTGGGAGCAGAGGCGCCTGAAATCCTGGCCAGCGCCACGTAGTCCTGCGTCTTTAGACCCAGCGTAATACCGCGCGCCTGGCGCGCGTATCCGCCCCAGGTGAATACGACAAGCAGGATCAATATAAGAGTAAGACTCGAGCCGAACAGCACCACAAGCACGATAGCGACCAACACAAACGGGATCGCGAGCGTGAAGTCAACGAAGCGCATCAATACTTCGTCACCGTTGCCGCCGATATAGCCCGCAATAAGCCCAACCGCAGTACCGAGGATCATCCCTGCGGTCAAGACGATGCCCGCGACCATCAACGAGATTCTGCTGCCATACATCACGCGGGTCAGGATGTCGCGGCCATTGTCATCAGTACCCAGCGGGTATTTGGCGGTACCGCCTTCCAACCACATCGGGGGAGTGAGCCGATCGCGAAGGTCTCCCCGCCGCGGGTCGTGCCCGGTCAGTAGCGGCGCGAAAATCGCCATGAATACCACGATTCCTATTATCAGCAAGGGGATTAGCGGCCAGCGGCGGAGTACGTAGAGAGTCTTGCCCCATCCCGTCTGGCGAAATGTGGCCGCACGTTCGAATTCAGAAACGCCTTGAGCCATGTTCAGTCTCTACGTGTACCGGATTCTCGGGTCGATCACCGCATACAGTACGTCCACACATAGATTCATGCCGACGTAGGCCACTGTGAAAAGGATGACCACGGCCGCGACCACTGGAAAATCTGCCGCAAAAACCGAGTCGATCGCGAGCCGGCCTATACCGGGCCAGGCAAAGACCTGCTCGACCACTACCTGCCCCGAGATGAAGGCCGCCGCAAGCAACCCGAAGTGTGTTAGCGGCGGAATCATCGAGTTCCGCAAGGCATGTTTCCAGACCACCCAGCCCCCACTCACACCCTTGGACCTGGCGAACTTCACATATTCGGAGTCCAGCACTTCCAACATCGATGAACGCACCAGGCGCAACGACGATGCCGCCGCCGCCCAGCCGAGCGTTATCGCAGGCAATACGAGGTTGCTGAAGCCACCACGGCCGGAAGTTGGGAACCAATCGAGAGTTACCGCAAAGATGAGTATCAACATGAGGCCTACCCAAAAAGCCGGAAGGGCCTGCCCGAACAGGGCAAACATGCGGCCCAGCAGGTCCCAAACACTGCCCCGCTTCACCGCCGACAACACCCCGAGCGGTACCGCGATGATGAGGGCCCCTGCAAACGCAACCGCGGCCAGCTCGAGGGTGGCCGGGAGCCTCTGGCGGATCATCGTCCACGCGGCTCGCTTCTCTACGAGCGAATGGCCGAAATCACCGGTGACTGCCTTGGCAGCCCAGACCAGGTACTGGACGGGAAGGGGCTTGTCCAACCCCATTTGCCGCCCCCAGGCGTCCCAATTCTCCTGGGTCGTGTATATCTGTTCGCCCAGAAAAAGTACCCGTGGGTCGCCTCGCGCACGCGTCAATGCGAACACGAACACGCTGGACGCAATTAGCATCAGGGCCAGGTAGCCGATCCGCCTCACGGTGAATTTGGTCACGTGTCATCCCATGTCCCATTAACCAGACTCGGCTGTAGTAGGGACCGGTAGTTGCGAAGACTGCCCGCGCCCTGCGCGCCGGTAACTTCGGCAGGCAAGGCGCGGGTTGGATTCCTAAAGCACGCGTCGCTTCTCTCGCACATGCGCAGTGAGTTCGGACGCAACGATCGCGCTACTTGAACCTGATCCTTTCAGGTGAGTTGAAAAACCCGAAGACAGCCTGGTGAGGGTCCCATTCGATGTTGCCAGCCACCAGGTACAACAAGCCCAGGGGATAGACGGTGGGGACCGTTATCATCCAATAGCTCTTGAAGTCTTGCAAGTAGATGTTGTTCTGGATCCGCTTATCCCTGTTCGGCTCCGTCTTGTTTGCGTAGACGTACTCGACGAGCTGATCAGGTATTTCAACGCCTTGGACTCCGCCTAGCGTGGGGAACCTTCCGCCCGGCGCAACGGAGTCGATGAGCCTTATATCACCGCCGTGGAAGTACGGGAAATCGATGGAACGATCCACAAAGCGCGGCCGGTAGGCATCGTATGCCGTGGTGTCGATCGTCACGCGTATTCCGATGTCTTCCAGCATTTGCGCGACCGGCTCTGCCAGGTACTTGTTGTAATCGACGCCGTCCCACATTTGCATGTCGAAGCCGTCCGGGTACCCCGCCTCCGCCAGGTACTGTTTGGCAAGTTCAGGGTCGTACGGAATGTGCCAGAGACCGCCCGGCTGGTCCTTTGAGAACTCAGAATCGGGCAATCCGTCGGTGTATGCCGGTCTGCCCAACCCGTCCATCACAGTCTCGACGAGAAGTTCCCTATCAATGGCCATGGCAATGGCCCAGCGGACCTTCCGCGCGTTCTCCATTTGTTCGCACACCGAACCCTCTGGCGGCGGCACCGACGAGAATATAACCGCACGGTCGCAACCGGGCGCGTCCGGGTCGCCGATCCACGGGTGCTCCTTGTCAGGCTGGAACCCTGGGAACGGACCCCACTTCTCGCCTGTATCCCTGAAGACCGCCGACCAGTAGTTGCCGGACATGTTCAGCGTTGCGCCGAACGGGGGACCTATGTTCGTGACGGAGGCGCCTGCGGCCTCCACCCAGGGCTTGACTAGCGCTGGGTCTATGCCGCCTCCGGAGCCGGTCGCTATTTCCAGCTCACCTGCTTCCATGGCTGCCTGCTGCGTGCTTACTTCCGGAATAGTGATGTAGGTAAGACTCTCGACCATGGCCCTGCCGTCTTCCCTGAAGTAGTCAGCAAAGCGGTCCAATTCGATTTTGTTGTTCGTTTCCCATGTCCGCACCGTGAAAGGGCCGGTCCCCATGTCCGTAACGTTGAATTCATCGGACCCGAGTTCCTCGAACGCCTTCTTGCTCACGATTGGTGCGGTTGTGTCACCGGCATTCGAAAGCCTAAGCCCCCACGTGCCGTTCCACTCGCTCAGGTGAAGGACCACCGTTCGTTCGTCGATGGCCTCCCAGCGGTCCTGCCACTCGCTGAACGGAGCAGCCCGGGTGAATATGGAGCCCTCGCGGATCGCGTCGTTGAAGCTGAATGCCACGTCCTCAGCGGTCAACTCACCCCAACCGTTGTGGAATTGGACTCCCTCCCGGATCGTGAAGGTGATCGTGCTCTGGTCTTCGGCCACCTCCCAGTCAGTGGCGATGCCGGTGCCGCCCAGAAGTCCGAAGTCCGGCGGCGATGAGTGATCGGCTCTTATCAGACCTTCGAACACCCCGTACCTCGTTAGAAGTGCATCGGACCAGCCCCGGCCACTGAGAGACACTCTGAATATTGGCGGTTCCGTCTTTGTCGAAACCCTCACGTGGCCCGATGCCGCTACCGGGGCGTCTTTCGTCGCCGGCGTAGGCGTGGGCGCAGCTTTCTCCCCGGCGACGACCTCCGCCGGCTCGGCCGTCACGATGACGAGCTTTTCGACTTCCTTCTCGACGATAACCGTTTCAGCGACTGTCTTCTCGACGATTACCGTTTCAGCAATCTTCTTCTCGACAACGACAGTCTGCACCACCACCTTCTCGGTAACCTCCCCCTCACCGCCACAAGCGACGGCCAAGGCGGCCCCTGCCGCAAGAATGACCAAAGCTGACAGCGCTAACTTTTTCACGTTCATCAGTCTTCCTCCATATCGTTCCGTTAGCCACCGCCTACGTGCCATAAGGCGGTGAAACAACAACAAAATTGGTGTTCATGTCACGATTTACGTTACTTTCCGCGCGCGGGACAACGTATAGCAACAAGGGGGCCCAGTCAACCTGTCCGACTGATCGGCGTTTGACCGCTCGGCGGCGGCGAGACGCTCTGTAAGAAAATGAGTTGAATGTCGGTTCGAGGAGCGATCGGAGTGCGCCCGGACGGGGAATGGCCCTGTCTACCCCTGCCTGGCGTAATATAGGCGCCTGACCGATTTGTCTACGTGGTGGCAGGATGTAACGGTCATCGCAAAAGAACAGTTTCGGGATTACGGATTCAAATAGGTTCCAGGTCCGCGCTTGCGAATGCCAGGCGTTCGAATCTTGTAGTGGGGGCCCACGAATCGCTCGTCGTTCAAAATTACTTTGGGGAGATGCCGCCATGCGCAGAGGTAGCCACGTCACGATAGTGATAGCACTAGCCACGCTCGCCTCGATAGCCCTGCTTGGGTTGGGTTGCGGTGGCGGGGAGACCCCGGGGTTCGGCGCCGATACCGAAGACATTCGCAGCCGTGGCGGCAAATCCGGAGGTGAGGCCCAACCCGGGTTTTCCGGGGCTGGCCCTGCGCAGCGCGGAGAAGACCAAACCTCAGAAGAAGGGGAGACGGAAACGGCGGCAAGTTCCGATCAGTTCGGTGATTCCGGTCTGGTCGTCAGGAGAACCAAAATCGTACTGGAGCCGGGCAAGTCCGGAGGCACCGTAGAAGCCATCATCCTCAACTCCGGCGACACCGTGTGCGACGAGGTGAGGATCAATATAGACCTGGTCCGGAGAAACGAGTCGCTCGTAGGCAGGGTAGAAATGCTTGGTTCTACACTTGAGCCTGGCGCTGAAAAGACTCTCAGTAGTGACTTCGAAGGAATTGGAGTTTCGAAAGCCGTAGCTACAGGGGGTAGTTGCGGGCCCGGCGCGTGAGCACAAGCCGATCGCAGGATAGTCGTGCCCAGGGAACCCGGCGACCAAAAATATTCCTGAATTGGATTAACGGGCCCGCGCGCTTTTGGCACAAAATACCCGGCCCCTGGACGCGGGACGCCGGGAACTTGCGCGCCGGAAGAACAGCGCTTCCGTTCCTCGTCGAATAACGGGCTATCTCAGACGCTGCCGTCCAGGATCACGTCCAACACGGCCGGGACATTCATGTCGATGGCCTTCTGCAACTCCGGTCCGATGTCGGCCGGGTCCTCGATTCGGACACCGTGAGCGCCAAAAGACCGGGCCAGGGCGGCGAAGTCGAACGGCACAGGGAAGTCCATGCCGATGTACTTGCTCGGTTCATCCGGCTTGCCCTTCACAGCACGTTTGTACACGTGCATATTCAGCTTCAACACCCTGTACATGCCGTTGTTGCAGATCACGAATACACAGGGAATCTTCGAGTTGACCGCGGTCCACAAACCCTGGACCGACATCATCATCGTCCCGTCGCCGCAAACCGCGACGACCGGTCGGTCGGGGTTCGCCAGTTTCAGCCCCAGTCCACCGCCGGGACCCCATCCGATGGAACCGCCCCTGGAAGCAAAGAAGTCACCTGGCTCGCTGAATTTTGCCGCCGAATGGAGGATGCCGCGGTTGCTGATCGCATCGTCGAATACCGCGACGTTTTCCGGCAACGCGTCGGCCAGTGCCACCATGGCGGCCTCCGGTGACATGGGACGCTCGTTGTTTCCAGCGGCGGCGCCCTTTCGGAACGCCTCGTCCGCGGCGCTCGTCTTCTGAGCAACGACCTCCGCCCTGCCCCGCGCCGCCTCAATCTGGGAGCCGGTCATCTCGGAATTCAGCGCTTCCGCCAATTGGCCAAGGGCTTCCCGTGGAGATGCGAAGACACCCACGTCGGTCGGCTCCGACTTGCCGATCTCGTCGGCGTTGATGTCGATGTGCACCAGCTTTGTTTCCGGCCGGAGCACGACGTCGCTTTGGTAGAAGAAATCACTGAACACGCCGCAGCCCACAGCCAGGACTGCGTCTGAGTTTTGAAGAGCCTCGACCGCTGCAGGTTGCCGGATGCTCAACGCGCCCATGTACTGGGGATGGTCCGTTGGAAAATTCACCTGGCTGCTCAGGTGCGCGTAAACAGGCGCGCCCAGCAATTCCGCCACCCGGACCGCGGCTTCAGTGCCTCCGTTCTCCATGACCCGATCGCCCACGATCATGATCGGACTCTCGGAACTTGCCAGGATGTTTGTGGCGTCCTCGATGTCCTTCGGATTTGCGGCCGGCGCCTTCGCAAACTGCTTTGAAGGCACCAGGTTCATTTCCGCGTCGTCATCCAGCGAATTGGCCGATAGCGACACGAAAACCGGGCCGGTCGGAGGGCTCGACGCCTCGTTGAACGCCCTGCGCATGACCGACGGATACTGCTCGGGATGCGTTATCTCAGCGCTCCACTTTGTATAGGGCTTGGCCATCTCGGCCAGGTCGCTGCGCCCCTCCGCCAGCTTCCGCACGTCCTTGTTGCCGGCCGTAACCACAAGGGGCGTGCCGGTGTTGTAGGAGTCGATCAGGAGCGCGAAGCAGTTGGACAGGCCGTTGTCGATGTGAAGGCTGACGAACGCCGGCTTGCCGGTGGCCCGCGCATACGTGTCGGCCATGCCGATGGCTACCGACTCCTGAACCGCCAGTATGTACTCGAATTCCGGGTAATTCTCCAGGGAATCCATGATTGCGGCTTCGCTCGTTCCCGGGTTGCCGAAGATGTACTTCACACCTTCCGCCCGGAGCATTTCCATCAGTGCGTCGCTACCCTTCATGTTTCGCATTTCCTTTGTTCGATGGCTTCGGCCATCTGCGTCTTGTTTGTCTGGTTAACCAATAAGGAGGCGATTGATGTTTTGTCGTCGCCTCAATAGCGCAAGATATCTGCGCACGCATTGAACGATTACTTGCCCGCCGCCGCGAGTGTCAACTCTTCCCTGAGTCTTCGCGCGACGTGTTCGTGTTCGCCCTCCTGGATGTTCAGCGGGTCTACCCCGATCTCGCGACCCCCGGGGTCAACGTGGCGCGTGTAGACCCGCGGGTTTCCGGCCAGCATACGCCGTCCGATCTCGCCGTTGTCAGGTCCCTTCCAGGATTCGTTGAATCGAAACACGGCGTGCGGTACGTAGTACGCCTCGTCGTGCATCACCGCTGAATCGACGCCCGGTACGTCGCCGACCGCATCCACGATCTCCTGCATCGCCCGGCTATAGACCGCCGATTCCGCCTCCTCATCGACGGCGACGAATGTCCGCACGGCCGCCACCAGGCCCGCGATTTCCTCCTTGGAGACCTTCAATCCGCGAGCCACCGTTGCGTTCGGCGCGTTGCACAAGCGAGCGTACTCGATCCACTCGGGCCGGCCGAGGAGAATGCCTGTGCTTTGGGGCCCCCTCACGCCCTTGCCCCCGGAAAAACTGACCAGGTCGGCGCCTTCATTCAGATAGCGGGTCAAATTGGCGCGCGGTGGCAACTTGGACGCGCCGTCGCACAGCACCGGGAGTCCGTTGCGATGGGCGATTTCAACGAGTTCAGTCAGGGGAACGTCGTCGGGTTTGCGCGGTCCGGACTCGAGATCGATGATCGCCGCGGTCTTGTCCGTGATCGCCGCTTCGACCTGGTCCGCCGTGCAACCGCTCTCGTCGCCAACCTCCACGAAACGCGCGCCCGCGACCAGATAAAGGCGGTCGTAGCCGAAACGCTGCGTCTTTTGGATGATCAACTCGTTGGGAAGTCCATCCGTAAGCGGGAGCCTTTCGACCAACTCCGGATCGCCCCTCGAAATCGCGGCAGCCGTTTGCACGACGAGTCCGCCGGATGCTCCGCTCGTGATGGTGGCCGCCGGAGCGCCAATGAGCCCGGCTATTTCCCGACCGGCGGCGATGAGGAATTCGTCCATCTGAACGAATACCGGCGCCATCGCCTCCATTGCGCTGACTACTTCAGGCAATGGGCGGCTGCCCGAATGCATGGTGTTCGGCCCGCCCGCGTTGATCACGGGCGTTACGCCCATTTCGGCGAGTATGCCCCCGCCGCCCCCTGAGTTATTCAACTTCCAGACTGTCCTTTCGGAATGAGTAGATTACAAGAATCCGGGTCGCGGTTAACCGGTGACAATCGTCTTTTTGGCCGGCTGACTCAACCGCCGGAGGAACCATCGCCTAAGGGAATTCAAAGTCGAGCTCGAGCTCCGCGCGGATGCTGGCGAACCAGTTGACTACCTCGACGTGATACGGGATCCCGTCGCGTAACCGCCGTTCGGTCTCCTCCGCCTCTGACAGGCCGGGGTACAAGACTCGATCGTAGCCGGGCGCCGGGGGCGTGTTTTTCAGGCCTCGCAGCATGGTGTCCATGTCCGCCTTGAACTTCGCCACGTCAGTGAACGCGTCGATGTTCCAGGCCACATGGTGATAGTTCCCGCCGGGATGAAGAAAACTGGGGCCGATCCCGCCCAGGTTGTTCCCCATCATTTCGATTATCGAGGCGAAGCCGTATCCCTTGTGGGAACCAAGTTCCCTCGTGCCCCCAAACGGAAGCATGAAGTAATCGTCCGGCAGTTCGACCTCCTCCATGATCGGAGAGCCGTCCGGGGCCGCAATCCACCCCGGCAGCATCCTTGCGCCGACTCGCTTTGCAAGGGTCGCCTTGTTACCGGCGATCTGCGTCGTGCCGATATCGAACAGGAATGGCGGCATCTCGTCCGCAGGCGCGGCCCACGCGATCGGGTTCGTTCCGAGCATCGGCCGGGCCCCGAAAGTAGGCAGCATCCTTACGCCGCCGCTGCTGGTCGACATCGCAAGCCCGATCATGTCGGCTTCGGCCGCCAACATCGCGTGGTAACCGGCGCCGCCCATGTGACCGACGTTGTGGACGTTGACCGACCCGACGCCCATCCTGGCGGCCTTGTCGATCGCCATCCGCATCGCAAGCGGCGCGACGTGTACGCCCAACCCCCTGTCGGCATTGAGGACCGCGGTGGTACCCGACTCACGTTCCGTCTCAATCGCCGGGTCCGGATTCAGGTCTCCGCTGCGGTACCCCGCTACGTAGTTGCGCAGCATGTTCGAAACGCCGTGCGTCTCGACCCCTCGCAGGTCGTTGGTAATCAGGACGTCCGTCGCCTGCCGGGCGTTCGCTTCGGAAAGTCCCATCGCCAGGAAGACCGCCGCCGTCGCCTCTCTGACGCGGTCCGCCTGGACATATACGCGGTCTGCGTCAGGGACCTTGAAACGTTCGAGCATTGGCGGTGATTCCAGTCGGGCAGCGAATGGCGATGCGTGGCAGCAAAGGCTAGCACGCAGTCCACAGATGATGGCGAACGAAGGGCCGACCCTGTGCTTTAATTCGCCGACCGCGCCAACAACCGCGTGACGCTTTACACCCCGGAATGCAATTGCAAGCGAGTTTCAGCGAGCACCGGCCCGTAACAGGGTGCACGTTCGCAGAGGCCGGGAACCTGCGGGCGATACCCGAATTACGGGTTCGCGTCACTTTGGTCGGTCCAAACGACAACCTGACAGGCCAGCAGCTACGCGCGCCGACGGCTAGATCGCTCCGGTCTTCCGGACTTCCCTGAGCGCGGCCTCGAACTTGTCGACGGTGAAGTCGATGTCGCCGTCCTGGTGCGTGCTCGACAGGATGAACGCAACGGGACTCGACCACACTCCCTGGTTGATGAATTCCATCTGGAGTTGGTCCATGGTTTCCCCGGAGACCTGTTTACCGTCCGGGTCCGCCTCTGAAGGCGTCGAATACGGATCAGTCGTGTCGACCTCTTGGCCGAGGCTGACGCTGACTACCGATGCCACGCCGTAGGCGCCGCCCGGGATCTCCATTCGCTGTAGCACGTCGTTGATCCCGACCCGCAATTTTTCAGCCGAGGCTTCTGCCGTTTCGACAACCGGCTCTTCGATCAACAGTTGGAGCGCGGTGGCGCCGGCCGCAGCCGACAACGGGTTTGCGTTGAACGTGCCGGGGTGTCGTACGCCACCCTCGCTGATAACGTCCAGTATGTCGGCCCTGCCGCCTATGGCGCCGCCCGGGAGACCGCCGGCAAGGATCTTGGCGAAGGCGCTGACATCCGGCGTCACGCCATAGCGACCCTGGCAACCGGCCATCGAAAAGCGAAATCCACTGACGACTTCGTCGATGATCAGGATGACTCCCATCCGCTCCGTCAGATCGCGCAGGCCCCTGATGAACTCCGGCCGGGCGACGTCGTTTCCTTGAAAAATCACCGCCGCAATGTCGTCGTCCGACTTGAGAGTGTTCTCGACCGCTTCGAGGTCATGGGGAGGCAGGTTGATGATCGAGTCCGCCGTTCCCGTGGGTATGCCGTACGCGGCATCGGTGTCGGGGTCGGTTACGTAGGCGGCATCGGACCACCCGTGGAACGCATCGGCGAATTTGACGATTTTCTGTTTGCCGGTGAACCGGCGGCATACCCGGAAGGCCATCATGATGGCCTCCGTGCCCGAACTCACAAATCGCACCTTCTCAACGGAAGGGACTATCTCTTTGACCAGGCTTGCCCACCTGATCTCCGCCTCGGTGCAGGCGCTCAAGTGAGTGCCCTTGGCCATCTGGGTCTGTACCGCGTCCACGATCGCCGGGTGAGACTGGCCCAAAATCATCGAACCGTGGCCTGTGCGGTAGTCGACGTATTCATTACCGTCGATGTCCCACTTGCGCGGCCCTTTACCCCGGTCCATGTAGACCGGATACGGCGCCAGCTTGCGGCTCACGTGCGTCACGCCGTCCGGGAATAGTTGCCTGGCCTGCATCGCCAGTCCTTCGGACGTGGGGTGCAATTCGCGAAATCGTTCCTCAATAGCGGTCATCGGTTTTTCTCCAGGGAAATTGAAGTTGGGCCAAATCTCGGCGCGTCCAATGTGCCGGACAAACCTACCATCATTTTGACCCGCATTCACCATGAAATGTTGTGAAATTAAGCCGGTCAGACCCCCACTCGTCTTACCAGCCTCACCCCCGTCGTGCCGGGGTAACCCGGTACCCACGGTGGGGCGTGGAGGTGGGTACGCTTGACGTGTTCAACTCCCTTCCGGCAAGCGACACGTGGTTTTCATCAACTCGTGCGGCCTTAATAAAGCCACCGTGACTCCGGAGATTCGTCGCGATCCCGGTCCCCGGCTTTCGTCAAACCTGTCGGCCCGCGAATCTCACAGATGTCCAGCACTCACGGGTCGATCAGGACTCCCGGATTCATTACGCCGCCGGGGTCCAACGAATTCTTCGCGGCGCGCAGCGCGTCCGCAAACAACGGCGGTCTTTGCTTGTCGTACCAGGACCGGTGGTCCCTGCCCACGGCGTGGTGGTGAGTAATCGTGCCTCCGGCAACGATAAGGACGTCGGAGGCGGCTGCCTTGATCTCGGCCCACATCGACAATTCAGATCCTCGCCGACCCGGCGCTGTGAACGTGTAGTAAGGGGCCGGGCCGTCCGGGTACACGTGGGTGAACCGGCACGAAAGCTCTCCCCCGCCGCAGACCCTGACCAGTGCATCCCCGACTGCCTCTCTC
The DNA here is from genome assembly GCA_965220275.1 of Dehalococcoidia bacterium. GTDB lineage: Bacteria > Chloroflexota > Dehalococcoidia > Lucifugimonadales > Lucifugimonadaceae. Next base: position 240,824 of record CBDCPN010000012.1, on the reverse strand, counting down.
ACAGAGCGGTCGAACTCCGGCCACCGATCCCAAGTAATCGCCGATTCGAATGTGTCCAGTATCAGCCCCAGTCCCGCCATTTCGTTCCACGTATACGGCATGTTGATAAACGTGTCCCTCCAGACCCTCACGGGGTCTTCGCCGTCGTCGTCCACCACACAGCCGCCTGCGTCCATGGCCATGCCCACGGCCTCCCGCAGGTTGGCGTCCTGCGGGACATACGCTGACTCAAATCCAAGGACCAGCAGCGCGGTCGACCCGTCCATGCCGGCGAAGTTCCGTGCCTCTACCGGGTCTAAAACGCGGCAATTTGCCGGCCACATGCGGGACTGCACGACCGCTTTCGCTGCGCCGGCCGCCGCATCGAACGAAGAAAACGTTAGCCCCGCGCCAGCTCGAAACCCCGGCCTCGCGTGCAGGCGCACCCACGCTTCGGTAATGATGCCCAGGATCCCCTCGCTGCCGATGGCGAGACGGTCCGGGCTCGGCCCGGCTCCGCTTCCCGGCAACCGGCGGGACTCGTAAGGACCGGCCGGCGTGACCATGCGGACGGACTCAACGAGGTCGTCGATGTGCGTGTGATTGGTGGCGAAGTGACCGCCGGAACGGGTGGCGATCCAGCCTCCCAGGGTCGAGAACTCGAAGCTCTGCGGAAAATGCCGGAGGGTCAACCCGAATGGCCTGAGTTGGGCCTCCAATCTGGGCCCCAGCGTCCCGCCCTGGATCCTGGCAGCCTGGGAAACAGTATCCACTTCTAGGACCCGGTCGAGACCCGTCAGGTCTATGCAGACGACCCCATCCGACTCCTCTGGAGGTTCCACGCCGCCTACGACCGAAGACCCTCCCCCGAAAGGCACTACCGTGTAGCCCGCCGAGGCGCAAGCGTCGAGCAGAGCGACGACTTGCTCTTCCGTAGCCGGGCGGGCGACGACGTCCGGCGGGTTTTCGAACGCCCCATCGAACTTCCTGACGCGGTCGCGGAAACTGTGGCCGTAGCTGTGCGCCGCCCGTTCGTGCGGGTCCGTCGAGCAGATGGGTAGTAGCGAGTCGGGCAGTTTGATTCTCGGCAGCCGCAGGTCCAAATCACCAACCCGCGGCGGTTCCGCCGGCTCCAGCGGCAACCCGAATCGCCTTGACGCCTCAGCCCCCGCCTGGCGGCGCTGCCCGGCAGTCGGTTCGGACGACTCCATCCCCCATGCCCAGATGCTTCGCCGGTCAGTCAATCGTCACTTCCTTTGTCGATGAATCGGTCCGCCTGTTTTGACGTCTGTTCACGGTCGGTCTGACGGATTTCGCCTTGCTGTTGGACAACCGCTGTTGATCTGGTGGACTCGCATGAATTCCATGCCGACATCTATCGCCAATTGCTGTAATATATGCGGTCGCCACGGGTGTAGAGCGTAACCCCAAGGTCCAACCAGAGCGGAGGTCAATCGAGATGGGTTCGTTAACCGAGCAACAGGTCGAAGGTTTTTACAAGTACGGGTTCCTGAAGGTCGACAGCGTCCTCGACCCGGAAGAGTACCTCGACCCGATTATCGAAGAGTATTCCGGCGTTCTCGACCGGTTGGCGGATGAGCTTTACGACAAGGGCGAAATCACGTCCAGGTACGAGGACCTCGAGTTCGGAGATCGAGTCACTGCGATCTATGCCGAGTCAGGGAAGCAGTACAGCGGATACTTCGATTTTTCCCTGCCGTTCATGGGAGTAACCGAAGAGACCCCGTTCTGGACCGGCCAGGCCGTCCTGAATGCGCTGACCGCCGAGCCCCTGCTCGACGCAGTAGAGTCGCTCATCGGACCGGAAATCTACTCCAACCCGGTACAGCACGTGCGAATCAAGCCGCCCGAGCAGTACCTCCCCAAGAACGCAAACGGCGAGCCCGTGATCGGCGCGACCGAATGGCACCAGGACCACGGAGTTGTAACTGAGGATGCCGACGAGACCGAGATGATCACGGCATGGTTCTCACTAACCGATGCCGCCATCGAACAGGGTCCGCTGAAGGTCGTCCCGCAGAGCCACGACAGCGGGCTGCTGACCCACTGTCTGAACTACCAGGGCACAGGACGAAGAGTCATCCCTGAACACCTCTTCGAAACCGACAAGACACTCCCGCTGCCGACCAAGCGCGGTGACGTCATCTTCCTGCACAGGGAGACGGTGCACGGGTCCCTGTCGAACGTCAGCGAAAGGATCCGCTGGAGTTTCGACCTCAGGTACAACCCCATAGGCCAGCCAACCGGTCGAGGCGCCTTCCCCGGATTCGTCGCGCGCAGCCGGAATAATCCGGAACAGGAGCTAAGGGACGCTGATACCTGGACCGAGATGTGGACGAATTGCCGCTCCAAGATGGCCAAGATCAACCAGGGCGACATGGACGACATCAAGTTCGGTCGCTGGAACGAAGGCCACCCCGACTGCGCATAAGTCCTATTTCAGGGCTAATTTGGCGGGACGCCTTCCAAGGGCGTCCCGCTTTCGCGTCCAGGCTCTGTCTGGTTAACATCAGCGCACAGCACGGCTGACGACCAGCCCAATCGATTCCTCTGAAAATAGCCCGCTAGGGAGTTCACACTCTCACTCGTCGTGCCGGGGTAACCCGGTACCCACGGTGGGGCGCGGAGGTGAGTACGCTCGCATTGTTCAACCCCCATCCCACAGGCAACGCCTCACTTTCATGACTTCGCGTGGCCTTCGCAGGGCCATAGTGATTTCGCCGAAGTGGGTTCTGTTAGTCTTGACCGCAGGATTGGGCTCAGTTTGCAGCGGTACGCCGCGACGCGCCCAGGATGACAAAGTGACCGCAGGCGCTTGAGCGCCAGGGTGAAGCGAAAATGTCTGACACCACAGCGACCCTTACCCGAGACGAAGTTATGGACGCCCTGCGAGACGTCTACGACCCCGAAATACCGGTAAACGTCGTAGATCTCGGCCTCATCTACACGGTGGAGGTCGAAGACGGCGACGTCCACGTCGAGATGACGCTCACGGCCGCAGGATGCGGCATGGGCCCGTACATCGCCCAACAGGCGGAATGGCGAATAGCCGAACTGGATGAAGTCGAGGACGTGCAGGTCGACGTTGTGTTCGACCCGCCATGGAACCCCGACATGATCACCGAAGACGGCAAGCGCCTGCTGGGACTCGACTGAGTCCCGGATGATCGCGACGCTGATCCTATGGCCGCATTGTGTGGCCGGTGCGCGCTTATAAGGCTGTTTTTATTGAGACACGGTTTCAGTGATTCCGCCCACGTTTAATCGATCCCTACCGGAAATCAGCCGATGACCTCCCCGCGCCGACAGTTGACCCCCCAGGAAGAGGCCCGCCTTGCAAGCGTCCGGGAGAACTTCCAGCGCCGAAAGGCGATTGCGGACAAGCTGAACCGCATCCGCAAGCGGATCGGCGTGTACAGCGGCAAAGGCGGAGTCGGCAAGACGACCGTCGCGGTAAACGTTGCCGCCATACTGGCCCAGGAAGGCTCGAACGTCGCCCTGTTCGACTGCGACATCGACTGTCCTAATGTCACCCGAATCCTGCGCATCACCGAAGGCCCGACGCACGAAGACGGGGTGTTCTACCCATCATCACGCTTCGGCGTGAAGGTCATGTCGATGGCGTTCTTCCAGGAAGACGAAGAAGAGGCGATCATCTGGCGGGGACCGATGATCCACAACGCCATCAACCAATTCCTGACAATGACCGAGTGGGGAGACCTCGACTACATGGTCGTGGACCTGCCGCCGGGCACGTCTGACGCGCCCTTGACCGTCATGCAGACGCTCAACATAGACGGTTTCGTCGTGGTGACCAGCCCGCAGGAACTGGCGGCCCTTGACGCCAAGCGGTCCATCAACATGATCCGCAAGTTGAACTTGCCCGTCCTCGGAATAGTCGAGAACTTCTCGGGGCCCATATTCGGGTCCGGCGCAGGCGAAGACCTGGCAGAGGAGATGGGACTTCCGTTCCTCGGCAGGACCGAAATGCGCGAAACGTACAGAGACGCCCACCGCCCGGCCATTTTCGAGTCAGAAGCAATCGCCGACGAGTACCAGCACATCTCCGCCCAACTCCGTAAACGGATCACCCAACTCGACGATTCCGGCTGATTCCACCATCTTCACCGGCCAACCACCCTCGTAGGGGCCGTTCGCGAACGGCCCTGGGGCGGCGCGGTTACCCCCTCGTCATGTCGTCCTCGAGCGAAGCGAAGGACCTCCCACCCCTTACCCACATCCGGCATTCCCCCAAACCGTCTTCCCCGACCTCCGCACCCCGTCTTCCCCGACGAAGATCGGGGACCCAGGGGCGCGCGGCTACCCCCACCAACCCGCTACACAACCACAACCCGACGCTGGCCAAACCCACTTGTAGGGGTGCCTCTTGTGGGCACCCGCCGGGGCAGACGGGCAACGCGGCTACCCCATCAACCTCCCACCCCTTACCCACATCCGGCATTCTCCCACCCCGTCTTCCCCGACGAAGATCGGGGACCCAGCAACTGTCTTGATTGTCAAGCCTTAAGGCCGTGGCTTGCCTCCCATTTGGCGCCGTGCTTGAGCATGGCGTTGAGGATGGTCAGCAGCTTGCGCATACACGCCGTGAGAGCCACCTTCCGGGGCTTCCCTGCTTTCAGTAGCCGCTCGTAGAACTCTTTCAACACCGGATTGCGTTGGACGGCTACCAGCGTGGACATGTACAGGGCTGAGCGTACCTTCGCACGGCCTCCCCAACAGCTGCGTATCCCCCGGAGCTTCCCACTGTCTCGACTCAGCGGCGCTACACCAACGAGAGCCGCGACCGCTCTACGGTCGAGGGACCCCAGTTCCGGCAGATCGGCCAGCAGGTTGAAGGTGGTCACCGGGCCAACCCCAGGCACGCTCCTGAGAAGCTCCACGCGCTCCCGCCAAACCGGACTCTCACGCAGGCGGCGGCCCAGGTCATCGTCCACATCCCTCAACTGCTGATTGAGGAAGGCGATCACCTCTTCGATGCTCTGACGGACGGCGGGCAACGCAGTACGGCGACGCAATTGCTCAGCAGTACGCATCTGGATGATCTGGCGACGACGTGCAACCAGACACTCGAGCACCCGAGCCTCCTCAGAAACGAGGGGCTGGGCTTCCACACCGCTCACCTTCCCGAAAAGGGCGATAACAGCGGCGTCGAGACGGTCGGTCTTCGCAAGTAAGCCCTGGGAACGGGCAAAGTACCGGACATTGCGTGGGTTGACGACCGCAACGGGGACACCCGCCGCAGCAAGCGCAGTGGCGATCGGAACTTCATACCCGCCGGTGGCCTCCATGACGACCAGTTCCGGCGCCAGGTCCTTCAGCTGTTGGACAAGACCGTCCAATGCATCCTGGTCCAGATCCACCCGCCACTCATCCCCCGCCGGGTGCACCGCTACGTCCACCCAATCCTTCGAAACATCAATCCCTACAAACAACGATCACTCCTTTGGCCCATCCTTGCAGATACGGGCTCGCTGGCCCAGGCAACTGTTCGGGCTCTAAGATGAAACAGGCGGGGCGACCACGCTGGGTCACGGTCTGTGTAACCAAGGGGGGGACGGTCTGCCCCGCCAACTCCACAAAGTTATAGATACAAGGGGGGCGCGGCTACCACCACCATCCCGCTACACAACCACTCCCCGACGCTGGCCGAACCCACTTGTAGGGGTGCCTCTTGTGGGCACCCGCCGGGGCGGACGGGCGGCGCGGCAACAACCCACACCCCCCAAAATCCGTGCCACCAACCATTTGACACGCACGAACACTTGTTCTAATATCAATATCGAGTCGTGCATAACGACGCGTTCATGACAGCCACTCTGATCCAACAGCAACGGGAACAACTCCTGCAGGCATCGGGGGTAAAAGTTCCTCCCCCCGTGTTAAAGCCCGTTGCGGAACGAGAAAGTACATGCTCTCCTGGGAAGCAGACATGGGCTATGCGTGGATTCCAGTGCCCCACCGGCTGCGAGGCCGATAAGGGTAACCGGAACGACTCGCACATAATGCTGTTCACGTAGGCGTGGCAGCTTTAGACCCCGACTATGGTGACTCGGGGCCCGCAGGCTGAGAGATACCTGGGGAGCTATCGGAAGTTCGCCCCAGAGATCAAGCCGAGGATCCGATAGCAAATGCGTCTTTCCCTCAGACGCCCATAAGCGCCCCACAAGCCGGGCGCGGCTGTAGAGCCGCAACCGTCTTCGGCCCCGGTTCGACCGCCGACGCGTGAGCGAGCAAATTGCCGCCACTACCGTTGGTTGTTGGACTGTGCGGAGAAGACCGAGGAAACATACTTCCCAACAACGCCTCACGGTTCCGGCCGGGCGTGGGAAAGACAGCAGAGACACTGCAAACCGAGGCAACTCCGGGCAACCCCCGGAGTTGCTTCAACGCGCCCCCAACAGTTTCACCGTCCCCAACTCCCCATTCATGTCATCCTTGAGGCGCCCATCTGTCATCCTCGAGCGCAGCGAAGGATCTCCCGCCCTTCACACACAACCGGCATTCTCCCTACCCGTCGTACCCTCCATCGTCTCCCCGCACTCCGATGCGGGGCCGGTACCCACGCTGAGGCGCACTCCAACCCGTCTTACCAGCGCAAGCTGGTACCCACGGTGGGGCGCGGAGGTGGGTACGCTCGGCAAGTTGAACGCGCATCCAACAGGCAACACCCCAATTCCATCACCTCGTGCGGCCTAACAAGGTCATGGTGATTCTGGGACCCCACTTACGTCATTCTGAGCGCTAGCGAAGAACCTCCCGCGAGTCCCACCACAACACCCGTCACTTCCCCGCCGCGAAAACCTTCACCGTCTCCTGCAACGTCCGATTGGGATCGATCGTCTCCGGCCGTTCGTCCCCGAGGGGTGAATCGGCGACCATCCGAAAAACCTCGGCCGCGCCGTGGTGAAAGTGCCCCGTCACCCCGACGCTTTCGAACGTCGCCGCAATCTCCTCCATCTCGCCCACCCACCGGAACGCCTTGCCGGGTAACTCGATCAAGGACTGCATCTGCTTGAGAGCAGCCGCCCTGCTGGAAGACAGCTCACTTTCCAACTCGCTCGCCAACCCCAGCCGGTACGCGGCGACCAGCGCCGCGGTCTGCAGAGCGGAAGCACCCTTCGTCATCGACGCGTAGCACATCTTTATTCCCGACGCCCTGCCTACCTCCCCGCCCAGCAGCGGCACGTCGATGCCCTTGCCGTCCAGTTCGCCAATAATTCCCTCGTGGGGACCCGAGGCATAGAAACGCGGAGTCGAACCGGGTCCCGGCGGTCCCCCTATTATTCCGGCGTCTATGAAACGCGCTCCCGCCGCTTCGATGATCTCGCCCATCTCGCGTGCGGTGTCAGGCGACACGGCGTTGCAGTCTGCGAATGCCGGCCTTGCGCCGGTCCGTTCCATCGCACCCGCGGCGTCTCGCGCCACCGATACAGCCTCGGACGGGACCAGTATCGACATGATGAGGTCGGCCTCCCCGACGACCCCGTCCAATCCTGTCACGGCTCGAAATCCCGCGCTCTCGGCCAGCATGCGGGTACGCTCGCTCCGGCCATCGAGGTTGGTCACCACGTCATAGCCGCTTTCGCGCAGGACCTGGCCTACGGCCGCACCCATGTTGCCTGGGCTCAGAATCGCAATTGTTTGGAGCGCCATTGCTCGCCTCCTTTGAATGCCTGGTGGCCCAACCATACCGGGCCCTGGGTTCCCGCGGCCAACAAATAGGCCCGCGCCGGTTACAGCGCGGGCCGTTTTGCGGTATCTGGTTGTCGCCTACGCAGGCACCGCCTGCTTGAGAACGTCTGCCATCGCCTCTCCGACGATCTTGTCCTCGCCTTCCGACAGGCCGAAAACGTGGAGGACCATGCCCGAGCCATACGGGTTGGGTCGAGTCCAGATCGGCGGGTCGTGCGCCTTGAGCTTGTCCACGATTTCTTCGATCGTGATGCCGGTTACATCGGCGTCGATTTCGACTTGGACTCCGAACGGCTGGTTGGCAATTACGTTGTCGACCAACTCGGCGCTTACGCCGGGAATGCCTTGCAGAGGCTTCAGCATGGTCTGACTCTGCTGTTCGGCATGGGCCAACCGTGTCTCGTGGTTCATGGTCATCCAGCGCCTGACAGCCGCCACGACGCCCATCATCTCGCCGCGGTCGACCTTGTGGGGTCTGCCAATGCCGCGGATGCGCCGGCCTTCGTACGATACGAACGATTGCAAGGCCAGCTTGCGTATTGCGTCCTCGGTGCCCAGCGCGAATCCGGTCGAGTGCGGCGCGCCCATGTACTTCGCCGCAACGCAGGAGATGTCGGCGCCTGCTTTGACGTACTTGCTGAAGTTTTCGAGGGGGTAGATCTGCCCGGCCGCGTCGACCATCACCGGTACGCCGTTGTCCTTGGCGACCTCTATGGTCTGTTCCAGCGTCAGCGCGTGCGGGTCGACAGGGTGCTGCTCATAGGAAACGTAGTGAACGACGGCGGTGTTCGGTCCAATGGCGTTTGCCAGGTCGTCCTGTGTGACCTCCTCGTCGGACCCGAAGTCGACCAGCTTGCCGCCGGCCATTTCGAGGCAACGGTCGTACCAGTAGCGCTGCCGCGTCTGGATCAGGATTTCGTTCTTCATCCCTGTGGTGTCTGGCAGCCGCTGGATCTTCTCGTCGTCGTCACCCGCGATGAACGCAGCAGTCGCCAGGGTCAGGGCTGAACCGCCGCCGGAAGTGATGTATGCGGCAGGAACTCCAACGAAATCGGCAATCGCCTGGCCGGCTTTTTCTTCAAGGTGTGTCAGCGGTATGTACGCGCTGTTGGCCCGTTCCATCGCCTCTTTGACTTCGGGATTCGGCGTGGAACCTCCGACCAACGTCACGCTGCCAATGGCATTGATGATCGGCGTGGCGTCGATCTCTTTGTAGATGCTTCCCCAATCTGATGTGGTCAACTTTTGCTCCTCTTCACCTGCGGGTTGTTGTCACCTCACCGGAGGCCACCGCGGCAACACCTGCCGCAAACGCCGCAATTCCGGATGAACGTCGGTTCTAACTGCTTTTTCGGGCCAGTCCCTGCGCAGCACAGGCAATGTTACTCTCGGCATGGCCAATACGCACGCCCATGGCAAAGTTTGGCCCAAATTCGGACCTTCATACGCAACACGTCAATGAAGGGCATGCATAGTCTGCACCCCGACGATGTGGCGCAAGCGGGACAACTTGGTTTAGTGTTACCGGCCGCGCGAGTTGCCCTATCAATCTAAACAAGGCCTGACCATGAATCACGTAGAAACATCTATCGCCCAGTTCCCCGGTCGCGAAATCCCGGTCCTGGAATGGTCTGATGGCGAACCCCGGCCGCCGATAATCCTGCTCGCAGGATCAGGGTCCGCTGGCGATTGGGGGGGCTTGGCCGCAGGGTTGGCTTCCGACTACCGGATGCTCGCGCTTGAAAAAAGCGAGTGGCCGCTCCTGATAGAGGCGATTTGGGCATCCGGCGAGCCGGCCGTATTGGTGGCCCAGGGAGACGCGGCCGAAACGGCGATACATGTTGCGACCGTGGCGCCCGGCTCGGTCAGGGCCGCGGTCTTCGTCGACTACGCCCTTCCTGATGGCGCGGACGCGGCCATCAGGCTCGCAATGCCCAGTCTCGTGTTCCGGGGCCGGCAGAGTGGCAAGACCTCTCACGCAGACGCGGTCGCCCTGCACGAGGCAATTCCGGGTAGCCACCTCATCGAACCGGAGAACTGCGGCGCCTGGCCCGACGACACAAGCGCCCCGGCCCTGGAAGAGTCGGTCCGGCTTTTCCTGTCGCGCCTGGGACAGCCGTTCGCCGCGTACGAGACTGCGGACCAGGCCTGAATTCCGGGACGCCAAAGCGCGCCGGAGTCTCTCCTGCCTAGTCGTCTTCCAGGGTCGAAATGTCCCCTTCCGGCAGACCTAGTTCGCGCGCCTTCAGCAGCCGCCGCATGATTTTGCCTGATCGGGTCTTGGGCATCACGTCCACCGGGTCGATCTCCCGCGGGGCAACCCCCGCGGACAACCGTTGCCGTGAGAACCGCATCAGTTCGCGGCGCAGGTCGTTCGACCATTCGTAATCGGGGTTCAACGTCACGAAGGCCTTTACGACCTCCATCGCTATCGGGTCTGGCTTTCCGATTACGCCGGCTTCGGCCACGGCCGGGTGCTCGATCAGGGCGCTTTCGACCTCGAACGGCCCGACAAGGTGTCCGGCCGTGTTGATCACGTCATCCGCCCTGCCCTGGAACCAAAAGTATCCGTCCTCGTCCAGCGACGCCTGGTCGCCCGTGATGTACCAGCCCTTCTTGAAGCGGGAGGCGTACATTTCGTCCTGCCGCCAGTAGGCATGCATCATCGACGGCCATCCCGGCCTCACCGCCAGGATGCCGGCCTCGCCGCGGGGCATCGGGTTGTAGTCCTCGTCGAGCACCGCCATTTCAATGCCGGGTATCGGCCTCCCCATCGATCCGGCGCGCACCTCCATCGAGGCGTAGTTCGAGCACATGATCGCCCCGGTCTCGGTCTGCCACCAGTTGTCGTGTATCGCCATCTTGTAGTTCTCGTTGCCCCACACCACGGCTTCGGGGTTGAGCGGCTCGCCAACGCTGGCGATGAACCGCAGCGATGACAAATCGTGGGCCTCGACCGGGCCGGACCCGGCGCGCATGAGCAGCCTCACCGCGGTGGGCGCCGTGTACCAGACAGTGACCTTGTACTTGTCGATGATGTCGTAGTAGGCGTTGGCGCCGAACCCGCCCTCGTAAATCAGGTTGATCACGCCGTTGGTCCACGGCGCCATCATCCCGTAGGACGTGCCGGTGACCCAACCCGGGTCGGCCGTGCAAAAGTACATATCGCCGAAGTTGAGGTCTAGGCACCACTTGCCGGTCATGTATTGCTGCACTACCGCCTGGTGCCGATGCAGCACGCCCTTAGGCTTGCCGGTGCTGCCCGACGTGTAGTGCATGATCGAATAGTCATACTGGCTGGTGTTGGCGATCTGGAAGTCGGATGCGTCGGCACCCGCCATGAGTTCGTAGTAGTCGAGATCGCCTTCGACCAGGGGTTCGCCGGACCTGCCGTCTTTGTCGACGATGATGACCTTTTCCAGGGTCTCCACTTTCGGAAGGATTTCGGCGATCTTGTCACGCAATTCAGGCGTCGTTACGAGGTACCGCGCGCCAGCGTCCACCATCCGGTCCAGCACCGGGTCCGGTCCGAACGCCGAGAACAGCGGTCCAATCACTCCTCCGGCCTTAAGGACTCCAAGCGCAGCGAAGTAGAGTTCCGGCAGCCGGTCCATGAAGATGAAGACCCTGTCCGCCCGCTCGATACCCAGGTTGTTCATCACCGCGCCGAACCGGTCGGACTGCTCCTTCATGTCGGAATACGTGTACCGCTCCTCTTCCCAGTTCTTGCCGACCCAGATCATCGCCAGCTTGTCCCCGTGACCGTGATCGACGTGGCGGTCGATGGCCTCATATGCGTTGTTCAGGCCGCCGCCGGGCAGCCAATCGAGCTGGGAGAAGGCGTCCCGGTACCAGTCGAACCCCTCACGAGCCGAGGCGTATTCCGCCAAATTGGGTTCGATGCCCTCGTATTGGGACGAGGGTTTGTTGATGACTGCGTAATCCACTTGACTGTTACTCCGCGGCACACCCGAACAGGTGGTTAATCAGGTTCATTTCACGTTGGTTTAACGGGCTTGGAACTGGTCTTCGAGTCCTTTGACGATTACGGACTCGAGGCCTCAGCCCGAATATCTGTACTCCCGGCCGATCTGGCCGACCCCGTCGGTCCACACTGGAATATAAACGAATCCCGTAGAGATTCAAAAGGCCGACAGACCCCCGCCCCGGGGGAGCATGTCGGTATAACATTTTGAAACTGGTTGACACACATCCACGACAGGTAGTCGAGAGTTCCCGCCCACCGGTTTGCCGCAAGCGGGCAGGACTCGATCAAGGACACGGACAAGTTGAAGGTACTCTTTTTGCAGGACGTACGCCCCACCGCGATGGCGGGCGACGTCAAAGAGGTCAAGGACGGCTACGGGCGGAACTACCTCATCCCCAACGGGCTCGCAGTTCTCGCCACGCGACACGAATTGCAGCGGGCAGACAAACTGCGGCAGGCGGCCGAGGCCAGGCGGCTTAAGGAAGCCCAGGACTGGCGTGAAATCGCAGACTCGCTCGCAGAAACGCCCATCGAAATCGAGGTACGCACCGGTCCGACCGGCAGGCTCTACGGGTCTGTGACAAGCGCGATCATAGCCGACAAGATCGCCGAATTGACCGAAAAGGAAGTCAACCGGCGGAACATCCGTATTCCGGCCCCCATCAGGACCACCGGTATATACACGGTCGAAGCGAGGTTCATCGCCGGCGTGGACGCCAATTTGAAGGTTTCCGTGGTGTCGGACTCGGAATCGCAAGAGATTTCAGACGCCATCGATGCAATGGAGGCCGAGTCTGCCGGAGCGGAAGCCGAGGAAGCGGCGCCGGAAGAGGAATCCGGTGGTGACGCGGAAGAATCAAACTGATTAAATCCGTCCCAACTCACCACGCGCCTCGACTGATGATTTCTCTCCGCAAGACCTTTGCAAGCTGACCGACTCCCACCCCACGACATACAGGCTGAAGAATCCGTAATCGGCTCGCTGTTGATCGACGGCGAGTCGATCACTAACGTTTCGGGATTCCTGAAACCGGACGATTTCTACCGAGAGCGTAATCGCTGGTGCTACGAAGCCTGCCTGCAGTTGCTCAACCGCAGCGAAGCGATCAACCAGGTCACGTTGGCCCACGAACTCGAGACGATGGATGTCCTGGAGGAAGTGGGTGGTAGCTCCTACCTGAACCAGGCCGTCGCCGTAGTACCCACCTCCGTTCACATCGAGTATTACGGCCGGATCGTCCACCGTACCTCGATGATGCGCAACCTCATCTCGGTGGCCGGAGAAATTGCCGAGATCGGGTTCAAAGACGACCCCGACGTCGACCGCTCGCTGGGCGATGCCGAGGACCTGTTATTCGCCATCCGCTCCGCGGCCCACACGCGCGATTTCATTCCCCTCCGCGAGGCGCTGGAGCCTTACCTCGAATCAACCTCCCTCGTGCCGGACCTGGAAGACATGTCCACCGGCCCCGTTCCTTCAGGCTTCCGCAATCTGGACGCTCTGCTGGGCGGACTGCAGCGGTCCGACATGATCGTCCTGGCGGCGCGACCCAGTGTAGGCAAGAGCACTCTTGCGCTTAACCTGGCCCGTAACGCCGCCGCGAGCGGCGCGAAGGTTGGAGTGCTCAGCCTGGAAATGGGCCGCGAACAGGTCGCGATGCGGCTGCTCTCGGCGGAAGCCCGCGTAAACATGCACGTCATCAGGACGCGCATGGTCAACGACGATCAACAGGCGCGCATTGTGGACTCGATCGGGTTTCTTTCGGACCTGCCGATATACATCGACGATACCCCCGTCCAGACGGTCGCTGAAATTCGCGGCAAGGCAAGACGCCTGCAACTTGAGGTTGGCCTGGATTTCGTTGTGGTCGACTACATGCAGTTAGTCCATGGCGGTGGAACTGGCCGAAGAGACCAGAACCGCGCGCAGGAAGTCAGCGAAATCTCAAGGTCGCTAAAGGCCATGGCGCGCGACCTCAACGTGCCGGTCCTGGCCGTGTCGCAGTTGAGCCGCGCCATCGAACAACGGCCTTCCCACCGGCCCGTTTTGTCTGACCTGCGGGAGAGCGGCAGCATCGAGCAGGACTCGGATGTCGTGATGTTCATTCACCGCGTCGACAAGTACATGACGGAAGAGGAATGGGCGCGTGCCAACCCGAACGCAGACTACCCGCGCGGCCTCGCAGAGATCATCGTTGCCAAGCACAGGCACGGGCCTACCGACGACCTTTGGATGGCCGTGCGTGACTCCATCGGCCAATTCGTGGACCAGCCGGCGCCCGTCGGCGCGACCGCGCCGGTTGTGGGTAGCTGATGACGCCGAACCCATTTCCGCGCGGTTATCGTTCTACCCCAGTACCCAATCCCCTGCTGGCCGACCTGCTGGTCAAGATCACCGATCCGGATGAACTCCGGCTCACCTTGCGGGCCGTTTGGGCGCTTCATCAAGAAAGGGCATTCCCGCCGTCACTGACGATGCCTGAACTGGCATCGGACCGGACTGTCGCCGCAATGCTGGGCGCGGCCGCGGAAGACCTTGAAAACCGGGTTTCTGCGCTTCTGAACAAAGCCGCCGAGCGTGGTACGCTGCTGAAAATCCCCGTACGCGACGGGCAGGACCGCTACTACCTGAACACCGAGCCGGTGCGCCGGGCCCTTGCACGCCAGGGGATTGCGCCGGAGGAGACGCGTGAAGCCGCCGGCGCGGAAACCGAATTCGAAACCTGGCCGGACCTCGAAGCAGCCGCCGAACCGTCACTGGCCGTCGTGGCTTACGAGGAAAACATCGGGCAGATAACACCGCTGGTAGCCGAAAAGATCCGCGACGCGATCGACGACCACTCCGAGTTGGCGGTCATCGACGCGATTCGTACCGCAGCCGCCAGGGACACCAGGAACTGGAACTACATAGCCGCCTTGTTGAGGCGGCCGCAGAGGGAGCAGGCCGAACATGGAGAGCCTGGAGGACATCCTCAAAAAGTTAGGTCCGACGATTTCATCCGCTGGTACCAGCGACAGCAGCGCGAACGCGGTAATCGCTGACGCCGAGTACCACTGTGAAATCTGCGACGACGCGCGTTGGCTCAGCCTCGACGCGCCGGTTGGATCCCCTGATTTCGGACGGGTCATACCCTGCCATTGCCAGGGACTGGCCTGGGGCGTCAAGCCATCCGACCGGCTCCTGTACTACAGCGACCTCGGCGCCCTCCAACGACTGACATTCGACACCCTCGACCCGTCCGGGCGGCCTGACTATGTGGAGCCTGCATCTTTCAGACGGGCCCAGGCGACGGCCGTGAGGTTTGCAGAACGCCCCGTCGGGTGGCTGGTGCTGACCGGACCCTCTGGGACAGGTAAGACCCACCTCGCAGCCGCAATAACCAATCACGCCATGTCGAAGGGCCACCCCGCCCGTTTCGTGGTCGTCCCAGAACTAATGGACCACCTGAGAGCCACGTTCAGCCCCGACGCAGAGGTGCGCTACGACGATTTGTTCGACCAGGTGGTCGCCGCCCCGCTGTTGGTTCTCGATGATCTCGGCGGCCATTCACGTTCGCCGTGGGCGGAGGAAAAACTCGACCAGATCCTCACACACCGGTACGACGAACGAATGCCGACGGTAATAACGAGTTCGTTGACGCCTCACGAAATGTCAGACCGGCTTCGCGCGCGGGTTAACGACTTGACGTTCTCTACAGTCGCCTCTCTGAAGCCAAGTTCCGTCCAGTCAACGCCGGACGATCCCGGGATAGAACCCCGACTGCGAAACGCCATGACGTTCGCCACGTTCGATCGGCGAGGAGGGGCCGGGTCTTCCGCCCAACAGAAGGAAACCCTCCGTGAGGCCCTAAAGGCCACGCGTTTATTCGCAAAGCACCCCAGCGGCTGGCTGTACCTGGCCGGACCGACCGGAGTGGGCAAGACTCACCTCGCGGTGGCGATCGCAAATGAGACACTCGAATCCGGCAACGAGGTCATTTTCCGTTTCGTGCCCGACTTGCTGGACCACTTGCGCAAGAGTTTTTTTCGCCGTCCAGTCAAAATTACCTACGACGGGACTGTTCGACCGCATAAAGAAACGCCGAGTTGCTGATCCTCGACGACCTGGGAGCACAGGCTTCCACACCGTGGGCCGAAGAGAAGCTGTATCAATTAATCGTGCACCGCCACAACGCCTCGTTGCCCACAGTCATCACCAGCAGAGTTTCTCCTGGAAGCCGCCGACAGCGGAGCACAGGGACAGCGCCGGTTTTCGGGACGCGGTATTCTGAGGCGATCTCGTCCCGGTTGCGTGACGGCCTCGTCGTCACCGAACGGCTGATTTCCGCGCCGGACTACAGGTTCCGGGGAAGGAGCCGTCCGTCAAGCAGGCGCACCCGCTCTACGAGGCGGACCGGCTGATGCCGGCCCCCCGGCGCGCCGGATCCCGACTGCACTTTTTGCCGAATAATCGCAGGGTTAGAACAAGCCATGTGGATAACGGCGCCCGACCCTGGTAGCCAGTCCCGCCTGAAGACCGGATGGGCGCCAGGCATGGCCGGCGGCGGCGCAGCGTGTTTCGTCAACAGGTTTGCGGTGGGCGCGGAGTCATGCTGCTTGTTGTACCGCTTGGCCACCTGACACAACAGCAGATGTGGAGCGGGCCGGCAATAGAAGCGGTCGCTAATCTGGCGGTACAAATCGGGCTGGACCATTGCCCTGAAGGTTTTCCGGCTCCTTTTCCAACTTCGGACGCGCCCGCCCACCAGAGCCAACCTCACGCACACCTCCACATCGTCTCGGGTACCGCGCGCGACCTCGAACGCGCCCCGCGGACCGGCGCCGGCGTTGCCCCGGAACTTCAGCCCTGCCGCGTCTCGAACGTGGCGGACGCAACAGCGCCGCTTGCGATTCACCTGTCACCGGAACGGGAACAGTCGCAGGTCGGCTTTTGGACATCGGCGTTACTACCGACCGTGGCCCGGAAAGCAGTCAACTTCGCTGAAACCCGTTTCGCCCGAGGGTTTACCGTTTCCTCGCCAACTTTCTCCCCACCGGCGAGGCGCGTGACGGAGGGCCCCGCCGGACTGTACGTTCAGGGCGGCGGGCAACTGGGTCTCTACGTCTGAGCCCGATCAAACTACGTGTTTTGTGGCCCGAGATCAATCGAAACCCGCCAGCAATTCAACCCGGGATTCCGGCCAATTGAGTTAGCCGACCCGATTCTTACGTGTGCGAATCTCGGCCAGCTTTGTTAGACTCGGCGGACGTGCTGTCAAACAGGCAGCGCGTTTGTTGCCGTTTTCGAACTGGGGGGATATCCAGCGAGCGACCCGCGGCCGTGGTTTTGACACGTAGTTTGAAACCAGGAATAGCGGGAGTTCACCGCCAAGCGCTCCACAAGGGCAAAACGAATGGCTGGATGCAGTTTGCGAGTCACTCATTGAGGTGTTTTCATGACCACGTTTTCTGAAAAGTTGGAAGTACCTGCTGGTTGCAATGCTGGCGGTCGGGCTGGTGGTTGCCCTCGCCTGTGGAGGCGAAAACAACCGATCAGACGCCGAAAAGCGCCGCAAGAGCCTGAAGCTCCGCAGCAACCTGCAATGGCCGCAACCGCAGCGCCCGCGATGCCGGCGGCGACCGCCATGGCGCCCAAGCCTGCCGCCACCGCCCGCCCCGCGGCGACAGCGGTGCCGGGATCGGGTCAGTTGGCGGTACCTACGTCCACACCCAGGGCGACGGCGGTTCCCGCCTCTCAGATTGACCTGCCGGAGCCCAAGAGCCCGCAGGGCACTATCACGATCGTCATTCAGGACGTTGGTCCCAGGTATCGGATTGCACCGGGCCGGCGGCGGCGAAGGCGCCGTTCGCTGGGGCGCAGCAGAAGGCATGTTTCAGAAATGCCGACTACGGTCAGGGCCCCGTCTTCGGAGAACCCTGGCTTGCCAAGGACTGGTCCCTGGCGTCCGACCTTAGCTACGTTGACCTGACCATCCAGGAGGGCGTCGAGTTCCCACCAGGGCTACGGCGAGATGACCGCGGCCGACGTGGTCTACTCCCTAAACGACGCAAACGCAAACGTCACCGAGACCAGCATCCACGCACAGGCCGGTGACCTTGCCGCCATGTTCGGTGAAGCCGAGGAGATCGACCGATACACGGTCAGGATCCCCTTCACCAGGTTCGACATCCGCTGGCAGTCCGTGGCGCTGAGCCAGGGATTCCAGCCCACCGGCGTCCCAGTCGACAGCCGTCCGCGATGACAAGGGCGAAGACTGGATGCGGGACAACATCGTCGGCACAGGTCACTTCGAGGTCGAGGAATGGACCCAGGACAGCCGCATTGTCCTGACCAAGATCCCCTACGATCACTGGCGACAGAACGCGCAGATCGACCGGTTGGTCGTTCTGGGACATTCCAGACCCCGACGGTCCGGCTTGCCCAGATGAAGACCGGTGAGGCAGACGCTGTTTCCCGACCTGCAACTCAAGGACGCGCCGCCCCTGCTGGCAGCCGGATTCGAGCGCCAGAAACCTTGGCGGCTCGGAGTTGAACATCGCCTGGGCAGGAAACCTGTGGGAGACGCACCACGTCGTATCGGGTGAACCCCTTTCCCTCGGCGGACTCCAGGCCGAAAAGCCGTGGATCGGCGACCCGAACGACGACGCGGACATGGAGCAGGCCCGGCTCGTCAGGACCGCTCTGTCCGAGGCGTATGACCGCGAAGAACTGGTAGAAGTTCTGACGGACGGTCAGGGCTGGCCGCTCTACATCGGCAAGTTTCAACCCCAGGATGCCGCAGTGGGATGACAAGTGGTCCATGCCCTACGATCCCGAAGGCGCTAGGGAGAAGCTTGCCCAGGCCGGATTTTGCGGGACGGGTTCGAGATCGAGATCTTCGGCCAGTCCAACACGCTGATCCGCCAGCAGACGGCTGAAAGCCATCGCCTCCTACTGGCACCAGAACCTCGGACTAGACGTCATCGTCCAGTCGTTCCACTACCGGGTATTCCGCCCAAGCATCGTGGGCCGAACGGCAAGCATACCGTTTCATGAAACTCGTGTGACGGGGCCGTTTCCCGTTCCGTGGGACTGGCCGAAGGGCCTGACGCTGTCGAGCGTCAGCCGCGGCGGATTCAGCTGCGCGCTCGAGTCGGAACTGGTCGCCCAGGCCTACGTGCAGGGCAACCTGGAACCGGATGTTGAGAAGCGGGTAGCCCTCAACAACGACGTCGCAGACCACTTCCACCACTGGCGAACGCTGACGGGTGTATTCACGATCCCAACGCAGATCATCTACAACCCGAACGCGAATCGCATCATGGTCCAACGACGGCAATAACTGCACCTGCGAAACGCAGAACATCGTGCCGGCCCGCTAGGGTTCAACGACCAGAAACCTGATAGTTTTTGCGGGGGTCGCCCCACTCCAGGGCGGCCCCCGTCTGCAATTCCCCCGATGGCATGAACACGGACTCGAGAAGGCCTGGAGTTTGAGGAACTTCCTGATAAGACGAGCGATCTCCGCGTTTCCTGTCGTTAATAGGGGGCGACGTTTCGTCGTCTTCACGGTCTCGATTGCCTCGGATGATCCGCTCCTCCTGTATGCCAAGCCGACGGGCTACGGCATGCCGGAATCGCAAACGGGAGGCCCTCAAGGCGAAGCTGGGGCTCGACAAGCCGATCATCGTCCAATATCTGCTCTGGATCGGACGGGCGTTCACCGGGGACCTGGGCGAGAGCATCTTCGACGAACGACCGGTCCACGGACAAGATCGAAGAAACGTGTGGGGCCGTAACGCTCAAGTTGGGGATAGTGTCCTGGATATTCGCCACGGTCCTGGGCGTGCCCATGGGCATACTCTCGGCCGTTAAGCGGGCATCAATCTGGGACTACTTCGGAAGAGGTTTCGCCCTCTTCGGCCAGGCGGTCCCCAACTTCTGGCTCGGCATCATGATGATCTTCCTCTTCGCGGTGAGGCTGGACTGGTTGCCGAGCGCCACCGCAGGCGAAGGCTTCTTCAGCTTCAAGCATTACGTAATGCCTGTATTCGTTCTGGGCACAGCCACGGCGGGCGGATACCTCCGCATCACCCGTTCCGCCATGCTGGAGGTCCTCGACGCCGAGTACGTGAAACTGGCGCGTGCGAAGGGGGTCGAAAAACAACTGGGTAGTCTGGAAACATGCCCTGCGAAACGCCCTCATCCCACCTCTCACCGTTTCAGCCGTGCTGATGGCGGGGTTTCATTACCGGCTCCCTGATTACCGAGTCGGTGTTCGCAATCCCGGGCATCGGCAGCCTGGCCATCCAGTCCGTCACCAACAATGACTTCCCACTGGTCGCCGGGATCACCATGATCTTCACGGCCCTGTGGGTGACCACTAAACTTCATCGCCGACATTCTTTACGTTGTAATCGACCCGAGAATCCGTCTGAACTAGCCATGGCTACCGACCGATGACAGAAGCGCTGACAAGCCAATACGGTACGGACTACTGCCGAAATCAGGAGTCGCAGGAACCCGGTTGTCCGTTTTCCTGGAGTCATTCAGGCGATACCCGATCATCTCCGTCGTGATCATCGGGACCCTGCTTGTAGTAGGAATTTTTTGCGCCGTTCATCGCGACCCACGACCCTGACTACGGTCAGTTGAGGGCCAAGATCGCTCCGCCTGCATGGAAACACGGCGTGGTACGAGGAGAATCCAAGGGTCGAAACTCGTTTTCTACTGGGAGCGGACGGTGTTGGCCGAGACGTTTTTCAGGCCGCATGGTTGACGGGGCCAGAATATCACTGATCGTCATGCTGGTCTCCTTGGCTTCGGGCATGTTCATCGGTACAAACACTTGGACTCGTCGCCGGATACTTCGGCGGAATGATCGATGAGGTGATTTTCCCGCATCTGGGACGTGTGGGCTGCTATACCGTTCCTGCTGATCGCCCTGATCATCGCCACGGTCGTAGGCAACAGCCTCGAAAATCGTGATCGGGCTGCTGGCGATGGTCTCGTGGAGTTCGTTCGTCAGGAACGTCCGGGCCGAGACATTCTCGCTGCGGGAACGGGACTACGTGGCCCAGGCAAAGATCGCCGGCGCCAGCGCAGTCAACATCATGTGGCGGCACATTCTGCCCAACACCATTAACACGGTCGTCGTGATCGCCACCCTGCGCGTGGGTGGTCTGATCCTCGCTGAGGCCAGTCTGAGCTTCCTGGGGGTCGGCATTCCGAAACCGCAGGCTACTTGGGGGAACATGGTCGCCGACGGGCGGGCATTCCTAAGCGAAGCGTGGTGGATCGCCTTCTTCCCCGGCCTCGCCATTTTCCTGACCGTGATGGCATTGAACTTCCTCGGGGACTGGCTCCGCGACCGGTGGGACCCCCGGCTCAGGCAGATCTAGCCGGACGGCATGCTCGCTATGGGCAGCGGTCACTTCACCCGCACGAATTCAATAACTCTCTCGGTGACGATCTCCCGTCGGGTTTCCGGCTCCAACAGGGCCTCCATCTTTTCGTAGTCGACCGAACGGTGGGTTCTTCGCATGATCTTCACCCGTCGTTCTTTGTTCGGGCCGGATAGGACTGCGTTTTCCAGACCACGTTTCCGCAACCATGCTCCAAGTGTGTCGAGCGCCCGTCGCCTGGCCTGATCGGCTTGGTCCCTCGCCTCCCCCGCCGATTCATACGCCGCCAACGCCCGTCGGGCCTCATCGTCGCTTACGCCAGCATCCGCGGCTCGAGTCGGTCCAGGGACACCCGCGCGGCCATTTACCTGTTGTCCCGGGCCGCGGCCGTTACTCGTGGCCGGCGGCTGGGCCGCAGGCATTTCCCCGTTGCTCCCGACGTGATCGGCAATAGCCGTTATGAAATGGGCGCCGAATTGCTCAAACCTCGTAAGTCCGACGCCCTTGATCTTCAGCATGTCATTGGGAGTCTCCGGCATTACCGACGCCATCTCGAGAAGAGTCGCGTTGCTGAATACAGCGTAAGCGGGTTTTCCCTGCGCATCTGCCAACTTGCGGCGGACGACGCGGAGCTTCTCGAAAAGGTCGGAATCGGCCGGATGCACAGGCGAACTCGGTTCGGACCGACCAATGGAACGCTTGACGAGAGTCACCGATCCCCGTGACTTCAGAAACTCCTTGCCGCTCTCGGTTAAACCCAGTGTGGGATAGTCCCCCGTCGCTTTCATCAACAGTTCCTTCGCTACGAGTTGGTCGATCACGTCCCGCAACTCATCACGCGCCATTCCCCTCGCGATGCCGTACACGGATAATTTGTCGTGGCCCAGTTCCAGGACGCGCCTCGAACGGCTCCCCCGCAGCACGTTGACGACGTGCGCAGCCCCGAATCTGCCCCCGGTACGCACGACCGCCGACAACACCTTTTGCGCAATCTCGGTCCCGTCGAACGGGGTTTCCTGCTCTTCTTCGGTTTTCTGGCCGTTCCGAGCGCCCGCCGGTCCTTCCGACAGACACACGTCGCAGCCGCCGCAATTCTCCTGCTGCCAGTCTTCGCCGAAGTACTCGAGTAGCAAACGCCGGCGGCAGGTCGTGGCCGTACCGTAAGCGGCCATCTTCTCGAGCCTCGCCTCGGCGTTCTTGTGTTCGACTGCGTCCTCGATCTTGTTGATGAAGAACTTCTGCTTCATCTTGTCCCTGTGCGAGAAGAACAATACGCATTCGCTCGGCTGGCCGTCCCGCCCTGCCCTGCCGGTCTCCTGGTAGTACCCCTCCATCGTCTTCGGAAGGTCGTAGTGGACGACCAGCCTAATGTCCGGCTTGTCGATGCCCATCCCGAATGCGATGGTCGCCACGACTATGTTTGCGTCGTCGCTCAGGAAACGGTCCTGCGTCACCCGTCGGACATCGTCTTCCAGACCGGCGTGATAAGCCATCGCCTTGAACCCGCTCAGTGAAAGGCTCTCCGCCAGTTCCTCGGTGTCCTTGCGAGAAAAGCAGTAGATGATTGCCGGTTCGCCATCGTGGCGCCGCAACAACTGGACCAGGGAGTCGAAGCTCCGTCGCTTGGGCCGGACGCGGTAGGTCAGGTTGGTCCGGTTGAAGCTCGTCACGAACCGGGGCGCGTCGACCATGTCCATCTGTTCGGCTATGTCGGCCCTGACCCTTTCGGTGGCCGTGGCTGTGAGGGCCATCACCGGCGAATTTGGGAACTCGTCCCTTAATTCCCTCAGGTTCCGGTAGTCAGGCCTGAAGTCATGGCCCCACTCGGAGATGCAGTGCGCCTCGTCGATGGCGATGAGGCCGATGTTCAGGGTCCGCAAGAACTCACGGAACCTCTGCACCGCGAGTCGTTCCGGGGAGACATAAAGAATGTCGATCCGACCGCCGCGCGCCGCCTCCTGCACATCCAGGATTTCGCGAAACGACATCGTCCCGTTGATGAAGGCGGCGCTTACACCCTTCGCCGTAAGCGCATCGACCTGGTTCTTCATCAGCGCAATCAGCGGCGAAACGACCAGCGTGACGCCGTCCAGCAGCAACGCCGGAAGCTGGTAGCACAACGACTTCCCGCTGCCGGTCGGCATCAGCACGATGGAGTCCCCGCCCGCGAGAACGTTGTCGATCACATCTTCCTGGAGCGGCAGAAACCCATCGTGCCCAAAGCGGGCCTTCAGGATCTCCGCGACGCGGGGATCGCTCCGGACGGTAGTAGGCGAAAGAGTCATCACACTGGCCCGCCACTTTACGCCAATCCCCAAAAACCCACACCCCGCGTGTCACACCACATCCCTGCGCATTTCCGACTCAGCGATCAGCTATGCTGGCGCATGCAATATCGCAAGCTCTGCCTGAGCATCTTCCTACCTAAATCCCCCAACCCCAACCAGGCCACACACTCATGCCCGACCCCCTCCACGAAGTCATCGTCCGGCGAAACGTCATGGCGCCCATGCGCGACGGCGTTCGGCTGTCGGCCGACATCTACCTTCCAGCGCGCGATGGCGAGCCGCTGCCCGGAAAACACCCTGCCCTGCTGCACCGCACCCAGTACGACAAGACCATCGTGGAACGCGGAATCGGCTGGTGCCGGTGGTTCGCCGAGCGCGGCTACGTCGCAATCATCCAGGACAGCAGAGGCACCTTCGAATCGGAGGGCGTGACCAACTTCTTCATCCCCGAAGCAGAAGACGGGTTCGACATGCTGGAGTGGATCGGCCGGCAGGACTGGTCGAATGGGGAGGTCGGCAACTGGGGCATTTCATGGGCGGCCTGGACGCAGACCGCCATGGCAGCCCTCGGGCCGCCGAACATGGGCCCACTCGTCCCAACTTTCGGCGGCTCCAACGCTTACACCAGCACAGTAAGGCAAGGCGGCGCCTTCGAGCTACGGCTCATGGGCGCAGCGTTCTGGGTCTCGGCGTTCAACAAGAACCGCGGTCTCAAGCGGGAGTCGTTTATCGACTCCGCTCTGAACCGATCACCGGTCCGGCTCACCGACTGGCTCACCCGGCTGCCGATTCGCCGCGGCCAGACTCAGCTCGCCCTCGTGCCCAATTACGAAAACTGGGTTTTCGAGATCATGACCCGGTCCGACTACGACGAATACTGGAAACATCCAAGCTTCGCACCGGCCGAATACTGGGACAATTTCCCGGACAAGCCAATGCTCTTCGTCGGAGGCTGGTACGACCCCTACACGAGGGCCGTGTTCGAAAACTACGCCGGCCTGTCTGCACTCAAAAAGGGCCCGGTGCGTGTACTCATCGGCCCCTGGACGCACGCCAACGACTCGCCTGAAAGGGTCTACGCCGGGGACGTCGAGTTCGGCGCCGAGGCGGCGGTCGACTTCAAAGACACTCACCTGCGCTGGTTCGACCAGTGGATGCGCGGCGTCGACAACGGCGTACGGGACGAAGCGCCCATCAGGCTGTTCGTCATGGGCGGCGGCGAAGGTTACCGCACGTTGAACGGCCGGCTCATGCACGGCGGCAAATGGAGGGACGAACACGAGTGGCCGCTGGCGCGTACGCAATTCACGCCGTTATACATCCACGCCGACGGATCGCTGGACGAAACCGCCCCGACGGAAACCGAGTCGAGCACCACCTACACGTTCGACCCCGACGATCCAGTCCCCACCATCGGCGGCCAGCTATCGGCCTTCTACGAGTTGACCGACCTGCCGGCCGGAATCGCAGACCCATCGGTGTTGCCGCGCCCGTTGCGCGCCAGGGAGGTCGTTGCCGCCGGGGGTTACGACCAGGTTGACGACCCGCGCTTCTTCGGCTGCTCGCCGCCGTACCTGCCCCTTGGTGCACGCCGCGATGTGCTTGTCTATCAGACCGAACCGCTGGCAGAAGACGTCGAGGTGACGGGGCCGATCGAAGTGGTGCTCTGGGTGTCGTCCGACGCTCCCGACACGGACTTTACCGCGAAGTTGATCGACTCCTACCCGCCAAGCGTTCACTATCCATACGGTTTCAATCTCAACCTGACCGACAGCATAATCCGGCTGCGTTACCGCCACGGCGACGGAAAGGCCGATCCGCTGCCTCCGGGCGAGGTGGCGTGCATAAAGATCATCCTGCTGCCCACCAGCAACCTCTTTGCCGCCGGCCATCGAATACGCCTCGACATCTCCAGTTCAAATTTTCCGCGCTTCGACGTGAATCCCAACACCGGAGAGCCGCTGCTGCAACACCGTCGCAAGTCCCTCGCAGACAACACGGTGTTCCACAGCGCCGCGCGCCCGTCGCACATCCTCCTCCCAATCATCCCGCGCTGATGCTCGTTGCCGCGCCCGCCTTCCCAAACGCAGAAACCGTCGTCCCCGACCCCGATCGGGGACCCGCGTGGCACCCGACGTACAGGTTCACGGTGACCGCCGAAATGTGTCGGGCGATTCGCGAATCGCCCTTACCGGCACTACACACAAACCCTTCCGTAGGGGTGGGTTTGAAACCCACCTGCCCCGCGCGCCCGAACGCCATTATTGTCATTCCGACCCTCTTTTTTGTCATTCCGACCGAAGTGGAGGAATCTAAGACGGTCATCATTCACCCACCCCTACAAATCGGTAGCACGCTGTGAGCACAGACGCGTGTCCAGGTAAGGAGGCCTCGCAATGAAGATCTTGGTCGTCGCGCCATTCGGTCGCATCGAACCGGGAATGAAGGAGAACCTAGCCAGCCGGGCGCGGCAAGGTACACGCGTAGACGTCGAGTGCCTGGAGGAGGTCTTCCCACTCCCCTACAACACGTACCAGTACAACCTGGCGAAGTGCGTCGACGGCACGGTCGAAAGGGCAATCAGGGCCGAGGCCGAAGGCTATGACGCCTTCGTGGTCAGCGGCATGATCGACCCCGGCCTGATTCAAACCCGCGGCACCGTGGACATACCGGTGGTGGGCGCGTTGGAGGCGTCTGCGCACGTTGCGTCGATGATGAGCAATCGCTTCACGCTGATCGCGGCCGAACCGACCGCGGTTGCCCAGATGCAACGGCTGATCGCCTTCTACGGCCTCACGGACAAGACCACGAAGATTCGCCACGTCGGCATCGTCTCCAACAAGCTCTATCCCGAGGAAACCCCGACCGAAGAGGTGTTCCGCCGCATACGGGAACAGGCGCGGCTGGCGGTGCACGAGGACGGCGCCGAGTTAATCATCTCCGGCTGCACGATCGTCGGCGGAATGATGACGCAGCGATACGGCACGGACCAGGGCTGGATGCTGGAGGGAGTGCCCGTGCTGGACGGCACGCTGGTGGCCTTCAAAGTGGCCGAGATGATGGTCGACCTGGTGGCGCTGGGCTATCCGCCGGTGAGCCGGTTCGGCCTTTGGGCCCGCCCGCCGGCAGAGGAGACCCGGCAACTCAGGCACTGGTTCCGCCAGCACGACTCAGCCTTCAAGCACAACCTAGACCGCATGCCCTGATCGATCCGCCTCGATGTCATTCTAGAGCGAAGCGAAGAATCTCCCGCCCTTCACTCACAACCGGGGTTCTCGCGACTCGTCGTGCCGGACTCCGATCCGGTACCCACGGTGGGGTACTGAGGTGGGCTCGCTCGGCAAGTTGAACGCGCATCCGCCAGGCAACCCCACTTTCATCACTGGTGCGGCACAGTCTTGGCCTCAATTATTCCTTAGCCCCCAACACACCACTCCCTCGAGGGGTAGCCTGCCCCGTGCTCGAAACGGGTTCATTCTCGAGTGCCATTATTGTCATTCCGAGCGCCATTATTGTCATTACGAGCGCAGCCGAGGAATCTGAAACGGTCAACCCCAGTACACGCTCGAAGCTCCAGTGCAACCCGGTGCCACCGAGCCGCCCCACGTCATTCTAGAGCGCAGCGAAGAACCTCCCGTACATCCCACAACCACTTCATGTAGGGTGCGTTGGGATGTCGGCGCCCGCCGGGGCGGACGGGCGGCGCGGTTACCACCACAGGCGTCATCCCAACCCGTCATACCGCACCCCCACACCTCGTCTTCCCCGACCTCCGTACCCCGTCTTCCCCGACTCTGTTCGGGGACCACGGTAGGCGGGTGGCGGAGCGAAGCCACACCCAAACCACTACCGCGAGGGGTAGCCTGCCCCGTGCTCGACACGGGGTCATTCTTGAGCGAAGCGAAGAACCTCCCGGACATCCCACAACCACGTCATGTGGGGTGCGTTGGGATGTGGGCGCCCGCCGGGGCGGAAGGGCGGCGCGGATACCACCACAGGCGCTCTCCTAACCCGTCGTGTCACACCCCCAACGTCATTCTCAAACGCAGCGAAGAATCTCACGCCCCTTAGCCTTCCGGTTCACCCTATCGGTCGGACCAGTTCCTGAAACCACCGCGCGCCAAATGCGCAATGTACTGGGAACAAGCGATAATTGATTGCCAGTATCATTTTTCCTGACGCCGCATTTTGTATTAGGCGGCGCCGAATATACGAGGAACCGGATATGAAACGCGCCCTCGCGCCTTTGTTGCTCCTGACGATCCTGGCGCTTGCCGCCGCTTGTACCGGAACGCCCGAGCCCACGCCAACCCCAGTTCCGCCGGCGCCCACCGCGACGCCTGCTCCCACCGCAACTCCTCAGCCGACTCCGACTCCCCAGCCGACATCCACGCCGGCGCCGACCTCAACTCCTCAACCGACGCCCACGCCCACGCCAATTCCGGTCGATTTCGTAACGTACGAAAACCAGGAAATCGGTGTCTCGTTTATGCACCCGGCCAATTGGGAGTCCTCCGAGTCCGACAACCCGGGTGAGTGGCTTGTGCTCGCCGGTGATGAAGGTGTCACACAACTGACCCTCCTCGCTGAATTCGGCGATGTGGACTCGACCTTGAGCGACCGGCTCGACGCTGCCATTGAAACGCTCACACCGGAAGATAACGAAGTCGAAATTGAACGGACCGGCCCCGTCACACTCGCCGACGGATCGACAGCGGAACGTGCCGACATCCTTTACGAAAGCGACGACGGCCCCGCCATACAACGGGTGCAGGTCACGAATCGCGGCGGGCTCACCTTCGTGCTGGCGCTCTCCTCGACGGTCGCACAGATTGAACAGCAGGAGGAGACATTCGAGACGACCCTGGCGAGTTTCGAGAGCTTCCCACCCGCGCCTTACGGCATCCCGCGCGACCGCGCCTTCACCATGCCGCTCGGCGAACCGTCCAGCCTCGACCCGGCCATAATCAGGGAAACGATCTCTCACCTGTTCGTCAGCAACTTGTTCAGCGGTCTCGTGAGGTTGGGAGAAGAACTGGACGTCCAGCCCGACCTCGCCGAGAAGTGGGAGGTTGACGACACCGGGCTCATTTACACGTTCACCCTGCGTGACGGAGTCACTTTTCACGACGGCAGACCCATCACCGCAGACGACTTCAAGTATTCGATTGAACGCGCAACTGACGTTGAGTTGCACAGCGACACCGCGCCCCTGTACCTCGGCGACATCGTGGGCGTGCAGGAGAAACTGAACGGCCTCGCGACAGACGTCTCAGGCGTCGAAGTCCTGGACGAGCGCACCGTCCGGATCACCATCGATTCCCCTAAGGAGTACTTCCTGGCGAAACTGACCTATCCCGCCGGCGCGGTGGTGGACCGAAACAGCGTGGAACAGCTGGGTCCGGACGGGTGGCTGAGCGAGGACATCAACGGCTCGGGCCCATACAAATTGCTGCGCTGGGACCAGGGAGAGGTAGTCATACTCCAACGGTTCGACGAGTACCACAGTCCGGTTTCGCTGGAGTACCTCATCTCGCCCAACGTGGCCCTGCCGGGCGCAGGCGGCCTCGCCATGTATCTGACCAACGCCTGGGACGGGCTGTTCGTCGGTCTGGGGTCCCTCGCCACCCTGCGGGAGGACGAAGTGCTGGGCCAGGAACTCCGGGAATACGACCAGCTCACGAGCTATTTCGTAGCGTTGGACACAACCCGCCCCCCGTTCGACGACCTAAACGTGCGGCGTGCATTCGCCATGGCGCTGGACCGCCAGCGGTACATCGATGAGCTATACGGCGGGAACCTGGAACTTGCGGTTGGTCTGTTGCCGCCCGGCTTACCTGGTTATTCCGATCAGCTTGAAGGCATTCCGTTCGACCCGGACACGGCACGCCACCTGTTGGGTAGGTCCCAGTACGCGGACGGTCTCCCGGAAATCATCTTTACCGCGGTCGACGTGGGCGGACAGCCGTCAGCCGGTGTGCAATTCATGCTCGACGCGTGGAAAGAAGAGTTGGGAGTAGAGGTGCGGCCGGAATTGATCGAGCCGGAAGTCTATTACTACCAATTGGAAGAGGTATCGGAGCACATGCACACCTTCGGGTGGGTGGCCGACTACCCGGACCCTGAAAACTTCCTGGACCTGTTGCTGCATTCTGAGTCCCACGACTCCATGTACAACAATCCCGTATTCGACTCGCTGTTGGTACGAGCAAGGTCAGAACCGATTCGCGAGATTCGCCTCGATATCTACGGCCAGGCGGAACAGTTGTTGATCGACGACGCCGGAATCATCCCGCTATTCCATGTCAAGGACCACGTACTGGTGCGTCCGCACGTACAGGGTTTTGACATTTCGCCGTTCGGCCAGCCAGACATTACCGGAATCACCCTGCTGCCAATCGAACAGTAGTCACGCTCGGCCCGCGTCAGAAATCCCTGGTCGAATGTCGGCAAACTCCCGGTTCATGCCTCAAGGCCTCCGCAATTCAGGCAACCGCTGAATGCCGACCAACAATCTCCCGTCGTGCCGGACTCCGATCCGGTACCCACGGTGGGGCGCTGAGGTGGGTTCGGTCGCCAACTTAAACGCGCGTCCGACAGTCAACGCCCCGCATTCATCGCCTCGTGCGGCCTCAACATGGCCATTGTTATTGTTGTTACGAAAACAGCCCGCCAAGCAGGTCACACCCTCACCCGTCGTGCCGGACTACGATCCGGTACCCACGGTGGGGCGCTGAGGCGGGTTCGCTCGGCAACTTAAACGCGCAACCGACAGGCAACGCCCCGTTTTCATCACCACGTGCGGCCTTAACAAGGCCATGGTGACTTCGTGGGTAATTTCACTCGCCACCTTCAGGCGGCAATCCGCCGCGCCGCAGTCCCCACCGCACCCTTCCTGATCCCATCCGCCAATTGCCCAACTTGCCCAAGCACCTCCTCAAGCGTGCCCGACAGATCAAGCGCAACTACTTCCAGCCGCTTGCCGGAGTTCCGCACCTCGTACTTCGCCGTGTCAGCTTCCCCCTTCGCGTAGATCAGCAGGCCGCCCGGCAAATCCAGCGCCGTTGTATATGCCAACAACTGGTACACGTCGGCGTTAGGCACCCGCTCGCCGCTGACGTTCTTGTACTTCGCGTCGCCCGCGAACACATCCCGGCCTCCGTCCCGCCACACCAGGTCCGGCCGGAGGCTCAACCCGTGGCTACTGCGAACGATGTTCCCCAGGTAACGCTATGGCGCGCGGCTTGCCGCATGGCGTTCTTCCTCGCCACGGCCGCCAGACAATCGACGCGTTTTAATATCTCATCGGGCGTGCCAGACAAGTCGAGAACACGGACCTCTATAGTCTTGTCTCCAGGCTTGATCTTGTATGCGCCCGGCTTACCGTCGCCGGTACCATAAACCAGCAAGCCAGAGGACAGTTCTGTCGCTGTACAGTAGGCGAGCATCTGATAGATGTCAGCGTTCTCAAAGCCTAACGGTTCAAGCTTCTTGTACTTCGCGTCTCCCACGAAAATGGGCCGAGGCTCATTCTGCCCTGAATTCGCAAGCCACCACGATAGGTCAGGCTTCATCCTGATTCGGTCATCCTTGTCCAATGTGAGATACGCTTCATGTTTCCACTGACTTTCAGAGAGCTTGAGGGATTCCCTCAACGCGACATAGAGGAACCGCTCGAATACTTTGTTCATGTCGATGAAAAAGGCTGCGCCAATGACCTTGCCGTGGAAGAGCTCCAAGCTGGAATGTTCGATTATGAGCCGTGCTAGTTCCACTGACGGGCGGTAATGCTCGTCCAGCCGGGTATAGGGTAATTCGGGCAGTGCTCCCCGTCCGTAAGAACTGAGACTAACCGTGCTGAAGGCAGGCCACAGGCGCCGGACCCCCTGCTTAACGGGCTTAGAACGCATGTAGGTGTGCCCAAGCAGATAAATCGCCGTTTTGAGTAACCGGTTCTTCTCGATATCCTCAGTGAATTCTTCAAAGGCGACTTCAATGGGCAGCGGGACGCCGAAACGTCGGTTGATCTGGTCGCCGAAGCGAATTCGGCCTCGCACGGTGTTGAGCGCGTCCTCTTCCCGTCTATAGCCTTGGAGCAGACCGAGTCGGATGGCTTCTCGAGTGCGGTGCGCAAAAGCGAGGGCGATCGCCTCAAGAACATCGTCTTCGCGGGCCAACTCGGCCGTGTTCCTCCGCCAGTTTTTGGGATCCATCGCATAGGCGATCAGGAACATGACCCTGTCAATAGGGAGTTTGGGACGAACAACGACTGCGAGTTCGCCGACATTTAACGCGCCGATGTAGGAAGACGGGTTGAGTCTGTAGGTGCCATCCTCATCGGGCGAGAACCTCACCTCAATGTGCGCGTCCTCGATCAGAGCCCGTCGTTGTTCCTTATCGAGCGTTACGTTTTCCGGGTATGGCTCGTACTCTTCCAGTTCAAGCCGATTCATCGCTGGCGATATCCCCTGGCCGCCCGTTGCTATTGTTCGTCTCGCCTTCCGGCTCAACGTTTCCGCCATCGACCGAGGCAGCCGAGCGAACAAGATCACGCTTCAACCGGTCGTATCCAAATTCTTTTAGTTTTTCCTCATCGCCGAAACACTGTTCCTCGATGTATGGAATGACTGCTTGTTCCCAGATAAAGCGGACCCGGTTTTTGTCGAGCGGCGGCTCTTTTTTCATAAAGTGGCTTGGGCCGATGCCCAAGTGCCGGTCTTCCAGCTTGCGGTTCGCTAGGTCGACGAGGTCGGCAACCCAATCGACCTTGGGATTATTTTTTTCAACCCAACGCCTCAGGAGACCCTTTACTGGAGGTTCGTCAGGGAAAAAGCCGAAGAAATAAAACCGGCGGCGCAGGGCTGCATCCACGAGCGCGATCGCACGGTCGGTCGTGTTCATCGTGCCGATGATCCAAAGGTTCTTGGGGAGGCCGAACTGCTCGTTGCTATATTGGAGCCCTACCTTTTCACCCCTGTACTCAAGGAGGAAGTAAAGTTCCCCTAGAACCTTGGCGACATTGCCCCGATTTATCTCGTCGATCACGAGTACAAATGTGGCGTCCTCGTTGGCCTCGGCTTGCTCCGTGATTTTTCTCAGGGGGCCTTTGGTGAGCTTGAACCCGGCTTGGCCACTATCCGTGAGCGTCGGCCGGAACCCCTCAACGAAGTCCTCGTAAGAATAGGACGAGTGGAATTGGACAATCTGGAAGTCACCACCGTGTTCTCGACACCACTCAGCAATGCGCTTGGCCATGAAAGTCTTACCAGTCCCCGGCGGCCCCTGAAAGATCGCCTGCCGTTTATCCTTCAGCCCGTCAATGATCTTCTGCAGGTCGCCAGTGTCCCACAGAAGTTCCCCGGCCAAAGCCTCAATGTTTTGCTGCGCCCAAGGGTCGCCAGGCGGTGGTGGTGGTGGCGGAGGTGGACCGTTCGTTTCAATATTCTTGTCGAGACCCCGCAAAACCGCCCAAACTACCGACTGCGCATCGAGCCGGTGACGCAATTTTAGGCCGCGCTCTACCGCTTCATCGATCAAGCGGTCGAGGAACCCAAGTGCATGCTGATACACCGCAGCCTCATCGGCGTTTTTCTCGGGCTGATGGTATCCGGTCTCTTTGTACGCCCTATTGAATGATCTGGTCTTAAATGGTGGATACTGTTCCACATCAAGTCCCATGAGTAGAACGGATACTACGTTTGTTCTATTGCCTGTTGAACCTCTTATCGCCGGCTTAGGTAGCCTGTTCGCGAAGGCGCTTATTCGATCCGCATCCGACTGGGTACCTTCTGCCCAAAGGACCCCCAACGCCTCCTTTGCTTCATTCGGAAAACTGGCGCACCAATTATTAAGGTCGGACACCACCCGAAAGTTCACGAAATTAGCCTCACTGGGGTTGAGGGCGTTTTTCAGTAGTTCGGCCCAGTCGTCTCTTCTTTCGTCAAAAACCGCTGCCCGGGTCTCCCTGAGCTTGCGACTTATCCCAACCTTGTAGTCGATTTCTTCGACTTCTAGTCTTCCACTATCGACATACGCCTGCGCCCGCTTGACGAACTCATCCCACAGTTTCTTGTTATCCAACCGGGCGCCTATGTCAGGGTCGTAGAAGTCAAAATCCCTTCCCAATTCCGCCTCCAGTCCTCGGCGAATCTGGACCAACTTCCGGTCAACGTCTGTGGTCTCCTCGGTGAGAAAGTGGGCAAACGCCTTCGCGTTGGCGAATTCCTCCTTCTGCCAGGTGGTCACGGTTCCTTCGAAGGTATCGGGGTGCACGAGATGCAATAGCGCCTCACGTTGGGCGCGGGGCGTATTCTGGTTATCGCGAAGAAGTACGCTGCGGCACTGCACACCCATCACGAAGTCTTTGAAGTCCCACGGATCCTTGAGTAAGGGTTGGCGCCGCGCAGGCTCTTGCTGTTTCCATTGCTCCACGAATTCGATGACTAAGCCAACTTGGAACGGGCGGTGCTGCGTCAGGGTCTGGCTTCGAGCAATGCCCACGGTAAAACCGTCGATGAGACCATCAGGAATGCTCGAGACTGGCGCACCCCAACCAAGTACTTCTTCAATTTGGTTCTTCTTGGTCACGCCGCCCATTTGTTCGTGCCAAATCACGAGAAATTGTACGTAAAGCACTTCTCCCATGAGTTGATAGACCTCAGGCGGGCTGCCTTCTAACTGCGTCGTCAATTTTTGATAAAAATCGCGACCCCCTTCATCCGGCCTATTCAGGAACCGCTCCCGCAACTCCCTCAGCCACCGGCTCGTCCAAATCGCCACGCCCGGCGTGAACAACGAGTCGTCCGTTCGCAACGCGCGGTCCACCCACAAAGCCGCGGCCTTGTAGACCTCGTCGGCGCCTTCGTAAGTCTTTCTACTCCCCAATGTTCTCCCCCTGTTGAGTCCGTGCCAGTCTAACCGCGGCCCAACCCCCACGGAACAAACCCCTCCCTCCCGTCGTCTCTATTGCGAACCCCATCACCGGAGGCAGGCAATGGTTTCGTGGAAATTGGCGACCCGGCTATCTTTAGTCATCCTCATCCTGGTCATCGCGGCAGCGTGTTCCAGGGAACGTGACACCGACATCCCGGCGAACACCCCAACGCCGGCTCCCGTCGTTACACCCGCTGACACCCCCTCGCCGCCAACCCCCGTCACCACGGTGGCCATACCTACACCGACTCGCGGCGCAATACCGACGCCCACATTGATAGCCGCCCAATCGCCAACGCCGATGGTCACTGCAACAGCGCCGGTGGCCGTCCCAACTGCCACCGCGACCACTCTTCCTACACCAACCCTCGTAGCCATCCCAACGCCGACGCGCGCCCCTCAGCCAAATCCAACGCCGGTCACCGACCACGTCGACGGCTACCTGGCCGTCGCACCCGGCGTCATGCGTTCGAACGCCACCGAATCGGTCTCTGTTTCGCTCTTCAGCAACGGCACACCGGCGGCAGGACGGGTCGAAGTTGCGTTGCTCAGCAACGGAGTGCCGGTCACCAGGACGGAAGGTCTAATCGAAGGCCAGGGCAACCTGGAAATCGAGGTTCCTGCCCTCGCGGACGGCGTCTACAAGCTGGCTGTCGAAGGGCCGGGATTCAACGCAAGGCGGGATATTCATATCGAATCGCGCACCATCCTGTTCCTTGAGACCGACAAGCCTGTCTACAAGCCAGGTCAGATGGTCAACATCCGCGCCCTCTTGCTCGACCCCGAGTTGAAGCCCGTCGTGGGGCGCGTCGTGGTCGAGGCGCAGGACGCCAAGGGAATCAAGGTCTTCAGGCAGTCGACGAACGCCGACGAATACGGCATGGCGACTCTCGAATTGCCACTGTCCAACGAGCCGAACCTCGGTGTGTGGAAGTTGAAGGCGTTCTCCGGCGACCGCGAGGCGCAGGTCGACATCCGGGTCGAAGAGTACGTCCTGCCCAAGTACGACGTGGACGTGAAACTGCCAAGGTCCTGGGTCCTCGCCAACGAACCGATCGAAGGGACCGTGTCGTCGGAGTACAGCTTCGGCAGGCCGGTCACAGGTGAAGCGACCATAGTGGCCACCCGCTACGTCGGCGTGTGGGAAGAGTACGCCACGGTTGTCGAGCAACTCGACGGCGCGACGACATTCGAACTGCCCGCCCCCGGATACGTGGCCGGCGTCCCGGGCGCACGCGGGATGGGCAACGTCCAACTTCACGTCACCGTCCGAGAGCGCAGCACCGGCTACGTCGAGTCGACCACCCGGTTGATCACCGTCGCGGCCACAACCCTCAGCCTCCAGGTCATCCCCGAGAGCAACACCTTCAAGCCGGGACTGCCCTTCTCGTTCCTGGTGGTAACCGAGACTCCCGACAACCAACCGCTCAGCGAGGACGTGACGGTCCACATCAGGTATTCCGACTCAGATCTCGATTCATTTTCTGAACAAAATGAAGAGGTCACGACCCAGAACGGCAAAACGCTGCTCACCGTCACACCTCCGCCGGACGCGGTCGCATTCACCCTGGAGGCGTGGGCCGAGGACGCCCACGCATCGCTCACGGTCAACGCGGGCTACTCGCCTTCCGGATCGTTCGTCCACCTGGAACAAATCGGCGACGGCCCGTTGCGCGTCGGAGACGTCGCCGAGTTCAATGTTTCTGCGACCAATGAGGCACGCAACTTCTACTACGAGGTCCTATCGCGGGGCATGGTGGTCTTCTCCAACTACTCACCCGACCCAACGATCCGCTTCACGGTCACGCCTCTCATGGCGCCCGAGGCCCGCGTGCTCGCGTACCAGGTCCTGCCGACAAGCGAGGTAGCGGCCGACTACCTTCCCTTCTCCGTCGAGGCCGTATACCCGCACGAAGTGGCAGTGGCATTCGGCGAGCCCGAGGTCAGACCCGGAGACGAGGTCGATATCAACGTGCAGACCCAGGGCGAAGCGCGGGTCGGCCTGGTAGCAGTCGACCGGTCCGTCTACATCCTTGCGGAGAACCGTCTGAACCTTCAGCAGGTCTTCAACGAACTGGAACGCCTATACCAACTACCCCAAGTGGAGCTTCACGAGGCGCGACCGATATTCGACGTGTACACCCGCGGCGCAAAGGAGACATTCGAAGACGCTGGCGTGATAGTGATGACCAACCAGCGCGTGCCCGAAGGCAAGGAATACCACCAGCCCCGTCCGACACCTGTGCCCATGGTGGCAATGGCCGCCGAAGTGGTCGTCGTAAAAGAGTCCGCTCAGGACGTGGCCGATGGCCGCGTTGCAAAGTCCAGCGGTGACCTCGCCGAAGTGCAACGCGTTCGCCAGTTCTTCCCCGAAACGTGGCTGTGGACCGACCTGACTACAGACGATTCCGGCCGCGGAAGCATCGATCTGGTCGCTCCCGACTCCATCACAACGTGGCAACTAAGGGCCGTCGGCATGTCCAGGGAACACGGCCTGGGCATATCCGAAGCGGAGTTGACGGTATTCCAGGAGTTCTTCCTGCAGGTGGACCTGCCCTACTCGGCGATCAGGGGAGAGGAGTTGCCCGTAAGGGTGGCGCTCTATAACTACCTCGACGAGCCACAGCAGATATTCGTGGACCTGGAACCTACCGAAGACTTCGAACTCCTGGACGACGCCCAAAAGGTCGTCACCGTCCCGGGCAACGACATCGGCGGCGCCACCTTCACGATTCGGCCGAAGAAGCCGGGAATTGCGCCGCTGAAGGTAACCGCCCGCAGCGCGGCAGCGGCCGACGCCGTAATCAAAGAACTGCTTGTCCGGCCTGAGGGCGTGGCAAGAGAGACCGTAGACAACCTGGTGCTCTCGGCCGGTGAAGGCGAGACGGTGGATGCGACGATACCCGCAAGCGCGATCCCGGACTCAGGCAGGGTTCACGTCGCCATCACCGGAAGCTACCTGGCACAGTCCATCGACGGACTCGAGCGTCTTCTCCAGATGCCATTCGGCTGCGGGGAGCAGAACATGATCCTGTTCGCCCCCAATGTCTTCGTGTCCCGTTATCTACAGGAGACCGGCCAGAGCAAGCCTGAAATCATGGCCAAGGCCGAAAACCTGATGATCACCGGATACCAACGGCAGTTGACCTACCGCCGCAGCGACGGCAGTTTTTCAGCCTTTGGCGACAACGACGCACAGGGAAGTCTCTGGCTCACCGCATTCGTCCTCAAGACGTTCGCCCAGGCCGACGGACTAATCTACATCGACCCAGGCGTCCTCGAATACGCCGCCGACTGGATAGTCCGGCACCAGAATGCCGACGGTTCGTTCGACCCGGTCGGGTTCCTGCACCACCAGGAACTGCTTGGCGGACTGCAGGGCAAGAACGCCCTCACGGCTTACGTCGCAGTTGCCCTCCTTGAGGCCGGGCAAGGCACGGCGGCCGCAAAGGCGGTGCGCTACCTGGAGGGCCAGGTCGATAGCATCGAGGACGCTTACGGGATGGCCATCACGACGTACGCGCTCGAACTGGCCGGCAGCCCCAGCGCCGGTATCGCCTACGACAGGCTGATGGGCATGGCGATCGTTGACGAAGACGGCCTCCACTGGGGAGAAAGTCCGGCGCCTGAGCCGCTGCCCATCTCGCCCAAGGACGGCCGGGACCACCCCATCCAACCACAACCCCATCAGCAAGCCGCGGCCATCGAGACCACGGCATACGCCACGCTGGCCCTGTTGGAGCACGGCGACCGCATCAACGCCTCGAACGCAGCCCGATGGCTGGTCACCAGGCGAAACTCGTTCGGCGGATTCGGCTCAACGCAGGACACCGTCGTCGGACTCCAGGCGCTTACCGAATTCTCCGCAGCCTCAGCAGCGGACGTCGACATGACGGTCCAACTGTCGGCGGGTACCTGGCAGCGGGAAATACGCATCACCGGGGAGAACGCCGACGTGATGCAGATGATCGAAGTCCCGGAACACGGGGCGCTGGAAATTTCAACCGAAGGCAAAGGCGATGCGGTCGTACAGGTAGTCCGCCGTTTCAACCTGCCCGAAGTCGTGCATGAAACGAGGCCGGTATTCGACATCGACGTCGATTACGGGACCGACCATGTCCAGGTCGACGACCTGATCACAATCTCCGTGGACGTCCGCTTCACACCTTTCGAAAAGATCGAAGCCGGCATGGTCGTCCTCGACATCGCCGTTCCAACAGGATTCGCGCCGGTAACGGACTCGACAGAGACCCTCGTCGAAGAAACTCCCCGGCTGAAGCGGTACGACATCGCCAGCAGAAAGGTCATCCTCTACGTGGAGGACCTCCTGCCCAACGAAAGCATCTCGCTCGAATTCACGGCACGCGCCGTACACCCCGTCAGAGCCAAAGCGGCAACATCCGAGGTCTACTCCTACTACAACCCAGACATGAGAGCAGAAACTCTAGCCGGCGCCATCACCGTCGAGGACGGCGGCTAGGTCCGGGATCACGCCCTCCCTCGCTAAGGACAGGCGTGCCGGAAAGAAACAGTCCCGTCCGGTGTCATTCCCAAGAAAATAGCCCGTCAAGGAGGTCACACCCTCACTCGTCGTGCCCCCTATCGTCACCCCGCACTCCGATGCGGGGCCGGTACCCACGGTGGGGCGCGGTGGTGGATACGCCCGACATGTACAACCACAAACCGGCAGGGGCCACCGCACTTTCATCACTTCGTGCGGCCTAGGCAAGGCCATAGTGATTCCGGACGGGACATCGCTCTCGGTTGGAATAGCCGAGAAAGGCAGATCAACCAACGAAAAACAGCTTGATGACCTCTACAACCTCTTCCCTGGTTATCCGTTCGCCGAAAAAGTCCTTAATCGCCGCAACGACCTCAATCCTGTCGATCGCGCCGCTGTCGTCCGTGTCATAACGATTACCCAGGTCCGTAACGACATACGTGTG
Organism: Dehalococcoidia bacterium; assembly: GCA_965220275.1. Lineage (GTDB taxonomy): Bacteria > Chloroflexota > Dehalococcoidia > Lucifugimonadales > Lucifugimonadaceae. Next base: position 201,573 of record CBDCPN010000012.1, on the reverse strand, counting down.
GGTCGCCTGGGTGTCCTGCGACACAACCCTGATCTTGACCGCTGGAACGCGGCCGCCGAATTCGACCTGGAAGCCCGCCAACGAGTTGTCGGCATCCGCGAGCACGGCGTCGTTGTTATCGAGAAACTCAAACGTCGCATTGTGGTCGTTCGTGGGCGCCACCGTAACCGTGACCGGCGACAACCCCACCGACGCGCTGTAGTCAGTCCGATTCGGATCAAACGCCGGTACCAGCGATCCCGGACTGACAACCAGTCCGCTCAGCACCACGTCGCAGTACGGCAGGTTGATGTGACCGAGATCGTTTTGAGCTACGCCCCGGAGGTTGCCCGTCATGCAACCAACAAACTGGTTGCCTGAGAGCAACAGGTATTCAAGGTTGGCGAGGCTGCCTAGTTCAGCAGGAATCGACCCGGTCAGTTGATTGTTGCTCAGGGCAAGCCGCTGCAGGTTGGTGAGGTCGCCCAACTCAGCAGGTATCTCACCGGTCAATTGATTCGAGCTGAGATTCAGTTCTCGCAAGGCGGAAACCCTGCCCAGCTCCGCGGGTAATTCACCGATCAACTGATTCGAGCTGAGATTCAGTTCTCGTAAGTTGGAAAGGCTGCCCAGTTCGGCAGGGATCTCTCCGCTCAATTGATTCGAGACTAGATTCAGTCTTCGCAAGTTGGAGAGGTTGCTCAGTTCAAGTGGGATCTCGCCGCTCAACTCGTTGTTATCCACGGACATCGATTCGAGGTTGGAGAGACTGCCCAGTTCGGCAGGGATTTCCCCACTCAACTGGTTGCCCTCCAGCCGCAGCAGTTCGAGGTTGGCGAGACTGCCCAATTCGGCAGGAATCTCTCCGCTCAATTGATTCGAGACGAGATTCAGTCTTCGCAAGTTGGACAGGTTGCTCAGTTCGGGCGGGACCTCTCCGCTCAACTGGTTGTTTTCCAGCCATAGCAGTTCGAGGTTTGCGAGACTGCCCAGTTCGGGCGGGATTTCCCCGCTCAACTGGTTGTTTTCCAGCCATAGCAGTTCGAGGTTTGCGAGACTGCCCAATTCGGCAGGAATCTCCCCACTCAACTGGTTGCCATCCAGCCGGAGCGATTCGAGGTTGGAGAGGGTTTCCCAGTTCAGACGGGATCTCGCCGCTCAACTGATTGTTGTTCAGCCGCAGCCATTCGAGGTTGGAAAGGTTGCCCAGGTCGGGCGGTATCTCACCGCTCAACTGGTTGCCATCCAGCCGGAGCGTTTCAAGGTTGGAGAGGTTTCTCAGTTCGGGCGGAATCTCGCCGCTCAACTGATTGTTGTTCATCCATAGCCATTCAAGGTTGGCAAGGCTGCCCAGTTCGGGCGGAATCTCACCGCTCAATCTGTTGTTGTTCAGCCACAGCGATTCGAGTTCGGCAAGCCGGCCCAGTTCACGCGGGACGCGGCCACGCAACCCGTTGCCGGTAATCTCGCCGTCACTGCCGTGTGGCTCATTCCCATTAACGGTAATAAGGTTGAGTTCGATCACGCGGCCGTTGGCGGCGGTGGTCACTCCGTACCACTCACCAAGGGGCCGGTCACTGAGCCAGTTGGTGTTGAACACCCAATTCGGCCCGTCGGTGGCGTTGTAGAGGGCAACCAGCGCGGACCTGTCCGTGTCGCCACAGAATGGCAGACCGAGACTCGTGAGGTCACTAGTCGGCACACTACGCAATGCGCCAGGTATACAGCCGCTAAACCGGTTGCTCCCCAGCCTCAGCGATTCGAGGTTGGAAAGGCTGCCTAGTTCGCGCGGTATCCGGCCACTCAACCGGTTGTGGTTTAGGTACAGCGATTCGAGATTGGCGAGGCTGCCCAGTTCGCGCGGTATCCGGCCAACCAATTGGTTGTGGGCCAGGTTCAGCAATCGGAGGTTGGAAAGGCTACCCAGTTCAACGGGGATCTCACCGCTCAACCGGTTGTTATCCAAGAACAGCAATCGGAGGCTGGAAAGGCTGCCCAGTTCGCCAGGGACCTTTCCGCTCAATTGGTTGTTGTCAAGCCCCAACCATTTGATGTTGGCGAGACTGCCTAGTTCGGAGGGGATTTCACCGCTAAACTGGTTGTTATCCAAGAACAACAATCCAAGGTTGGCAAGGCTGCCCAGTTCGCGAGGTATCCGGCCACTCAACTGGTTGTGATTTAGGTACAGACCTTCGAGGTTGGCAAGGTTGCCCAGTTCGGCAGGGATCTCACCGCTCAACCGGTTATATTGCAACAACAGTGTTTCGAGGTTGGCAAGGCCGCCCAGTTCGCCAGGGATCTCTCCATTCAACTGGTTCACACCGAGGTCCAGCCTTCTGAGACTTGGGAGCCTCCCCAATTCAGGCGGCATTTGACCACTCAACCGATTTTTGCCCAGCCGCAGACTTTCGAGGTTGGCAAGGTTGCCCAATTCGGCAGGGATCTCACCGCTCAACCGGTTAGACTGCAACAACAATGATTCGAGGTTGGCAAGGCTGCCCAGTTCACCAGGGATCTCACCGAACAACTGGTTCGCACTAAGGTCCAGCCTTCTGAGACTGGAGAGCCTGCCCAGTTCGCGCGGGATGCGGCCTCGCAGCCCGTTGCTGGTAATCCCACCGTAACTGCCGAGGGGCTTATTCCCATCAATGGTATAAAGATTGAGCTCGATCACGCGGCCGTTGGCGGCGGTGGTCACTCCGTACCACTCACCAAGGGGCCGGTCGCTGAGCCAGTTGGAGTTGAACACCCAATTCGGCCCGTCGGTGGCGTTGTAGAGGGCGACCAGCGCGTCTCGGTCGCTCACCGTCTGTGCGTGGGCCGGGGCGACCAGGACCGTTCCGCTGCCGCCTAAAAGCGACATGAACAGAGCGGATGTGAGTGCGACGAATACCCTTACGTGTTTCATGACGTTGGCCCCGTCTCCGCTTTCCACCCGGTCATTCCGTCACTTGAGACGAATAGCCAGCGCAGGTTCAACAGGTCGGTCTGCCTGACGCCCTCCCACTCCCCGATGGGTCTGTCAGCCTCCCAATTCAACGTCGCGCTGCCCGCCAGCGTGTCACGCGCCGCCAGCAGCGTATCGCAGTCCGATACCAACCCCGGGTTGTTGGCCGCGTCTGCCACCGCTCCGCCGTCAGCGCATGAACTCGCTTCGTAATGAGCCGAGGTCGGATTGGCGTCAACGAACAAGGCGGCCGCCATCGTTAGCCCAACTACGGTCATAACAGAAGTCCTAAGGAATCGGACACGCGGGGAGACCGCAGCCAATATCCTGTGGACTGCGCCGGCGGATCGGCGGCGGTTATTGGCTACGATCAGTGACCAAATAAACGCCGTCAGTTTCTTCTGCGCAAATTCCATTCGAACGAGGTAACCGTCATATCTCATCGTTCGCCAGAAGATTCTGGTGAAGATCGAGTAGTGTCGGCTCCAGTTACGCCAAACACGCAACGGCCAGCCCAGCCTGCCTACGAAGCCTCCGGCTGCGTGACCTGCACCGTAATCACGTCGGTCCCCTGGTACTGCTGGTGCTGCACGGACGAGGCGTACACCTGCAGCATGACAAGCGAAAGTTCGTCTTCAACCGGCGTTGCCGAGTCGTGCTCCTGGAGTTGCCGGATCTGGTCCTCCAGGTTCTCCTCGTTGCCCCCGCCGATGAACTCCAGGTCCGCCACGTCACCCTCGCTCGACGCCAGCACGACCAGTCGCCGCTCCTCCGGCGCACCGTCGCCCCCTTCGTCTCCCAGGGCCTCCAGGTTCAGCGGGGCCAGCGTCAACAGCGTTTCCTCAGCCACGGCTGTCAACCGGGACTTCATCGCGTCATCCCAGCCCCTGCGATCTGCAAATTTGACGATGAACTCATTGAGTTGCGGCAGGGATGCGACGTGCAGCCGCGATTGGAAACGCATGCGCCGCGGGTTGCTGAACTCCAGGTACAGCACCATCACGATCGCAGCCACCCCTCCGGTCGTTATGCCGCTTTGGATCAAAGCCCCCAGCACCGGCCCGACGTCCGTCAACGAAAACAGCCCGAATTGGAACGCCGCCCCAATCCAGAAGCAGACGCCCGCCACCAGGACCCTCTGCTGATTCTGCTCGTTCTGGATGACCGTACGCGCCCCGTCCACAAACAATGTTCCGCTGAGCACGATGAGAAGCCCAGCCATGACCGGCCCGGGAATGGAACTGAGCAGACCTGAAAACTTGGGCAGAAACGCCACCAGGATGAATATGGCGCCTATGAAGTATCCGACCCTGCGGGACGCGATGCCCGTAGTCTGGATGTACGAAACGATGCCCGGGTTGATGATGTTGGGCATCGTGCCCGCCACGCCGGACATCAAATTCGTCACGCCAGCGCCGGAAATGGCCCCCTGCACTTGCCGGAAGTCCACCGCCCGCTCTTCACGCCAGGCGACGCGCTGCAGGGTGATGGACGCCCCATTGGCCTGGATGGAGATCACTATGCTGAGGAACAGGAAAGCCGGAAGCAGCGTCCAGAACGGGATGCCGAAATCGGGTTCCAGACCCGGATACTCGCCGGGCACACCGACCCATGCCGCGTGCAACACCCGGTCAACATCGAAGAGTCCAAAGGCCGCGCCGACCGCACAACCCGCGACTATCCCCAGGACCGGGCCCCACAATCGCAGTACCGCCGAGCCGCGGAGGATCAGCGCTGAGATGACTGCCAGGGTGGCCAGCGCGGTCAAGTGGGCCCCCACCTGGTCTTCCGACGATGCTGCCTGAAGCAGGCGCGGCACCACGGAAGCGAGGGTGATCGACAGGATCATCATCACCGTGCCGCCCACGGTGGGCGTGACGATTCGTCTCAGGATGAAAAGCCACCTGGAGATCACCAACTGGAACACGGCGGTGACTATCACGAGGGCCATCAGGGTTCCCGGACCTCCGTCCACCACCGCCGTAATGCAAAACGGGATCGCGAAGGCGGCGGTGAACATGGGCAGCACAGCCCCCGCCCCAACCGGACCCAACCGCCGCACCTGTATAAACGTGGACACACCGCAGACTAGGAGAGAGGCGAAGACCACCCACGTCAGGTATGCCTCACCTCTTCCCGACGCATTGGCCACCACCACCGGTGTGACCAGCAGCGTGGCGCAGGCCATCAGGCTGAACTGGAGCCCATAACCCAGGGACGCTAGTATGGGCGGGTTTTCGTGCGCCTCGTAACGCGGGTTCTGAGAAGCTGGCGTAGTAATAGAGTCTGCCTCCCAGTACTAAACGACGTTGAAACCTGACGGGAGTTTACACAGTGCCGCCATAATTGTGGCGGTCGATGCCGCGGACGTGGATCATCCGAACAGTACCCACTATCCGTATCTATTCGGAATTGATGAGATCCATCCGCCGCTTCAACGGCATCACGACCAATCAAGTAGGGTCGGTTCGCGAACCGCCCGTGTGTGAGTCGCCGTTCGCCTAATCAAGACTGAACTTCTACTACTTTCCGGCGCCGTTGGACCGACTTGTAAGGGCGTCTCTTGCAGCCTGTCTCAGAAGTCTCCCGGACTAGCTTGCCTCCTCTCCTGGGGGAGAGGATTGAGGTGAGGGCGCGACGTCAGACAACCGAAATCGTCGAGTCGAATGAGGGACTTACGATTTCACCCCATGCCCTCACCCTAACCTTCTCACGCGAAACGTGAGAGGCAACTAATGAGACAGGCTCCCGTAGTTAGTACTCGACTATCAACGCGGACCAACCGCTGCCGGCCGCCAGACCAGCATCCCCACCAGGACACATCCGGTAATCGAGCCGTAAACCGCCCCCAGTACGACCCAACCCGCGACGCCATCGGTGACTCCGGCGCTCAGACCACCGACAATCCAGCCGGCGGTACTGGCAAGCACCCACCAATACGACCGCGGCAATTCCCGTTGGAGCGCCAGCCACTGGAGTACTCCGACCACGGTCCCGAATGAGACCGCGGCCGCGACCCCTCCCGTGTCCGCGCCCACCTCTATAGCGGCCCGCAAACCAAGGACCACTCCCGCGCCCAGCCCCGCGATCGCACCGATCGCTACGCCCAGCAGGCCTGCTGCGAGACCTCCTCCAACACACGCCGCGACCCATAACCCGGCGCCGGAAACATGCCTTCGCAGCGCCAGCCATTGCAATACCCCCGACGCGGTCCCGCCAACGGTCATGTACACGACCACCATGAGGCCCCCGGACTGCCCCGCCGCCGCTTCCGCAAGACCGCCGACCGCAAATCCAGCCGCGCCCGCCAGGGGCCACCACAAAAGCAAGGCAACGTTCGAAGACAAGTCTCTGCGCAGGTCGTTCAACGGATGTGTGCCCAGTCCAACAGGCGAGGAATGAAGCCTACTCAGGCACTTCGCTGCTCACGAGGCCGATGCAGTTGCCCTCCGGATCGGAGAACATGGCGAATGTCACCATTCCCGGCATGGTGGTCACCGGCACGACCACGTTGGCTCCCCGTTCCACGGCCTCCCTGAGCTTCGCGTCGATGTCCTCAACCTCAACATAGAAGCTGACCTGGTTCGGCGCCCCGTTCGCCGGCGAAATCCCGCCATTGATCCCCCGCTCTTCACCCGTGTCGACAAGCCCGTAATTCATCGGATTCGAAGCGTTGATTTGCCAGTCGAACAAGTCGGCATAAAACCTCTGAAGCTCCTCCGAACCGCTCGAACGTATCTCAAAGTGGACCACCGGATTGGGCATCGCTCATTCCTTGCGCTAACTCACCTGGCGGAATCGTACCAACTAACCAGTCAAAGTTCCCCTGACATGGCAGGCCCCAGTAATCCGGCCCACTTGATCGCCTCCTCAACGTCACTCCTGAGCCCCCTTCGTCGTCATTCTGGAGCGCAGCGAAGAATCTCCCGCCACTCACCGACAACTCGCGTTCTAGCGACTCGTCGTGCCGGACTCCGATCCGGTATCTAGGGGCGCGGGCGGTGGAGCGGGGCCACACCCATACCACTACCACGCCACCTCCACCAGGCAACAACCAGGCCCGCGTCATTCGTACCAAAATAATTCGCCAGGGAAGCCACACGCTCACCCGTCTCACCGGACTCCGATCCGGTGCCCAGGGGAGCAGGGGTACGCGCAAACCACGATCACCTCAATTCCAGCAGGAACCCCACGCCAATCTCCGCCACCCAATATTCATCACCTCGTGCGGCCTTAACAAGGCCATGGTGATTCTGGAGGGTAGCGAAGAACCTCCCGCCCCTCACTTACAACCAGCGTTCTCGCGACTCGTCGTGCCGCACTCCGATGCGGTACCCACGGTGGGCGGGTGGCGGAGCGGGGCCACACCCATACCACTACCACGCCACCTCCACCAGGCAACAACCAGGCCCGCGTCATTCGTACCAAAATAATTCGCCAGGGAAGCCACACGCTCACCCGTCTCACCGGACTCCGATCCGGTGCCCAGGGGAGCAGGGGTACGCGCAAACCACGATCACCTCAATTCCAGCAGGAACCCCGCGCCAATCTCCGCCACCCGATATTCATCACATCGTGCGGCCTTAACAAGGCCATGGTGATTCTGGAGGGTAGCGAAGAACCTCCCGCCCCTCACTTACAACCAGCGTTCTCGCGACTCGTCGTGCCGCACTCCGATGCGGTACCCACGGTGGGCGGGTGGCGGAGCGGGGCCACACCCATACCACTACCACGCCACTCCCGCCAAACAACAACCCAACCCGCGTCACTCGTACCAAAACAACCCGCCAGGGAGGCCACACGCTCACCCGTCTCACCGGACTCCGATCCGGTGCCCAGGGGAGCAGGGGTACGCGCAAACCACGATCACCTCAATTCCAGCAGGAACCCCGCGCCAATCTCCGCCACCCAATATTCATCACCTCGTGCGGCCTTAACAAGGCCATGGCGATGCTTGAGCCCCCTTCTATGTCATTCTGGAGCCCCCTTCTACGTCATTCTGGAGCGCAGCGAAGAACCTCCCGTCCATCACCCGACCACCCACTATGATTGCGTAACTCCCCATACCAACGTCCCGGCAATCGTCGACAACTTGGACGGACTTTCTTTACCGACACACCAACAAAGTCAATCGAGCCGCAATATGACCAACCAACCCAAAACCATTGTCGAGGACGGCTACGACCAGGTAGCCGAAGCCTACTCGCGCCTCGAGGGCGATCAACAATGGCCCAGGATGAAATGGCTGCAGAAAGTGCTGGACAGGCTGGGACCTGGAAACAAGGTTCTTGATCTTGGCTGCGGGTCGGGGGACCCTGCGGACATCGAAATCGCCAGGCAACATGACGTTACCGGCGTGGATATTTCCAGAGCGCAAGTCGAAATGGCTCGTCAAAACGTTCCTCTTGGGAGGTTCATCCACGGTGACCTCGCCACACTGGAATTTCCGGAAGGTTCGTTCGACGCCGTGGTGTCCTTCTATACCTTGGAGCACCTCCCTCGAGAGCATCACGGTGAGATCTTGAATCGCATCCACGGCTGGCTTCGACCGGGAGGGCTCCTCCTGTTCAGTTACGAAGCCGAAGCCATGAACGACGTAACCGGCCAATGGCTCGGCGTCTCTATGTTCATTAGTTCATTCGATCCAGAGACGATTAAAGGGCTCGTGCTGAAAGCCGGATTCGAGGTTCTTGAGACGGAAATCGAAAGCCAAATGGAGCAGAATCGAGAAGTGGACTATCTATGGACGCTGGCCGTCAAAACGTGATGACACCAACGGAAAAGTCGTTGGTCCCAGGAAGCCCATTGACTCAGGTTTTGGCCATCACAACACACCACCCATACCGGGATACCTGCACAAATCGTCCCATCCCTCCGGAAAACCCGCAATCGGCCAACTAGGGTCCGGCCGCCACAGGTCCCAACGCTCGTCGAACGGCGGACGCTGAGCATCCAACGCCTCTATCACTGCTTCTCCCTCGGCCCTGAAGACCTGCGCCTCCTCGGCGGACAGGACCCCGCGGACGACAGCTTCTTGAAGCTCATCCTCATCCTTCCACCGCCACCGGGAAAGGTCCGGCGCAATCTCGATGTCGAGAAAACGGTCCAGGTAATCGAACCCAATTGGGGTGCGGACCATAGGCTCCTCAAGATTCACATACCAAAGCAAAAACTCTTGGAATCCTGGGGTCCAAAAGAGCAGCACGCTGTGGCGAGATCCCGGAACGACGATTCGAAGGGTTTCGAGGGTCCAGGGCTCCTCGAGGAGTTCGCAATCGTCCTCAGGCATGCGCATAGGACTGCCGTCCGGAAGAGAGGCCCGCACCTTACGCCCGCCGGCTCCCGAAAACAGCGCCAATCGGCTCGGCGTATCCTCCACCACCGTACACGGCCTCCTCGACCAGACCCTGCCGCGCCAGATCTCCCGCAGGACTATTTGGTCCCCCGACTTCCAATATGTGGGCACTTGAGCATATCGCTGTGACTTGTCGTAGCGGCGGGTTTCAAACCCGCCTTCGCCTCCGCATTCGGCCCCTACGGATTCCCGGTCACACTCCACCCCGCACCGCCCCCACCGCCAACGCAAACGCCCCCGCAATCCCCGAATCATCCCCCAACCCCGGCGGCACAATGTGGTCGTCAATCCCCTCCACGATCTCCTCGAGCACACCGTACCCCTGGAGTACCTTGACCACGCGCTCGCGGATCAGCGGAAAGATGTGACGCCGGTTCATCACGCCGCCGCCAAGGACAAACCGCTCTGGCGACAACGTAAGCATGATGTTGGCGACGGCGCTAGCCAGGTACCCGGCCTCCAGCCGCCACCCCTCGTGGCATTCCGGAAGCGACTCCGCCGGCACACCCCAACGGGCCTCCATTGAAGGCCCCGAAGCCAGTCCCTCAAGGCAGTCTCCGTGATAGGGACAGACCCCATCGAACGGGTCGACCGACCGGTCGTGCGGGACGAGCACATGGCCCATCTCCGGGTGGCTCGCTCCGTGGACCGGGCGACCTGCAATAACCGCGCCGCCCCCTATGCCCGTACCGACCGTGATGTACACCAGGCTGTCGAGACCGCGCCCTGCGCCCCAGCGCACCTCGCCCAGTGCAGCCGCGTTAACGTCGGTGTCGAACGCCACAGGGACCTGCAACGTCTCGCGGATAGGGCCAACCACATCCGCGTTTCGCCAACCCGGCTTCGGCGTCGTGGTGATGTATCCGTACGTCGGCGAACCGGCCTTCAAGTCAACCGGTCCAAACGAGCCGACTCCGATGGCCGACAACGGCGTCGCCCGGTGATACTTGAGGAGGAAATCCGTAACCCGGCCCAGGGTTTCGGATGGGGAGGTCGTCGGGACTCTCAGGCGAGCACGCACTTCGTCCGGCCAACTGCCCACGGCGCAGTCAACCTTGCTGCCACCCGTTTCGATCGCGCCAAAGAGCATTTCAATGGGAACCAAGAGACCTATGTTTGTGACGGCCCTCTATCTGGCAGGGCCATCCTCAGCCACCTTCAAATCCGGTACAACTCCTCCGCCGTCTTGGAAAAGAGCATTTCCTGCTCGTCCCGGCTGAAGCCCGAAATGATCTCCGTGTACGCATCAACCACTTTGTCATAGTCGCTGAATATCCAGTCGACCGGCCAGTTAGTGCCGAAGAAGCAGCGGTCGACGCCCATCGTCTCGATGGAGGTCATCACGTACCGCCTGATGCTGTCCGCCGTCCAGTCGGGGTCGCCCATGCCTAGGCCTGAGATCTTCCACCGGATGTTGTCGCACGAGGCTGCGATCGCTACGCCACTCTTCCACTTCTCGAAGTACTCGTCCGTGCGCTCCTCCGGCGTACCGGTGTGGTCGACCACGATCAAGATGTTCGGAAACTTGTTCGCCAGGTCCCGGAGCTTCTCCATGTCCGTCCACGTGACCGGCATGCTCGACACCAGGTTGAACTTTTCGAAAAGCGCGAAGCCGCGGTGGTAGTCAGGCTCGACCAGGTAATCGCCGTAAGAAAAGTCGCGTATGCCCCGCATATTGGGCGACTCGCAGTGACGCTCCAGGACCCCCTCTATGCCGGGGTCTCTCAGGTCTGCGTGGGCGACTATCCCGTGAGGAAAGCCTGTGCGGTCCGCCGCCGCCTGTAGCCACTCGGTCTCCGTCACCGGGTCAGGGCTGTCGATGGCGGCCTGCACGTGTACTGCCTTGACGACATTCGCGTTTCGCGTCTCGGCGATGTAGTCCTCGGCGAAGTAGTTCCTGTGGGCAAGCTTCTGCAACTTCATGCCCATCGTAGGATGCGGAACACCGGGCAGCCAGTGCCCGTAAATCAGCTCCGGGTGCTGCATGTCGTAGTAGTGAACGTGTGTGTCGACGAACTCCAGCTTTTCCATCAGCGTCCCTCCTCGGCCGAACGATAACATGGCCCCGACCCGCCGAAGCCGCCCGCGATCTGGACGCGCATCACTGTCGGACGTCGCCAAATGGGAATCACGCGATTAGGCTTGTTCATCATTTCGAAGATTCTCGTATTCTTTATCAACCAAGGGAGTAAATTCGCTGATGATCCAAATGAGTGTAGATGCTATTGTATTCGCAAAGTCATCATCGAGTGACTCACTGACGTGAGAGTCCGAGCTGCGTTCGTCAAAACTTTGAATCGTGTTGCGCAAACTTTGTTTTAAGTCAACGTCGTAAGTCTCCAAGAGCACTTCGGCGCGCCAATCTGATAACTCGCTTGGGTACAAATTGACGTGGTACGACGTAGTCCAGTTTCCCCAAGGCTCACGGGAGTACCAAAGATGGTAGTATCTGTGCTCCCCGCTTTGACCCCCACCCTGGCCAGCCCACCGGCTTCGTCTGTCGGGCCGTACGTCCGCCGATAGTCGTCCCTGAGTGATGTCGGCAACACTTCTCAAGAATGGAGTGCTCTCATGCCGTATGCTCCGGGCGAATGTCCTGCTCAATTTCTCGCCTAAACCGCTGCTAACATCGCCAACTGCGTCCCGGCCGTCGCTTATGCCGATGCTCAAGTCCTCAGTTCCAGGCACGGGAATTATCGTGTTTACTTGCACGTACAAAGAGCCCGTCTCGGCGTCATGGTGAGGGGTCAACTGAACGCAAGTGATCAGGTCATCCCCCGGCACTTTTTCATTGAGCCAGAGACATGCGGATGTTACCTCTGGGGCGAACCTGTGGCTCGCCAGGACGATCCGTTGGTCATTGTTCAGCGCGTTTAGGTCGTCGGACCCCAGGTGCTGCAATAGTTTCTGTGCTGCGTCAGCCTCCGGCATACCCTCGTGCCTGGCAAGCATGCCGACAATGACTTCCTGGCTGGCGTCTCGGAGATAGCTGGCGTACTTGATCGCCTGCCAGTGAGCATCCGTGCCAGAGTCGTCGCGCTTCAACTCTATGACGACCAACTTGCCGTCCGTGTCCACAGCCAGAAGGTCAAGTCTCTCACTGGTCCTATCAAAGTCGCTGAACTCCTTGCCGATAATCAATAAGTCGTCGCCCAGGATTCCAGGATTCGTTGCGATCCATTCCTGGATATCACGGCGCTCCTGCAATCCCAGCCGGGAAAATTCCACCTCCTCCATCTTGCTCGACTCTCTGCTTTGGTTGTCGATTCTGAACAATTGTGGGCCGGCAGACATAATCACCTCTATGCACTACGCCCGAAATTCAGGCTGCTATAAGGCGAAACTATATGAGAATCATGAAGTCACGTAAACTCGGCATGGCCGCCGCGTTCGGCTAACCTGCACCACCCGGTCCGCCATCGAATACCGGACACGAACCACCACCTCTGGACACCAGCGCGTTCTCACATGCGTCTAACACTTTGGTTCACCATATTGCCGGGTACTGCCCTCTTCTTCATCCCGGGCGTCCTACTCTGGATCGCCGACGACAGTCCGGCGAACTGGATGGTCGCAACGCCCGCCAAACCCTGGCTTTGGCTAGCCGCACTGTTGGCCGCGCCCGGCGCCCTTCTTGCAGGCTGGACCACCTGGCTGTTCATTCACCGGGGCGGAGGGACCCCAGCGCCATGGGACCCGCCGAGAAAACTGGTCGTCGCCGGGCCTTATCGCTACGTACGAAACCCGATGCTCACCGGCGTACTGCTGATTTTGACCGCCGAGTCGCTCCTCTTCGCCTCGTGGCACCTGTTCGGCTGGGTTGTGGCTTTCTTCCTTATTAACACGGCCTATTTCCTCATCATCGAGGAGCCGGGCCTCGAGCGACGCTTCGGGGAGGACTACCGGCGCTACAAGGCGAACGTCCCGCGCTGGATACCCAGGATTCGGCCGTGGACAGCCCGGTGAAACCGGACCGCGAGCAGGCACGAACCCCTGCCTCCGCCTAAGCCGCAGACATCCTTCTTGCGAGTACCGCCAAATCGGGGACCACAAGGTCCGGCACGGCATCGACGACGCGCGTACCACCTCCCCTGTCGGCCCGATTCACCCACACGGACTTGACCCCCAGCCGGTTTGCCGGCGCTACATCGTGGAACAGGCTCTCGGCAACGTGCAGCCACTTCTGCCGGCCTACACCCATGCGGGTGGCCGCAGTATGGAAGTTGCTCAAGTTCGGCTTGTAGCTGCCGACCTGCTCCGCCGTCACCACGACATCGAAGTCGACTCCCATCACCGTGGCAGTACCGGCGAATAGGTCATCGTCCACGTTGGAAATCACCGCCAGCCTGTAGCGTTCCTTCAACGTGTGTAGGGCGTCCACCACTTCGGGAAAGACCGGCCAGTCGGGCAAAGTCGTCGCCAGGCAGTCCAATTCCGGTTCAGTGCAAGTGAAACCGAGTTCGTCTCCGACCAACGCCATCACCCTGCGCAAGACACCTCGATAGTTGAGGAAATTCTCGGAGTCCTGCACCCTCGGCTCGACCTGCGCGAAGAGCGCCAGGATTTCCGCCCTGGACTTGGCCATTCCTCTGTCTGCTGTGACCCTGCCGATCGCCGAGGAAATTCCCGTCTCCCAGTCGACTAGGGTCCCGTAACAATCGAAGCTCACCCACTCGATATCCTCAAAATCGATCATGAATCACCTGGCGCCCGAACCGACGGTGTATCTGCTCACAGTCGAGGCGGCCCAAATGCTACTTCAACTGGACCACGGCAACAGGACCACGTCCCAACTCGTAGGGGCGGTTCGCGAACCGTCCTTGTATGACACGCGGCTCGCCTCAACAGGACTGGACATTTGCCCAACGATTGGCTGGAACCCTACCGCAGGTCGCGCAACTGAAATGTGGGGAAATTGTCGAACGAGTCCTAGTACCATTGCGAAGACCGTTTCGCCAGGCCCAATCCTTTACACTTCACTTCACGCTTCAGATAGCTTCCTCGGATGCGGAGAAAGCAATGAACGACATACTCGGCGGGCTGAGCCGGATCATTACGGCCCGCCCTTACCTGACGCTACTCTTCATTCTCGTCGTCACCATCCTGCTGGGCGCAGGTGCATCATTCCGCGAACCGCCTCCGGACACCGCCGACACGCTCCCAAAGGGCAGCGCCGTCGCCGACGCCCTTGCTGAAATAGACGAACTGTTCGGCGAAGCCGGTGATGTCAGAGTAGTGACGCTACTCTTCCGCGGAGACGCCCTGACCCCCGGCGGCCTCGCACAAATGTCGGACCTGCTAAGCGAGATCGCCGGTGAACCGGGCGTCGGAGAATACCTCGCGCCCCCAAACGCCATTTTCGCCCCTTCGACGCTGGTCATGGCCCTCCTGCAGGTGGACAACTTCGAGTCGGTCACCCAGGCGCAGATCGACTCTCTCTCCGGCCCGCCCGAGATCATGGCGGCGCTGAACGCGTTAACCGGTATCGACGAGGACGGCACGCCGGTTGCGGTCGCATCGATTCGCTTGCGCATTACGGACGACGAACACGTTGGGGACGCCGAACGGCGAATCAGCGAACTGGCATTAGCCGATGAGGGACCTCTCAGCGCCAGCAGCATCTCGTTCGTAGTGATCGAGGACGCCTATGTGGAAGCAATCGAAACCGGCATGGTCCCGCTGATAGGGATCGCGCTCCTGCTGATCGCGGCGCTGATCCTGCTATTCATGCGGACCATTTCGGACCTGCTGCTGACCCTCGGAGGCCTGTTCGTAGCGATGATCTGGGTTGTCGGAGTCGAGGGATGGCTGGGGCCCCGGGGGCTGGGACTGACCGGGCCTCCGAATTCGCTGACGACTATGGTGCCGATCATCATGATCGGCCTAACCGTGGACTACGCCATTCAAACCGTCTCCCATTATCGCGAACAGCGCGCCGCCGGCGCCCAGGTGCTGCCGGCCGTCCGAAGGGGTCTGCGAAACGTCATTGTCCCGCTGCTCCTCGCCGCCGTAACGACGATCGTTAGCTTCCTGGCTGGCCTTTTCTCCCCGGTTGAGATAGTTGGCGACTTCGGCATCATCGCCGGGTTGGGCGTCGGGATGAGCCTCATCGTGATGCTGACGCTCATTCCTGCAGGGCGCATTATCATCGACCGCCGGCGAGAGAGACGCGGCACGCTGAAACAGCCCCGCCTCATTATGAACGCGTTGCCCGGGGTAGGACGATTCGCTGAATTGATGGGAAGGGAGATAACCCGCAGGCCCGCGCCTTACATCATCCTCGTGCTGGTGATCACAGCCGGACTTGGGATCGCGGCAAGGGACATCAAGTCGGAATTCAGTATCCGGGACATACTGCCCCGGGGCGGAGCCGTACTGACGGACCTGAACACCCTGGACGCAGCGGTCGGCGGCTCGACCGAGATAACCAGCGTGCTGATCAGGGCCGAGGCCACAGACACCCGCACGCTGCTGGACATGCAGGAACTCAGGCTCGCTTTCCAGAACGAATTGCGCCGGCCGCAAGCCGCTGCCGGGCCAATCCAGACGTCCTACGAGTTACTCATAAGAGACTGGATCACCGACAGCGGGGAGCCGGGCGACAAGTACGATCCGGAGATAGCGGCCCTCTTCCGGGAAGCGACCGCCGAGGTGCAAATCGATCCCGTGCTCATGCAGGAAATACTGGACAGGATCGGAGCCATGGACCCCGTGCTCGCGCACGACCTGGTCAACGATCCGAATGGCATGGACACGATCCTCATCCAATTCCCGGCCTACACGGGGAGCCCAAGCGCAAGCAGGATGCTCCAGCAAGACATCGAGGAAATTTGGACCGGCGATGACGATGCCATCACGGCGACGTCGGACAGCATCATCTCATTCACCGTCACGGACTCTGTCAGGGACCGCCAGACGGACTCGATCATCGCCACCATCGCCGTGGCCTCGGCCGTCCTCGCCCTGTTCTTCTGGCTGACGCTACGCCAGCCGGCGCTGGCGATAATAGCGGTCGCGCCCACGGTCCTGGTCCTCATCTCGGTGCTGGGCACTATGGCGCTTGTGGGGATCCCCTACACTCTCGTCACATCCATCATCACGGCGCTCTCGATCGGGATCGGCGTCGACTACACGATCCACATGATCCACCGCTACCGTGAAGAGTTCGACCAACTGCGCAACCCGGAGCAAGCGGCTGTCCGCACGTTATCGACCACAGGCTCGGCGCTGCTGGGCTCCGCCATGACAACTGCGCTGGGGATCGGGGTGCTCGCCGCTTCCCCTCTTGCCGGTTCACAGCAGTTCGGCATCACCGCGGCGATAACAATCGGATACTCCCTGGTCTTCGCCATTTTGTTAATCCCGCCGGCTATGACGGTGTGGGGCGCCTACCGCAACATGCGAATGCGCTCGAACATCAGGCGCCAGTGGGAAGAACTCGACGAGGAGATTGAAAGCATCCATCGCCGCCACGAACTGGAAGACGAGTCCTAGTAACACCGGTTCGTAGCTGCCCATCGCCAGGAACCAGGCCCACAACCCTCCGGCACTCCTCCATTGTCTTGGTTCGAAAATAACCCGCCAGGGAGGTCACACCCAAACTCGTCGTGCCCTTCATCGTCGCCCCGCACTCCGATGCGGGGCCGGCACCCACGGTGGGGCCATACAGAGTCGTCGTACCGGGGAAACCCGGTACCAACGGTGGGGTGCTGAGGTGGGTACGCCCGACATGTTCAACCCCTGTCTGACAGGCAACGCCCCACTTTCACCACCTCGTGCGGCCTTAACAGGGTCATGGTGATTCAGCAGACGCCGAAGTAAGACATGCGCCCGGCCCCATCAAGGACGGTTCCCGCCGCTTAGCGTGAGGCCGTAAACGTCCTCGCGCTGGCCACCACTCCCTGCAAAACCGCGTCGAAGTCCAAGCTCTTCGTAATGCGAAGACTGGCCCCGCTCAGGCGGAAGACGCGCCCTGCCAACTTCCTTACCCGTCCGCCACGCTCGTCCGGCCGGCCAAGCCCCTCACAACGATTTAAATCGGCGTCAGCTGGGACTTTTATGCCACATTCTGAGGATAATTACATTATGTCATAGCAAAGTACAGTTTAAGTTACGAATAGGTAATACCTTTGTTGGTACGATTTTTATGAATCCGTTCACGGTGGAGGGTGTGTGGTTGTCTCTCGAAATGACACAACCCAGGCTGGACACATTGAGGACGCCGCCGTGATTACCGCGTTCTAGGCGCCAAGCGCGCCAAAAATGGTGCACCAGTCATACCCCCACTTCGCCTCTGCGTAGCTTCCACAGCCTCATCCGGGAGGCTGAACGCGTGAACCGCCAACGGCCACGTGCGTTCTTACAGCAGTCGCTCCCCCCGGCGGCGCTGTTGCTCGTCCTCTTTGCCGTCCCGACCGTCGCCCCCTCCACATCTGGTCCTGCGCACACCGACGAACCGAGGAGAGCATCGGTCCTTTGAAAAGCCCCGGTTCTCGACGCTATGACGTAGCCATAATCGGCGCCGGCCCGGTGGGCAGTTTGTGCGCGATTGCCCATGCGCGCAAAGGTGCCCGCGTGGCGCTGTTCGAAGCAAATCCTCACGGGCATAACAGACTCAAGGGTGAGTGGCTGCATCCACCTGCCTTGAGGATGCTGCAACGGGTTGGGGTTAGATTCGATGCGAGTCCCACGCTGCCAAAGGGGTTCGTGGTGTATCCGGAGGATGGCTCTGAGCCGATTCCTCTGCCGTACGCGGAAGGGACCCGCGGTCTGGTCTGCCCGCACGAAACCCTCGTCTTGCGTCTGCGTGAGGCTGCGGATAACGAACCCAACGTGGACTTAATACAAAGTCGCGCGCTCCCGAGCCATGACGGCTATGTCACATTTGCGCAGAACGGCGTCGAGGAATCTGTGAGCGCTGATCGCATCGTCGGCGCAGACGGCCGGGGATCCGTCGTGCTGCGATTGTTGGGACTGACGACAAAACCTACAGTCCGTCTCGCGCATGATAGGAGTCAGGCTGCACGGAGTGAAGTTGCCCAAAGAAGACTATGGGCACATCTTCTGCGGTGGACCTGGCCCCATTTTCATGTACAAATTGGGAGAGGACAGCGTTAGCGCCATTGTTGATATCCCTCGTGAACACTCGAACAATCATGATCACGACCTGTTGCTGAACTCCTATATCCCCAAGCTGCCGTCAGACATCAGATCGTCGTTCGCGGAAGCAGTGCAAAACAGTGACTTCAAGCTCGCTGGAAACACGATCAGACCGCGTATATCGTACGGCAGCCCCCGTTTCGTGGTTATCGGGGATGCGGCCGGACATTACCACCCGATGACCGCGGTGGGACTGACCCTCGGTTTCGGCGATGCCGTCACCCTGGCCGAGAGCGATGACTTCGACGACTTTGTCGCCAGACGCTTTCGGGAGGTCCGCGCGCCTGAGATGCTTGCCATGGGGTTCTACGAGATATTTGCCGATCAACGCGCCGAGGCGGTGGCGCTCAGGCACGCGGTCTACCGGATATAGAGGAAGCGCGGTGGAAACGCAGACCGGAGCATGCGCTTGCTCGCCTGCGAAGATACGTCTGAGACCAGCCTGGGGTTCGTGAGCGCCATTGCGGTTGCCCTCGCGGTCGCGAGGACGATACCGCGGTCCATGAGTCCGCGGGCCTGGCGCCGTGCAGGCGGCACAGTCCTTCGTCTCGCTAATCGCATTGGTTGGTTCATAAGGGCTGTTTGGCAAATACGCAAATCGAGAGCCAGGGGCGAGGTACAGAATGAACAGTTCCATGACAACCTGGCGCGTGCATTTCTAACCTCTGTGCCACGCCGGGAGCGCGCCAGCCGGCCTCGTGATTAGGAGCACGTCGTGCACCCCGATGCCAGTTCAGCATTGAGGAGAGCAACCGAGCGCTTGCTCCGACTTCAGTTTGAGGACGGCAGCTTCGAAGGCGAGGTGGTGTGGTGCCCGCTGCTCTCCGCGCAGTACGTGATGCTGAACCACATTCTGGGCCGTCCTGTGGGGACCGTCCGCCGCCGCCGCATTTTGCGCTACTTCCAGCGGTCCCGCCTGGAAGGAGGACTGTGGAGTCTCCACGAACACGAACCGCCAAGCCTGTTTGTAACCACCATGGTCTACGTCTCGGCCAGGTTGCTCCGCGTCGAGCCGGATGACCCGTTAATCGGACCCGCGCGCCGGTTCCTGCAGAAAGAGGGAGTCCTCGGGATCCCGACCTGGGGTAAGTTCTGGCTGGCGCTCCTCAATCTCTACGACTGGCGCGGTGTCAATGCCATTCTGCCGGAGGTGTGGGGCCTGCCTCGCTGGATGCCGTTGCATCCCTCGAACTGGTACTGCCACACGCGGCTCATCTACATGGGTATGGCGGCCGTCTACGCCCAACGGTTCCAGGCGCCCGCCACTCCCTTGATAGCCTCCATAAGGGAAGAGTTGTACCCGCAGGGTTTTGCCGGCGCCGACTTCGGCGCGTGTCGCAATCGCCTGCGAGACGATGACCTGCATGCCAGGCCAAGCGTGTGGCTCCGCATCGGATTCAGCTTTGCACGACTCTTCGATCGGTGGCACAGCAAGCGCATGCGCGCCCGCTACGTGGAAACGCTGGTCCGCAACATCAGGTGGGAGCTTCAGACTACCGACCACACGAGCATATCTCCCGTCAGCGGCATCCTGAACATCCTTACCTTGTTGCTGCGCGACCCTGAGGACGCAGACGGGCTCCGCGCCCTCGCACAGTTGGACCAGTGGGTCTGGGAAGACGACGAGGGGGGGCTGCGAATTGCCGGGGCCAGGAGCGCCTCCTGGGATACCGCCTTCGCCTTGCAAGCGCTGTCGACGGCGCCCGAAATTGACGGGGTCCGGGATGCGCTCCGAAATGGGGCGGACTACCTGCGAGGGCAGCAGATCGGCGTCAGCTTCGAGGGCTATCAGGAGGCCTACCGGAACGATCCCCGCGGCGGCTGGTGCTTTGCTGCGGGGTGGCACGGCTGGCCGGTGACGGACTGCACCGCTGAGGCGGTCCTGGGGCTTCTCTCCGTCGACAGAGATGCAACGGGCGTAAACGCGTTGGGCGACGCGGTCCGCTTCATGTTGCGGGGCCAAAATCGGGACGGCGGGTTTGGCACGTACGAAGCACAACGCTCCCTGATTGGCCTCGAGTGGCTGAATCCTGCCGAGATGTTTGGCGACTCGATGACGGAACACTCCTACGTGGAGTGTACGGCCTCGTGCCTCGCGGCCCTCGCTGCGTGCGGGGAGCGTTACCCCCAGGTAATGGGCCGCGCTGAGACCAGGGCTGTTTCACAGGCCGTCACATGGCTGCGCAACGCCCAGGAGAGGGACGGCTCCTGGCGCGGCGTATGGGGCGTCCAGTTCACCTATGGTACATTTTTCGGGATACGGGGCCTGCTTGCCGTAGGCGCTCGGCCTGACGATCCGGCCCTGCGCTCAGCCTGCCAGTGGCTGCTGGCACATCAGCGGGAAGACGGGGGATGGGGCGAGCATTACAGGGGTTGCTATACCGGCCAATACGTCGAGCATAACGAGAGTCAGGTCATCCAGACCGCGTGGGCAATGATCGCCCTCCTTGAGGCGGGCCATGCGGACTGGAACGCGATAACGCGGGGCGCCCGGTTCCTCATCGGAATGCAGAGGTCGGATGGGACATGGCCCAGGCAGGACATGGCCGGGGTGTTCTTTCGAACGGCGCTCCTGGATTACGTGCTATATCGCCAGTATTTCCCCCTCCACGCTCTCGGTCTCTACGAGCGACGACGCCTGGCTGTCTGAAATGCGAGTGCAGTAAATGGGACTCCCACAAATGCCAATTGGGACCACAAAATGAACCAAGTACTGAACCTGATGAGCCGGCTGATCACGGCACGTCCTTATGTCACGATTGGCGTGCTGGTAGTCATCACCATTGTGTTGGGTTCGGGCGCGACCCTACGCGCTGAAATTGACGAGACGGATGGTTACTTCCCGCCTGACAACCCCGTAGTCAAGGCGCTGGGCGAAATCGACGAACTCTTCGGTGATTCGGGAGAGATCGTCGTGATCACACTGCTCTTCCGAGGAGATGCCCTGACCCTCGAAGGGCTCTCGCAGATGTCCGACCTGATTGACGAGATCGCGAGCGACCCTGAAGTGGCTGCTCTGTTCACGCCGGCAGACCCGATAATCGCGCCTTCGTTAATCCTCGAGGCCGTGCTCCAGGTGGACGGTTTCGAGTCGGTCACGCAGGCTGAAATAGACGCCGTACGCAATGTTCCAGAGGTCCAGGGCGCCCTCTCAGCGTTGACAGGAACCGACAGTGACGGCACACCGGTGGCGATTGCCACGGTCCGCCTGCAAGACACCGTCAGCGAGCGATTACAGGACGCGGAACTCAGCGTTTACGACATCGCGGCTAGCGACGAAGGCGTTTTGCGCGTTAGCAGCGTGTCCCCGGCGGTGATCGAGAATGAATATCAGAGGGCGTACAGGGAGGATACCGGGCCGCTGATTGGAATAGCCATCGTACTGATTGCCGCCCTGATATTCCTCTTCCTGCGGTCGCCATCAGACCTGTTGCTATCGCTGGCGGGCCTCATGATGTCCATCGTTTGGGTCGTCGGCGCGGAGGGCTGGTTGGGGCCGAACGGGCTGGGTCTCCTGGGTAGACCGAGCGGGGTATCGGTCATCATCCCCATCCTCATCATCAGTCTTACGGTGGACTATGCAATCCAGGTGGCGTTGCACTACCGGGAGGCGAGGACCAGGGACCCGTCGGTGTTGGGCGCCTCTCGGTCCGGGCTGCAAGTCGTTATAACCCCCCTCGCCCTGGCGGCATTTACAACGATCGGCAGCTTCCTGGTAGGCCTGATCTCTCCCATTCCTGCGATACAGGATTTCGGGGTAGTGGCCGGACTGGGTGTGGGAATGAGCGTAATCGTGATGCTCACGCTCTTGCCGGCGGGTCGGCTGATTATCGACCGTCGGAGGGAATCGCGCGGACGCCTCACCCCGCCACGTCAAGTCTCTCAGGCGTTGCCGGGCATCGACAGGGCGGCGGAACTGGTAGGGAGAAGTGTCACTCGCAGACCCACGCCCTATCTCGTCGCCATAATTGTGCTGTCGGTCGTATTCGGGATTGCCTCGACGCAGATCGAATCGAGGTTCAGCATACTGGACCTTCTGCCCAGTGGCGGGAACGTCGCGAAGGACTGGTCCACGCTGGATGAAGCCATTGGCGGTTCATCGGAAGTGGCCAACGTGCTGTTGAGTGTGGAGGCCACGGAAACTCGAACACTCGTGAACCTGCACGACTTGACGGCCGCTTTCGAGGATGAACGGCAACGGCCGCAGGCGGCGGCGGGGCCAATTCAGGCTTCTTTCGATCTCCTGGTGACTGACTGGACCAACGACAACGGCTTGCCCGGGGACAAATATGACCCTGAACTGGCCGCGCTCTTCGTGGAAGCCACGGCAGGGGTGCATTTCGACCCGGTGTTGATGCAGGAATTCCTGGATAAGCTCGAGGCAAGAGAACCCGCCGTCAGGCACCTGTTGGTCAACGATCCGCAAGGCATCGATGCGATCCTGCTCCAGTTTTCCGCCTCCACGAACGACCCGGACCAGACAAAGGTCCTGCAGGATGAGATTGAAGGGCTCTGGTATGGGGAAGATGATGCCGTCACGGTGACTTCGGGAAGTGTGATCTCGGTGACGGTGACGGAAGAAATGACGAGCCGTCAAACGGAGGCGATTGCGGCAACGATTGCCGCGGCTCTCGGAATCCTGTTCATCTTCTTCTGGGTGACGCTCCGTCAACCGATGCTGGCCTTCATCGCCGTAGGCCCGATTGTGCTCGTCCTACTCTGGATTCTCGGCACCCTGGCGCTGCTCGGAATCCCGTACACCATAGTGACCGCGACCATAACCGCCCTTTCTATCGGAATCGGCGTGGACTACACGATCCACATCATCCACAGATACAGGGAGGAGCACCAAAATCTTCGTAATCCGGAGGTAGCGGCGGTTCGAACACTGAAGACGACCGGCTCCGCCCTTCTGGGTTCTGCCTTGACTACAGGCAGTGGGATCGGCGTGTTGATGATTTCATCAGTGCCTGCTCTACAGCAGTTCGGCATCACAGTAGCGATTACGATTGCGTATTCGCTGATCCTGTCCGTGTTGCTAGTGCCTTCCGCCATGACCATTTGGGGCGCATATCAGAACATGCGGCTCCGTTCGATGGTGCAAAACTGGGAGCGTGACCTCGACGAGGAAATCGACGCGGTGTATCGACGACACCATGAAGAGCAACGGGGAGAGTCTTACTCTTAAAGAGTTGAGGCCGCCCTACCGGCCAGGGCGACACAATTATGATTGTCCACCTGCATTGAAGATACGGGGCGCCTGCCCAGGATGTCCTTTCCGTCTTCGTGACTGTGGGGACATGACTCGAATGTCGGATTCAGCCGCAAGCACGATTGACCACCATTCCCTCTCCCTGCCTGAGGAACTGGTCCTGATGCTCCTCAACGAGGAAAGCGGCTACTTCTACCAGGTGCCTGGGTGGACCCTCAATTGCACCGTCATCGGCGCCGTGCTGGCGGAGTCTTCCCTGCTGCGGCGCATCGACACCGACCTCGAATCCCTGTTCCTGACCGACAGTACTCCAACCGGCTTGCCTACCCTGGATCCCATCCTGGCGGAAATCGCCGACGAGCCGGCACAACACAGCACGCAATACTGGCTGGAGAAACTCGCCCCGCGCGCGGAAGAAATCATCGAACTGGTGCTCAGCCGCCTGGTCGAGCGAAAGTTCCTGGAGCGTCACGACGGCGAATTCTGGACGTTGGGTAGGTCCGCCAGGGAGACGTACGCCGGCGCCCAGAATGGCGCCGGCGGCGCGTTCGTCAAGACGCGGATCCAGGGGCTCATCCATTCCGATGAGATTCCCGACCCGCGCGACATCATCACCATTGCTCTCCTCAACGCCTGCAACGTCATGCCCCTCATCATGCCCCTCGACGAAGAGGCTGAGCGGCGCATCGAGTTGATCTGCCGGATGGAATTGATCGGCCGCGCTCTTGCCGCGGCGGTGAGCAGCACCATCGCCAGACCCCCACAGCGTTCGCTCCCCACCAGGAAGATGCCGCGCCTTTCACTGCGCAAGCTGCTGTTCAATCGCCACGTCCGCACCGGCAACATCTCCGCCCTGTTTGCCGACCTTGCCGAGCACTATGGCCCGGTGTTCGAGCTGCGCCCACCGCTCTCAAAGCAGCCCTACATATTCCTCGCGGGCCCCGAAGTAAACCAGTGGGTCCAAAAACGCGGCCGCCTGTATCTGCGCGCCACGGAATACCTGGCCAGCGTAGAGGAGGCGCATGGAACGTCCCGCACCATTCACACCATGGACGGCGCCGACCACTTCCACATGCGCAGGGCATTGCAGCCCTCACACTCGCCCCAGACCTTCCTCCGCCGCATCGACGAGATGTATGGGATCGCGCGGCGGCAATTATCGTCGTGGGAAGTCGGAGACGTCATCCAGGCCGGGCCGGGGTTCCGGCGATACATGAATGCGCAGATGTCCCCGCTCCTGGTGAGCCAGGACACCACGGACGTGTTCGAGGACATTCTCAAATTCAATAAACTCCTGCTCATCACTCACCTCACCGGCATTCTCCCCAAGTTCCTGCTGAAGATGCCGGGCATGAGGCGGCGTGCTGAACTCATGGCCCAGACGGCCGAACGCATCAGGGCCAGCCATACCCCGGCCCAGCGCACCGGCAAGCCCCCGGACGTCGTCGACGGTTACCTCGCCGTCCATGCCAACGAGGAGCACTTCTTTCCCGAGACCGACCTCGGCTTCCCGCTAGACACGTTGTTGCTGACCGGCATGTACCTCGCTGACCTGACCAGCTTCACCATCTACCACCTTGCGGCAAACCCCGACGTCTACAAGCGCGTGCAGGCAGAAGCCGACGCGCTGTTCGCCGAGGGCGACCCCACCGCCGAAGACTTCAAGCTGTCTAATATCGACGTCACGCATCGCGTGCTCTTGGAGGCCCACCGGCTCACGCCCAATGTCTGCCTCTCCATGCGCCACGTAATGAACTCTTGCATCGTCGAGGGGTATCAGTTACCGCTGAGGGCAAAGGTCATCATCGCCCAGACCGCACCCCATTACATGGAGGACGTCTTCCCGGACCCGTTCAAGTTCGACATCGACCGCTACCTGCCGCCTCGCAACGAGCACCACAGCTTCGGCTATGCGCCCTATGGCCTGGGAACGCACAAGTGCCTGGGCAGCGACTGGGCAGAGATGCAGGTCTGTCTCAACGTGCTACTGCTGGCGCACTACTTCACGTTCGATCTGTCCCCACCGGGCGCCGACCTGCAAATCAGTCCCCTTCCGACGCAGTCGCCCGGCAAGAAACTCAAGTTCGTCATCAAAGAAAAGCGCCACGAAATCCCGGTCTGAGACAGCCCGCGGGGTTCGCAGATTGGAAGTCTTGGTGGGCCCTGTGGGAATCGAACCCACGACCTGCGGATTAAAAGTCCGTTGCTCTGCCGACTGAGCTAAGGGCCCAAAGAAAGTAGACGGGCGTCACGTCAACCAGGTTGACTGATCGCGTGCCCGGTGTCACCACTTGAATTGTAGGCGTGTCTGGACGCTCAGGTAAGAGACCACCCGGCCGATCCCGAACCCCGTTCATGTCATCCCAATGCCTTCTCCACGTCACCTCGACCCCCTTCATGTCATCCCGAGCCTCCTACACGTCACGTCGACCCCCTTCATGTCATCCCGGGCCTCCTACACGTCACCCCGTCCCCCGTACTCGTCATCCCAGGCCTTTTCATGTCATCCCAGGCCTTTTCGTCTCATCCCAGGCCTTTTCGTCTCATCCCTGGCCTTTTCGTCTCATCCCTGGTCTTCTACATGTCAGCCCGAGTCTTCCACATGTCATCCCGGGCCTTCTACATGTCATCCCGGGTCTTCTACATGTCATCCCGGGTCTTCCTCAAGTCATCCCGGGTCTTCTACATGTCATCCCGAGCGAAGCCGAGGGATCTAAACCACCCATCCCCCAACCACGCCCAATCCCACCACCAACACCCTCCATCGTCTTCCCCGACGAAGATCGGGGACCCAGGGCAACGCGGCTACCCCCACCAACCGCCATACCCCCACACCCGGACACCGGCCAACCACTCTTGTAGGGGTGCCTCTTGTGGGCACCCGCCGGGGCAGACGGGCAACGCGGCTACCCCACCAACCTTCCGCCCCTTACCCACATCCGGCATTCCCCCAAACCGTCTTCCCCGACGAAGATCGGGGACCCAGGGGGACGCGGCTACCCCACCAACCGCCATATCCACACCCCGGCACATCGACCAACCACGTCTTGTAGGGGTGCCTCTTGTGGGCACCCGCCGGGGCAGACGGGCAACGCGGCTACCCCACTAACCTTCCGCCCCTTACCCACATCCGGCATTCCCCCAAACCGTCTTCCCCGACGAAGATCGGGGACCCAGGGGGGCGCGGCTACCCCCACCAACACGCTACACAGCCACAACCCGACGCTGGCCTGACCCCCCTGTAGGGGTGCCTCTTGTGGGCACCCGCCGGGGCGGACGGGCAACGCGGCTACCCCACCAACCTTCCGCCCCTTACCCACATCCGGCATTCCCCCAAACCGTCTTCCCCGACGAAGATCGGGGACCCAGGGGGGCGCGGCTACCCCACCAACCGCCATATCCACACCCCGGCACATCGACCAACCACGTCTTGTAGGGGTGCCTCTTGTGGGCACCCGCCGGGGCGGACGGGCAACGCGGCTACCCCCACCAACCTGCCACCCCTTACCCACATCCGGCATTCTCCCAACCCGTCTTCCCCGACGAAGATCGGGGATCCAGGGGGGCGCGGCTACCCCCACCAACCGCCATATCCACACCCCGGCACATCGACCAACCACGTCTTGTAGGGGTGCCTCTTGTGGGCACCCGCCGGGGCAGACGGGCAACGCGGCTACCCCACCAACCTTCCGCCCCTTACCCACATCCGGCATTCCCCCAAACCGTCTTCCCCGACGAAGATCGGGGATCCAGGGGGGCGCGGCTACCCCCACCAACCGCCATACCCCCACACCCCCAAAAATCCATGCCACAATCATTTGACAATGCACGAACACCTGTTCTATTATCAAAATCGAGGCGTGCGGTAAAACGCATTCATCACAGCCACTCTGATCGAACAGCAACGGGAACAACTCCTGCAGGCATCGGGGGTAAAAGTTCCTCCCCCCGTGTTAAAGCCCGTTGCGGAACGAGAAAGTACATGCTCTCCTGGGAAGCAGACATGGGCTATGCGTGGACTCCAGGGCCCCACGGCTGCAAAGCCGGTCAGGGTCACCGGAACGACTCGCACATAACGCTGTTCACGTAGGCGTGGCAGCTTTAGACCCCGACTATGGTGACTCGGGGCCCGCAGGCTAATCGTGAGAGCGATGCCTGGGGAGCTATCGGAAGTTCGCCCCAGAGATCAAGCCGAGGATCCGATAGCAAATGCGTCTTTCCCTCAGACGCCCATAAGCGCCCCACAAGCCGGGCGCGGCTGTTGAGCCGCAACCGTCTTCGGCCCCGGTTCGACCGCCGACGCGTGAGCGAGCAAATTGCCGCCACTACCGTTGGTTGTTGGACTGTGCGGAGAAGACCGAGGAAACATACTTCCCAACAACGCCTCACGGTTCCGGCCGGGCGTGGGAAAGACTACAGAGACACTGTCAACCGAGGCAACTCCGGGAAACCCCCGGGGTTGCTTCAACGCGCCAAAAACCAACCCGTCGTGCCGGACGCCGATCCGGTACCCTGCCCCGTACTAGACACGGGGTCGTCCCCCACTCCCCCAACAGTGTCATCCCGAGCGAAGCCGAGGGATCTGAAACACCCATCACCACGGCACTGCCTCCCGGGGCAGCCTCCCCCGTACTCGATACGGGGTCGTCCCCACCTCCCCATTCCTGGCATCCTCGAGACGCCCATCCGTCATCCTCGAGCGAAGCGAAGGACCTCCCGGCCATCCCACAACCACACTCGCCACTCACCCAACCGGCGTTCTGCCACCCCCGTCGTACCCTCCATCGTCACCCCGCACCCCGATGCGGGGCCGGCACCCACGGTGGGGGGCGGAGGAGCGGGGCCACACTCAACCCACAACCACGCCACTCCCGCCAGGGGCAGCCTGCCCCGTACTCGATACGGGGTCGTCCTCCAATCCCTAACCGTCATCCTTGAGCCGCCCTTTTATGTCATCCTCGAGCGCAGCGAAGGATCTCCCGCCCCTCACTCACAACCGGCGTTCTCCCAGCCCGTCGCGGACCCCCACTCCTCGTCTTCCCCTACCCCGAAACATCGACATTGACAGTTCACGCCCCCCCGTTTAGGTTTGCGGAAAGGCTCGGCATCACTGCTGACCGCGGGTCACGCGGTAACGAAAAGGGGTAAGGACGGCATGGCTTCAGAAATAGTCGGATACGGGGATTTTCGTTACGAAATGGCGCCGGACTGGCCGAAAATGCCGGAGTTCTGGGAATTCACCCTTTGCTCAGACGTGGCGGTCGACTCACGAGACCGGATCTGGGTCTTCAGCAGGGGCAAACACCCCGTCAGCGCATGGTCTGAGGACGGCGACTTCGTCGGCTCGTGGGGCGAGGGTGACTACAACGACCCCCACGGGATATTCATCGACACGGACGACAACATCTGGTTGACAGACTCCCAGATACACGTCGTCGAAAAGCGCCAACAGGACGGCACTCTGCTGCTCGAGTTGGGCACGCGCGGCCGGGCCATGCCCACTACGTCCCAAAAAGGCGACAACGGAGACCCGTTCAACATGCCCAGCGGCGTAGCGTTGAATTCCGACGGCGACATCTACGTCTCCGACGGCTACGGCAACCGCCGTGTCCACTGCTTCACTTCGACCGGCGAACTCAAGTTCTCGTGGGGCCGCTCCGGCGCCGGTCCCGGCGAATTTGCGCTGCTCCACAACATCGGCATCGACAAAGACGGCCGGATCTTCATCTGCGACCGCGAAAACAGCCGCATCCAGATATTCACACCCGCAGGCGAATTCATCGAGGAGTGGACCGACGTCCTGAACCCCGGCGACGTCTACATGAGCCCTGACGACCTCGTCTACGTTGCCGAACAGGGCGCGCCCACCGGAGTGTCGATCTTCACCCTCGGCGGTGAATTAGTCGGCCGGTGGCGAGGCGCGCCGGACGGCGTTCTCGAGGCGCCGCACGGCATATGGGCCGCGTCGAATGGAGACGTCTACGTGGCCGAAATCGGCGGCGCCGGACACGGCCAGCGCGTCCGCAAATTCGCCCGCATCCGCTGACCGGCCCCTTCCACTCAATTCAACCGATGCGTAATTCCCACCTGTCAGCGAGAGCCCAATTCACTTACTGACATTTCGTTGAAAACAGACTCGGCTAACGTGGTCGTAGCGGCGGGTTTCAAACCCGCCTGGCCTCGTTGGCATCCGGCCCGAACATTTGCATCACCCCGTGTGGCCTACGTTAAGGCCACAGCGGTG
This sequence comes from Dehalococcoidia bacterium, assembly GCA_965220275.1. Classification (GTDB taxonomy): domain Bacteria; phylum Chloroflexota; class Dehalococcoidia; order Lucifugimonadales; family Lucifugimonadaceae. Next base: position 171,677 of record CBDCPN010000012.1, on the reverse strand, counting down.
CTGAGCCCCCCTTAATTGTCATTCCGAGCGCAGCCGAGGAATCCGAACCGGTCATCCCCTACCAACGCTCGACGCCCAAGCGCAAACCTTGTGCAGTAACCACCAACCGGTATGACACCCGCCGAACCAACGCGTGCGCGCAGTCTCAACGCACCTTCAATAGTTCCAGTCCTGGACCGCGCCCTGCGCCTCGGCTCCCGCCCGGTTGACGCCGCGTCGGCTGTGGCCTTCCGGGTCACCTTTGGGCTGTTGGGTCTGGCGGCCGTCATCCGCTTTGCCGCCAAGGGGTGGATATCTGAACTCTATGTCGAACCGGCCCACCATTTCACATACTCAGGATTCTGGTGGGTTCAGCCCTGGCCGGAATGGGGAATGTACGCCCACTTCGGACTCCTGGGTCTGGCCAGCCTGTTCGTGGCGCTCGGATACCGATATCGCCTATCCATCACCGCGTTCTTCCTGCTCTTCACGTACATAGAACTCATCGACAAGACCACGTACCTGAACCACTACTACTGGGTCAGCCTCGTCAGTTTCCTGATGATCTTCATGCCCCTCAATCGGGCGTGGTCGCTGGACGTTCGGCGCAATCCGTCGTCTGAGCAGGACGGCACGATGCCGGTGTGGGTAATTTGGGCGTTGCGGGCGCAGGTGGGCGTCGTTTACCTCTTTGCGGGAATTGCCAAGCTGAACCCGGATTGGATGCTGCAGGCCCAACCGCTGCGCATCTGGCTATACAACAGCGGCGACATGATGTTGGCAGGAGCCCTGCTGAAAGAGGCCTGGGTCGCCTACGCCATGAGTTGGGCCGGGGCCGCATTCGACCTGACCATCGTCGGCTGGCTGTTATGGCGCCGCAGCAGGCCCTTCGCCTACGCGGTCCTGGTGGTGTTCCACATCATCACCTGGCTCCTGTTCCCTATCGGCATGTTCCCATGGATCATGATGGCGGGCGCGCTGGTGTTCTTCTCGCCCGACTGGCCGCGTCGCCTGCTGTCCACGTTGCGGAGACGCCCTGTCCTGGCGCCCTCGCTCGTTCCAACCGAGGCGTCAAGACCCGGTTGGTTACTTCGCGTCGCGGTGATCGGTCTGGCTGCCTTTGCGCTCGTGCAGGTAGTCCTTCCCCTGCGTCACTGGGCCTACCCCGGGAACGTGCAATGGAATGAAGACGGCTACAGATTTGCGTGGAGAGTGCTGTTGACGGAAAAGACCGGCCACCTCCGATTTCGAGTGACCGACCACACGACCGGAGAGGAATGGCTGGCCTACCCCGAGGAATACCTGTCCCCCATTCAGGCAGAGCGAATGGCCTACCAGCCCGACATGATCCTGGCGACTGCGCACATCATCGCCCGGTATGAACAAGAACGAGGCCGCGACGTCCAGGTGCGCGCCGATGCGTTCGTCACGTTCAACGGCCGGCAAGCGGCTCGCTTCATAGACCCCGAAGTGGACCTGGCGCGCGTCGAACCGGGAATCACGCCGAACAACTGGGTCCTGCCGCCCCCGACCGGGTCCTGAGTTAACGCAAGCTGTCCCCGTCCGCATCGCTGAAGCCGACGGAAACTCCCAGCAGGCTCACCACCTCGGTGCTCAGGGTGCGCTGCAGTTCCGACAGGCGGTCATACACCGCCTGTACCTGTTCAGGCCGCTCATCGATCGCCGCCCGCAGGGGAGGTCCCACGGCGTCAATCGCCGCCAGGGAGCTTGCGAAGTGCTCTCGCATCCGGTTGTCCGTTTCACTCGACAAGGGCGCCACAATGGCGGAAATCCCCGGTCCATCAGACTCTTCGTGGCCTATGTACATATCCATCATGCCCAGAATCTCATTGCGCAAGTCGCCCAGCGCGTTGAGGCCGTCACCGCCGGGAATCGCCGAAGTATCAGGCTCGCCATCCCGAAGTCCCAATGCCCCAGCCAGCCTCATATCCACGATGGTCCGAATCAGGAAAACCTGGGTCCTCACCAACTCTGCAACGGCCTGGTCTGTATCCAAAGAGCTTTCCGAACGCCCGGTGAAGAAGTCCTTGTACGCCGCGCCGGTAGTCCGCTTCACAGCCCATTCAGCGGCGATGGCGCTGGTCTCCGACTCGACCAATTCGCCGAGTGCAGTCAAGTAGTCGCAACGCGCCGAAGACTGGTCTTGAAAGGTCTCTAACGAGTTCTCGCTGAACAGCACATACTCAATTGCGCCAAGCCCTCGCTGGGTTGAGGCCAACCGGTTTCTAACATCTTCCTCGGTAGTCGACGCGTCCCCGGCCAACATCGTCTCGATGCGTTCAGGTTCGATAACGGGCCAGTCCACCAGGCGCACGGACCGGCGGTCCATGACCGGGCCGAACCATGTCGCTTCCGACCGCATCCAGGGAGCCCGCGCGTCCCTCCAGGCTTGCCTGGCGTCAGCCCAAAGAGACAAAGAGGGGTCCATGCATAAGTCGTCTAACGACTGTCGTAGATCACTGGCCGCGTCCGAAACGGCTTCGTACCTCGGGACGATCAGGGAGTCGGTGAGACTGATCAGCACCTCTTGCTCGTCGGGCGCGCCAGAGCCACAACCGATGACGATTGCTATCAAGGCGCCGAGTACGAAGGTTCGCAGCAGGTCGCGCATCAAATGGACCTCAGAAACCGTATGAGAGCTGCCCGTTCTTCAGACGACAGCCCCATGAATTCTTGCCGCGACTGCTCGGCCTCGCCGCCGTGCCAGAGAATGGCTTCTTCGATGTTCCGAGCCCGCCCGTCATGCAGGAACATGGTATGGCCGTTCACCACTTCCACCAGTCCAATGCCCCACAGGGGTGGTGTTCGCCACTCGCTCCCGGTAGCCAGGCCGTCGGGCCTGTGGTCCGCCAGACCTTCACCCATGTCGTGAAGGAGAAGGTCGGTGTACGGGAAGAAGACCTGGTCCCGCAACGGCTCAATTGGGTAGTCCTCAGGCGTCTCGTGGCGGGGAGTGTGGCACGAGGAGCAGCCGGTCTGCACGAAGAGGCGGGCCCCCTGCTGCACTTCAGTCTCCTCCACATCCCGCATGGCCGGGACTGCCAGGGTCTGAAGGTAGAACGTTACCTTCGCCAGCCTCTCGTCCGGCACCTCAGGTGCTCCGCCGTTGGGCGCTTCCCGGCATGACACCTGCGATTCGAGACAGTTCTCCGCTGGGAAATAGGAGGATGTGATCCCAATGTCACCGTGGAAAGCGCCGGCGGACTGCTGTTCTACCGTCGGTTCATTTGCCTTCCACCCGAAACGCCCCAGGGCTTCTCCCCCGGTGAGCATGTCAACGACCATGTTCGGACGACCCGAAATCCCGTCGCCGTCGGCATCATCAGGATCGGACTTCTCCAGTATGCGTTCTTCCGATACCGCCTCCAGCAAGCCGACCCCGAACGTGACAGGCGCGACCCTCGGCGAGACCATCAGGTCAGGGTGGAGCGGGCCGAATGCCGGCTCGAGTATCGAATACGCGGGTTTGCGCAAAGAATAGGGCGTGCCGTCAGGATATTCGCCTTCAATTTCCTCGTAACGAATACTGATCCGCCCTTCGGCGGGTACCCCGTTTATGGCGCGGTCCTGCAACTGCCCCCCGTAATGCGGCTCTTCCGTCGGGCCGTCTTGCCCCGGGACACTCAACCGGAGAAGTAGTCCCCGTACCGGGTCTTCGTCGTGGTCCGGCGGCTTCCCTCTCCCGTCATGGCTATGGCAGGAGGAACAAGACTGGGCGTTGAACACCGGCCCAAGCCCGTCTCTCGCCTCCGTGGATGCCGGCGCCGTCACCCAGTTCTGGTTGAAGAAGCTGTCTCCAACCTCGAAGACCCGACGCTCTTCGTTGGTCAGGTTGCGGGCAGAAAGCTCGAAAGCGTTACTGCCCGCACTGAACGCCGTGGTCTCTCCCCCTAGGAGTTCATCGAACACCAGGCTCAGGTCGACCTCGTCTTCTCCTCCACCGCACGCGGCAAAGGAAGTGGCGAGTCCAACCAGGGTGATAGCCAACGTGAGGAAGATGAGGGTCCGCCCTGCCCTCGCTCGGGGTATCAACTGACGCTGATCGTTATTCCGATCTCCTCTGCGGCTTCCACGATCGTATCTGTCTGGTCCTCAAGGGAAACTATGGCAGCCTGGACAGCCTGCCGGCCAGCCGTCTGGTCGGAAACGCCTTCCAGGAGGTGCTGGTCGAAGGGCTGCGGAATGGCCGTTGTCAGATTGACACTGTGGCGGATCTGCGCCTCGAGTTGGTCTGCCAACTCCTCGTCGGACGCCGCGATCAGGTCTTTGATGCCCGGCCCCGAAACGCCGCCGTAGTCGCCAAGGTAAACGATCTGGATGCCAAGAGCGTTAGCGACAATGTCCTTCGTGGTGTTATCGGAGAAGCACGAGTGCTCGTCTTCCTGCGATCGTTCCTCGAAAGCCACCGTCATCCGTTCGCCTGCGAGTTCGCCGCGGCTCAACTCTCCGATTCCCGTGATTATTTTCTGAATGGAATCGTCAGGGTCCGCGGACACGAACGAAGCACGGTAGTTGTCACTGCGTCCCGGCGCCCAGGCGTCGGCCATCTGCTGAATGTGCGTCACCAGGAGATCGGACGCGACCGCGAGATAGGTCGCTCGGCGATCGGCATTGTCGTTGGTCGTGTAGTCCTCAACCGGACGTTCGCCAGGACCGTCTTGACTCAGGTCCTGCCCCCAGAGGAGGAATTCGATGGCGTGCCAGCCCGTAGAAACGTTTTCCTCGCCGCCCTCCTCGTTCAAGGAGACCAACAAAGCAGCGTCGATCACCGGGTACGTTTCGGGGTCGTTGACTATCCCGGCCGTGAGATCGCCTTCGACGTAGTCGATGTAAGCCTCATCGAGCGGCCAGGCGTTTATCAGCCCCTCAGGTCCATCGTCAGGGTTATCTATGGGGCCGTCGTAGAAGCGGAATGCTTCGGTCGGACCATAGTCATCCCGGGCAAGGAGCCAGATTCGCTTCGCAGCCTCCAGGTGAGCTGGTGTTGGGTCCGCTATGAAGCGGTCCACCGCAGCGTCCAATGCCCTGGCCGATGAGAGGCTACGCGAGTACAGGTGGTAAACACCCTCGGCGTAGTTTTCAACCACCGCCTCCTTCAACTCATCGTCCGGCCCTTCCTCGGCGCAGGCCGCCAGGATGCCCAGACTCAATGCTGCGATCAGCAGCAGACCGACTATTCGTTTCACGATGTTCCTCCTTTGTGGAACGATTGGGTCCAGTGGGTAAATTGCGTTCGCCGATTCGAAATATTCAGCCCGTCCCGTTCCGGGCATTCACTCGTTGCACCACCTCGAAAGACAGCAATTCGGAAGCGTGCGACACGCTTTCGCGTCCCTGTGCCCGGGACGCCTGCCGGTGCCCCTTCTTGAACGCATCGCTGTTCACCCAGGCCTGAAAAGCCCCTTCCGACTCCCAGCGCGTGTACACGTAGTAGGGCCCCTCGCCGTCGGCCGGCCTGAGCAACTCGAAGCCCTCGAACCCGGGCATCTTTTCAACCTCTCCGGCACGCTCCGCGAACCGTTTTTCCAACTCCGGCCCAAGGCCTTCTCGCACGTTGATTGCGTTGATCTTTACGACACTCATCTCCAACTCCTTCCGGTCAGTGACCGGTATAAGTCCGATTTCTCTTCACCTATGGATAGGAAGCCATAGCCACTATTCGCAACTCCCGCTGGCCGGCGGCGCAGTCCGGATCGGGAAGCACCACCGGGCGACCTGTGCACGGGTGACCCGTAACTACAACCGGATGTTCGAAAACCCCGGATAGAAACACCTCGCCGCATACCTGCTGCGGGGTGCCGGAGCCGGCCACCTGGCCGTCCTTCATCGCAACTATGCGATCGGCGTAGGAGGCTGCGAGGTTCAGGTCGTGAAGCACCGCCAGGACTGCGCACCCGGCTCTGGCCTTCTGCTGGCAAAGAGACATGACCAATTCCCTGTGTCTTATGTCCAACGAACTCGTGGGTTCGTCCAGCAGCATCACCTTCGTATCCTGGGCGAACGCCCGCGCCAGGGCGGTTCGCCTCTGCTCACCCCCGGAAAGCGTGCGATACACCCTGTCACGCAGGTGCCAGATCTCGGTTTCTCGCATTGCCGCCGTGACCAGCCGCCGGTCTTCGTCTGAGGGCACACCCCACCTGCCCTGGTGCGGGTGCCTTCCCATCATGACCACCTCGTAGACGGTGAATGGAAATCTGACCTCGCCCTGCTGCGGCATGACCGCTCTTGCCAGGGCCATCTCAGCGGAACTAACGCGCCGCGGTTCAAACCCTGCCACGGACGCGACACCCCAGGCCGGTCGCAGGTCCCCCGCGAGCAACCCGACCAGGGTCGACTTCCCCGCACCATTTGGCCCTATGACCGCGACCAGTTCGCCGGCCGTGACGGAAATGTTCACGGAGTCGACAATCGTGCGGCCGCTTACCTGGTAGGTCAGGTCGTCCGTGACAATCATCTGGCTCACGTCCAACCCCAGGCAGATCTGCGAGTGCGATTAACCAGCCACAGGAAGAACGGGCCACCCATGACCGCCGTGACCACACCTATGGGGATTTCGGCCGGCACGGCAACATTCCGGGCGAAAAGGTCCGCCATCAACATCAGGGCGGCCCCTCCGACCGCGCTCATTGGCAGCACAAGCCGGTGATCAGGCCCCACTACCAGCCGGATGATGTGCGGCACGACCAACCCAACGAAGCCAATAATCCCCGTCACAGCCACAGCGGCGCCGGTTATGAGCGCAGCAACAACGATGACTCCGAGCCGCACTCGTTCGGTGGATACCCCCACGTGTGCCGCCTCCCGGTCGCCCAGTGTCATCAGGTTCAGGGACCGGGCCCACAACGGCAATATGACGATTCCGACAAGGATCATTGGGGCTATCGGCTGGATCACGGCCCAGGTAGATCCGCCAAGGCTCCCCAGAGTCCAGAAGACGATCGACCTCAATTGATCGTCGTCCGCAATGAACATGAACATCCCGGTGATCGCGCCCGCCGTGGCGTTAACCGCGATGCCGGCCAAAATCAACGTCACCACATCCGTGCGCCCGTTTATCCGCCCGACGCTGTAGACGACCCCCGTGGCCGCCAGACCGCCCAGGAAGGCCGCGATGGCGAGGCTGAAGGTACCCAGGAAAGTGAAACCTATGACGATGGCCGCGACCGCGCCGAGCGCCGCGCCGCTGGAAACGCCGATGATCGAAGGGTCTGCCAGTGGATTGCGGAACACGCCCTGGAGGGAGGCTCCGGCAATCGCCAGCGCGCCCCCGGTCAAGACGGCCAGCAACACCCGGGGAAGCCTGATGTTCCAAAGTACGGCTTCGTGCTGCGACTCAAACGCAACGCCCAGGTCCACCCCCAGCCGCTGCAACAGGATCCCCACCACGTCGCCGGGAGGTACGCGCACAGCGCCGATGCCCAAATTGGCGATCAACAACACCCCGAGCAGTGCGATCAACGCCGCAAGCAGGAAGGGTGGAGACAATACTCGTCCATCGGCAGACGCCCGGATCATCGAGCGCAGCCTTACGGGGACAGGCATTGTTCCAACGTTCATTTACGGGCTCAACTCGGGGTGTAATGCCAATACCAGTTCATGCAGCGCCTCGCCGGTACGGGGTCCTCCCCCTGCGAAGTAAAGTCCATCGAAAGCGATCACGTTGCGGTTCTTTCCCGCGGGTGTTTCAGATACACCGGGAATCTGTAGCAGGCCGTCCACTCCGCCAACCGTCTGCAGGCCCGTGTCGAACACCACGATGTACTCTGGGGACGCGGTGACAAGGGCCTCTGCCGTGAGTGGCACAAAGTGCGCAATTCCGGCTTTCACTCCACCGCTTACGGCGCCGGCCGCGTCAAACATGTCGGCGCTCAGGTCACCGCTGCCTGCCATCATGACCGTATCCAGACCGCGCAGGTACAGGAACACCGCAATCGGCGGATCACCCGTGGCGGTGGACGCCAGTTCCTTCGCCTCCTCCACGTCGGCTTCCATGGCTTCGGCTACCTCATTGCCCTTGCTCGGCATTCCGAGCGCTTTGGCCACCAGCCGAATCTTCTCGGCCGCGCCCGCAATTGTCGGCTCTGTCTTGAGGATCAGCACCGGGACCCCGGTCTGACTGATCTGGGCGAGGACAGGAGGTGGACCGGCGGAAGTTGTGCCGATAACGAGGGTCGGCTGCATGGCCAGGATGCCCTCCGCCGAAAGAGCCCTCGCGTAGCCGATCTTGGGCTTCATCACCGCTTCCATCGGATGAGTCGCGCTGGTATCCACCGCGGTCACGTAGTCGCCCAGTCCGAGGGCGAAGATGATCTCTGCGATGTCCCCGTTCAGGACCACGATCCGGCTGATGTCGGTCACCGTCACTTCCTCACCGTTGGCATCGGCAACCGTTGCCGGCAAACCGTCCGGTGCTGCGGTTGGCGACGGTTCAGCGGTGGGTGTAGGAATCGGTGTGGAGGTTGGCTCGGGCGTCGGAGTCGCTGTCGGCGCCGGCGTTGCCGTGGGTTCGGGCGTCGGCGTGGCCGTAGGAGCCGGCGGATTGGTGGGATTTGGCGCCGGTACCGGCGTTGCTGTTGCTACTAAAGATCTGTCCCCACCGGCATCCGTTGCAGGTCTTTGGGCGGGTGATTCCGAGCCGCAGGCAAGTACTACAAAGGCGAAGATCGCGGAGAGCGCCAGGGCTGGCAACATCCTGGGCGTGCCGGCCCATTCGAGCAACTTCATGCTATAACTCCAATTGCGGTGGGGCCGGATATTCCCTGCAAGGTATGGTCCGGTCTCGGCTGCACACGCGGCCGCCGGCCCAACCACTCGTGGTTGGCAAACCGGTGGCCGTAGTTTGTCGTGGGGCCGCGTTAGTCGATCAGCCTGCAAAAGGGCAGACAGCAGGCACGGGCCGTACCCCTGAGTACCCGTGCCCGCTGTCGTTAACAGCTACAATCAACATCAATTCGCGACACGAAACCTACACTTCGGTATCACGAATCAAAACGAGTATATACACGATCCGTCGTAAATCAATACCTGGGAGGTACAGAATATCCGTCAGTTTGGAATTGCCCTGAAATCAGGGTCTCAAAGCGCTAAGGGCGGTTAGCACGCACGAAACGGGCAAGCCTCGGTGGCTTGGATTTCCAGCTCCCCGCGGACGCCGCGCGTCAGACAGCTCTCTCTTCGAGCCACTCCCGGGTGACTTCAAGTCCGAAGCCGGGAGCGTCGGACGGGACGAGATAACCGTCCTCGATGACGGGCGTCCCGGGCAGCAGGACCATCTCCTGCAGCGGGACTCCCGGCGGCGCGACTCCCTCCGAACGCTCACCCCAGATGATGCCCGGCATGGCATAACTCAGGTGCTGCCCGTACGGGTAGTTCATGCCGCCGTGCGAGATCATCGACAAGCCGTGCGCCTCCGCAAGATGGGCGATACGCACGCTGGCCGAAACCCCGCCTACCCACTGAATGTCCGGCTGGAAGATGTCCACCAGGCCGTTGGCCGCCGCATGGGCAAAGGGGTAGATGCTGTACCAGTGCTCGCCGGTCGCCAGCGTCACGCCGGGCAAGCGTTCCCTCACCCTGAAGTAGCTGCCCAGGTCTTCCGGCCGGAGATAGTCTTCGAGCCACTTGATTCGGTACGGCGCCAGCATGCCGGCCTGCCGGATGCTGTACTCGGCGTCGGGCGACGTCCACGCATCCACCATTAGTTCGATTTCGTCGCCGATCTGCTCACGAGCGCGTGCGACGATCTTCTCGTTCTTACGCAACCCTTCGAGTCCGTCTTCAGGTCCGTACTGCAGGAAGACCTTCACGGCGCGGAATCCCAGCTCCAGGAACCACTCGATGCTGTTTTCAAGCCCGTACCCCGCGTCGGTGGCGCTGGCGTAGCAGAAGATGCGGTCCTTCTGCGGGCCGCCCAGCAGTTCGTACACGGGCCGCCCGAGTAGCTTGCCTTTCAGGTCCCAAAGAGCGTTGTCCACCGCGCTTATGGCGTAGCTCGCGATGCCGGCCGTGCCGTACTGGGCGGTCGACCGCTGCATGATGTCCCACAGCCGCTCCGTGGCCATGCTGTTCTGCCCAACCAACGTAGGGCCGAGGTGGTCCTTTATGATGCTGACGACTGGCCCGTGGTGGATCGTGAAACCGACCCCGAACGTCCCATCGTCAGCCGTCACGACACACGCCGTCCGCCCCCAGCCGCGCGGCGACCAGTCAGACCGCGAAAACTCCCCGTAACGGCGCATCGGACTGACCATATCGGGCGCATCCGCTAGCCTCGGCGCCCGCGGCGCAGTCCTCGGCCGCGGGTGAATATCAACCGGGACTGCCCGTATGTCAGTGATCTTCATTTCGATACGGTCTTCCGTCGCCAACCCCTAATACCAGGGCGTCTCTTCAGGCGCCTGGCCGTTCTGGATGTAGTTGCGGGCCTGCGGCATCGTGATGAACCGGTAATCGCCTCGAAGCGCGTAGACGCGGCCGTTGGACACCCGCACGCCCAGCTTGATGACCTGGCCCGCTAGTGCCGAGAGATTCTTGCCGTCCTTCCACGCAGGCGTCCAGTCAATCGAGTCGCCGCGGAACGCCTCGCAGTCGGCGTACGTGTAGCCGTCGATCTTGTTTCCGAGGTGGTCCGTCACCTGTACCAGGATTTCGCCGTCAGGAACGTCCACGTTGATCGACGCTTCTCCCCCGCCCCAGAGTATCCACTTCGTCGTGAATTCACCCATTCCTCCCGGCGGCTCGAGGTACACGAACCCGTCCTTGCGCAACTCGTGAAGCAGGATCGAACCCTGCCCGCTGGACGGATCGGCCCTGAACTGGGCGTGCTCCCCCTTCGACGCGCTGGAATAGAAGCGAAGGGTGTCCCCGAATTCCACCATGGATGACGGGTAGATGCAGCCGGACGACGGGTCGCCCGGTGGACCGTTCGGGATGAGCGGCTCCCTGACGGTGCGCTGGAAGTGCCAGCCGTTGATGCTGTACGCAACGTGGGCATCTATCTTGCCCATGATTCTGGCAATGTCGTCACCGGCGTACATCGTCAGAAGTCCCTGGAACTTTTCGTCCGGATGCACAATCGGATCGGTGTGGTAAATCCATGGCAGGGCAACGAACATCTGCTCGTACGGGAACACCGGCATTCCGTATATGAGCGCAGACGGCGTGTCGAGGGCGTCTGCCTGCAAAGCAAGTTCAGGGCGGGTGAAGGTTTTCCAGTCCTTTGTTTCAGACAAGGCTATGCGTCTATCGGCCACACGCGGCCTGAATGACAGCACGTACGACTGGCGGTGCGGGTTCCAAAACGCAAACTGGCCGGGGTCGTTTCCCGTCGGATGCCAGATGGCGTCCTCGTGAGCTGTCCAGGTCATGCCGTCGCCGGACGTCGCTACGTATGAAATGAGGTGAAGCCCGGGCCCTGTCCGGTAGGTGATCATCGCCTTCAGCCACTCGTCGGTGCCTTCGGCGTGCGGGTCCTGGTACATCCCGCACCACTCATGGAACCTCTCGGCGCTGAACAGTTGGTTGGGAGTCTTGCGGTCGGGGATGTGGATCCTGTCCGTGAGGTCCGGCAACTCCCAGTGGACACCGTCGTCGCTTTCCGCTAGCTGCGGCACGATGTACGCGCTGACCTCAGGCACCTCACCCTGGTAGTAGCACCGCCACTTGCCGGACTCCGGGTCCTGGATGACGCTTGGATATCCCCACGCCGTATCGGCGTACGGGTCCCTCAGCGTCCCTTCCGGGTTCATCCTGGCGTCGCCGGTGTGGCGTTCGAGGTTGGTGCGGCTGTGCAGGTGCCAGTCGTCGAAAAACAGTAGACAGTACATTATTTGCGGACCCCGTTCGTGGTCGTGCGGCGGAGCGGGAGAGACAGCCTCTCCCTGGATCTGGCCGCTGCCGGTGTGAATGTTAATTCAATGGAACAGGCGAATGGTCTCTGGGGGCCAGTAACTGAACCACGCCCTGCCGACGATATCGTCAGCCTCCACCATCCCCCACTGCCTCGAGTCGGAAGAGACGTTCCGGTTGTCGCCAAGCACGAAATAGCTGTCTTGCGGGACCGTCAACGGGTAGTCGCCGGCGTAACTCGACGTGTACTGGTCGTCGAATGCGCTCAGTTTGCCATTCACGTAGACCTGGCCGTCCACGATGTCCACGACGTCGCCCGGGAGCCCGATGACGCGCTTCACGAATTCAGTTTCGGCGCCTATCGGCGGACTGAACACGATGACGTCGCCCCGCTCCGGCCCGCCGAACACGTAGCCGTCCTGCCCGAACGGGCCGCCCTCGACCCGCGCGTAGACGAATTTATTTACAAGGAATCGGCTTCCCGGCGAGAGGGTCGGGCCCATGCTGTGCCCCTCGACGGCGTAGCTCTGGGTCGACAACTGCAGGACCACAAACACCAGGACGGAGATGATCACCGCCTCGGCGGTATCTCTAAAACTGTTTGACAAACTTAACCTGTAGCGTTTTGCAGGGAGTTACGCGGCTGCGGGCGCGATAATTATATGGCCCGCAATTCGGCCCCTCGTGCCGTTGAGAAACCAATTGGCGCCACTTGCGCCCTGCCCCGGCTGCGCCGAACACAGACCGCACAGAGATTGATGTGGCGAATCTGGAAGACAGTACTCTCATCGATCTCAGCCGAGGCGGGGATCTCGACGCGTTCAATGAACTCGTCACCCGCTACCAGAACGCAGTCTACGGCGTCGCGCTCAAGATGGTCAGGAATCCTGCCACGGCCGAAGACCTGACCCAGGACACCTTCATATCCGCATTCCGCAACATCGCCAAATTCCGGGGCGGAAACTTCCGCGCCTGGCTGCTGCGGATCGCCCGTAACGCCACCTACGACCACCTGCGACGGATGAAACGCCGGCCCGAAACGTCCATCGAGGAAAACATCGCCACGTTTTCCGACACGATCAGGTCCTCCGATCCCGAACCGGAAGAGTGGACACTGTCGTCGGAGTTAGGGCGCGCGATTACCGATGGGCTTATGTCGCTGTCGAACGACCACCGCCTGTCCATAATCCTCGTTGACATGGATGGCTATCGATACGAGGAAGCCGCTGAAGTAATGGGCGTGTCAGTCGGCACCGTCAAGTCCCGCCTGAACCGTGCGAGAGGCCGAATGAGGGACTTTCTCAAGACAAGACCGGAACTGTTACCGGACGAATGGCGTCTGTAGGTAAGGAGAGAAACGAAAAGTGAAGGCTCTGTGGCGTCGATTGTTCGGTCGAAATGACGACTTGGACGATGCGACCACCGCCTACATAGAGGGACGGGCCGGCCCCGCCGAGTTCGACGCGCTCCAACGGGAACTCGACGAATCGCCCGAGCGCGGTCGCGACGTCGAGGAACTGCGCCAGACGGTCGCCCTGCTCCGGTCCGTCGAAACGCGCCCTGCCCCGCGGTCCTTCACACTCACTCCGGACATGGTCCCGGAACAGCGGACGCCCTTCCGCCTCGACCTCAGTTACGCCCCCGCCGCCGCAGCGGCCGTTTTGGTCCTGGCCGTCGGTGTGCTGATCGCGGGCGACCTTACTGACCTGGTCAGGCAAAGCGAATCGGGCGGCATCGAGAGTACATCCGCGCCCGCACAGTTTGCCGACTCCGAACAGGTGGCCCAGGACCAGCCTGACACCGTGACAGTGGCAGAGAGCGTAGTCGAACGGGCCGAGGTCCAACAAGAGGCCGCGCTCCCGACACCCACCACCGCCCCGGGCGCTCCCGGTGAAACAGGCGGTCCTGGTGAGCCAGGTGCTCCCGGCGAACCAGGCGCTCCCGGGAACCAACAAGAAGCCGCGCCCGCGAAGCCGGTCACCGAGGCAGTCGCGGTCGACACGGCCACGCCGGCTCCAGCAATGACGCAGAAGGTCGTCGAGACCGTGGTGGTCGAGAAGGCGGTGGCGACGGTTGTCCAAACGGTCGTAGTAATACCGGAGGATAGCTCTCACGGCCACGTCGAGACTGTCGTGGTTGTGATAGTGGATGAGAAAAAGGTCGAGGCGGCCAAAAAGGTCGTCGTGACCGTGACGGTTGAGAAGCCTGTAGCCATGCAGGCCATGCAGGAATCCGATCAGGCTACATCCGGGACCGTGGTCGAAATTAGTGAAACGCCCGCCGGCGCCATGGCTGTCGAAGAAAGCTCGATTGAAGATTCGGCTGACCAGGCAACGACCACACCCGTCGCGGTATCAGCAAGAGCGGCCACGGCCCCTGCCTCCGACGGCCAGGAAATTACCACCACCGCCGCGCCTGCGCCCACCCCTGAACCGACACCGCAACCCACAGTCACTCCCACGCCTCGACCCACGCAAACGCCCGAGCCGACTGCCACACCTACTGCAACTCCAGTTCCAACCGCAACGGCAACACCGGAGCCAACGGCGACGCCCATCCCAACACCGGAACCAACCCCCCGGCCGATTCCCACACCGGTCCCACACGAAGAGCCCGCTACTGCCGATTTCGTGGGGCATGATGAGGACCCGGGGATCACGCTGCCGCTCTGGCAACTTCAAGCCCTGCTCGCCGTACTCGCGGGATTGATGTTGGCGTTGTGGGCGGTTTTGCGGCGCCGGCATGGCCGCGATTTTTAGAGTGGAACCAAAACCCAACCAAAAATATGGAACAAACCTCACAGCCGCTACGTCGATATTCGTAGAGGCCTGAAAATTCAAGGCAACATCTTTCACCACCAGTTGGTCTAATCACCACACAGGAAGAGGAAATACGGCAATGATCACAACCAACAGAAAACCCGCAGTCGTCGTAGCCGCCATCTTGGCCGTACTCGCCGCCGTCGCTTTGCTCGCCTGCACCGGCAACCGGGAAACCGATCCAACTGCGCCGGCCAACACCGCGGCCGTATCACAGACCAAGAACAATGAGTCCACCAGCGGAGTCGTCCAGGCCGCCACGATCGACGCAACCGAGGCCGAGGCCGAAGACAAGAAGCTTGCGGCCGCGCCTCCGGCCTCCGCCCCAGCAGCGCAAGCCGTCACGACCGCATCTCAGGGCAACGGACAGGCCGGGATCTGGGTAAGCGGAATCGGCACGAAAGAAGTCGAGGCGGACGTTGCGGTCATCTCACTCGGCGTCGAGTCCAGGGAAGAGACCGTGGCCGCCGCCCGGGGCGCGGCCGCGGAGGCCATGACCAACGTCCTGGATGCCCTTAGCGTTCTTGGAGTTGACGATGACGACATCGTGACCACGTCGCTGAACATCTACCCCATCCAGGTATGGATCGAGGTCAAAGACGACAACGGATCTCACAGCGAGCCGCGCATCACCGGCTACACCGTGAACAACCAGGTGCGGGTGACCGTCAGGGACATCGAAATGGCGGATGAGGTCATAGACAAGGCCGCCGAGGTCGGAGGCGACTTCATCAGGATCAACAACGTCTCTTTCACCGTGGGGGACCCCGCAGCGCACGCCGACGAAATCCGGCTCCGGGCAGTAGATGACGCAAAGGCCAAGGCCGAACTCTACGCCGAGGCCTTCGGAGTGGAACTGGGACCTGTGGTGTTCGTGCAGGAGTCGTCCGGCGGTGTCCCGGTCGAACAGGGCCCCGTCCGCCTCGAGATGGCGATGGCCAGGGCGTCGGACGCCGGCACGCCGATCGAATCCGGCGACATCAACCTGTCGATCACCATCCAGGCAGGCTTCTCGATTCTCCCCTAGTGTCCTCTGTTAGGAATTCATCGAATAAGTCCGCCCCTGAAAGTCCCCTCTCCCTTGATGGGAGAGGGTTAGGGTGAGGGTGAAGACGACGCCTGCGGGGTTGTGATCGTCCGTGCTATGCGCCGAACTTCTAACTCAGGACACTAGCCAGGCGACGCGTCGAAATAGGTCGTCTCCAGCGTCTGCCCGCTCTCGCGCTTCACTGCCGCAAGGGCGGGCAGCCTGTGTCAGGGGACCACGCGGACCGCTCGCTCCGGATGTTCCGGCAGATACAATTCGCTGGCGATTTGGAACCATTGACGAATCGCCCGCACTTCTGAGGCCGGGAGGCGTAGATGGTCCTGAGCGACCGCACAATCAGGCAGTACATAGAGCAAGGGCGGATCAAGATCGATCCCTACGACCCGAGTGAACTGCAACCCGCCAGCGTAGATCTGCACTTCGACAAGCGCGTCCTCGTGTTCCGGAACAACACCGCCGGTTACCTCGACCTGCGCAAAGACTCCGTGGAATTGACCGAGGAGGTGGAGATCGAATCGGATGTTCCGTTCATGCTTCACCCGGGCGAATTCGTCCTCGGAAGCACCCTCGAGCACATAGAAATCCCCCACGACCTCGTGGCCCGCCTCGAGGGCAAGAGTTCGCTAGGCCGCGTGGGCCTGCTCATCCACTCCACCGCCGGATACGTCGACCCCGGTTGGAAAGGTCACCTCACGCTGGAATTGACCAACGTGTCCCGAATCCCCATCACGCTCTACTACGGCATGCGCATCGGTCAGATTTCATTCCTCGAACTGTCCACCCCGGTAGACCGCCCTTACGGCTCACCCGAACTGCGCAGCAGGTACCAGGGACAACGAGACCCCACCACCAGCCGCGCCCACCTCGACTTCAAACGGCAGCGCCAGGATGACCCGTAACCGGCACGGCCGTACCACCAACAACGGTCATCTCCTCGTGCGGGCTTGACCCACAAATGTCATTTCGAGCGCAGCCGAGAAATCTGAACCGGTCATCCCCCACCAGGGCTCAATGCTCAAGCCCAAACCGCACGCAGCAACCGCCAACCCGCACACCCCATATTCATGAGCGGTGGCGCCTCCCGAGACCGACGTGGATGATTACTATGAAAATAGCCCGCCAGGGAGATCACATCCTCCCTCGTCGTGCCCCCTATCGTCACCCCGCACTCCGATGCGGGGCCGGTACCCACCGTGGGGCGCTCACACAACCTCGTCGTACCGGGGAAACAACGTCACCCCGTACTACGATAAGGGGCCGGTACCCACGGTGGGGCGCGGAGGTGGGCACAATCGCCATCTTCAACCCCCATCCAACAACCAACGCCTCGCCTTCGTCACCTCAAGCACCCTCGATAAGACGAATGTGACTGTGACCAGTACCTGCAATCAATGACCGCCCAGTTCCTCAAACGAGCCATAGAACTCGCCAGGCAAGCAGCCGGTGGCGTCGCACCGCGGCCCCCCGTGGGCGCTGTCGTCGTCAAAGACGGATTGATCATTGGCGGAGGACGCACCCAAGCCAGGCCGGGCCGCCACGCTGAGACGGAGGCCTTGGCGAAGGCAGGCGACGCGGCCCGGGGAGCCACGCTGGTGTGCACGCTGGAGCCTCACGGGTTTCAGGGCGTTTCCCCACCCTGCACCGACGCCATCATCGAATCGGGCATCGCACGCGTCGAATGTCCCATCGAAGACCCGAATCCATCCGTCAAAGGCAACGGCTTTGCCCTGCTCCGCTCTGCCGGCATCGAAGTCGCAACGGACTGTCCCGACGAACTCCGCCGGGAGACTCTGGAAATCATCGAGGGCTACGACAAGCATCTCCGTACCGGCCTGCCCTTCGTGACGGCCAAGTTCGCAATGAGCCTCGATGGGAAAATTGCCGCGCACACGGGAGACTCACAGTGGATTACAGGCGAGTTGGCCCGGCATCGGGCGCACCGGATGCGCGCCATGTCGGAAGCCGTGGTCGTTGGGGCTGGTACGGTGCTGAAGGACAACCCCAGACTGACGGCCCGCGACCAACGCGGCGACGAAACCGGCCGGCCGATCTGGCGAGTTGTCGTGGACACCACCGGCCGGATACCTCCGGATGCCGCGGTATTCTCCGAATCAGGCAACGTCATCTGGGCCGTAGGAGACGGCACTGAGGTGACGCCTCCCGGTCCAAACGTTGACGTGGTCCAACTACCCATTCGGAATAGCCGGGTGGACCTCCGGCAGTTGATTTCGTTCCTTGGGAGCCGGGACGTCCACAACGCGTTGTTCGAAGGTGGCGGGTCGATCCTCGGCGCGCTTTTCGACGAACGCCTCGTAGACAAGGTCGCCGCATTTGTCGCCCCGGTCATCGTGGGCGGCCGCAACGCCCCAACACCGGTCCAAGGCGAAGGCGTCGACGAAATCGCGGGTGCTCTCAACTTGGTCGACGTACGTCGCACCCAACTGGGCCCGGATATACTGACGACCGGCTACGTCCCCAAAGGGCCGTGAACTTAAAGCGTCATGACATGGTCTCCAACAACCACTCGTAGGGGCGTCTCTTGTGGGCGCCCGCCGGGGTGGGGCGCGGCAACCGACGCCAACAGCCGATAACACCGGAAATGTTCAGCGGAATCGTAGAAGAGGTCGGCAGGGTCGAGAGTTACGATGGCCGTCGACTGACCGTGTCGGGAAACAAGGCGCTCGACGGACTGAAAGTCTCGGACAGCATCCTCGTTTCCGGCGCCTGCTTGACAGTGGTCGAGAGGAATGCAGCCACGTTCACCGTCGAAACGATGGGCGAGACCGTTAGCAGGACGTGCCTCGGCAATATCAATGTCGGAGACGGCGTGAACCTCGAACGCGCGTTGTCATACGGGGACCGAGTCGGCGGCCACCTCGTACAGGGGCATGTCGACTGCACCGGCCGAATTTCGGCCATGACCCCCGATGGAATCTCTACGCGTGTATGCGTTGACGCGCCCCCAAATATAATGAGATACGTCGTCGAAAAGGGATTCATCGCCGTGGACGGCATCAGCCTGACGGTGGTCGACCGCTCCGAGACCGGCTTTTCCGTGGCAATCATTCCGTACACGAAGGACTACACCACTCTGAACTCCCGCAAAGTCGGCGAATCGGTCAACTTAGAGGCCGACATCACCGCCAAGTACCTGGAACAACTGGCCGGTGGGTACCTGGAAGCCGGCGCGATTAAGGACTCCTGAACCAGTGAAGCTGCCTGACGAACTGACCCCTGAAGCAGAAAGTTCGGTCAAAACGGCCGTCGAAGTCTTTCGCTCCGGCGGCATCGTCATCATCGTCGATGATGAGGAACGCGAAAACGAAGGCGATTTCGCAATGGCGGCCGAGATGGTCACCCCGGCGGCCGTCAATTTCATGGCCCTCCACGGCCGCGGACTCATCTGCGTACCCATGGAGAAAGCCGATCTCGACCGCCTCGATATTCCGCCCATGGTGGACAAGAACACCGCGCCGCTGGGGACCGCGTTTACGGTCTCAGTCGACGCCCTCACCGGCGTCACGACGGGCATTTCCGCTGCTGACCGCGCACGCACGATTAAACTGCTGGCAGATGACCACTCGCACTCGTCTGAGTTCACCCGGCCCGGCCATGTTTTCCCGCTGACCTACCACGACGGCGGCGTGCTGGTCAGGTCCGGCCAAACGGAGGCTTCCGTAGACCTGGCCGTGCTGGCAGGTCAACGGCCCGCAGCCGTCATCTGCGAGATCATGAATGAAGACGGCACGATGGCCCGAATGCCCCAGCTCGAGAAGATCTCGCTCGATTTCGAGCTACCCATCGTCACCGTCGCCGATCTGATCTCGTTCCGGATGGCTACTGAGAAGTTGGTCCAGCGCGTAGCCGAGACCCAGTTGCCCACCAGGCACGGGGAATTTACTGCCATCGCATATCGCAGCACCGTGGACGCCCTGGAGCACGTGGCCCTGGTTAAGGGCGAGATCGACGACGAGTCCCCGGTATTGATACGCGTCCACTCCGAGTGCCTGACCGGCGACGTGTTTGGGAGCCTCCGTTGCGACTGCGGCGATCAGATGGCCATGGCGTTGCAGGCCATCGAGGCGGAGCAGCGGGGCGTGTTCGTGCTGATGCGACAGGAGGGACGCGGCATCGGCTTGCACAACAAGCTCAAGGCGTACGCCCTGCAGGACCAGGGGTTGGACACGGTTGAAGCCAACGAGCAGTTGGGTTTCCCCATGGACCTGCGCAAGTACGGCGTAGGCGCTCAGATCCTCAGGGATCTGGGAGTCAGAAGGTTCCGTGCCATGACAAACAACCCCAAGAAGCTCGTCGGCCTCCAGGGCTTCGGCCTCGAGATGGTAGAACGCGTGCCGCTCGTCGCCCCGGCGCGGGATGAAAACCGCCGGTATCTCGAAACCAAGCAGGAGAAGATGGGCCACCTGCTCGACATCGGGCAACTGGACTGACTTTCGATACCCGAACGGACCTCGCCCGCCTACTCCACCGCTGCAAAAACCACACTCGTAGGGGTGGGTTTCAAACCCACCCTGACTGCACGTCGTAACGCCAACTACCGTCTCATGTGCGGCCTGCAAATGACGATCCAGCATGAAATAGACCGGAGAGACACGTGAAGGTCGGCATTGCCGTAGGCAAATTCAACGAATACGTGACGGTCCAGATGCTCGAACGCTGCGTCGCGCGGCTCGCCGAACGCGGAATCGGCCCTGACGACACACTCGTCGTCTGGACGCCGGGCTCTTTCGATCTACCCCTCGCCGCAAAGCAACTGGCGGACCGCGACGACATCAAAGCCGTTATCTGCCTGGGCGCTGTCATCAGGGGCGAGACCGCTCACTTCGACCACGTAGCCTACGGCGCGTCGATGGGCATCACCCGCGTCGCGCTCGATTCCAACAAGCCGGTAATCTTCGGGGTGCTCACGACCGACAACGCGGACCAGGCTGTAGCTCGAATCGGCCAGGGCGCCGACTACGCCGACGCCGCAATCGAAATGGCCGGTCTCGCCAGATGCCTGGAGTCGTAGTAACCACCTCAAAGTCCCTCCACTGGTGCGAAAATAACCCGCCAGGGTGGCCACACCCTTCCCTCGTCTTGCCGGACTCCGATCCGGTACCTAGGGGTGTGGGGTACGCGCAAACCACGATCACTTCAATTCCGGCAGGGGTCCCCGAGCCGATCACCCTCCCCCCATCTTCATCACCTCGCGCGGCTCCAACAAGGCCATAGTGATTCTAGAGCCGCCCCCACATCATTCAAGAGCCCCCCTGTCATTCTCGAGCGAAGCGAAGAATCTCCCACTCCTCACCCGCAACCGGCGTTCTCGAAACTCGTCGTACCGCATCCTGATGCGGTACCCACGGTAGGGACCACACAGCGAGCCGCCTTCGTTTGTCACCCGCCTAGTCCCACCAGGACCGAACACTAACCACTGCCGCCAGCGCATTACATCTTTAACCCCATCCGCGCGAAGATAGGCGTGAATGCCCTATGCCGGAGCGGACCATATTCCACGTCGACCTCGACGCCTTCTTCGTAGCCGTCGAACGGTCTCGCGATCCGTCCCTCTTGGGCAAGCCCGTGGTCGTGGGCGGAGCCGGCCCGAGGGGCGTGGTCAGCGCCGCCTCGTACGAGGTACGCGAATTCGGCGTCCGCTCCGCCATGCCCATGTCGACTGCCCGTCGACTCGCCCCCCATGCCATCTACATCTCCCCCAATCACCGCCAATACGGCGTGGTCAGCCGGGAGTTCATGGCAGTACTCAGGGACTTTTCGCCACTCGTAGAACCCGTGAGCGTCGACGAAGCCTATATGGACATGACCGGCATGGAGCGGATCTACGGCCCGCCGGCGGAGTCTGCAACGTCGATAAAGCGCCGCGTCAGCGAAGAACTATCGTTGGTCGCATCCATCGGCGTCGGCCACAACCGGCTTGTCGCCAAGGTCGCCTCCGGCGAATCGAAGCCGGACGGTCTCCTGATCATCCGGCCGGACGACGCCGCTGATTTCTTCGCCCCGCTGACCATCAGGAAACTGCCCGGAATCGGTCCAAAGGCGGCCGACCGCCTGCACGCGCTGGGCATCGAGACGCTCGGCCAACTCGCGGGTACCCCGACAGGCGTGCTCCGACGGGCCGTGGGTGACCGGATGGCAGCACACCTGAAGCGTCGCGCCGCGGGAGAAGGCGGGGACCTTCTTGGCGGCAGGCAGGACGCAAAGTCCATCAGCGCGGAAACGACGTTCGACTACGACGTTTCGGACCGCACGCGCCTCGAATCTGTAACCTTGACACTTTCCGAAAGGGTGGGCAGGCGGCTGCGAACGGCCAGGCGTCATGCGAGGGTGATCGCCATCAAGCTGCGCTACGACGACTTCGTAACGGTGAACCGGCAACGGTCGATGGCGGCCGGTATCGACGGCGATACGACTATCTACCAAACAGCGCGGGCCCTTCTGAACGCCGCTCTCCGCGAGCGCAATCGCCCGGTACGCTTAGTCGGCGTTGGCGTGAGCGGACTGAACGAACGCGAGGGGCAGTTGGCCCTCATGGACGAGGTGTCGGAGCCCGACGACTCGGCGGTCAGCGGCGCCATCGACAAAATCCGCGAGCGGTATGGCGATCATGCAATAGCCCGCGGACGGGTTAGTACGAGGCGCGGGTCCGACCGCACAACCAAGGAGAAATCGCCATGAGCGAAGAGTTCATTACCGCGACCGCTACTCAATTGGTAGACCTCGTTCGTTCCAAACAGGTCTCACCCGTAGAGCTAGTCGAGACATTCCTGGAACGCATCGACCGGCTCGATCCTCAACTCCATTCGTTCCTGCTCGTGACGCGTGACGACGCAATGAAGCGCGCCGCCGAGGCGGAAGCGGCCGTAATGCAGGGCGAACCGGTGGGCCCGCTCCATGGGCTCCCCATCGCAATCAAGGACTCCCAGATGACCGGCGGAGTCCGCACCACGCTGGGTTCCCTGTTGTTCAAAGACCACGTGCCGGAAAACGATTGCGCGGTGGTCGAACGGGTAAAGGAGGCTGGAGCAGTCCCGCTGGGCAAGACCAACGTTCCCGAATTCGCGCTGGTCGGGACCTGCGAAAACCGGCTCGGGGAGTACGGTCGCAACCCGTGGGACACCGAACGGACACCCGGCGGGTCGACCGGAGGAGGAGCGGCAGCCGTAGCCGCGCGCCTGACTCCGATGTCCCTGGGCAGCGACGGTGGAGGGTCGATACGCATCCCGGCAAATTTTTGCGGGATATTCGGGATAAAGCCATCACAAGGGCGCGTCTCAGGCTTCACGGGCCAGATTGGGCCGGCAATGCCCTACATGTTGTCTCAGAACGGTCCATTGACCCGGACCGTCAGGGACGCGGCCCTGCTGCTCCAGGTGATCGCCGGCTACGACCCGCGCGACCCCACGTCGTTGCGGCAGACCCCGCCGGACTTCGTGCGCGCCGCGGACATGTCCATCGAGGGGCTGCGCATCGGCTGGAGCCCCGACTTCGGATTCGCCAGTGTCGAACCGGAGGTCCTTGACATCACTTCCAGGGCGGCGAGTGTTTTCGAAGACCTGGGATGTTCCTTGGAGGAAACGGACATCGTCCTCGATCCACCGTACGACGTTTTCGGACCCATCATCGCCGGGGACTTTTACACGAACTACGGACGCTACGAGAACAACGGCGACGAACTGTTCACCGACTACGCAAAATTCCGGCTCGAACGAGGCAGCCGTGTGACTGTGTCAGACTACGCCCGCGCCCTCGGTGAAAGAGACCGGCTCAAGTCCCGATTTACTGACCTGTTTGAAGAATTCGACCTGTTGCTGACACCCACTGCCTGCTTTCCTGCGTTCAAATACGGGAAGTTCCCGGGCGAAGTCTCAGGCATTTCCGAGTACCCCGACCAGTACTGGAACGGCGCCTTCACGTTGCCGATCAACGTGATTGGGCACACCGCGGCGTCCGTGCCAGCCGGATTCACCTCCGACGGCCTTCCGGTAGGGCTTCACATCGTCGGCAGGAACCTGGACGAAGCCACGGTGCTGGCCGCCTCGGCAGCGTTCGAGTCGGCTCAACCGTGGGACCACGTCCGGCCCCCGGTCTCCTGACACCGGCGGCCGCGAAGTCATCGCTGACAAAGAGGGTGTCTGATAAGCCCCGGGGTGCGCTGTCCCGCCAAACATCTTCAGACAACCACCCGTAGGGGCGTTGGAATGTGGGCGCCCGCCGGGGACGAAGGGCGACGCGGCTACCCCCACCAACTCCCGCCCCTCACTCACAACCGGCATTCTCCCAACCCGTCGTGCCCTCCATCGTCGCCCCGCACTCCGATGCGGGGCCGGTACCCTCTCCCCTTTCGTCGTACCGGGGAAACCCGGTACCCACGGTGGACGGGCGGCGGAGCGGGGCCACACCCATCCCACATCCACGCCACTCCCGCGAGGGGTAGCCTGCCCCGTACTCGATACGGGGTCACTCTCCACTCCCAATCCCTGTCGTTCTCGAGCCGCCCATTCCTGTCATCCTCAAGCCGCCCATTCCTGTCATCCTCGAGCGCAGCGAAGGATCCCCCGCCCTTCGTGCCCAACCGGCATTCTCCCAACCCGTCGTGCCGGACTCCGATCCGGTACCCACGGTGGGGCATGGGTGGCGCGGCTACTGACGCGACGCCACTTCGTAATCGGTCAGGGATCTATTTGGCACCCTCTAAGCCGGGTCAGCCAGCCTCCCGCGTACGCTCCGCCACCGGCCCCTTCGTGGTCCAGAGTGACGAAGGCCTCATCCGGCGCTTCATCTCTTCCGTCCCGAAGAACAGCGTGTACGAGACACCGGCGGCAACCGCCCCGAGGACCGGCCCGACCCAGTAAATCCAGTGCTGCGCCCAGGAAGCGTAGACGAACGCAGGTCCGAAGCTCCTGGCAGGGTTCATCGACCCACCCGTAAGCGGCAGGGCCACGAAATTGTTGATCGCAACGACCGCGCCCACCGCAATCGGAATGAGCAAACGGCTGGGTCGCGGGTCGACGGCCGTCGCGAAGACGACCAACACGAGGATGAAAGTGATGACGATCTCCAGGCCCAACCCCGCGGCAGGACTCAGGTGGGCCGCGTTGACCTGGTGGACGCCCAGATTGGGAACGTCGGTCACTATGCGCATGAATGCGGACGCCGAGACAGCGCCGGCCAGTTGAAAGACGATGTATATGACGCCCCGCGCCGCGCACGCGTTGCCCGTGACAACTGCCGCAATCGTCACGGCGGGATTGATGTGGGCGCCCGAAACCCTGTAGAACGCCGCAATGCCAACGGCGATGGCCAACCCGTTGGCCAGACCTATCAGGATCACATCGGCCGAGGCCGACCCCGCGCCGAAAGTAGCCGCAACGCTGGTGGACCCCGTAGCCACGAACACGAGGATGAATACGGCCAGGAACTCCGCCGCCGCAGCCTGCCACGTGGCAATGTTCCTTAGTTCGCTCATGTCGAGGGCGAAATGTAATTTGGGCATAAGCAATGAGTTAGTCGTAGGCGCGACAAGCTTTGGACCGAAACGTGCCAAGTATGTCAATTCCCTGACTCCCTGCTTTAACCAGCGTTTAAACCGGTATGTCTGTTCGGAACCCAGGTGGCCCAAATGCTGCTTCAACCGGATCACGGCCCTACGCGTAGGGGCGGTTCGTGAACCGCCCTTGTGTGACGCGCGGCCGTCTCGCACTTACTGAACACTTACAAACCGGTCACCCGCATTGAGCCGCCCCACTCACACTGGTAGACTTAGGCTTCTAGCGCTGGCGATTCGTCTAGCGGTAGGACACCAGACTCTGGATCTGGGAGCCCAGGTTCGAATCCTGGATCGCCAGCCAAAAGCGCTCCGGCCAAAAGCCGGAAACATACGGCCCCTTCGTCTAGCGGCCCAGGACACCGCCCTCTCAAGGCGGAGATCGCGGGTTCGAATCCCGCAGGGGCTACCAGAAACCGCTACATCGGCCAGCCTCCCGGCTGGCTGATTCTTTTCCCCTTCTAGTTCCGGCCATCGCATGGATCCTAGCGCACGTCCTGCTGCCCAGCCATCCGTAGGGGTGGGTTTCAAACCCACCCGCCTCGACTACGTGACATCCCACTCGAACCCACGCCAACCACCTTGTTGGGCGCCGCATCCAGCCCGATTTGGTGTAACTTCCTGTAGCTCGACCGCCCAACCTACCGAGGAGACCGACAATGGCCCACGCGCCGCTCAGACCGATGATGCTCGTTCGACCGCCGAACGCGATCCTCTACGAAGAATCGTTCTGGGACGAACTGGCCGAAGCGGGAATCAAAGAGATCGCGCTGCAATGGCTCTGTCTCCTGGATGACCGCCAAGAAGGCGGCAACACGTACCCGCAGGTCGAGGACACCCACCCGCGGGGCCTCGCGGCCGTCGGAGGCGTCCCGGTCGAGCGCGTGCCCACCGCCGCGTTCAGCCCGAACCCCGAACTCTACGAAGGCCTGGCATGGCTTCCGCCCGACATGCCAGCCCACTTGCAGGACGAGTCCGAACGGCTGCGGGAAGCCCTCCGGCTCGCAAAGTCCAGAGGCTTCAACATCTACGTCATGGACGACAAGGCGTACTTTCTCCTCGGCAGCTTCGGCAAAGGAAGGCTCGAACCCAACCGACGCACGCCCAGCATCACCGACGCCGACGGACCCGCCATGACCGTGGCAAGAGCAAGGGACACCGCCGCCAACTTTCCAGAGATCTCGGGTGTACTTCTGGACGGGCCCGACTTCAAGTGGGAGATCAAACCCGGACACCGTGACGACCTCTGGTTCGAACCGATCGACACGCCAGCAAACCGCGAATTTTCCGATTCAATCGGCATCCCCATGCAGCAGGTTCTCGACGCCAGGGACCGCTTCCAGGACTTCCTGCGATCGCAAGACTCCGACACCGCCAGGAAATTCATCAAGGACTCTCCGGGCGCGCTTGCGAGCCACGATTGGTGGTCGTCACACCCCCAATTCTCCGACTGGTACAGGTTCAAGCAGGCCGCGGTCGAGTGGAGCATCTCGTCCTCGTATAAAGGCATAAAGAAACACCTGCCGGATTTGCTGGTCGGCAACTCGGCGCGTTTGCCCTTCGCCACGACCCTCACCGGTCACAACCTCGCCCGCAAGCAGGCCTATTC
Organism: Dehalococcoidia bacterium; assembly: GCA_965220275.1. Taxonomy (GTDB): domain Bacteria; phylum Chloroflexota; class Dehalococcoidia; order Lucifugimonadales; family Lucifugimonadaceae. Next base: position 144,789 of record CBDCPN010000012.1, on the reverse strand, counting down.
TGACTTCCAGATGACCAAGCAGTACTGGTGGTCCGCCAGTGTGGCAGGCTTCCGAGGGACCATCGTGAACTGGGTCGACACGCTCGTCGAATGGAATCCCGGCCTCGACGAGGAACTCGCCTCCGAGTGGTTCAGCCGCGCATTCGACTACCCGATGCCCGCCGACTACCCGGTGTCGGCCTATGAGACCGAGGCCACAGACGAGTGGTTCGCCACGTCGGTGCGGGACCAGACCCGGAAGATGATGGCTGCGGCGGAGACGGTGGACCGGTTCGTCCCCTTCGTTGGCCTGGAACACTATGGCTCGAACTGGTTGACCCCCTCCGAACTGGACCGGATGCTGCAGGAGATGCGAAACCAGGGGGCGACGCGGTACTGTTACTTCGTGTACAACAGCCTTTCGCCCGATTACTGGGACGTCATCAGGCGCCACAGCCGGGGAGAATGAGCGGGTTACCCACAAGTGAACGCCGAAGGCCGCGCCAGTTCACGCGGCCGCCGGCGCGAACGCGACACGATACTGAAATCCTCAGGAGAAACACCAATTGACCAGGCAACGAGTGGTACTACTTTCGGAAAAGTCACAGATGTTCCCATACGGGCTCGACAGATCGGCATTCGATGACATCGACGTCGACATCGACGACGTACGCATCGAAAGCCGCGGCGAGGCGATGGAAGCGGTCCGTGACGCAGACGTGGTCATGACCGGCTTCGCGCTGGACGAGGAACTCATCGGCGCCATGGAGAAGGCGCGCGGCATCTGCATCTTCGGCCACGGATTCGACAGGGTGGACGTAGACGCCGCAACCAACGCCGGCATCATGGTGACCAACGCCGCCTACATATGCAACTGGGAGGTCGCCAACCACGCCGCGGCGATGATCCTGGCCCTCAACCGGAACCTCGTCCAGTACGACCGCGCCATGCGCACCGGCGTCTGGGACAGGCCCGCCGGCAGGCCCGTCGGACCGCTCGACGGCGAGGTCGCAGGCCTGATCGGACTCGGCGCAATCGGAAGGTCCCTCGCCAAGAGGCTCCAGCCGTTCGGCCTGCGCGTCGTCGGCTACGACGCATTTGCAGAGGACTGGCCGTTCCGTGAATACGGCGTCGAGCGATTCAACGACCTCCATGACATGCTGGCGGTCTCGGACTACGTGTCTCTCCAGGTCCCCCTCAACACGCAGACCTACCACATGATCGGCGAAGCCGAGTTCGCGGCCATGAAGCCGACCGCCATGTTCGTAAGCTGCTGCCGCGGCGGCACCGTGGATGAGGACGCACTGATCGCCGCCCTCGAAAACGGCCGGATCGCCAAGGCCGGGCTCGATGTATTCGAGACCGAGCCGTGCGACCCCAACCACCCGCTCCTGAAGATGGACAACTTCATAGCATCACCGCACGCAGGCGGCGAGTCCACCATGTCGGGCCAGTGGTCCGGAATCGCGGCATCCGGCGAGGCGGCCCTCATCCTGAAAGGCCACTGGCCCCGCCGCGTGGTCAACCCAGACGTCCGCAAAAACCTCAGGACCGCCACCATCTGAAGTCAACGCGCTAGTTCCTCAAACCGTGTCGTAGCGGCGGGTTTCAAACCCGCCTCGGTGCCCTACGCCTTCCGGCAAAGTCGGATCTTCATCGCCCTCATAGCCGCATGACCACGACAATCCAATCCGCCCAGGAATTCATCCGCGCCTCCAAGATGCGCGGCTGGCTCACCCGCGACTACCGATACACCAACCCCGTGTTCCTGGCGGCGCTCGGCACGCACGTCGAAAACCTCACCCGCCCCGTCTGGCTCTACATACCGGGAGATGGCGATCCGGTGGTCATCGCCCACGAGGTCGACGCAGGCAGGTTCCCCCCTGGTTCGCCGACCGTACGCAGATACTCCAATCGGGACGCCATGGTCGACGCCCTGCGCGACACTCTCCCCGACTCCGGCCCCGTCGCCATGGAGTACTCACCCATGTACGAACTACCCCGCGTCGGACGGGTCGACGCCGGCACCATCGAACTCGTCCGTAGCCTCGGCCCGGAGGTCGTCTCGTCAGGCGACATCATCCAGCACGCCACCGAAAGGTGGTCGGAACATCAACTCGCCACCCACTTCACGGCCGTCCAGGCCCTCCACACGATCGTCAACGACGCCTTCGACTTCGTCGGAGAAAACGTCCGATGGAAGCTGACCGAACACGATGTCGCCGAGTTCATTCGCGGGCGCTTCGACCGCGAAGGCCTCGTGGCCGACGACGGCCCCGTCGTGGCGTTCGAGGAGCATTCGTCCGACCCGCACTACGAACCCATGCCCGGCCAGTCGGCCGTCATACGCCGGAAGGGCTGGCTCCTCATCGACCTCTGGGCAAGGGTGGACGAACACGACTCCATCTACGCAGACATCACCTGGACCGCGCACGTCGGCGGCCCCCCGACCCCCAAACAACAGCACGTTTTCGACGTCGTCGCCGCTGCCCGTGACGCAGGCTTCCGCTTTCTCGAAGACGCCGTCCTAGACGGCCGCTACCCACAGGGTTGGGAGGTCGATCATGCGGCGCGGCGCGTCATATCGGAAGCCGGATACGCAGACTACTTCGTCCACCGGCTCGGACACAGCCTCGGCCGGGAGGTCCACTCCAACGGCGTCAACCTCGACGGATGGGAAACGAGGGATTCGCGTAAGGTAATCGAAGGAGTCGGCGTAACCATCGAGCCCGGCGTCTACCTGCCCGAATTCGGCGTAAGGTCGGAGATCGACGTACACATGTCACCGGACGGACCCGTCATCACCGGCGACCTCCAGCAGGAAGTCGTCATTATCGAGACGGCCTGACAGGCCAGGTCCGCCGTAACAGGACCACTCCCACCGCCAACGCCGCAACGGCCGCCAGCGTAGCGACTACCAACGCCCCCGCTCCGGGCTCGGCGTCACCGGCAGACGGCAAAACCGGATTCGATTCATAGAACGGGACCGGCGTGGGTAAGTTGGTCGGTGTTGGCGATGCCGATAATGTCGGGATTGGTATCGGCAACGCCGTTGGTGTTGGGCTGACGGCCGGAGCATGCGCAGCCACAGATTCGGACGCCTCTACGGCAAGACCGACGAAGTAGATCGAAAAGTTGTCGACGTCGGCGCACGTCGTCATGCTGACGAGATCGCTGTCTGACGGAAGGCGGAAGTACTCCCCATTAGCCGTCACATGCACCACGTGAACACCGTCAATTCCTCCATCGGCAGCCTCCAGGTCTCGCTCCGTAATCGGCAGGCAAATGCGCACAGGGACTTGTGTGCGGAAACCAGGCAAAGCGTCGCCTGCGCCATCCATGAACGAAAAATCACCGGCATAGCTACCCACGGTGATTCCCGTATTCCCTGGCAGAGTGATATCCGCGGGAGGCACTTCCCTGACGTAAACGCCAAGAAAGTCGGCTTCAATCGCTCCCGCGGGCACGTGCATCGTCAACCCGTTGGGAGATGTGATCGAAGCGCCGTCCTCCCGCCACACCACGGAACCCGTGACGCCGGCCGGGAACTCGATCCCCGGAGTCACCTCTCTGCCCAGACCAGTCGTCGTGGTCTCCACGCCAGTAACCTCGTACACGGCCAACCCTACGGCCGTAGTCCGCCCCTGCGTCACCGTGACCACTATGTTCCCGCTGCCGGCAGTCGGGGCAGTGAAAGACGTCGTGCATGCAACGCCCGTGCCGTTGGGCACAAAAACACCGCCTCCGTCGCTCGACCACGTGCACACCACCCCCGGAGTACCCGCCGGCAGCGCGGCGCCGAGAAGGTTGAACGCAATCGCATGCATGCTCACGGCCTCGCCGGGCAGTAACGACAAGGCGCTAGGCACGACCAGCGCTTCTCTCTCCGAGAGCAGGTTGCCCCTGGTCCGGTGCCGCGCCGCCCGTGCCTCCGGAACCCTGGTGAACAGGCGGAAAAACAGGAAAAGGCCCACCGGACCCCACCTGCGCCGCGACGACGGTCACGACAAAACCCTGACCGAAACTCAGTTCGCCGGGATCGGTCGCTGTAACCTCGACGGCCGCCGTGCCGGCGCCGGCGGGCGCAATGGCCAGGGTGGCTCCGGCGATTCCGACGCTGGCGACTCGGGGATCCGACGATGTCGCCCGGTAGATCAACTCGTCTCCGTCGGGATCGCTGAAGAATGCGGAAACATCGAACTGCACGACTCCACCGGTCTCAGACATTGTCCGATCGTGGAACACAGCCGCCGCCGCGGGCGCCTCGTTGACGTCAAGGACGCGGATGACCACGCCGATCTCTTCGTCGATGGACGGGTCTACGTTTCCCTCAGCGTCCTCGCTGTCCGTAACCAGGACCACCATCTCGTACGCGTTGTCGCCGTTGGTGTCAGCCGGAGACTCGAAGTCGAATTCGACCCTGGTCGTGACCTCGCCGCTTGATGGATCGATGGCAAACAGAGTCGCGTCGGCCCCCATCCAGCGAATAAGTCAACTCGGCAGGCCCAGGGGCCTCAGCCTGTATCGGGGCCCCTACGGCTGTGAGGACTGGGCGTTTTCTTGTATAGCGAATTGCGCCGTCTTGGCGATGGCATCGCCCGGTTCGCGTACATCCGTGACGGAGATGATCACACCGGTCTCGTCGTCGATGTTCCCATCGTCATCGCCTTCCTCGTTCTTCCCGTCCGAGACTTGGACCACCATCTCGTAGAGGTTGTCGCCGTTCGAGTCCGACGGAGACTCGTGGTCCAACTCCGTCTCGGCGCCGACGCTGATCTGGCCAGTCGAAGAGTCGATTTCGAACAGGTCCGCGTCATCCCCGGCAAGTGAATAGGTCAGCTCGCCCAACTCGGGGTCGACGGCCAAAACCGGTTCACCCACATTGGTTAACGCAGGCGTGTTTTCCTCCAGTAGGAACCAATCGTAAAGTCCGTCGAACTTCGGCGGTTCGTTGACATCCGTAACCGTGATTGTCAGGCTGATCGTGGCGTCAACAGTCGTGTCCGGACTCCCGTCATCGCCCGCGCCGTCGGTCACATTTACGACCAACTCGTATACGTTGTCGTAATCGGAGTCTGTCGGAGACTCGTAGTCCAATTCCGTAGCCGCCGCGACGGTGACCTGGCCGTTCCGCTGACCGATTTCAAACAGGCCCGAATCCGCACCTGCAAGGGAATAGGTAAGCGATGACGACTCGGGATCAGTGGCAGTTATCGGGTCTCCTACATCCGTGCCCGCCGCACGATTCTCTCCAATCTCGAATTCAATGGCCTCCGAATCAAACGCCGGGGGCTCGTTAACGTCCGTCACGGTGATCAAAACGATGACCTCCGCATCCACGGAATCATCGGGATTCCCGTCAATGTCCACGCCGTCCGTCACCCGGACTTGAATTTCATAAACGTTGTCCGCATTGGAATCTGTTGGGAACTCGATATCGAACGTTGTCGCGTCCCCTGTCCGCAATTGGCCTGTAGAGGAATCGATTTCAAATTGGCCGTGGTCCACGCCTGATAAGGCGTACTCGAGCGTGTCGGATTCGGGGTCGTGAGCGGCTACCGGACTCCCAACGCTTGTACCGGCCGGGGTGTTTTCAACCGCCGTTAGTTCCAGCGTTGCGGAGTCGAACTCAGGAGGCTCGTTGACATTCCGGACCGTAATAGAAACGCTGGTCGTCGCGTCGACCTCTGTGTCAGAGTTTCCGGCCTCGTCCCTGCCGTCTGAAACTTGCAGCGTCAACTCATAAACGTTATCTCCATTGGAATCTAGGGGAGTCTCATAATCCAACATCTCCTTCGTCATGATTCGGCCGCTGGTTGTATCTACGTCGAACCAACTCGAGTCTGCCCCGGCCAGCGAATAGGCCAGCCCGTCCGACTCGGGATCAAGCGCCGCAATCGGATCGCCAACGCCCGTATTCGCAGCAGTGTTTTCGTCAACCGCCAGCGCAGCGGACACCGTGTCGAACGCGGGCAGTTCGTTCACGTCGGAGACCCGAATTGTCACGTCGATCGAATCGTCGACTGCATTGCTCAATTGGCCCGATTCATCCATCCCGTCAGTAACCCAAATTCTGAATTCATAGACGTTGTCGAAGTCGGAATCGGTTGGAGACTCATGGTCCAGCACGGCCTTGGTCTTCAACTGGCCGCTGGATATGCCGACTTCGAACCAACTTGAGTCTGCCCCAACCAGGGAATAGGTCAGGACATCAGACTCCGGGTCCTTCCCCGCGACCGGCTCCCCAATGTCGGTATTGCCCGGAGTGTTTTCAGCAACCGTCAGTTCAGCCGCCGAGGCGTCAAACGCCGGCGGTTCATTCAAATTGGTGACCGTAATGCTCACTCCAACCGCGCCATCAACCGATGTGTCAACGTTGCCGGCCTCGTCCTTGCCATCGGAAACGCGAATCATCACCTCATACACGTTGTCGCCGTCGGTGTCACCGGGAGACTCAAAGTCAAGGGCGGTTTCCCCGCCGACGCTAATCTGGCCGGTTGAGCTGTCCACGGCGAAAAGGCCGGAGTCCTCGCCTGACAGGGTGTATTCGAGCACGTCGGACTCGGGGTCGGTCGCCGTTATCGGATCGCCGATGTCGGTGTTGCCCGGAGTGTTCTCGCCGACCTCCAGGTCTATAGTCGAAGCATCAAATATCGGCCGTTCGTTCACGTTTGTGACCGTGACACTGACATTGATGGAGTCGTCAACAGACGTGTCGTTGCTACCTTCCGAGTCCTTCCCGTCCGTCACCTGGACCGTCAAATCGTAAACACCGTCCCCATCCGCGTCCGCAGGGGACTCAAAGTCCAGGGCGGTTTCCAGTCCAACGCTGATCTGGCCTGTCGACCCGTCAACTGAGAACAAGGCTGAGTCAGCGCCCGAAAGCGAATAGGAAAGCGCGTCTGACTGGTCAGGGTCCGTCGCCGCAACCGGCGCTCCGACAGCAGTCCCGGACGGCGCGTTTTCGTGGATGGACCGGGCGGTAGTGGCGCCATCATCGAATTCCGGTGGGGAATTCGACACCGGCTCGGCAAGCGTCTCTCCCCTGCCCGACTCCGACCAGGGTCCTTCACCTTCGGCGTTATTCGCACGCACCTGGACCTCGTAGGCGGTGGTGGGTTCGAGATTCGAGATCACGGCCGTGACATCGCTTGCTGCGACCGTCATCTGCGCCCAGTTATCGGTTGAGCCATCGGTCCTGTGTTGGACCACGTGGCCCGTAATCGCCGGACCATTGTTTTCGGGCGCCGCCCAGGTGACCTTCAACGCCTCGTGACCGTTGCCGGGGTTCGGCGCGACCGTCGGCTTGGCGACTTTGCCCGGTGCTTCGGTGTCGTCGTCGGTCACCGTAATGGTGAGGCTGATGTTGGCGCTATTCGACTGGGGGTCCGAAGCGGTGAACGATATCGAGTACGTACCGGCAGCCTCGTAATTCAGTGTCGCCTTGGTCTTTACCTGGCCGGTGGAGGCATCGACGTCGAACAGGCCCGCATTCGAGCCGGTCAGGGAATAGGTCACGTCTTCGCCTTCTGGATCGACAGCCGTGATTGGGTTCCCGATATTCGTGTTCGTAGCCGTATTCTCGGCGACCTCCAATTCAACGCTCGATGAGTCAAATTCCGGAGGCTCGTCCACGTTGTTGACCGTGATGGTCACGCCGATCGAATTGTCAGTGGAGGTGTCGGCGTTTCCCGCCGCGTCCTTACCGTCCGACACCCCTACCGTCAGGTCGTAGGTGTTGTCGTCCCCCGCGTCCGACGGTGACTCATGGTCCAGCTCGGTCGAATCGCCGGTGCTGATCTGGCCGGTTGACGAATTAATGGTGAAAAGAGCGGAATCGGCGCCGGTCAGCGTGTAAGTGAGCACGTCCGACTCCGGGTCCGACGCTTGCACCGGCTCTCCGACGTTTGCGGCGGACGGGGTGTTCTCGTCAATCCCAATCGCGATCGCCGCCGACCGAAATTCAGGCACCTCGTTAACACCCGTGACCGTGATCGTAACGGCGATTGTGCCGTCTACAGACGCATCGGCCTTTCCGGTCGCATCCTTCCCATCAGACACCTCGACCACCACGTCGTAAACGTTGTCGCGACCCGTGTCCGCCGGAGTCTCGTAGTCGAGCGTTGTTCCCGCGCCAATGGCGATTTGGCCCGTGGACGCCCCTACGTCGAACAGCACGGAATCGACTCCCGACAATGAGTAGACAAGCGTGTCCAGGCTGTCAGGGTCCGACGCAACGAACGCGGCCCCGATAGCCGTGCCGGCAGAGGTGTTTTCAGCGATCGTCAGAGCGGTTACAGCGCCGGTGTCAAATTCAGGGGTTGAATTCGCCGGAGGCGTTGCCAGCGTCTGACCCACGACCGTTTCCGACCATGGTCCCTCACCCTCGTCGTTGAGAGCCCGGACCTCGACCTCGTAACTGGTACTGGCTTCGAGTCCCGAAAGCGTGACCTCGAGTTTTGTCCCGCTGACCGACGAGTCAACCCATTCGTCGGTCGAGCCTTCGACCCGGTACCGGACAACATAGGTGGTTATCGCCGGCCCGGCGTTTTCGGGCGCGGTCCACGTAACCCTCAACGCCTGGTGTCCGTTTACGGGATTTGGGACCACCGACGGTTTCGCAGGTTTGCCCGGCGCTTCGTTGTCGTCATCCAGGACCGTAATGGTCAGGTCGATACTGGCGGAATTGGATTGCGGGTCACTGGCGGTGAACGCCACGGTATATTCGCTCGCCAACTCATAGTTCAACGACGCCTTGGACTTGACCTGGCCACTGGAAGCGTCGACGGCGAATAGGCCCGCATTCGCCCCGGTCAGCGAGTAGGTGACATCGCCTCCTTCCGGGTCTACCGCCGTGATCGGGTCCCCGATGTTGATGTCCGCCGCGGAGTTTTCATACACGGTGAACAATTCCATGAATATGTTGGAAGCGTCGAACTCCGGCGGTTCGTTCACGTTGTCGACGGTGACGACGACATTTGCGCTGGCGGCCTGGTCCGCTTCGTCGGTAGCCGTAACCACCACCCGGTAAGTGGTCTTCCCCGACTCGTAGTCGATTGCGGTGTCCTGGCCAACGGTGATTTGACCAGTACTCGCGTCAATCATGAATGACGCAGCATCGGTACCGGACAGATCGTAAATCAGAGCGCCCGTACCGCCGCTCGCCGTTACGGGCGCGCCAACCGACCCACCCGCAGCGACGTTCTCATACACGAAACGATATATCGCATCCCCCTCATCAAACTGGATCGGCGCCTGCGCCCGCACTAGGTGCTGTTTCGAATCCGGACCCGTTCCCACCATCAACGTCACTGCGAATACCGGCGTCGCGAACGCAATCAACCAGATACGGACCGAGAGAATGTGTCGAAGCAACCAGGCCCCCAGGCCACGGTCTGAATGCGGCCATATCGGCCAATACACACATCATTCGTATGTATATATGATACGATGGCGGATAATAGACCACTAACGCATTACACGCAATACCCATGCACCCAACACCTCACCCAGGCTCGAAATACAAACTCCCGGCGAGGGGTAGCCTGCCCCATGCTCGATACGGGGTCATCCCGCCCCTCTAACCTGTCATCCTAGAGCGCAGCTAAGGATCTCCCGCCCATCCCACAACCACCCTCGCCATCCCGACAAACCTCTCGCACCCCAACCCCTAGCCCGCCCCGTACTCGATACGGGGTCCTGCTGGACCTCCACACCTCACATTCCCCAATCTCCGTACCCCGTCTTCCCCGACTCCGATCGGGGACCCAGAAGAGAGGCGCGGCTACACCCAACCTACTACCACGTCATGTAGGGTGCGCCTCTTGTGGGCGCCCGCCGGGGTGGACGGGCGGACGGGCGGGGGCAACCCCAAACCACCACCACACCGCTACCGCCAGGCAGGCCCGCTCTTTCACCGTCTTCCCCGACCTCCACACCCCGTCTTCCCCGACTCCGATCGGGGACCCAGGGGGGCGCGGCTACACCCAAAACCGCCCTATCCCACGCACCCCACCCGCGACTCATCCACGCCACCCCGATCCACCAAACACGCCAACTCGACACCCAACCTGCCGTCCCGCCCCCCTAACCTGTCATCCTAGAGCGCAGCGAAGGACCTCCCGCCCATCCCACAACCACCCTCGCCATCCCAACAAACCTCTCGCACCCCAACCCTAGCCCGCCCCGTACTCGAAACGGGGTCCTGCTGGACCTCCACACCTCACATTCCCCAACCTCCGTACCCCGTCTTCCCCGACTCCGATCGGGGACCCAGGAGCGGGGCGCGACTACACCCAACCTACTACCACGTCATGTAGGGTGCGCCTCTTGTGGGCGCCCGCCGGGGTGGACGGGCAGCCGAGCAGGGCCACACCAAACCCCTACCACGCAAAACCGGCAGACAGACCCGCTCTTTCACCGTCTTCCCCGACCCCGATCGGGGACCCAGGAGAGGGGCGCGGCTACACCCACAACCACCATCCCCACGCACCCCACCCGCGACTCATCCACGCCAACTCGACACCCAACCTGCCATCCCGCCCTTCTAACCTGTCATCCTAGAGCGCAGCGAAGGACCTCCCGCCCATCCCACTACCACCCTCGCCATCCCGACAATGGCGCAGCCTGCCCCATACCCGATACGAGGTCATCCTCAACCCTTAGCCTGCCCCGTACTCGATACGGTGTCGTGCCGGACCCCGATCCACTACCCGCGGTGGACGTGCCGACAGGCGGGGCAACCCCGAACCACCACCACTCAAAACCGGCAGGCGGACCCGTTCTTTCACCGTCTTCCCCGACCTCCGTACCCCGTCTTCCCCGACCCTGATCGGGGACCCAGGAGAGGGGCGCGGCTACACCCAAAACCGCCCTATCCCACGCACCCCGCTACTCATCCGCGCCATCCCGATCCACCAAGCACGCCAACTCGACACCCAACCTGCCATCCCGCCCCTCCAACCTGTCATCCTCGAGCGCAGCGAAGGACCTCCTGCCCATCCCTCAACCACCCTCGCCATCCCAACAAACCCCTCGCACCCCAACCCCTAGCCTGCCCCGTACTCGATACGGTGTCGTGCCGGACCCCGATCCAGTACCCACGGAGGACGGGCGGACGGGCGGGGCAACCCAAAACCACCACCACGCAAAACCTGCAGGCAGACCCTCTCTTTCACCGTCTTCCCCGACCCCGATCGGGGACCCAGGAGCGGGGCGCGGCTACCCCCAAAACCACCATCCCCACGCACCCCACCCGCGACTCATCCACGCCAACTCGACACCAAACTTGCCATCCCGCCCCCTTAACCTGTCATCCTTGAGCGCAGCGAAGGATCTCCCGCCCATCTCACAACCACCACCACACCGCTACCGCCAGGGATAGCCTGCCCCGCCAACTCCACGAAGATATAGATACAAGGGGCGGAGCGCGGCTACACCACCCCCAACTCGACACCCCCACCCCCACCCCTTCCGCCATCCCTTCCGCCATCCCCCCGTTGACCACATCCGCCTCTAGGCGTTACCGTAGAACATATGTACGACTGCCAATGCCAGACCATAACCGAAGAACAGACCCAGACCCTCGCCGAAGTCGCCCTCGAGGTGACCGACAACGGCCGCATTGTTCTCCAATTCCTCGCCGACGTCGTGCAGGGAAAGGTGGAAGGCGCGACGCTCTGGTACCGCATGGAAGCCGTACGGCAATTCCGCGCATTTGGGATCGAAATTCCTGAGGTCGTCATCGAAGACGCCGAAGAAGCGGCCGGACCCCGCACGGAATACGACGATGCGGACCCGGCCGCCTCATCCTGCCCAAGAGACGAACTCATTGAATTCGTAAGAAACGAGACCGACAACGGCAAAGACGTTCTCCGCTTCCTCCTGGACGTGGTGCGGGACCGTGTCGCAGACGCCAAGTTGTACCACCGCATCGCAGCCGCCAAGGAACTACGCCATTACCTGCTGGACGACTGCTATCACGACTGCGACGAAGAATGGGACGACGAGGAATGGGACGATGATGATGATGATGACGAAGAAAAAGTCCTGAACGACGATGACGACCCGTTCGACTTCGACAACTACGACTACAAGGAATACCAGAAAGATCGATGCGGCGAACGAGCCCTCGTGCACATCTACGGCGGAACGGACGCCGAGAGGCTCGCAGACAGGGTTGCGGAAAGGCACCGGCGAAAGGTGCTGTCGGAAGGACCCGGACCAGACCGCGACATGACCCCGATCGAAAACCCAGAGGAAGACCCCTATTGCAAAGGGCATTACGGGTACAGGGCCCTGCGCATCTCCTACGGCAACAACGACACCGTCAGGGTCGCCACCAAAGCCGTGGCGGAGTACTACAAGTACAAATACTGGCGCCTCATTAACGAAGACGGCAGCCTCGCAGCCGGGGCCGACACGGCGTCTCTCGATCCCAACACCCTCCAATACCTCGAACGCAGCCGCCACCTGCTAACCAACCCCCCAAAAAACCCAGACCCTCCCCCGCGGGTCACACACGAACCCACCGAACAACCACCCGCGCCCGCACAACCCCCGTCGTCCACCACCCCCGACCAACCTGACGACCACTCCGTAGGGGAGGGTTTCAAACCCTCCCAAGACCACGCCCATCCCCCAACCGAACCCGGCGAAGAACCTCCCAAGCCCCGCAAGAAAACACGCCGGATAATCCACCTCGGCCCACCCGACGAAGAAGACCCGCCGGACGACAACCCGCGCCGTTACAGGGACCCCGACGAAATTAGGATCCCCCTCCGCGACTTGGTGAGATACACAGGCGGCCCCTTGTAGCAGGGCCATTCCCATCAACATATCCGGGACCACCCCCCACCACGTCACTCCCGCCAGGGGTAGCCTGCCCCGTACTCGATACGGGGTCGCCCCGCACTCCGATGCGGGGCCGGTACCCACGGTGGGGCGCGGAATGAAGGGCGCACGCCCTAGCCGGGCAGTGTTATCCCGACTCCCCGATCCTTAGCCTTCTCGTACACGATCCGGGCCGCGGCGAGGTCTTCCAGCGCGAGCCCCTGCGACTCGAAGAGGGTTAGGTCTTCGACATGTGTCCGGCCCTGCCGGGTTCCCGCGACCACCTCGTGAATCGGAATCGCACGGTCCCAACTGAACCGGCCAGTCTCCGCTGCGCGCATCAGTTCGCCGCACTCGTACTTCGCCTGCTCGACGTCGTCCACCGCGACTATGTCAAACTGCATGACCGCCGCGGTGTCAAGCTCCCGTTTCAGCCAGGAGTTGTTGCCCGCTGCATTTACGTGCGTGCCGGGAATGAGCATGTCGCCGGTGATGACCGGATTCGCCGAGTTGGTCACTGCCACCAACACGTCGACGCCTTCCGCGCACTCTATTCCGGAGTCGACCGGAGTTACCGGGATGCCGAGTCGTTCCGACATCTTCGTTGCAAACCGGTTGCGGTTTTCTTTACTGCGGCTGTAGACGTTCGCGGAAGTAACTTCGCAGGCGGTCGCTATGGCCTCCAGTTGAGTCTCGGCCTGGTACCCGCTCCCGATCACCCCTACCGTGTGTTCGCCCTTACTCGCCATGTGCCGCGTGGCCACCCCCGAAGCGGCGCCGGTGCGGACCTGCCCCAGCCGGTTCGCCTCCATAAAGAGCAAGAGCCCTTCGCCTTCCGTCGAATAGAGCGCGACGTGGAACTTCGCGCCACCCGGTCCGGCGGTATAAGACTTGTGGCCGGCTATGGCCCTTTCCGGCCAGGACGCAGCCATGAAGTTGTAGGAGCCGCGCCCGATCGGCAGGCGGGATCGCGGGGAGTTGAACGCTTCGCCGCGCGCCCGCGCATCGAACGCGTCTTCCAGCGCATCGATCACTTCCCCCATGTCGAGCAACTCGTTTACATCCGACTCGGTCAGATAGATGGTCATGTCGTCTCCCTGTCAGGCCGGGGTTTCCCATCCCCAGGCGTCGCCTGTCAACACCGGTCCGGGCTGGATTTTCGGGGCGCGTGCCGGCAATCCGCCAAGGTTATCAAGTCATCACTCCGTTATCGGCCGGGAAACAATCCACAGGCTCACCACCGTGTAGAGCACCATCAGCCCCAGCAAGGGCAGTTGGCTGTTCATCACCAGGGACCTGTTCGCGTATTGCCGCATCGCCCGGATGTGCGCCAGGTACACCGCGACCATGTGACCGGCCACGATCGCAAGCACCGAAAACACCCATATGAACCGGGCGTTGGTCACACCGATGTTGATTTCGTATCCCGCCGTCCCAAACAGGTCCCACCCGCGCCCGAATGGGTCCGACGCCAACGCGATTATCGACTGGCCCTGGATCAGCAGGTAGCCCAGATAGTGGGCGTAGTGGTACGCCAGGGCGATCGGGACCAGGGTCAGGACGTATGCCGCGACCAGCACGCCGGCCGGCGGCCCCTCCCCGGCCGCCTGGGTCATCAGCCAGCAGAACGCCCAGTAGACACCAAGAAAGGCCAGGGGAAATGCGATGAGGGCGAGCGTGTTGGAGATCAGCACACCGTTCAAGTACTTGTACGTCAGTCCCGGAAACAGTTCGAAGAAGTAGGTCTCGACCCGGAACCACTCGGGAGTCGCGCTGAATCCGTCGAACGTCACCGATGCCAACAGCAACATGACGAGGGCAACTTTGCTCCCGTCGATCACCGCCGGGTTACCCAGGCCCACCCCCGGCGGCCGCAGGTTGAACTCGCGTTTCCCAGCGTGCTCGAAGCCGTCGTAGCAGTCGATGCACTCCCCGTCCCCGTTTCGACCGCCCCGTGCCGGGCAGTCCCGGCACGTTTCGGCAGACGGCACCCGGACCTCGGTCATCGAAAACCTGGCAAACAGCCCGAATCCCACCGAGAATGCCTCTCCGCTGCGGAGCCACTGCTGCTTGCCGAAAACGAACATCCCCGCCCATGTAACAACGCTGTAAGCCACCACCATCCAGCCGAGTTCCCGGGGACTCGCGCTGTCCACGAAAGCGGTTTCAATCCAGGCAAAACAGAAAAACAGGAGTACGGCCGGCCAAATTCCCCAGCGCGCCGGGTAGTGGCGTCCCAGACCGAACCTCTTGCCCGGGAAGGCCCACCCGAATACCGTCTCCACCCACGAGAACACGATTTTCCAGGGGTTAACCAACGCCCACAGATTGCCGAACAAGGCAATGAAAAACCCCATCCCAACCCACCAGATGATCCAGATGAACGTCGGGCTGAAGTTGACCTCGGATTCCGTGGCGCCGGTGAGTCCGGCGGCAATGACAAGTCCAAGCAGGAATACGGCCAGGACCTTAAACGGCCACAGGATCGGCCCGGTGAGGACCCGCTCGATCCACAAATAGCGGAAGAGGTTAAATCGCGGGTAGTCTGCCACGCCCGATTCCGCCCGCACCACGAGGCCGACGATGACGAAGGACAACGCCACCGCGGCCGCCCCTCCTACGGCGAAGTAACTCAGCGGAAGCGGAAGGTCGTAGCGGTCTCCTACCCCGTGGGCATAGACCGGCGCAGTCGCCAGAGCGGCTGCAACAGCGATCAGGGGGAGCCACAGTTTGGGCCTCGTCATCCACATCCCCTCATCCTATGCAATCCCAGCCGGGCCGGCGGCCAGGGGGACTACCTCGGGTGGACTTCCAGAAACCCGAGGTCTATCTCCGCCTCCACAGCCGGCGCGACCGAGTCCGCCGGACCGCTGCCTGCCTTGGCGCCGTGGT
Organism: Dehalococcoidia bacterium; assembly: GCA_965220275.1. GTDB lineage: Bacteria > Chloroflexota > Dehalococcoidia > Lucifugimonadales > Lucifugimonadaceae. Next base: position 129,087 of record CBDCPN010000012.1, on the reverse strand, counting down.
GGTCCATCTGTTCCATCTCGCCCCGCGCTTCGAGCTCGACGACAGTCTCCACCGGCAATCCATCCCAGGTGTACGGCCTATGGTCATTGGCGTACAGGGCAACGGTGACCTGGTGCGCGCCCGGCTCCTGGGCAGGCAGTTTGAACCATGGGCTATACAGACGCGCGAACTCTTCACCGTCAATCAGAATCCGGCCATACCCTTCTCCATCCACGTGTGCCTTGCCCGCCTTTTCCGGCGCAAATGTGAATCCATCGGTCAAGGCTTGCAGGTTGTGGCCGTCCACAGCATCGGGATGGGTCTTTACCTCAAGGGACATGGGCGCTTCCGCTGCCGCGGTCTCAACTTCGCTGCCATGGCCTTCGTCAGGTTCCTCGACGGTGACCATGACGGTTTTTTCCACTGGCTCACCATTTACCAACAACACGTTGTGGGCATTGGCTGTCAGCGTTACTCGCACCTCGTGCGTACCGGGTGACAAATCGGTGAGATAGTAGGCAGGGCCGTAGACGCGATTGACTTTCACCCCATCCACGTAGACGTGCGCATGGCCCGCCCCAGGACTGTGGTCCTTGTTGACTTCCTCCGGCGCCCACCGCCAGTTTTCCGTCGTTATGTATACGTTCACCCCGCCGCCGGGTTCCACTGCGGCGCTGATGTCGACGCCGACCGGTACTTTGGACTCAATGGCGTCGTGGCTCATCGAGCCGTGGCCGCTTTCGCCCGAAGGCTCACCGTGGCCGTGCGCCGACGCTCCATCCTGGCCAGCCTTGTGGAACGCAATTCGGTATCTGCCCGTGGCGTCCGCGGTAAACGCAAAGTCCGCCACTTCCCCGGGCTGTACCTCTCGTTCGATGTCGTAGCCGTGAAGGTGAATGGCGCCGGCGATGTCACTGTCGACTTTCAGGGTCACCGTGTCGCCGTGCTTCACCTGGATGGTGTCGGGACTCATACGGTCGTCCCGTATCGTCACCGCAACTTCCACATCCTGAGGCTCGCCGCCGGCACATCCGGCGAGCAGGACCAGGACGGTCACTGCGATGGTCAGGAGGCCGGCCGCCAAACGCGAATGATTCTTGCCCATGACTAAAACTGTAACCGCTCGATCCTCATGACCGGACATGCCGTGGTAGCGGACTCCGCGGAATGAAGCGATTATTGCTATGGTTCAGCGGCCCGGCGGGAACCAGGGGCGTAGCGTGGCGCCCGGTCTCCGGCATTGCGGTTCAAGTCATTACGTTGAGTAGAAGCGGCAGCGGTCAACCAGGCGACAACGACGCCCAACCTCCCTCTGACGGAAAGCGGGAAAGCGTATTCCTAAAGGGACGCTTGGGATCGATCATTCCAGCCGGGATGGTTTACGCGGTTTCCCCAACCGCGTTCGTGATCATGGGCGACTCGTTGATGTACGTGGTCCTGCCGACCGCCGCCATCGAATTCGGTCTGGGCGAAACTTTTGGGCTGGCGACCTCATTCTGGATCGGCCTGGCTTTAAGCATCAACCGTCTCATCAGGCTCGCCAGCAATGCGTTCGCCGCGGCGGTCTACTACCGGTTCGGAGTCCGTTGGCCTTATGTCATGTCGGTGGCGCTTGGGGCGCTTACCACCCTCGCATACGGGCTTGGAAGCGGTCTCGTCGTCCTGTTGGTTTCACGAGCGCTATGGGGCGTGTCCTACTCATACCTGCGGCTGGGGGCGCATCTGACCGCGTTCAGCGTGGGCACATCACAAATGCGGGGACGCCTCATAGGCTTCTTCACCGCCGGCTCTCGCGGCGGGAGCCTCATTGCGGTCACGGCGGGCGCTGCGTTGTTCGAGCAGACCTCGAGGGGGATTGCTTTTTCGGTCCTGGCCGGCTTCGGCATTCTCGGCGTGATCATGGCTCTGCGCGTCCCGAATCTTAAGCCCCGGCGGCCAAGGAGGCCCAGCGCAATCGGGGGCCGGCAGACGGCCATCTGGGACCTGGCTGTATCGAGGTTGCCCGACCATGCGAGGCGCATCCGACTGCCTCTTCTGTCGATCAGCCTGATGAGCTTCGCCGTCGCATTCGCGGCGAACGGGCTGGTGATCGCCACCCTTTCTACGTACATTGCCGAACTGGTCGAGTCGGAAAGCCGGGTATTCGGAGTATCGATCGCCGTGGTGACCCTGGCGGGCCTTTTGATCGGGGTGCGGTGGTTTGCCGATCTCGGGCTCGCCCTCCCGCTTGGGCATCTGTCAGACCGGCTGGGTAGACGCCGGTCCATCGCATACGGCATGGCGGCTGTGGTTGCCGCGCTGGCGGTAATCGCGACCTACGACACAATCGAAGTGTTGGTCGTCGTCTTGCCGATAATGTTTGTCGTCGCCGTCGGCGTCAGCACAGCGCTCGACGCTGCCATCGGCGAGACTTCGCCCGACAGGACGCGACCCGCCGCGATGGCCAGGTACTCGACTTGGCAGGACCTCGGAGCAGCGATGGGCCCGGTCACCGGATTCCTGATCGCCGACAGGATTGGATTCCAGGGCGGTTTCCTGGTCGCCGCCATCCTCTTGGCGTGTACCTACACGCTCTACCTGGTTGCGACAGGAATTCCCTGGCGACGGACCAGGGCAGCCCGGGCGGCGTAGGAGGTCAGGAATTCGATGACCGGAACGGCGCCACCCAGGAACAACGAGCAGGGATTCGAACGCCGTCAGACCCGAGCCTCTTCTACGGGCGACGCCATGTCGATGAGCACTTTCCGGAGGTCTGTCACCTGGTCCCGCAGCATGGCGGCCTTTTCGAATTCCAGTTCCTTTGCCGACGCCAGCATCTGCCTTTCCAGGTCCTTGACCAGGCGAGTGAGGTCGTCTTTTGGCAGGTCCGCGGCGGTAACGTATGGGGTCTTCGTCTCCGCGACCTGCCGCACCCGGTCGGTGATGTCTTTGACTTCCTTGACGATGGATTTCGGCAGGATGTTGTGTTCGTAGTTGTAAGTGCCCTGTATCTCTCTTCGCCGGTTTGTCTCGTCGATTGCCTGGCGCATGGCTTCGGTGACCGTATCGGCGTACATGACGACGTGACCTTCCACGTGCCTCGCCGCTCTGCCGATAGTCTGCACCAACGAAGTGTCGGAGCGCAGGAATCCCTCTTTGTCTGCATCGAGTATCGCAACGAGCGAGACCTCAGGCAGGTCCAGACCTTCCCTGAGCAGATTGATTCCGACCACGACGTCGTACACACCCAGCCGCAAGTCTCTGAGGATCTCAGACCTTTCCAGCGTGTTGATCTCCGAGTGCAGGTAGTGGACCCGAATGCCCAATTCCCGCATGTAATCGGACAGTTCCTCAGCCATCCTCTTGGTGAGCGTTGTAACCAGCACCCTTTCGTTGCGGTCGACTCGCTGCTGAATCCGCTCCAGCAAGTCGTCAATCTGGCCCTGGGTCGGGCAAAGCTCGATGCTCGGGTCGACGAGGCCGGTCGGCCTGATTATCTGTTCCACGCGCCTCTGTTCATGTTTCGCTTCGTAGGGTCCGGGGGTCGCGGAGACGTAGACGATCTGGCCGACTCGCTCTTCGAATTCCTCGAACGAAAGCGGTCGGTTGTCGAGGGCCGACGGCAATCGAAATCCGAAGTCGACCAGCGTTGTTTTGCGTGAGATGTCCCCGTGGTACATGCCGCGTATCTGCGGCAGTGAAATGTGCGATTCGTCGATGAAAATCAGCATGTCGTCAGGGAAGTAGTCCAACAGTGTCCACGGCGCCGATCCAGGGGGTCTCCGGCCGAGGGGCGCGGAGTAGTTCTCCACGCCGGGGCAGACGCCAGTCTCACGCAGCATTTCCAGGTCGAACCTGGTGCGTTGTTCAAGGCGTTGCGCCTCCAACTGCTTGTCCTGCCCTCGCAATACACGCAGGCGCTCTTCAAGTTCCGACTCGATGTCTTCGAGGGCTTCAAACAGGCGTTCATCCGGCGTTACGAAGTGCTTCCCGGGATAGATGTCGATCTCGTCCCGGTCGCTCAGCACCTCACCGGTCAGAGGATCGAGTTCCTGGATGCGTTCCACCTCGTCCCCGAAGAACTGGAGCCGCACGGCGAGTTCTTCGTAGGCCGGCATGATTTCGAGCGTGTCGCCCCTGACCCGAAACCGGCCCCGCACCATGTCCATGTCGTTACGCTCGTAGTACATGTCGACCAGGCGGCGCACAGTCTTCCTGAGGCCGACCTCCTGCCCCTTGCGGACGTTCAGCACCACGTTGCGGTACTCCTCCGGCGAGCCCAGGCCGTAGATGCAAGAGACGGAGGCGACTATCACGGTGTCCCGGCGGGTCAGCAGCGAGCGCGTCGCTGCGTGCCGGAGCCGGTCGATCTCGTCGTTGATGTCCGACTCCTTTTCGATGTAAGTGTCGGACTGGGGAACGTAGGCCTCCGGCTGGTAGTAGTCGTAGTAAGAGACGAAGTACTGTGCCGAGTTGTCCGGGAAGTAGTCCTGAAACTCCGTGGCGAGTTGGGCCGCGAGGGTCTTGTTGTGGGCAATGACCAGGGAGGGACGCTGGACCTTCTCGATGACGCCGGCCATGGTGAAGGTCTTGCCGGACCCGGTCACGCCAAGCAGAGTCTGGTGCTTCAGGCCGGACTCAAGCCCATTTGCCAGGTGCTCGATGGCTTCGGGCTGGTCTCCGGTTGGCCGGTAGTCTGCTCTGATTTTGAACGGTGGCATTCGAAACCTCGTGTGGGTCGCAGACAGATTTTAGCCCAGCAAATCGGACCGCCAACGCTCGACATGCACGACTCCGCGTCCTTCACAATCGACCGGCTAACCGTTGTAAAGTTTGAAACTGTATGCACCACATCCCGCCGGTTACTGCGGCCGGTCGGAGCAGCAGACCGGAGCCCTGAATGCTGCGGCCAGGCAATCCGAAAGGCAAAGACATGAAGGTCGTCATCGGAACACTGCACACCGGTGAGCACTTTATTCGCGAACTGGCGGACGCTTTCCCAGACGTAGAGTTCGTACCGGCGTACGCCGAGTCCCGATCAACCTGCGGCCATCGTCGATGCCGACGTGTTCATGGGATGGCCCACGAGGGAAGCCTTCCTGGCCGCCCGTCAGCTCAAGTGGATTCACTGCCCCGGCGCGGGAATCGACAAACTGATCGCCGTTCCGGAAATCGTGGCGTCCGACCTTCCCATAACAAACGCTCCGGGCCCGCACGTGAACCCCATGGCCGACCACGTCATCGGAATGATGGTCGCGTTGACGCACAAGTTCCGGGAGATGGCGCGGGACCAGGACAAGAGGACCTGGGGCGGCATGGCAAAGTACGACCACGCGTTCACCGAAATCGCCGGCAGCACGATGGGAATCTACGGACTGGGCGCAATCGGCAGGGCCATCGCCCGGCGAGCGGCCGGGTTCGACATGCGCATTCTCGCAGTGGACCCCGGGCCGGCCATCGTGCCGGACGTGGTCAGCGAGTGCTGGGGCACGGACCGGCTTGACGACATGTGCTCCGTCTCGGACTGGCTGGTGATAGCCGCCCCGATCATCGATGAGACGCGCCACTCAATCGACGCGCGGCGCATGGAGATGATGCCGAACGGTTCGTACATCGTGGTCATCTCCCGCGGCGGCATCGTCGATGAAGACGCCCTGGCGAACGCAATCAAATCCGGTCACCTGGCGGGCGCGGGAATTGATGCAACTGAGGTCGAACCACTGCCGCAGGACAGCCCGCTGTGGGACCTCGAAGAGGTTTTCATCAGCCCCCACGCCTCAGCCCTGACACCCGAACTATACGAAGGCAGGAGAGAGGCGTTCAGATCCAACCTGCGCCGCTTCCTGGCGGGCGACCCGTTAGAGGGAATGTGCGACCAGACGCTGGGCTATTGAGCGCGGCGGCAGAAGAAGACCATCTCTTCGCTGTCGTCGGTTAGCGGTCCGCCCATAAAGCCGCCGCTCACGGCTTCGGCGACGAGACCGGCCTGTTCGACCAGTGCGTGGCACTCTGCGGGGAACAGGTAGCGCAGTTCGATCGGCAACTCCGCCCGCCTGACTAATCGGTCGTCACGGTCGTATTCCTCGAAGATCTGTGTTTCCCGGTTAATCTGAGTCGCCCCGTCGGCGCGATTTGTGGCCGACATCACGACGCGGTTTCCTGTGTCGGGATGGACCGTTTCACCCCAGACGAAGGGCGTGGTCTGGCGATCGGCCAGAAGATCGGGGCCCGGGACGAAAACGTCAAAAACGAGCCTCCCGCCCGGCTCAAGGTGGCGAGCCGCGCACCGCAACGTGCGTAGCTGGTCTTGCTGCGTGAGAGCGAGCAAGAGCGTGTTTGATGGGATGGTGACAAGTGGGAATGACGCGCCAAGGTCGAATTCCCGCATGTCCGCCCTGATGAGGCTCAGCGAGGCGCGTGCCGGTTGGCCGCGCCTGAATTTCGCGCTCGCGCGGTCGAGCATGGCCTGGTTGAGGTCGATGCCCGTGACGTCTACTCCGGCCGCCGCGGTTGGGACCGCTATGCGCCCGGTGCCGACTCCGATTTCGAGCACCGGGCCGCCCGAATCGACCGCCAAGTCTACATAGAAAGACGTTTCAATTTCCGGCAGGTTCGAGTAGTACACGTCGTACCACTCTGCCCAATGATCGAAATTCATGCCGGCATTTTAGGTTGGCAGTAGCGGGCCAAGACAATTCCTCGGACATACAATTGCAGTAAGCAATCTTTACGCCGAGCCTGACGCCGCAAGCATCGACGCCGATCAGCAATTCAACTAAGGAAATAGGGCAAGTAATGACCGAGACCTCCGCAAGCAAGTGGCTCTCACCCCGGATGGGACGCCTGGGTACGGAAACCGCGTTCGAGACACTTGCGAAAGCAAAGGCCCTGGAAGCACAGGGTCGCGACATCGTGCACCTGGAGATCGGAGAACCCGACTTCGATACACCGGAGCACATCAGGGACGCCGCCAAGCAAGCCCTGGACGACGGGTTTACGCACTATGGGCCGTCACCGGGCCTGCCGGAAGCACGGGCCGCGATCGCCCGCCACCAGACGGAATGGCAGGGCTACGAGGTCAGCCCCGACAACGTGGTGTTCACGCCCGGCGGCAAACCGGTGATGTTCTTCACCATCATGGCCCTGATCGACGAGGGCGACGAGGTGATCTACCCGAATCCGGGCTTTCCGATTTACGAGTCGATGATCAACTTCATGGGGGGTACAGCAGTGCCTCTGAAGCTGGCGGAGGAGGCTGACTTCGCCGTTGACGTAGCCGAGTTGCGGTCCAAGGTGTCAGACCGCACCAAGTTGATCATCGTCAACTCCCCAAACAACCCGTGCGGCAGCGTGATACCGGAAGGCGATCTCGAGCAGATGGCCGCAATTGCCAATGAGGTTGACGCAGTTGTCCTGAGCGACGAGATCTACAAGGACTTCTACTACGAGGGTTCTCACGTTTCGATCACCAAGTTTGACGGTATGCGGGAACGGACCGTCATCCTGGACGGACTTTCCAAGAGCTACGCCATGACGGGTTGGCGCACCGGGTATGGGGTATTCCCTGACTGGCTGGTTGAGCCGGTCTCCCGGTTGATCACGAACAGCGTTTCGCAGACGGCGTCTTTTTCCCAGATCGCAGCGATAGAAGCCCTCGAAGCGTCCCAGGAATCCGTCCACAAGATGGTTGCGGAATTCAAGGAACGCCGGGACATAATCGTGGACGGCCTCAACTCCATCGACGGGATCCGGTGCGCCGTGCCAAAGGGCGCCTTCTACGCATTTCCCAACGTCTCCGGGACAGGGCTTACGAGCAGGGAGTTCGCGGACCGTTGCCTCGAAGAAGCGGGCGTCGCGCTGCTCTCGGGCACCGCATTCGGTGAATACGGGGACGGCTACGTCCGGGTGTCGTTCGCCAATTCGATCGACAACCTTACGGAGGCTGTAAGCCGGATCAAGCGAATGTTGACCGGCGTCGGCTGAATTTCATCCGTCCGCTCACGAGCGGACCACCGTCAGCCCTGTCCGCAAGCGGTCATGAGGTCCCTGGTATTGGCCCGGGCGATGGCCCTCAAGACGTGTTGCGTAGAGTCGCGTATCTGCTTGACGGGGGCTTCCACCACCACGGCCGGTGAGTCGTCCAGCAGGCCCCAGTATGGTGGTAGTTCGGAGGGCCTGAGGAGACCGCGCGGCGCCATGATGTAGTGGCAGTGCGCGGTCCGCAGGAACGCGTCGTCGTGGAATTTCACGGACAGGGATGAGACGCGCTTCGCGTGCGCTTCCCGTTTTTTCACCGCGTCATCGAATTCGCGTCGGACCAACCTGACTTCGGCGCTTTCCGCCACGCTGGGTGCGTATTTCGCGGCCGACTCAAGTATCCCGGCTGTTAGTTCAACGGCATCGTCTTTGGCCACCCGCTGTCGCGCCAGCTTGGCCGCCCTTCTCTTTGTGTTGTCGTCTCGGGACGCATCGGATCTGGATGACTTGACTTCGACGACGTACACGCGGTTCTGGGGACCGACACCCACCACGTCCGCGATTCGACCCCTGGGGCCTTCGAGTCTCACCTCGAACGCAATAGCCTTGCATCCGGCCTCGTCTCGCAGCCATCCCCACGCTGCCCACTTGAGCGCATATGTAGATTCCGTCTCGTTTCGTCGCTTGACGGTCCCAACGGTGCCTTGCTTATCCATGTCCTCGAATGCCAGCGCGCCGGTTAATCAGGAAAGCAAGTATCGATCACGCCGCAGGTTTGCTCCAAAGGGAAACGTCAGTTGCTTCGTCACGCGGGACTGAAATACGACAGAAATTCACTGCCACCGTCGCCCGAATTGGCGAGGCGGTGGACCGCACCGCGAGCCGACAATCTATGCGGCCGTTGTGTGGCTCCCGACAAGGTCGGGCTCGGCGAGCATGTAGCCCTCGCCGCGGACCGTGCGGATTACGCCCTTGCCGGCGGGTGTGCGGGCCAACTTTCGCCTGATCCTGTAGATGGTCGTGTCGACCGCGCCGGTATTCGGCGCCGGCTCTCCCTCCCAACACACGTCGACCAGGTCGGATGGCGGAACAACATTGCCGGGCGATTTGGCCAACGCATAGAGCATCGAAAACTCGGTCCGGGAAAGGGAGACGCCGACGCCTCCGATAACCAGTTTTTCCGAGGCAGGGTCAAGGCTCAAGTGGGGCAGTTCGATTGGCAGTCTCGTCTCAGGTTCTGAGGCCCTGCCATTGCGCGTCAGCAGTTCCTTCAAGGCTGTGGGTGGTCCAGAAACCGTCTGGATGGTCCCGCCCGCAAGAAGCCTGGATGCGAAACTCGTCAACGCTTCGGCCTGTTCGATCGTTTTCAAGCCCGGCGCATCTGGACCATCGCGGAGGACGTAGACCACTCCGAAAACGTCCATGCCCTGGACGATGGGGGCGGCGATGCCGGAACGGTGTCCAGATTCCAGCGCCCATTCGGGAAGGAACTCGTGGTCGAGGCTGCCGCGGCCCAACGAAATTGCAGAACCCTGGCGCGCAACCTTTACGGCAGCAGTTTCGCTCTCGACGGATTCAGACGTGATTTGGTCCAAATTCAGTCCGCCATCGACGGAGCTTACGGCTAGCGGGACCAGGACATTGTCTTGTGTCCGGTTAAACAGGGTGACCGCCGTCGGATAACCGGTCGCAATTCTCAGTCCCTCGGCGAGCGCCCTTGCCACGTCTGTCTCGCCGCGTTTGGCTGACATCTTCAGGACCGCCTGAAGCAGTCTCCCGGACCCAGACTCTGAAGTGTGTCGATCAAGGTCCAGTTCCCTTGCCCGACGTTCCCTGGACCGCTCTTCGGCGGTGAAGGCCACTATGCCTGCCAACATTACCGGGCTGATTGCGAGGGCCGCGATTAGGCCCAATTCCGGCATCGGGTGAAGCGGGTACGCCGCCGACAGGGAAACAAGTCCTGCTGCGGCGCCGACGTAGGCGCCCCGCCGACCAAGGAGATGAGCAAAGTGGGGCGCCAGCAAGAGCGGCAGGACAACTGCCGGACTCAGCGGCCCAAACACCGCGACGGCGGCTGACGCGAGAGCCGTTTCAGCGACCACCATGCCGTAGATCCATCGTTGGGACCGGCATAGGTTGAGGACGACCAGCCTCACGGCCACGAAGAATGCTGCGTAAGCGGCCGGAACGGCTGCCAACGTAGCATCGGGCACTTGCCCGTAGGCGAGGTACGCGGCTGCCCCCATCGCCAGGGCTGTCACGCCGTACCGGACCCGCCAGGTCAGGCGCTCGGATTCTCGGAACTGGTCATACGACTGCATCGGCAACCAGCGTACCGATTGGCGAGTGACCAGCGCACGCACGGGCACGTACGGGTATGGGCGAGTTTGAGGCAGAATCACCATGGGCTTTTTAAGGCCACACGACGTGATGAAAGCGGGGTGGCGGATTTCGGTTTGTGGTTGTACACGTCGGGCGTGCTCACCTCCGCGCCCCACCTTGGGTACCGGGTTTCCCCGGTACGACGAGGCAGGGTGGGTGGCCCACCGTAGGTACCGACCCCGCATCGGAGTGCGGGGAGACGATGGAGGGCACGACGAGGAAGGGCGGCGTGCCTGTCGAATGGGTGTTGAAGATGTCGGGGCGTGCCCGTCTCCGCGCCCCACCGTGGGTACCGGGTTTCCCCGGTACGACGAGGTTGTGTGAGCGCCCCACCGTGGGTACCGGCCCCGCATCGGAGTGCGGGGAGACGATGGAGGGCACGACGAGGGAAGCTGACTGGTCTGTTTTCATAACAACACCCATTTGACGGGCGGTTTATTGGTATTTGCCGACCATCGTCCGTAGAATTCAGACGAACCTCTATGTCTCAGTCTCGCCGATCCGGCAAAAACCAGAGGCCAGGGTTGCTATCGCGCATCACTCGCGCATTCAAGATCAGCCGCCCCGCCCCGGATACTCCAGAAGCCGTCCCGGTTTCCGATCAGGAATCTCCCAAGCGCCCTCGCCGCGCGCCTTCGAAACGGCAGGCGCGTCCGAAGAGCCGCACGCAGGAACAACTCCGCGAACTGGGAGCGCGACAAGGTAGACGGAAGCGCGGAGAGCGTCGAGCGGAAAACGATGGCCGGTCCCGTCCTGGCCGGGGCGATGGCCGTACACAGGGGGATGGCCGTGCGCAGCGCGACGGCGCTCCCAGCGGTGGGAGACGGCGAAGGCGGCGCGGCCGGGGCAAGTCACCGGCAGAGGTCCACCCTGCCCGTCAGCCGGCCGTAGCGAGCGCGCCTCCCGGCGAGAACCCGCCGCGGGACTCCGCATGGGGAGATCTGAAGGTCTCAGCACCCATCGCGGAATCACTGGCCGCTATGAACTACACGGCGCCGTCGGAGATCCAGGTCCAGGCTATACCGCCCCTTCAGCAAGGCAAAGACATCGTCGGACAGGCTGTCACGGGGTCAGGAAAGACGGCAGCCTTCGGGATACCGATGTGCGAACAAATAGACACATCCTCCCGGGAGGTCCAGGGGCTTGTGCTTGTCCCCACCCGTGAACTGGCGATGCAGGTAACACGCGAGATCTCCCGAATCGGCGAGGGTCGCGGGATCACGGCGCTGGCGGTGTACGGCGGCCAGCCAATCGCGCGTCAGATTCGCGTCCTGGAGCAAGGAGCGCCCATAGTTGTCGGTACTCCGGGTCGGGTCAAGGACCACATGAACCGCCGGACACTTGCCTTGAGCACCATCAAATTTGCCGTACTGGACGAAGCCGACGAAATGCTCGACATCGGGTTCGCCGACGATATGGAGTACATCCTGCGTTACACGCCGAGTTCTCGCCAGACGGCGTTGTTCTCGGCGACCATTCCAAGGTTCCTGTTGCGGCTGATCAATCGCTACCTGCGGGACCCCGAATGGGTGAGGCTGGTGAGCGAGTTCGCGGCCACCGAGACGGTCGATGAGGTTGACCAGTACTACTTCGAGGTGGCGGAAAGGGACAAGCCGGACGCGGTCCGGGAGGTACTGGATGAAATGGAGTCGGGGTCGCAGGTGCTGATTTTCAGGCGCATGCAGGTGGGAGTAGACCGGCTTTCGCGGGACCTGAAGCGCACAGGCTACCCGGCGCGCGGGATACACGGCGGGCTTTCACAGGGCGAGCGAAATTCCGTCATGCGTAGTTTTCGCGACGGGTCTTTGCGAATACTCGTGGCGACCAACGTTGCGGCGCGGGGACTGGACATTCCGTCCATAACCCACGTCATAAATTACGACCTGCCGGAGTCTGCGGAAGAGTACGTTCACCGGATCGGGCGCACTGCCCGGATGGGGAACCGGGGTACAGCCATCAGCTTCGTGGGCGAGTGGGACCTCGACAACCTCGACCGCGTGTTGTCCAAAGTTGGCGAAGACAAGATCGACCGCAAGATGCTGGCGATCTACGACTACAGCCCTTAACTGCCGACGCGGCCGCCTTTCGCCGGCGATTCTCCGCCAGTCAGGTAGCGGTGGACGTCCTCGGCGTAGATCACCTCGGAGTCGTCCTCAGGCTCGTAACCGAGCACCTTTCGCGCCGAATCGAGGGACCAGAACGCACGGGTGTTGTTGCTGATTCCGTAGACGACCGCAAACGGCACTTCGCCGTTGGCCGAGACGTCTTCCACTTCCACGGCCTTGCGGAACAGTTGCCGCAGGTCCCGCGGGCTGAAGTGGCAGGCGAGGTTGCGCTTGAAATTCGCTATGCCGGAGCCGGCCGGCGGCATTCCGGGTTCCTCTGCCATGTGGCGGGCCGCGTTTACCGGCGTCGGGTGGCCGATGCGCACCATCACGAACTCGAGGCGCCGGCCGAACGTGCCGCACGCGTACGGCCAGCCGAGCAGTTCGTAGGATGCCTTTGCCCAGCCGTAGAAGTTGCTCGAAACGGGGAAATCCTCGGGCCGGACCATGTCTTTGCGGTCCACGTGTACCTGGTAATCCTCGTACCAGTCGGCGGCGTGGTTCGAACTGGCCGACACCACGCGCCTCACGCCCGCGTCATATGCTGAGCGATACACGTTGTTGGCCATGCGCACGTTGGCATGTTCCACGTCAAATCGTTCGATCTGTGGGGTCTCCGTGCTGAATACGCCTCCCGCTTCGGACCGCATGTACCCCAAGTGGATTACGGAGTCGACGCCCTCGAATAGGTGTTCGTAGCGGGACCGGTCGGGATCGGCGAGATCCGGCAATTACGATTCCGGGGACCACTTGTCCGTCGCGGTCGGTGTCCTTGACGTCGACGAGAACGAGGTCGTAACGGTCCCGGTACTCGGGCAGCATCTGCGACGCGACATATCCGCTGGCGCCGGTGATCATCACCTTCAATTTGTCAGCCATATTTGAGCCTTTCGGTTCCGGGCGTGGTGTTCCGCCTTTGCTGAATTAGAGGGTATATTCTGGATTCCCCTCACCCCAACCCTCTCCCGTGGGAGAGGGAGTTACTTAAAGGTATCCGGAGGATCAAGGCTCGCTCCGGTCCCAGCCCGGCAGGACCCAGTACCCGACTTCCGGCAGTTTGACGACGGCGGTGAGTCCCTGGGCGCGTTTCAGGCGTTGGATGTTGTATAGGTGCGTCACAAACTCGAAGTACATGTGGCGAATCGTTGCTTCCAGAGTCATCGAACCCCCATTGCCGTTGGGCGCCAGTTTGATCCCGGTCGGATGCGCCTCCGACATCAGGGGCCACTGCGGTGTTTCGGAGCGAATGAGCGACTTGGACCGCATCGAACCGACCGTCTCGTTGAGCATGACCTGTCGCACGAGTTCCGCCCCACCGGCCAACGCCGCCAGGACGTCCTCGATCTCCCACACGGAGTCGTCGTTCATGCGGCGGTCGTGAGCCGGAGACGACATTCGTTCGATCTCCGCGAGCGTGAGCGGCAGCCCGTCCGGGAACAACGTTTCACCCCAACGCTCGAGCATCCAGCGATAGAACACCGACCCCATGTGGGAAAGATTCTGGCGTACGCTCCACTCGCCCCACACCCACTTGGGCGAGGTCCAGTCAAGCTGGGCGTCGGTCATCCCCTTCACCTCTGCACGCGCCTGGTTTTCGAACGACCAGTACTCAGGGAACAAGGCCCGTGCCGGGGTGGAGTCGGTGATTTCGTTGAGCGTCATGGGTGGTGTGTCTTTCGCATGAGGTATCCCCAGTCGGGGGTGGCGCGAGGTTTGGCTGTTCGGGCAAGCCATATATTAGCTTTACCGCGCATGCAAAGACGTGGAATCGGGTATGACGACGCGCGCGAGCCGGTGAAGTCGGGTGACTTCGGTTATCGCGTGGCGCTTCGTGTTGTGGAATCCGGGTCAAGTCCGCAATTACTACAGCCTTGCGGAGGCCGCACAAGGTGATGAAAGGGAGGGGTCGGTGAACTGGCGCGTGTGCGATGGGCTGGCGAGTTGGTGGGGGTAGCCGCGCCCGTCCCGCGCCCCACCGTGGGTACCGGGTTTCCCCGGTAGGACGAGTTAGAGTGCGCCCCACCGTGGTTACCGGCTCCGCATCGGAGTGCGGGGTGACCCTGTGTCGGGCACGGGGCAGGCTACCCCATCGGGGTCCGGCACTGCGGTTTTATTTTTGGCGCGTTGAAGCAACCCCGGGGGTTGCCCGGAGTTGCCTCGGTTGACAGTGTCTCTGTAGTCTTTCCCACGCCCGGCCGGAACCGTGAGGCGTTGTTGGGAAGTATGTTTCCTCGGTCTTCTCCGCACAGTCCAACAACCAACGGTAGTGGCGGCAAGTTGCTCGCTCACGCGTCGGCGGTCGAACCGGGGCCGAAGACGGTTGCGGCTCAACAGCCGCGCCCGGCTTGTGGGGCGCTTATGGACGTCTGAGGGAAAGACGCATTTGCTATCGGATCCTCGGCTTGATCTCTGGGGCGAACTTCCGATAGCTCCCCAGGCATTTCTCTCAGACTTAGCCTGCGGGCCCCGAGTCACCATAGTCGGGGTCTAAGCTGCCACGCCTACGTGAACAGCATTATGTGCGAGTCGCTCCGGTGACCCTTATCGGCTTTGCAGCCGTTGGGTCCTGGAGTCCATGCATAGCCCATGTCTGCTTCCCTGGAGAGCATGTACTTTCTCGTTCCGCAACGGGCTTTAACACGGGGGGAGGAACTTTTACCCCCGATGCCTGCAGGAGTTGTTCCCGTTGCTGTTCGATCAGAGTGGCTGTGCTGAATGCGTCGTAATGCACGACTCGATATTCATATTAGAACACATGTTCGTGGGTGTCAAATGTTTTGTGGGGTGGATTTTGGGGGGTGGGGGAATGGCGGTTGGTGGGGGTAGCCGCGCCCGTCCCGCGCCCCACCGTGGGTACCGGGTTTCCCCGGCACGACGGGAGAAGGGGGCGTGTGGATGTGTAGCGGGTTGGTGGGGGGTAGCCGCGCTCCCCTGGGTCCCCGATCTTCGTCGGGGAAGACGGTTTGGGGGAATGCCGGATGTGGGTAAGGGGCGGTAGGTTGGTGGGGTAGCCGGGTTGCCCGTCCGCCCCAGCGGGTGCCCACAAGAGGCACCCCTACAAGTGGGTTTGGCCAGCGTCGGGTTGTGGGTGTGTCACAGGTTGGCGGGGGTAGCCGCGCTCCCCTGGGTCCCCGATCGGAGTCGGGGAAGACGAGGTTAGGGGCGCATCGGGGTGGCGAGGGTGGTTGTTGGATGGGCGGTTCAGATACCTCGGCTTCGCCCTGGATGAAATGTTGGTGTGCGCTCGGGGGCATTTGGGGGTGGGGCAATAACGAGGGTCGCGGTGTGACGGGCGAAGACGGGGGTTGATGGCGCGCGCCGTTGGGGCGTTAGCGCGGGGTTTTGGGGAAGGTTGTAGGATTCGGGCATGACAACACAGAAAAAGTGGTTCAAGGGGAACCTTCACACTCATACGACGAATAGCGATGGCGACACGGCGCCGGAGCACGTGGCGGAGTGGTACGAGGAAAACGGGTACGACTGGCTATGTCTGACGGACCATAACCACCTGACGGTCCTGGAGGATGTCGACGGCGGTTCGAAGTGGCCGATGTTGGTGCCGGGTGAGGAGGTTACGTCGCGGATCGGACCCGATGGACAGGTGCCGGTCCACGTGAATGGGTTCGGGATCAGCCGACTGGTCCACGAGGCGGTCGAAGGGACGGTGGTGCACGCGCTGCAGCACAACATCGACGCAATTCGCGCGGCGGGCGGCATGGCGTCCGTGAATCACCCGAATTACAAATGGTCGATCGGCGCTGAAGAACTGCTGGCGGTGGACGGCTACAGGTTCGTGGAGATTTACAACGGGCATCCTGCCTCGAACAACGACGGCGGCGGCGGTTTGCCGAGCACCTACAGTATCTGGGACCGGCTGCTGACGGCCGGAAAGCAGGTCTGGGGCATCGCAGTCGACGACTCCCACCACTTCCAAAAGCAGTTCGGGCCGGAGAGGTCGAATCCCGGTCGCGGCTGGGTGCAGGTCAGGACGGACAAGTTGGAAGTAAACGGTGTTCTGCAGGCCCTGGACGACGGGGAATTCTATGCGTCCACGGGTGTGACTCTTGCGGACTTGCGGTCCACATCCGGTGAGATTGCCCTTGAAATCGAATCAAGGGAAGAGGCGAGGTTCACGACGGTGTTCACTGGGCAGCGGGGCACGGAGTTGTACGTGTCTGACTCGCTGACCCCGCGTTACCGGCCTACCAAGCTGGACGGCTACGTGCGGGCGACGGTCCACTCGTCGCGCGGGACGAAGGCGTGGACGCAGCCGGTGTTCGTTCCTGACCGTTAGTGTTGGGCGGTTGATAAAGGTGGAGTGGCGCCGCGTAATGGCGTAGGCGGGCAAGGTACGGCGAATCAGGGATACCCGCGCCCTACCCTGACGGGTGCCCACAAAAGGCACCCCTGCAACGGAACCTGGGGCAGCGGCCGTTTTCGAAGTAATGACAGAATTGTCTGACGCCCGTTTAAGATTCGGCGCGGCGAACTACTAACAGGAGACGAAGATGATCTACGACATGCGAATTTACGATTTGAAGCCGGGGAGCGTGCCACAGTACATGGACGCCGTTCGCGAGCTGGCGTTCGTAATTAGGCAAGAGCACGGAGTCAAGCTGGCGGGTTGGTATTACACGGACATCGGCATGCTGAACCGGGTGGTGCACATCTGGGCATACGACGACCTGGCGCACTTCGACAAGGCCAGGAAAGCCGTGACCAGCGATCCGAGGTGGGCGCGGGACTACATACCGCGCGTGCAGGGCCTGATCGTCAAGCAGCAGGACATGATCATGAATGGCGCTGACTTCTTCGAAGGGCCGAAGTAGTACGGGGCGCGGTTGCTGGGTTGCGGGGACGGCGGTGTCGGGCGTGGCAAGGGGTCGCCTGCCGGAATTGATGTGATCGTGGTTTGCGCGTACCCCACTCACCTGGGTACCGGCCCCGCATCGGAGTGCGGGGCGACGATGGAGGGCAAGACGGTGGGGGTGCCGGGCGTGGAACCGGGATGACGAGAGTTGGCGGAGGATGGTCGTCCCGGATCCCTCGGCTTCGCTCGGGATGACATGTAAGGGCGTTCGGAATGGAAATTTCCGGGCGTTTGGGACGCGCGATTGAGGTGAGGGATGGGTGTCCGACGGTGTTATTTTTGTACCTATAGGCGAGAGGAATGGATATGACGACTGTGAACAAGTACGCCGGCAAGGTGAATGCTCCGGAGTTTCCGACCGGGCAGGACTGGCTGAACGTGGAATCTCCACTGACGTTGGAGGAACTGCGCGGTAAGTTGGTAATCCTGGACTTCTGGACGTACTGCTGAATTAACTGCATGCACATACTCCCGCATTTGCGGGAGCTGGAGAACAGGCATCCCGAGACACTTGCGGTCATCGGCGTCCATTCCGCGAAATTCCCCGCAGAAAAGGAGACCGCCAATCTCAAGGAGGCTGTCCGGCGCTACGGCATACAGCACCCGGTAATCAACGACGGCGACTTCAGGGTGTGGCAGTCGTATGGGGTGAGGGCGTGGCCGACGCTGATGTTCATCGATCCCCTGGGCAAGGTGTTCGGGCGCCATTCAGGGGAATTCGATCCCGCAATGATGGGTCCGCTCGTCGCTGAAATAATCGAGGAGTACGACCGTGAGGGCTTGCTCAACCGCCGGTTACTCGATTACCAACTCAGGCGTCTCGAAGAAGAAGACCGGCCGTTATCGTTCCCCGGCAAGATCGAGGCCGCCAACGGTAGGTTGTTCATCGCCGATTCCGGGCATAATCGCCTGCTGATAACGGACGAATCGGGGCAGGTTGAACAGGTCGTCGGCAGCGGCGAACCGGGGAATGGGGACGGTGCATTTGACGAGGCGATGTTCAGCAATCCGCAGGGGATGGCGGTCCAGAAGGACAGGGTCTACGTCGCCGATGCGGAAAACCACAACATCCGGCTGTTAGACCTCGGCGCAGGAACAGTCGAGACAATTGCCGGCACGGGCGAACAGTCGCTATATCGCCACTCAGGCGGAGACCCTCTGGCCAATCCCCTCAACTCACCGTATGACCTGACTATCGGGGACGGGATCCTTTACATCGCCATGGCGGGGTTCCACCAGTTGTGGCAGATGGAGTTGAGGAGCGGGCAGATCGGGCCGTTTGCAGGGGACGGCGGCGAGGACATCGTAGACGGGCTCAGAATGTCGGCCCGGCTTGCCCAGCCGTATGGCGTTGCGTTTAGCGACGACCGCGTCTACTTCGCCGACTCCGAGACGAGCGCGGTGCGCTGGGCAGGCATCGGTCCCGACGGTGTCGTCCGCACCATCGTGGGTACGGGGTTGTTCGACTTCGGCGACCGCGACGGCATCGGAAAACGGGCCACATTGCAGCACGTGCAGGGTGTGGCGGTCGGCCTCGGTGAGTTGTTCATAGCCGATACCTACAACCACCGGATCAAGCGGATCGAACTGATGACCGGGGAGGTCAAATCGATCGCAGGAGACGGGAAGGCGGGGGCCTACGATGGCCGGGGCGCCAGGGCCCGTTTCAACGAGCCGGCTGGGATCGCGTGGGCGGAGGGTCGGCTATACGTAGCGGACACGAATAATCACGCGATCAGGGTGATCGACCTGGACGATCCCGATTACGGGGTATCGACTGTTGAAGTCAGCGGCGTTTGATTGCCCGGCCGGGGCAGGATGGGTGGTTGCGCAGGGACGGAGGTGGTCGGATGGTGGACGGGAGGTTCTTCGCTGCGCTCAAGAATGACAAATGAGCGCGCTCGAGAATGTCGTAAGGGCGGTTCGGGATGACGTTTGGAGCGCTGGGTTTTGCGTTCGGTTGTGGGGCGCGCGTGGCCTAGGGCGGGTTTGAAACCCGCCCCTACAGAGGGGTTTTGGGTGTTCGCGCCCTCTTTCGCACCCTACAGTGGGTACCGGGTTACCCCGGCACGACGATGTTGGGGATGTAACGGCCGTTTGACACAATGGCGTTCCGGATGACATTTGACGAGGTGACGCAGGTGTCTTTCATCACGGGATCGAGGGATTCAGATTAATGCCGAATAGACTGGCCGACGAGACGAGCCCTTACCTGCTGCAGCACAAGGACAACCCTGTCGACTGGTACCCGTGGGGGCCTGAAGCGATGGCCGCTGCCGCCCTGCTGGACAAGCCGATCCTGCTGAGCGTCGGGTATTCGGCGTGCCACTGGTGCCATGTGATGGAGCGGGAATCGTTCGAAGACCCGCAGATTGCGGCGCTGATGAACGAACTATTCGTGAACATCAAGGTGGACCGGGAAGAGCGGCCGGATGTCGATTCGGTCTACATGACAGCGGTGCAGGCTATGACCGGCCACGGCGGCTGGCCGATGACGGTGTTCCTGACGCCGGAGGGCCGGCCGTTCTACGGCGGGACGTACTTTCCGCCGGAGGACCGGGGCGGGCTGCCGTCGTTTCCGCGGGTTCTGCACTCAGTCGCCCACGCCTTCAGTACCCGTCGCGCCGACCTCCTGGGCAATTCGAGCCGGGTTATCGGCTACATACAGGCCCAGAGCGCTCCGAGAGGGACTGCCGGCGCACTGGACCATGACCTCCTCGATCACGGTTTCATGGGGATGGTCCACGACGCAGACCGGACGAACGGCGGGTTCGGTATACAGCCGAAGTTCCCGCAACCCATGGTCTATGAGTTCCTGCTTCGTTACTGGAAGGCGACCAACTCCGCGGACGGGCTGGGCATCGTCAAGACGACGCTGGAAAAGATGGCGCGCGGCGGGATATTCGACCAGGTCGGCGGCGGGTTTCATCGTTACTCGACGGACTCGGTGTGGCTGGTGCCGCACTTCGAGAAGATGCTGTACGACAACGCGTTGCTGGCCGTGTTGTACCTGCACGGCTGGCAGGCGACGGGAGAGCCGCTTTTTCGGGAAGTCGTCGAGAAGACGCTGGATTACGTCTTGAAGGAGATGACTCACCCGGCGGGCGGGTTCTACTCGGCCCAAGATGCCGATTCGGAGGGTGAGGAGGGGAAGTTCTTCGTGTGGCTGCCGCAGGAGATCGAGGAAGCGCTGGGACCGGAACTCGGCCGCGTGGCGATGGAGTACTGGGGTGTGAGCCGCGAGGGCAACTGGGAGGGGAAGAACATCCTGAACGCCGGACGGCCCGACGATGAGGTGGCGGCGAAGCTGGGCATGTCGGTGGATGAGATGCGCGAGAGATTAGCCGAGGCCGCGGAACGGCTGTACCGCGTGCGCTCGGAACGCGTCCACCCAGGGCTGGACGACAAGGTGCTGACGGGCTGGAACGGCCTGATGATGAAGGCGTTCGCCGAGTGCGGCGCGCATCTAAACCGCCCGGACTGGATTGAGACGGCTGAGAAAAACGCGGAATTCCTGCTTACCAACCTGGTCGATAACGGGAGACTACTGAGGACATGGCGCGGCGGGCAGGCGAAGATTTCCGGTTTCCTGGAAGACCACGCATTCCTGGTGGATGGGCTGATCTCGCTCTACGAAGCGACGTTCGACCGTCGGTGGCTGGACGAAGCCCGGACCTTCGGGGACCGCATCCCGGAGCTGTTCTGGGATGTTGACGACAGGGCGTTGTACGACACAGGGTCGGACCACGACCGGTTGATCGTCCGGCCGCGAGACCTGTTCGATAACGCGGTGCCGTGCGGCAATTCCGCGGCGACTATGGCGTTGCTGAGACTGGGTTTGCACACCGGGGACTCGAAGTACGAGGAGGTGGCGACGGCCGCATTGGGCTCCGTGTCCGGTTTCCTCGAGCGGGTGCCGAGCGGTGTTGCGTGGTGGCTGTGTGCGTTGGACTTCCACCTGGCACGCGTGCAGGAAGTTGTGGTGATGGGCGCGCCGGATGATGTCGGCACGTCCCGGCTTCTTGACACGGCGCGTTCGGGTTTTTCACCCAACCGGATATTCGCAGGTGGCGCCGCTGTGACGGACGATGGATCGTACCCCCTGCTGGCCGGGAAGGGGTTGTTGGACGGGAAGGCGACGGCGTATTTGTGCGAGAACTACGCCTGCCTGGCGCCGACGACTGATCCGGCGGAGTTTGCTCGGCAGTTGGGTTGAGGGTTTGGCCCGCGCCGCGCCCCAGGGCCGGTTTGAAACCGGCCCCTACGAGGCGTCCATGGCCTAAATACGGGTTCGGCGGTCTGGGTCGTATTCGTCTTGCCCCACCGCGCCGCTGGGTCCCCGATCGGAGTCGGGGATAACGAATTTAGGGGTCGTTGCGACGGTGGGATGTGGCAAGGGGGTAATTCTTGATGTCGGCGCGGTTTTTGCCATCCGGCGGCTTAGATACCTCGACTTCGCTCAGTATGACATTGAGACGAGGCGGGCCCGCCGTTCGCCGGGAGTGATGCCTTAGCGGAGATCGCGGAGCGAAAATGCGATTGCGCCGATGGCCGTGGCGGCTGCCGATGCGGCGAGCAGGACGAGGACGTGGGTGAGGCTGAGGCCGTAGAGGAGCGGTTCATTTGCGTCGTAGTAGTAGAAGAATGACGCGAATCTGCCGGGTCTCAGGACGTCGACGAGACTTTGGAACGCGTTCAGCAGGAACATCGCGAGGGTGACGCCCCCGGTGATTCCGGCGGCCATGTTGCGTTTGCAGACCGCGCCAGAAAGCATGAGCGAAAACGTGCCGCAGGCCATGGCGAGCAGGCATACTCCCACGACCCCGGCGGCAAGCGAGGAGTAGCCCAGGCTGACGCCGGCGATCTTCGCCCCGACGACGAGGGCGGACCAGAAGAGCACGCCCAGGATGATGATCCCGAGGATCATGGCGGATGACTTTTCGAGCAGTATCTGCCAGCGCGGGACCGGGTTGGCCAGGAGTTGGTCGAGCGTGTGCGACTCTTCCTCCCCGGCGATGGCGGTGGCGCCCCTGAATATGGCGTAGGCGATTACCACGAGCGGACCGGTGAACGAGAAAAGTTCGCCGCTCAGGAATCCCTCGGCCGTCGAGTAGTCGAGCGCGCCGCCGAACATCGCGGTGAGTTCCTCGGGCAGGTTCTCTATGAATTCCAGGAGTCCGGTCGCTTCCGAGATGAGGGGGAAGAACATGATGGTGTACAAGGAGATGGCAACGAGGGCCAGGCCGAACCAGAACGTGGGCCAGCGTTGGTCCCGCAGCGACTTCAAATAAACGCTATCGAGCATTGTCTTCGTCCTGCGGGGCGCCGCCCTCGTAGAAGGTCATGAATATCTCTTCGAGCGAGGAGCTCTCAGCCGTAACGTTCAGCACGGTGCGACGCGCGGCCGCCTTGATCACTGCGTCGACCGATCCTGTCACCTTGCAGGTGAGTACCCGGCCGTCCGCCGAGACTTCTCGCACGTTGGCGAGGTTAGTGAAGGGCTCAGGGTCTGCGGGCTGTTCGAATTCGATGGTCAGGGATTTGAGTGACCGGCTTCTCAGCGTCTCGATGCTCTCGACCGCGGCGATGCGGCCGTCGCGGATGATGGCGACGCGGTCGCAGACGGACTCGGCTTCGGCGAGGTCGTGGGATGAAAGGAACACCGTACGACCCTTGGCCTTGAGTTCGACGACCAGGTCACGGAACTCCCGCTGCATGAGCGGGTCGAGGCCGGAGGTCGGTTCGTCGAGGATGAGGAGTTCGGGTTCTGACATGAGGGCCTGGACGAGTCCGACCTTCTGCCTGTTGCCCCTCGAGAGTACGCCGAACTTCCGGTCGGGTTCGAGGTCCAGCCTTTCCATGTACTCCATTGCGTTGCCGATACCGGCGCCGCGCAATTTGCCGAAGTACCTCGCCAACTGGCGGGGAGTGAGGTCGGGGTAACTGGCGAAGTCCCCCTGGAGGTAGCCGATGCGCTTACGGATTTCCTTGCTGTTGCGGCGGCAATCGAGTCCAAGCAGTTGGGCCGAACCGCTGGTTGGCCTGATGAAGTCGAGGAGCAGGCGGATGGTGGTCGTCTTGCCTGCGCCGTTCGGTCCGAGAAGACCGAAAATCTCGCCCGGCTCGACTTTAAGGTCTACGTCTTCGATACCTCGTACGGGACCGTAGTACTTGGTCAGGTCGAGGGTTTCGAGTGCGTGTTCCAAATGGGTGTGCCGTGTATTTGGCCGCCGTTGGGGTTGGGCGTCGTAGGAGCGAGACGTTACGACGCGGCGGCGTACTCCTCGAGGACCTCGTCGGGGAAGTCGGCGTTTGAGAAGACTTTTTGGACATCGTCGAGTTCTTCAAGGGAATCGAGCAGCCTAAGGGTCTGCATAGCAGTCGAATGATCGAGCGGGACGGTGCTATTTGGCAGCAGCGCTATTTCCGCCCGTTCGATTGCGACGCCGTCCATCTGTTCGACCGCCGACCTGAGCGCGCCGAATCCGATGAACGGGACGGTGAGTTCCACGGAGTGGTCAACTATGTCCACGTCCTCCGCCCCAGCGTCGACCGCCTCGAGGGCGATTTCCTCCGGGTCTCCGTCGGCCACCTCCATGCTGATCAGGCCCATGCTTTCGAAGTTCCATGAAACGGCGCCCGATGAAGCCAGGTTACCGCCGCTTCGGGTGATCCGGGACCTGATGTCGGATGCAGTGCGGTTCTTGTTGTCGGTCAGGGTCTTGATGAGGATGCCCGCGCCTCCGGGGGCGTATGCCTCGTAGGTGATCTCTTCGAGAGCATCCGAAGCGCCATCACCGGTGCCGGCGCCCTTGTTAACCGCCCGCTCGATGTTGTCCTTCGGCATGTTCTGGGACTTCGCGGTGTCGATTGCCAGCCGGAGCCTGAAATTGGTGTCCGGGTCTCCGCCGCCCTCGCGTGCGGCCACCATGATCTCCCGCGCCAACTTGGTGAAGAGCTGACCGCGGCGTGCGTCGGCCACACCCTTCTTGTGCTTTATGGTGCTCCACTTTGAGTGACCGGACATGTTTTACCTACCTTGAGCGTGATTTCGTATCGATAGGCTGTTGATCATTTGCGGGGCCGATTGGTCATTAGTTGCCGATAGACGGGAGAACTATGGCCTTGTTGAGACTGCATGAGGTGATGGAAATGGGGCACCGACATGCGGCCGCAGGGCGGGCGGGTTTGAAACCCGCCCCTACGACGGGGCACGGCGACAGAGGCTGTGTTCATGTTAATGACCGCTCAATTGAGGTCACTGCGCCAGACGATCGCCGGGCGGTCTGCGTTATTCGATTTCCAGGTTGATGCGGGTGTTCTGCTTTACCGCGGCCACCCTTAGAAGAGACCTCAGAGCCTGGGCCACCCGACCCTGCCGGCCGATCACCTTGCCCTTGTCGCGGTCGTCCACTACCAGCGTGATGATCGTCCGATTCCCGTCCTCCTCGGACCTCACCTGGACCGCGTCCGGGTGATTCGAGAGGGTCTTGGCAATGAACTCCACGAGTTCGACTATTCGATCTTCTTCCTGATCCTGTTCGGCCTCTTCAGGAGCTTCGACCTGGACTTCCTCAGGATCAGCCAACTGCTTTAACCCTTTCCATTACGCCGAGCTTACTCAGCAAGTGGCGAACAGGATCCGAAGGCTGGGCGCCGTGCCGCAGCCAGTGCAACGCCCGGTCTTCGTCGATGTTCACCGCAGGGGGGTCCGGAAACGGGTCGTAGGTGCCGATTTGCTCGACGAAGCTGCCGTCTCGGGCTGACTTCTGGTCAGCAACAACCACCCTGTAAAACGGTCGGCCCTTTGCGCCCATGCGGCGCAGCCTTATTCGTACCAATTTCTTCCTGGAATTTCCGGCCGCCGCGACATGTTCCGCCGGTACGGCCCGCTACAACAATTCGAGTCTACGCCGCTCACATGTGGCGACGTTACCAGCGTACAAGTTTACGGTCCGGTGATTCTCAACGTCAAAACGAGGGAGGGGAATTCGAGAGTGCGGCGCGGACTCGCGGTGACAATCGCCTTGCGAAGGACGAGCGGGGTGGTGACAATTGACGGAGTCGAGCGGCAACGCGGGTCTGGGCGGGTTTGAAACCCGCCCAGACTACAAAAGGGCGCGGTGGCAGTGCCTGACTTTGTACCGAATCCCACGCGTCAGGGCGGTAGAGTGCATACATGAGTTCAGGGAACACCGTGGTGGTCAAAGTCCGGCTATTCGCCGGCGTTAGAGAAGCTGCGGGGGTGTCCGCTGTGGACGTGGAATTGCCTGCGCCTGCGACTATCGACGATGCGATCGAGGCAGCGTCACGGGGCGTGCCAGGGGAGTGGCGACTGCCGAAGACGGTCTTGTTGACGTCGAACGGTGAGTACGCTTCGTACGAGACCGAAGTTAAATGCGGGGACGAGGTGGCGATTATTCCGCCGGTAAGCGGCGGGTCCGGGTTGGACACGCAGGAGGTCACCATCACAGGCGACCCGCTGGACCCGGAACCGCTGACCGAATTTGTGATGACCGATAGCGACGGCGCGGTGGTCACTTTCCTGGGCGTGACGCGTGACCACAACGAGGGAAGACGCGTGTTGTACCTGGAGTATGAGGCGTACCGTCCGATGGCCGACCAGGTGATTGCAGAGATCATCGGGGAGATGAAGAGTAGATTTGAGATCGGCCGCGTCGCCGTGGCGCACAGGACGGGTCGGGTCGATATCGGTGAAACGAGCATGGTCGTCGCGGTGGGGGCGGCTCACCGCAGGCCTGCTTTCGAGGCGGCCCTGCATTTCATCGACCGGCTGAAGCAGGTCGTGCCGATCTGGAAGAAGGAGTACTTCGAAGGTGGAGAGGTGTGGATAGGCGACACGCCGGGGAGTTCCGAGCCGGGAACGCGCTGAAGTCCACCGGAATAAGATGCACACGCGATCCCGCCGGGCTTCTCCGGCGGTTTCTTTTTGTCAGACCGCTTGAGCGGAATAGTGTGCCAACATTGACCTAGTGATGATTACCAACGACTACGACTCCGGACCTGACGGGACCGCCCCCGTCATCAGCGCCTCCGGCATTACCAAGAACTTTGGCGAATTGACTGCCGTGGACGGCGTCTCGTTCGAGGTGCACAAGGGTGAAACGTACGGCCTGCTGGGTCCGAACGGCGCGGGCAAGACCACGACGATGCGCCTGCTGAGCGCGCTTTCGCCGTTGACGGCGGGTTCGCTGACCGTGGCGGGGTTGGACGTGTCAAGCAAGGGGCGAGAGGTGAGGGACGTGCTGGGCGTGGTGACCCAGCAGGACGGGCTGGACACGGACCTGAACCCCAAGGACAACCTGATTATCTACGGGATACTGGCCGGTCTCAGTCACTCGGCCGCCGTGCGACGAGCGGACGCAGTGCTGCAGTTCTTCGACCTCACCGACAGGGCAAAAGATGAGATCGACTACCTGTCCGGCGGGATGAAGCGGCGGCTATGTATCGCCCGCGCCTTCATGACCAACCCGCAGGTGATCGTACTGGACGAGCCGACGACGGGGCTGGACCCTCATGGACGGAGCCGCGTGTGGGAGGAGTTGCAGACGCTGAAGGAAGCGGGCGTCACAGTCCTTATGTCCACGCACTACATGGAAGAGGCGGCGGCGCTTTGCGACCGCGTGGCCATCATGCACCACGGCAAGATCCTGGATGAGGGTAAACCCGAAGAACTGGTGAATCGCCATGCGGGGTCGGAGGTGGCGATCGTGCGCGTCTCGAACGGTGTCCGGCGAGAAGTCGTATCGTGGATCGAGGACGCGGGTTTCGAATTCCGCGTCAGCGGGACCACGATAACGGTCAATTCCGGGGACGATGGACGGCCCGACCTGACCGGACTACAGGGCGTCAGTGTGACTTACCGCGCGGCGAACCTGGAAGACGTGTTTCTGTCGGTCGCGGGCAGGAGGCTCGTGGACGAGTGATAGCCACACAGCCAAACGTACAGGTGGCGGGAATCAGGCTACGGAGTGTAGTCGGGATGTGGTTCCGGCACGCCCTCGTGTTCCGGCGCACGTGGTGGACGGCGATGACGTGGTACCTGATCGAGCCCGGCGCGGCCCTGCTTGCAATCGGCCTGGGCGTCGGCCAATTGGTCAACGAGGTTGAGGGGATTCCGTATGCGCAGTTCGTGACGCCCGGGGTGATAGTGGGGTCGGCGATGTTCCACTCGATCTTCGAGTGCGCCTGGGGATCGTTCTTCCGCATCCAGAAGGGCGCTTACGAGACCATTCTCACGGCCCCGGTTACCGTCAGAGAGATCGCCATGGGCGACATTTCGTGGGCGATGTCGCGGTCCATCATCACGGCCGTGGCAATCGGCTCGGTCGCGGCGGCGCTCGGCTGGATCGACTCGGTATACGGGCTGGGGATCATCCTGGCGGCTGTCCTGGTGGGCATGCAGTTCGGAGCGATGGGCCTCATCTTCGCCGCGGTTTCCACCAACCCGCACACACTGTCGCTCTCATTCACGATAGTCGCCACACCGCTCTACTTCTTCAGCGGGTCGTTTTTCCCTATATCGGTCCTGCCGGACTGGATCGAGCCAATCGTGTGGGCCGCTCCGTTGACGCCTGCGGTGCACCTGGCGAGGGGTTTCGTCAACGCCCAGTTGGACGTGTCGCACCTGTTGGCAGCCGTGTACATGATCGGTCTGACCGCCCTGCTCTTCCCTATTGCAGCGTTCCTGATGCGCCGCCGGTTGGTGAAGTAGCGGAACCATGATCGGGCCGGTGACGTAGACTTAGAGTGACGGCCACCGGTTCCAAGTTGTTGCAGCCGTGCGCGGGTGCGGTCTATATTGAGACCGGTCCACCAGTGGTCTGCCAGTGCGGAGGGATCGCATAGAGGCCTAGTGCGCCCGCCTGCTAAGCGGGTTGGGGGTGATGAGCTCCCTCGTGGGTTCGAATCCCACTCCCTCCGCCAGATCACTTTCCGACCTCGCCCCGTGTATTCCGTCTGAACCTTCAAATTAAACTTAAAATGCCGCATTAGTCGTCTCAGTCCTGCCCGAGAAAGCGCCCAGTGTCCCAGCCTGATTGTGGTAACAAGAGTGGGAACGAATGTAAAACTCCATGTTTTCACACTCAAGTCCGAATCCAGCCTCGGCTCCCACGCACCGCAAACAGCTACTCCAGCCTACGACTCGAGTTACTTACGCATGGCGCACTTAAGGCCGTATGAAAGGATCGGAGTTGCGGGTGGACCTGTAGCCCAGGACCTCTTTGGCGTGGGCGTTGTCCCGCCACCGGTAGCGATTGTCCGAGACCAATTCGAACAGGTCGAATCGGATTTCGTCGGGCGCGTCGATACACAGGCCGAACATCCGCATGGCGTCTTCCCAGCTTGTGTAGCCCGCCACAGAGCGAGGGTTGTCAGGCGTATCGTCGGCAAGGAAAGCTCCGAGCCGTACGCAAATTACTGAAAGGCCATGGTAGTCGGAGTAATAGCGTCCCAGCGCTTCGCCCCACACCTTGCTGGCGCCATATACACTGTCCGGTCGAATGGGCCACGTCTCGTTCACAAGCAGCCACTGTTCGGGCAGTTTCTCGTACTCGCCAGCCAGGACTGCCCTGTAAGGCCAATCGAGGCCGTAGCCGAGTATGGTGGCGCCGCTACTGACGTTTACCACGCGCTTCACGCCCTGTATGCGGGCCGCCTCGTAGACGTTTCGGACGCCGACTATGTTGGTGGCGAGCAGGCTCTCCCAATTGCCAGCCATCGTCGACGCCGCCAGGTGCAGGACCACGTCGATCCCTTCGAAGGCCGGAGTGATCGCGTCTAGGTCCGAAATGTCGGCCTGCGTGCACGACACACTCGCCACGGGACTGCGGTTCAGCGCGCTCAATTCGTATCGGTCACATAGCCCGGAGAGTACGACCTGCCCGACTCGCCCGCTGGCGCCGGTTACGAGGACTTTTTTCATGTTCATGTGCTAACTCTGTGGTCTGCTACGTGTCGCCTCGGCGCAACGACATCGTCTGCGAGATTGGCGTTCCAAGGCTGGTTTGAAACCAGCCCCTACAGCACGACTGCGTGAGACGGGAGGGGTTCCTTCCCATGTCGGCCGCGAGTTTCATGTCTCGGTGGCGAGGCGCGGGCTGTTTCGTACATCGTCGATGCTGGCGGACCGGCTTATCACAACGTCGACAACCGCGGGCCCGCCGCAGTTGAGCGCCTGTTCCAGAGCGCCTGGGAGT
The DNA here is from genome assembly GCA_965220275.1 of Dehalococcoidia bacterium. GTDB lineage: Bacteria > Chloroflexota > Dehalococcoidia > Lucifugimonadales > Lucifugimonadaceae. The sequence continues at coordinate 99,574 of CBDCPN010000012.1, read as the reverse complement.
TCCCGGGGATCTCTCACCTGCACCCCGAACGCCCCGAATCCGCGCGCGATTGCGCCGTGGTCGACATCGCCGAATTCGGATGCCATCGGGCGGTCGCCCTGGTTCATGCGGACCATGCCGAGGGCCGAGTCGTTCATGACCACGTACACGACCGGCAGCCGGTATTGGACCGCGGTCTGTATGGCATGGATCGACATCATGAAGCCACCGTCACCGGTGATTCCCACGACCTGCCGGTCCGGGTAGACGAGTTTGAGGGCCAGAGCCGCCGGCATGGCCCATCCCATGCCGGCCAGACCCCCCGGCGCGAAGAACGACTTCGGCGACCTGGTCTGAAAGTAGTGGCACATCCACACCCGGTTGTTGCCGGCGTCGAGGCTAAGCACGGCGTCGGCGTCGAGCACCTCGTTCAGGATACGAACAAGGCGCTGCGGCAGGACCGGAGTCTCGTCGGAGTGCAGGGCATCGTCCTCGAAGAAACCGGCTTTTGCCTTGCGCGCCTGGATGCCGCGGGTCCGCGCGGCCGCGTCGATGCCAGCGGCGTTCTCGCTCTGCTCCAATGCGGCGACAAGCTGTCCAAGAACCTCGCGGGCATCACCGATTAGACCCTCTTCGACGGGGAACGTCCAACCGGCGTTGCGGGGATCGATGTCGATCTGGACGATCTTCTGGCGACGCGGATCGAACACTGTGGGTGTTTCACGGACCGTGTCCTGCGGAGTGAGCCTCGCGCCAACGACGAGCACCACGTCGGCCGCACCTATTGTTTCATTCGCGATGACCTGCCCGAAAACACCTGCCATTCCGACCGAGAGCGGGTGGGTCTCAGGAATCGAACTCTTTCCCTTGTACGAGGACGCCACGGGCGCGCCGAGCATTTCGGCTAATCGTCTCAGGTTTTCGTGGCCGTTCGACAGGTGCACGCCGTTCCCAGCCATGATCACCGGATTTTCCGCACCGGCCAGAAGGTCCGCCACTCGCGACACGTCTTCGGCCGGCGCGACGGGCGGTGACATAGTGAGGTAACCCTTCGTGTCGTGTATGAACGGCGGTTCCTCGACGTCTACCTCCCCGTTGATGGACGCGCTACGAAGTACGACCGCCGTGGGGCCCGGTCGTCCGCTGATGGCGTGTTTGATGGCGAGTTGGGAGGCGATCACCGCGTCCTTTGGGGACGCGGCCATCGCGGTGTACTTGGTGGTCGATCGGAAAATGCCGAGCAGGTCGGGGCTGCCGTGCTCACCGGCCACCGACTGATTTTGGGGATGGAGAGCATTGTCGCCATCGGAGGTGTCGGTCAGCACCACCATGGGTGAACCGCTCGAGTACGCCTCCATCATGCCGAACAGCGCGTTGGAGCCCATGAAGGCACCCTGTCCCATGATGACAGCCGGCCGTCCCGTGGCCCTACCGTAGGCATCGGCCATTATGGCCGCGCCCTGCTCGTGGCGAACGAGGATGGCGCGGACAGATTGTCGCTTGTCCCAGAGGGAATCGAAGATTCCGACCGTACCGCCGCCGGGCAGGCCGAATACAAACTCGATCCCAGCCTCGTCCAGCACGTCGGCCATCATGTCTCTGGCTATAGCCATCTAGTCCTCCTCCGAACTCACTATGCACGCGGCGGCTCAAAACACCGCGATTGGGTTTGCCGGGGAGCCCGTCCCGTGCTTGATACGAAGGGGGGCGATGCACAACATGAATTCCCACCGGTTGCGCTCTGCACACGCTGCGCCCACCCCCTCCAAGTTGCAGTTGTCGATGAGCCACAGGCCCATGTGAACGATGCCAATTCGGTGAATAGGCTGCCTGAATCTCGGGTACCTGCTCGGCTGCACGTCCTGAATAGCGTCCGAGCCGAGCATGGCGACTCCGCGCTCGTGCAACCACGGCAGGCACGACGCGTGCAGACCGGGCTTGCCAACTTCCACACGCCTCGGCCCGACTTCGTTTCGGTACCTGAGTTCGCCGGTGCGCACCAGGAGAACGTCGCCCTCCCCTACCCGTACGTTCGCTTCGGTTTCGGCGCGTTCGAGTTCCTCGACGAAGACTGCTTCACCAGGCGCTAGCCAGTCGACACCCCGAAGCCTGGCGATGTCCAGTAAGACGCAACGAGTCACGATGCCGTCGCTAATCAACTCGATCGAACCGGCCGTCGCGCCTTCCGTACTGTTCACCACGGTCGAGGGCAGGCCGTTGTACATGCGGCCGCTCATGAAGATGTGGGAAGGGGCGTCCACGTGCGTGACGGTGTACCCGTGGTATGCGAGACCGATGAAGTCACCGGAGCCCTGCTCTTCGGTGGGGTCGGAATCGAGCGAGAATCCCTCCCCGGTGCCGGTCATCAGGTGAATCGGAGTCCTGCTGACGTCGGGCGCGGCGTCTGTGGAAATCGGCCAGGCGCATGACACGGTGACACCGTCGGTCACCAGCCCGGCTGCCTGTTTCCTTTTTTCCGGCGTGATCAGGTTGACCGTGCCCAGTTCATCTTCCGCGCCCCATCGTCCCCAATTGCTCAGCGTTGAGGCGTAATCCAGGACCTCCGATTCTGACGGGAGCTTTTTCATCTTTTGTAGGGTGTCCGAGGCGGCTGTCCTTTTCATGGCGGTCTGGGACATTGGCCGCTGCCGCCGGCATCACTCATAGACGACCCCGTCGGTCTGGTTCTTCTTGACGTAGTCCCAATCGATTTCCAGGCCAAGTCCGGGCCCGCCCGGCGGGTCGAAACATCCGTCGGCGCCGACCGCGTCCAGGTCCATTGACGGGGCATCGAGATACACAGGCGGACGGGAGGGTTCCGCTTTGGGGTGGTACAGGCCAGCCTCCAGGAAGTTCATGTTGCGGATTGCGCACATTATGTGTTGATGGGGCGCCATCGCGCCGTGGAGTTCGCAGTCCATCCCGAACCCTTCGGCCGCGTGGCAGATCTTCATCACGCCAGTTATCCCGCCGTCGTAGTTGACATCCCCTCGAATGAAGTCCGTGCCCTCGGCGACGACGAAATCTACGTGCTGCTCGAGGCCGCGTATGTGTTCGGTTTGCAACAGTGGAGTCCTCACGAGTTGCCGCAGCTTGCGGTGTGCGAATGCCGAGACGCCGCCGTCCTTGAACGGGTCTTCCCACCAGAAGAACTTGTACTCGTCGCAAGCCCAACCCAGCCTCAGCGCGTCGCCAAACTTTTCTATGGCGCAGAACGGGTCGAGCATGAGGAGCATCTTGTCGGCCACTCGCTTGCCCACGGCGTGGACGAGATCGATCTGCTTCTCGATCGGCGCGTCTGACCATCCGTGGATCTTGTAGGCCCTGTAACCCAGGTCGTAGCACTGCTCAGCGAAGTCGGCGTACGCCTCCGGCGAACTCAGCCCCTCCGGATGGCTGTCACCTAACGCCGTGCTGGCGTAGGCGGGCAGCCGCCGGGCGGTGCCGCCCAGCAGTTCGTACACAGGTACGTCGTAATATCTGCCGGCCAGGTCCCAAAGAGCGCAATCTACAACGCCAAGCCCCATGCGCGCGTGTTGCCGGAGCGCGTGCTTGGCGTCGTAGTAATGGTCCTCTCGTTGGAGCGGGTTTTTGCCGATGACGTTAGGGATGAACGCAGGTATCCCCGCGTATTCGACATCATTGCCGCCGATGTAGGCGCCGCTGACCCCCTCGTCAGTGTGGATGCGCACACCCTTGCTTCTGGCTTCACGAATAGTTCCTGGGCTGTAGATGCCGGTCGGCACCTTTGGATCGCCGCCCCAGTCTCTCGTGGTGTACTTGAATTCAAAGACCTCGACGCTAGTAACGCGTAGCTTGTCGATCATGGGTAAAGCCTCAGGAACCGGGTGTGCGAACTCGCAGAGCGGCAATTTCGCCGTAGTGTCGAACGATTAGCATCCCGGACCCGGTCTGTCAACGGACGATAACCCTGATTCGACAAAGCACACGTAAATCCAAGACGATTTCGTGTCGTCAGATCGCCGAGAGTGACCGTTTATGTCCGGCGTCTGCCCATTGCGCGCCTTACCGCATGATATCGTGCGGGCGGCATGGGACACGTTCTTTCGCATGAACAGTGGAGCCAATTGGGGCGGGACGTTTTTGTCGCGCTAGGCGTTTCTGCGGAGGGCGCAGCGTGGATGGCCGAGGCCCTGACCCGCGCGGAGGCCCGCGGCCACGGATCCCACGGACTGATGCGCATACCGCAGTACTACGAGGCGGTGCAGATCGGCGAGGTCCTTCTGGACGACGAGCCTGTGGTGAATCGCAGCGGCCCATGTACAGCCTTGATCGACGCCAAGATGAACTTCGGACAAGTCGTTGCGCACCGGGCTATGACATTGTGCCTGGAAATGGCCGCAGAGAACGGTATTGCCAGCGTCGGTGTGTACAACGGCACGCACATCGGCCGCGTCGCCGACTACACCGAGATGGCAGCGCAGCGGGGAATGGTTGCGCTCGCATTTGTGAACGGAAGAAGGGGTGGGGTCGTTGCGCCGTGGGGCGGGCGCGACGGCCGTCTGGCCCCTAACCCACTCGCCTTTGCCTGCCCCGGCGGCGACGAGGACGTGGTTTCGGTCGACATAACTACTTCGGCTTTACCCGAAGGCAAGATCAGGCTGATGCACCTGCTGGGTCAGGAGGCGCCAGCCGACGCGCTGATCGACCAGGATGGCTTGCCCACGCGTGACCCCGGCGTGCTGTATCAATCGCCGCGCGGGGCAATCTTGCCCATCGGAGGGCAACTCTCCGGTCACAAGGGCTTTGGCCTGCTTATGATCACCGATGTCCTGGCGGGGATCCTGGCCAGGGCCGGCAATGAGAAACCCGACTGGCCGGGCAACGGCGTTCTTTTCATCACGATCGACATCAATAGATTTCTGCCAGCCGGAACATTCGTGAATGACGTAAATGAGTTGTCGTCTCGGCTCAAATCTTCCCGCCCGCTTCCGGGATTCGATGAGGTGCTCCTTCCCGGCGAGCGGGGCATCCGCGCCGAAAAGGCGTCGATGCAATCAGGGATCGAGGTCGACGACTCGATCTGGGAGGAGATAAAGGACGCAGCAGCCAATGTTGGCGTGGACACGGCTCCCTACGAGGCCTCAATCGACGAGGGCTGATGCGGTCCCCACGATGATCTTGGGGCCGTCAATCTTGCCGGCTGACAGTACGACTTGCGCTCGGCGGCCGTCCTCCAACGAATAGCCTGTGATGTTTCCCTCGCAGTCGAACGGTTCGTCGGGATGGAGCACGTTGATGAACTTCAGGTCCATTCTGCCGCCTTCAGTCCACCCAGTGCCGAAACGCGTGGTCATCAGGTCCGACAGGTAGGCCATCGTCATCCCAGCGCCGATGACGACTTCCGTGAATCCGAGATCCCTGGCAACTGAGCGGTCGGTATGGTAGTTGGGGTCGTCTGCGTAGAATCGGCGGCACATTTCAAGTGTGATCACGTGGTCACTCGAACCTATCGACTCCCCAATTGGCTCGGGGCGCGGTTGATTGCGCCTTCGTCGACCTGGATCGGGTAGTTCCACATCGCCACCGGTCTGTCCTAGAAGAAAACTGTTGTGGTGGACACTTTCGGCGGCAACCTCGCCGTTGTCGGCAACGATCCGATGTTCCGTGGCCACAACGGTCCGATCTTTTCGCTGATACACATCTGCGACCCTTGCCGCTACGGTAAACCTCTGTCCAATCCGCAATTGGCGATTGAACCGCCACTCCTGGCGGACCCACAACTCCCCGAATCGATTGGCAAAGTGGTTGCCCTCAAATCCGTTTTCGGCGTCGGTCAACGCGATTGGCGGCACCGGAGATGCTTCGCCCACCGTGCGGATTGGCAAGCCCATCGCGGCGGTGTACTTGTCGACGAGTTCTTCGTCCACCGCGAAATGACGGACCCCCAATTCCTTGCCGGCCCATATCTGCTCTCTGTCGGTGATGTCTGTGGTCAACCTTCGAAATACCTCCGGGGGTTTTCGATCATGATCCGGCGGATAGTTTCCCGTGTTGCCCCGAGTTCCTCGAGATATGGCAATACATTCCGGCTGATGAACAGGTATCCATCAGGATTGTCACGCCGCCGCACTTTCGCGGCCTCAGCAGAGATGATCCCATGAAAAACCGTGTGGTCATGGGAGAGCATGATTCGGTCTGAACGGCCGGCGTCAATGAGCTCCTTCACCACGCGGGTGCGTTCCCGCCAACCCGGGGTGTTTCGCGCGCCGCCCGGGTAGCGGTCCAGCCCCAGCCAACAGCCTTTGTCGAGGATTCCGAGCAGGTATTCCAGGTCGGTGGTGTCGTTGCTGTGGCCGATGCACACTCTCGTGAGGTCCACCCCTTCCTGCTCGAATATCGCGATCTGCTGCTCTCCTATCCGTTCCGGCGCCCAGGTGTGGGTGAATATGGGCGCCCCGGTGGCGGCGTGAGCCCGGGCTGCAGCCCTGAGCACGACTTCACCTCGCTCCGTCACTCCGCCTTCGTCGTTGGCAACCTTGATGATTCCAGCCTTGATGCCGGTCCCATCGATTCCTTGCTCCAACTCTCGTACGTAGAGATTCGATACAACGTCCGGGCCGAATTGCCAAAATGACCGTGGGACTTCCAGCCAGGTGCCGGTGGCGACAATAATTTGCATCCCGCTCAGCTTTGCGACGTCCCTGATCAACCTGACGTCCCTACCAAGGTCGAACGTGGTCAGATCGACAAATGTTGATACGCCGCCGTCGCGAGTCCTGGACAGGTCCGCCACCGCTCGTTCCGTGATCGCGGCCCTGTTTACGAGTTCCGGATACGATGACGCCACGCCAGCTGAACCTGTCATCACGTGTTCATGACACAACGTGAATCCCAAGTCGGATGTGTCTATTGGACCGAGAACCGTGTTTATGGAGGCCATTCGTTCCGACTTCGCGAACGGTTGTTGATAGTCCCTGAATCCAGGTACTTACGATCATCGCCGCTCAAACTGGCTTGGAGCAGAATTGGGGCGTCAATCATACTGGACACCCCAGTCGCCGGTCGCCCGACAAATGTCACGGAATAACAACTAAATCAGACTAGGTGATACGAAAACATTAGAATCTTAGTTTGTACAGTTCGATTTACGTAGCAAATCGTGTTGACCGATTCGTCTAACGCTGGTAGCTTGCAGACTCGGCAAAGTGTGCTTTGCAGGTCGGTCGCGCAAGTTGCGCGATTTGCAGGGCCTTACCGTCTGCGGTCGTCATTTCTAGAGCGGAGGGGAACATGTTCAAGTTGGTCTCACGCATAAGTATTCTTGGTGCGCTCCTGATAGGAGGTGTCGCTGCGCTCGCAGTGGCGGCCTGTGGCGGCGAAACCGAGACGATCATTCAAACGGTGGTCGTCGAGAAACAGGTCCCTGCCGAAAGAGTCGTTGAGAAAGTCGTCGAGACGGTCGTCGTCGAAAAGGTCGTCGAAGGCAAGACCGTGACGGAGATTCAAACCGTCGTGGTCGAGCGAGAAGTGACGGTAACCGAGAAGGTTATCGAGACGGTCGTCGTCGAAAAGGTCGTCGAAGGGAGGACCGTGACCGAGATTCAGACTGTCGTGGTCGAGCGGCCTGTGACCGTAGTAGAGACCGTCGTCGTCGAAAAACCCATAACCGTAACCGAGAAGGTCGTTGAGACCGTTGTGGTGATGGAACAGGAAGTTGTCACGGTGGTGGCAACCGCGACGCCCGGCGCCCCCAGCGGCCTCGCCAGACCGGCGCCCGGAACGGTGCTCAGGGCGGCAGTGAATGATGTGGGCAGCGCCAACTTCCTAAGCCCCAGGGCGGTCCACCCCAACGACAACCGCAACCACGAGATGTCGGTCTTCGAGACCATGATCATCCAGGAGGGGACCCAGGGCGGTCTGGTCAACGTCAGCATCATCGGCTGGGAGCTTGACGGGCTTGTGTTCAGGGCCCAACTGCACCCCCGTGTGGAATTCCACCAGGGATGGGGACCGGCAACCGCCCATGACTGGGAATACAGTTGGGAACGGACCCAGGAAGAAGGGGCGGTCAACTCCGCCGGCGCAACGATCAGAAATGAGTGGGATTCCTGGAAGGCGATCGACGATCTGACCTTCGAGGCCACACTCAGGAAGCCGAACGTCAATTTCCGGCGCGCCCTCATATTCGGCACGTACCTGCACAGCAAGGCCGCGCTTGAAGAGATGGGGGACGACTGGGCCGATCAGAACGCCATCGGCACCGGTCCGTACGAACTCAAGGACATAGTCGCTGACGACAAGATCGTCCTGAGCGCCGTGCAGGGTCACTACAGGGAGACCCCCTGGTATGAAACCGTCGAGATCCTCGAAGTGCCCGACGCCAACACGCGTATAGCGCAGATGAGGACAGGAGAGATCGACCTGATGCCGGTAGGCATACCGCAGGTCGACCAGGTGTCCGGTGTTCCCGGCGTCAGGATCCAGAGCCTGCCCCAGGTAGGACGCGGCGGGTCCACGATCTTCTTCGGCGGCCAATACTATGTTGGGCCCGGAAGCCCGACGTGGGACACGTCCTACGCCGGCCACCTGGAGACGGTTACGTCGAGGGCTGGTGACCAGCTGGCAATTGAACGGGACCTCGACGCGGCGCTCATGAGGCCGTGGGTAGGTCCGTACCTGACCGACAAGGCCGAAAATGAGAAGGCGATCATGGTCCGGCAGGCGATGACCCACGCCGTCGACAGGCGCCTTGTCAATGAGGTCATCCTCGGGAACCAGGGCTGCATAGGCCACATGTATCTCGTGGACGAGTGTCACCCCCGATGGGACACGAGCCTGAACGTGGATTACGACGTAGAAAAGGCGAAGCAGTTGCTCCAGGACGCCGGATACGGCGATGGCTTCGAGTTCCCCGTCTGGATACCCACGATGAATGACACCTTTATCGAGGTGTCGGAAGCGATGCTCGAATTCTGGAAAGACGTCGGCCTCAACCCGGTTGTCCAAAAGACGGCTTACACTGCCCGGAGGCCCCTAATCATCTCCAGGAAGATGAACGAGGTATGGTTTATGGGCCACGGCACTGGAGTGCTTCCATTCGGCGGCGTGTTCCAGTGGTCCGAGTTGAACGGCCGCGGCGTCTGGGGTCAGAACATCGAATACGACGAACTGGGCGAGTTGGCCGACCGGATGTTCGTCGCTGTTGGCGATGAAAACCTGCAGTGGACAATTCAGCGCGAATACTGGGACTTCCACCATGCGAACCAGTTGACCGGCGGCGGAGTCTACTGGAACAACCTGTGGGCGGTTGGTCCACGCGTTGCAGCCTGGGAAGCCCAGTTTGACTCAACCCGAGTGCCCGTGCAGTTGGAGAGGGTAATACCGGGCCAGGTCCAGTAACCACAGTTCCGGTCTCCGGCCGGTATTCAACGTAGGCATGTAGCTGCGGAAACAACCGCCGACACGCATCGGACGCAGATCGTAGAATCCCCGGTCTGCGTCCGATGCGCGTTTTGGGCAGGGGTCTTAAGGTCTGATCACAGGCATTCGGTCCTATTGGTACGACAAAGATTGAGCGAAGACGCTCTGTAATGACATGATCGCCTTTCTGCTAAAGCGCCTCATCATCCTGGTCTTCACGTTCCTCGTCGTTTCGGTAATCGTATTCACCTTGACCAGGATTCAGGGTGACCCCAGGCTGCTCTTCCTCAACCCCTACGACAGCATGGTTGATGCCGGGCTTTGGGAAGAATGGGGACGCAAATACGGGCTCGACAAACCAATGCCCGTCCAGTACTTCATCTTTCTCGGCAAAATCGCCCGCGGCGACCTCGACCGGTCGTTCCGTGAACAACGGCCGGTGATCGAACTGATTGTCGAAAAGGTCCCGAACACCTTGCAGTTGGGGGTCTCGGCGTTCGTCGCCTCCAACCTTCTCGCAATCCCTCTCGGCGTGTTGTCTGCTGTCAAGAGGGGGTCCATCTGGGACTACCTGGGGCGCGGCCTTGCGGTGCTCGGGCAGGCGATGCCTCCATTCTGGCTGGGCCTAATGTTGATCTTCGTTTTCGCCGTGCTGCTTGGCTGGCTGCCAACGAGCCGCAAAGGGGGCCTGGACCATTACGTGCTGCCCGTCATAACACTGGGTTCGTTGTCGTTGGCCGGCAACCTGCGCCTGGTCCGTTCCTCAATGCTGGACGTGCTTGACAGCGAATACGTCAAGATGGCCAGGGCTAAGGGCGTTGCGGGCTGGAAGATCGTCTGGAAACACGCCTTCAGGAACGCGCTTATTACTCCAATAACCCACGCCGGAATTCTCTTCGTGGGACTGATTACCGGAAGCGTCATCACCGAGACCGTATTCGCGTGGCCCGGGATGGGCAGACTCGCCACCAACGCAGTGCTCGAGCAGGACTATCCGGTTGTCTCAGGAACGATTCTCGTATTCACGTTGGCATACATAGTGATGGCGTTGCTCATAGACGTGGTGTACGCGATCGTCGACCCGAGAATCAAGGCTGGAGTGGTCATCTGACATGGATTCGATTACCGCTTCTTCAACGTCGTCCGGCGGCGTGGTCACGTACGAGTTCAGCCGGCTGAGTTGGTATCGGCGTTGGTGGAGAACCATCAGGCGTTACCCGGTGGTTCCGGCAGTCATCCTTACGGTTCTTGTGACGACCGGAATCTTTGCTCCGCTGATCGCGCCGCACGATCCGCAGAAGGCAGACCTGAGATCCCGTCATGCGCCTCCGATTTGGGAGGAAGGCGGATCGTCAAACAATCTCCTGGGAGCCGACAAACAGGGCCGCGACATCTTGAGTCGCATCATTCACGGCGCCAGGTTCTCCCTCGTCTTCGCCGGGATTGTGATCATCATCTCGACGTTGTGGGGCGTGCCCTACGGCATGGTCAGCGGGTTCTTCGGGGGTTGGACCGACGAGATCATGATGCGGATAGTGGATGTGATCTTCGCCTTACCGCTGATCCTACTCGGATTGGCATTTGTGGTTGTATTTGGGCAACGCCTCGACATACTCATAGGTCTGTTGGCGTTCTTCAGTTGGCCTGGCACGGGCAGGCAGGTCAGGGCGGAAACGCTGGCGCTGAAGAACCAGGATTACGTCAGCTTTGCCCGGCTCTCCGGAGCGTCGACGCCCCGGATTCTGTTCCGGCACATACTCCCCGGCGTGGTCAACACGGTACTGGTGCTGAAAACGCTCTCAGTAGGCGGGCTCATCCTGACCGAAGCCATCCTCAGTTTCCTGGGCGCGGGCGTGCCGCCGAGCGTACCAGCGTGGGGCCTTATGGTGGCGGAAGGCCGCCTTTACCTGACCACGGCGTGGTGGTCGACGTTCTTCCCCGGGGTGGCAATCGTGCTGACAGTTATAGGGTTTAACTTCCTAGGCGACTGGTTGCGTGACCATTTCGATCCCCGCCTGAGACAGTCCGCGTGAAGCGCGATAACCGGGGTCAGTCGTAATACTCGAAACTACGGCGCCAATCCAGGTACTGCTTGAGTCCCACCTTCAGGGGATAGGTGTGCGTGAATCCCAGATCGGCGTAAAGCCTGGTGAGACGAGTGTGGCCGCCGACCACGAAGTTGCGCCGGCCGCTCCAGTCCTCGCTCCTGTCGACCGTGTATGACGAATCTGGGACCAGTTCCTCAAGCGTTCTCAAAATCCCGTCCACGCTGTGTTCCTCCTCCGCGCCCACGTTGTAGATCGGATAGTGCGGCGAATCGGCCAACAGGATTTTGACGACCGCAGTGGCGACGTCCGAAACATGGGTCGTGTCCATCACCAGGCTGGGGTCCGGCACCTTGATCACACGGCCGGCGAGGGCTGCCGCAGTCCAGTCATGCAGGGCCGACATGTTCGGCCTGAATTCGGACCGCCGTTCCATGGGGCCGTATGGTCCGGTAACCCGCGCCACCCGCACGTCAATTCCAAACGTTTCGCCGTAACGAAGGGCGATCATTTCGCCCGTGTACTTGGTGATGGGATAGAGTCGCTGCGGCCTTCCTAGCCATCCTTCCTCTGGCCTGTTGGGGTCCTGGTCCAACACTCCATAGATGGTCCGCGAGCTCATATAGACCATCCGCTGCGGCAGCAGTACCTTGGCAAGTTCCATGACGTTCGCCGTGCCCATGACGTTCACGTTGACGATATCCAAACTGTGCGCCTGCTCTATGTCCTGGCGGGGCACGCTGAATACGGCGCAGTGGACTATTCGATCGATCGAGTACTTTGAACCCAGGTCCAGTAAAAGCTGCAGGTCGCGGACGTCGCCGATCGCCTGCTCCACCTCGAACGCACGGGAGCCGAGGTATCGAATGTTCATCGCGTCCGGCGGACGGATGTCAAAAACGACGACATCCTCATGGGCATCGAGCAACGCCTTGACGACATTAGAGCCGATGAACCCGTTGCCCCCGGTTACGAGAACAGCCATGTCAGTTGCTCGCCCGGTCTAAGGGTCACCACGCCTGTACTTCCCTCCCGTTCCCGGGTCTCGCGCTGGCTAGTAGATCACCCTGTCCGAGACGAGTCGGGCGTATGTCTCGTCGTCCAGTCCGACCACGTTCTTGAAGACTAACTCGTTGTGCTGGCCCAAAATGGGAGCAGGGTAGTAGTTCAGGTCGGGCATCCCGCTGAATTTCACTGGGATGCCTGGAGTCATGCGCGGTCCTACTTCAGGATGATCGATCTCTACGAAATAGCCGCGCTCGAGGAGGTGGCTGCTGGCCACAAGATCGAAGACGCTCATGACGGGTGCCGCCGCGACCCCTGCCCCCTGCAACAAGTGCATGATGCCGTACGGCGATTCCCGTACGGTCCACTCGGAAATGAGCGTGTCGAGCGCCGCCTCATTTTCCTTGCGTGACTCCAGGTCGACGAATCTGGGATCTTCAATCCACTCGGGATGTTCCGCCACTTTGCACATCGCCCGCCATTCGTCGTCGTTGGACACGGCGATGGCGACCCACTGATCGTGGCCGGACGCCGGGTAAACCGAGTGCGGCGCCATAACCGGATCGTGATTGCCCTGTCTGCCATGCTCTTTGCCGTTCAAGAGATAGTCCATGACGGCTTCGGGGATCATCGACGTGATCACCTCGGCCATAGCCAGATCTATGTGTTGGCCCCTGCCCGTCCGTTTCCTGTCTCTGAGCGCAACTAACGTCGCGAACGTACCGATGATCCCCACTACGAAGTCCGGCCAACTGCCTCCGCCCAGCGCGGGCGGACCGTCCTCATAACCGCTGAGGTAAGGCAGACCGGCATAGACCTGGATGTTGGGTCCAAGCCCGCTGACCTTCGACTCGGGACCGACCGCGCCCAGGGTGGAGCAGCTCAGGAGAATGGCGCCCGGGTTGATCTCACTGAGAGAGGCGTAGCCAAGTCCAAGGCGGTCCATCACGCCGGCGGAAAAGTTTTCGACCACGACGTCGCACTGGCCTGCGAGTTGGCGAGCCAGTTCCTTGCCCTCATCCGTTGAGAGATTGATCGTCACACCGAGCTTGCTGAAGTTGACCCCGTTCCAAATGGAGGACCTGTTGATGCCCGGAATGCCCTCCGCCCTGGCGTTCGCAGCCTCGCGGTTGTACTCGATGCGCGCTGCAGACTCCACGCGGACCACCTCGGCGCCCATAGCGCCTAACCAGGCTCCTGTGTGAGGCGCGGCATAAAACCATCCGAAGTCAAGAACCCTGACACCCGTCAACGGAAGCTTGGCTGTCGGACCGTCGTTGGCGGATTCCGGCTGGTCCGAATCGTCGGACGAAGTCTGCGGGGCAGTGTTGAAGCCTGCCCGCTCGTTCTCACCGAGCGTCGGGGCGTGCAGGCGAGGTTGGCGTTCGACTCCGGTCAATCGGGTGACGGGGCCAGGGTGGGTGACGGAACCGGCGACGGGATGGTCCTGGGTGGCGAAAAACTCGCGGGCAGCGTACTGCGGTGAGCCGGTTACTTCCCGCATCGAATTGACCGGAAAACATGGAAGGTGCAAAGGGATGAAGATGTCGTAGAGTTCTTCCCGCGTGTAATCCATGAACCAGGATGTGATCAGGGCTTCCAGGGCCGTTGCGTTAAGGCGGCGTGCGCCGGCGTCAGCATAGTCGGGACACTTCAGTTCCGGCGGCGCACCGGGAGCGTCGATCAGCGTCTTCCACCATCTTTCCTGGGACAGCGAGATCGATACGTAACCGTCTTTGCACTGGAACATTGGCGACGCAGAGAATCCGGACTTTTCGCGCGTGCGGCCCACACGGCTCACGTCGTAAGGGTGGAGAATCAGCGAACCGCGGATTATGTTGGCGATTGCCTCCATGCTCGACACGTCCACCAGTTGACCCCTGCCGCTAGATTCGCGGTGTGCCAGCGCCAGCATTACACCGGTGGCGGCTGCCCATCCGCTCAGGTGCATCGCCTGCTGGCCGGCGAGTTTGAGGGGCGGTTGCGATTCTGGATCGGTGACCGCGTGGGCAGGAGTCTCGTAGCCGAGGCCTCCCACGTGCCAGGCGATCAGTTCGCCGCCTTTGAAATCGCGATACGGGCCAGTCTGGCCGAACGGGCTGATCGCTGCCATGACAAGCCGTGAATTAACAGCGGCAAGAGAAGGAAACTCCAGGCCTCGTTCCTTCAAATGCGGTGGACGGAAGTCCGTGACGAATACATCCGCCTCCCGAACCAACCCCAACAAGGCATCGCGACCAGAATCGGAACCCAGGTCGAGCGTGGTACCGCGCTTGTTCACATTCAGGGACAAAAACCGGCCGCTCTTTTCTATATGCGGCTGGCCGTTTGGAAACGGCCCCGCATAGCGTGCAGGGTCACCTTCGGGGGGTTCCACCTTGATCACGTCGGCGCCCAGGTCGGCGAGAGCCCTGGAGCACACGGCCCCGGCGACTTCTTGCGACCATTCGACCACCCGAAGGTCAGAGAGAGGTTGAATCGGTCCGGCTCCCTTAACTTTGCGACCCGACAGGACGCGCAGTTTCGTCTGCCGCATCGGCCGCTTCCCGGGCAAGCAAGGCCCTGACCATGCGTCGTCTGTGGAACTGCGGATCGCCCAGATAGTGGTACAGCGATCTGGACATTTCGGTGTGGAGGGTGAGGCCGTATTCCATCGACGTGCCAATGCCGCCATGGGCTTCGTGAGCGAAGTTGCAGCCGTGGTAGTAGCCTTCGCTGGCCACCGTTTTGGACAGGTGGACGCTTGCGTCGGCGTCGCGGCCGGTGTCCAGCTTCCATAGCGCTTCGTAGGCAGTCCACTTCGCCGCGTCCATGCGGTTGCAGACTTCGATTATGTGGTCCTGCACGCGTTGAAACCGGCCGATTGGCACACCGAACGCAATCCGCGTCCTGCTGTACTGGACCGAGATGTCGAATACCGCTCCTGTTGCGCCCGCCTTGTACACAGACAAGAGGGGTATGGACCGCAGTATGGCCCGTTCAAGCCCAGCCCATGTGTCACCAGAGCCTGAGAGCCTCGCCTCCGCGGATACTTCAACCTGGTCGAACCTGACCTCCCCAACGTTGCCTCCAAACCCGGCCAGGCCGCGTCTCGAGACCCCGTCGGTCTCCGCGCCCACCACAAAGACGCAAATTTCTCCTTTGCAGGGACCGGACGCGCACCTTGCTACACAAAGGAACTGTGTGGCGGAGACCGCGTCGTGGACGAACAACTTGGCGCCGTTCAGGATGAATTTGCCGTCGCGGCTTTCGGCTTGCAATCCAACGGCGTCCGAGTCCCAGCCGTAGTTCCTCTCGGTCAAGGCGAGAACAACTACCTCATCGCCGCTCGCAATGCGGGGCAGGAATTCGGCCTGCTGTTCATCGTTCCCGCACTCCTGAAGAACGAGATTGCCCAGCACGCCTGACGAGAAATACGGGCCGGAGAGTGGACCCCTGCCGAGTTCTTCGAAGATCATCGCGGCATCCGTCAACGAACCGCCGGACCCCCCGAGATTTTCGGGTACGAGGGCGCCAAGGAAACCCACTTCGGCCGCCTTCTGCCATATCGCCGGATCGTGCCCCGTTTCGGACTTGGCCAGTTCCACCAGGAAACCTCGCGGGCATTCCCGCTCCATGAATTCCCGGGCTGTTGCCTTGAGTTGTCTCTGATAGTCGGTGATTGAAAGGTCCATCTAAACGTTCTTTCTCGAATACCGGTCTTGCGAATGGTCCGTGCACCTAGTCTGCCGGAGTAACCAGGCCCGTCAGCTTCCCCGGCTGTTCCCTCACCTCTCTGCCGATGCCGATCCGCCTGGCCATGATGACCCGCTGCACGTCTTCCGTAGCGCCGGGGTGGAGCGCGCATATGCTGCTTCGCTGATCCGTCTCGAAATGCCTGTTGGACGAGTCAAGCTCGGAGTCGTACGTCAATGCGACGGGGCCGAGCATTTTCAGAATGTTCTCCGAGATGGACAGCCCCGACATCTTGCGAATGAATGAAGACTGGGGGCCTTCATAGGAGATCGGCTGCCGCGCCCGGCTCATCCAGTAGTTGCGCATACCCATCAGACGATTGATTTCGGCGTGGATGAACGTGTCTGCGAGCAGGTCCTGGACATCGGGGTCGTCGCACAATTGCCGGCCATTGACTTGCGCCGACGCTACGTGCCGGATAAGGCGGCGCATCAACCGGTTTGGCCTGATGTTTCCGGAAACGCCGTGTTCGAGCTCAGCCCAGCTGAGGGACACGTCGTATCCGTTGTTTTCTCCCCCAACCAGGCATTCCGCCGGGACCTTCACGTTGTCGAAGGTGACCAGGTTGCTGACCCCTCCTGTGCCGTCGGTCCACAAAAGGTTCATGAAACTTCTGCTGATGCCGGGCAAGGTGGCGGGCATGTGGAACCATCCGAGGTTCTTGTAACGCTCACCCTCAGGATCGGTCCGAACCAAGATTACCCAGTAATCGACGTCGTATGCGGTCCCTACGAACGCCTTCTGGCCGTTCATGATGTAGTGGTCGCCATCTCGGACGGCTGTGGTCGTGAGGCTGTATAGGTCGGAGCCGGCACCCGGTTCGGTGAACAGTTGCCAGCCAACTAGCTTGCCGGAGAACATGTCCGGCAGCCATTTCCTTTTTTGTTCTTCCGTGCCCCAGACCATCAGGACCGGGCCGCCATAACGTGAACCCGGGTCGTAGTAGGGAGGGTTGGACAGGTCGCGGTTATTTAGTTCGTCGTCAATGACGAACCCGTGTTCAAGGCTGAGCCCACCACCGCCATACTGGCGAGGCGCGGTTGCCCAGAGCCATCGCTTTTCGCCCAGTTTCCTACCCAACTCACGTGTTGTGAGGAAGTCCTCGTAAGTGACGTCACGCGGGTCTGCATGGGCCGGAAAGTCGTCTCCGACATTTTCGTCGAGCCAGTCGCCGACCTCCCGTCTGAATACCTGCATCTCCTGGGATTCCGTTATTTCAAAGTCCAATGGTTAGGCTCCTGCTTTGAATGTCTACCGCTTTTGTGCCGGAGTGGTTTCTCACAGGGTAGGTCACGGTGAGGTCAGCGAAATGGTGGCCTGGCCAGGAGCCGTGGTCTGTCCTCGACTGTTTTCGATCCAGATTTCGCAGTCGGCTAACAATTCGCCGCCCTCCTCGTACTTCCTCGCGACGCGTCCACTACAGGTGACCGACTCCGAGGGGAAATCCATGCCGCGGTGCTGGCATTGAAGCGATTTGAGAGCGCCGGGGTCTCCAAGCCAATCGGTCATGAGCCTCCCCAGATATGCCGATTTCAGCGCGCCGTGAATGATCACGCCCGGCAGTCCTGCTCCCAGCGCAAAGTCCTTGTCATAGTGAATCTCACTGAAATCGCGGGACGCGCCGGCGTATTTGACCAGGTCCTGGGTGCTCGTGTACTTGATGAAAGGCCCGATAACTGTCCCTTCCGCGACGTTGGCCCGGTCCAGTGGCTCGAATGCAGAAGCGACGGAAGCGCCCGGATTACCCGCAAGACGACCATTTTCGTCTTTACTGGACCGGTCCGCGTTCCCGTGTCCTCCCGGTTCGTACCGGATCGTAACGCCCGTCATCGTGACCGCGGTTTCGTCGAATTGGTTGACGAACCGGCAGTTTGTGATGATGAAGATTAGTGGCCCTGCCGAACCATGCCGCTGGTAAACATCGATGATCTTCCGAAACTGGGTGATTCGGTCGCCCGGCCTAATGGGCTCAAAGTACTGCCACTGGGTTCCGCCGTCGACCTGCACCGTGCCGGGAAGCGAGTACTGTACCGTTCCCGGCAGCCTCAGTGAATTGACAATCAGACGAGTAAACGTAGGCGGAGCGATGAGCCCCCCGTATCGCGACCTCCGCGCCGCGATTTCGTCGTTCCAATGTAGGTTGTTGTCTCCGATGGCGCGCGCGAACGTCGTGATGTATGACTTCTCGACTTCGAAAGTCGCCGGTTCATACTCCGTGGCGAGGATGCGTTCCCTCATCTCGCCGGTCAGGACATTTCTTTGGACCATGAAACTTCAGGGGGCGTTCGCGTAATCTTCTGGTTCCGAGTCCGAATCGCAAATTGATACCAGTGCCAGAGTGGGCCCGGCAACCACACTACTTCCGATATTACGCTGGAAGCAAGCAGTTATTCGCAGAATCGACTCATCAATTGTAATTGACCAACTGATTCCGTCGGCAAACCGGCCCATAATGGCTGGCAAAATTCGGTCAAATACCGTCAACTCACCCCCTTTTGTACCGCAGGCGCGCAATCGCATGAACGAGTAAACAAATCCCTCCGAGTCTCACATCAGATTGGTTCAGAACTCAAGAATGGCCCCTGATCAGACCTCAGAAACAGACATTTTAGTCATCGGCGCCGGGGCGTCAGGCGCGGCCGCAGCCTGGCGACTGGCCAGCGCTGGATTCGGTGTGGTGTGCCTTGAGCAGGGCGGCTGGCACGGTCCCGAGATCTCTCCGACCACCCGGGATGACTGGGAATTGCAACGCCGGACGGTGTGGAACTTCGATCCGAACAAGAGGACCCTGTCCGAAGACTATCCAGTCAACTGCGAAGATTCGGATGTGACGCCATTCATGTTCAACGCCGTGGGCGGCAGCACTGTCATCTGGACCGCCCACGCGCCGCGGATGCACCCGTCCGACTTTCGGGTGAAGTCGCTCGATGGAGTCGCGGACGACTGGCCTTTGGCGTACGACGAATTGGCGCCTTACTACGACCTGAATGACGAGATGGTCGGCTGTTGCGGCATCTCTGGTGACCCGGCCAACCCGCCTCGCAACCCTAGGCCGATGCCACCGCTACCACTGGGCCACGACGGAGAGCGCGTGGCGCGAGCATTCGACCGGCTGGGCTGGCACTGGTGGCCTGCGGACAGTTACGTAAACACCGCGCCCTACAGGCAGGGTCGCGATGCTTGCAACTATTGTGGGCCTCTGAATCTCGGATGTGTCCGCATGGCCAAAGCAAGGGCCGACATTACCTATTGGCCCCTTGCTCTCGAACTTGGGGTCGAACTGCGTACGCGTAGTCGAGTGTATGAGATAAACACTGGATCCGATGGTCGAGTAACCGGAGCGTCGTACTTCGACAGCCGCGGCGTCGCCCGCCATCAACCGGCTCGGGCGGTCATTGTGGCGTGCAACGGAATCGGGACGCCGAGGCTTCTGCGCTTGTCGAGTTCGGACCGCCACCCAAGCGGCCTGGCCAACACGAGTGGCGCGGTGGGCAAGAATCTGATGTTCCACGTGATTGCCCACGTCACAGCCTCGTTTGAAGAAGACTTGGAGTCTTATAGAGGTCCCGGCGCGAACATCCTGTTGAGCCACGAGTTCTACGAGACCGACCCGCGGCTTGACTACGTACGCGGATATCAGTTGCAAATGGTGAGAGGTTCCGGGCCTGCCTCAACCGCCGTCGGCCGCATGATGCAGCCGGTGCCCTGGGGCAAGGGCCACCACGAATCCTTTGCCAGCCGGTTCGGTAGAACGGCGACGTTCGCAGTAACCGCTGAGGATCTGCCGGAGGAATCGAACACAGTCGATCTGGATCCAGACATGACCGACAGTTCGGGTATTCAAGCGCCGCGCGTGCGGTACCGGATAGGCGAGAACACGCGGCGCATACTGGACCACGGCATCCGTAGCGCGAAGCGGGTGTTCGCTGAGGCGGGGGCAATACACGTGGAGACGATGCCACTCACGCCTGCAGATGGGGTACACCTGCTCGGGACTGCGCGCATGGGTGACGATCCGGGCGCCTCCGTGGTGGACCGGTGGGGACAAGCGCACGACGCCGACAACCTGTTCGTCATCGACGGTAGCGTGTTCGTCACGTCCGGCGCAGTAAACCCAACACCCACCATCCAAGCCTTGGCGCTACGGACGGCAGACTACATTATTCGCCACCGCAAGGATTTGATGGGAGGTCAACAGGGGTGAGACAATGAGATATCAAATGATACTCCTTACATTGTAAACCACGAGCCCGGTGAGGCAGGCGGCAACTCCGTATTGATTATGTTCGCCCATCTGCGAAAAAATAAGCAAGATTTTGTTGTGCTTGTCGCGCAATCATCCAAAATGACAGTGCGACCCCACCGTCCACGAGAGGCGAGATTATCAGTTGCGTAGCAAACTCGTATTGTAATTGGACAACCACGGACCTGATGATGATCATAGTCAAACCAGTCGAGACACGCGAGGATTATTGGAGGCCTGAACTAACCGTTGTTGATACCCGACGACTCAAGACATCGATTTCTCGTCATTCTCCGGCCAAAAGACCAATTCCGGGGCTAGGCAACGGTCACGCGTCTTTGGTCTAACTCGGTTGCGGTTGCCCAGGAAACGTCCTTCACCTGGTATCCGCTGCTTATCCTGAAGTTGTTTCACCGAGGTACACCGCGATTAGGCATACCTTCGCCCAAAGGTCGATCGCTATAAATTGTGGCAACGGCTTGCCGCAATTGATACTGGTCTTGCGCAGGTTCGCAAACTCATAACGCTTTAGCGAGGTTAGGGAGTAATGCGCCTGATTATGGCTAATGACCATGTTCTGAATCAAGCATCGGAACGCAAACATCCGATCTGCCGAAGCTTGGTGGGGCTTTACCCTTGTTTTGCAACTCAGTTCCTCTCGGTCCTCCCCGAGAACCTCGGAACTGAACCGCCGTAAGTCTTCGTGGCCGGCGGCGAGGCACCAAACCTGACTCCATTCGAGTACTCCAGATTATTGAAGACGTCCTCCATACCGTGGTAACAGACGAGGGAACAGATTACAAGACGCCACCTTTACACACTCAAATTTGAATTCCACTCCCGCCGCCAGATTTTTCTCAAAGACGCGATTGGGTAGCTCATGGGTTGGGTGGAACGATGGCTATCTCCCCCAAGTGCGCGTTTCGCCAGCCTTTTGGGTGTTAATACGATTCGTTCGGATACTCGGCACTTCGTTCAGTAACCAGGGTTTCGGGGATAAATGCGCCGTGGGTCCGCGCCGGTTTGCTTGAATTACGCCGTGAATGTTCGCGGCCGTCTCGGATTTCTCGGCTTCGCTCGAAATGACAGCAAGGCGATCGGGGGGACCGAAGGACTCATTGGGGTGCATGAGGGGTTGAAAGCGGGGCCGCACACGGTTTGAGGCAATGCTCGTGCGGGATGGCATTGTGACCCTTGCCATGCCCCACTGGGCGCCCACGAGAGGCGCTCCTTCGACGAGACACAGCCGCTCGGGCTTGCGGAGGCTCAGGCTCCGACGATGGTGTCCTCGAGTTTTTGGATGAATTCCTGCCACCACCTGCAGAGGATGGCTATGTCGTTCCCACGGGCGACGTGGCGGGTACCCTGGTCGAGTGAGGGCCCGGACGTACTGGTGCGCGGCCGAGGGTTACGGCACGTCTGGCGCGGAACGGTGCCTCCTTTGGTACGGGCGTCTGCCATAAACTTAATGTCCCATGGAAAATGGGCGTTCGGCACTTACAACCGACAGGAAAAGTCCGGAGGATTGGATCTGTCTCAGTCCGGGGGCTGTTCGCATGGCATTCGACAGGCCTACATATCCCCGCGCCGCGGCCTTGAACCCCTCAACTACCTTGGACCATTTCGTAGATGACGGGGACCGTGACGAGGAACGGATGAATCATCGAATTCGTAGGACGCTGACTCTATTGGTATTGACCGCCCCGGTCTTGCTGCTGCTGGTCGCTTGTGCAGATGGTGATTCCGAACTTTCCCGCGTCGAGGTGGAGGAGTCAGATCGTGCGGTGATGGCGGACACGCCGCAGCCGGAGACCGGATCGCTTGAGAGCAAGGTCGAGGAGACCGCCAACCCGGCCATCGCCGACACCCCCGAACCACGAGCCACCCAGGCTGCCGCCGAGGCGGAGCCCACAACCAGCGGTGAGGATGCCACCATCCCGCCCAAGTGGGCGCCCACCGATTACACCAGGTACTTCGTCCAAAACGCCATCAGCGAATACGAGACCTACGGCCTCGAAACCGTGCTCGCCTATTACAACAGTACGCAGAGCATCGACGGCCAGTGGTACGTCTTCATCATCGATGAAAACGATCTGATCATCGGGGACCCCGACCCTGGCCGCGTCGGCCTAGACGTGAAAGGCCCGGCCGGGACCGACGTCAACGGCTACCACTTCGGGCCGGAGTTGCTATCGGCAACCGAAGACGGCAAGTGGGTGTCCTACGTTTACCGGAACCCCGAGAGCGGCGACATTGCATCCGGGGACTTCGGCGAGCTTGAGCTGAAGAACGTCTGGGTGGTGCGGCACGACGGCCTGCTCTTCGCTTCCGGCTGGTACATAGGCGCAGAAGAGTTCGCAAGGCGGCTGGTGACCATAGCGGTCAGCGAGTTTCGATCAGGAGGACTTGCAGCGACGTTGGCATACTTCGCCGAGCCGGAAAGCGCCCTGGCAGGTCTCGACACGGCGATCGCCTACTACAACCAGGCCGAAACCGTCGACGGCAAGTGGTCCGCTTTCATCGCCGACCCAGACGGCAAGGTAGTGGCCCACTCCAACCTTGCGCTGATCGGTAGTGATCTCCAAGAGCTATTCGGCGGGAGCGCCATCGAAGCCACCGAGGGGGGCAACTGGGTGACCACGGATGCGGTTCGCATGTGGGTGGCGGAGTACGACGGGTTCGTGTTCGGCTCGGGTTGGCACCACGACTAATCGGGAGACTGACGAAGGGTTCGCGCAGGCTCAGGCTCCGGCCATGATGTCGTTGAGCTTTTGGACGTTTTCCTTCCACCACGTGTAAAGAATGGCTATGTCAGTCCCAAGGGCGAAGTGGCGAATGCCCTGGTCGAGGAGGGGCTTGGCGTCCTCGGGGTCGCTGATCTCGGCCCTGGGCTGAATGCCCACCTCCATGGCCTTCTTGTGGACGTAGTCGCGGGTTGCGACGACATCGGGGTCTTTGGCTGCACCCGGCCTGCCGATGCTCATCGAGTAGTCGCTGCCGCCCCAACAGACCATGTCGATGCCGGGCACGCTGAGAATCTCTTCGAGATTGTCGACGGCCTCTTTCTTCTCGATCATGAGTGCGATGACGCTGTCCTCGAGGGCCTGAACATATTGGGGCGTACCGGACTCGAGGAAGTAGCCCGCGAATCGGCGATCGCCTGAGCCGTGGTGGCCGCCCGTCTGGGGGGTTTCAGCGCGCACTGCGCCGACGCACTCACGGGCCTCCTCGGCGTCACGGACGTCGGCGAAGAGCACGTTCTGGATGCCGGAGCCGATGGCCCGAGTGGCGGCGAACGTGCGGGGCTCCTGGTCGATCTTGATCATCGCCGTCATGTGGTCGAAGAGATCGACGGCGCGGCCGAAGTTCTCGAGGCCTTCGAGGTCGTAGGGTACGTATTCGGCGACAAACTCCACGTAGTCGATGATGCCGGTGTGGCCGATGATCTCGACCATACCGGGCCAGAAGACCATGGTGTGGGTGCCGACGCTGGGCTTGCCCTCATCGAGCAGTTTTCGCAGGGGGTTCGGTCGCATCAAAGTTCCTCTCAGGTGTGGACTGTGACGACGCGGCGTACCGTATTGACGCGCCGCGAGGTGTGTCAAGCCCGATTGCCGGGCCGGACTGTCGTCGGTTTGTGTGCCCGAGCGTCAGGCCGGTTTGCTTGAAGCAGGGCGTGAACGCTTGCTGCCGTCTCAGAATTCTCGGCTACGCTCGAAATGACATTGGGAGGGGTTGTCGGTGGGGAGGGATGACGCGCGGGAGATTCTTCGCTTCGCTCAAGAATGACCCCGTATCAAGTACGGGGCAGGCTTCCCCAGGTCGGAGTGGTGTGGTGGTGGTTTGGGGGTGGCCGCGCTCCGCCGCACCCCACCGTGGGTACCGGGTTACCCCGGTAAGACGAGAGGGGGATGGCTGGATTGGAGCGCGGATGTGCCTGTCTACGGGCTGTAAGCCCGTGTTACCCTAAAAGTGAGGTCCAACCCTCCGCCTGTGAAAGGCTATTGCCTTTCATCTGCGTTTTCGGCAACATCACCGGCCTATGGCCTGCCGAATCCGGAGAAACGGCAACCCCGACACGGACATAGATAACGACGAGCCGAAGAACCAGGTCTTCCGGTAATGGCTACTTATAACCTCTGGACTGCCGGCTGCCAGATGAACAAGGCAGACTCCGAACGCCTTGCGAGCGGGCTCGAACAGCTTGGATTCGAGTCCTGCGAGACGCCCGAAAAGGCGGACGTCGTAGTCCTGAACACTTGCGTTGTGCGCCAGTCCGCCGAGGACACGGCTACTGGGTTGCTCGGCCGGTTGAAGCCCGTCAAGCACGCTCACCCGGAACGCGTAATCGCGGTGATGGGTTGCCTGGTCGGGCCGAAACAGGACGGCCTTCGCCGGAGGTTCCCGCAGGTCGACGTGTGGGCGCGGCCGCAGCAGTTCACTCCGATCATCGAGTTCGCAGCCGCAAGGTCAGGCGCCGACATGGAGGGGTGCCTGGACTCGTTGGTGCCATCCCGGCCGGGCGTGACGGCGTTTGTGCCGATAGTTCACGGGTGCGACAAGTTCTGCACGTTTTGCATCATCCCCTACCGCAGGGGGCGAGAGACCAGCAGGACGTCAGATGACATCGTCAGGGAGGTGACACTCCTCGTCGAAAGAGGTGTGCGAGAGGTCACCTTGCTCGGGCAGAACGTGGACTCTTACGGCCAGGACCTGTACCCGCGCCTGGACCTCGCCGACCTTATGTATGAAGTGAACGAAATCGAAGGCCTCGAGAGAATAAGATTCCTGACCTCACACCCGAACGACATGTCACGCAGGATCATTCAAGCCGTCGCGGACCTCCCTAAGGTGTGCGAGTCGGTCAATTTGCCGGTGCAGGCGGGCGACGACGCGATCCTCGCAGACATGCGCCGCTCCTACACTCGCGGGCAGTACCTGGAGAAGGTGCAGGAAGTGCGGGAGACGATTCCCGGTGTAACGATGACCACAGACCTGATCGTGGGATTCCCCGCCGAAACCGAAGAACAGTTCCAGTCATCGCTGGAGATGCTGGAGACGGTCCGTTTCGACAAGGTCCACTCCGCGGCGTACTCGGAGAGGCCCGGGACGGTGGCTTCGAAGCGACTGCTGGACGATGTCGATCGGCAGGAAAAGAAGTCGAGGCTCGCCAGTGTCAACGAACTGCAGGAGCGCATACAGACCGAGTTGAACAGGGACCTCGAGGGCAAGAAGTTCGACGTGTTGGTTGACGGGCGGACCAGGGGCAGGCTACAGGGCCGCACCAGGGGCGATAAAATTGTGTACCTTGATGGTAGAGATTCCTTGATCGGGCAGACCAGAAACGTAGAGATTACCGGATCCTCCCCTTGGTCCCTGCAGGGAGAATTCATATCGGCGAGAAAGATGGTGGCGTCCGTAGCGTGACGGAACGCCGGCAAGGGCACAACAAGGCCCGGGCCATAATTCCTGAACTGGAGTCGTCGTGACTACCACATCTAATCGAAGAGACAGAGCGGTGGCGATACCGGTCACCGAACTTGAACAGTCGGCCTTTTGCCAGACGTCCGGCAATCTTCGGACGCGGACGCTCGAAGAGGAGTTCAAGTCCGGCGTCAGGTGGCAAAAGGTGCCTGTGCGTTACCTGAAACTCTCGCCCGAAGAACTCGACTCAGGCATCGCAGAGGCGCGCGAGGCGCTGGCCGACCAGTTGATCATCCTGGGCCATCACTACCAGCGGGACGACGTAATCAAGTATTCGGACTTCCGCGGCGACTCCTACAAGCTGTCCAAGATGGCCGCGGCTGAGCGTGACGCCAATTTCGTAGTGTTCTGCGGCGTCCACTTCATGGCCGAGACGGCGGACATACTGACGTCCGCCAGTCAAAACGTGATCCTGCCGAACATGGCAGCCGGCTGCTCCATGGCAGACATGGCGAGGAGCGACGACGTAGAGGACGCGTGGGACGATATGTCATCGGTCCTCGGCGGTCCCGAAGAGATCGTGCCCATCACGTACATGAACTCGACCGCCGCCATCAAGGCGCTCTGCGGCCGGAACGGTGGCGCGGTGTGCACATCCTCAAACGCCGTCGAAGTGTTCGAATGGGCGTTCCAGAAGTCCGGCAGGATACTGTTCCTTCCCGACCAGCATCTTGGCCGCAACACCGGCTTGAAACTGGGCGTCGACACAGACGAAATGGTCGTGTGGAACCCGTTCAGGCCCATGGGAGGACTCACGCCTGAGCAGATCAGGCGGGCCAGGATCGTATTGTGGCAGGGCCACTGCTCCGTCCACACGCGATTCACCGTCGACCAGATTCGACAAGCCCGGAATGCCAACCCGGACGTCAACGTTGTAGTTCACCCCGAATGCACGATGGAGGTCGTTGACGAAGCGGACATGAACGGTTCGACCGAGTTCATCGTACGCACGGTCAGCGAAGCCGGACCGGGCACATCCTGGGCCATTGGCACGGAGATCAACCTGGTCAACCGCCTTGCGCAGGAGAACCCCGACAAGACCATCTTCTGTCTCGATCCGGTGATATGCCCCTGCGCGACGATGTACCGCATTCATCCGGCGTATCTCCTGTGGGTGCTGGAAGGCCTGATGGCGGGCCTGGTCATAAACCGCGTGCACGTGCCAGGCGGTGTGCGGGAAGATTCGATCACGGCCCTGGAGCGAATGCTCGAGATCGGTGGATAGCGAACGGTCCACCCCGGCGTTGCCGCCGCCGGGAGTGCTGGAGGCGGTGATAGACAGGGCCCTCGAGGAGGACCTGTGCGACGGCGACACAACCACCTCCGCCCTGGTATCAGGGAGTCTTACCGGTGAGGCGCGGCTTGTCGCACACGAAAGCGGCGTGCTGGCAGGTCTTCCGGTGGCGATGGCGGTGTTTCGCCGGGTTGATCCCTCGCTGACTGCCGTGGAGTTGGTCTCCGACGGTAATCCGATCAAGGACGGCGACTGCGCGGGAACAGTGACCGGCAGCCTTGCAAGCATCCTAATGGCAGAACGGACCGCGCTCAACTTTCTGCAACGGATGAGCGGCATCGCGACCTTGACCGCGAAGTACGTCGACGCGGTAAGAGGGACGAGGGCCGAAATCCTTGACACACGGAAGACCGCGCCGGGGCTGCGCATCATGGACAAGTACGCGGTGGCTGCAGGCGGCGGGCGAAACCACCGGCTGAACCTCGGGGACGGCGTGCTGATAAAAGACAACCACATCGCTGCGCTGCGGGCCGACGGCGCGGGGACCGCGAGGATTATCCTAATCGCCCGAGAAAACTCACCCCAAGGCTTGAAGATCGAGATTGAAGTGGAGTCGGTCGAGGAAGCCCGCGCCGCGATAGAGGGTGGCGCCGACATCGTCATGCTGGACAACATGTCGCTCGATGAAATTACGGAGGCGGCGCGTATTGCGAAGGGCCGGTGCCTGACTGAAGTCTCGGGCGGCGTAATTTTGGAACGGGTGGCGGAAATCGCCGCGACGGGCGTTGACCTGATTTCCGTCGGCGCTCTCACCCACTCCGTGAAGGCCCTCGACATCGGCCTGGACATCGACCCGTTCCATGTGGCCTGAAGCGGCGGCATTGTGAATCCCGACATCGAGGCCGGCGCGAACCTGGCGCCGAGCAAAACGCGGCAACGTCGATCCTCCGCGCTTCGCGGCCCACTCATCTTTATCGCTGCCGCCGCGTTTCTCATGGCATTGATTGCCAGCACGGCCTGCTCGCAACCGAAGATGGAGTTGGCGACGCCCACGCTGCCGCCGCTTCAGACCGCCACGCCCACGGCTATCCTGCCCACCGCGACCGCGGCGCCATCCCCGCGACCGGTTGCTACCGAAGCCCCGGCCCCCAACCCAAAGGGAGCGCCCACTCCAACGCCCGGCCCTCCGGATTTCCTGGTCGTGGCAACCAAGATGGCGGAGGAGTCAGGTAGTGGAAACGGCACGGCCGCGCAGCGGGTGGACGATGCTCCGCTGAATCCGGACCCGATCCCCACGCGTGTCGTGGCAACCGGACAGGTCAACCGGATTGTTTATGCCTCAATTGACGGGAGTGTTTACACGATCAATCCGGACGGCACGGACAAACGGCGAGTTTCCCCGGTGAATACCGAGCCGGAAGACAGC
The DNA here is from genome assembly GCA_965220275.1 of Dehalococcoidia bacterium. Lineage (GTDB taxonomy): Bacteria > Chloroflexota > Dehalococcoidia > Lucifugimonadales > Lucifugimonadaceae. The sequence goes on along the minus strand of CBDCPN010000012.1, from coordinate 71,039 downwards.
GCCTATGCCGGTGTTTTCACGTGGCCCGTGTGGTCGCCGGACGGGGGCAGCGTCCTGTTTTCGGCCATCAGACCGGCCCAGGCTGCCGCTCCGATCAGCCTCATGCGCGCGCCGGCGAACGGAAGCGGTGTCGGCGTGACTTTATTCGTGGACCACCCAGAGACGAACGGGATCGGGAACAGCGTGCCCCACTACGCCGCATGGTCGCCGGACGGAAGCCGCATCGCGGTCATTGCCGGCACGGGTGTCGAGTTGATCACCGCCACATTCGACGACGAGACGGGCGAGGAACGCTACCTGGTCGCGACGGGAGCGCCGGTGTACCTGGATTGGGGACCGCGATCATCGAGCCTTGCGATACACGTCGCGGGATCGCTGTTCACTGTCGGCCACGACGGCGAAAACATGGAACCGATATTTGATGGACAGAGAATGAGCTTCCTGGCGCCTCATTTCGTCGGCGACAGCGGCGGGTTCCTGTACGGCGATTCGGCATCGGGTGACTTGATGGTAGTGACCGCAGGGCTCGGGGAGGACGATTCGAACATCCTGGGGGCTTCCACCGGTGTTGCAGCGTTCAGGGCGTCGCCAGACGGCGAGACCATTGCGTTGCTGCGAGGTGAGTTCCACAGGCTGTACCGCTCGTTGTCCCTAGTCGGGCTGGATGACGGGGAAGAAGAGACGCTAATCGAGCGGAGGATCCGGGCTGCATGGTGGTCGCCGGACGGATCGAAGATCGCAGTGGCCTCCCCTTCGTCGCGACTACAGGGCGGCATTGAATGGTCGATCTGGGACATCACCGAGGGTGAGGAGTCGTTCGCCGCGTTGATGCTCCCCACACCGGAGTTCGATTTCGTCCAGTCATTCTTCGAGCAATACGACAATTCCATCAGCCTGTGGTCACCCGACAGCACCCACATCGTCGTGGCCGGAGTGGTGGTCCCGAACGCAGTAGACCCAGCGCTGGACCTGCCGTTTCAACTGCCGGAAACGATTCGAGAAGAGGTGTGGGTGATTGACACCCGCGGGATCGACCCACCGACGGCAATTGGCGACGGGTACCTCGGGTTCTGGTCGCCGAGGTAGAACCCCCTTAGCCAGAAGTCTCAGTCTTCGCCCGTTCCTCAACCTGGTTCCCATCAGTCAACGGTGCCACCTATGGATCCATTTGACTTGAGCATCACACAGATAACCCGTAGTATTCCTGTGTGTTACTAGCTTGATGGACAAGTCATCCGCTGACCATGGATGACCAAAATGCACAATACACATAGCATAAACCTGTGTAACTCGTCGGAGAGATAGCTATGCCGACCATCAAACACGATGTGTTCTTTCGCCGGCATCCGGTGTTCACCGGAGATGAGTTGGCCGAACACCTCTCCTCCGGCGGCGAAACTGGAGCAAGGACGCAGGAATCCCTGGTTGCCTACCACACGAAAACCGGACGCCTGGTCCGGGTCCGGCGGGGGCTGTTCGCCGTCATACCGCACGGTGCAGACAGTGAGAGCTATCCAATAGACCCCTTCCTGGTCGCGTCCAAGCTCACGTCGGATGCGGTCCTTTCACACCACACGGCGCTGGAGTTCCACGGACGGGCCTATTCGGTCTGGCGACACGTTACATACCAGGCGTCGCGGCCGTTGGAGACGTTGACCTTCCGCCGCCATATATACCAGGGGACCAGATTCCCGGAGTCGCTTGTCCGTGCGGGCGAGGAGCAATTCGGCGTGTCGACGGTTGAACGGGCGGGCATGTCGCTAAGGGTCACGAGCCTTGAGCGCACGCTGGTGGACGTCCTGGACCGCCCACATCTCTCAGGCGGCTGGGAGGAGATATTGCGCTCTCTGGAGACGGTGGAATTCTTCGACCTCGACAGCATCGTGGAGTATGTCCTTCTACTTGGGAAGGCGACCACGGCATCGAAGGTGGGCTACTACCTTGAGGAACATCGAGAGCCCCTGATGGTTGAGGAACGTCACCTCGAGGCGCTTCGTAGTCGACGTCCAAAGCAGCCCCACTACGTCGACAGGAAGAGGGGCAGGGACGGTAGGTTGGTGGCCGGATGGAACCTCGTCATGCCGACCGAGGTGGTTGAAAGATCCTGGGCCGAGGTGACATGAGGGTTTCTCCTGAGAGGTTGGCGTTGGAGGCGGAGGCGACCGGATTCCAGCCGGATGTATTGGAGAAGGTCGTGCAATTGCTGGGATTGCTTGATGCCATCCGCAGCCATCCCTTCCTAACGGGAAAGCTGGCCCTCAAAGGAGGGACTGCTCTGAACCTTTTTGTCTTCGACGTGCCGAGACTGTCTGTTGACATCGACCTGAATTACGTCGGCGCGGAGACCACGGAAGCAATGCTGGATGAACGCCCCCGGATCGAGGAAGCGATACAGGCCGTTTTCAGTAGAGAGGACTTCGGCATCAGGCGGATTCCCCGAGAACACGCCGGAGGCAAGTGGTCGCTTCGTTATCCAGCAGCTTACGGGCTGAGCGGCAGAGTCGACGTGGACATCAACTACATGCACCGAGTGCCCCTGTGGCCGGTCACGACCATGGACTCCCGGCCTGTGGGTAGCTGGCGGGCCACTAGCATCCCGGTGGTTGATATACACGAGGTGGCTGCAGGAAAACTCGCTGCCCTGTTGACCCGCCGCAAGGCGAGAGACCTTTTCGACAGCAGCCTGACCTTCTCCATCGACGGTCTCGACGTTGCGAAGCTGAGAACGGCATTTGTAGTTTATGGGGCAGGCGTCCGGAAAGACTGGCGTACCGTCTCGGCTGAGGACGTGGCGTTCGATCCGGGTGAGATATCCAGCCAACTTATGCCCGCGCTGCGCCGTGGCGGAATGCAAGGCGCTGACACGGCCGCTTTTGGTGACGACCTCGTACGCAAATGCCGGCTGGTGCTTTCTGAACTCTTGCCATTCAGTGATGAGGAGCGAGCGTTCCTGGATTTGCTGCTAGACGCCGGAGAGGTCGACTCGAAACTCCTGACCACCGATGCGGAGTTGCGTGACCGCATCCAGGCACAGCCACTACTTGAGTGGAAGGCCCAGAACGTGCGGGGACATAAGGGCTAAATGGAGGTATAGATGAATGTCTGGGGCGAATGATTTACCAGTTGGTTATCTGATATTGCAGGGACCTGAACGTCGCGACGGGTACTTGGGGTTCTGGTCGCCGAGGTAGTTGCGCCCCAGCGGGCTTGTACTCAACCCCGGCGCGGCTTGGCGCGGTCGGCCGTGTCCAGGTTGATCGTCACTGGGCCTTCGTTGGTGAGTTCCAGGCTCATCATCGCTCCGAACTCGCCCGTCTCGACCTTCAGACCGGTCTGTCTGAAGCCGTTAACGACTTTTTCGAAGAGCGGCTCGGCCGTGTCCGGCGGCGCCGCCTCGGTGAAACCTGGCCGCCGCCCCTTGCGGGTGGATGCGTAGAGAGTGAACTGGCTGACGAGGAGGAGTTCGGCCTGGATTTCGGACGCCGATAGTTCGAAGCCTCGCGCGGCGTTGGACGGGTCCGGAAACAGCCGCATGTTCACGGTCTTGTTCGCCAGGTATTCGATGTCCTGATCGGTATCGTCAGGCGACACACCGACGAGGATCAGAAGCCCCCTGCCAATGGACCCGGTCGTCCGGTCGCCTACGCGGACGGCGGCGCTGGAGACTCGCTGGATTACTGCGCGCACGTTGGGATGGTCAGCCGGGGTGATGCCTGGCGGTCAGGGGGAGTCTGCGGTCTTGGCCTTCGACTTGGAATCCGACTTTTTCGACGAGGATGTCGTTTTCGACTTGCTTTCCTTCTTGTCAGAGGAGTCCTTGTCTCTTTCGGACTTACCGCCGGACCTGCCCACGTTTGAACGGGCGTGGTCGGTCGTGTAAAAGCCGGAGCCCTTGTAATGGACCGCAGGTATGGAGATTTGCCGGTCAGACTCGGCCCCGCATATTGGGCAGTTCGCCCCCGGGACTGAGTTGAAACTCTGGGTTTTTTCAAATAGGTGCTCGCAAACGCGGCACCTGTAGTCGTATCTCGGCAAACCTGCCTCCGCGCGAAAACGCGGGCGCCAACGCCCGTGTGTTTCGTTCAGCCTGTCAAGTCAGCAGCTATTATCGCGCACTATTCGTTCCGTGCTCAGGGCAATCGCTTCAACTCGACGTGGCCGACTCGAATCCCGTGTTCCAGGTGTGAGAGGCTTCCTGCAATTCGGCGTCTGCCGCGTCTCCGAATTTCAACCGGTCCCCTCCTACCGTTCCCATGACGCATACCGGGACATCCTGGCGCGCAGCCATTTCGAGAAACTCGTCGATGTTTGCAGGGTTGACCGTCACAACGATTCGGGACTGTGCCTCACCGAACAGGCAGGCGTCCCATCTGCCGGTGAGCGAGGTCGGAATGGTGACACCAAGACCGCCTATGATGGCCGATTCCGCAATCGTAACGGCGATGCCGCCCTGTGAGCAGTCGTGGGCCGAATTGACCAGGCCCATCCTGATTGCGTCCCGGCACATCTGCTGGACACGCACTTCCAGCGCGATGTCTATGGACGGCTTGCCGCCGGTCCAGTCGTGGTGCACATAGGCGAATTCGCTTCCTGCCAGCCCGTCGACCGAATCCCACGGCTCATCTGTGCCGATCACGACCACCGCGTCACCCGCTTGCTTGAAACCCGCCGCGGCCCGGCGTGAAACGTCGTCCAGCAGGCCGAGCGCTCCGATCATTGGCGTGGGGAATATGGCCCGGCCGCGCGATTCGTTGTAGAGGCTCGCGTTCCCGCTCACGACGGGCACGCTGAATGCGAGGGCGGCGTCGCGGATGCCCCGCATGGACTCCGTCAACTGGAATTGAACGTCGTTGGTTTCGGGGTTTCCAAAGTTGAGGCCGTCGGTGAGGGCGACAGGCTCGGCGCCGGTGCAAGAAACGTTCCGGCACGCCTCGGATACGGCGATTTGACTGCCGGCGTAAGGATCGAGGTAGCACAGGCGTCCGTTGCAATCGACCGAAACGGCGATGGCCTTGTTAGTCCCTTTCACTCTCAAAAGTGCCGCGTCGCCTCCCGGCGGCACGACGGTGTTGTTCTGGACCTGGTGGTCATACTGCCTGAACACCGCCCGCTTGCTGGCGATGTTGGGCGAGGCCAGCATTTTTAGCAGGACCTCGTTCGGTGACGCGTCAGGCAATGGGAGGTCAGCAGGGTCCTCGTTTTGAATGCGGGTCAGCCAGTCTGGTTTATTGCCGGACAGCACGTACTCCGGGGCGTCCGTCAGGGCGATGACGGATGATTCGGTGGCCGCAACGGGGCCGTCCATTATGTGCACGGTGCGGCCGGTGACAAACTCCCCAATCACGGTGGCATCGAGGTCCCACCTGGTGAACAACTCGGCCACTTCGCGTTCGCCCTCGGGCCTGACAGCCAGGATCATTCGTTCCTGGGACTCGGAGAGCATCACCTCGTACGGTGTCATGCCGGTCTCTCGACGCGGGACCTTCGACACGTCGAGGCGTAACCCCATGCCGCTGCGTTCCGCCATCTCGACGGCCGCGCTCGACAGTCCGGCCGCGCCGAGGTCCTGCATTCCGACCACGCAGTCCAGTTGGGCCGCTTCGAGGCAGGCTTCGATAAGCACCTTTTCGAGGAACGGATTGCCAACCTGTACGGCCGACCGCATTTCCGCCTCTTCTTCGAAGGTGCGCGAAGCCAGGCCGGAGGCACCGTGGATGCCGTCTCGTCCGGTATCCGCTCCTACGAGCACCAACAGGTCGCCGGGATTGCGGGCAGAGGCGCTGAGGACCCTGCCGCCTTCGATTAGTCCAACGCACATGGCGTTAACGAGCGGATTGTCGGCGTAGGAGTCGTCGAACACGATTTCGCCGCCCACGTCCGGGACGCCGATGCAGTTTCCGTAGGCCGAAATCCCGGCTACGACGCCGTGAAGGAGAAAACGGTTCCGGTCCTCTTCGGGACGGCCGAACCGGAGGGAGTTCAAGAGCGCGATCGGCCGCGCGCCCATGGCGAAAATGTCCCTGACTATTCCGCCGACGCCTGTCGCAGCGCCCTCGAACGGCTCGACGGCCGACGGGTGATTGTGCGACTCGATCTTCATGGCGATGGCTAATCCGTCGCCAATGTCGATCACGCCGGCGTTTTCTGCGCCGGGCGCCACGAGTAGCCGGTCGCTGTGAGACGGAAGCGTCCTGATCAGCCGCTTGGTGTGCTTGTAGCCGCAGTGTTCGCTCCAGAGGGACCCGAACAGGCCCAGTTCAAGCGGATCGGGCAGCCTGCCGAGCCGGTCGGTGATGGCCTCGTACTCGGCGCGCGACAGGGCCAACTCGTCGAGCATCGCCTGGCTTGCTGCTGTGGCTTGGTTTCGTTCAGTCACCGGTCGTTAGTGGGAGGCGTCAATCAGGGTCCTGACCCAACCGTCAAGTGTGCGCGTTCAGTCGCCTGACGCGATGTTACACAGCGGAACCGACCGGCAGGCCGAGCGATGCGGCCAACGACTCGAAAACAACGTTGCCGTCGAGGCTGCCGAGCAGGGTCTCGCAGGCGCGTTCGGGATGGGGCATCATGCCCAGGACGTTCCCGCGGTCGTTGATGATCCCGGCGATGTTGTTGGCCGAGCCGTTCGGGTTTGCCGCGGCCGTGACGTCTCCGGTCTCCTTCGAGTACCTGAAGACCACCCTGCCCGCCTCTTCGAGCGCATCGATCACGTTGGGTTCGGCCTGGAAATTGCCCTCCCCGTGGGATATGGGCAGGCGCAGGGTCTGCCCTACCCTGGCGTTGCTCGTGAAAATAGTCTTGGCGGTCTCGACGCGCAGGTACGTCCAGACGCAACGGAACTCCAGGTGGTCATTGCGCATCAGGACGCCGGGCAGCAGGCCCGCCTCGCAGAGGATCTGGAAGCCGTTACAGATGCCGATGACCGGTTTGCCCTCATTCGCAAAGTCGATGACCGATTCCATCACCGGCGAAAACCGTGCAATAGCTCCTGCGCGGAGGTAGTCGCCGTACGAGAACCCGCCCGGCAGGACGATGGCGTCGTACTCCGACAGGTCCCGGTCCTGGTGCCAGACGTAGGAAGCCTGGTGGCCGAGGACCGTCGTTATGGCGTGGTGGCAATCGCGGTCGCTCCAGGTACCCGGGAAGACGACGATGCCGAAGTTTGGTGTTCTCACGAAATGGCCTTGGTCCTTGCAAGGCGCGACGGGGTGATGGCAATAAGCTGGGTTCGCTGGTGAGTCAAGGGCGGTCTGAAGAAGTTACCGATGCCCGCTCCCACAAGAGGCGTCCCTGCGAAACCGGGCGGGAGTAGCGGACATTCTATTGCAAGCTCGAAGAGGCGAGGAGGATCAGGCGGCGATGTGCCGGTGGGCAGTCAACTGAAAAGCCCGCCGACTGGCGGGCTGGCGGTCACATATTTTTCAGCGTGGCCTTCAGGCTCTTGCGGCGCTTGGCTGCGGCCTTCTTCTTGCGGACCATGCTTGGCGGCTCGAAATGTTGGCGGCGCCTTGCCTCGGCGATCACTGCTTCCTGCTGCACACGTTTAGTAAAACGCCGAAGAAACGCTTCGAAGCTTTCACCCTCATTAATTCTTATTTCTACCAAGATGCCCCCGGAATCTCGCTTGCACTGACGCATAAAGTATACGGTCCGCCAAATTTGGGGTCAATTTGGGGGGTGCGCGGGTCCATCACGTTATCGATCGGGCTTCGGCTCGCTTGGCGCGGAGGGGTGCGAGCGCTGTCGAGTCGAGCCGCGCATTAGTGGCGGCCGATTGCGGCGACCTTTCACTGCCGCCAAGAGCGCGAGGACTACTGTTGAGGCTAGCCAATTTGGTCCTTTAACCCTGGCTTTCATGGCCCTGCAATCGGTGTCGAAGGTTCCGCTTCACACCGCTCCAGACCACTCTGTTGGACCCATATGTCCGGCAAGTCGACTGGTATGCAACCGCTCAGGTCATTTCCTCCGATAACAAGGCTTTCCAGACTCGTCATACCGCTCAACTCGGCCGGGACGCTCCCGGTGAAAAGATTGCCTGAGAGGTCTAAATCGGTGAGATTCTCCAACCTTCCCAGTTCGGACGGGATTTCGCCCGTCAGCAAGTTGTTCGAAAGGTACAGAGACTCCAACATCGTTAGTTGGCCCAACTCAGGAGGAATGCTCCCATTCAAGAGGTGATCCCGCAGACGTATAGACCGCACGCGGGGCTTGTCGAGTCCGACATCAACCCCATCCCACTCGGTAATAGGAGTGTCTGGGTCCCAGCGCAGTTGGGCGCTCCCCGCCAGCGTGTCCCGCAGGCCGATTAGAGCCTCGCAGTCTCGCACCAATCCCGGGTTCAATTCTGGATCGGAGACCGCAACACCAGCAGCGCAGTCCGCCGGTGGGTCTAAGGACAATTCGTGCACGGGTGGTTTCAGTTTCCGAATGCCGAATTTTCCTGATTCGGCAACGACCCGCAGGTCTTTACCGTCCCTGGAAAGGGTGATTAGATCATCTCCCGGATAGTAGACGGCAATCCTGGAACCGCCCGGCGACCAGGCGGCACGTGCAATCCCATTATCCGGCAGCAGTGGGTGCAAGCTGTTTCCTTCCAAGCTGATTACGTAAATCCCGCCAGCGATGACTAGTAATTCCGAACCGTCGGGAGACCACGACACTTGGGAAATTGGAATAGAGGCGCCATCCAGATCGCCCCTCCAGATGAGTCGCGCCCTCGTGCCGTCCGGCTCGACGGCGTAGATTACCGCTTCCGCGCCTTCCATCGAGGCAAGGGCAAGTTCGGTACCGTCCGGTGACCACGTGGGCAGGGCGGTCGTTGCTCCAATCCTGACTGGCGCTTCCTTGCCAATGCGGACCGATATGACAACGAACTCAGGTCGATAACGGTCTCCCTCATTCACGATAAATGCCAGGTACTCGCCGTCATGGGACCACACCGGAGGATACAAGGCGACCGATTTACTGGTCCCGGTCCACCGGCCACGACCATCCTCTGAAGAAATGACGGCGATTCTGGCGCCGGATTCATCGTAGTGTGCCGGGGTAGGTCTTCCGTGTGGGTCTGAACTCGTAATCACTGCGATGCGCGTACCATCGGGTGACCACGCGGGGTAGTTCTCGAACCGGCCGCTTGAGGTCAATCGCTTGCGCCCGCCGCCATCAATATTCACTATAGCTATCTCGTAACCGACAGTATGATACTGAGACGCTCCGATCGGGTCCACATAAGGCTCTTCGAGGATGTATTCGCAAGTGGCATAGACGACGCGTGATCCGTCTGGTGATACATCAGCGTAAAAGCCGTACAACAATTCATGCTCATCTGGGTCTACGTCAACTATTTTTTGTACTCGGCCCGATTCGATATCCAGTGTGGCTATCCCATCGTCGTAGCTGATCACGAGATGAGAGCCGTCGGCCGTCCAATGGAGAAAATGTTCATAAAGATTGCCTGAGTATGTATAAAGTGACGGCCCACACGGATCTAATGATTCAACGACATAGGATATGGAGGGAGTCGGTGCGGGCGTCGCAGTTGGCATGGCGGCGGAAGGCGCTGGAGTATCCGTGGGAATGCTGCCAGTTTCAGTTGCAACGGTTGGTGTCGGAGTCCCAGCCAGACCTGTTCCGTTGGCGGACTCATTCCGACAGCCTACAATTGTCAGAACAATCGCAAGGCTGACCATAATTGTCGATCCAAGTCGTCTACTCGTCGTCGCCATATGTCAATCGAGCGCGCATACCGTCCGCCGTCAGCAACGGCCTGTGCCATACCCAAACGGCAGCCAGCATCGCAAAGGGGATCACGATCGAGTCCGTCGGATCCAGGGGTGAACGAGGCCCTTGTCCACCAAACCACCCCAGTGCGCGCAGGATCACATCGTGGACTGGTGCGAACGTGTTGAAGGCGACGTAGAGCAGAGGCAGGCCGACGTAGGCTGCTGCGAATGCCGCGCGCTGCCCCATCTGGCTCCCGAGCGTTGCGAACGACAGGATGTAAGCCAGTACCGGCGGCGCGAATATCATCCACGCAAGGTCGCTCAGCTTCCCGGGGACCCATGCTCCCGGCCACAGCGCCTTGAACATCAGGTCGTTGATCAACAGCACGCCGAGCGCTGCCAGCGTCACAGGGTGCATCAGCGCTGAAGCGCACCTTTGCCGGAATTTGGCATAGACCGAATGTTCAGGCGGCCTGGGCTTATGTGCTTGCATTTGGGACCCGGTCAGGTTGAAACCGTATGACCTGCAGTGCCTTCACGACATCTCTGCGCCAATTCGGAAGGTTCTTGATTTTATTAAGTCTGGTGGTCCATCAACCGGCGAAATACAGCTTGATGATCTCTTTGACTTCTTCCCTGGTTATCCGTTCACTGAAAAAGTCCCTGATAGCCACCTTGACCTCGTCACGCTGTATGACGCGGTCGTCGTTGGTGTCATACCGATTGGCCAGGTCCGTAACGACGTACGTGTGAGTCGCCTGAGTGTCCCGCGAGACGACCCTTATCTTGACCGCGGGAACGCGGCCGCCGAATTCGACCTGGAAGCCCGCCAGCGAATTGTCGGCATCCGCGAGCACTACGTCGTTGTTGTCGACAAACTGGAACGTCGCATTGTGGCCGTTCGTGGGCGCCACCGTAACCGTGACCGGCGACAGGCCCACCGACGCGCTGTACTCGGTCCGGTATGGGTCGAACTGCGGAACCAGTGAACCCGGACTGACAGCCAGGCCGCTCAACAACACGTCGCAGTAAGGCAGATCGGCGGCGTAAAGGTCACTGTCCGCCAAATCCCGCAGTTTCTCGGGTATGCACCCAGTTAACTGGTTCCCGGAGATCCACAGCCATCTCAGTTTGGCGAGGCCACCCAGTTCCGGCGGAAACTCCCCATTCAACTGGTTGTTGTTCAAGTACAGCGATTCAAGGTTGGCGAGACTGCCCAATTCGCTAGGAATCTCGCCATTCAACTGGTTGTTGGAGAGCGATAGGTGTTGCAGGCTGGAGAGGCTGCCAAGCTCTGGCGGTATGTTCCCGCTCAATTGGTTATTGCCGAGGTACAGGGTTCGCAGGCCGGAGAGGCTGCCCAGTTCGGACGGTATGTTCCCGCTTAACTGGTTGCTGTAGAGACTCAGGATTTGCAGGCTGGAGAGGCTGCCAAGCTCCGGCGGTATGTGCCCATTCAACTGGTTATTGGCGAGTTCCAGGCCTTGCAGGCTGGAGAGGCTGCCCAGTTCGGGTGGAATATTTCCGCCCAACTGGTTGCTGTAGAGCCTCAGCCATTTCAGGCTGGAGAGGCTGCCGAGTTCGGGCGGTATATTCCCGCTCAACCGGTTTCTGTCGAGATTCAGGGATTGCAGGCTGGAGAGGCTGCCCAGTTCAGGTGGAATATTCCCGCTCGACTGGTTTCTGTAGAGACTCAGGATTTGCAGGCTGGAGAGGCTGCCAAGCCCCGGCGGTATGTTCCCACTCAACCGGTTGTTGAGGAGCAACAGGATTTGCAGGCTGGGGAGGCTGCCCAGTTCAGGTGGAATATTCCCGCTCGACTGGTTTCTGTAGAGACTCAGGATTTGCAGGCTGGAGAGGCTGCCAAGCTCGGGCGGTATTCTCCCACTCAACTGGTTGGCGCTGAGGCTCAGGGTTTGCAGACTGGAGAGGTTGCCCAGTTCGGCAGGTATACTCCCGGTCAGATAACTGGCAGAGAGATTGAGTTCTGCCAGGTTAGGGAGGCTCCCTAGCTCTCTAGGTATCCGTCCACTCAACTGGTTGTGGTTTAAGTACAGCCTTTCAAGTTTGGAAAGACTGCCTAATTCAGCCGGTATTCCCCCGGTCAAACGGTTCCCGCGGAGGAACAGCTGTTCCAGGTTGGAGAGGCTGCCAAGTTCGGGCGGTATTCTTCCGCTCAACTGGTTGTCTACGAGTTCTAAGACAATGACCCGGCCGTCGCTGTCTGTCCTAACGCCGTGCCATTCGCCCACCGGCCTGTCGCTTAGCCAGTTGGCGTTGTTGGTCCAGTTGGGGCCATCGGTGGCGTTGTAGAGGGCGACCAGCGCGTCCCGGTCGCTGGCCGTCTGCGCATGGGCCGGGTTCACCTGGCCCGCTCCGCCAGCGCTTATGAGCGACACGAACAGGGCGGCTGTGAGGACGACGAATATCCTAGCGAGTTTCATGACGCTAGCCTCGTCTCCGCTATCTGCCCGGTTAAACCGTCGCTTGAGGTGAACAACCATCGTAGGTTCGTCAGGCCGATCGGCCTGACGCCGTCACACTTTGTGAGGGCAGTATCCACCGACCGGTTGAGCGGCGCGGCAGCGTTGTCGTCGACGCATGTGTCGGTGGTTTCAGGGTTTATGCCGGTTCCTGCCATATCGCGGACCAATATGGGCCGTCTGGACGTCTTCTCGTTAGACGGGATCGGTTGTTCGATGGCTGGATCTAAGGCAAATGGAGGATCTGGCGAATCAGCGAGTGGCGTCCCCGGCTCACGATTAGCGCTATCGACGTCGCCGGAACTAATGCAACTGTTAACGGCCAGGGTCGCCGCCAGCGTCGCTTGAAAGGTGAGACAGACGACCGCCCACCTTTTATAAAGGTTTTTTCATGAGTTTCAGTCACAGATCAACTCGTTAAATGAAGACCCTATTCGCAATATGGGAGGCCCACGCCGTTGCTCAGGGTAGAGCCAAATGATTTTTCCAACTCAGCAGGTATGCATCCACCAAAGGAGTTCCCCTCCAGACGCAAGGAATGCAGATTCTCGAGGCTGCTCAGAGCGGCCGGGATGCGCCCGCTCAATCGGTTACGCCGCAGATCCAGAATTTGCAGTTCGTCGAGACCGGCCAATGCCCTGGGAATGCTGCCCTTAAGTCTGAGGAAATAGTCCTGGTGGGGTGGGCTTGGCCACCGAGGCCATCCAATGATCAATCTCGTCACACGGTGTGCAGGGTATTGTGACGAATCTTCTACTGGCTCGACGGTAATGCCGGTCCACTCTTCGATAGGGACGCCGGGTCCCCAGTTCAGGGCGACGCCTCCCCCCAGTTCGCCTCTTGACCGAATGAGAGTCTTGCAGTCCTCCACAAGGCCCGGGTTGTTTTCAGGCTCGGAAACTACATAACCAGCGGAACAGGCGATGATGCTGGCGTTGTGGTCCCGCCAACCCGATTCCGCCACCAGTGTCACGCCCTTTCTCACGAGGGTGCGGGGAGCCGTTCCGTCCCATTGGATGAAATGCAGGACGCTATCGACACCCCTCGGGCCTTCTAGGTGCGTGGGTAACACGCCCTCGGGAATGCCTGTCGTCGCTCCCACCGCAATCCTGGAGCCATCCGGGGACCAGGCTGCAATCCTCGGATATTCCGGCTTCGACCCTGAGGCGCCGTCCTGTGTCTGCTTGGTTGCAGCCAAGTTGAAGCTCACTGGCAGGCTTTCCACAGCGCCGGATCCGTCCGGTACCACTTTTAGCGCCAGAGAGCCGAGGAGGATCTCCGAGCCATCGGGCGCCCATGACACCTCGACGCTGCTCAGCGGCAAGAATCGAGCCGGAGCGCCTGTCGCAGTTTCGACGTCGGCGGGGAGAGTCGCGATCAAGACAGCCTCCGAGCCATCGGCCGCAAACGAATAAAACGCCGGACTTTCGATGAAAGGCGCGTAGAACACCAACCGGCGGCCGTCCGGAGACCACGACGGCCTGGTGAGTGTCGTCGATACCCTCGTAAGATCAGAGCCGTCGGTCTCAATCGTGTAAACAGCCGGGGTGGTGCTTCGGTATTGATGCCTATTGATGTCTCCATCATACGCAACGAATGCTAAGGTCCGTCCGTCAGGAGACCAGGCCGGGGCGTAAGGAGCGACCCTGTCGCCGATAGTAAGGGGCACGTCCCTCAATTCACCCGTTGCCACCGTGTAGATGACGATTCGGCCTGCTATTAACGATGTGCTGCGATGCCTATTCGAGATGAACGCTATCGCGCTTCCATCAGGCGACCACGACGGAAAAATGTCGATAGTATCGGTCTCAGTAACGGGCTTATGTTCCGTGCCGTCAACATTGACGACTGAAATATTGTATCGGTGAACACTTCGGTATCCGCTGTTTTCGGATGCTTCGTATGCTTTGCATGTTGAATATACGATTTTGGCGCCGTCGGGAGAAATGTCGAAATACATTGTCGGTCCGATAACATATTCTCTGCTCGATGATGTACTGCTTTGTTTTGCATCAGAACTACTTGCTGTGGCGTCTGTTGAATTGAAAGAGCCGTCTACGATTTTTTGAACTCGCATACCGTCGGCTGTGGCGTAATAAAGATCCATCGAGCCAAGGTAATTCTCGGCATTAACATTGAACATGATATATGAACCATCGGGCGACCATTTGACAAGGTACTTCCCGAGCCTGTTTTTGGTATATGTCAAAGAGTCAATGCAAGTGGTCTCTCTATAGTGACTCTCTACACTGGGAGGTTTTTCGATTACCGGTAGTGTAACCGTGGTCTCGTCGGGATTGGTCGGCCCACTACCAGTCGCAGTAGGCGATGTTGAAATCGAGCTAGATCCGTTGCCCGGCATCGTCGTCGCGGATGATTCCAGGCGGACAGACGAAACAGCGTCGGGGTCGTTGTCGTAAGCTGAAATGCACCCGGATGCAACTACAAACGCAACCTCAAGTAGTCCAATTGGAATCACGTACCAGCGCCGCATTACGCATTCACCGTGTTTGGTATAGCGCGTAGATCTCCATTTGATATCGCTACCAAAAGAGCAATCCATGTCAATGCCGATCGCCACAGCACTGCGTCAATTTTGAGGCTCATGGTTCCGCCACCTTTGGCTGATCATTCGTTTCACACCGATCGAGACCGCTCTGTTCGACCCACATGTCCGGTAACTCAACGGGAATGCATCCGCTCAGGTCGTTTGACAAGAGTCGGAGGTTCTGCAAGCGGGCCATCCCGCCCCACTCAACCGGAATGCTGCCGGTCAAGAGGTTGTCCCCGAGGTCCAAGTTAGTCAGGTTTCCGAGCCTCCCCATTTCGGGTGGCAAGTCGCCTCTGAGGTTGTTGTCTGCAAGCGACAACGTCCTGAGACTCCTCATATCCCCGATCTCGGGTGGAATAGCACCTTCCAGTTGATTTGATTCAAGCGACAAGTATTCGAGGTTGGTCAACCGGCCCAACTCAGGAGGGATGCTGCCCGACAATTCGTTATTCGCCAGGTCCAAACCCTTCAGCGCCGTCAGGTTGCCAAGTTCAGGCGGAATGTTCCCGTTTAGGTCACTCAGGCCACGACCCCCAAGCCCCAGAACGCGAGGTGGGACACCGCGCACCGAAACGCCTTCCCATTGGGTGATGGGCGTGTCGAAATCCCAGTCAAGTTGGGCACTTCCGGCGAGGGCGTCTCGCACCTCAAAGAGAGCCACGCAGTCCTGGACCAATCCGGGATTCGCCTCCGGTTCAGGGACCACCACACCGGCTGAACACGCCGTAACGTGCTCGGGCGGCACAACGTAGAGACGGCCATCGTGTTTCCAGTCAACCAGCAAGCGGTGCTCCGTTCCGTCCCTGGAAACGGTGGAGAGGTCAAGGCCAGCCCGATACAAGGCGATTCGCGATCCATCCGGCGACCATGAAGCGCGCCACGCACGGAGCCTGGGCCATGTTGATGAGCGGAACTGAAAGGTATGTCCCCCGTCGTCGGAGCCAACAACGTGAAGCCGGCCGGAGATGATGAAGAGCAGTTCGGAGCCGTCGGGAGACCAGGACAACTGGGTGATTGGACGACGGTCGTCGTCAGGCTCAGCACTCCAGACTTGCCGCAGTCCCGTGCCGTCCGGCCCAACCACGTTTATGACCGCCTGGTCCCCGTCCATCGCGGCAAAGGCCATCTCGCCGCCATGGGGAGACCAGGTGGGCGGGGCAGTCGTCTCCCCGATCTCCGTAAGCCCGTAACCATCCAGGAATACTGTGTACAGGATGAGGACCGGTTCTTGATCACTCCCCTTATTAAAGATGAAGGTCAGACGCTGGCCGTCCGGAGACCACGTCGGAGGATAAAGCCAGGCTCCTCGCGTGTTAGCGACCAACGTGATCTCGCTCCCTTCCGGAGACATGATCGCCAGTTGGCTTCTGTCAGGGTAATAGTGAGCGACGAAATCACTTTTATATCGCCTAGTACTAGAAACAAATGCAATCCGTGTCCCATCTGGAGACCACACAGGAAAACTCTCGAAAAGTGTATTGTCAGTCACCCTCATGGGACTGCTACCGTCAACATCGACGGAGGCGATTTCATAACCCGCGCTATGGAATGAAGGAAGGTGAGACCAATCCTCGTCCACCCACCAATAAGGATGGTCCGTGTACTCGCAAGTAGAATATACAATCCTGGACCCATCGGGAGATATATCTGCATAGAACCCATACACAAATTTCGATTCGTTCGTATCCACTTCCGCAATCTGCCACAATTGGCGATCTTTGACGTGAAGCGACTGGATAGTGTCACCAGAGTCGAACACAAGGTGTGAACCGTCTGCAGTCCAGTGGACAAAACTCATATAAACTTCGTCATCGTGAAAAAAACGGTACCATGCTGGACCACATGGGTCATCTGTGTGGTAAATGACACCTTCTGGAGGCGGGGACCGTTTTCTTCGCGGCACCGGGGTGTAGTTGGGGACCGGGGTTGGCCGGGGTGTCGGTAAGGCGGAGGGCGCCGCGGTTGTTGAGACGATGGCACTGACCGTAGTACTGGAACATTCCGTACCGATGTCGTCACTCACTACCGCCCTGACCGAGACGGTATAGGTTTCATCGTTGGCGAGACCTGTGAAGATAGCGGAAGTTGCCGACGTCCTCTTGTAGCCGCCGCCGGGTCCGGTGGATGGCCGGGCCGAGACCACGTAGTCCAGGTAAAAACCGCCTGCGGGGACAGTGACGGCCTTCCAGGTAACCGATATGGACCGGTCCCTGCCCTCCGCGCTCAGTTCCGTCGGCGCGCTGGGTGTAGGACAAAATTGCTGTTGCCCGGTCTCTCCCTGATTCTCGCCTGCGTCGGATTGCGCAAGCGCGACGGTGGCGAGAATCGTAGTGCCAACGGCCGAGAGCACCAGTACCGCTAGGAGATGAAGCGGCAGTCTGGTCTTCGAGTACATGGCTTCGAATATCCGAGAGAGGTTAGGACGTTACGCCTGGCGCGCGATGACCGAAACACGCGACCTGTTACATCATGAATCTTGCTCACTGCCAGTATTGCCGGCACGCAACACGTACCTACGTTACGCGAAACGGCGTCACACTCTTGTGCGTTTCAGTTCATTTGTTGTGAGTTTTTGTAATGTTCCAGTGACAACTGGGCAATTGACCCCAGTGGTTTGGCGGCTAAAGCACCTTGAACGTTGTAGGACGTACTGGACCCTGGACCCTTGCAATCTGAACCTCATACACACCTCCACCAACGCCACATCCAGGTCTGCGGTCTTGCCGACCGGTCTTTCCGCGAATCGGACGCCCAGCCCGTTCGATGGGGCGGACGTGTTGTGAACCGGTCCTGACCGGTTAGGCTTCGGCCTTGTTCGCGAGCAGGAGGCGCGCGTTTTCGAGGCGTTCTGTGCACTTGTCACGGCCGATTGCGGCCATGGTGTCGAATAGCGGCGGGGCGACGCGCCTGCCCGTGACGGCGACACGGATTGTGCCGAATAGCTGGCCTGCCTTGAGGCCGATTTCCTTCGTGAGGGCGCGGTAGGCCGTTTCAAGGGGCTCCGGCTCGAACGAGTCGACCTTGCGGCAAAGGACGAGGGCGGCGTCGAGCGCGGCGATGGTCGAGTCGCGGTCCATCCTGCGTTGGACCAGTTCATCGGGGTCCGGAGTGACCTCGTCCATGAAGAACAGGTCCAGCAGGCCCGGGGCCTCATCCAGTCGCTTCAACCGTTCGTGGATCAGTGGAGTCAGCGCCTCTACCCTGCCTTGATCTATGGGCCTCGGTACGAAGCCCGGTAGGCCGTTCTCCGGGTCGGAAAGCACCGGAGTCAGCATCGACGCCAGTTGATCGGACCCAGTGTTGCGGATATAGACGCCGTTCATCCACGTCATCTTTTCGACGTCGAACACGGCGGGTGACTCGCTGACCTGATTGAGGGAGAAGCGCTCGACGATCTCGTCGCGCGCCATCACCTCGGTGTCGTCTCCCGGCGACCAGCCGAGTAGCGCAAGGAAATTGAACATCGCGTCGGGGAGGAACCCCTGGTCACGGTACGCCAGCGCGCGGTCGGCACCGTGTCGCTTGCTCAGTTTCGACCGGTCCTTGCCGAGGAGGAGGGGCAGGTGGACGTAGACCGGGGGCGTGATGCCCAGGCCTTGGTGAATGAGGATGTGCCTGGGAGTGGACGATATCCACTCTTCGCCTCGGAGGACGTGAGAGATGTTCATCTCATGGTCGTCGACCACATGCGCCAGGTGGTAGGTGGGCATGCCGTCCGACTTCAAAATGACGAAGTCCGTTAAGTTCGCCAGATCAAATGTCACGTCCTGCCGGACAACGTCCTGGAATGTCAGTTTCCCCTGGTCCGGAACGCGGACACGGACAACCACTTCCCGCCCCTGTCCATCAGACTCGGGGACGTATTCCAACTCTCGATTTCGGCAGCGCCCATCGTAGCCCGGCGGTTGGCCTGCCGCCTGCTGTCGC
Source organism: Dehalococcoidia bacterium (assembly GCA_965220275.1). Taxonomy (GTDB): domain Bacteria; phylum Chloroflexota; class Dehalococcoidia; order Lucifugimonadales; family Lucifugimonadaceae. The sequence goes on along the minus strand of CBDCPN010000012.1, from coordinate 52,359 downwards.
TTGCGCACTTCGTCAAGGCGCTTGGGAGTGCAGTCGCATACGTAGGCCGCGCCGGTTGATATCAGTTTTTCGACCGCGGCCGAGTAGCAGCTTTTTCTCTCGGACTGGAAGTATGGCTCGTGCGGTCCTCCGACGACCGGCCCTTCGTCCCAGTCGAGCCCGTACCATCGAAGCGAATCCATGATGTCTTCGGCTGCGCCTTCGACGAATCGCTGCTGGTCCGTGTCCTCGATGCGGAGGATGAATTGACCGCCTGTCTGCCTTGCCAGCAGCCAATCGAAGATGGCCGTCCGCACGCCGCCGATGTGGAGCATGCCGGTCGGGCTGGGAGCGAAGCGGACTCTCACGGGCGCCTTCGTCTGGGCAGTTTGGGTTGTTTGTTCAGTCACGGTCTTTTGGGCGGGTCCTTACGGTCGGTTGGTGGTTTTTCTTGTTCGATGCTGCAGAAACAAGGTCGAAACGCGGATCAGCCGGGCTTAAATTGCGCCAAGGCCTCTTTCAGGTCACCCGGCAAATCGGACTCGGCCCTCACGGTTTCGCCGGTTGCGGGATGCTGGAATTCCAGGCGGATGGCGTGAAGAAATTGTCGCTCAAGCTCGGGTCGGCCGAAGACATTGCCATACGTTCTGTCTCCAATCACGGGGTGTTTCATTGCGGCCATGTGGACCCTGATCTGGTGCATTCGTCCGGTTTCCAACACCACCTCGAGCAGAGATGCGCCGGATACTGGCCTCACCACGCGGTACCTGGTCCTGGCGGGCTTGCCAGAAGATATCACCGCCTGGCGCGTTCGATTGGCTGGGTCGCGGCCGATTGGAGCCTCGATCACGCCCTGTTCCGGGCTGATCCGGCCCGACACAAGGGCCGTGTACGTTCGCACCACGGCGCGGGCTTTGATGGCGGCGGACAGGTTTGAAAATGCCGCTTCGGTCTTGGCGATGAGGAGCAGGCCTGAGGTGTCTTTGTCGAGGCGGTGGACCACGCCGGGGCGTTCGGGATCGCTGCCCACGCCGGCCAGCCCGGGCCGGGACGCGGTCAGCGCCTCGATGAGGGTGTCGCCCCTGTGCCCGTGGCCTGGATGCACCGTGACCCCGGCAGGCTTGTCCACCACGATCAAGTGCTCGTCTTCCAAAATGATGCCGTAGTCGACCCCTGCCGGACTTTGCCCATCGACTGTGTCGGGGGGAATTTCAACCACGACCTCGTCACCGCGCTTCAACCGCGACGACCCCCGTCGGCGCGTCTCACCCGTAACCGATACATGTCCGTCCTGGATCAGGCGCCTGGCGGCAGACCTGCTAAGGCCGTCCAACATGCCTGAAACCGCCACGTCGAGCCGAACAGGCTGTCCGGAACCGTCATGCGTGCGAGCGAGTTTCGCGCCGGTGGATCGATTCTCAGCCACGGTCTTCGTCCATTGGAGGGTTCGCCGCTGCGGGCCCAGGCGGGTCTACAACGTCTTCTGCCGGCTGTGAAAGCTGGACGGGCTGTTGGTGATCGGCGGTCTCAGCGGGCGGTGGCATATACCGTTCACGCGTGTATAGGAAGTAGACCACCATGATGGTAATTCCGATGACGATTGACGAGTCGGCAATGTTGAAGATCGGCCAGGGCCCGACGTCGATGAAGTCCGTGACGTGCCCCAGGCGGAACCTGTCGACGATGTTTCCCAAAGCCCCGCCAAGTTGCAGGCCGATGGCCATCCTGACGATCAGGGATTCCTGCCCGGCGTGCCGGTAGAAGAAGACCAGCAGTGCCACGGCGGCCAGCGAAACGACGGTCAGGACTTCTCCATGGCCGGTGAACAGCCCGAACGCCGAACCGGTGTTCCACACGTAGGTGATCCGGAAGAACCCCTCCTCCGGAATGGACTGGGACCGCGCCAGGTTGCTGGTCACGAGCCACTTCGTAAGCTGGTCCAGGCCCAGGGCGAGTCCAAACACCAACCACGCGAAGGGGTCCAAAAAGATCAGCCAACCCCCGCTCGAAGATTTGGCCTCCTCCGGTCCGACGGAGGGGGTTATTTCAGGTGAAGTGTCGTGCTGCAATGGGGACGGGGTGTTGTGGCGGCGTGGTTCGCTTTCCCAACGGACGGCTACGTCGAACGTGGTTATTCGAGTATAAGGTCGGCCGCAGAGGCAAGTCGGCGGTTTTGGCTGGCGTTAGCGCCTGAGTTGCATTCCCATGAAGAGGCCGACGGCCGCCGCGACCTGGCGTTCCTTGCCGCGAATAGTGTGGTCGGCGCCGGGGATGACCTGCAGTTCAGCCGGGCGTTTCATCGTCTCGATCGCGGCCTCGAGTTTCGCGGGATCGGCTATGCGGTCGTCTGCGCCGATTATGAACTGGCGCTGACGTTTGTCATCGCCTATCCGCGTCGCATTCAAGGCCGATAGCGGCGGGGAGATGAGCGAAAAGGCCTTTGCCCGTTTCAACCCCGCGAGCCCCCTGAGGATGGCCGCGGCCCCGGCGGAGTAGCCGATCAGCCCGCACCGGTTTCGCCTGACCTCGGGCCAGTTTCGCAGCAGATTCAGCCCGGCGGCCACGTCCCGGCACGCCGTTCCGCCCTCTTCGGTTGCGCCCTGATCGAACGGCCTGAAGTTGAACCTCAGCGCCGCGATGCCGTGTTCCGCCAGAGCCTCGCAGATGGCGTACGTCAGCAGTGAATCCATCGACCCGCCGAACAGGGGATGACCGTGGCACACCACCGCGCCGGGAAACGGCGGGCGCGCGTCTACTGGTGAACTGAGGACGCCGTCCAACTTGTCCCCGTCTACTTCAAATTCAACGGCCGACTGTCTCAAGTCATCTCCCGCAGCCCTGTTTCGGCTAAAGTAGTCGCGAATAGAATCCTGCCCGGTGGCGAGGACAACCATAACGGACGATAATTCGTTCAGTCCCGACCGCCCAGAGGAAAGGCCCCGCCAAATGACACGAATCGACCTTCGCAGCGACACCGTTACGCACCCCTCGCCGGAGATGCGGCAAGCAATGTACGACGCCGAATTGGGCGACGACGTTTTCGGCGACGACCCAACGGTCATCCGGCTGCAGGAAAAGGCCGCGGAGATGCTCGGCAAAGAAGCGGGGATCTTCGTGTCATCCGGCACACAGTCCAACCTTGTGGCGGTCCTCTCGCAGGCGCAACGCGGCGACGAGATAATCGTGGGCGACCAGTGCCACATTCTGAACAGCGAGGCGGGTGGTTTCGCGGTCCTAGGCAGCGTGTACCCGCAGTCGATACCGACCCAGCCGGACGGGACCCTGGATACGGACGACATCCTGGCGGCGGTGAAGCCGGACGACGTCCACAGGGCGCGGACGGTGCTGTTGTGCATCGAAAACACGCATAACGGTACGAGCGGAATGCCCATAACGCCAGAGGCCACGAAGAAAATGGCCGACGCCGGAAGGAGCAAGGGTCTGCGGGTACACCTCGACGGGGCGAGGATTTTCAACGCCGCCGTCGCCCTCGAATGTCCGCCCGATGCGCTGACGGCCGACGTTGACTCCGTGGGCTTCTGCCTTTCGAAAGGGCTGTCGTGCCCGGTCGGCAGCGTCCTGTGCGGCGATGAGGACTTCATTAAGGAAGCCGGCCGCTGGCGGAAGATGCTCGGCGGCGGCATGCGGCAGGTGGGTGTGCTGGCGGCCGCCGGGATAGTAGCGCTGGACACGATGATCGACCGCATGGCCGAGGACCACGTCAACGCGAAGCGCCTGGCGTTCGGTCTGGCCGAGATCGACGGGATTGACCTCGACCCGGAGAAGATCCAGACCAACCTGGTGCGGTTTGGCACTCCAGCCGGCAACGGCGCCGAGCTTTCGGCCGGACTGGAGGAGGAGGGGGTGCTGGTGCCACCGAACAGCCAGAGCATGCGGATGGCCACCCACTACGGCATCGACGCGGATGACGTGGATTACACGATCGCCGCGACGGCGAAGGTAATGAAGGCCATCGCCTGACATCCCGCCACTTGAGAAGGGAATCCCTGTTCTCTGTGAAAATAGTGAGCCTCAAGGTCGCGCTGGCGCAACTCCGCGCTGCTCAAAGTTGGCGATGCGAAGCCGTGGCGAAGTTGCTGCATGTCTAAGGTTAGGGACGCCATACGGCTTATCGAACGGGATGGTTGGAGGCTGGCGCGAACACGGGGAAGTCATCGAATTTTCAAGCACCCTGCCAAGCAGGGAATAGTCGTTGTAGCAGGTCGCCCCGGTATCGATGTGCCACAGGGAACGTGGCAAGCTATCATGAAACAGGCGGGCTTAAGGGAACGGGAATGAACTTGAAATACGCTGTCGTCATCGAAAAAGGGCCCACGAGCTTCGGCGCCCATGTGCCGGACCTACCCGGTTGCGTCGCCGTTGCTGACACCAGGAACGAGGTGTGCGTACTCATCAAAGAGGCCATCGAACTCTACGTGGAGGCGCTTGAAGAAGACAACTTGCCAGTTCCGGAGCCTAACTCGTACGAGTTGGTAAACGTCTGAAGGGTGTCGTGAACTCCCCTTTGCTGTTACCGGAGTTGCGGTTGACGCAAACAAATCCCCGGCGGTTGGCAGATTGTTCCCGATCGGGGTCGGGGAAGACAGTTAAGGTACGGCGAAGTTACTGAAGGCCATCGCCTAGCCGTCCGGCTTTCCACCCGGCTCACCGCCTTCGTCTCCGGGCGGTGCGTACTTGTCGCCCCACCAGCGTCTTAGCCGGTCGGCCATCGGCTTTTCGGCGCCCAGGTCACCGGGTTCGTAGTACCGGCGGCCGCGGAGTCTTTCAGGCAGGTTTTCCGATTCGACGAAATGGCCGGGGTAGTCGTGCGGATAGAGATATCCTTCCGAGTACCCGAGTTCTTTCATCAGCCTCGTAGGCGCGTTGCGCATGTGCATGGGAATGGGCTCGTCGCGGGAGTTTCGGACGTCGTTCAGGGCCCTGTCTATGGCCAGGTACGCCGAATTGCTCTTTTGCGACGTCGCCAGGTAGACCGTGGCCTCTGCAAGCGGAATACGGCCCTCCGGCATGCCGACGAAGTGGACCGCTTGCTGTGCGGCGACTGCGACCGGCAAAGCACCGGGGTTGCCCAACCCGACATCCTCCGAGGCCGAAACGATGAGCCGCCTGGCGATGAACATGGGGTCCTCCCCGGCGTCGATCATGCGGGCGAGGTAGTACAACGCAGCGTCGGGGTCGGAGGCCCTGATCGACTTGATGAACGCCGAGATGGTGTCGTAGTGGGCATCGCCCAGCCGATCGTATCGAGCCTGCCTTTGCAGGGCCTGCTCGACGGTATCGACGTCGACGACCCGTTCGCCCGATTCGTCGGGCGCGCTCGATTCAACAGCGAGCTCCAGGGCATCTAGGGCTGTCCGGGCGTCCCCGCCCGAAACGCGGAGCAGGAAACTGCGCGCCTCATCAGTCAGGCGTGCGTTGAGTGAGCCAAGTCCCCGATCTTCGTCTGCCAGCGCGCGTTCGATGATCGTACCGACCGCCTCGTCATCGAGCGGCGCCAGCGTGTAGACCCTCGATCTTGAGAGCAACGGCGCGATGACCTCGAACGACGGGTTTTCCGTGGTTGCGCCGATCAGGGTGATCGTTCCGTCCTCGACGTGCGGAAGCAGCGCGTCCTGCTGGGACTTGGAGAACCGGTGGATTTCGTCTATGAACAGGATCGTGGGTCTGCCGATCTCGCCCAACTGCTGGCGGGCCTCGCTGACCGCCTCCCGCACGTTTGCGACGCCTGAAGTGACCGCGGACAACTGGACAAATGTGGCCCTGGTGACCTGGGCAATCAGCCTCGCCAGCGTCGTCTTGCCGCTGCCGGGCGGCCCCCACAGGACCATGGAGGGCACCCGGTCCTGATCGATGGCCTGCCGCAACACCCGGCCCTCGCCGATTAGACCTTCTTGTCCCACCATTTCGTCTAGCGACCGCGGGCGCATTCGGGCCGCGAGGGGGGCATTGCGGCCCTGGATTTGCTGCCTGCGGTGGTCGAAGAGGGTCATTTCGAGATTATTGGGGCCGGTTCACGCGTCTGTCCGGGGAGAGGCACGGTTCGGAAGTCATTGCAGGCACGATGACTTAAGTGCGATCGCCAGTCCGATCTAACCCGCGGCCAGGCAGGATTTCAGTGCGGCGATGACGTGTTTGTCTTCGTCTGTTGCGACAGTGCGGGGGTCGAGGACGACCCGTTCGTCTTCGATTCTTGCGATTACGGGGGGATTGGCGCGCCTCAGGGCTGCGGTGAAATCGTCGGGGCCGTGTGGAGGCGTGATCGCGAAGGCGCGGGACGGCTGGGTCTGGCCCGGAAGACTACCTCCGCCGACTGCCGAGCGAACGTCGATCACTTCGCCTGTGCCAATGGCAGACCGCCAGTTTCGCGCCCGTTCCTCGATCTTTGACAGGGGCATCGAGATCGCCTGCCAGATGGGAAGTTCGCTCTCGGCTTTTCCGCGAACGTAGGAGACTAACGTCGCGCCGAGCGCCGCCAGGTCCATCTTGTCCATGCGCACCGCCCGCGCCATCGGATGCGAGGAGATCCGCCGGACGTGTTCGGCTGAGCCGACGATGAGGCCGGCTTGCGGTCCGCCCAACAGTTTGTCTCCAGAGAACATCGTCACATGCGTCCCGGCATCAACGCTTTCCTGGACGGTCGGCTCATGGGCAATGCCGTATTCCTCCGTGTCCAGGAGGCATCCCGATCCGAGGTCGTGCAGGACCGCAACTCCCGTTGAATTACCAAGCGCGACAAGGTCGGCGAGGTCCGCTGCGTGCGTGAATCCCGACACGTGGAAATTGCTGGGATGGACCTTCAGAATGGCGGCCGTCCGCTCCGTGATTGCCGCCTCGTAGTCGCGGACGTAAGTGCGGTTTGTCGTGCCGACCTCCACGAGTTCGGCGCCGGACTGCCTCATAACGTCGGGGACGCGGAATCCTCCGCCGATCTCCACCGCTTCACCGCGTGAGATGATCACCTCGCGTCCGGCGGCCAGGGCGCCCAGCACCAGCAGCACGGCGGAGGCGTTGTTGTTGACGGCTATGCCCGCCTCAGCCCCGGACACTTCGGTCAACAATTGACCGATCTTCGCCTGGCGCGACCCCCTCTTACCGGTCTCCAGGTCGAATTCCAGGTTCGAGTAGCCGGCGGCCGCGTCCACGGCTGCGGCGAGCGCAGCGCGACTGAGCGGCGCCCTGCCCAGGTTGGTGTGGATGACCACCCCGGTGGCGTTCACGAGTCGCACGGGCCAGGCGGACCACGCGGCGCGGGCCCGTCCCACCACCTCATCGGCTATGGCCTCGGAGGACGGGACCGGGGCCCCGTTCAAGGCGGCGGTCCTGGCGTCATCCAGTGTTTCCCGCACCAGGCGGACAACCGACGAGTGGGAATACTGGGCGGAAAGCGCGGACAATCGAGCGTGGCGGAGCACGCTCTCGACGCTTGGCAAGTCTCTGAGGCTGATATTAGTCACCTGGCCGCCCTTAAACGGTGTACTGCGTTTCGTATAACCGAGTCGCAATTCGGCAAGTTTAATTGAGAGCGAGCATGGATTGGTTAGCCGGTGTCTCTCGCGATTCCAGCAAGTCATCGCAAGGTAGCCGCGTCGCGACGGCTCCAGTCGCGGCCCTCGGCTGGCTGAGACCGCAATTGCCGTCCCTACTGGCCAAAGTTAGAATGTCTGTTTGGTGTCAATCGAATAGGGACAATGCAAAGGGTGGGACTAACCGGCGGCATCGGCGCCGGTAAATCGACAGCCGCAGAGATGCTGAGTGATCTCGGCGCGTACGTGGTCCACGCGGACCAGCTTGGCCACGAGACTTACTCGAAAGGCGGGACCGCCCGCCCGCGCGTACTGGAGCGATTCGGCAACGAAATACTGGGAGACGATGGCGAAATCGACAGGGCTCGCCTGGCCAGGATCGTCTTCGGCGACAAAAACGAACGACTGGCACTGGAAGGAATCGTCTGGCCGGAAATACGAAAACTCATGTCGACTCGCCTGGCTGAAGCAGAAACGGCGGGCGCTTCTGTGGCGGTAGTCGAAGCGGCGGTCCTGCTGGAGGCAGGTTGGGATGACCTCTTCGACCAGGTCTGGACCGTAGAGACCACCAGGGAAGTAGCGAGGGCCCGGCTGATGGCCCGACAGTCGATTACTGCAACCGAGGCGGATGCGAGACTGGCGGCACAACTGACATCCGCGGACCGGGCGAGCCGGTCTACATTGGTGATTGAAAACAACGGCACTGTCGCCGAACTGAAATCGGCGGTGACCACAGCCTACGAGAACTTGATTTCAGGCGGTACGGGCCGCCAAACCGGAAGGGACCCCAAGAGAGTATGACAACCCAAACTGAGGAACGTCAGTACCGCGTCGAAGAGTATCTGGTCCAGGAAGAGCCATTTTACGTCGCTCTCACAGATGAGATCGAGATTTTCGAGGCGGCGTACCGCCAGCGGGTCCCGATCCTGCTCAAAGGACCGACGGGCACCGGCAAGACCAGGTTCGTCGAGTACATGGCGTGGAAACTCGGCCAGCCGCTGACGGTCGTGAAGAAGACCAAGAAGGCCGCGGCGACGCAGGCGTCTCCCAACGGCGGGCTGCCTCTCGTCACAGTCGCCTGCCATGAAGACATGACAGCATCCGACCTGGTCGGCCGTTACCTGCTCGACGCCAAGGGCACGCGATGGATCGACGGTCCCCTGACACGCGCGGTCAAAGTGGGCGGCATCTGCTATCTCGACGAAGTGGTCGAAGCCCGCAAGGACACCACCGTGATCATCCACCCCCTGGCCGACCACAGGCGGATCCTGACCATCGACAAGCTGGGACAGGTTGTTGAAGCCGCTGACGGCTTCCTGCTCGTCGTGTCTTACAACCCCGGTTACCAGAATGCGCTGAAGGACCTGAAGCACAGCACGAGGCAGCGTTTCGTGGCGCTCGAGTTCGTATTCCCCGACCCCGAGCGCGAGGCAGAGATCATCGCCCACGAATCCGGAGTGGACATCGAGAGCGCAGGCATGCTGGCGAAGCTCGGCGAGAAGATCAGGAATTTGCGGGAACATGGCCTCGAAGAGGCGGCGTCGACGCGTGTGCTCATCTATGCCGGTCGATTGATCGTCGAAGGGGTACAGGCGCGGCGCGCCTGCCAGGTGTCGGTTACCTGGGGGATAACTGACGACCCGCAGATCCAGCGCAGTCTCGACGAGGTGGTCTCGTCCATCTTCCCGTAAGCAGCATGCCGCCGGCACTTTCCGCGCTCCGCGAAGTATTCAGCGGCAGGGATGCAGACCCGACGACGGTCGCTCAAGAACACCTGGGACCGGGGCGGGTCGCCGCGGTTTACCTGCTCTTCGGGGGGCAGGAAGACGACCCGGAACTACTGCTTATCAGGCGGTCCGGCGAAGTGCGGCACCACCGTAACGAGTGGGCTTTTCCGGGAGGGGTCAGCGAACCCGCCGACGAGACCCTCAGGCACACGGCCTTGAGGGAGTCCGTCGAGGAACTGGGTATAGTGCCGTCCGACGTTTGCCACTGGGGTGCGCTGGACCCCGTGAACACTCGGACGGGGTTCGTCGTGTGGCCGTTCGTCGGCAGGCTGGTAACCCAAAAGTCGATGTCGTTTTCGAAGAGAGAGGTGGCGGAGGTCATATTTGTGCCCTTCTCCGAAATTTCCCGCCCGGAATCCGGCAGAACGATCTCGATTGTCGAGGGAGACGGCATCAGGAATACGCACGCGTACGCATATAATGGCCGAATCATCTGGGGGGCGACGGCACGTATCATCCACCAGGCCCTGAAAGTCGTGGAAACGGCCTCGGCTGGATGACGGCCAATGGCGCACATTAATTCCCCAACCATATGACAGAAGACTCGAAGCCCCCCGATAACCACCTGCAGATGTCCGTCGCCGAACTCGAGCGGTTTCCGCCGCCGGTTGTGGACAATTTTCGGCGCGCCCACGAAGTGCTCTCGGGACGCCTCGCGGAAGAGACGGTGCAGCAGTGGTCGGACCACGGCCTCGCGATAGCACGTAAGACCGTCCGCTCCTGGGAGGCCGCCGCGGAGTACTACGACGCGTCGCCGGCCGTGCAGCAACAACTCCCGGCAGGCCAATTCCTGCGCTGGGCGCGGACCGGTACTTCCCTCTGCGACGACTCTCCCAGCCTGGCCGTCGCCTATTTCAGGGCCAGTCCGGCCGCGATCCTGAGGTTGAGGCCGCGATACATCGATGACTGGGCCATGATCGGGCGTTCGCTGTACCGCGGCACCTGGAAGTCCAGCGCCCTTTCCTGCCGGGTCTTCGAAGGCACGCCGAAGCTGCTTGAAACGATATCGTTCGAGGAGTTCGGCCAGTTCGGCGCATTCCTGGAGGCCCTTTCCCGCCGTTCGTACGACGTGGCCACGGAGTGCCTGGCGCAAAGCCTCGAACTGTTCCCGAGACTGGGCGGCGACGTGAGCAGTCTGGTCGCACTTGGCCGTTCGCAGACCGATACGTCGTGGCGAGACGTGAAGGGCCTGTTCGACTCGGCCGCCTCTGCCCTGCCCGGCATGTCGCCCCAGCACCGCGGGCCGCTGCTTTCACTGGCAAGGCGGCTGGTTGGCACCGATGGCATCGACGCCGGGAACGTCCTGACCGACGGCGCGGCGGCGCTGAACGCGATCCCAGCAGACAATCGAGACGAACTGCTCCAGCTCGCGGACTCCCTGGCCGCCATCTCCCCGGAGTCGGCGCCGGAATTCCTGAGGAGCGCGCCGACGGTGCTGGAGCGCGTAACGTTCGCGCAGCTACAGGAGTGGCAATCGGAAGGGGCGCTCCTGTGCAGGACGAGCCCTGCGGCCGCGGCGTCCTTCTTCCGCATGGAGTCGGCACGGTCGGAAGAGGTGCTCGACGCCCTCTCGTCGAGCATCGAGTTGGTCAGGGTGTCGGACATCTTGCGCATGTACTGCAGGGCCCTGGTTGCGAAGGAGATCGAGATCCAGGCGACGCGGCAACTCGTCGACAAGCGAATCGGCTGGGTCGAGGGCGACACGCCTACAACAGAGGGGTCGACCATATTCCTGCCGGGCGTGGTGAACAGGTACACGTCCAAAGACCACAATTTCCAGTGGTTCAAGGTCATCTCCACGCACCAGGCGGGCCACATCGAGTTCGGAAGTTTCGACTTCGACTACGACCGGCCTTCCACGATGTTTGAAGACATCAGGCCGCTGCTCAAAGAAGGCAGGCAGTCGGAGACGGAAGAACCGGCGGACGACGAGGTCGCAGGACCAGGTGAACCGGACAGCGGCGCAGACGAAGGCGGCGCAGAGAAGGCATTTCTCACCGACATGAGCCGCTTCTTCAACCGGTTTAATGACAATCAACTGGTGCTGGATATATTCACCGTCAACGAGAACACCCGGATCGACGCCCGCGTACTCCATGAGTACCCTGGAATCTCCGTCGCGTACCTGCGGACACAGTCGGACTCTTTGAATCAGCGGCCTGAAATGGAGTCGCTGCCCGCGCGCCAGACGATCATGGAGTTCATGGTGCGCCTCAGCCTCGGCCAGACCAAGGGCCTGCGCGTACCTAAAGAACATGCGGAAACTGCCCGGAAAGTACGGCGGTTGATAAGGATGCTGCGGAGCCCGGAAGCAACGGTGGAAGACACGGCCGAGGCGACCATACGCATCTACTCCCTACTGGAACAGATCACGAACAAGGAAGTGGATGAAGACGAATTCGAGACTATCGACCACGAGGACGAGGAGACCGACCCCGAAGAAGGAGGGTTGGAGGACTTCGATCCGGAGGCGATAGCGGAGCAGCTTGCGGCCGGTCTACAGATGTCCGACGGAGGACAGGAAGACGACTCGCAGGGCGATGATGAAGAACCGGGCATGGAGTACGAGTCACCCCAGGAAGTCGATTACCGGGGTGATTTCAAACCTGAACTGGGCCAGTTGCTCTCACAGATGATGCTCGACCCGGACGGAGAGGGCGGCGAGGCCGAGGGGATGCAGCCGATATCGGCCGAACAGCTGGAAGAATTGATGAAGAACGCGGCCGAATTGGACATCGAGCCGGGCGAAGACGGCAAGGACGACCAGCAGTCCAGCGAGATGCTGGAAAACCTCATGAAGGAGTTGGCCCGCAGGGAGCCGAACAATCAGCAGTTTTCCCAGGGTCCGATGTCTCACGTCGATGAGGACGGTGGGCCGCTCCAGCCTACCGGCAACGATTCCTACGTTTACGACGAGTGGGACTTCAGGGCCAATGAATACAAGCCGCGTTGGTGCCTGGTCCACGAGAAAGAGATCGCCTACGGCGAGGCGTCGTTCTACCAGGAGACCCTGACCAACTACGCCTCACTGGTCCGGCGCATCAGGAAGCAGTTCGAACTGGTCGTTCCGGAGATGTACCGCAAGCAGAAGCGGCTGGAGGACGGCGAGGAGCACGACCTGGACGCAGTGATCGAGGCCCTCACGGACCTGCGCACGGGACACACCCCCGACGAAAAGCTGTACTGGCGGCGAAACAAGACGGAGCGCAGCGTCGCAGTCGCATTCCTGCTCGACATGAGCGCGTCCACCGCCGAGGCGATAGACGAGACGAAGCGCGGCTCCGACGATTGGGCGGCGCCGGATGATCCGGTCGAATACATGGTCTGGCTCAGGTCGCGCCGGGCCGAGGGACTGCGCCGGTCCTACAAGCGGATCATCGACGTTGAGAAGGAAGGCATCGTCCTGCTGGTGAACGCCCTCGAGGGACTGGGCGATGACTACGGCATCTACGGGTTCTCGGGTTACGGGCGGGAGAACGTCGAGTTCTACATCATCAAGGACATCGATGAAAAGTTCACCAACATGATCCCGCGCCGCATCGACAGGATCGCCCCGTTGCACGCCACAAGGATGGGACCGGCAATCCGGCACGCCACATCGAAGCTCATCAACCAGGAAGCACGCTCCAGGTTCATGTTCCTGATAAGCGATGGCCGGCCGCAGGACCGCGGCTACTCACGTGAGGGCGTGGAGAAAGAATACGCGGTCCACGACACCCGCATGGCCCTGATAGAGGCCCGGCGGGAAGGCGTGACGCCGTTCTGCCTGACAGTGGACAGGGACGGGCACGACTACCTGAAGACGATGATGCAGGACTTCAGCTACGAGGTGCTGTCGGACATCACCCTGCTCCCGCAGCGTCTGCCGCAGTTGTATCGCCGGCTTACGACGTGACCTGGGACTTGCCCCCGGGAATAACAACGACGGGGACCCCCACCGAGCGAATGACCCGGTCCGTCACGCTGCCAATCAACATTCGTTGAATGCCGCCGCGGCCCTGGGTGCTCATGACGATGAGGTCGATATCGTTGTCCGTCGCGTAGGACTCGATGGATTTGGACGGTGCGGCTTCGCGCACCTCCGTCCGCGCTTCCAAACCCTCTGCCTTGCAGTCCCTCACAATTCTTGCGAGGTACCTCTGGGCGTTCTTGACGCGGATCTCCGCCGAGTTCCGGATAGCCTGCATCTCGTACTGGCTGGTGACTGCTGAATCGGGGCCGGTAAAGAACCCCTCCTGCGGTTCGACGGCCTCTAACAGGTGAAGGGTCGCCCCGAACCGGACGGCCAATTCTCTTGCCACCGGCAGCGCCCCTTCAGCGAGATCAGATTCGTCCAGTGGCACAAGTATGTTCTTGAACAATTGACGCCTCCAGGGATCATATGGACCGAACGGGATGTGGTTATCCCTTGAATCAATTAAACCACCACGCAGACCGAATAGGCACGCCATCACACCGCGCGGCTGACCTAATGCAGGGTCAGACGCGTTCTGCGCTGAGCGCGGTGGCGAGTTCTACAAGGGCGAAGAGGGCGGCTCGTTGCATTGCCACCTCGCGGTGTTGGGTGAATCGGGACGTGGCCTGGACCTGGCCTTCATCCGAAACCGCCGCGACCCACAGCGTGCCGTCGGGATACGTGTCGTCGTCGACGGCCATTGGCGTTATTCCCACGCCGACGTCGCTCCCAAACAGTTGCCTGGCAGCCTTCGCCATCGAGACCGCCGCGTCTCCTCCCAGGCCTCCGGTCAGGCGCGCCTGCGGGCCGCCCAAAAGGGTCGCGAGCACCGGCGTCAGTAGCGGAGAACCGCCGGGACCTGCGACCATGGACCCGCGGAACGACCTGGCGTTTTGCCGGACCGCCGCCATCGTCGTCGCCACCGCACCTCCGCTGGCGCCCTCCAATACGGCGAATGTCCGGCCCTCTGCGGCGAGCAGATCGCAAATCCGCGAACCCGCCGTTTCATCGTCGGCGCCCCAGATCGCGCCCTTGAGTCGCCGCCTGATTTCGGCTTCCAGAGGAGCGGCCAGGTCCCTCGCTGCATCGTCGGAATCGGACCGGGCGATGATCCTCAGTTGTATGCCGTCTCTCCTGGCGTAAATTCCCAGGTAGGGGTTTTCGCTTCCGAACAGGTCCGAAATTATCTCGTCGATGCCGCCCTCTGTGAGACCCGCCGTCTTCAGCGTGCGGGTAAATACGACGCCAGCGCCAGACAACTCTGCGGTCCTTGGGCCTGCGAAATCAGCCCACATCGTTGCGAGTTCCCTCGGCGGTCCGGGCAGGATTGCGATGTGCTTCCCCCGGCTCTGCACCCACCATCCGGGCGCGGTCCCGTTGGGATTGGGAATAGTCTCGGCAGAGGGGATAAGCGTCGCCTGCTTGATATTTGTGTCGGGCATAACAGTGCCCCGGCGCTCGAAAACGCCCCTTAGCCACGAAAGCGTCTCTGGGTCTACAGTCGGTGTCTCTCCCACCGCGGCGGCGACCGCCTCACGCGTAAGGTCGTCGCTTGTGGGGCCAAGTCCACCGCTTGTTACGGTGATGTCGGACCGGCTGAGAGCCCTGGCAAATGCCTCCGAGAGGTGGTCGATGTCGTCGCCGACCTGGGACACCCAGCGCACGTCCACACCGGCTTCGGCCAGTTTTTGCGCCAGGAAAGACGCGTTGGTGTCCACGATCTCCCCCATGAGGAGCTCGCGTCCAACGGTGATTACCTCTCCGTACATGATCGGCTCGTGCTAGCCAGGCGCGTCACGGAGCGACGAAGGCGTGCTCGGCGCTGACCGGCCGCGACGGCTGAAGTCGGGCGAATACAGCGATTCGGGCCGGTCGAAGACTGAATAAGGGTTAACTCTCGGGGAGCGAAAAGTCGCTATCGAACCAGTCCAGCACGCCATCGGCCCAGCCGGCGTCGACCCTGATGATGTCCGTCGTCTCATTGCCCACCGCGTAACGTTCGTCGCAAGCGTCGGAAGTGCAGTCGCCGATGATCATGGTCACGATGGTGGCCTCGGTGATGTTTGTATCAGGCCGCTTCTGCTCGACTCGCAGCGAAATGTAAGGCGCGTTTTGCGTGGTGCCGAATGATTCGTGACGATCGTCCTCTAGAGGCACGTTCAGCGACACCGCGCCGTTGATGGAGCGGTTCGCGAAGTGCTCCAGCGCAGCAAATATGCGTTCGGCATCCGCGAGCTTTGTCCCTTCGCACGGGTTGCCGTCGATTGGAATATCGCAAACGATCCAGCCAATTTCATCATCGACACCGTAGGCCGAAGTGATCTCGTTTTCTTCGAATAGAAGGATCTCGGTTACCGTTGCAGGGTCGAGGTTGTACCACCAGTCCGGCAGCGGCGGCTCGTCCACGAGGCGCTTCAGCACCTGGCCCCACGACGAGTCGACGGTAACCAATTGGGGGTATCCGTCGATCTGGCTGTAGTGGGCGCCTCCGTCCGGAGTGGTGTCGCCCATGCGTAGGGTCACCGCGCTGCCGTCCCTCAGACCAACGCTGATGATCAATTCGGGGTCATCAAGCCCAAATATCTCGGGCGTCTCCACTTTGTCCTGGACGACCCGCTGCGTGCGCGGGCCGCCGAGCAGTGTCGTGATGCCGCCCCATCTCTTCAGGTTGGTCGGGATGTCCTCAAGGTCCCCAAACCACCACCGTCTCGATTCCAGATCGAACTCCCAGGTGATGGAATCGTCGTCGGTGGCGATGGTGATGGTGCGCATGTCCTCTGTGGACAGCGTGTAGAAGAACGGGGGAGTCGGCGTGTCTTCCTCACCGGTGCCGCTCTTGACGAACCACGCGGCGCCGACCGATGCCCACGCGAGGACAATGACGAGGATCAGCGAGATTCGCAGGTTCATTTATTTGAGAGACCTCTGAATAAGCCGAAAAGTCAGTTTGTTGCGACGCTGGAAGTCGTGCCGCTTTGCGGACTTAGTCAGACCTATCCTAGCGTCTTCTCCACCACGCGTAGACTCCGGCCAGGCCTATGAGCGACGGCATGAGCAGCCACCCGGTCCACCTGACAAGATCTCTTTCCCGGCTGGTAAGCACCAGTTCTCGGAATGACCTGAGCTTGGGCCGGATGGATATCAGCTCGTAGTCCTCTGCGAGCCAGTTGACCGAGTTGACGAGTAGGTCGCCGTTCTTGGCGTTGGCGATGTACTGGTTGCTGGCGAAGTCCGTGTCGCCAATCACAACCATGTTGGTCTCGATGTACTCGCCGTCCTGTCGAAACGGCTGGGCGTTCAAGTCCGAGATCGCCTCGATGGCGAGGGCCACCGACAAGGGGCCCTGGACATCTTCGCCAGGCACGAACTGGATCGCATTCGGATCGGTCTCGGCCCAACTGTTTAGGGTCGTCAGCGCCAGGATTTCGAAGAAAACGTACGGGCGTCCTTCATCCGTCAGGGGTATTTCCGCAGGCTGCACCGCCGGGGCTATAAACGCAGTCCCGGGCATGTAAAGGACATCGAAGTTGCTGGTGATTTCGTGATCGGGCAACTGCCCGTTCGTGGCCTTCATCTGCAGGAATGACGGGTTCGGCGCGACGAAGCTGGCTGTGTCCACGACCTGCCCTGAACCGATGGCTATGCCGTATTGGGCGAGGAATGCGCCGAACGACTCCGGCACCATGTCGGGCTCGAACATGAACAGGATGTCGCCCCCAAGCTGCGCATAAGCGCCGAGGGCCTGCAGGTCGATGCCGAGTAGTTCATCAGTAGGGCCCGCGAACACGAGAACCGCCGGGAGAAGCGTGGGGTCGCCGGCCTGCAGGACCGAACCGAGTTCCTGCAGAGTGATGTTCAGGACCTGGTAGTTTTCCCTGGAAAGGGCCGATGCTGCCAGGCCAAACCCGTCCCGGGTGTTCTCCAGGGAGGTGATGTCCCGTTCTGAGTGACCGCTCACGAACGCGACGGTCTTCTGCTCGATCTGGTTCACGACCAGCAGCCCCGTGATGATCTGCTGCTCTGAAAAGACGTCTGGGCCTATCCGTGGATCGCCACCGAAGAGGACCTCGGTCCGCCGGGTGGTCAGGTTTTCAACCGCCAACGCCGGGAACTGGGTCGCGCCCAATTCGGTTGCGATATTTGGCCTCAACTCCGGGTCTATCAGTTCGTACTCGAATGAGACCCTGTTGGACCGTCGGCGGAACTCGCTCAAAAGGTCTTCCGTGACACGCCAGGCGTTGGCTTCGTCGGAGGAATTCAGCGTAAAGAACGCCGTCACCTTAACCGGGTCTTCCAACTGTTCCAGGATCTTCAGACCCTGATCGGCCAGGATGAACTGCTTGGTGGCGGTCGTATCGACGCGCAGCCAGCCCTGCGGGTCCGGTCGGCCGGCTAACCAGAAGAGCAGCCAGTTAACCAACACAGCGAGAGCGATGAAAGCGATCAGCGCCATCGTGGTGTTGAAACCGTAGCGGCCCCTTCGGCCGAATATGGCGCGGGCGACCGTTCGCCACGAAATGATGATGTCGATCAGCAGGATAGCCGCGCCGGCGATGAGCAGGACGTTCGCGGCGGTCCGGATGTCTATGAAGAAGACCCATACGAGCCCGCCGAGAATTAGTGCGCCGACTCCGGCCAACGCCAGCGCCTGGCGCACCGAGGTGGCGTTCGCCTGCCATTGCCGGAGGAGCGAACGGCTGGACGCTTCCTCAACAGTCGGCCGCGATCGGGGAGTTTCGTCGTTCATGGACATACCGCTTAACGCCACCTGCGAATCTGCAACAGCATTACGGTGAGGAAAACGAAGAGGGTGGTGATGGACACGTAGTAGGCGATGTCAGAGACGGAGATGACCCCGCGTGCGAAGTCAGCGAAGTGACCGGCCTCGGCAACTCCGAAGCTGTCCAGGTCGAAGACAGAGAACGAGGCGCCCAGTTGGAGCCCGTTGAGCACCTCAGCGGCCGTGCCCGTTACGCGTGCGGAGATGAAGTCGATGATCGTCAGTCCGGTCAGAAGGCCCGATCCGACGATGAGTCCGACGATCTGGTTCGGAGAAAGAGCGGAGGCGAACAGACCTATGGCGATGGTCGCCGCGCCGTAGAGCAGCAGGCCGAAGTAACCGGTGATGATGGGCCAGGAGTCCGGCACGCCGTACACATAGAGGACTAGGACGAAGAATAGCGACAGGACCGCCATTATCACCAGCATGGTGAATGCGGCGATGAACTTGCCCAAAACGATCTCGAACTCCCTGAGCGGAGAGGTGAGGAGCAGTTCCAGGGTGCCGAGCTTTTGTTCCTCGGCCAGGAGCCTCATGGTCAGGGCCGGGGACATGAAGATCATGAAGAAGACGGCCCCTGCCAGGAAGCCGCGGATGGTCGCCTCAGAAAAGGCGTCCGACACCGAGGCAACGAAAAAGAAGCCGGTGATGGCAAGGAACGCCGCCGCCACTACGTAAGCCATTGGTGAGGCGAAGTAGGTGCGAAGTTCCTTGAACGCTATGACGCGGACGAAGGTCAACGTCTAAGTACCCAGGTCCTCCTCGGTGGTCAATTCGAGGAATATCTCTTCAAGTGTCAGTGGTAGCGGGGTCAGGTACTTGAGTCCCCAACCCTTTCCGATGACCAGCGCAGCGATGTGCTGCGTCGCATCGGAGTTTGGACGGGCGTCCACGATCAGAGGTGAAACGTTGTCCCTCTCGGAACGTTGCTGCACGTCTGCCCGGGTGTCCGACCTGGCATCGACCACGATGGTCATGTCTCGAAGGAGGTTTATGACCTCTCGGGCTTCCGCCCCGGTCACGCCCAGTTCGATCCGCTCTGTGTGTTGCAGCCGCTGCGAAAGCTCAGCAGGCGAGTCGTCTGCGACTATGCGCCCGTCGTGGATGACCAGCACCCTCTGGCAAATCATGCTCACTTCGGGGAGGATGTGCGAACTGAGCAACAGGGTGTGCTCAGTACCCAGGTCGACGATCAACTCCCGGGTCTCCACCACCTGTATGGGGTCGATCCCGATGGTCGGTTCGTCGAGGATCAGCACGTCCGGCTCGTGGATGATCGCCTGCGCTATACCCGTCCGTTGCCTGTACCCCTTGGAAAGTTTGCCGACTAGTGTGTCCTGGTAGTCCCCAAGCTGGACCTGGTCGATGACCACCGGCAGGCGCTCTTTGATATACGGGAGATTCATGCCCCTGATCTGTCCCATGTAGGTCAGATAGTCGGTGACGGTCATGTCCAGGTAGAGCGGAACGGTTTCCGGCAGGTAGCCGATATGGCGGCGAGCATCGAGGGAGTGCGTCATCACGTTGTACCCGCCGATGGTCGCCTCCCCCACCGTGGGCGGGGTGAAGCCGGTCAGCACGCGCATGGTGGTGGTCTTGCCTGCGCCGTTGGGGCCCAGGAAGCCGACGATCTCCCCGCGCAGCACCTCGAAAGATGCGTCGATCACGGCGGGGTAGGCGCCGTAGTACTTCGACATATGTTCCAGTTTGATCATCTGGGGTTATCCGGCCTTGTCCGGTCCGCAGTCCAACAACTCCGGTGTCACCAATCTGGATACGCAGAAACACTGCGTTTCGGATTCCAAAACCTTGTAATGGTAACGAAACATTGCACGGCATGTCAGCCCGCAATCTACGCCTGGCGGGCGTCCGCATGTAAAATCTGCAATTGGGCGGCCGGTTGAGAAGGTTTCCCAAACCGCACGAGGCGAATGAAAAATAGGTATGCCTGCGCCGATATTGGATGACCCCGAGCGCGTGATCTATATGGACCACGCCGCCACCACGCCCGTGCGTCCCGAAGTGATGGAAGCGATGCTTCCCCACTTTTCCGAACAGTTTGGAAACCCGTCGTCCCTGTACGCCCTGGCGCAGGAGTCGCGCAACGCCGTAGACGAATCCAGGGAGCGCGTCGCCGGCGTCCTCGGTTGTCGCACCGGCGAGGTGGTCTTCACTTCGGGCGGGACCGAGTCTGACAACGCGGCGGTCAAGGGCGCCGCGGGATTGAGTCATCAACCCGGACGCCACGTCGTCACGACCGCCATCGAGCACCACGCGGTCATACATTCCTGCGAACAGTTGGAGCGGACCGGATACGAAGTAACGTATATCTCGCCCGACGCTGACGGTGTCGTGGACCCGGCCGAAGTGGCGGACGCTGTCCGGACTGAGACCGTTTTGGTCAGCGTCATGTTGGCCAACAACGAGGTCGGAGTCATTCAGGACATTGGTGCCATTACAGATCTCGTGCGGGATAAGGCCGCTGCGCTGGATACGAGCGTTCTCTGTCACACGGACGCGGTACAGGCGGCGGGAAAATTGCCGCTCGACGTGGACAGCCTGGGCGTCGACCTTCTAAGCCTTTCCGGGCACAAGATTCACGGGCCCAAGGGAGTCGGCGCGTTGTACGTCAGGCGCGGCACCCCGATCGAGCCGCTGATCGCCGGAGGCGGCCAGGAACGTCAAAGGCGGTCCGGCACGGAGAACGTGCCGGGCATCGTCGGGTTCGGCGTCGCGCTCGAACTGGCGGACTACGAAAGACACGACTTCAACGCGAAGTGCGAACGACTCCGCGAGCGGATCGTGGCAGGCGTCAGGGAACGCGTTCCAGACGTAGTTGTAAACGGCCACCCGGACCGCAGGTTGTCCAACATTGCCCACATGTCTTTCCCCGGCGTGGAAGGTGAACCGGTCCTTTTGGGTCTGGATTTCGCCGGCATTTGCGCCTCCAGCGGCAGCGCGTGCAGTTCGGCCTCGCTTGAACCGTCACACGTGCTGATCGCCATGGGCATGGATGCCGACCTCGCGGTCGGCAGCGTCCGCCTTTCTCTCGGCAGGGACAACACCGAGGCCGACGCGGACGCGGTGGTGGAAGCATTGACCGACGTGTTGGGCCGCCTTCGGTCGATGCCGTCGCTGCTTGCCCAGGGAGTCGGTTAGCTATAGCCGGGTGAATGTCGCGAATCCGACGTACGATTTAATTCGAATCAAGTAATCAGCTATCGAACGCCAAGTAACGTGGAAACCAGCCCATGACTGACGAAAACCGCGATCTGGACACCAAATCGCAAGGCCCGGACCAGGAAACTGGAGCGGGCCCCGTTACTACAGAAGACGGGGATGGGAATCCACCGGAAGAACCTGACCGCCAAAGGTTTCCGGTCCACGAAGACGTCGCCCTAAAGTACGTAGCGGACAACAAGTACGCGTATGGCCCCCGCCTTTCGAAGGTCGACATGGAGTGGACGGTGTTGTCGGCCGAGCCGCTGGCGGGCGGGATCGTACGAGTCACGATAGAGTTCCGCCCGTCCGGAGCGTTTCGCGGGACCACGGGCAGCGAGTACGTAGACGTCAACGAAGACGGCGTGGTGCTGGCAAGACGCCAGTTGCGTGTACCGAAGGAGAACTGGCCTTGGGTCCTCATTGGTCTCGCCGCAGTCTCCGTCCTGGCGGCCGCCGCTCTCGTCCCCTTCATTCTGATTCGAAGTGACTCTGTCGACCCGCTTTACGTACAGGGCCGCACGCTATGGATGCGGGCGGAAAGACCGGTAATCCAGGACGCAGTCCACTACCGGGGCCTGGACACCGCAGGCAACCAACACACCTGGGCCATCGAGCCGCTCAATACCGGCAGCAGGATCGCCGTGGTGGAGGTCACGATCATCAACGCTACGTCAGGTTCGGTACGCCTCGTGGTGGACCTCGACGCAGCGGAACTTCGACTGCGGGACATCAACGAGGGTGCGAAACCAATAAACGTGATCGAACGGGCCGCTCCAACCGACAGCTTCAATTCGGACTGGAACTACGCCGGCTTCATTCCGGTTTGGGGCAGCCTGACTCTCAATTCGAACGAACAGATACAGGGTCACATGGTGTTCGAAGTGCCTGACGGCGCGACCCCGCGCGAATTCCGATGGCGTGCGACCGACACCATGACGGTGCGGTACTAGCTTCTTGCGGGCGTACCGGGCCGCCTGAGTACGCTGAGGCGCTGCGGGCTACCAGTTCCGCCGACCAGGCGGGTTTGAAACCCGCCGCTTCGTCACGGTTGAAATGCCTGACTGGCGCCTGCGACATACCTGCGTTCGGGAAAACGGTTCTTCGCGGCTAGAATGACTTCACCATGCCGAGGACAGCACGGCTTTCGCCCGGCCGCCGCCAATACCTGAAGTTCAAGCAACAGTACCCTGACTCTCTGCTCCTGTTCAGGATGGGCGATTTCTTCGAGACCTTCGACGACGACGCGCGCATCCTCGCCGACGTTCTCGACATGGCATTGACCAGCCGGGACGTGGGCGGCGGGACTCGCTCTCACCTTGCGGGTTTTCCGCACCAGATGCTGGAATCCCACCTCGGAAAGCTCGTCAACGCCGGACTGAAAGTCGCCGTGTGTGAGCAAGTAAGCGATCCGGCGAAGTCGAAGGGGATCGTCGACCGAGCCGTCGTACGGCTGGTGACGCCGGGAACGGTGCTCGAACCCGACATACTCGACAGCGGCAGGAACAACTACCTCGCAGCCGCCGTGGCAGACGAACGAAGGGCGGGACTGGCGTACATCGACATTTCCACCAGCGAGTTCGTTACGCAAGAGATGAACGCGGCCGACCTGCGCGACGAAGTGGAACGGCTGGGCCCGGCCGAACTGCTCGTCGACGACGCATCGCGTGGTCTCCTGGAAGTCCCAAACGGGGACGGGCCGACGCTGAGGCAGTTGGACGCCTCGCGGCTCGATCCGGAGCTTGCGGCCGACAGCCTCAAGTCCCATTTCGGTGTCGCCACGCTCGAAGCCTTCGGGTGCGAAAACAGACCGCTTGCCACCCTGGCCGCTGCGGAGGCGTTGTCGTTCCTGCGGGAAACGCAATTGGGGGCGTTGCCGCAGATCACATCCCTGCGCACCGAGTCCCCGGCGGACTACGTGAAGCTGGACAGCAGGGCCCTCAAAGACCTGGAGGTGCTCGAATCACGGTCCGACGAGGCCGGGGCTGTCACTCTCCTGTCAACTGTTGACCGCACCCGCACCGCCATGGGCGCCCGCATGCTCAGGGCGTGGTTGGCGAGACCCCTCACGGACCTGGATGAATTGACCGGGCGCCAGGACGCTGTCGAACGATTCTCGGGCGACCCGATAACGAGAGCCGAACTGCTGGATGCCCTTCGCCAGGTGCCGGACCTCGAACGGTTGACCAACCGCGTCAGAGCAGGTCGCGCGACGCCGCGCGACCTTGCCGCCATCGGGCGCGGGCTCGCCCAGGTCCCGGTCGTCATCAGCGCGCTCGGCGGGAGGTCGAACGGCCAGGCATCTATGCGCCCAGGTCTGAAGTCATGCGACGACGCGTTGGCGGTTATCGAATCGGCCATTGCGCCTGACCCTCCGGTCGGCCTCGGCGATGGCAAGTCGATCAGGCCCGGGTTCGACGGCGACCTTGATGAGACCAGGAGCCTCGCCGGTGAGGCGCGTTCGCACATCGTCAACATAGAGACGGAGGCGAGACAGTCCACCGGCATAAAGTCCCTGAAGGTCGGCTACAACAAGGTCTTCGGGTACTACATCGAGGTCTCACGACCTAATCTTGACCGGGTCCCTCCGGAGTTCGAACGCCGCCAGACGCTCGTAAACGGCGAACGCTTCATCACGCCGGGCCTGAAAGAGCTCGAGGTGCGCATCCTGAACGCCCGGGAGCGGATCAACGAGATCGAAAAGGCCATTTTCAACCGGGTGTGCGCGGACGTAGCGGCACATGGACAGAGGATCATGTCCACCGCTGCAGCCCTTGGCGAGATCGACGTGCTCGTCTCGCTCGCTACTGTGGCGGCCGATCAGGGGTGGACAAGGCCCACCGTGGATGACGGGGACCGGATTAAGATCGGCGGCGGGCGGCACCCTGCAGTCGAGGCCGCGCTGGGGCCGGGCCGGTTCGTACCCAACGACGTGGACATCTCAAGATCGGGCGATCAGGTCCTGATCATCACCGGGCCCAACATGTCCGGCAAGTCAACGTACATCCGCCAGGTCGCGGTCCTGACCCTGCTGGCCCACGTCGGGAGTTTCATCCCCGCGGATTCGGCGCAGATCGGCCTGGTTGACCGCATCTTCACTCGGGCGGGGCTGACCGACGATATATCGGGTGGCAGGTCGACATTCATGATCGAAATGGTGGAGGCCGCCGCCATACTGAACCAGGCGACGCCGAAGTCCCTCGCGATCTTCGACGAACTGGGCCGCGGCACCAGCACTTATGACGGGCTGGCGATTGCCAGGGCGATTGCGGAGCACATTCATAACGACCCCCGGCTGGGGTGCATGACGCTGTTTGCGACGCACTACCACGAGATGACGGAGTTAGCCGACGAGTTGCCGAGGGCCGCCAACTACCGGGTCGCGGTGTCCGATGAGGGAGGCAAGATCGTCTTCCTTCATCGCATCGTCCCCGGCGGCGCGGACCGTAGCTACGGAGTCCACGTGGGACAACTGGCCGGACTGCCGCGTTCGGTGGTCTCCAGGGCCTGGGAGGTCCTCGAATTGCTGGAGGCCAAGTCCAAAGATGCCGGGGGCAGCCCGGCGTCCAGGGAGCAGGTCGCCCAGTTGGACCTGTTCTCACCAAGTTCTGCGGTGGTTGATCAACTCCTTGGCATGGACGTGTCGCAAATGACGCCGCTCGAAGCGATCAACGCCTTGTATCGTCTGCAAGAGATGGCAAGGGACGATTGACGAAGCAATCCAGGCCATGTTCAAACGGCTTTGGCCCGGGTAGCCCATCAACCAGGTTCGACCATGGAAATCCTGCAAATGACCGTCGGCGCTTTGTCGACGAACTGCTACGTGGTCGTGCCCGGCGGCGTCCGGAGCGGGGCCGACTGCTTCGTAATCGACCCCGGCGCTGAGGGACCGCGGATAGTCGGAGCGTTGCAGGGGCGCGGCCTCATTCCCCAGTGGGTGTTGTGCACGCACGGCCATGCCGACCACACCGGAGGCGTCGCGGCCCTGGTCGCTGAATTCGACGCGCAATTTGGCGTAGGCGCAGGCGACGTTGACGAGGTTATCGAACCCCCTGACTGGCTGACCGCGGCGCTCACCGACTTCGATCAGCCGCCGGAGCCCGATCTCGAGTTTTCAGGCGGAGAAGTACTGGAGATCGGGGCGACGGCGGTCGAAGTGCTGGCAACGCCGGGCCATACCCCCGGCAGCGTCTGCTTTAGCATCGGGGAAGTGGTCTTTACCGGCGACACGTTGTTCAGGCAGAGCATCGGAAGATATGATCTGCCGGGTGGAGACGGGCCTCGGGAGCTGGCTTCGATACGAGACAAGTTGCTGGTGCTGGAAGGGAAGACGAGGGTCCTGCCCGGGCACGGCCCTTCGACCACCATTGCCGACGAGCGCATGCACAACCCGTTTCTCGGCAGGGTATAAGGTTGAACATGAGTTGGCGGCAGGCAGGCCCATCGGGATTCTCAGGCCTCGCCTCGCGTCGGGCAGGGAGGTAACGGTATGCAACTGAATGACAAAGACGCCCTGATAATCGTGGACGTCCAAAACGACTTTTGCCCCGGCGGCACGCTGGCGGTCGGTTCCGGCGACGAAGTGGCCGCAAAGGCTTCCGAAACGGGGGCCAAATTCAGAATGAGCGGCGCAAGGACTTTTGCGACCCAGGACTGGCACCCCGCCAAGCACTCTTCGTTCGTCGAGCAAGGCGGCCCGTGGCCACCGCACTGCGTTGCAGGCAGCAAGGGCGCCGAGTTCCATCCCTCGCTTTCTCTTCCCATCGGTTCGTCGATTATCCGCAAAGGGACTGATCTCCGAGAAGACGCATATTCGGGATTCCAGGGGACCGGCCTCGAAGAACAACTCCGGCGGCTGAATGTCAGGCGCGTCTTCGTGTGCGGCTTGGCCACGGACTACTGCGTATTGAATACGGCCCTGGACGCATGCGCATTCGGGTTCGAGACCTACGTGCTGACCGATGCCATTGCCGCAGTGGACGCGAACCCCGGCGACGGCGAGGCCGCCCTAAAGCGGATGCGGGATGCAGGGGCAAGAATGACGACCATGCAGGACGTCATCAGCAGCCCCGACTGAGAAATCCGTGACCGCGTTCCAGCCAGTCCCCGGTCAGCTTTCGCCCAGTTCCCGTTCCCGCAGTTCGTGTTCGACCTCCGACTGGAGTGAGTTCAGGCCGTCGCTTACCTCCACCGGGTAGGTGTCCGAGCCCCTGAGGCGCATGTAACGCCCGGGCAGGTGTCGGACTGAGCGAACGAAGTCACTTCGTAGATCGACAAGTGACGGGGATGGCTTTGTCCGCCTGCCGTCAGCCACAACAGGTTCCAACAAGGGAATCGATCTGTCGCACGGCGGTCCCTCTTCAAGCCTGGCTATGACATCCCCGGTATAGGTCCCGTCTTCGCCCATGATCCTGAAGACTTGCTTGCAGCCGGGCAAAGTCTGCTTGTCTGCGCTCAGTTTCAGCACCGGCCGGCTGAGGTACTCGACCAGCTTGTATGCCGAGTCAAGGTATGGCGCGTCGGCAGACACGCCGAGCTTGGTACCGATGCCGAAGCCGTCTATGGGCGCGCCGGCCTGCGCCAGGGACTCGACCTCGAATTCGTCGAGACCACCACTGACCACGACCAGCGTTTCGACAAGTCCGGCCTTGTCCAACATGGACCTAGCGACCCTAGCAAGTTCACCCAGGTCGCCGCTGTCGAGCCTGACCCCGACGAGGCGCTGCCCGCGGGCGGCCATTTCTCTTCCGACCTCTACGGCGTTGCGCAGCCCGGCCACGGGATCATAGGTGTCGACCAGGAACGTTGACGAATCCGGGAATGTCCCGGCGTAGGCCCTGAACGAGTCGGCCTCGTGTTCGAAGGCCATCACGAACGAGTGGGCCATAGTCCCGACGGGGGCGATAGCGTATTTGGCGGCCGCCTTGACGTTGCTTGTGCCCACGGCCCCCGCGAGGTAGGCCGACCTTGCGAGCAGCATTGCCGCATCCGTCCCGTGGGCGCGCCGTGCCCCAAAGTCGAAAACCGTACGGCCGCCAGCGGCCTGGACCACCCGGGCTGCTTTCGAGGCGACGTTCGTCTGAAACGTGGCCTGGTTGAGCAAGAACGTTTCGATTATCTGCGCCTCGATCACCGGCGCGCTCACCTCTATCACCGGTTCATTCGGAAAGCAGAGCGTGCCCTCGCGCATTGCGCGCACATGGCCCGTGAATTCCAGATCGGACAGGTAGTCGAGGAAGGCCGCTTCGAACTGTCCAAGCGAGTCCAGGAAATCCAGGTCGTCGCCGCTGAACCTGAACTCCTCCAGGTAATCGAGGATGGTCTCGAGGCCGGCGAAGACTAGGTAACCGCGGTCCGGAGGCGAACGGCGGAAGAACAGAGAAAACGACGCATGGCCGGTGACGCCTGAACGCCAGTACGCCTGCGCCATGGTCAACTCATAGAAGTCTGTAAACAGCGCATCCGTTGCGCGGCCCGCGGACATCCGGCCTCCCACCGTTAAACGTCCCTCTCCGCACTACGGCGCGACGAGGGACGCCACCCAGTACACGGTCCGCCACTCTTTCGGACCGCTATTCGAACCCAGATATTAGATAAACAGCGGGCCGAAGATCACGGATACGACCGCCATCAATTTCAGCAGGATGTTGATCGCCGGCCCCGATGTGTCCTTGAAGGGGTCGCCGACCGTGTCGCCGGTCACCGCGGCAGCGTGCGTGTCTGAGCCCTTTCCTCCGTGGTGACCCAACTCTACGTACTTCTTCGCGTTGTCCCACGCGCCGCCGGCGTTCGCCATGAATATGGCTAGCAGGAAGCCCGAAACGATGGATCCCGCCAGCAGACCGCCCAGGGCCTCAGCGCCCATCACCGCTCCGACGACTATCGGCGCAACGATCGCGGTCAGCCCGGGCAGCACCATGGCGCGAAGCGCGCCGCGGGTGCTTATGTCCACCGCCCTGGCAGCGTCCGGCTTGACGCCCTCGGCCCCTTCGCGCAACCCCGGAATCTCCCGGAACTGCCTGCGGACCTCCTCGATCATCGAACCCGCCGCGTTGCCCACGGCTTCCATGGTCAGGCCTGAAAACAGGAACGGCAGAAGGCCGCCAATCACCGCGCCGGTGAGAACATTCGCGTCCACCAGGTTGAACACCGCTACACCGGTCACCTGGCCGTAGGCGGCCATCAGGGCCAACGCGGTCAGCACGGCCGACCCGATGGCGAAGCCCTTGCCTGTTGCGGCCGTGGTGTTACCGAGCGCATCCAGGGCGTCCGTGCGTTCACGTACTTCGGGCGGTAGATGCGCCTGTTCGGCGATGCCGCCGGCGTTGTCCGCCACAGGCCCGTACGCGTCTGTCGCCAGCGTAATGCCCAACGTCGAGAGCATCCCGACCGCCGCCAGACCGATTCCGTAGAGTCCGGCAAGTTCATTGGCGATGTAAATGCCAATGACGATTGCCACAGCAGGAATTACCGTGCTGTACATGCCGACCGCTATGCCGGCAATGATCGTAGATGGGTGTCCCGTCTCGGACTGTTTCGCGATGTTCTTTACCCAGCGGTATTCATACGATGTAAACCACTCGGTTGCGGTCCCGATTATCTGCCCGACAACGAGACCGGCCACGACCACTCCAAATAATTTCCATGGCTCCACGCCGGCCGGGAAATCGAGCACGCCGACCAGCACGGCCACGCCGACCAGGCCGAGAGCGCCCGCTCCAAAGATGGCAATGCGCAATTGCCACAAGAGCCGGCCCATCGTGGCCGTTGGCGGCGTGCGCACTACGGCGGCGGCGAGGACTGACGCGATGATCCCGGCCCCGGCAATCGCGATCGGCAAAACGGCCAGGGAGGCGTTGAACTCGGTCGCCTGCGACCCGACCACTCCTGCGATACCGACGGTGGTTGCGAGGGCCAGCGAAGCGATGATCGAACCAACGTATGACTCGAACAGGTCTGCGCCCATGCCGGCCACGTCCCCCACGTTGTCCCCCACGTTGTCGGCAATGACGGCGGGATTGCGCGGGTCGTCTTCCGGCAGGCCCGCTTCGACCTTTCCAACGAGGTCGGCGCCGACGTCGGCGGCCTTCGTGTAGATTCCGCCGCCCACCCTGGCAAACAGGGCGATGGACGATGCGCCGAAAGCGAATCCGGCGACCACGTTGGGGTTCTGGAATATCCACCAAAGCGCCGTAACTCCGATCAACCCGATCCCCACCACCGTCATGCCCATGACCGCGCCGGAGTTAAACGCGATGCGCAATGCCGGGTTCAGACCCCTCTGCGCGGCGGTGGCCGTCCTGGAATTTCCCCGGACGGCAATGTTCATGCCGATGAAGCCCGCCAGCGCGGAACCGACGGCGCCGGCCAGGTAAGAAAGCGCCGTCCACGGCCCTTGTTGGTCCACGCGGCCCATCGAATTGATCTCTTTGATCTTCGACTCGTTTAGAACGTTCAGGTCGATGAACAGCGTGAGCACGACGAATATCGCCACGACGAAGACCGCCAGGATCGTGTACTCACGACGCAAGAAGGCCGATGAGCCTTCGCGTATCAGTTCGGCAATCTCGCGAACCGTTTCGTTTCCCTCGTCGTTTCGGAGGACCAGCCAGGCCAGAAATGCGGCGGTCACGAGGGCCACGCCGCCCGATATAAGTCCAAGAGCGATTGAACCCATCCAGATGATTCCTTAGCGGAAATCCTTCCCCGTAAGGAAGGTCTTCTCATGTTGTCGATCAGTCAGACCATGCCTGGAAAGTCGCCATTGGCGGTTTCGGACATGGGCCGATATCGGAAACTAGCAGCCGAACGCCTTACGGTCAATCAAAGAACGTGGTCAGACGTCCGCTCCTGGTGTTTCCCTACCACGCGCCTGGTCGATTGCAGGGACTGCTCGGATTCTCCCAAGTGGATTGGCGCCTGGCGCCGATACAGTCTGGGAGGAGGTTAGCGCCGCTCTCGGAGGCGTGACTCCAGGGAGGACATGCGGTCCTCGAGGGCCGACTGCCGGAGGGCGTGGGTGACATCGCCGCGGGTCCGCTCCACGACGCCTCTAAGCTGGTCGGTCCGGCGCCTCAACCCGCCTGTCACGCCTTCGGGGAAATCTATGGTGCCGAGAATGCTCAGTGACTCGTCCATGATCCCCAGCAGTTCATCGGCCCTTGCGGCGTCGCCTTGCCGGATGGCGTCGAGGGCGGCGCGGCGCAGTTCACTTGCCGCCTCAGCTAGTCCGTTGAGCCATGCCGGATACCCCACGCCCAGGTCAGCAGGCACGGGAATCGGCTGGCCGTCGAGCAACGCGATCGCAAGAGCCGCCTCGACTGCTTCCTTTTCGCCGTCGAACCTGATTCCGCCGGAGGCCGCGGCGTTGGACTTTGCGCCCCTGCTGGACAGGGTATTCCGTGCAGCATCGGCCAACTCTCGTGCGGCTTCGAACTCCCCGCGATGGGCGGCGCGAATCGCACGTGACGAGAGCTGGATGGCCTTGCGGGAATTGGTCAGGTCCGCCTCCCGCAATTGGTGCGATTTCTCCAGCGCGGCGATAGCTTCCATTCCGATTCGCTGGAGCGTTTCGACGAGTTGTTCCTTACCGCGCATGCCGGTCTTCAGGCCGCAGAAAACGCGCTTGTGAGCGTTTGGGTAGCGCGTTCGGGATCGTCAGCCGTCGTGACGGCCGTGGCCACGCAGATCGCATCTGCGCCGGCGGCCGCGACGCTTCCGGCGTTGTCGTGGTTGATGCCGCCTATAGCCACAACCGGTACTCCGACCGACCTCTTCACTTCGGCCAACGTCTCCAGACCGGCGGGTCGGGTATCGGACTTGGTCGTGGTCGGAAAAATCGAACCCACGGCGATGTAATCGGCGGTCTCGGCTTCGGAATCCAACGCTTCCTGCAGGAGCGCGTTGGAGGTGCCGACGATTTGGTGAGGGGCCAGGACCTGTCGCGCCGCCGTCACCGGCAGATCACCCTGGCCCACGTGCAGCCCATCAGCGTCAACTATCCGGGCAACATCAGCGTAGTCGTTCACGATGAACAGCGCGCCCTTCTCTGCGCACATCTCCCTGATTCTGCGGGCCTCTTCCAGGACCTCTTTACCCGGGCCTCCCTTGCGACGCAACTGGATAGCTATTGCGCCCCCGGATAACGCCGCCCCGGCGACTTCCACCGTCGACCGCCTGTTCGTGTGATCCGGGTCCACGATGACGTACACGCCATCCAGGCCGGAGGCCGCGGCCCTTCGCATGTCCGATTCCAGTCGGTCGGCAACCCGACGCAGGACCTTGTCCGCCCGTTCCAGCCATTCCGGCGGCAGGGGATTCTCGCCGTCCGGAGCGACGCCGTTCAACAACTCGATGGCCTTCTGCGTGGCATCCTGCGCCCGCATGCCGAGCGGTCGAGGGTCCGCTCCCCTGCCGGTTAGGTCGCGGAAGGCCTGCCGGTCCCGTTCTTCCGACGCGGCGTCCACAGGCATCGCCTCGCGCAATGACAGGAGGTCGGTCGTGAGGCCGATCGGTGATGTGGCGACGACCTCGAGGAACCTCAGGTTCCGGTGAATGGCCTCGGCCAGGGCGTCTACGTACGCCTTGCGTTGTGGGGGAGTCACAATGGAGAATGTTTCTTCGTTTCGCTGAACGCGGGCATCTGGGGGACCGCTCAGATCAGGAACCGAAGTTTAGCACCGGGAGATGAGTTGCCCGGCGCCGGAGGAATGCGGCCGACAGGCGAGTCAGCCGGTTACCGCGTCCCTGATGACATCGACGCGTTCGGCGCGCCCGGACCGGTCCAATTCGACCGCTACGAGGTCGATCCGCCAATCGGAGTGTTCCCGACCCTTATCGGCCATGTACGCCTGTGCGGCGGCGACGAGCCTCGAGGCCTTTTCCTCGGTCAGGGACTCCTCAGGCTTGCCGAAAGCGCCGGAGCGCCTCGCCTTCACTTCGACGAACACCAGGTCCCCTGAGTGTTCCGCCACGATGTCGATCTCGCCTTCCCTGACCCGGTAGTTGCGTTCGAGGATTTTGTAGTCCGAACGTCGCAGGTGGGCAGCGGCAGCCGCCTCACCGGCGCGACCCGTGCCGGAAGGGAGTCGTAGGGTCCCCATCAGAGCGCCGGCCTCAGAAATGCGGCCGCGCGCACCGGCGCAAATGATTGCCGGTGGATGGGACAAGGCCCGAGTTCCTGCAGCGCCGCCATGTGTTCAGCCGTACCGTAACCCTTGTTGCGCGCGAACCCATAACCCGGGTGGCGCTGCTCGTACGACTCCGCCATCAGCCGGTCACGCGTCACCTTGGCGACGATGGACGCGGCCGCGATGCTGATCGAAATTGCGTCACCCTTCACGATGGACGTCTGCGGCACGTTCACGGCAGGCAGTGTCAGAGCGTCGATCAGCAGGTGGTCGGGCGTCACGCCGAGGTTTTCGAGCGCCCGGGTCATGGCGAGTCGGGTGGCTCCGACTATGCCCAATGAGTCGACCTCCGAAGGCGAACCGGACCCGACGCCGACGGCACGCGCGTGGAGTCTGATCTGCTCGCACGCAACCTCCCTTCTCTCGGGAGTCATCTGCTTGCTGTCGCGTACGAGCCCGAACCATGTACCCGGAATCTCCTCCGGCGTAACCACCGCAGCGGCTGTAACGGGTCCGGCAAGCGGGCCTCGGCCGACCTCGTCCATTCCGGCCACCAACCGGAAACCGAGGTCACGCAGCTTGCGTTCATGGGCGGCGTCGGGGTATTGCCGTTCAACTACATCGAACGTCACTAAGAAATCCGTTCTGCGCGGCGGAGCCGGGTCGCAAGTCCGCCGCGCGGGCTGAAGCATACCGCGGCAGGACGCCGGGCGTTTTGAACGAACAGCAGGACCGGCCGGCCGGTCTAGTGCCGTATGGGGAGAAGCTAGTTCCCCAGGCCCCTCAGCATGCCGCGAATGAACGCGATTTGGCCGAGGTGCTGGGCTTCCTCGACCAGCAGGTGCGCCAGCACCCAGTTGACGGTTGGCCCGGGGTTACGTCTCGGGTGACTGAAGGTCTTTCCCAGATCGTCTTCGGTCAGACCATCGACATAGGCGTTTGTGGACTTGCGCACCTCGGCGTAGTAGGCCATGAGGTCGGCCATGGGAATCTCGGGCAACGCCGCCGCGTCTTCCGCCGTATGGCCGGCGCCGTGGTCTTCCGGTTGCAGACCGAACTTCGAGTACCAATCGTCGTCGATCCAGACCTCGGTCGACTGGCGGAGGTAGGAGTTGACCCACCTGTCTTCCACCCGCGCCATGTGCCACACCTGCCACGTGATGTTGTTGGACGATGGCCCCGGCCGCCAAGCCAACTCAACCGGCGTCAGGCCGTCGAGCGCTCTCTCCAGGTCACCGAGATATTCGTCCAGCCCGCTTCGGACCACGTCGCGAAAGTCCATTGCTGTCCCCCGACCCGTCAAACTGCCCCGGCAGCCGCAGTCACGCGGTCGTCGTTTACCGGCCTGCCGGCGTGTTCGATGATCCCGCCGCCCAGGACCTCGACGCCGTCATAGAAGACCACCGCCTGGCCCGGCGTGACCGCCCGTTGTGGCTCGCCGAACTCGATCACGGCGCGGTCGTCAGAAAGCGGCGTGACGAGGGCGTATTGTTCGCGGCCGCGATACCGGACCGACGCCGTCACAATGACCGGCGCAGACGGCCTGTGCCCCGAAATCCAGTTCACGCCGGAGGCCGTCAGTTCTGTCTGCGCCAGCTCCTCTGCCGGGCCGACCGTTACAGTGCTGGTTGCGGCGTCGATACCGGTCACGAAGAGCGGCCTCTTGGACCCGCCGTTCAGGGGCAAGCCGCGGCGTTGGCCGACGGTGAACTTGTGGACGCCTTCGTGCCTGCCCAGCACCCTGCCCTGCCTATCAACCACGTTGCCTGGAGACTTCGACTCGAGGCGTGGCTCGACGAATTCCTTGTAATTGCCTGCCGGGATGAAGCAGATGTCCTGGCTGTCTGGCTTGTCGGCGACGGGAAGATTGGCGTCGGCGGCCATTTGCCGAATCTGGTCCTTGGTGTGCCCGCCGGTGGGCAAAAGCAGCCGGGATAGTTGGCCCTGTGTAAGGGTGTAAAGCACGTACGACTGGTCCTTCGTACTGTCCGCGCCCTTTTCGACGCGAAACGAACCCGCATACTCGCGCACCTGGGCGTAGTGGCCGGTGGCGACAAAGTCTGCGCCCAGCGCCACGGCGCGATTCATCAGGAAGTTGAACTTCAGCCGGTCGTTGCAGGCCAGGCACGGGAACGGCGTGCGGCCGCGTTCGTACTCGGACACGAAGTAGTCGATTACGTGCTTCCGGAACTCCTTCTCGAAGTTCATGTAGTAATGCCGCGCGCCGATGATCCGGCACACGGCGCGGGCGTCCTGCACGTCTTCGAGCGAGCAGCAGGAGCGGCTGAGCCGCCCGGCCCCCTCGAATGGGGCTTCGAATAACCGCATCGTGACGCCGACGACCTCGTACCCCTGCCGAGCAAGGAGCAACGCGGCGACGGATGAGTCAACTCCGCCGCTCATGGCCACGACGGCCTTCGGCCTGGTAGTTGGGACTGCGTTCATACACTCAAGCCTAGCATCACCGGCTCTCATCTTTGCCGCTGCGTTCGCTTACCAGCACGACAGGTCCGCACACAGGTGGGCCGGAAGCCGCGCTTATAATTCACGCAATGTCCCAGACCACGTTCGAAAACCTCCGGACGGAAGACTTCGCCCGCATTGCTCTCGACGAGGCGTCCGAGAAACTCGCCTCGGACGTTGTCCTGCTCGACCTGCGCGAAGCCACGGACTTCACCGACTTTTTCGTCATAGCCAGCGGCGAAACGGACCGGCACATCGAGAACGTCGCCGAGGACATACGACGTAAATTGCGCTCAATGGGCGTCCGCCTGATCGGGCGGGAAGGCACCGGCAAGGGCGGCTGGATCCTCCTCGACTTCGGAGGATTCATCGTCCACCTGTTCACACGCGCAGTGCGAGCGAAATACGGCCTGGAAAGGCTCTGGGGCCGCGCCCCGGAAATAGTCCGCGTCCAGTAACGGCTCAGGGCGCCGGCGCCCTACTCGTAAATCCAGGGATCGACCGCGCGGTCGTAAGACGCAATCTCCGATTCATCGAAGAACAGCGGCACCTCGCGCGCTGCGTCGTCCAGGTTGGCCGAGCCGTGAACGATGTTTCGGCCCAGGTCCAGGCCAAAGTCGCCGCGGATAGTGCCGGGCTGTGACTCGGATGGATCGGTGACGCCCATCAACTTGCGGACGTTCGACACGGCGTTGGACCCCTCCAGCACCATGGCGACCGAGGGCGA
The DNA here is from genome assembly GCA_965220275.1 of Dehalococcoidia bacterium. GTDB lineage: Bacteria > Chloroflexota > Dehalococcoidia > Lucifugimonadales > Lucifugimonadaceae. The sequence goes on along the minus strand of CBDCPN010000012.1, from coordinate 16,776 downwards.
CGAGGTTATGAACGAGATCAGGCCTTCGTAGAAGGGCTTGCCTTCGTGCTCGGCGTAGTGGCGGCCAGCCAGGTCGTTTGAGATGTGTAAGAGTTTGAGCCCTGTGACCTTGAGGCCCGTTCCCTCGAAGCGAGAGATTACCTCGCCAATGAGTCCTCGTTGTACTCCGTCAGGTTTCACGAGCACCAACGTTCGTTCCATGTGATTCCGTTCTCCTCTTGTCGTCCTTGTGACATTCCTATTTTGGCGGCCTGGGCGGCGTAATACTGGGTTCGCGCACGTATTGCGGGCGAATCGGCTGCCCGATTCCGCGGGCTCCCTGGGCGAACCGCTCTCGTCCCAGGGCAAGAAGCGCCGCAGGATCGCGCGTCGGCGGTCCGTCCGTCAGCAGCCGCTCCCGCTCCACCTCGACGGCCAGCGTTAACGCCGCCTCGCCGCAGAACAGCGAGTCCGGGGACACGTCTGCAGCGAGCCTTTCCGGCGGCGCAAGGCCCGAATCAACTTGCCGGCCGTCCACGTACCGGGCCCAGGCGACTTCGCCCCGGCCGGCGGGCAGCAGGGAGTAGAGCGATGTGTCCCGCCCTGCTCTTTCGATGTAGGGCGCTACCTCGATGCCATGTGTTGAAATGGCGGCGATGGGAAGGTCTCGCGGAGTGGCCAGGCCGAAAACGACGCCTATTCCCACCCGCAGCGCGCTGAAGCCCCCGGGACCGTTCGCTACCGCTATGTGGGTGATGTCGTCCGGCGTATGCCCCGACTCTTCGAGCATGGACACGATGGCCGGCATGAGCTCGGCGCCGTGGTTCTGGTTTGACCTCCAGGAACGGCAGAGGACGGCACCGCTTCCATCATCGATTCCGACTCCGGCGAAACGCGTTGACGTATCGACCGCCAATAGGAGCATGGCTGGTCCAGGAGTCACGGCAACGCGGCTTCCAGGATGTCAAACGCAGCGGATGCGCGGACGCCGAGGCGCGATGCGCGTCGTCCGAATGGGGTGATTACGATCGTGCGGATTTCCGTTGCCGGGTCCACGTCTATTTGCAATAACAGCCGGTCTTCAGGTAGTTCACCGGCCGCCCTTTCGGGCCATTCGACGACGAGCGCGCCGCCGTTCAGCGACTCATCGAGCGCCAGTTCACGGACCTCCGCCGGGTTTTCGATGCGGTAGAGGTCTGCGTGCGAGAGCTTGAGACGCCCCTGGTATTCATTAACCAGCACGAACGTAGGGCTGCGCGCCGGAGTCGTGCTGCCTACGCCCGCCGCCATGCCGTGCACCATGCAGGTCTTGCCCGCGCCCAGTTCTCCGGTCAGAAAAACCACGTCGCCGGGCCGGAGGGACTCGCCGATGGCCCGACCCAGTGTCCGCGTAGTCTGCTCCGAAGAACTGACGACCACCCTGGCGGCAGTCATAGCCGGTCGATGAGTTTGCGCGTCACCCGCCAAAGTGGTCCCACCCGTACCTGGCGACCGGGAATATCGACCCGTCCGCGGCCCTCGCGACCACCGGCCGTTCAGATTCCTGCGGCCGTTCCGTGATCTTGCCGATCACGTGGAGTTTGCTCGCCAGGGCTTTGTCCATTCGCTCAAATACTCGCCGGGGCGCCACGACGGCCAGTTCGTAGTCTTCCCCTCCGCTTAACGCCAGGTCGAGGCAGTCCTCCGGGTACTCATTCTTCAACTCGTCCGGCACCGGGACCTTGCGCGTTTCGATTTCGGCTCCGACGCTGCTGGATTCGCATATATGCGCGAGGTCCGACAAAAGGCCGTCGCTCAAGTCGATCCCGCATTCGAAACCGGCTGCGACCAGCGCCCTGCCCGTTTCCATCCTCGGACGCGGCCTGAAATGGATGTGCTTGAGGAAATCTGCGTCTTGTGAGTTTCGGCCTTCCATTAACGCCCTCAACCCTCCTGCCGAACCGCCGACCGGGCCGGTAACCGCTACAAGGTCACCCACCTTCGCACTGTCTCGCCTGAGCAACGCCGGCTCTCCCGATGCGCGCAATTCGGCTGCTCCATACAGGGCGACTGAAATAAAAAGCACTGCAGAACGTACGGTGTCCCCGCCGACTATCTCGCCGCCGAACTCGTTCGCCGCCGCCGCCATCCCCCGGTAAACAGCCTCGATTTGCGACGTCGAGACATCTGCCGGGCACCCCAGCGTGATCAGGGCGTGCTCCGGTGTGCCTCCCATGGCCGCGATGTCGCTCTGGTTGCTCACGATCGCTTTCCAGCCGAGGTCGGACCAGTCGATTTCGCCTGACTTGAAGTGCACGCCGTCGACCATGGCGTCCGACGTGAGCAACCCAACGTCTCCGGCGCGGCGCACCGCTGCACAGTCGTCGCCAATTCCGATAAGCGGGTCACGTCGCGAGTCGTTCAGTCGCTGTTCAGACAACAGCTTGTGAAGCCGCCCGATGAGATCGAATTCGCCCGTCTTGCCGGGTGTGCCGGTGGGGGTGTCTAACATACTTTCGATTATACGTTTGGCCCAGTTGCGCGGCCCGGCCGCAGCGACCGTATTAGGCTTTAACGTGCGGTTGACACACCCACTCTCGTGATTCCTGCTGTCAACTGCCTATAATCCCCGTTACCCGCCGCATGGCGGTACAGGCGCGCCGGGCTCTCCGCAAGTGCAAAAGGTGACGCCGTACAACTGAATCGGAATCAAGGAGCTGGTCTTGCCGGTAGTAAACGTTCAACTGTACGAGGGACGCACGCAGCAGCAAAAAGACGACATCGCGAAGGGCATTGCCGAGACGATTTCGCGAGTGGCCGAAGTGCCCATGGAAGCAACAGTCGTGATCTTCTCGGACACGAAGCGGTCAGACTGGCACGTGGGCGGTCAGTCGCAGGAGTCTTAGCAAAAGACCACCGCACCCGATTAGCACAGGGGGTTTAATGCCGCGGCCCGCGGCGTTGACACCTTGCCGGGCCTCCGCTTGAATTAGTGGTGGCCGGCTAGCTCAATTGGCAGAGCAAGTGACTCTTAATCACTAGGTTCGGGGTTCGAGTCCCCGGCCGGTCACCAATTGGGAGGTGGAGTGGTCAACTCAGCGACAGAATTCGCCCTTTCCCCAATTGCCCTGTGCCCAGCCCTCCAGGCGCGTGAGGCCCAGCGAATCCAGCACGAACGGAGTCGTTATGAAATTACTCAAGCAAGCGGCTGCTCAATACATGATGTGGCTCGCCGCCGCGGTCGGGGGGTTCTTCGTAATCAACCCGCTTCTCAACGATGCGATCGACGTGGTCCTCGTCTGGCAAGTGCTGGACGTCCTGATGGCTATAGGCCTCGCGGTAGCGTTGATCGTCAACTCCGCCCGGAAGTGGACTGAGGGAGGCCGAGACCCGAACCTGCCGGTTTCCCGCCGGTACGTGGAGATCAACGCCGCCTTCTACTTGACCGTGGGCGTCACGGTCCTCTTCCTGCACAGCTGGTTTTCGCTCCTGGCTTACGGGACGGACAGCCTCGACGGAAACCACCAGGCGTGGGTCATCTGGGCGGCCGTGGATGTTCTGCTGCCGATAACCCTGGGCTTGACCGGGTACCGTCTGTGGCGAAACAACTGACCAATTGCTCCCGGAGCCTGGCGTGACCAGTAAGGAGGTAGAGTTGTGACCGTCGTGAAGGGCGTGGTCGGGGCGGCGTTGTTCGTCTACACGGTCCTCTACATCCTCCAGGTCGTCTTCAGCAGCCTCTACGCAGACCTGCTCTCGCCTTCCGAAGTGTGGCGCGTGATGAATTACGTCACTGCGGTGGGCATCATCATCGCGGCGGGAGTGGCTTACGGGCACAAACGGCGACTGAGGCCCGAAACGCCGGCCGGACAGACGATAGGCGCGCTGGCCGCGTTCTACACGACCCTGGCGTTGGGCATCTGGTTCTTTACCGTATGGTTCAGGTTGCTCACGCTGGGCGAAGGCGAGTCTGTCAGCGAGGCCGACAACGTGATCTGGTCCCTGATCTCCGTCATCAACCCGTTCGTCCTTGGGACCACCGGGGCCTCGTTATGGAAGTCGGCCCTGCGCGACAGGGCAGCCGCGCAGGGAGACTGAAGGCAGGGCGCGTCAGCGCGGATTTGACCCGCCTGCGCCGCGTCGGTCCCTTATAGGGCTTGACGTGATTCGCGCTACGCAGCCGCGAGGTGTGTCTGGACAATCGTAAACAAGGCCTTGGCCCCTTCGACTGCCTCTTCCGTAGATCCCTCGAAGATTCCTATCACCGAGAAGATGATCAAGTTGATGATTAACACCGGGATCAACGCGATGACGATTACGAAAACCGCCCGGAGGGTTGACGTGTAGTCCAGGCTCTGCCGTACGGCGATCACCATCCCAGCCAACTGCCAGAGCAATGTCAGCAATGCGATGAGCCCTCCGACCGTGGGAACGAAAACAAGTATGTTCAAGAGGCCCGGAGTCTGTGCGAATCCAGTGCCGCGAGCCAGCTGGCCCCAGTCAGCTTCGGTGTCTTCCGTTTTCAATAGGGTCGTTCCGACAATCCAGGCCACAAGCGCCCAGACAGCCCACGAAACCACTCCCCGAATTGCGCCAAATGCCAGACCCCTCCCCAGGTCACCTTCGCCGTCCAATACACCTCCGACTCCGGTCGAAATTGCGACGACGATCACCACGAGCAGCGCCTGAATCATGGCGCTACTGTCCTTCTCGACTTCTTCGTAGGTGTCGGCGTTCAAAGTGGCGGCGCCAAACATTCTGTTTAGCATTGGCTCAACTCACAATCTCCAGTACTGGTGTCTCAGTGGGACGGGACTGGGCTGTTTTCCCGCGGTGCGCAGATTACTACATAGCAGGCTGTTTCCGGACAGGTCCATAGGGGTAACGGGGAAACGCCGTGTACGGTGAGACTATCCGTCGACGAGTGGGTTGCGCCGCCGCGTTGATCGCGCTTGTCGGCGCACTTGCGATGTTTGGCTGCTCTCCAGCTTCGGACGAAATCGGTCCGCAGCCCACTAACACCGTTTCTCCTACTCCCGCCAGCCGCTCGGGGCAAGAGATATTCGCCTCAACCTGCGCCGCCTGCCACGGCGTGAACGGCGAGGGCCAGCCAAACTGGCACATTCCACGGGACGACGGCACGTTGCCGGCCCCACCGCTGAACGGCGACGCGCATACGTGGCATCATGGGGACGGTCTGTTGTATCGGATCGTCAGGGACGGCGGCTCGTTCCTCGAGGTCCCGAGCATCCCGGGTTTCAAGAGCAGCATGCCGGCATTCGGCGAACAGTTGAGCCACCAGGAGTTAGTCGCGGTGATCACGTTCATCAAGACCTTCTGGACCGGCAAGACCAGCAAGGGCCTGTCCATCGCTGACTCCCAGGCATTGGTCAGCGAAAACGACCCGTTTCCGGCAGGCGGAGACTAATGTCCAGCCGTCCCCGTCTTCCCAAATCAAATAAACAAAGGACCAAATCAACATGGCCCAGACCGTCAAATTCGGCGTCATCAGCACCGCCCGCATCGGCCTCAACGCCCACATCCCGGCAATTCAGGAGTCGAAGAACGGCGAGGTGGTTGCAATTTCCAGCCGCGACCCGGAGAAGGCGAAGGCAGAGGCTGAAAGGCTCGGGATACCGAGGCACTACGGGAGCTACGACGAGGTGATTGCGGACCCGGAGGTCGATGCCGTGGTCAATCCCCTGCCGAACACGATGCACCACGAATGGACCATCAAGGCCGCAAACGCCGGCAAGCACGTGATGTGCGAAAAGCCCATCGCAATGACCGTGCAGGAAGCGCGAGAGATGCACGACGCCGCGGAAGCGAACAGCGTGCAACTGGCGGAGGCGTTCACCCACAGGCTGAACGCGCAGATGCGCTTCGTACGTGAGAGCGTGGCCAACGGGCTGATCGGCGAAGTGACGGAGGTCAACGGCAGGTTCGGTTCGTACTTGCAGGATGTCGACACCAACATCCGGGCAAACCCCGATCTCGGCGGCGGCAGCCTGTGGGACCGGGGCTCATATCCGCTCAGCGCCATCCGGTTCATCCTCGACGCCGAGCCATTGTCAGTGTACGCGGTGAGGCGTGACTCCCTGGAACGTGACATCGACTCGACAATCGTCGGGATATTCCGATTCCCGGACAACGTCGTGGGAACGGTGTCGAGCAGCCTCGAACAGACGAGGACCAATCGCGTTTACGTGGTCGGATCGCGGGGCACGATCACCCTGACGCACATGTTCGAAGAGGACGCCCCGGTCATAGTCGAGGTCGAGGGTGAGGAGCCGGAGGAGGTCCAGTTCGACGGCCCCTACCGGTTCGTCGTCCTCTACGAGCAGTTTTCGGACACGATACTCAACGGCTCGCCGCAGGAATTCGGGCGGGACGATTCCGTAGCAAACACGGCGGCGATCACGGCAATGCTGGAGTCGGCGGTTACCGGCATGCCGGTTGATATTTCCAGCATGCTTTAGGTCGTCCGGCGGCACGCGCCGGGCGCGTTTTAACTCCCAACCACCGGCTTATTCCAACGCGCTTCCAACTGGTAGCGCGGGCTCCAGCCAAGGACGCGCCGAATCTTGTCGTTGCGGAACTTGCCGTGCGGCAGGTCCGCGAACACGAAGAAGGACTCGAAGTTGGAGTAGAGGCGGGACGATGGCACTTCGACCGCGCAACGGATGGCGTCGCCGGCATCGGGCCAGGCCACCGAAAACGGGGTCAGGTCATCATGCAACGGCACCGTGTCGCCCGCAACGGTCGCAAGCGAGTCCGAGTGCATCATGTTGTAGTAGTGCAGCGTGAGCACCTGGATGCCGTGCCGTTCCGAAAAGACGCGGGTGATCTCCTGTCCCAACGCTTTGGTCAGTGCGTAGAGACGCGTGCCGGGCTGGGGCGGCATCTCCGGGTTGAGGCCAAAGTCCCACTCTTCGTACTGCGGCCCGACCGTCTGAAAATGGGGGCCGGTATTCACCACGCGGCTGATGCCATGCTTTCGCGCCGCCACCATCATGTTGTAGTTGCCCCGCGTGCTCACGTCGAACGCCAGCTTGCGGTCGTGGCGCAGGACGGACAGGTTGACTATGACGTCCATCCCTTCGGCCGCGTCGACAACACCGTCCAGGTCAGCCGCGTCCAGCTTGACGTAGTCGTGCTTGAAGTCCGGCGGCGCGTCGTTGATGTCGGTCACGCGCAGGTTGTGGCGGCCCTCCAGGGCGTCGATAGTCCAGGGACCGAGCATGCCGTTGCCGCCGAGGATGAGGATGTTCATGCGCCGACCTCCGTGCCGCTAGCGGATGGGAATTGCAAGACTTCACTTGCAGCGTGCATCAGGAACCTCTGCCGCGGGACCGGGGACTGCACGTGGATGTCCTGCCATCGTGCTATGTCCGCGGTGAGCGATCGTTCAACTACCGTGAATACATCGTCCTGGGAGACCGCGGCGGACTCTCCCGATTCGACGGCCGCCTGCCGGTCACCGTCTACGAGCGGGAATCCGAGGCGCAGCGTGACGACGTCGATCAGGCCGTCGCGGGCGAACTCCTTGCACACGATTTCGCCCAGGTGGCAGGACAGCAACAGCGGGTCTTCTGACGGGGGCAACGAACGCCACTTTTCTGTGACGGTCAGATTCTCCTCGTAGTCCTCCAGCAGGCGCAGCGTGCTGAGGTAGATGCACCGGGAAACGCCGGCCTCGGCCGCCGCCGTCAGCAGGTTGTAGGTGCCGCGAGTGTGGTAGTCGAGGAGTTCGGACGGGTCACCGGATTCGACGGCGTTGTAGCCGATGTGGACGATCGCGTCGATTCCGCGGACGATGTCGTCCGTGGCTTCGTCGTGATCGAGGCTGCATCCAAATACGCCGGTGTCTCCACCCGCTCCGGCAAGGTCCGTCAATCGCACCGTGTGGCTGGCCGAAAGGTGATCGGCCAACGCGGCCGCCAGGCTGGACTTGCCCTGTGTGATGAGAATGTTCATGTAGCGCACCGCCCTGCTGGTGTGAAACGTGCCGAAAAGGCTACAAGGTTCGGGGGGTCGGCGCTATGGGAGGGTCCAGGCCTTCAATTGCGGCTCAGGCCCCTGGCGGGCCGCGGCGTCCGACGGCCGTCTACTTATGCCCGCAAGGACCGCAATTGCGACGTTACCAGTACGTCGATCCCCAGACTTCGAAGCCATCGAATCTCCCGGTGCTTGGCAAATCGTCGGCGTAAATGCCATAGGCGGCCGACACGTCCCCGGCCATTTGTATCGAACTAATGTCAGCAGTACCCAGGAATTCGTCATTGACGTACATCATCGCAACGCTGCCAACGAAAAAGAGTTCAAGTGTGTTCAGGACGGGGTCATTGAAGTTTATGGCTGGGCTGTAGCCTTCTTCTAACACTGACCAGGATTCCCCTGTAATTGTGGCGTGCTGCACCGACCACCAGGCGTCAGACGTTACGAGATATACCAGGTAGTCGCCTTCTCCCTCTTTCCTGAATTGGAATCCCAAACTCCAGGATGGTGTGTTTATCGGGCTTATGAAATCTGCCCGTACGTAGGCGGAAGCCGTGTCCACGCCAGCAAACTGCCCCGCGATGAAATTGTCTTCCTTGATCAATTCACCCGCATTAGGGCCCGCCAAAAGGCCCCACTCTTCTCCGAAGACTTCGCTGAAATTGGTCGAGTACCCTGGCACTTCGCTATCCGAATAAATCCCGGTAGCCAACGCCAAATTCCCCTGGAGACTGCTACCGCTGACATCGATATCAGATATGAATTCAGAGTTGACAAAGAGCCATCCCCGGTCCTCGATGACAATCAGCCCAACGGAATTGATTGATCCTGCGGATAGTTTCAAAGCGCCGACATGCCCGTCTTTGATGTTGCTGTCGTCTCCATCAACTCGCAAATGATGTGCGAATGAGCCGTCCTGGGTCAGGGCAACGTAAGAAACATTGCCGTCACCGGAATCACGGAATATGAAACCAAAGTTCCAGTCTCCCACGTCCGCCGAATATGGCACCTCGAAGTCGGCGAAAATGGCGAAATTCCTCACCGCGGAGGCAACCCGGCGGGTCTTGATGAACCCGTCATCGGCGTGTGCCATTGCTCCGTCGTCGAGTTGGAATTGCCGGAATTGGCCGCCAGGAAGGGGGGTGCTATGCGGAGAAGGCCCAACCGTCGGGCTTGGCAGGGCGGTCACGGCCGTCAGATTCCTCTCCAGATCGGGCAGGGCCGCGTCTACCGTTCTGGCCGAAATCGCAAACCCGAAGCCTTCTACCGGTACCCCGCTCTGGGTATAGCGCAAAACCTCTGAGTTGACACCGACGACTACGCCGCTCGCCATGACCAGCGGACCACCGCTGTTCCCCGGATTTATTGCGGCATCAGTCTGTATCCGGTATTCGTCAACATCCGGGTAGTAGTCCAGACCGGATACCAAGCCAGCGGTCACTCGAACGGTGTCCAGACCTAACGGATAGCCGAGGGCGTACACCGCTGTCCCCAGCTTGGCGTTGTCGTGGTCGCCTATAGCCAGAGGCACGAACGACCGGCTACAGCAGACTTCTACTACGGCCAAGTCCCTGTTTGGATCACTCGAGACGGTCTGCGCCTGGAACGTCGAACCTTCGTAGACGGCCTGTATTGAAGTGGCGCCTTCGATGACATGCCTATTTGTAATCACTCTGGCAGTTTCGCCACTAACGTCGTAGATGAATCCCGAACCCGTGCCGGTGTCGGTAACGATCTTTAGAACCGACGGCTTTACCCGGGCCACCATCTGGTCGACGGAATCCGCGGGCGTTGGAGTTGGCTGCACCTGTGTGGGAACGGCAACAGGAGTAAATGTTGGGACCGGTGTCCACGTAGGAACGGGAGTCCAGGTGGGCACAGGTGTTGGCGTTGCCGCAGGCGTAGGCGTTGAAGTGGATGCAGGCGTGACCGTTGGTACCGGGGTTGGCGAAGCCGCGGGTGTGGGAGTTGGGGGAGGTACCGGCGTGGGAGATATTGTGGGTGTTGGCCCCGGCACCTGCGTGGCGGACGGCGTGGGTGTGGGCGTCATGGTGGGTGTCGACGTTGGGTTGGCTGCCGCAACGGCCGTGACCGCTGCCTGGACAGTCGCTTCAAGGTCAGGTGCTGGAGAGGGTGTGAAGGTAGGGGCCGGAGCTGCCGCCGCGGTTTCGGCCATGGCAGCGGCGACAGTCGCGTCGATGTCAGGGGTTGGAGAAGGCGTGGGCGTTGGAATCGCCTCGGCCACGGCTGCCTCCACGCTCGCCTGGATGTCGGGCGTGGGCTCAGGGGCGGGCGATGTGCAGGCGGTTACGGCGGTAGTCAGCAGCGCGGACAGAACTACTACAAAACGGATATTCCGGGCGAACTGACTCATACGCCAATTCTAATGGTCGAGGCGAAGGTGCAATGCAGTTGTAGCGGCATTCGCCGGGGGAACGCCGTCTCGATTTGAGGTTGGTACAGCCTCCCGGAGGCTACTCTGGATACAAGTACCTGACAGGATTCGCGGCGCCCTTCTTGCGATGTTTCTCCGGTACCCGCTTGTTTACGTAAGTGTCTCGCCCGTGGGGTTCCGCCGGTTCACCATAAAAGCCGTACCTGCCCAAGTGGTATTCCTCCTCGCCAGCGAACCACTTCCGCGGCCTAAAAGCGCCTTTTACTACTCCTCTGATGTGAGCAAGCACCAACTTATGTTCTTCAGCTCTTTTTACATTGATCTTCCAAAAGCCTCGGACTGCTTCGTAAATGCCAACATCCCTACCGTAAATGCCAATCGATATCAGTATTAAAGGCTCTTCGACAGTGAATTCCTCGGCTTCGTATTCTGCGATGATCTCCGAAACGTGGCGGCTGCCTTTGTCCTTCGAATGGTGCCCGGCGGCTTTGTTGAGAAGCCCGGGATAGGCGTCGATAAGTGCAGCTTCGACTTCGTATGCGGTTGCAGAGGCGGAAATGCCGTGGCGGTGAATTACGTGGCCAACGTCGAGACCTGCCGCTTGTATCTGGTGAATACGCTGCTTTTTTGGGTCGGCAGTGTGCGAGTCGGGGTCTCCAATCATTCCCTTGGCGTGTTCAAAGACCCGATTGCCTTTCCCTTTGCCGACGTAGAAGGTCTCCCCGTTTCGCGGGTCAATCAGCCGATACACGTACCATTTGAGTTCTTCGGCTATCTCTGCAGAAAATCCGTCGGTTGCCATGTTGCCTCCAATATATTCAGCGGGGATTCCGCGCAGGGGAGGCCCTCGTGCAATAAAGACTCCCAAACGAGATTTTTGTATCGTAACTCGGCCCACCATGGCCAGCCAAAATTGGGCGTTGCACACTCATGAGTGGACCTAATTTAATGCAAGGCTCCAAGGCCGTGCACCCTCCAATCCAAGTTTGAAAACGCTGCGAAGACACGTAACGGCCGTAGCCTGACATTCGTCGCCACGGTTACCAACTCCCACTCGCTCGGCTGCCCGCTAGCTAGGGCGGGATTTTCTTAATTGGTGCCAACGAAACCGGTCGTCTGACGACTGGCGGTTCGAACGCCTGAAGGTTCTCTTGGGCACCATCGACTGAAGATGGCGGCGATGGTGCCCCCGCCGAGCAATCTCGCGATACACTTTGAGCCGGTCGCTGCGCACGCGGCCCGAACGACGTTTGGTTTTCTTTATTCCAGGGTTTCTCCAGCATGGTTATTTCCGAACATCCCGCCTCCGAGTACGCCGTTATCGGCACGCGGCCGATAAGGCACGACGGCCTCGACAAGGTCACTGGCCGCGCGGTCTACGGCGCCGACATACACCTTGCCGGCCTCGTCTACGGCGCGGTGCTGCGCAGTCCGTTTTCGCACGCGCGCATCGTGAGCATCGACACGTCGAAGGCGGAAGAGGCGCCCGGCGTGATGGCGGTGATGACCGGCGCCGACGTGCCCGGCACAGGCCCGGACGCCGACCGGGTAATGGCCAGCGGGAAGGTGGTCTACCGGGGGCACCCGGTGGCGGCGGTCGCGGCCACGAGTCTCAACCTGGCGCAGGAAGCGGCCGATCTGATCGAGGTCGAATACGAGAAGTTGCGGCCCATCCTCGACATCAAGGAGGCGATGAGCCCGGATGCCGAGATCATCCACCCCGACTACCGAGGCGACCACCTGGGCGAGGCAGTCGCCAACACGAATGTGTGCACCCACCTGCGCTACGTGATGGGCGACACCGAAAAGGGGTTCGAGGAGTCGGAGACCGTGGTCGAGCGGGAGGTGGAACTCGCCACCGTGCACCAGGGCTACATCGAACCGCACTCGGGGACGGCGCGCTGGGACGAGCACGGCCGCGTGACGGTCTGGACGAGCACGCAGGGCATCTTCGGCGTGCGGGACAGCACTGCCAGCATCCTGGGACTCTCGGAATCGGACGTGGTCGTAGAGCCCCTGGAGATCGGCGGCGGATTCGGCGCAAAGCTGTCGGTCTACCTCGAGCCGCTGGCGGCCATCCTCTCGAAGAAGTGCGGTCGGCCGGTAAAGATGTACATGGACCGCAAGTCCGTATTCGAGGCTACCGGCCCGGCGGCGGCGGCAATCGTGAAGATAAAAATCGGAGTGGACGGCAGCGGACGGATTCGCGCCGCCCAGGCGGACCTGCGCTACGACGCAGGCGCCTACCCCGGCTCGCCCGTACAGGCCGGCATGGTGTGCTGCTTCGCGGCGTATGACATTCCCAACATGCTGCTGGACGGGTACGCAGTGATGACCACGAAGTGCAGGACTTCCGCGTACCGGGCGCCCGGATCGACGCACGTCGCCTACGGCGTGGAGATGGTGGTCGACGAGATTTGCGAAAAGATCGGCATGGACCCGTTCGAGTTCCGGCTGCTCAACGCCTCCCACGAGGGCGGCCGCCGGGCAGACGGGCCGCTATGGGGGCCGATCGGCACGAAGGAAGTGCTCGAAAAGGCGCGCACGACTGACCACTGGAACTCGCCGGTCGGCAACGGCAGCAACGGCAAGCTGAAGGGGCGAGGCGTCGCCACAGGCTTCTGGCGCAACGCCGGGCGCCGTTCCAGTGTGGACCTGGCCGTCAACTACGACGGCACGGTGGCGCTTACAGAGGGCTCGGTGGACATCGGCGGTACGCGGGCGGCCATCGCCATGCAGGCAGCCGAGGTGCTGGGCATACCCGCCGAGGCGATGATTCCGACGGTGGTGAACACGGACAGCATCGGCTACACGGACAGCACCGGCGGCAGCCGCACCTGCTACGCCACCGGGTTCGCCGCCTACGAGGCCGCGCAAATGGTGGTCGCCGAAATGAAGCGGCGGGCGGCGATGCTGTGGGAGATCGACGAGAGCGATATCCAGCACATGTGCGGCATCTACAGTTCGATTTCCGACCCCGAACTGCGAATGAGCTTCAAGGAACTGACAGGCCAACTCCAGGGGACCGGCGGGCCGGTCACCGCGGCCGCCTCGGTTGACGTTAGCGAGGCCGGAGGAGCGTTCGCCACGCACATCGTCGACGTGGAGGTGGACCCCGACACCGGCAAGACCGACGTGGTCCGCTTCACGGCTGTACAGGATGTGGGCAAGGCGATCCATCCCTCGTACGTGGAAGGCCAGATGTAGGGAGGCGCCGTGCAGGGAATCGGATGGGCGCTCAATGAAGAGTACGTGCTGGACGACGACGGGGTGATGAAGAACAGCAGCTTCCTCGATTACCGCATGCCGACCAGCCTGGACCTGCCGCCGATCGACGCCATACTGGTCGAGGTCGGGAACCCCATTCACCCGTACGGAGTGCGCGGCGTTGGCGAAGTGCCGATCGCGCCGCCCGTCGGGGCGATAGCAAACGCCCTGTACGACGCGACCGGACACCGATTCACGGTCGCGCCGATGCACCCTGGCCGGATTCTCGAAGCGATGGGAAAGCTGGGCCCGACGGAATAAGGGGTCACCTGGGAGGGGAGAAGCGCCAATGGCCGGCCTGGTCTCAGAAAAATGCGTTGCGTGCCGGCGGGACTCGCCGCCGGCCACCGCGGCTGACATCGAAGAGTTGAGCCCGCAGATCCCCGACTGGGATCTGATAGAGGAAGACGGCATCCCGAAACTGACGCGTTCGTTCCGGTTTTCGAACTTCCGCGAGGCGTTGGACTTCAGCACGCAGGTCGGTGAGATCGCCGAAGAGGACGGCCACCACCCCCGGATCGTGACAGAGTGGGGCAGGGTCGGAGTTGCCTGGTGGACACACAAGATTCGCAACATCCACCGCAACGACTTCATCATGGCCGCCAAAACCGACCGGCTGCTGTCCGGGTGACGGCGTGCTGTGTGATGGCCGAAATCGCGGCGCGCACGGCAGGCCGGGTCCCGCCGTCACCCATCGGCGCCGGTCGATTGAGAACCACGCTGTGAAAGCCAAAAAAATGAAATACGGTTTCGGTGTTCCCACCCGTGGTCCCCTTGCCACAGCCGACTCCCTTGTAGCGCTCGCCCGGCACGGCGAGGAGATGGGGTTCGACTTCGTTGGCGTGAGCGACCACATCATCATCCCGAAGGACATCCGGTCGCGCTACCCATACAGCCTGACGGGTGAATTTGCAGGCGCCGACCCGGGCGAATGCCTCGAGCAACTGACCGTCGTTGCCTATCTGGCGGCGGCGACGTCCAGGATCAGGCTGCTCACGACGGTCCTGGTGCTGCCCCACCGCAACCCGGTCCACACCGCCAAGGTCTTCGCGTCGATCGACGTGCTGTCAGGCGGACGCCTGATTGCCGGATGCGGCGTGGGATGGATGCGGGAAGAGTTCGAAGCGCTGGGTGCGCCGCCGTTCGACCGGCGGGGCGCGGTCAGCGACGAGTATCTGAAAGCCTTCAAGGAACTGTGGTCCAACGACGACCCCGAGTTCGACGGCGAATTCGTGTCGTTCAGCAACGTGAGGTTCGCTCCGCAGCCCGTCCAGAAGCCGCATCCGCCGATATGGATAGGCGGCGAAAGCCCGCCCGCGCTGCGACGTTCGGGCCGGCTTGCCGACGCGTGGTATCCCATAGGAAACAACCCGCGGTACCCGATGGAGACCATCGAGCAGGTCAAGACAGGCATGGAGAAGGTCCGCAGACACGCGTCGGATGCCGGCAGGTCACCTGACGATGTCTCGTTGTCTTACTCGGCCGGCTGGTACAGCGACGACGGGTCGGCAGTAAACACCAACGGGAACAGGCGGCTGATCACCGGCAGCGACGACCAGGTCATCGGGGACATTGCCGCGTTGGCCGAGGCTGGCGCCGACCACCTCTCCATCGGCCTGCAGGCGGACACGCTCGACGACACCTTGCGGCGCATGGACCGGTTCGCTTCGAAGATAATGTCACGCGCGGGGTCTTAGAGAGTGTCTAAAAAGGCGTTGGCGTGCGCTGGCCCGCGCAACATACCCCAGGCTCGCTATCAGACGAATACTTGTAGGGGCGTCTCTTGTGGGCGCCCGAGGGGGAGGGGCGCGGCAATCGACGCGATGGCATATCGTGATCGGCTAGGGACTTTTAAATCACCCGCTAAGTAGACCTTTGCAAAACCCCCTCTCCTGGAGGGAGAGGGTTGGGGTGAGGGTGAAACGGACTTAATCGTAAGCGACCTCGTACTGGCCACACCCCTCTGAAACCCGGATATTGACGGATTGACGAAGTTACGCAAAGGTCTCCTAAGGGAGTAGCACTATGGAAACGCGCCCATTCGGTAACACGGGTCTTGAGGTCAGCAGGCTGGGCATCGGCCTTGCGGAGATCGGGATGCACCTCCCGGCGGCTGAACAGGAACGGGCCGCGGTGGTGCTGAACACCGCTCTCGACAACGGCATCAACCTGCTCGATACGGCGGCCGCCTACGGCAACAGCGAAGAGTTGATCGGCGACGCGGTATCGCACCGCCGGGACGAGTACATCCTGGCGACCAAGTGCGGCCTCCCCGCACGGGACGAGCCGGGTGAGGCGTGGACCGGTCCGGCGTTGACCAGCAACATCGACCGGAGTTTGCGGCGGCTGAAGACCGACCACGTCGACATCGTGCAACTACACTCGTGCAGCTTGGACGTCCTCGAAAAGGGCGAAGCGATACGGGCGCTGGAAGACGCGCGTGCGGCAGGCAAGACGCGGTTCATAAGTTACAGCGGCGACGAAGAAGCGGCTGCGTGGGCGGTGAACAGCGGGGTATTCGCCACGTTACAGACCACCTTCAACCTGGTGGACCAGAACGCACGACGCGGCCTCCTGGATGACGCCCGTAACGCCGGGATGGGGATCATCATCAAGCGTCCCATCGCTAACGGCATCTGGGGCGGTGGTGCGGACCAGCCCCGCAAGACACTGCGTTTCGACGACATCAGCACTCGCGTCGCCGCGATGATGAACGAAGGGCCTGTACCGGGAGCGCCTGAAGACCGGATCCTGCTGGCATTGGGATTCACGTTCGCGCACCCACAGGTGGACACCGCCATCGTGGGCACAACGAACCCGGCCCATCTGCTGTCAAACATAGAGATGGTCAACTCGGGGTTAGACCTCGCCGACGGCGTAATAGAAGAGTTATATCGCCGGTTCGACGTGCTGGGCGGAGAGTGGCGCCAGATTTCCTGAGCGCCAGCCGGGGGTCCTTAACCGTTCACTCCACCAATGCAACCCCCGTCATTTCATCCCGTAACGCCCATCCCATCACACACCCGCACACCGGCCAACCACCCCCCCGTAGGGGCGGGCATTTGGGTACCGGCCCCGCATCGGGGTGCGGGGTGACGATGGAGGGTACGACGGGTTGGGAGAATGCAGGTTGGGTGAGGGGCGGGAGTTGGTGGGGG
>CBDCPN010000011.1:0-72173 GCA_965220275.1 Dehalococcoidia bacterium | reverse complement strand
CCTTCCTCGCCCAGGAATTGAATGTGTCCGTAACAAACGTTTCCGCGTATGTCCTGGGTGGGCACGGCGATTCCATGGTCCCGTTGATCGGCTCGACGACGATAGGCGGGCAGCCCGTTGCGGAACTCATCGAGGCGAACAGGCTGGAGGAGATCGTCCAGCGCACCCGCGACGGTGGGGCGGAGATCGTCGCCCTGCTGAAGACCGGCAGCGCTTACTACGCGCCGTCGGCCGCGGTTGCCCAGATGGTAGACGCCATCCTGCTCGACAAGAAAGAGATACTTCCCTGCGCGGCATACCTGCAGGGCCAGTACGGCATCGACGGCCTATACGTGGGCGTGCCGGTGAAACTGGGCGCAGGCGGGGTCGAAGAAGTAATCGAGATCGAACTGACCGACGCCGAGAACGCCGCGTTACGCAGTTCAGCGGACGCCGTGCAGGAACTGCTGGAAGTGATGTCGAACGCGGGGTAGGACCCTCGGAGCAGAAAGCGTCAGCCAAACCTGGCGGTTTACTGCATCGACCGGGCTGCCGACACCGACGGATTCGCACCTGAAGCCGCCGTTCGCGAACGGCCCTGATGCGGTGCGCGGCTATCTCACCAACGTCCCGACCATCACCCGCCCACCCTGCACGTCGTCGGGCCGCGGAAACCGTGTAAGACGAAGGGGACGCGCGCTTCAACTCGTCTTACCGGGGAAACCCGGTACCCACGGTGGGGCGCGGGACGGGCGCGGCTACCCCCACCAACCCGCTACACAACCACACCCCGACGCTGGCCAAACCCACTTGTAGGGGTGCCTCTTGTGGGCACCCGCCGGGGCGGATTGGCGACGCGGCTATCCCCACCAACCTCCCTCCCCTTACCCACATCCGGCATTCTCCCAACCCGTCTTCCCCGACGAAGATCGGGGACCCAGGGGGGCGCGGCTAACCCCACCAACCCGCTACACAACCACAGTCCGACGCTGGCCTAACCCCCATGTAGGGGTGCCTCTTGTGGGCACCCGCCGGGGTGGACGGGCAACGCGGCTACCCCCTCGTCATGTCGTCCTCGAGCGAAGCGAAGGACCTCCCGCGCATCGGCCAACCCCCCAAAAATCCACGCCACCAAACATTTGACATCCACGAACATCTGTTCTAATATCAATATCGAGTCGTGCATTACGACGCGTTCATCACAGCCACTCTGATCGAATCGCAACGGGGACAAACTCCTGCAGGCATCGGGGGTAAAAGTTCCTCCCCCCGTGTTAAAGCCCCTTGCGGAACGAGAAAGTACATGCTCTCCAGGGAAGCAGGCATGGGCTATGCATGGATTCCAGGGCCCCACGGCTGAAAAGCCGGTTAGGGTCACCGGAACGACTCGCACATAATGCTGTTCACGTAGGCGTGGCAGCTTAGACCCCGACTATGGTGACTCGGGGCCCGCAGGCTAAGTCTGAGAGAAATGCCTGGGGAGCTATCGGAAGTTCGCCCCAGAGATCAAGCCGAGGATCCGATAGCAAATGCGTCTTTCCCTCAGACGCCCATAAGCGCCCCACAAGCCGGGCGCGGCTGTAGAGCCGCAACCGTCTTCGGCCCCGGTTTCGACCGCCTACGCGTGAGCGAGCAAATTGCCGTCACTACCGTTGGTTGTCGGGCTGTGCGGAGAAGACCGAGGAAACATACTTCCCAACAACGCCTCTCGGTTCCGGCCGGGCGTGGGAAAGACTACAGAGACACTGTAAACCGAGGCAACTCCGGGCAACCCCCGGGGTTGCTTCAACGCGCCAAAAACCAAACCGTCGTGCCGCACCCCGATGCGGTACCCAGCCCCGTACTTGATACGGGGTCGTGCCGGACTTTCCATTCACGTCATCCTAGAGCGAAGCGAAGGACCTCCCGGCCATCCCACAACCACACTCTCCACTCACCCTACCGTCGTTCTCCCAACCCGTCGTGCCCTCCATCGTCTCCCCGCACTCCGATGCGGGGCCGGTACCCATGGTGGAGCGCGGGACGGGCGCGGCTACAACCTACCGCCCCTAACTCCCAACCGTCGTTCTCCCAAACCGTCTTCCCCGACCTCCGTACCCCGTCTTCCCCGACGCAGATCGTGGACCCAGGGGGGCGCGGCTACCCCCACCAACCCGCTACACAACCACACCCCGCCCGTTCACCAACCACCCCCGTAGGGGCCGTTCGCGAACGGCCCTGGTACGGTGCGCGGCTACAACCTACCGCCCCTAACTCCCTACCGGCGTTCTCCCAACCCGTCGTGCCCTCCATCGTCTCCCCGCACTCCGATGCGGGGCCGGTACCCACGGTGGGGCGCAGGACGGGCGCGGCTACCCGGCGACCGCCCCACTCAACTGGCGGACGAGATCCTTTGTGGAGACCACGTGTTTCTGCATGCCCAGTTTCTTGTGGTCCATGCCCATGGCCAGGCCGAGTAGCTGCGGCAGGTGGATGATCGGCAGGTCCGCCGAATCGCCACGGTTGTTCTTGCGGGCCCGCGGCTGGTAGCCGTCGAGGTTCAGGTGGCAGAGCGGGCAGGGCGTCACCATGGCGTCTGCCCCGGCGTCACTCGCCGCGCCGGTGTGCTTCGACACCATCTTTAGTGAGTTCTCCTGGTTGATGAGGAGAATCGGGAACCCGCAGCAGGCCGTCTTGCCGGGGAAGTCGGCCACGCTTGCGCCGGTGGCTTCTATAACGATTTCCAGGGATGTCCGGCGCTGGGGATTGTCACCCAGGCCCAGCGCATCGCTTGGCCTGACGATGTAACAACCATAAAACGGCGCAAGGTTCGTGCCTGAAAGCTCCTTGACGAACGTGTCCCTCAGCTTTTCGATGCCTACGTCCTCGAGCAGGACCCACAACAGGTGCTTGACGACCGTCGTGCCACGATACTCGATGCCCTCGTCGGCCAACTCCGCGTTTATCTCGGCGAGGTAGTCCGGCCGGGTCTGGACGGCGTGGTTTGCCTGCGATATCACGCCCTGGCAGGTCGAACAGATCGTCATGATCGGAAGGCCCATCTGTTCGGCCATTGCGAGCGTGCGGACGTTCAGGATGTCACCGAGTTTGCGGTTCTTCTCCTGCAGCACGCCGGCGCCGGTGCAGGACGCGCGGGTCAGTTCGACGGTCTCGATGCTGAGGCGATCGAGGACGGCCATCGCCGACTCATATAGCTCGGGCGCACCGCCTCGGGCGACGCAGCCTGGGTAAAACGCGTACTTCACTGGGACTTTCCTTCGGCCTTCTCGACGATCTTGCTGATTGCCTTATGGTCCTCGGCCTTGTGCGGGATGGGAGACGGCAACTTGCCCTTCAGCATGGCGTTTATGGCTACCGGCGCCTCCTTGATGAGCGCAGGCACGTTCGTCCAGCCGATGCTGTCCACCGCCAGCCGGGTTTCGTCGACCCTGCCGTGGCGGCGGACGGAGTTCACGAACGACTCCGTGTGCCGGTACCCGGACGTGTTACGGTTGCCGGCCTCGATCGCCATGTCCCGCAGTTCCATGATGCGGTCCATGGGCGCGACGTCCTTCGGGCAGACCTCCACGCACTGGAAGCAGCGAGTGCAGTCCCAGATTCCGCCGTGTTCATCGTTCAGCTTCGTCAGGCGTTCACCGGTCTGGTCGTCCCTTGGGTCCCCGGCGAAGCGGTAAGCCTTGGCCAACGCGGCGGGACCGATGAATTGGTCATCGACTTCGAGGACGGTGCAGTCTGACACACATGCGCCGCACATGATGCAGTTCATCACGCCCAGCAAGTTGGTCATGGAGTCGCCAGACGCAATGAACTCTCCCTCTTCCGGTATCGCGTCCGGTTTCAGGTAAGGATCGACCCGCCTGATCTGGTCGAAGAACGTGTCCAAGTCGACGACCAGGTCCTTTATGACCGGCTGGTTGCCCATTGGCTCGATGAGCAGCTTTTCGCCGTTTGGCGCCAGTTCCGCGATGCGGGTCTTGCAAGCGAGCCGGGCGCGGCCGTTTACGCGCATGCCGCACGAGCCGCATATGGAGGCACGGCAGGCGCAGCGGAGCGTAAGCGTGCCGTCGATCTCTTCCCGAATCTGGATCAGGGCGTCCAGGACGGTGAAGCTGTCCAGCACGTCCAGCGTGTAGTCCTGGTCCCAGGTGCGGGGCGGCGACGCGTCCGGGTCGTATCGCCTTACCGTCAGGTTTGCCTGCATCAATAGACCCTCTTCTCCGGCGCCCAATCGGTAATGGTGACCGGCAGCGTCTCGACGCGCGGTCCGTCTTCCGACTGGTACACCAGCGTGTGTTTAAGCCAGTTTTCGTCGTCTCGTTCGGTTATGTCCGTCCGGAAGTGTGCGCCGCGGCTCTCTTTTCGGGCGAGGGCGCCTGCGCAAATGGCTTCGGCGCAATCAATCATGTAGTCGAGTTCCAGCGCAAACATCAGGTCGGTGTTGAACGTCTTTCCCTTGTCCTGGACGCTGACGTTGGTGAATTGCTCCCGGCTTTTTCGAACGGCGGCTTCGGCGCGCTCCATCGAGTCCTGATCTCTGAAAACGCCTATGCCCTCGGTCATCGCCTCCGCCATCTCATGTCGGACGGCTGCTGATCGTAGCCCTGCGGGCCTGTCCAGCAAGTCCTGGAGCCTTTTCTTCTCGTTCTCGAGTTGAGACTCGTCTCGAGATGAACCGTTTACCGACTTGATGTATTCCAGCGCGTGCTCCGCTGACCGGCGCCCGAACACGATGGTGTCGAGCAGCGAGTTTGCGCCCAGACGGTTGGCGCCGTGAACGCTCACGTTTGCGCACTCACCGGCCGCGTACAGGCCGGGCACCTCTGTGCGGCCATCGACGTCTGTCTTCACGCCCCCCATGATGTAATGCATGCCCGGCCGTATTGGCACCGGGTCGTTCGCCAGGTCCATTCCGAGAAATTCCACGGCGACTTCCTGCAGGTAACCCAGTCGTTCTTCGATGAACTCCCGTCCCAGGTGCCTCATGTCCAGCAAGACGTTGCCGTCTATGCCGCGTCCTTCGTTGATCTCGGTCTGCTCGGAGCGTGACACGACGTCCCTCGACGCCAGTTCCAGGTAGTCGGGCGCGTAGGTCTTCATGAACCGGTCGCCGTCCTTGTTGAGCAGGTACGCTCCCTCCCCCCGGGCGGCCTCCGACATCAGGATGCCGGTCCTGGCCAGCGTGGTGGGGTGATACTGGATCATCTCCATGTCCATCATGGGCGCCCCGGCCCGCCATGCCAACGCCATCCCATCCCCGGTGCAGATGATTGCGTTGGTTGACGGCTCGAAGACACGGCCCGAGCCCCCGGCGGCGATGATCACCGCCTTGGCACGGATCGTGTGCAGTTCGCCGGACTTGATGTCCAGTACGGTCGCGCCCCGGACCACGCCGTCCTCCTTGATTAGAGAGGTTACGAACCACTCCTCGTACACGCGCAGGCCGTACTTGATTGCCTGCTCGTAGAGCACGTGCAGCAACGCCGACCCGGTTATCGCTCCAACGAAGAAGGTCCTGGCTACCTTCTGTCCGCCGAAGCGACGCGTGCCCAGTCGTCCTTCCTCGTCGCGGCTGAAGATCACGCCCATGTGCTCGAGCTCGATGACGGCCCTGCCGGCTTCCCGTGACATCAACTCCACGGCATCCTGGTCGGCCAGGTAATCGGAACCCTTGATCGTGTCGAGAGCGTGACCCTCCCAGTCGTCTCCGCGATCGGTGAGGGGTGCGTTTATCCCGCCCTGGGCTGCGTTCGAGTGGCTGCGGACGGGGTGGACCTTGGTTACAACGGCGACGTCTGCGCCTCCGCGTACTCCTTCGACCGCCGCGCGCAAGCCGGCCAGCCCGGCGCCGATTATCAACAGATCGTGTTCATACAATTTTCGAGTCCTGTCCAGAGACTTTCTCGCCGACGGAGATTATGGCGCGTCGACTTCCGACTTGTGAAATTCGAATGCCAAGAGTAACGCCGCAATTGATTTGGCGTCGGCTATCCTGCCCGATTTCAGCAGGCCGGGTACGTCGCTGAGTGGCGTTTCGACAACGAGCAGGTCCTCGTCGACGTCTTGCGGCAGGGGATCGGGCGACAGTCCGGTGGCCAGGTAAGCGTGCATGTATTCGTCGCACCACCCCGGAGCGATCCAGAACTCGCCGATCTTGCGAATACTCGCCGCTCGATGGCCCGTTTCTTCACGAAGTTCCCGTTGTACGGTTTCAGCCGGGTCCTCGCCGGGGTCGAGCGTGCCCGCGGGGGCTTCCAGCAGCACCCGCTGCGTGGGATGGCGCCATTGTTCCACCAATAGGACGTCGCCCCGGCTTGTAACCGGAACGACGACTATGGAACCTGGGTGTTCGACGATCTCACGCTCAGCCGATTCGCGATCGCCAATTTGAATGGTGTCGACGCGCAGGGAGAGGATCTTCCCGTCGTAAACCCTGCGTGAGCTGAGCGTGTTCGCCGTTTGGACGTTCAATGCGCTTATATCGTATCCGACTCGCCGGGGTCCCGTTCGGTCCCGGGGAGCGCTCCTTTTCTGATTCCCAGGCGCATGGACAACGAGCCCCAGAACGACGAAGGCGGTTGGCTTCTGAGGAATCGGGCCCGATGCGGCGAGTGGGACACGCGCACGGTCTGGCCGCTTGATAGTTCCACGTCCATGAAACCGTCTGCGTTCAACGTAGCGGGTGTCCTGGCGATCACGGTGAGTTCGAGCGTGGAGGTCGACTTGATAACAACTCCCCCGAATTGGCTCATGTGCGTCGCAATCGGTTTCACCAGGTAATCCCGGGACATCGGGTCCATTACCGGCCCGCCCAAAGACAGAGCGTAGCCGGTGGAGCCGGTCGCGGTGGCTACCACCACCCCGTCGCCGCGGAAGGTCGCGAAGTGGACGCCGTCAACCTCCGTAGACACCTCGATGACCCTCAGCAGATGGCCGCGGGCGATAGTAATGTCATTCAGCGCGTCGAACGGCGGAAGCCCAGACGCCAAGACCTCGGCCCGCACCATCTCCCGCTCCTCGACCCTTGCGTTCCCGGAGATGTACCAATCGATGCGGTCCAGTGCATCCCCGGATTCGAGGTCGCTCATGAAGCCGACCCGTCCCATGTTTACTCCAAGTACGGGTACGCCGCGGGGCGCGGCGGCGTGGACGCCCCTCAAAATCGTTCCGTCTCCACCGATGGTCACGATGAGGTCAGACCCGGCAAGCGCATCCGGGTTGATGTCCAACTCGTCTTGGTTTGCGGTAGCCACCCCGTAGTCGGGACCGATACGTCCCGCAATTGAGCGCGCCAGTTCGCCGGCCTCGGGGTTCAGGCCGTGGTAGCAGATGCCTATGTTCTTGTAGGCCATTACCGGATCAGGTCTGGATCAATGCGGAATCAACTGCACGCAAAGTCGCCATGTGGCCACGGGATGGACTGACGGACCCGCATCCGCCAGGGGACCACTTAGAGAATGGTAAGGGACGATTCTGCGAACCGGAGCAACAACCAGGGTCCGAGGCCGAAAACCGCGACGCCGGCAGCGCCTGTAGCGGTCGCCACAAGCGCCGGCGCGTCTGGCCGAATTGGGGAGTCCGACGCCGGTTCTTCGAAATAGATGGCTCGAACAACGCGCAGGTAGTAGTAGGCGGAAACCACGGTGTTGATCATGCCGAGTATGGCCAACCAGAGTAGGCCGGAGTTGGCCGCGGCGCTGAATACAAAGGCCTTCGACATGAACCCGACCGTCGGCGGCACGCCGAGCAGGGAGAGTAGTCCGATCGTAAGCAACACCGCCAGCATTGGCGACCGGCGTCCCAACCCATTGAAGCCGCTGATCAACTCGTTGCCGGTTCGGTGCGTGATCACGATGACCGCGATGAACACGGCCAGGTTCGTGAAGGCGTAGCCCATCAGGTAGTACAAGGCGCCCTGCGGCCCGGCGATGGAATCTGCCGCATCCGAGTTGACCGCGACCGCGGCGACTCCGACAAGGATGTATCCGGCTTGCGCGACGGTGCTGTAACCGAGCAGGCGCTTGATATTGGTCTGAGACAGTGCGAGGAGGTTTCCGGCGGTCATCGTTGCAGCGGCAAGGACGGCGATGTAGCCGGACCAGTCCTGGACAAGGGCGTCATGGCCGAACGCGGTGTAGAGGACGCGCATGACCACTGCGAATGCCGATGCCTTAGACGCGACCGACAGGAAGGCTGCAAGGGGAGTGGGAGAGCCCTCGTAGACGTCCGGCACCCACATGTGCCATGGGACGACAGCCATCTTGAACGCGAATCCGGCCACCATCAGCGTGAGGGCCAAAAGGACGCCGTAGGAACCGAAGGGCTGCCCGGATTCACCCGGCATTTCGGCAAGGCGTTGCCAAATCACCTCGAGGTTCGTGCTGCCTGTGAACCCATATATGAAGACCATCCCGTAGAGCAGCAAGGCAGAAGCGATTGCCGAGAGGACGAGGAATTTCAGACCGGCCTCGACGGACCGCGTTCCCTTGTGGAATGCGGCGAGCGCGGCGACGGGCAGGGCGGTCAACTCCAGCGAAACGTATATGGAAACCAACTCCTGCGCCGAAACGAGGAACATCATTCCCGTAACCGAGAACAGCATGAGTGCTAGGAACTCGCCCTTCAGCGAAGGCATGCTCTCCACGTACCTGACCGATGCAAGGGCCACGGCGGCAGTGACCCCGATCAGTAGGAAGTGGAAGAAGAGGGCGAAACGGTCAGCGACGATAGTGCCGAAAAGGGCCGGTTCGGGGTTCGTCCCAACGCCGCCGAACCAGTCGAACCAGAGATTCAGCGAAAAGAACAGGGGGATGGCGAGCCCGGCGACCGCTATTCCGACGAGCAGCTTCTTGTCGCGGAGTACCAGGTCCAGGAGGACCACTGCGATGGCCAGCCCCGCCATGGCGAGTTCTGGGGATATGACCCACCAGTCGTGCGCAGTCATCAGCGAATCGTCGCCTCTATGCCTATCTCGAATACGTTAGTCAGGAACTGGGGCCAGATTCCTACCACCAGGATGGCTACTCCAAGTGCGACCACGGGCACCATGTCCAATGGACTGGCGTCCTCCAGGTTTTCGTAAGCGTCCTTGGACATGCCGCCTTCGGCCGGCGCCGGTCCAAAGAACGTCCTCTGGACCATCCAAAGGATGTATCCGGCCGCGAGGACAACTCCGAATGCCGCGAACCCCGTTGCGTATGGCCAGACCTTGAATGTGCCGAGGAACACCATGATTTCGGACACGAATCCGCTGGTCCCGGGTAGTCCAAGCGAGGCGAAACCGGCAAGAAGGAAGAAGATTCCTATCGCCGGCATTTTCTTCCATAACCCGCCAAGATGCGGGATGTAACGCGTGTGTGCCCGGTCGTACACCAGACCGACAACGAGGAACGCCAATCCGGTGATGGTGCCGTGGGTGAACATCTGCATAGCCGCGCCGTTCAGGCCTCCGGCTACAGCCCCCGACGATCCTGCAATAGCAGACACGCCCAACACCACGAAACCCATGTGGCTGATACTGCTGAACGCGATGAGCCGCTTCATGTCCGTCTGACGGATGGTGACTACCGCGCCGTACAACGTGCTGACCGCCGCAAGAACGGCGAGTATTCCGGCAGTGTCGTGGATGGTGAATCCCTGAGTCTCCTGGAAGAACCCGACGTTGATCCTCAGCAGGCCGTATCCGGCCATCTTCAGCAATACCCCGGCCAGCAGCACGCTCACCGCGGTGGGCGCGTCCGTGTGTGCGTCGGGTAGCCAGTTGTGGAGCGGCCACAAAGGCAGCTTGACGGCGAAGGCGATAAGGAAGAAGGCGAAGAACATGGCGGCCGGAGCGATCAGGGCGGTGCCGGCGATTCGCTCCGGTATGCCGTCGATCATCTGGCCGGCTTCCGACGGGATCGCGACCATCTGGAAGGTGCCGGTCGACAAGTAGATTCCCAGCACCGCCACCAGCAGGAACGCGCCGCCGAAAAGGGTAAACAGGACGAATTTCATGGCCGAGTAGTGCGCCCGTCCGGTGCCCCAGATAGAGATGAGCATGAACATCGGGATGAGTTCGAACTCGAAGAAGACGAAGAAGAGCAGTAGGTCGAGCGAGGCGAACACGCCCATCACGGAGGAGATGAGCGCCAATAGCCAGAAGTAGTACTCCCGCACCCGGTGCTCGATTCGCCAGGACGCCCAGGCCGCCACCGCGCCCAACAGGCCGGTGAGCAAGACGAGCGGCGCGCTGAGGCCGTCTATGCCGAGCAGGTACTGTGACTCGAATCCGTCGACCGGTATCCAGTTTTCGAACCGGTCGATTAGCTGCACTCCGCCCGGGTCGGAGTAGTAGATGGCGAAAGCGACTATCGACAAGGCGAACGTGACGACCGCCGCGCCAATCGATGCCCAGCGGACCTGTTGGTCGTTCCTGGCGACGAGCGCGATCACAGCCCCGGCGGCGACCGGCAGGAATACGATGGTTGTCAGTAGTCCGGTGAACATCTATTCAGCGTGCGGTTTCGGAAAAATCAAGTTGAGTCGCGGATTTAAGGTTCGAAAGCATGACGTCAACCGTTCAGACCCAGATCAGGATGGCTGCGACTGCGACCACCGCTCCAAGGGCCATGACCAGGACGTACGTCTGCGTCTGCCCGGTTTGCGTTTGCGCCAGCCCGCGGCCGAACCGGCTGGTCCACATGGATAGTTGAACGTTCGCGTTGTCCATCCAGTTACGGTCGACCCAACCCAGCGACCTGACCAGGCCGCGATAGAACACGCCTCGCACCACCTGGTCTTCGTAAAGTTCGTCGAAGTAGTACTTCCTGAATAGGACTCGATGTACCGCCGACAGGCGTCTACCGACCGATTCCGGGGAAATCCGGCGGGATGCATACATTGCGTACGCCAGGCCGATGCCGGCAAGCGCCAACGCTGTCGATCCGATGGCGATGCCCCAGTTGAAATGCGGCTCGGCGCCGGCGTGTTTCACGTCGGCCTCGGTGCGAAAGACGTCCTCGTTGTGGGTCAGGAATTCCCCGAAGCCGTGTTTGCTGTTGACGCCTACGTCGACGGGAGGGTTCGCGAAGAATCCGGCCCCAATGGCCATGATCGCCATGATCACGATCGGGGCAACCATGATCCACGGCGATTCGGCTAGGTGAGTGTGACCCTGTCCGGGCGGCACCGGTTCTCCGGCCTTCTTTAGGTCCTCCTCTTCAGCTTCGGCTCCCCCGCGGTACTCGCCGTGGAACGTCATATAGATCATGCGCAGCGTGTAGAAGGCGGTCAGCAACGCGGTCAACAGACCCAGTACCAGGACCACATAACCGTCCCCGGACTCAACCTCCAGCGCGTGGCCGAGTATTTCGTCCTTGCTCCAGAAGCCTGATAACGGGACCAGGCCGACCAGGCTGAGTCCGCATATGACCATGCTCCAATACGTCCACGGCATGTACTTCCTGAGCCCGCCCATGTACTGCATGTTGAACGTGCCGGAGGCGTGATTAACGGAACCAGAGGCAAGGAACAGACCTGCCTTGAACCAGGCATGAGTGAACAGGTGGAACATCGCCGGGACATACCCGCCGACTCCGAGCGCGAACATCATGTAGCCAAGCTGGCTGACTGTTGAGTAGGCCAGGACCCGCTTGATGTCGTTCGCCACCAGCCCCATGCTCGCGGCAAAGACGGCTGTGAATCCGCCGATTAGCGCCACGACCCTCATAGCGTCCGACGCTTCGAACAGCGGGAAGAAGCGCGCCACGAGGAATACACCTGCGGTCACCATGGTGGCCGAGTGGATGAGGGCGGATACCGGCGTCGGTCCTTCCATGGCGTCGGGGAGCCAGGAGTGGAGCGGGAACTGGGCTGACTTGCCGGCCGCGCCCATGAAGAAGCCCAAGGCAATCCACGTCGCGGCCGTCATTGCCACTGCCCCGACGGCCACCGCGTCGTACAGGGCCGGAATGTCCAGCCATGCCGGATTCTGGGTGTAGAGGTAAAGAATGCCCAGCAGGAAGCCAAAGTCGGCAAAGCGGGTCATGATGAACGCCTTCTTTGCCGCCGCTGCGGCGGAAGGGCGGTCCATCCAGAATCCAACCAACAGGTAGGACGAGATGCCGACCAGTTCCCAGAACACGAACAATTGGATGACGTTTCGGGCGGTTACAAGCCCCAGCATCGACGCCGTGAACAACGACATGAAGATGTAATAGCGGGTGTAGCTGCGGTCGCCGTGTATGTAGGCCTGGGAGTAGACCTGTACCAGCAGGCTGACTCCGCTGACCGTGACCAGCATGATCGCCGTGAGCGGGTCGAGCATGAGCCCGTACGTCACGGTGAACCCGCCTACGCTGATCCAGTCGCGGGACGGGAAGTTGTGAGCGCCGTCGGTCATAACAGACGCCATGGCGAGCACCGAGATGACGAACGAGCCGCCGACGGCCGCGATGGTGAGCCATCCGGCGTATTTCGACTGGGGGCCGATGACCGGCCTCAGCACGCCGAGGATGGCAAATGACGCCACTGGCAGAGCCAGTATTAGCCAGACTAATGCTTCGTAATCGTTAATCAAATCGACCCAGTTCTCGCCGGCTAGAGTTTTCTGAGAATCTCATCGGCAACATGCTCGCGGCCTTTGGGCACCAGGATGCGGAATGGGACTCTTTCGCCCCAATCGAGAATGTCACCCTCGGGAATAATCTTGGACGGCAGTCCCTCACCTTCCAGAAGGTTTTTCCACATCTCGGCAACCATCAGACTCGGGGCCGTCTTGTAGTCAATCCACATGGCTAGTTGCAGGAACCTTCGTTGCTCAACATCAGTTCTTCATCGTCGCGGCGTCGGTTATCTCGGCCGTTTCGCGCGCCCTGTAGAGGGTGAACAGGATCGCAAGCCCGAGCGCAACCTCCGCCGCGGCGACCGCGATGACGAAAATGGCGAACGCGTGGCCGGTGAGGGCCATCCGAACTGCCGCGGTGTGGACCGGGGCCGACCCGTCCACCAAGGTTGCGGGAATGGTGAAGCGTGAAAACGCGATCGCCGCGAGAACCGTGGCGTTGAACATGATCTCAATCGACATCAGCACCGTGATGATGCTCCGCCTGGACATCACGCCGTAAACGCCGATGGCGAACAGGATTGCAGAGACCAGGAGTACGTTCTCGAGGTTCACTGGTCTTCAGTCCTGCGATCACGCATCAATGCGAGACCTCCGATAAGCGCTGCGACAAGGAGTAGGCCGAGAATCTCCAGGGGAAGAACGAACTCGCGCACCAACAGGACGCCTATTGCGCCGGTGCTGTCGATCATCACGCCCGACCGGGCGTCTTCCGTACCTGCGTCGGCCGCTTCGATCCTGCGCTCTTGATCGTTGCCGTAGACGGAGACGCGTTCCGCTTCCTGATAGTTCCCAACCAGGCCCGCCACGGCGTCGTCGTCACGGATGTCGCTTATGTCGCTCCATGACGTGTTGTAAACGACAAACACGACGGCCGCGAGGACCAGCGCCGCCACGGTCGCCGCGGCGATGCGGCCCCGTGCCGGTCGACTGCCTCCGGAAACATTGCTGATTATCATGACCGCGAAGGCTATGAGGATCGAAACAGCGCCGACGTAAACGAGTATCTGGACCACGCCGATGAACTCCGCCTGGAGCAGGAAGTAAATGGCGGCGACGGCGAGGAACGATCCGGCAAGACAGACTGCGGCCTTGAAGACGTCACGCACAGTGACGACCAACAACGACCCTCCTATGGCGAGGGCAGCAAACAGCCAGAACGCGATGTCGGCCAGGCGCGAAACTTCGAACTCGCCGCTCAACGTTCTGTAACCCACCTTTCCCGCAGTTCTTCCGGGGTGGGTTGTTCGTGGCGGCCGGCGTCGTGGTGGTCTTCCACCTGGTCTTCGTATGGGTTGAATTCGCGCTCTTCGAACTGTGGCCGGAACCAGGAAGACGGGGTCTTGGGCGCCTGCCGGAGTTCGTCGACCGGTATCACGAGTCCGGCGCGGGTGTATTTGCCCCGCTCGAACCTGGTGCCCATGTGCAGTGCGTCGTAGGGGCACGCCTCTACGCAAAGTCCGCAGAACATGCACCGGCCGATATCGATGTCGAAAACGTCGATTCCGTAGCTCTCGCCTTCTTGGACGTCTATGCCGCCCGGGTGCGTAACGATTTCGATGATTCCCAGGGGGCAGTACTTGGCGCAGCTTGCGCAGCCGGTACACCGGGTCTCCAGCCAAGTGAATTCGTTCCCGCGAAATCGACCGTGCTGGGGAGTCTTGTCGGGCACGGTGGCCTGCATGGTCATCGCTTTGAAGGCAAGGCCGGGATTTTTGCGCACCAGGCCAAGCGGGCTAGTGCCCTCGGCCTTGGCCATACCCAACACGCCAACCTGGCGGTCCGGATATTGGTCCGTGAAGGGCGCCCGCACGAAGTTCTTCATCGTTACAAACAGGGCCTTTAGTAAATTCAGACCGCTCATTTCGCCTTCGCTTTCGCCGGAAATTCCGGCTCGTCGGTCGCTACGGGGTAGGGCAGACCCGCTGCGGGTCTTTCGGGTCGGTGCGGCTTAACGCCTAGCACTTTGCCGATCGCAAAAACGGCGACAAAGAACACGGGCCAATTGATGGCAGCCATGATCCACAATTGGCCGGTGGTCGGATCGGGCCAGATGGCCACGAGAATGGCCGCGAGCACCAGGTTTACGAGTGTGAGTTCGAACAGTCCCTTCCAGGCGAATGCGAGCATCTGGTCGATCCGCAGCCTTGGCCACGTGAACCTGATCCAGATGATCAGGAACAGCACGCCGCCCATCTTCAGGAAGAACCAGATGTGCGACGGAATCGGCTCGAACCCGCGCCAGCCGGACAGGAACAGCGTGGTGATCACTGCAGCGCCTGCGAGAGTAGCCATGAACTCTGCAAGGAAGAACAGTCCGAATTTCATGCTCGAGTAGTCGTTCAAATAGCCGGCTGCCAGTTCGGACTCCGCCTCGGTCAGGTCGAACGGCGTCCTGTTCATTTCAGCAAGAGAAGCGAGGAAGAAGACGAGGAAACCCATCGGCTGGACCAGGATGAATGGCACGTTCTGGGCGTCGACTATCCGGCCGAGAGACAGGGACCCGGCGATCATCAACACACCGATCAGAGAAAGGGCCATGGGAATCTCGTAGCTGATCAGCAGGGCGACGGCCCTCAGGCCGGAGAAGATGGACAGACGGTTTCCTGATGCCCATGCGCCCATCACGATTGCCAGTCCGCTCAATGTGGTGATCGCAAGGATGAATAGGATTCCGACGTTCAGGTCTACGACGAATGTGCCGATACCCACGGGAATCAACGCGAAAACCAGCAGGAGGGGCACGGCCATCAGCACCGGCGCAAAGTTGTAGAGAAAGCGGTC
Source organism: Dehalococcoidia bacterium (assembly GCA_965220275.1). Taxonomy (GTDB): domain Bacteria; phylum Chloroflexota; class Dehalococcoidia; order Lucifugimonadales; family Lucifugimonadaceae. The sequence continues at coordinate 56,809 of CBDCPN010000011.1, read as the reverse complement.
GGAGTCCTGGGGCGCTACGTCTTCCTTGAACATGGTCTTGATGGCGTCCGCCACAGGTGTGAGCATCCCGAACGGGCCCCACCTGTTGGGTCCGACGCGATTCTGAAAGCGGGCCAGCAGGCGACGTTCCGACCAGATGAACCCCAGGACACCCACCAGGACCGCGTTTACGACCACGGCGATGATTGCGACGCTGGTCAACAGGAAGGCAAGCCACTGCAGGCCGTCCGGTAAGAACCCGTCTGAATATCCGCGAGCCGCGCAGTTGTCGCTGACCGACGCGACGTTGCAGTAGATGTTCCGGAAGAGGCTGCTGTCCAGGAAGGTATCCACTACCTGTCGACCTCACCCATGTTGATGTCTATGGACCCGAATGTGACGAACATGTCCGCCACCATGTTCCCAACCAGCATCTCCCGGAGCAATGTCAGATTAATGAGAGATGGCGCCCTCACGTGGCATCTGTACGGAGATATTCCTCCGTCGCTGACCAGGTAGAAGCCCAGTTCCCCCTTCGGCGCTTCGACTGCGGCGTAGGCGTCACCGGCGGGCGGTCTGACCAGGAACGGGACTTCGGGCGGGCGCACCGGCCCGGGTTCGATCTGTTCGACGCACTGGTGAACGATCTTGATCGATTCCCGCATCTCCTGAAGCCGCACCCAATATCGGGCGTTGTTGTCGCTGGCCGTGTGAAGCGGGCGTTCGAAATTGATTCGGTCATAGAAATCGTATGGGTCCCGGTGTCTAAGGTCCCAGTCGACCCCGCCCGCGCGCAGCATCGGTCCGGTGAATGAGGCGTTGACCATGGTCGCCGGATCTACGACCGCGACGTTGACGGTGCGCGCCACGATGATTTCGTTGTTCGTCAGCAGTTCGTCCAACTCGTCAATACGGCCCGGCAATTCGGCCAACAGCCTGTCCAGGGCGGGCCAGAATTCGTCCGGGGCGTCCATGAACACGCCGCCCGGCCTCAGGTAGCTGTTGGTGATACGTGCCCCGCACAGCATTTCGAACAGGTCCAGGATCTTTTCCCGCTCTCGCATGGCGTATATGAGCGGCGTGCCCCACGCGCCCAGGTCCTGGATCAGGAACCCAACTGCCACGAGATGACTTGCGACGCGCTGGAGTTCGGATGCGATCATGCGCAGCCAGACTCCGCGGGGCGACGGCTCGATGCCGGCCAGTTTTTCGACGGCGAGAATGTACCCCTGGTTGTTTGTCATCGACGCCACGTAGTCCATGCGGTCGGTCAGCGTCACGACCTGGGTGTAAGTGCGTTCCTCGGCGAGTTTTTCCGAGCCGCGGTGCAGGTAACCGAATACCGGCTCGAGGTCGACAACTATTTCGCCGTCGAACGTGGCGCGCATCCTGAACACCCCGTGCGTGCTGGGGTGCTGGGGCCCGATGTTTATCGTTAGTGGTTCGGTCTTTAAGGTCATCGTTCGTGAGGCCGGCAGCTCAACTGCCAAGAGTCTTCGCTCACCCCTCTGGCTTTTCTTCCAGGTTGATCACCGATTGTGAGTAAGTCACGTAGTCTTTGCGCAACGGGTGGCCGGGGAATCCTTCCCACAGCATGATTCGCTTGTGATTGGGGTGTCCTTCGAACCTGATACCCATCAGGTCCCAGGCTTCTCGCTCCTGTAATTCAGCGCCGCGCCAAATGCCCGTAACGCTGGGCAATGCCGGGTCTTCGCGCCCGTAGCCGCATTTGACCTTGAGGATGGCTTTCATGTTTCGCGGCAGGGAAGTCAGGTGGTAGACCACCTCGAAATGATCGATGTAATCCACAGCGGTGAGCGAACTCAGCAGGTCGAATCTGAATTCGGGCCGGTCCCGAAGGCCGCCGCCGACTTCGACGAGCGTGGACGGGGACACCCAGGCGTCGGTCTCGTTGTGGTCCGTCACAGAGCCCGGGGCGAACGCTTCAATGGCGTCCGCCAGGTCCGTCCCCCGCCAGGCAACTGTCATTCCTGTCCCGCCGGTGTGTGGGTCAGGGTGTAACGCTTGACCTTCTCGTGGAGTTGCATGATCCCGTATAGCAGCGCGTCCGGACGGGGCGGGCAGCCCGGCACGTAGACGTCGACCGGCACGATGTGGTTCACGCCCGGCACGACTGAGTAGCTCTGGTAGTAGGGCCCACCGCTGGTTGCGCACACGCCCATGGAGATGACCCACTTCGGCTCGGACATCTGGTCGAACAGCCTGCGCAGAGGCACGGCCATCTTCCAGGTGACCGTACCGGCGACGATCATCAGGTCTGCCTGGCGGGGCGTTGCACGAAAGGCCTCCATGCCGAACCGGGAGATGTCGAACCGTGACATGGCGGTTGCGATCATTTCGAAAACGCAGCAGGCCAGACCGAATTGGAGTGGAAACACCGAAGATTTGCGGGCCCAGTTGAGCAACATGTCGACGGACGTAATCATGGCGCTCCGCCTTAGGTCATCAGGGATTTCGACGAGCGGTTCCGGGTACTGCTCGGTCCGCATCGCCTTCATAAGGTTGACCGCCTGGCCTTCTTCGCGGTCCATGTCCCAGGTGACGTTGAAGAGCGGGTTCTCCGGGTCCATGCCCGCGGGAATTCCGTACGCTCCAGTCAATTGTTGCCGTTCACTGACCATGTCGTCAGACCCACTCAAGCGCTTTCTTTCGCCACGCGTAAACGTATGCGACTGTAACTACTGCGAGGAACACCAGGACGGCCCCCAAGGCGAACAGCCCGAACTGCTTGGTTAGGACTCCGTATCGTACGGCCCACGGGTATAGGAAGACCGTTTCAACGTCGAAAACGACAAACAGCAGGGCGTAGAAGTAATAGCGGAAGTTGAACCGGGCCGGCTTGGGGCTGAAGGGCCGCATCCCGCCTTCGTAGGCGGTCTCCTTGACCGGGGTGGAACGGGTCGGACGGATCCTTACGAGGGATGCGGCGTACGACAGGGCCAGCATCCCCACCGGTACTGTGACCGCAATCGCAGCGAACAGAAGGAGGAGCCCGTACTGCCGAAAGTAGTCGTCGAGCATGGACTGTGTTTGTGGCCTCGCTAGAACGTGAAAGGGCCCGTTGGACTATAGCATCAGGCAAATACGGCAACAAGTTAACGGACCTGTGTTCAGGTTCGCGCCGCTCGTCACTCGTAAATGATCACGCCCCGACCGTCTTCTCCTCTTGCAAGGGCATCGAAACCCTCGTTGATTTGATCTAGTTCATACCGTCGAACGATCAGCGAGTCGACGTCGACCTGTCCCTTGAGGTAGAACTCGATGAGCTTGCCGAATGTCAGATGCGGGCTGACCGAGCCGTAGTAGCTGCCGGTCAACGCCTTCTGGTTCCGGACCAGGTCAACCATGTCGATCCCGGCCCGGTCTCCGTCAGGCGCGAGGCCGACGAGCACGGCGGTGCCCGCCTTGCGGATAGAGTCGACCATCTGACTGGTCGTGATCTTCGAACCGAAACTGTCGAACCCGTAGTCGACACCCCCGTCGGTCATTTCAATGATGGCCTTCACCGGGTCCTGTGCGCGGGCGTTTATAACGTCTGTCGCCCCGAACTTGTAGGTGAATTCCAGCTTGTGGTCGTAGATGTCCACGGCGATGATGCGGGAGGCGTTCATCAGTCGGGCCCCTTGAATCACGTTGAGTCCGACCCCTCCGACTCCGAAAACCGCCACCGTCATTCCCGATTTCAGGCCCGGCTGATTGATCACGGCTCCTACGCCTGTGGTGACCGAGCAGCCGATCAGGGCTGCTACTTCGAACGGCACCTCGTCCGGAATGGGATAACAGGCCTGTTGAGGTATGACGACACTTTCCCCGAACACCCCCAGCTTCGAGTACTGGTGGACGCCGCGACCGTCTCCTGTGTGAAGTCTCAGCGTGCTGTCGAACTGTCTCGTGCCCGTGGCCCGGTGAGCGTCGCATATGTTGGGGAGACCAGACCGGCATGACCTGCACTGGCCGCAGGCCGGGACGAACGAAAGGATGCACCGCTGTCCCGGGGAGACCGAGGTGACGCCGTCGCCCAATTCGTCGACCCATCCCGCTCCCTCGTGGCCCAGGACTATGGGCGTGGGAAAGTTGGCGGTGCCGATCATGACGTGGTGGTCGCTGGCGCACACTCCGGCCGCACCCATCTGCACCTTGACCTCGCCGGCCTTGGGCGGGGTTTGATCGAGGTCCACTACAGGCATGCGGGTTTTTGGCTCGAAGAGTACCGCCGCCTTCATGATGTTGCTGCTCCCGTAATGGTCGAAATCGTGTCGACGAAGTGTCCCGTGGTCCCTATCTTAGCGATTGGAGCCGCACGCGGCGCGACACACGGAAACAGGCCGGACGCGGAAAGCCCCCGCCAAACGCCGGGGGCCTTTCCAAATGGGCAGACAGGACTCGGAAGACTGGTCAAACGGCTGCTGCCACCTTGGCTTCCAGCTTGTTGCGTACTGCTGACTTGATTTCCTTTGCCTGAGTCAGGTTTGGAGTTTCACCAACGACGGATTTGTCGAAAACCATCTCGCCGTCAATCGTTACAGTGAATACGCCGTTACCCCCGGGGATCAGGGTAACGCCCACGGCCCCTTCGCCGGCTGCAAAAATTTCGCTTACCATCCAGGAAGCGACGTTGTGGTAGCCTCAGGGCACGCAGTAGGTGATCTCCGCGTCTATTTTCCAATCTTTCGCCATAGTGCCGTCCTCCGATGACAACCTGTGGTTTCTGGCGGCATAATATCACTTATCCAATGGCGCGGGGATACGATGGCGACCCTTGAAACGGGTCTTTTTCGCGGACACTGTTGAGTCACCTCTCACACTGGCCGTCCAATCGGCGGCAACTGAGCTTCAGGCAGGAGCAACGATGGCAGCTCAGGTTCAACTGGTACCGGTAAAAAGGGAAGACGTGGCCCGGGTCGCGTCCTGGCTGGAAGACCCGGACGTCTGCGAGTCCTGGTTCGGCAGGTACACGTACGGCGATCCCGCACACCTGGGTTACGAGCCACTGGAGATGATCAACGCCACCGAGGAACAGTGGAACGAAGTCTTCCACGATCCCCACCACGAGCCTCACCGGGACATTTTTTCGATCTACACCCTGTCTGGCGAACACGTCGGAGAGGGGCAATTGTCAATAGACGAGCCCCTTGGCGACGCCCAATTGTCCGTGCTAATCGGACGTAAGGACCTGTGGAATCACGGGTACGGGACTGCGGCGACCCTGGCGATGCTGGAGCATATTTTCGACCACCTGGGTCTCTATAGGGCGTGGGTGGACGTGCCGGAGTACAACGCGGCGGCGCGGGCGATGTTCGAGCACCTGGGTTTTCAACACGAAGGCACCCTGCGCAAGAGCCGCCCGCATCACGGAGCGCGGTTTGACTCCGTGATCATGGGAATGCTGCTGGACGAGTACCAGCGAAACTACCCCGACGGCGTTGGAAGCCACGTGGTTGCGTGGGACTCGCCCCGGGTCTGACGCTCCTCCAGGACAACCCCGCTTGTCGCCCGGGCCCGACTCAGGTCAGGACGTCGATGTACTTGAGCGCGGCGCCGGTGTTCAGCAGGAGCGCCCGCTCGTCGCGGCCAACGGCCCCGGACTCCAGTAACTTCTCGAGCGCTGCCAGCGTCGCGCCTCCCTCGGGCGCAGCATAGATCCCAGCCATTCTTGCCAGTTTGTGCACTCCGGCGATCATCTCGTCATCCGTCACTGTGATGGCGGTGCCGCCACTTTCCCGCACTGCTTCGAGCACCACGTAGTCGCCGATGGCCGCGGGTACACGCAGTCCGGCGGCCATTGTCGAAGGATCGGGAAATGGGGAGGCGAATCGTTCACCTTCGTGGAAGGCGCTGGCGATTGGGGCGCATCCGGTTGCCTGCACGCAAATCATCCTGGGCGGTTTGCAGTCCAGCCAGCCCATCGCCTGCATTTCTGCAACCGCCTTCCAAATGCCGACGATCCCCGTGCCGCCGCCAGTCGGATAGACAATCACGTCGGGCATATCCCAACCCATCTGCTCGGCGATCTCGTAACCCATCGTCTTCTTGCCTTCTGCGCGGTACGGCTCCCTGAGTGTCGATACGTCGAACAGGTCCAGCCTTTCTGCCGCCTCTGCCGACATCATTCCGGCGTCGGTTATGAAGCCGTCCACCAGCGTAAGGCGGGCGCCGTAGGCCTCACATTCAACGCGATTTGCGACGGGGGCATCTGCAGGCATGAATACGTGAGCTTCCATGCCGCCGGTAGCCGCGTAGGCAGAAAGCGCCCCCGCTGCGTTGCCCGCTGAAGGCATCGTAAAGCGGGACACGCCGAGTTCCGCCGCCCTGGAGACCGCAGCAGACAGCCCGCGAGCTTTGAATGAACCCGTCGGATTGCCGCCTTCGTCCTTTACAAGCAGGTGTTCAATCCCGATTTCGCGAGCCAGTCGCTCGGTGCGAAGCAGAGGCGTGAAACCCTCGCCCAGTGACACGATGTTCGCAGGGTCGCGCACCGGCATCACTTCTTCGTACCGCCACATCGTGGACGGTCTTGACGCCAGGCGTTCTCTCGGCAGGGCCTTGGCGGCGGCTTCGAGGTCGTACCGTGCGAACAGCACTTTGCCGTCCTTGGGACATGTCCGGACCAACTGGTCCGCGTCGTACACGGCGGGGCAATAGGTGCATTCCAGGTGGGTCAAGCAGCTAGTCATCGAACGACCTCAGCGAGAAGGGTGGTGTAGTGGACTTGTCCATCAGGGTGCCGGTCCAATCGGGACAGGTCGCCACGCGGACCCTCCCGGCGATGCCTCGGAACGAATGACCTGCCGAAGCCCGGTGCCATCCGCATCGATAATCCATAGTCCGCCTTCTTCAGCATCCACCAGGACGACTTCTGACTGGTCGGGCGACCAGTACGCTTCCTTGACAGTGAATGGCAGTTCCAACGCTTCATGCCGGTGTTCTCCGGGCAATTCTGCGGTAATCAGTTCGAGCCTCGAATCGGCAGTTGCGACTCCCAAGTACAGACCGCTCCCGTCCTTGATCCATCCGAAAGCCAATTCGTCTGTTTCGGCGCCGAGGATGGCCTGTTCATTGGCGCCGTCGCGATCAACCGTAACCACGACCGTCGAGCCGTCTTCTCTGATCGACGTCATTGCCAGCGTCTGGCCGTCAGGGGACCAGTGAGGCAGGACGTAGCGCAGCGCGTCATCGTTGGAGACCTTTCTAGCCTCGCTTCTCTGTATCGGACTCACCTCAGCCAGGGCGGTTTGAGGGAACTCGGCGGTGTAGACCTGCCAGGTGTCCCCGATCAGTGCGACGTAGGCGAATTCCTGTCCGGTAGGGGACACCGAGGGCATGCCCGCTCCGGCTGGGTCGTCCGTCAATTGGACCGCGTCGCCGGAAGATGGGTCGATGGCGTAAACCTGGTCCACCCCTGTATGGTCCGAGGTATACAGGAGTAGTGAGCCGTCCGGGGTCCACGTGGGTCCGGTCTCCTTCGATCCGTTCTCCAGAAGATCCTCAGATAGTTCCCTCAAAGAGGCGTCCTGCAAGTCCAGCAGGTAGATCGTACCCCCGTCCAGGTCTTGCACCTCGAAGGCAAGGAGATCGCTGCTCCGTTGTCTGACGGTCAGGGACATGGATGCCGTCAATTCCGCAGCATTGCCCGCTGCGTCCCTTGCTATGGCAGCGCGAATCGCGTCGGGGAACTCACCGGTCTCGAATCCGGCGATGAAAACGCCCCGGTCCGTCACCTGGCCTCCGCCGGTTACGCTCCAGTCTATGGGCGCACCCTCGATTCGATTTCCGTGACTATCCGCCACATAAACCAATAACGGCATTGACGCGCCGGACGGGATCGAGTCTCCATCCGGTCCCACCCGGAGGACGACCGCCGGCCCGGGTTCGACTTCAACGAGTACTTTCGTGACAGACCTGACGCCGTCTTTCTCGGCTTCTACGGTCAGGGCGTCATCGGGCAATTTCCCAGAAACCGTGCCTGCTGTGAATCTCCCTGACCTGTCGACATTTCCCAACTCTTCGTCGTCCAACACCCACTTGATCGCGTCGGGGGTGACCTCGTTGCCGAACCGATCGAAGGTCTTAGTCTCAAGTTGTATGGAGCCTTCCAGTTCTACCGTTACGTTGGTAGGGGTGACGTCCACGCGGTCGATGATTCCCGGCCCGATCGCGCCGGTCACTTCAGTAATCACTTCCACGCCATCGTGCGAAGCGATCAGTTTGACCAACTCATTAGACCCGTGGCTGACGTTAGTGCCGGCAGTGAACAATCCTTCGCCGCTGATTCGGTCTTCATTCCTGATCGTTTGCCATTCGAATTCGACATCTTCGATGACGTTTCCATTTACGTCCGCTGCGGTTGCTGCGAGTTGCACGGATCTTCCTACAGATATTTCGAAATCACCGTTAGTTACTTCTACAGATGCCAGAGGACCGATGGCGAGCCTGACCGAAGCGTTGCCCGTTCCAGACTTGCCCAACCTCTCGAATTCCGCCTCAATTGCAGCCTCGAAATCACCTTCAGGCCCAGATGCCTCGAGAACTCCGTTTTCGTCGATGACGCCCACTGCGGGCGCCACTTTCCAGGTGATTTCGGCGTCCGGGACCGGGTTGCCAAGTTCGTCGTAGGCGATGGCGGTAAACGCCTTCGTTTCGCCGTTCCTGATTTCTAAGGCGGAAGGTTCGACCACTAACCATCCGGCAGGGCCGGGCTGAACGGAGACAATCGAATCTCCTGCAGCCGACCGGTCTTCGACCGTAATCGAAAGCCGGACCGTGAATTGTCCCGCGTCGAAGTACGTGTGTGACGGTGACCGTTCGTTGCTCACGGCCCCATCGCCAAATTCCCAGGAGAATTGTGCTTCCTCAGAACTTTCAACAGGTGAAAAACTGACAGTCAGCGGGGCGGGTCCTACGACCACATCTGCGTTGAATTCGCTCGAAATGGGCTCCGGTGACGCGCATGCAGCCGCCGACAACGCGATCAGCAACGCGACCGGGGTGATGACCAACGCCCGGGCGGCGGGTGAAGTTGATTTGGTGAATGTTCTTCGCACGTGAAATGTGTTCCTCAGCGGGTCGTTCGCGTTAGTCGCTCCAGCTGAACGTACCCAAATCTACAGACCTAAGTTGGCGGGTGGCCACTTAGTTATACGTGCATTGGTGGATTAGGACTTTCGACGAGGTCCATCAAATTGGCGGTGTGGCCGCCTGGGCGGTCAAAGGCGGTGGTGGGCCAGTGCCAGCCGGCCGGCCCGACACATGGGCGCGAGCAGTTAATGCAGGGTTTATCAACGCGGTTGAAGTTGGGCGCCGACGTTGCGTAGCGCTTCAGGCTTCGTTCGCTCGATGCGTGAGCCCAAGAACCCGGCAAAGTTGGCGGCGGCCTGGAAACCAACCGCTTCGACGCCGGGATCCTTGCCCGTCAGTGTCTCGATAGAGGCCACGGACAGGTCCGGCATTCCGCACGGCACGATGTGTGCGTAGTAGGTGAGGTCCGTAGAGACGTTTAATGCGAGACCATGCTTTGTGACGCCGGAAGAGACCCGCACTCCGATTGCAGCGATCTTGGCGCCGGCAGGGTTCATGCCCTTTATGGGCTTGGCGCCGGGTTCTCCACCCACCCAGACTCCCGTTTTTCCGACAACGCGGTGGCCGTCGATTCCAAACTGCCGAACGGTGTCTATCACTGACTGTTCGAGGAGGCGGACGTACGCGACGGGACCGATTCCCGCGGCTCGTATGCTGATGATCGGGTACACGATCAACTGCCCCGGTCCGTGATACGTGGCCTCGCCTCCCCGGTCCGTGTAGTGCACCTCGATACCGCGTTCAGCAAGCCACCCGGGACCATTCAGTAAATCTGTGTCGGCGCCCCTTCGGCCAAGCGTGACCACGTGCGGGTGCTCCAGCAGGAGCAACGTGTCCGGTATAGAACCGGCTTTGCGGGCCTCGACGAGCCGCTCCTGTAGTTCCAGCGCCTCCGAATACGGAATTCGCCCCAACCACACCGCCCTCATTGCCGGGACGTTTCGGGTCATTCGACCGGTGTTTCGACTGATATGGACTCTAACAGGGCCTTGAATTCCTGGAGAAACGGCGCTGCTTCGGCGCCGTCGATCACCCGGTGATCGAACGACAGGCACGCGTTCATCATAGAACGCACGGCGACTTCTTCACCGGCATCCGAAGTCACAACCACGGGCCGCCTAACAATGGCTTCGGTGGTCAAAATGGCGACCTGGGGATGGTTGATGATTGCCCCTCCGAGGACCGAGCCCAGCGCGCCGGTGTTATTCAGCGTAAACGTCCCACCCCGCAAGTCGCTGAGTTCCAATTCGCCGTTTCTGGCCCTGGCGACGAGTTCCGACGAGCGTTTTGCAATGCCTATCAGGGTTTCCTCATCCGCATCGTGCAATACGGGTACGTACAGGCCGTCCTTGCCGGCAACCGCGATTCCAATGTTGATCCTGCCCCTCATGTAGGCCGAGTTGCCGTCCCAGGTGGAATTGATCAGCCGATTTGCTGCCAGGGCCCGGGCCGCGGCCCTGATGGTGAACGGGAGGTAAGTCAGGTCTACACCGTGCCGTGCATTCACCGGCGCGCGAATTGAGTTTCGGCAGTCCACCATGCCGGTAACGTCGATTTCGATGGCCGACCATGCGTGAGGGACCTCGCGCCAACTCCGGATCATGTGAGAAGCGGTCAGTTTCTTCGTGGGCGACTGGGTGATCAGCAAGTCCCCGCCGTCCCTTGGGTCCTTGACCGTTGACGCCGTGCGGGTGGAGCTCTCCCGTACCGCTTTCATCACGTCTTTCCTGGTGATGCGGCCTCCGAGACCGGTCCCATTGACGGTGGCGAGGTCGATTCCGTGCTCGGTCGCCAGCCGGGCTACAACGGGGGAAATGCCGGTGCGTACAGGGCGGCCTTCGGCGGGGCGTTCTTCGACTTCCGTCTTCTCCGGTTCGGACGCGCCGGGGTCCTTGAACATGCTTCCCAACGAAACAACGTTGACGCCCTGCACGAGGGTTCCGATACGGTCTGGTTGAACGGGATCCTGGGTCAGTTCATCAGCCGGGTCGGGAGACTGTTCTTCCTCCGGCGCCCCGTCGGCATCCATTTCGGCGATCGCGGCTCCCATCGACACGGTATCCCCAGGAGCCGCCAGGATTTTCGTTATCGTCCCGGCGGCAGGGGAGGGCAGCTCCATGGCGACTTTGTCAGTCACGATTTCGACCAGCGGGTCGAACTTTTCCACCGCCTGACCCGGCTCGACCAGCCACTCGCCGATCACTGCCTCTACGACGGACTCTCCCACGTGGGGCAATTTGACTTGATAGTCCACTTCAGACCGCGGCCAACTGCCGGATTGCGTGTGCTATATCGGTCGAAGATGGCATGAACTCCGCTTCTTGCAGCGGGCTATAGGGCATCGGGGGAATGTCCGGTGGTGTGACCCTCCGTACCGGACCGTCGAGTTCGAAGAACGCCTGGTCCGCAATTACCGCCGCCACCTCTGAAGCCACGCTTACGACCGGGGTGTCTTCTTGCACTATTAGCGCCTTGCTCGTCTTGCGGACCGACTCGAGTACCAACTCGGTATCCAACGGTCGCAATGTACGCAGGTCTACTACTTCGGCTTCGATTCCGTCCTGTTCGGACACTTCCGCGGCGGCCTGAAGCGTGTAGTGCACCATCATGCCGTACGTGATGACGGTGAGATCATCCCCCGGGCGCTTTACCTCCGCTTTGCCGATGGGTTCGGTGTATACCCCGTCCGGCGCCTCGCCGCGTACAAGCCTGTAAGTGCGTTTGTGTTCCAGGAATACCACCGGGTCGTCGTCCCGGATGGCGGATATCAGCAGCCCCTTGGCATCGTAGGGAGTAGCCGGCGCAACCACCTTCAGTCCCGGTGTGTGGACGAGCAAGGCTTCCACGCTCTGCGAGTGGTAAAGGCCGCCACGTATGCCGCCGCCCTGCGCCACCCGCACGACCATCGGGGCGTGGCGTTGACCGGACGTGCCGTAGCGGACCTTTGCCGCTTCACCTACCAACTGGTTTATGCCGGGCCAGATGAAGTCCCCGAACTGGATTTCGGCTATGGGACGCATGCCGTTGACCGCTGCCCCAAGGGCGATGCCGATAATCGACGACTCCGCGAGAGGGGAATCGATTACCCGCTCTTCGCCGAACTCTTCCATCAGGCCGTAAGTGGCCAGGAACACCCCGCCCCTTGCGCCGATGTCCTCCCCCAGGACAAACACTGTGGGGTCCCGTTGCATTTCGAGGCGCATCGCGTCCCGAATCGCCTCTACGACGTTCATAGTGGGCATCAGTCACCCTGCCGCGGTTGGGCGTAAACGTGGTCGTACATGGTTTCGATTCCCGGGTACGGCAGTTCCTCCGCCTTGTCAGTCGCTTCGATCACCGCCCGGCGAGCGTCCTGGTGGATCTTTTTGTCCTCGCCGTCATCCAAGATTCCCATGTTCGTGAGAGTTTGACGAGTCAAGACGACAGGATCCCGACCCTGCATTTCCAGGATGTCCACTGGAGACCTGTACCGTGTGTGGTCGTCGTCAGAGGTGTGGGGCAAGAGCCTGTCGACCATCAACTCCAGCAGCACCGGCCCGCCTCCCGAGCGGATGGACGTCGCGGCCTCTCGGGTTGCCTCGTAGACGGCAAATATGTCTCGCCCGTTCACCGATACGCCCGGGAACCCGTACGCCGCCGCCCTTGTGGCCTCACTTTCGATGCTCATCTGCAGGCGTAACGGCACGGAGATGGCAAAGCCGTTGTTTTCACAAATGAACAGGACCGGCAACTTGTGGATGCCGGCAAAGTTCATGGCTTCGTGGCACTCGCCCTGGCTCGCTCCGCCGTCTCCGAAAAAGACCGCCGTTATACGGTCGTCGTCGCCGCGAAGCCTGTCTGCCAATGCGACTCCCACCGCCTGGGACAACTGCGTTCCGACCACATTTGAAAACGAAAACAGGTCTACGCGCGGATGCGAGCCATGGAGCGGAAACTGCCTGGCGCCGCTCAACGGCTCGCCCGACTTGGCCAGGAACCCGCTCAGGAGTTCCAGTGGAGTGGTGCCCAGGGCCAGCATGGCTGTGAACTGCCTGTAATAGATCAGGAAATGGTCCCTGGTAGGGTCCAGCGCCTGGACAACGGCTGCTTGCGCCGCCTCATGTCCCTGGGCCGAAGCTGCGATACCGACTTTCCCCTGGCGGTTCAGCAGCCAGACGCGCTCGTCCAGGAGTCTGCTGAGAACCATGGCCCGGTACATCTCCAACGCTCCCGCCGCGTCAAGCCCTGTTGGAAGCGAAGGTGACTCCTCAACAGGACTCTGGTCAGGTGGGTTGTCAAGGTTAGCCATCTCAGCCCCATTATAGAATCGGAATCGCCGGTCCGGGCTTTACGGCGTCACGATTGGTCTTGGCCCGGACTGCGTATACTTACACGCCGGTCCAGATGGGCCGGCCGCACACACATCTCGATTTTGCAAGGGGTTCCAATGAGGCGCTTCAGGGTCCTTATGTTGTTTACGGCGATGGTCGCATTATTGATCGCAGCGCTGGCCTGCGAATCGGAAGCGACTCCAACACCTACCAGCGCGCCAGCCCCGACGGCCACGTTTCCCATGAATACACCCGAACCACAATTGGGGCCGCCCGACGGCCCGCCCATTGGCGATCTGGACACTTCCAAGACCTACACGGCGACTTTCAAGATCGAAAGCGGCGAATTCAAGATCGAGTTGTTTGACGACGACGCGCCGCTTACGGTGGAGAACTTCGTGAAGCTGGCGCGGTCCGGATACTACGACGACACGACATTCCACCGCGTGCTGGAAGGCTTCATGGCGCAGGGCGGAGACCCGACCGGCACTGGAACCGGAGGGCCGGGTTATCGATTCGGGGACGAGTTCAGCGACCGGAAGCACGATTCTCCGGGCGTACTGTCGATGGCTAATGCCGGTCCCGGTACAAACGGGAGCCAGTTCTTCATCACTTTCGTGCCCACGCCTCACCTCGACGGTGCACACACGGTCTTCGGAAAGGTCATCGAGGGCCTCGACGTGGTGATGAACATCAGGTTGAGAGAGCCGGGCGTCGATGTCCAGCCAGGTGAGAAAATCCTGACCATCGAGATCGACGAAAGTTAAGGTCCGCCGCCCGCGGCTTCCCTGCGTTGCCGCGGTTAGTCTCCTTGAATGAACGCGGCGATACGCTCGCCGATCATGATTGTCGACAGGTTCGTGTTGGCGCGAACACAGTCGGGCATGATCGAGGTATCGGCCACCCTGAGACCTTCCAGGCCGTGGACCTTGCCCGTGTTGTCGACGACCGCTTGCGGGTCGGAAGCCGGACCCATCTTGCAGGTGCTTGAGATGTGATGGCTCGTAGCCGCCTTACGGGCCAGCCATGAATTCAGGGAGTCATCTGAATACAGGTCATCGCCGGTCGGATCTGTGAGTTCTTCGATTATGTCTGCGAAGGCCGGATGTTCGCCCATCCGCACGCAAAGTCTGACGGCGTCTCTCATTCGCCTGCGGTCTTCCTCCTCAGTGAGGTAGTTGTAGTCGAGCACCGGGTGGACGTGTGGGTCCATGGACTTGAGCGTGATCCTGCCTTTGCCCTTCGCCAGGTATAGGGCGATGATCATCCCGACCCCGTGGGCCTCGAATTTTCCACTTACGAAGATGCTCTCCCTGGTGGCGTGGGACATCTGGTGTATCAGCATGTCGTTCCGCAGGTCTGAATCGGGGGCGGTGTAACGGAGTACGACCTGCATTCTTGGCGCCAGCGGGTCTTGTTTGAATTCGGGCTTCGAACGCCAAATGACGGCCACCTGGGGATGATCCCGCAGGTTTCGTCCCACGCCCGGCAGTTCATGCACAACGTCACCGTCCGCCTCCCGAATCGTGTCTGCCGGGCCGACGCCGGACCGCATCAGGATGTGTGGGGAACCGATCGAACCGGCGGACAGGATTACCTCTTCCGCGTATACTTCGAATAGCTCGCCTCCGCTCTCCACCAGGACTCCGGTCGCTCTCCCTTGATCGATCAGCACGCGGTGGACCAGGCAATTTGGCTTTATTGTGAGGTTTAGCCTGTGCCGGGCCTGGGGCAAGTACCCAATGGCCGTGCTCCACCTGACTCGGCCGGGGTTGTTCATGGGGACCGGCCCCACACCGGTTGAGTCCGGATGGTTTTGGTCGGCGCTGTGCTCAAACCCTTCGGTGCGGCATGCCTCGTAAAACGCTCGCTGATCGGGGAGCCAATCTCCTTCCTTGTGCCGGCGGACGATGATCGGACCGTCCTTGCTGTGAAAGTCGTCTCCGAAGTCGCGGTCGGATTCGACGGCAAGCAAATAAGGCATTAGGTCTTTGAACGACCACCCCTCATTTCCTTCTGCCGCCCACAGGTCATAGTCTTCCGGGAGCCCTCGCAAGAAGATCTGTGCGTTTACGGCCGAGGAACCGCCGACAAGCCGCCCGCGCGGCACCATCATGGGTGGGGCAGCGTCGGTAGAGCGTGCCTGGTACTCCCAGTTGTGTGGGCTGTCGTGGCCGAATGCCCGGGCCCAGATATTCGCGTCGGTGCCATAGCCGTACTTGATCTCGTCCGGCATAGATTCGATATCCGGGTAGTCAGCCCCGGCTTCCAGTAGCAAGACCGAACGTTTGGGATCTTCCGAAAGCCGTGTGGCCAAAACGGCGCCTGCTGAACCAGCACCTACGATGATCGTGTCATATTTCACTTTCGGCACCTTTAACAGTTACTATTGGTCGCCCGTGTAACGATTGCCGAAGATCACGTTTGAGTCTCGGCATGGTCACAGGGACCATTGTTGACGCTAGTTCTACACAATCAAGGCGGCATAGTCATGATCCTGGCGGACGAACTGAAGAACCCGGAAGCCCCCGTGTTGTTGCCTGACGGCACGTGGGCGTTGACCGAGATGCACCTGGATAGAGGTTGGATTCTGAGGATCAGCGGTGATGGTAGCACCCGGAGCGTGGTGGCCAAGACCGGCCGGCCAAACGGGATGACGCTTGCCCGGACCGGGGATCTGTGGGTGGCCGAAACTCTGGATCCGCCAGCACTCCTGAGGGTCACTTTGGACGGAGAGGTGGAATCGGTCCTCACCGGCTGTGACGGGGAGCCGTTCCTGTTTCCCAATGATCTTCGCTACGGACCGGACGGAGCCTTGTACATGACTGACTCCGGGATACCGGTCCTGGAGTGGCACAACGTGCCTGATGGGGAGCGCGCCTCCGTAGAGACAGACGGCCGCCTGTACAGGATCGACGTCAGGGATGGATCGATTCGAAAGCTCGACTCAGGATTGCCGTTTGCAAACGGAATTGCGTTCGGGCCTGACAACAACATCTACGTCTCTGCTACGCAGGACGGATGGATTTACAAGTACAACTGGACTCATGACGGCAGAGTTTCCAAGCGAATGGAGTTCGGTAGCGTCCTCGATCCGGAGAAGTCCGGTTTTCGGGGAGGGGACGGTATCGCGTTCGGACGCGATGGGCTTCTATACGCGACCGTGTCCCGGCAGGGGGACGTAGCGGTCCTTAACCAGGATGGGGACGTGGTAGATCGAATAGTCCTGGATGGCCCTTCTCCGACGAACCTGGCGTTCGGGCCGCTTGGCCAGAAACAGATCTACGTCACCGAGCAGGGCATAGGTCAATTTGAAGTACATGACGTGCCCACGGTCGGTATGCCGCTTCACAAAGGTCCATAGGTCGTTGCCAGTCCCGGAACCAAGCCTGGGGCGACCTGCGGGTGCGTGTTCGGAGCCGAGCCGCCTTAGGGTGCCCGGTCCTGGGTGTCGTCTGGTTCAACAGACCCTTCGAGGCGCTCCGGGACGAATCTGAGCAGCCGCCCGCTGATGCCGAGCCAAATATCCTCTCGAAGGGGTGTCACCCGTCCTGCCGGCCTACCGTCGACTCGGAGCGAGAAGTCCCTGTCGGCCCGTGCGTAATGCAAAGACACGGTTTTATTTCGGGCGAACCGGAATGCTCCGCCGTCGAAGGGGAGGTCATCTATTTCGTTGGCCCAAACAATGTCAGGGGCGAGGAAATTGCGGACCCCAACTCGTTCGACGCTGGCAAAGTCCACAACGAGTCTGTCCGAGTCGTCGTACAGGTAACCGAACGGTCGTCCACGGGTCCGGTGCCAAACGGGAATAATGATGGCGACGCCGGCAGCGACCAGACCCACCACGATCCATATGAAGGCAGGAATCCCGCCGTCACCCGCTGTCGGTAGGACAGCCGGTTCGCTTGGCGCCACCGGCGTCGGTGTGGGCGTGGGCGTAGGTACCGGTGTAAAGGTTGGCACCGGCGTCCACGTCGGCACCGGGGTCGGAGTTGCCGGAATGGGGAGCACGCCGAACGGCTGCACGTCAAGCGTTGACTTGAACGGGCGGTCCAGGTGCATTGATTCGAGGGTGACCACGGCCGAGTAGGGTCCGCTTTCAGAAAACTCGGCAAATACGTCAAACTGCCAGGCTAAGCCTTCCGAGACGTAGCTGACCGCCTCAACCCGGAGCGGCACACTTCCTTCCGGCCCTTCGGCTGTTCCAGACAGATCGGACGGGCTCACCGGATGTGGGAAGCCGTGATCAGTCACTTCCAACGTGAGGATGCGGTTCTCTTTGCCGACCTGGAATTCCCGTTCGGCATGCAGCACCGACAGTTCAGGGAAATAGTCTGTCTGGAAAGTCCCCGTGCCTCTGACCACGGCGCCGTAGTCTGTCCAAGACAGTTCGAGATCTACGTCGTTGACTCCCTGTGCTTCCGGTGATGGTATCCGGACCGAGAAGACCCCGTCATCCGCCACCGCGTCGCCGCCTGCGCCTGTGTCCTCCAACTGGTAAATGCGTGTGACACCGTCGGGGTGCCGGATAGTCGCTTCTACAAAGGCGGAGGCGAGCGGCCGGACCCGGCCGTCAACAGTTGCCCTTGCCGTGATGAGTCCAGGTTCCCCGATTCGCAAAGGCTGTTGGGGCACGAGTTCAATCACCAGGGGGTTCTTTATATCGACGCCGGCCAGGAGCTTGCCGCTGGCGCCGGCTGCCTGCAGGCGCCATGTGCCAGGCGCTGGTTCGTTAACCGTGTAGACAATCGTGTTGGGCAGGGTGTCAACACGAATGTTCAGGAAGTTCTGGTCCGCCGTCTCTCCGTTCGGGCGGAATAGAGATACTTGAGTGTCCGAGCGGAGCCGGATGAAGGCGAAGTCAATCGATCTCGTATGCGGCGCTATTTCGACGGTCGTGATCGTCGGCGCGCCCGGGTTCAACTCCGCGTCTTTCACGATCTCCAGATCGAAACCTGCGTAGTCGTGCAGAAGCGCCACGACGCCGGACCCGACACCAAGGTCATAGTACTCACCACCCGAGTTCGCGGACACTCCTGACAGAAGTTCACGCAGCGGTTGGGCCGTTGAGGGCAAAGTGAGGACATCGATCGCCCACCCGTGGTCGTTGAACAGATTGCTGGAATTCTCCAGTTGGGCCGGCGTTGCTTCCGACTCGCCATGAACGCGTCCGGGGGTAAATACATAGACCTTCGAACCAGCGGGCGCTTGCTTACTTGCCATGAGCGAAAAGATATTCGTCAAGGCCAGCACCTGGCCGGAACGGGCAGGGCCGGTTTCCTGTCGGAAACGTTGTACCAGGTCGGCCAATTCGTTACGGGCCTCGCTTATGGTTAGGATCTCTGAAACCCTGACTTCCGATTCGCCGTACGTAATAAGCGCGACGTTTCCCCGGTTGACGCTCTTGAACATCGCGTCCAGGGCCGTCTCGAGCATGTCGACGTCGTTCTGGTTGCCGGCCGTACCTTCGTCGACTGCGATGACTGTCAATACGGGGTTTTGCACCTGCGCAGTCACCACCGAAGCGCCCGGAACGAGAAGAATCAGGGCAAATGAAATTGCGATGAGCGGGAACGAGCGCGGCATTTACCCTCCTGAGGGCTTGGCTGCCAAAAGGCCGGTTTGCTGGTCGAATATCTTGCTCTAAGAATTGTTTAGCTTTTGGCCCTGAAATTCCAGTTGCTAAAGCCGCGGAATTAGCCGCATTGCTGATTCGGGCCGCCGTGAGGACACAAAATGTCTGCCTCGTGGCCAAACTGTTTGAGCGGTAGACGGACGGTCAAAGGAACATCAGTCCTTAGGGCCATTCGTTGTGTGATGTAATTGGCAACAGGCAAGAAGGCGCAAGGCAGCCTCAATCCTGAAGTCAATTGGAGGGAGATCCCCTATGAAGGTAACTCAGATCAGGTCATTCTCGGTCAAGGACGACGAAGGCCGCGGCTACTTTATTGTCAGGGTGGACACCGACGCCGGGATATACGGTCTTGGAGAGGTGGGCATCCGGAATTGGGGTGTTGCGATATCCAATGCGATCGACCACCTGGGAGAACTCGTTATCGGCCAGGACCCGTGGGAAACTGAACGGCTTTGGCAATTGATGTTCAGGGCCGGATTTTTCCCAGCCGACAAGGTCTATTCCTGCGCAATCAGCGCCATCGACATCGCCTTATGGGATATCAAGGGCAAGTCAGTCGAAATGCCCGTCTACAAATTGCTCGGCGGACCTGTGCGGCAAAAAGTGGTGTGTTACCCACACGCACAGGGCCCGACGATAGAGGCGTTGGTGGACAACGCGCGGCGGCTCGTCGACGACGGGTGGCGCTTCGTCCGTTGGGGTCAGCCTGAGACATCTGGCAGGTTCGAGGCGGCCGGGACCGCCATCCTGGAACCGCGTAAGTCAATGGCGATCGCCGTGGAACAGATGCGGGCCGTTCGGGAAGCCGTCGGACCAGAAGTTGAAATGTGTTTCGACGTTCATACGCGCCTCGATCCGGCCCACGTGATCCAGATGTGCAAATGGCTCGAAGAGTTCAGGCCATTCTTCATAGAGGACCCCATCAGGTCTGAAAACCCCGGAAGTTACCGGAACCTGGCGAGGCACATCAGCCTTCCCATAGCGGCTGGGGAACAATGGGCTACGAAATGGCCGTTCCGCGAGGTGATCGAGGAAGAGTTGATCAATTACGCCCGTATTGACCTCTGTATCGTTGGCGGACTGACGGAGGCCCTGAAGATCACCCACTGGGCGGAGACCCACTACATCGACATAGTTCCCCACAACCCGCTCGGCCCGGTCAGCGCTGCGGCTTGCGTGTCGCTTTGCATGGCCTCCACGAACGTGGGCGTCCAGGAGATGCCCAGGCAGCCCGGCACGTTCGCCACCGACCTGTTTCCGAAGCAGATCGAGTGGGCCGACGGCTTTGCCTGGTGTCCGGATGAACCTGGGCTGGGCGTGGACTTCGACATCGAAGCCGCAGAAAACGCCCGGGTCGACCCGCAGGGTTGGCCGACCATCCTCTACCGGGAGGATGGGGCGTTGACCAACTGGTAGGGCGGTATAGGGCCCCCAGGAAAGAGGTCAGTCGATAGTTGCGCCGCCGTCAATGACGACGTGCGCGCCGGTCATGAACGACGCCTCGTCGGACGCCAGGAAAAGTGCGCCGTTGGCGATCTCTTCAGGCCGGCCCATCCGCTTCATGAGCGCGTCTTGCCCGAACTCCTGGTACGACTGCTCGCGGTCGAGTCCCAATGAATCGATGTGCTGGTCGGTAGCACGTGTTCTGACCGCTCCGGGGCAGATCCCGTTAACCCTTATGTTGTCCGGCGCAAGGTCCATTGCCAGGCATCGCGTCAACTGGGCGACGGCGCCTTTCGAGGCGTTATAGGGCACGAACTCCGGCTGGGCAATGAACGCGCTGACGGACGCTATGTTGACGATGGCCCCTCCGCCTTGCGCTTTCATGTGCGGCACCACAGCCTGTACACAGTTTGCATATCCCACCACGTTTACCCCGAAAACCTTTGCCCAGTGGTCGTCGGTCACATCTTCGACCTTGCCGAAGACAAATGCTGCTGCGTTGTTCACAAGGGTGTCTACCGGTCCGAAGACCTCCACGACCTTCCCCACGCCGGTACCTACGCTTGAGCGGTCCGACGTGTCAACATGTACGAAGACGGCATCGCCCCCTGCATCGGCGATCAACGACACGGTTTCCTCGCCTGCGTCGTCTTCGATGTCCGCTACGGCTACGCGGGCGCCCTCCCTGGCGAATCGTTCGGCTATAGCGCGTCCGATGCCGTTGCCCGAACCCGTGACGATCGCAACTTTGTTTTCAAGTCTCATGTTGTGTTTCCCTGGCGTTCTCGCCGGAACTCCGTTTTCCTCAGATTCGTACCGAACTATACCCGCGGTAGTGGTAACTGGTGAAACGGTAGAATGCGCCGGTTGATCCGGCTACCCCGGTTCAAGGGCGAATCGCGACGATGGGCGCCAACGTATTAAAGTCCAGTAGCCAAATAGCAGAATCGTAGGTGACGACTGGATGCTGACCAGAGGATTTTTCGGCAGGAAACGTGAGACCCCCAGCAGGCTTTTGCCGCCGGGCCAGTACCTTGAGACGGGTTTTCCCGTGTTGTCCGCAGGACCCACTCCCCGGGTAGACCTGAAATTATGGAATTTCAGGATCGAATCCGGCGGTCAGCAATTGGCGTCCTGGAACTGGCAAGAATTGATGGACTTACCCCAAACGGAATTAACGGTCGACCTGCACTGCGTGACCAAGTGGTCGAAGCTCGACACCGTGTGGAAGGGGGTGACCATCGAAACGCTGTTCGAAGCGGCCGACATCGATCCGGCGGACGATTACGTCATGGCCTATTGCGACGGCGGGTACACCACAAATCTACCTGTGGAGGACCTGTTGGACGGTAAGGCGATGATTGCGCATGAATACGATCGCGCCCCCTTGGCCCCGGAGCACGGCGGCCCGGCGCGTCTGCTGGTGCCGCACCTGTATTTGTGGAAATCGGCCAAGTGGGTTCGCGGCCTGAGATTCATGTCGGATGACGCGCCGGGCTTCTGGGAGGCTTACGGATACCACATGTACGGCGACCCCTGGAAGGAACAGCGTTACACGTACGATTAACGCGGGGCGGCGCCCAGTTGGCCGCATTCGTCCCCGTAGTTCGTAGGAAGTCTGGGCCTGGGCATACCCGTGTCCGCCCGCCCGCTGGAGATTCAGCGCTTCACGATGCGACCAGTCTGAGCGCGAAATAATGGAATACAGGTTATTCGCCGCAGGCCGATGGCAATTTGCGAGCGTTTCGAACATATGCGACGAAAGCTATAGGGCCAAGACTTTCACCCTTCAACTTTCGGACAGGAGGCCGTTCGTAGCTGGCCAGCATTACGACGTGCGGTTAACTGCGCCCGACGGCTATCAGGCTCAACGCAGTTACTCAATTGCGTCGGGACCTGAGCGGCCAGGTGAGATCGACCTCACCGTGGAATTGATACCTGACGGGGAGGTGTCACCGTTCTTTCACGAGGTTGTCCGCATCGGCGATGAACTCGAGGTCCGAGGCCCTATTGGCGGGCCATTCACGTGGCAGTCTTCGATGGGTGGCCCACTGCTGTTAATCGCAGGCGGCTCCGGGATCGTGCCGATTATGTCCATGTTGCGTCATCGCATCTCTGCTGCCCCGGACTTGCCGACCGTACTTTTGTATTCCTCGCGGTCGCTAAATGACGTCATCTATCGATCCGAGCTCGAAATGATGGCAAGGAACGATCGGAATTTGACCGTATCCCTGACCTTGACCAGAACGCGACCCGCCAAATGGCATGGCTATGGCCGAAGGGTAGACAGTGAAATGCTGGACGAGGTGGCGAAAATCCTGCCCGCCGTCGGCAGAACTTACATCTGCGGCCCAACGCCGTTTGTAGAAAACGTGTCGAACTCGCTGGTAGACCTCGGCCACGACCCTGAGACGATCCGGACCGAACGATTCGGTCCATCAGGATAGGGCAGCGGTCCCCTGGCAGGCACGCCGGTATCTAACGGGGCAAGAATGGGCCGGGGCTCTGCGGAACTCCCGTGGAATTTGACAGCAAGTCCTCTTGCGCCTTGTGATCTATGAAGCCGTACCCGGTGTTTTGATAGATCGTTGAATTACCTGGTATGGCCTTCGAAATCGCGCTGGCCGCCGGTAATTCACTGGCGGAACAGGCGATCATGGTGTCCGCCCGGATGCTGCCTGCCAGCGGTGTCGGGTCGAACAGGCCCAACGTAGACGCGGCCTCTTCCCACTGGGACGGGTACGTGCGCTTGAAGTCATTGACCTCTTGCAGAGGGTAGGCGTTTGTCTCAGCGGCTCGGCTGCTCAGGCTTGCGAACATGAGACCCACGACCATCAGCGACGCGATATCTCCGCGGAGTGCTGCGACCAATGCCGCGGCGTCGTGTCCTGTGACGGCAAGCCGCGAGCTGTCCAAATCCGGCTGCGCCAGCAGCACGTCCACGGCGCGCAGGCAGTCCGCCACAACGCCTCTCCATACGTAAGTATCGGCGCCGGGCAGGCCGTCGGTCAGGAGTCCCGGGTAGGCTGCCTTGTACGACGAATCAGAACGTCTTTGGCCCCTGTGGCAAACGGACAAGACCGCGTACCTGGTCCTGCGTTCGACGGACGGTACGGTCACGACGCTGCCGTATCCGGGGACCTGCAGCAGGGGTACGAATGGTCCGCCGTCCCTGGGCCTCGAGTAATAGGCGAAGAGAGGATAGCCGCCGATTCCTTCAAAGCGAAGTTCGGTGGTGACGGTCGTATCGTCCGAACTCAGTTCGTGGGGTGCAGATTCAACCGCGGAGCCCTTCAGAGCCGCGACTTCCTGGACGACGGAGTCCCAATAAACGCTTTGCGATGTTGAGGCGCCGTTGTTGCTCATGCCCCACCTCCCACGGGTACCGGAGCCAGGTGGCTGGCCATGAATTCGTTGATGATTTTTCCGTGGCCCACAGCAGATCCGGACTCATGTGCGCAGTTCTCGTAGGCGTAGATCTTCTTGTCTGATGTGCCGATCTGGTTGTAGACCGCGTATCCCGTTTCCGGTGGGCACACGTCATCTCGCAAACCGATGTTGACGATGATCGGTGAGGAGATTTTGTCGACGAAGTTATGAATGTCGTAGTAGTCCAGGGTCTGCCTGATGACCTGTTCCTTGCCCGGATTAGCTCGTAACGTCTCGTTGATCTCCTCGTACGGGTACGACCTTGTAAGGGACGCCGAGTCCATCATTGAGCACAGATAGGGCGCTCCGGCGGATGCTGCCGCGGTCTGCTGCGCCCGCAGCGATGCGACCAGCAGCGTCAAGGCACCACCCTGGCTGGAACCCTGGACGCCGACACGTGACTCGTCGACTTCATCCAGCCCGGCCACGAAGTCGAATGCTCTCACCGCGTCCATGTAGAAGCCTCGATAGCTGTAAGTGTCGCGGTCCATGATGTTGTGAACGAGGAGGCCCGGGTAACCCGGGTTGAACACCGAGTTGCTGCGCAGCTTGCCTCTTGGCGCGGCCGAAAACACCGCGTATCCCTGCAAAGCCAGGTCGTTCGGGAACCGCGGTTCGCCAACGTATCCCGGCACGCACAACATGCCCGGCAGCTTTCCCTTGAAATTGCGCGGTCTCATGTACCAGCCATGAATTTCAAGGCCTCCATAACTGTCGTAGGCCGCATCGAACACTTCGATTTCATCGGTTGACCGCATCGGCACGGGTTCGAGGCGCGGATTCAGTGGGACCTTGCTGGTTTCCAGCCAGGTTTCCTCCCAGAATTGGTCGAAGTCGTCCGGCTTGACAGCGCTTGATTGGAATGTCTTGGGGTCGGCAATTGTCATGATCTAACTCCAGATTGTGTTGTACTCGCGTCAGGGATGGGCGTCAACCTCCCGGAAACGCAAGACTGAACGTCTGCCAGCGGTCAGGCTATTGGACCGGCGGCAAGATCTCGATGTCGGTGTTGAAGTCCTTAAGTTCCACCAACCGGACCGCGGTCGGTTCGTCATGCTCCTGGAGCCGGCCGCTGATTCGGGCGCTCTTCAGCACGAACGAGTCCGGGTCGAATGTCAGCACCAGATCCAGGTCCAGGCCTTCGACTACATCGCCAACAAGGGAGGCCAGCGCGTAAGACCCGACGACCGCTTCGATGACGATGTCCTCATCCGGCTCTGGTGGCGACGCGTATTCTGACTGTCGCACCAGTCCGAGAATGTTCGCAATCAGGCCACTGACGTCTAGGAATGCGAACGGACTGTCATCCGGCGGGACTTTGGTCCATTCGCCGGTGAGCGGGCTGGTCATGAAGTGTTCATCGCCGATGAGGACGGCTTCAATGCCGACGAAGATGCTCGCCAGTTGGGTGTCTGCCTCTACTGACAACTGATCGGGCGTAACCACGGCTCCTTCGGCGCTGTCCACGGTAAGTCCGTTCTGCAAAACAGTCGACCCGGATGGGTGGGTCAGCTTGAACCTGAAACTCGACAACCCGGCCATGGCGGCAGCGGCGTTCGAAACCACCTCAGACGCCCTGATGGGCTCTGGAGTCGGAGTGGGGACGGCTGTTGGAGTTGGTACAGGCGTCGGGGTAGGGGGTGGTCCCTGTGAGCATGAAGCCAACGCGGCGACCGCCAGGATACCCAAGGCCAAAATGACGCGAGGGACATCTCGTCGGGGATCAGACTTTGGGGAGCGCAAGTTCCTCATCAGGAAAATAGTAGGGCACGCTGGCGTGGCTGCAAGTCCCCGGGCTCGGACTACGCAAATCCCGAAACTCAGGGAGATTGGCCCGGATTGACAGCCCACAAAGGGAGCGCGAATGACCTTTTTGTCAGCGGCCGACAGCCGCCAGGTTCACTCGGTGAAGAGCACGTGTTGGGCGCTTGGTGACGGAACGTTACTACTGGTTTCGATAGTCACCGCGGCCCCGGCATAGTCGTAAATGTTTCGATCTACCGTGAAGGGGACTCGAGCTGTGCCCGCCTGGTCCACCTGGAATTGTGCCATGGGCATCATCCGTCCATCGGCCGCAAACCAGAGTTGGTAGTGTTCGCCGGGCCGTAGTTGATCGAGCCCGCCGACGAGTAGCACGGCGTCCTGGGAGCCGCGCTTCACCACGATGGTGGCGTGGGCCCTCGGCGCGGAGGAACCGCCGGTCAGCCACTCGGAGGCGTCCCAGGACTGGTTGTTCGACACGTATGTCAACCACATCTGGTCGCGAAGGGCCTCCTGGAGAGCGTCGTTTGTTGCCCTTAACGTGGACACCTCTGCGCTGGAGACCATCCCTGTGCGTGACGCTTCCGCCTGGACGAGTTCGGATTCCAGGTCCTGGATTTCGTCCATGAGTTGCTTCGTCTCTTGTCTGAGGTCTGAAGTCTGTAGGCCGAAATTCCAGGCGAGCACGGCGGCTACGATCAGGGCCGCCGCCGACGTCGCCATCGCCAGCCGGGCAGGCCTGAAGATACCAATAGCCCACTTCAACGCGTCGGCGGAGGTGAATTCCGGCCCTGGATGGACTTCCGACTGCCTGGCTTCTGCAACTGAACGGTTGTCGGCTGCGGCGGCTGCGAGTAGCCGTTCCTTCATACCGGGGGGAGTTGCGACGGCGGGCAGGGAGCGACCGAGGGTCTCTGCGCCTTCCAGCAGTTCCCGAAGTTCGGCCCGTGCCGCGGGTGATTCTTCGAGTAACGCCAGAACCCTCTCGTTCTCTTCGTCATTAAGAGCCCCGAGGGCGTGTGCCGCTAAGTCTTCGAATGCGGGATTCGGTTTTTCTCCGGCCGTCATTGCTCTTCTACGCCTATTTTGGGGTCGAGGGCGGTGCGCAACTTCTTGAGGCCGAGCCGCATTCGCGTCTTGACCGTGCCCAATGGCTGATCCAGCTTTTCGGCGATCTCAACTTGCGTTAACCCGTGGAAGTATGAAAGGACGATCACTGTCCGTTGCGGGGGCGGCAAAGTATCCAGGACCTCCCTGACCATGGCGTATTCGCTTTGTACTACGGCAGAATCGTCCGGAGAGATGCTATTTGACGCGATATTCAGATGATCGTCGATGTCATCGCTGTAGCGGCTCTTGTCGCGGCGACGCTTTCGGAGTTCGTCGATGGTCCGGTTATGGGCAATTCCAAAAAGCCAGGTGGTGAACTTGCCCTTGGCCGCGTTGTAGCTTGCGCCCCTGCGCCAGATGCTGAGAAAAACATCCTGGGTGATCTCCTCGGAGGAGATGGGGTCGTTCAGAATTCGGGCCGCGAGTGCAAACACGCGCCGGCCGTAGCGGTCGTACATCGCGGAAAGGGCTTCGGTGTCCGACGCGGTGATCCGCTCGAGCAGGTCCAGGTCGGATAATTCCGTGTAATTCATCTGGACCTTCCGGGTCCCGGAAGTTTCGACGATGGTGCGACCTGCCCACCGTCTCGAACTATATGACGAGACTTGCCAAGCGATTGCCCGCCAGAATCCGGGAGCCGCCGGGATCGCAGGGGCCTTGGGCTTCGGGAGCGCGTCGCTGTCTTCAAGAGCCCCGTTTCATCGCCTTGAGTTGCTTCAGCGCATTCTCGGCGTGGCTGGTGTCGGTGTTCGCAGGGGCGCGCTCGAGGAACGTGTTGAACGACTGCACGGCCTTTGAATACTGGCCGACTTCGGCTTGCAATCCTGCCAGTTCACCTAGATTCCGCCAGTCCCGGGGATCGAGCAGTTGAATCCGCTCAGCGCATTTCAGAGCGCTGTCCGACTCATTTCGCTTGACGTGCATCATCTTGAGATTGACAAGCAGCCGCTTTAACGTCGCGCGCTTGTCGCTGGTCGGCAGGAGACGGCTTGCGAGCGCCGCCAGCCTCCCCTTTGGCACTCGATTGCCCCGCAACGCAATCCCCAGGCACTCTTTTCGCGACAGCAGCCCGCCATTGTTGAACGGGTCGATGAACACTTCGGAAGCGCCGCGCCCGGCAGCCAGGAGGTAGTGCCCCGGCATCCCAACACCCCTGAGACCGTGGCCCAGGCGGCGCGCGATCTCCGCATAGACGATTGCCAGCGTTATGGGAATCCCGCGTCTTTCGTCGATTACGTGGTTAAGCAGGCAGTTTTTTGGGTCGTAGTAGTTGTCCCTGTTGCCCCTGAAGCCTTCGACGTTGAACATCAACTCATTGATGGTGTGAATGGCGTCATAGACGGAGTGCCGGCCCGGCAGCATCTTTTTAGCCGCGTCCGACAATAACGCGATGCGGCCCAGGTAGGCCACGACGTCGAGGTCCGGCTCTTGCTCCGCGGCGACATATAGCGCTGCCCGCGCCAGGTTGATATCGCGGCTGTGGGGGGCAATCGCGGCTATGAAGTTCTCACGGGGTGAGGTGACTGAGTCGGCCAAGATTCCTCCCCATCGATTGTGGCCATGCCACCGCGTTCGCATCTCCGTCCGGAGGGGCAGGGATGTTCGGAATTCTAGCCCCGCATGTGCTGACGGGCAAACCCCATGTTCGCCGGGCGCCCAAACTTGACACGTGTTCGGCCCACTGCAAGACTGAGGCCGATATTGGGCGGCGCGACATGGCTGGACATGCTGAACGTCGACCCAATCGCGATTGTGCGGGGGAGCCTGGAGAGCCGGGCTGAGAGGGCAGCGACGGTTGCTGCCGACCCCTGAACCTGATCTGGGTAATGCCAGCGGAGGGAAGTCCTTGGTCGCCTTCCACGTTTACCGCAAGTCTCCTCGGTCTATCGTCGCGGCTTCCGAATTTGCCGGTTCATTCACCGGAACACGGGCCATCACCTCACCGGTTACCAGGAACTGGATGCGTTACACGAGAATCTGCACCAGGCCGCCATTCGATGGGTCCCTCATCCGGAGTGCCGAACGGTGAGCGCCCAACCCCGGCCAAACGGCGGGTCCAACCGGATTGACGCGGGATACCTGTTGGAGGTCAGGGACCTGGCCAAGACCTATCCCCCTCGCCGCCGGGGAGAGTCTGAACTCCGCGTGCTTCGCAACGTGAGTTTTGGGGTGTGCCCCGGTGAATTTGTCGTTGTGATTGGCCCGAGTGGTTCAGGTAAAAGCACGCTGCTCAATCTCATTGCGGGCCTGGAACCTCCGTCTCACGGGCAGGTCGTCCTGACAGGCGATCCGACGGGGGACACTCTCGGCAAGGTTGGTTACATGCACCAGCGCGATCTGCTGTTGCCGTGGCGATCCGTGCTGGAAAACGGGCGGCTGGGGCTTGAGTTGCGAGGCGTGGAAAGAACTGAGGCTGACCGGAAAACGTCAGAACTTGCGGTCCGGTTTGGACTGACCGATGTCCTGGACCAGTACCCGTGGCAGCTCTCAGGCGGCATGCGCCAGCGAGTGGCCTTGCTCCGAACCGCATTACCCGACATGAAGGTGTTGCTTCTTGACGAGCCGTTTGGGGCTCTCGACGCGATCACCCGTTCCCACTTGCAGTCGTGGCTCGCAGACGTCCTGGAACGGCATGACAAGGCTGTGGTCCTCGTGACACACGACGTGGAAGAGGCCATCCTGCTGGGTGATCGTGTGGTGGTACTGAACGGCCAGCCAGGGGAGATCGTCGGCGAATACGACGTGGGGATCGAGCGTCCTCGAACCAGCGACTCTACAACTGAGCCGGGCTTTATCGCTCTGAAGAGAAGCTTGCTCGATGCACTGGCGGGAACGCGCCTGTGAACTCCTCGGGACCCGGCCTCCCCGCGATCATCGGCCGCCTGATTCAAGGTCCCCTGCGTGAATGGGCTCCATCCTTGTTTCTTGCCGCAAGCGCGATCGTTTCGTGGGAGGCGTTGGTGCGGGCGTTCGACGTTCAACGGTGGCTATTGCCTGCGCCCAGTGTGATCCTCGACGAGTTGGTCGTTTCCCGCGCCATCCTGCTGGACCACGCCGGGACTACGTTGACCGAAGTGATTCTCGGTTTCGGGTTGTCCGCATTCGCCGGGATCCTACTGGCGGCGGCCATTGCCTCCTCAAGACTCCTCGAACGATCCATCTACCCGTTCATAATCGCTTCACAGACCATTCCATACATAGCGATCGCGCCGCTGCTGCTCGTCTGGGTAGGCCCGGAAATTACGTCCAAGGTCATAGTCGTTGCGCTGATCTCGTTCTTTCCGGTGGTGGTGAACTTGGTTGACGGGCTTCGCTCCACCGACCAGGAGATGGTGAACGTTCTCCGGACCCTCGGCGCCAGCCCGACGCAGTTGTTCTTCAAACTCCACGTCCACGCGGCATTGCCTTATCTGATGTCCGGACTCAAGGTGGCGGCCGTCGTTTCGGTCATAGGCGCTGTGGTGGGTGAATGGGTTGGCGCCCAGGGTGGACTGGGGTGGCTGATGAAGGTGTCCGGACCACAATTCCAGACACCTCGGGTATTCGCCTCGATAGTGGTCCTCTCGGCAATGGCGATATTGTTGTTCGCGCTGATCACCGCGGCAGAAAAGTGGCTGTTGCGGAATTACAGGCGCGTGAGCGACTGAACGATGCACGAGGTCCGGAACAGGGCCGGTTTTGACGAGACCCTAGAGTTCCTTGACTTCGCTGACCATCGCCTGGACCGACTGCTTGGCGTCGCCAAACAGCATCATCGTCTTTTCAAGATGAAACAGTTCGTTTTCCACGCCCGCGAAGCCGGTGGCCATAGAACGCTTCAGCACCAGGACAGACTGGGCGCGATCGGCGTTGAGGATGGGCATTCCGTAGATGGGACTCGACTGGTCGCTCCTGGCGGCAGGGTTAACCACGTCGTTCGCTCCCACCACCACCGCGACATCAGCCCGGTCGAATTCGCTGTTCACCTGGTCGAGGTCGTACAACTCGTCGTATGGGACATTTGCCTCGGCCAGCAGCACGTTCATGTGGCCCGGCATTCGTCCGGCGACCGGGTGGATCGCGTACTTTACTTCCACATTTCGCGCTTTTAGCAGGTCAGCCAGTTCCCGCACGTTGTGTTGTGCCTGGGCCACCGCGAGTCCGTAGCCAGGTACGAAAATGACGCTGCGGGCGTATCCCAGGACCGTTGCGGCGTCTTCTGCTACGACTGAGCGGACAGGTTTCTGTTCACCGGAGGCGCTGGCTGTCGCGTCCTCGACTCCGAACCCTCCCAGCATCACGTTGGCAAGAGACCGGTTCATCGCCTGCGTCATGATGCGCGTCAGGATTAGCCCCGATGCGCCAACCAGCGACCCGGCGATGATCAGCATGTTGTTGTCGAGCACGAAGCCGGCCGCTGCCGCAGCCAGGCCCGAGTAGGAGTTGAGCAGGGCAACGACGACCGGCATGTCCGCGCCGCCGATGGGGATTACTATCAACACCCCGATGATCAGGGCGAGTCCGACCATCACCACGAAAAACACTTCGCCGCTGTCCAGACCAGCCAACGTCGTATTTGCTGACGCGGACGTAAAATCGAAGATCAGGTACCCGGCAAGTCCCACGGCGCCCAGCAACATGACGGCGTTGACGACATTGCGCATCGGCAGAAGTAAGGGCCGGGAGGCGACAAGCCCCTGCAGCTTGCCGAAGGCAATGAAACTGCCGGTAAGGGTGACTGAGCCCACGATTGTCGAGGCCATGATCGTGACGACCGTTACGGAATTCTCGATAGGCGGGGCCTGGTTGAGTCGGATCAACTCGGCCGCAGCGACCAGGGCGGAAGCGCCGCCGCCGAACCCGTTGAACACCGCCACCATCTGCGGCATGGCGGTCATCTGCACGGTCCGGGCCATGTAGACGCCTATCACAGCACCGACGATCAGTCCGATGATCATCCACTCCGGTGCGAGGATGTCGGCGTTCACTAGGGTGAACACCACGGCCAGCAGCATGCCTACAGCCGAAAGCATGTTGCCCGAACGGGCGGTCGCGGGGGAGCGGAGTCGGATCAGCCCGAGGATGAACAACGCCCCGGCGACGATGTAGACGCCCTGGGTCAGGTTGGAGATGACTCCGGAGTCGCCCATCAACGCCGGTCCTCATCGCTTCGGCGGAACATTCGCAGCATCCTGTCCGTCACCAGGTATCCGCCAACCACGTTGATGGTCGCCAGGATGAGCGAAAGCAGCCCGAGAACGATTCCCACCGTGCCGCCTTCCCGGACCGCAACAACCAGCGCGCCCACAATCACGATGCCGGAGATTGCGTTGCTGCCCGACATCAAGGGCGTGTGCAGCGTAGGCGGGACCTTAGTGATGACGGAGTAACCCACGAACATGGCCAGGACGAATACGGTCAGCGAAATAAGGAGTTCTTCGATCATTTCCTTTGACCAGTTTCAGTCGGACGGCTCATGTCGCGGGACCGACGAATGGGCGTGCCAGGCGGTGTTTTCGAGTTGCAGGACCTCATGAAGAACCGACCGCGCCCCGAAGTTCGCCGGCATGAGTTACGCACATGGCGTCAATGATCTCATCTTCAAAGTCCAGGTTCAGGTTGCCGTCACGGTCGATGATGAGGTCCAGCAGCGTCTGGACGTTTCGGGAATACAGCGTGCTTGCGTGCCATGCCATCAGCGCAGGCACGTTGAGCGGGCCGTGGATGGTCACGCCGCCGTGGTCCGCAACTTCCCCGGGTCTGGTTGCCTCGACGTTTCCACCCGATTCGGCCGCTACATCGACTATCACACTGCCGGGTCGCATCGATTCCACCATGTCGTTTGTGACAATGCGCGGCGCGGGCCTGCCGGGCACGGCGGCGGTGGTGATGACGGCGTCGGCGTCGGAGACGTGCTCCTTGAGGAACTGGCGTTGCCGTTCCTGCTCCTCTTCCGTCTGCTCGCGTGCGTATCCGCCCGCCGTTTCCGAGTCCTGGGCCGCCGGCGCCTCTACGAAAACCGCGCCCAGGCTTTCCACCTGCTCGCGTACGGCAGCGCGCACGTCGTACGCTTCGACCACGGCGCCGAGTCTTCTGGCCGTTGCGATGGCCTGGAGGCCTGCTACTCCCGCGCCAAGTACGAGGACCTTCGCCGGGGGTATCGTACCGGCCGCGGTCATCAACATTGGAAAGTACTTTCCCAGGGTCGTGGCGGCCATCAGGACTGCCTTGTATCCAGCGATTGACGCTTGCGACGACAGGACGTCCATGCGCTGCGCACGGGCGATACGCGGGACTAGTTCCATGCTGAGCGTCGTTACTTTTTTGGCAGCAAGAGAATCAATGAGTTGTGGATTATTGCGCGCCTGGAGCAACGCTATGAGGACGGCGCCAGGCCTCAGGGAGGCTAGGAGGTTGTCGTCCGGCCGTTGCAGCGAGACGATGATGTCGGATTCCGCGATGGCGGACAGTTCCCGAACGATCTCGGCCCCGGCGCTCTGAAATTCACTGTCGGGGAAATTAGCCAGGTCCCCGGCGCCCGCTTCGACACTGAATAGGAGTCCGGTCCGACCAAGCCGCTCTACCGTCTCGGGAACAAGGGCAACCCTGGTCTCACCGGGAGCGGTTTCTTTTGCGACTCCGATCTTCAACTATGTGGTTTCCGAGTCAAGTTATCGAGCAATGGACATCGCGAGCCGGGGGAGTTTTCGAGCCAGGGGGCGTGCCCGCAGCCCAGCTATTTTAAGGGTAATACTCGGGCCCGGTGTACTCGGTGCGCCGGTCGGGTACGATTGCCGCTCGGACGAACCATTGAAACAGACTGGGAGTAATGAAATGTACGTGGTCCGACGAGTTTGGGAAGTCAAGCCCGGAACCCCGAGAAGGGTCGCGACTCTGTTGGCGAAGGTTGCGAATGCATACGAAGAGGCGGGACAGCGGAGTGGCACGCGTGTCTATTTTAACGGCAGCACGTGTCCCGGCGAAGTTAACCACGTTTACATGGAATGGACCGCCGAACGCCTTGAATCTCCATACCGGGCTTCAAACGAAATCCCCGAAGCCGTCAGGAAGGTGGCCAGGGAGGCGAGGGATATGGTCGTGGGAGAAAGTCGCATCGAGTTCTTCGAATTGATGACTCCGGAAAAGCACGAAGAATGAACTCAGACGCCCGGGATGTGGCGCGTACGCATTCCCGACGGTGTGGCTGAGATCCTTTCCGGTTAATCGAGATTGATTGTTGCGTCGGGACCCGCGGGTACCACCGGAAACAAGCGGCCGAAATGAATACGAATCGTGAGCCCCCGTTCGTCCTGGCGATTGACATTGGAACTTCGGCCGTGCGGGCCGGAATTTTCGACAGCTCGGCCCGCGCGGTAGACCAATCGGTAGTAACGGTGCCTCATCACCAGCGTCTGGGGGCGGACGGCACTTCCGAAGAGCCGGCAGAGGCCATACTGCAGGCGACCGAACAGGCTGTTGACGGGACAGTGGCTGCAGCCAACATGCTCGGCCTGGAACTCGACGGCGTAGCTGCCGACAGCATGGCCGGGACAATGCTGGGCGTCGACGACGACGGCCGGCCAGTAACGCCTGTTTACACATATGCAGACACGCGCAGCGCGTTGGATGTGCGGCGCCTATTGGACGATCTCGACGTTCCCGCCGCCTATCACCGAACGGGGTGCCCCCAGCACACGGCTTACGGCCCGGCGCGGGTTTTGTGGCTACGCCGTACCTATCCGCAAAGGGCCGCTCGAGTAAGACGCTGGTCGGATGTGTCTACCTGGATCTACTCGAAATGGTTCGGCCGAAACGACGTACCGGCCAGTTATTCGGTCTCATCGTGGAGCGGGCTGATGAACAGGCATGAACTGGCTTGGGACCGGATTCTCCTCGATTATCTTGGGCTCGAGGAAGACAACCTTCCCCCGCTGTCCGAGTACCGCGAGGGCATTCGGGGCCTGTCCCACACTTACCGCAGCCGTTGGCCCGAACTGCACGGCAAGCCGTTCTACCTGGCAGTAGGGGACGGGGCCGCGGTTAACGTCGGCGCAGGATGCGTCGGCCCGGACAGGGTTGCCCTGACCGTGGGCACGACAGGCGCCATGCGGGTACTTCTCGAAGAGTCCGCTCCGAGCGTACCGGTGGGTCTCTGGGCATACAAATTGGGGCGCGACTTCACGCTTCTGGGCGGCTCCTTTTCCGAGGGAGGAAATGTCATCAGGTGGGCCATGGACGCCCTTCGGTTGCCGGAAATCGAAGCCCTTGACTGGGAACTGACAAAACTCAAACCGGACGGGCACGGCCTCACGATATTGCCTTTCCTCTCCGGGGAACGGAGCACGGGATGGGACCCGACCGCGCGTGGTGTGATCCATGGCCTGAGTCTTGGCACATCACCGCTGGAAATTATCCAGGCGTGCATGGAGTCGATAGCGCTTCGCTTCGCCTTGGTCTGGAGTCTCATGGCGGAATCGGCCGGACGAGCTCCGGTGTTCGTGGCCAGCGGAGGAGCGCTAAAGGCATCTGCCTATTGGAACCAGGTGATGGCGGATGTCCTCCAGCGGCCGATTACCAGGTCGGGAGAATCTGAAGACACACTCCGCGGGACGGCGATCCTGGCCCTTCAGAGGATTGGGGCCTGGAATTCGTTGACAGACGTCACACCGGAGATCGAAGGAATCGTCGAACCCGACGAGGGCAGGGCCGATATCTACCGGGCTGCCCTTGACCGGCAAAAAGGGCTGTACGCCAGCTTGACGACGGGCTAAGCCTGGCGCGGCGGATGTTGTCAGCCGCCGCGCGGCGCGGGCTCGTCGCTGTGACGGTCGCGGCGTTCACGGGTGATTTCCACCATCATGGATTCAACCGCTTCAAATACGTCATCGTCCGGCGCGTCGGCGAGAGACGCCATCTGGGCTTGTTCCAGCCATTCCCACAGCTCTTCCAGCGCGACGCGCAATTCGGCGGCGCTCATCATCGACGGGTCCATCGCTTCGATGTCGGGCGGATCGGGCAGGGCAGGCATTTCGGGCTAATCCTGGTTTACCGGCGGTCAGTCAGCCTGACGCCTGACGGCGTGGCCGCCAAACTGTTGTCTCAACGCGGCAAGCATGCGTCCGGTGAATGGGTTTTCCTGCCGCGACCGGAAGCGGTACTGCAAGGCTGCGGTGATAACCGGGGCGGGCACGGCGAGTTCGACGGAGGCGTCGACGGTCCACCGGCCTTCTCCCGAGTCTTCAACGTAAGAACTGAGGGTCGACAGGTCCGGATCGCCTGCCAGGGCCGATGCACCTAGGTCGAGCAGCCATGACCTGATTACGCTGCCGTACTTCCAGTTTTCTGAAACGGCCGCGAGGTCCAATTCGAAGTCCTCCTTGGCCGCCAGCAACTCGAACCCCTCTCCCAATGCTTGCATCATCCCGTATTCGATTCCGTTGTGGACCATCTTCACGTAATGGCCTGAGCCGCTCGGTCCAACCCAAATCTGGCCTTTTTCGGGTTCCGGCGCCAGTGCCTGGAAGATAGGGCGGTTACGTTCGTAAGCCTGTCTGTTACCGCCGACCGTTATGCAGTAGCCGTTTTCGAGGCCCCAAACTCCGCCGCTGGTGCCTGAGTCAAGCAGGTCGATGCCAGCGGAAGCGGCGCGTGAGGCCCTGGTCTGGGTCTCCTTGTAATTCGAGTTGCCGCCGTCGACGATCGTGTCGCCCGGCGACATCAGGGCCACCAACGCGTTCACGGCCGACTCGGTTGCATCGCCTGCGGGCACCATGACCCAGACTGTCCGTGGTCCGTCGAGTTGCCCGACCACGTCTTCGAGCGAATCAGCGCGGTCTGCGCCTGCCGCAACGACTGCTTCGACCGCGTCGGGGCTGGGATCGTATGCCACCACATGGTGACCGGCGGACATCAGGCGCTGGGCCATCGCTCCGCCCATTCGCCCGAGTCCGATCATGCCCAGTTTCATGACAATTGGCCTGGGAGGGAACTAACGCACAAATGA
This sequence comes from Dehalococcoidia bacterium, assembly GCA_965220275.1. Taxonomy (GTDB): domain Bacteria; phylum Chloroflexota; class Dehalococcoidia; order Lucifugimonadales; family Lucifugimonadaceae. Next base: position 20,064 of record CBDCPN010000011.1, on the reverse strand, counting down.
GTCGCCCTGCGAGTACAGGACTTCAGAGGGCCTGTAGGCCGCTTCGTAAGAGTCCCACAGCCTGCACAACGCCGCAGCGATCAGGTTCACCGCGGTCGCGCGATCCAGCGTTTTGTTGTTCAGTTGCCTGAGTTGGGAAATAAATGCGCCGGGTCCAACCATGATCCCGTCGATTCCGGTCGACTGCGCCGCCAATCGGGCAATTCGGATATCGGTGAGACCGGCTGTTGCCCGGCTGGACGCCGCCCCCGCGCTGCTGGATACCCGCATCATGACCGAGACATCTTTTCTGTCGTCTACTCTCGCCTGCCCGGCAATAACGGCCACGGCTTTCGCATCGGGTGGAGCCTCAACCACCCAGCCTGACACATTGACGTTGGCGTCTTGAAGTTGACGTATGCCTTCAACAAGGTGTTTCGTTGCGTGTTCATCCGGCAAGCCTGATCCCTTGTTGGCGCGACGCGTAAGCGCCAGGCCGGGAGTGAGTTCCAAAAACAGGCGGAGGTCCGACTTGGCGCACTGCCCGGCGATCCTGCGCAACAACTTTTGCCGCGCTCTGCGGAATTTTTCGTTGGCTTCCGGGTTGTACGTCGTCGAAACCAGGACTGCGCCCGCGCCGATCCGGCCGGCTGTCCTGATGTTGTCGTCCACGTACCCGAGCATTGACGGTGACGTGATCGGGGGCCGGATTATTGCGCCGGATGCGAGCGACATTGCCCGCGCTCTCAGGTGGACTCCCTCTCCCAGGTCCAGATCAGCCCATAGCCAGGAACGGGAATTGGGAATGCCGGTCTCGATGCCCTTTACAAGTGCGTCGAAGACCACGCCCTTCAATGACGCGGCCTGTTCTCGATGAGCGGCAGAAGGGTTGTTAGCGCTGCCAACCAGGTCCCGGCAGAAGTCGACGCGGTCGTCAATTGCCACCCCGAACATGGGGGTCTCTATCTGTCGCTGCAACGTCATTTCGAACGGTGAAGTATTACTGATCGTTGTTTGCGTCTATTTTTGCTGCCGAAGCGTTGATCGCTTCGACATAGTCTCCGGTAAGTGTCGCATGGACCGCAACCCTTCCATGTCCGTTCATCACCTGTACGTCGGCGGCAGCCTGCGCCCGACACAGCGCCCCGAGGGTGTAGGTTGTGCCCTGGACGGAGATGTCAGAGGCAGCATTGGCGGTGATGACGAGTAGTCTGCCGTTTGCGGGACCGCCCTTATGGAGTTGTCCAGTCGAATGCAGGTACCGCGGCCCATACCCGAACATGGTCGCCATTTTCGTACGTCGTGAAATCGCCATGCGAAGCCGTGAAAACGCCTCTGTCAACTCATCGCTTTCCGGCAAGTACGCTCCAAGGGCAACGTAGGAACCGGGAGAAATTGGGTCCTGCAGGAGTGACTCGAGGGCGGACTCCAGGGTCGACCCCGGTTCGGCGGCGGCGCCGTCGACCGTCAGGCTGCGGGCCCTTTGCTTGGCCTCTTCCACTTCCGGCTGATCGAACGGATTTACGCCCAGGAGCGCCGCGGCTACGGCGGTCGCGAACTCCCACCTGAAGAATTCGGCCGAGATCGACTCCAGATCAGGCACGTTTATGCGGACCACGGGTTGTCCGGCGGATTCGAGATGGGAAACGAAAGCGTCCGTAGATTCGTTTTCGCTGCCACCAAGGCGCACGTATACGAATTGTCGGTCGGGGCCGTAGTCGTCCATGTTCAGCTGCGGCTCCGAAACGATTGGGATGAGTCCCTTGCCGTCCTTTCCGGTCGATTCCGCGAGCATTTGCTCAATCCACAGTCCAAAGCGTTCCAGCCCGGGTGACGTGATGAGCGTAACTAGACTTCGCCCCTCATTTGCCAATTGGGCCATCAACGCGCCCAGCCAGACACCCGGGTTGCCACCGTCTACGCGGCGGCACTCTTCGGCCATCGCCGACGCGGGCTGCTCCAGGGACTCCAGCTCGATGCCCATAAGGGCCGCGGGCAGAAGTCCGAACGCGCTGAGGGCAGAGTACCGGCCACCCACGTCAGGAGGAGTGGGCACGCACCAGCCAAACTCGCCGGCTGCTGCTCGATGTGCAAGCGGGGTATCAGGGTCGGAGATCGCTACGAAGTGACTCGCGGCATCAGCAACGCCTGCGGCCTTCAACTCGCTCCTGAAGTACTTTTCGAGCGCCAGGGGTTCGACTGTGGTCCCTGATTTGCTCGCGACTATGAAAACGGTCCTGGTTGGATCGATGCCATTACGCAGGGCAGCCACGGATTCGGGACTGACCGTGTCCAGCAGGTGGATGCGGAGCCATCCGGCCTTCGGTTCGAATAACGCAGAAAACACGCCGGCGGTGAGACTGCTGCCACCCATACCCAGGACCACGGCGTCGGTGAAGCCGCGGCTCCTGATGTCGGCCGCGACAGGTGCGATCTCCCGGCGTAGCTCGGACAACGTTGCGGGGAGTCCCAACCACCCGAGAGGCAGAAAAGGGTCCGCAGCGGGTTTGCCCCATACGGTGGGGTCGCGCTGCCAAATGCGCGAAGCGACTTCGCGTTGTCGAAGATCACCGAGGGCGTCTGCGACCGAAGCGGCATGTGCGCCCAGCGAGGCCCTGCCTCTCGTGCCGGCGAACATGTCGAGCTTTGCGTCGATCCGGTCGAGTAGGCCGGCATAGGAGTCGGCGAAGGCGTCGACACCGGCTGTCAGCAGGCTGTCGGTTATCGAATCGAGGGAAATACCGAGCCCATCGAGCGATTCGATTTGCTCGCGGGCAAGTTCTGCCGCTCCCGTCAGCCTGTCCTCAAGATCACCGTGCTCCAGCAGTGCCGTCAGGGTTGCTTCCGGCAGCGTGTTCACGGTGTGCGGGCCCATAAGGCCATCCACGTACAACGTGTCGGGGTAGTCGGGATTCTTCACCGACGTGGACGCCCACAGCGGGCGCTGGAATTGCGCGCCCCGTGCCAAGAGGTCGCCGAATTCCGTTTCGCCGAACAATCGCTGAAATTCCCCGTAGGCCATCCTGGCGTTGGCGATGCCGATGTTGCCATATAGATCGTCAACATCGGCGGACGGGTCATTGCTGACCACGCCGTCGAGTTGACCGTCCACGGTGGTATCGACCCGGCTCACAAAGAACGATGCGACGGAGGCTATGCGGTCCGGCGCGTCGCCGCCGCCGGCGACGTAATCGCGGAGGCCGTCGATGTAGGCCTGTGCCGCGGCCATGTAGGCATGCAGCGAAAACAGCAGCGTCACGTTCACGTTGATGCCGCTGCCGATCAGGGTCCGAACGGCGGGCATTCCTTCTGGAGTGCCGGGCACCTTGATCATCACATTCGGCCGCCCGATAGATTCGAAGAGCCGCCGCGCTTCGTCGACGGTGGCGTCGGTATCGCGGGCAAGCAACGGGTTCACCTCGATGCTGACGTATCCGTCTTTGCTTCGAGTCGACTCGTAGGTGCCTTGCAACAGGTCGGCGGTGTCGCGAATATCCTCGACGGCCAATTCCTCGAACACAGCGCCGGCTCCCCCGCCGGTCACTGCGTGCAGGAGCAGGGCGTCATCGTAGCTGGCGCCTTCTGCCACGGCCTTTTCGAAGATTGTCGGGTTCGATGTGACTCCGGACACCCCCAGCGCAAACAGCCGGGCCAACTCGCCGGACCGGATCAATTCCCTGCTGATCGAATCAAGCCAAATGGACTGGCCAATGTCGTTGGCAAGCCGAATAGCGTTAGCTGGAGCCTGAGTCATTTAGATTTGATCCTTGGGCGGCGGGCCGGTCCAGATTAACTGTCGCGTCAACCCGCTTCGGGCATCTGCTCATTTTCGATCCTGGTCAGTTTGTCCAGCCGGCGTCTGAACCGCGGGTGGTGGTCCAGTTCGGCCCCCAGGAATGCGGTCACAATCTGCTCGGCCGGTGCGATACCTATGACCCTTGCGCCCAGGCAAAGAACGTTCATGTCGTCGTGTTCGACCCCCTGGGCTGCGGAGTACGTATCGTGGCATACCGACGCGCGGACGCCCCGGAACTTGCTTGCGACTATGGCGGCACCTACACCGCTGCCGCAGATGATGATGCCCCGGTCTGCCTCGCCGTTCTGAACGGACCTGGCGACCGGGGCGGCGAGATCGGGGTAATCGTCGGCCGGGTCCAGTTCGTGTGCTCCCAGGTCAGCCACGTCGTGGCCGAGCGAACCTACCAACTGCGCGATCTCGGCCTTTATCGCGTAGCCGCCGTGATCTGCCCCGATTGCCACTCTCATTTCAACCGCGGTCCTTCAGCAAGGCGCGGGCTGTATCGGCCACATTCTCGGCGGTGAAGCCAAATTCCTTCATGTTGGTGCCGCCGGGCGCCGACGCGCCATATCCGTCCATTCCGATGATTGCGCCATCTAGACCCGTGTAACGCTCCCATCCGAGTTTGCCACCGGCTTCGATGGCAACCCTGGCCCTTACGGAAGACGGGAGTACCGACTCGCGGTAGCTTTCCGGCTGTGAGTCGAACAACTCCCAGGACGGCATCGACACAACTCTTACGGCTGCGCCTTCCTGCTCCAGCGCCTGCGCGGCTAGCAGGGCATGCTGAACTTCCGACCCGGTGCCGATGATGATCAGGTCGGGTGTCGAGTCCGAGTCCCTCACGACGTAAGCCCCGCGGGCGAAGTTGTCTTTTGCCGGGACCGTGGCGCCTGCATTCGACAGTTGCGGCAGCGCCTGGCGGGTAAGTATGAGAGCAACCGGACCATTCCGGACGTTCATCGCGGTTCGCCAAGCCTCGATGGTCTCGTCGCCGTCCGCAGGTCTGAGCACGGTCAGGTTGGGAATCATTCGCAACCCCATGAGTTGCGAGATCGGTTCGTGTGTCGGTCCATCTTCGCCTACACCAATCGAATCGTGGGTGTAGACCCATATCACGCGGCAGTGGCTGAGCGCACCGAGCCTTATTGACGCCCGCATGTAGTCCGAGAAGATCAGGAACGTTGCCGCGAACGGTACGAAACCGCGGTGCAGGGCAATGCCGTTCGCAATCGCGCCCATGGCGTGCTCCCTGACCCCGAAGTGAATCGTCCTGCCGTCAGGACTTTCGGGGGAAAAGTCGCCGCGGCCAGACACGGTCGAGTTGTTCGACGGTGCCAGGTCGGCCGAACCGCCGACCAACGACGGAACGCGGGCCGTTATCGCGGTCAGCGATTTGCCTGAGACCGCTCGCGTGGCAACCGAATCATCATGTGTCCCGACAAGTTCATCGAGACCCTCGTCCCAGCCGTCGGGTAGGTCACCTGCCAGGTCGCGCCGAAGGGCCGCGGCCAGGTCCGGATAGTCCGCGTCGTACTCGCGCAGCGAGTCTTCCCAGGCTGTTTCGAGTGATCCTCCCCGGCCCCGCGCCCTTCCCATGTGTTCGGAAACGTCTTCCGGCACGACGAACGGGGCGTAGTCCCATCCCAGCGCCTCCCTTGCGCCGGCGACCTCATCGTCCCCCAGGGGTTCACCGTGGGCCGAGGCGGTCCCTGCCTTATTCGGACTCCCGTATCCGATCACGGTCCTGACAACGACCAGGGACGGCTTGCCGGTCTCGTTGACTCCTTCGGATATGGCCTGTTCCAGCGCTTCAGGGTCGTTGCCGTCCACCGGCCCGACTACATGCCACCCGTACGAACCAAACCGTTCCGGGACTCTCTCCCGGAACGCAAGGTCGGTCTCTCCCTCGATGCTGATTTCATTATCGTCGTAGAGGTACGTGATCTTGCCAAGTTCCAACGTTCCGGCAAGGGATGCTGCTTCGGACGCGACACCTTCCATCAGGTCGCCGTCGGAGCACAGAGCGAAGGTGCGGTGGTCGATGACTTCATGGCCGGGCCGGTTGTAGGACGACGCCAACATCCGCTCCGCGATCGCCATTCCCACGCCGTTGGCAAAGCCCTGTCCGAGGGGTCCGGTCGTGGCTTCGACGCCGGGGGTGAGACCGTATTCGGGGTGGCCCGGTGTGATGCTTCCCCATTGCCGGAACTGTTTGAGTTCTTCCAGCGGCACCTCGTAGCCGGTCAGGTGCAGCAGGGAGTAGAGCAACATGGACGCATGACCTGCCGAGAGCAGGAACCGGTCCCTGTTTGCCCAGTCGGGATTCGCCGGATTGTGCCTCAGGAACCGCGTCCACAGGACGTATGCAGCCGGGGCGGCGCCCATCGGGGCTCCCGGATGGCCAGAGGACGCTTTCTGCACGGCGTCGACCGAGAGGAACCGGATGGCGTTGATGCTCCGCCAATGAATATCAGTGCCGGTTCCTATGTTGGTCCCCAGGGTCAAATCAGCACCTTTCGTCATACGGACCTGCGGATGTCATCGAACGACGCCGTCGCGAGCCATCGGTCCGAATGAAATTATCGCAGGACTTTACGAGGGCGGCATTCACAAATGGCCATTACCTGCAAACGGCGCCGCGGGTAGCAGTCTCAATGGCGTATAGAGCGGTGGACGCGGTGATGAACAGGGTCGAACCGTCTCCGCCACCGAACGCGCAATTGGCCGTGGCGCGTTCCGGCACCAGGACCTTCCCCAGCAGATCGCCTTCGGGCGAATACACCTGTATGCCGTCGAACGCGCTGGTGAAGACGTTTCCGGCCTCATCGACCCTGAGGCCGTCTGCAAACCCGGGGTTGATCTCGGCAAAGACCCGGCTATTCGTCAGTTGAGAGCCAGCCGAAACGTCGAACGCTCGGATGTGATGGGGGCCGCCTGGCGTGTGCGTGCCTCCGGTGTCCACTATGTAGAGAATCGCCTCATCGTGCGAAAAGGCGAGCCCGTTGGGCTTGTCGAAGTCATCCGCCACTATCGACAGGTCGCCGCTGGACGGATCGAACCGGTAGACGAAGTTTCCGCCCATTTCGCTCTCGTGCTGCGCGCCTTCGTAGTTGCTCAAGATTCCGTACGGGGGGTCGGTGAACCAGATGGCGCCGTCCGAATTCACCACCAGGTCGTTCGGCGAATTGAACCTCTTGCCCTCGAAGTTGTTGACAAGCGACACGATGGTCCCGTCCGGTTCGGTCCGGGTAACGCTGTGCGTGAGATGCTGGCACGTGACCAGGCGGCCCGACGTATCGACCGTGTTGCCGTTGGAGTAGTTGGAAGGATCCCTGAAAACGGACCCGCCGCCTTCGGGCGTCCACTGGTACATGCGGTTGTTGGGGACGTCGCTCCATACCAGGGCGCCGTAGGCCTTCACGTAAGCGGGGCCTTCTGCCCAGGTTGTGCCGGAGTACAGCCTTTTGAGTTCCGAGCCCGGCGGGACCAGGCGGTCGAAGTTGGCATCGTATGATTCGAGTCGGGTGTTCATCTCGTGTTTTCCATTTGGATGGCGGCGGCCATCTACCGCTGTACTGCTCCCGCGGCGTCCAGGCGGACCTTCCACACGCACTCCGTAGCAGCGATGAACAGGGTCTGGTAGTCGGACATCCCGAACGCGCAGTTGGTCACAACGTCCGGCGTGAGGATTTTGCCCAGAAGGTCCCCGTCAGGCGAAAACACCTGTACACCGTCGCCGGCCGCGACATACAGGTTGCCGTCGGTGTCCACGCGCATACCGTCCGGGACCCATGGATCGACCACGGCCAAAACGGCTGGGTTTTCTATGCGGGTCCCTCCGTCAACCACGTCGAATCTCATGACGTGGTGGTTGCGGAACTCGCCGTGCGTGCGGCCGCTGTCTGCGATGTAGAGAACGCTTTCGTCGGGAGAGAATACGAGGCCATTGGGTTTGTCGAAGTCCTCGCAAACAGAGTCGACTTGACCGGTCTCCGGATCCACACGATATACCCGGTCCCGTTCCTGTTCGGGCATTTCGCCGTCGCCGATGCCGGGTACCAGTATTCCGTAGGAGGGATCGGTGAACCAGATTGAACCGTCGGACTTGACCACCACGTCATTCGGCGAAGTAAACCTGCCGCCTTCGTAGCGGTCGGCCACGGTTGTAATGGCGCCGTCCGGCTCCTCGCGCACGACCTTCCGGCCGGTGGTCTCGCACGAAACGACCCGACCCTCCAGGTCAATCGTATTGCCGTTAACGCGATTGGACGGCTGCCTGAAGACGTCGATTCCGCCGGACTCGGACCACTGCATGATCCGGTTGTTGAAGAAATCGCTCCAGATCACCATGTTGCGGTCCGAGACCCAGGTCGTCCCTTCCGTAAATATCATCCCGTCTGCAACGAGTTTGATACCGTCGGCAGGACGGACAATGCGTTGGAACTCGTCAGAGAGGACCTCGAATTGCGGCGGCATATGTTCTTACCTCCCGAGCGGTTAGTCTCGAACGCGCGGGCCGGATCCGCGTCGGTCCGGACTGACAAACAGCCCGTTTCGTCGGAGGGAGGCTAACACCTGCACGAGACGATTCAAGACCCGCGAATGCCATCGTGACCACTTGTGTGGAGGGGGCCGAATGGGAAAGGCCACGTCGTCCACGGAGGCGGCTCAGAATTTCTCCAACTCCCGCGCTCACCCGCGGATGAGGTAGCCTAGCACCAGGTTTGGAGGGTTGCCATGACGTGGGAACTTGGATGGATTCTCCTGGCCGCCTTGCTGGGATCCGCCGCAGGACTGTTACTCATAGGCATCTACCTGATCGACAAGCGATTTGTGCCCTTTGTCCACCGATTGGGTGCAGCCGCAGTCGTCATGGCGGCGTCCTTGGGGTTCGTCGCTATCCTGGTGCTGATAGCGTCCCAGATTTTCGACTTTTGAAGGTTGGGCGGGGCGCCGGCGCTGACGTGAACGAATACGGGCCCGGAGGGAACTCCCCGGGCCCGTCTGGTTAGACCTTTGCCGGTGCCTCAGGAACGGTGGACGATCACCATTTTGAGCTCGGTCATTTCTTTGAGCGCCCCCGAACGCGGATGGGCTATGGCTTGGCCATGCGGTAGCCTACCCGCGGCTCCGTGAATACATATCGCGGGTCCTTTGCATCGTCTCCCAGCTTGCGACGCAGGTTCTTCACCGTTGAGCGGAGCAGGTCGCTTTCCCCTGAGTAGCCTGGACCCCAGACGCGTTGCAGGATCTGGTCGTGGGTCAATGTGCGGCCGGCGTTAGTAGAAAGTTCAAACATAAGTTTGTATTCAGTCGCAGACAATTTCACTGGATGACCGGACACCGTAACGGCGCGCTCATCATAGTCAACAGTTAAGTCACCGAAGTTGTAGGGCTTTAGGGTCGTAGGTTTTTCCGCAGATCTTCGCTTCCGCAGCGATGATGCGACTCTCGCCGTAAGTTCAGTAGATGAGAACGGTTTGACTATGTAGTCGTCAGCGCCCATGGCCAGCGCTCTGACAATGTTCTCCTCCTGGTCGTTCGCTGACACGAAGATGACCGGGACATCTGACACGCCGCGGATAAGGCCCATCAGGTCGAATCCGCTGGCGCCCGGTAGCATCAAGTCCAACAAGACCAGATCCGGCCGGTCCGTTTCCAGCAGGCGAATCATTTCGTCCGGGTCGGCAGCCCCGGACACCGCGTACCCCTGATCGGAGAGGATGTTCCTTAGAAGCCGCAGTACCTGAGGTTCGTCATCCACCGCAAGAATCCGAATTTGGCCACTCGTCACAGCGGTCAACCCATGCCTTGAAGTGTCGCCTGCGGGCTCAACTGCCAGGGGGATGGTGAATGTGACACGCGTGCCCTGATTTTCGCCCGCGCTCTCCGCCCAGATGCGGCCACCATGCGCCTCGACTATTCCCTTGCAGATCGCGAGACCCAGGCCCTCGCCGACAACTTTGCCATCGGGGCCAGCCTCGTCTCCCCGAGAGTATTTTCTGAACAGCCTGGTGAGTTGTTCGGAAGTTATTCCCTTGCCTTCGTCCGTAACCGAGATCGCCACGTGAAATCCGTCGCTTGATGCCGTCACCACGACGGTCGAGGACTCCGGCGAGTACTTTGAGGAGTTGGACAACAGATTGTCCATCACCTGGATAATGCGCCTCTCGTCCACTTCCACGCGGGGCAGATCCGGGTCCAAATTCACCTCGACGTCATTCCGTGCGCCGCGTCGCAGGAAAGCGGTTTTTGCTTCATCGACCAGTGACTTAACTTCCGTCGGCCTGGAATTTACGGATAGCGCGCCCGCTTCTATGCGCGTAATGTCGAGGAGGTTATTGATGAGGCCTCGCAGATTGTCGGACTGGTCGTCAATCATGCGGAAGTACTGGAGCATCTCGGACTCATCAATGGGGTCGGAACTGCCCAGTACGACGCTCGTACAACCCTTGATGGTGGTCAGTGGCGTACGCAGTTCGTGGCTGACCATGGCCAGGAACTCGTTCCGCAGGCGTTCGATTTCCTCCAACGGTGTCATGTCCTGGATCACCGCGATGGCAGAAACGATCTCCCCATCATCCGAGTAGATCGGGGTCGCATTGACGAGCGTGGTCACTTTCCGCCCGTCCGGTAGATCGAACAGGATCTCTTCGGCGCGCACCACCTCACCGTGACTCAAAGCCCTCGCCAGCGGCCGTTCGTCGCCTTCGTACATTCGCCCGTCCGTCCGCCGGTAGATTGCAACCTCGTGGTAACGCACGAGGGTCGAGCCGGGTTCGGGCGACATGCCCAGGATGCGTTCCGCCTCCTTGTTGACGGACGCAAAGGTCCTCGTGGCAGCATCCACTACCATGACCCCCACCGGTGAGGACTCCACCAGGGCCGCCAGCCGACGCCTTTCAGTGTCAAGTTCGTCTCTGGCCCGCAACTCGTTTTGATATCGCATGGCGTTGCCGATGGCGATTGCGGCCTGCGACGCGAACATCACCAGAATTTCCTCGTCATCCTCCGAAAACTCCTCACCGCGTTCCTTCTCGGTGAGGTAGATGTTGCCGACAGGCTTTCCGAGATGTCGAATCGGCGCGCCGAGGAAGGTCTTCATCGGCGGGTGGTTCCCGGGAAAACCGACAGACCTCGCGTGGCACGACAGGTCAGCTAATCGAAGCGGCTCCTGGACTTCGTGCTGGTATCCGAGAATTCCCAAACCCTCGGGGAGACTCTCCAACAATCGACGCTCGTTTTGATTAATTCCGGAGACGATGAACTCTCGAAGCCGTCCGGAGTCGTCGAAAACCCCAATCGCCCCGTATCGGGCCTCGGTCAGCGCGCGCGCGCCGTCCACGACTTCCTGGAGGACGGTATCGAGATCCCAACTCTCAGTGATGCGGCGGCTGACCTCGCTCAGCTTTGCAACGCGAAGCCGCATTCTTTCGAATTCCCGTGCTTCCATATTTTCCCGGTCCACTGTGCCCTCTAGCCAGACTTCGAATCCTCCACGGCCCCATACCTGCGCTCTTTTGGGTAAACGGAGTCATTACGCGGCACTGTCCGAAAAGAACTTTCACGGATTCTTTCACAATAAAAGGGCCTATTGTCACGGCAATTTCACATGTAACTCCTACGATGAGCTTAACCGCCCGTATCGATAAGTGTTTGAAGGTGGCGTTACATGTCTGGATTGCTACTCCGCTGTTGATGCCCCTGGATGGGTGCCGGAGCCAACCTCCCGCACCCGTCAAGGGGAGAAGAACAGCTACTTACATACTAGATATTTTTGGGAGAATGACATGAAAGCTCGAATCATTACCCTCGCAATGTTGTTTCTGCGGGAGCACTGACTGATGGGCAACGTTGGAATCGCGGTTCTCTGGATGGTCGTGCCGTTGCTGGTCGCCGCCAGTGTCATGGGTCTAGGCGTATGGGCCATCCGCACGAGCCGCGGTGATGTTAGCCGGGCAGTTGGGATCCTCCTGGTAGCCGTTGGAGTGGTCGTTATAGGTGCCGCCCTGTTGACTGTTCCGAGTGTGACGGTTTCGGAGGAGACCATAGTCGAGCGAGTCCTCACCGAGTGAGGTGGGCGCTCACAGCGACGTTCCGGAGAGCTTTCTCGTCGAGCGGTTCGCCCGTGAACCGCTCGGCGGAAACGCTGACAAATTCCAAGGATGAAGAGCAACACCAAATACCAGTGGATGCTGCCGGTCGGCAGTATGGTGGCGGCCTCGATCATTGTGGTCGGCGCATGGTTCGCGGTCGGTGCGCTGAGACCGGATACGGGAGTCGAAGAGATCCGTGAGGTCGTGGCGGTCGAAGAGGCCAGCCAGAACGACAAGGTCCATGAGGTCGCGGCAGTCGATGAGGCGGACCAGTACGACGAGGGCCAAGAGGTCGCAGCGGTCGACGAGGTGGACCAGGACGACGAGGTCTATGAGATCACGGTTACGTCCCTATCGCTCGACCAAATCTACCCGACGCTTGAGGCCCTCTCCGGATCTGCGGACGCGGTGATATTGGGCGAGGTCAAGGGCGCCGTGCACTCCGCAATCACGTTTGGGTCGGACGGGACCGGCGGGATCGGGGTCCCCTACACAGTCTACGAGGTCGAGATCCACGAGACCCTCAAAGGTGATGCCAGCGGGACGATCTACGTCGACAGGACCGACCCCAGCTTCCTGGGAGATGCTCCAGGAGTGGCCGAATACCCACTCACCACGCTGGGCGTCGGAGAGACAGTCATCCTCTACCTGGGCCGAGTGAGCCCAGTAGATGATCCCACCATGCCGTCAGGTCTGACCGACACCATCTATTTCCCGCTCAACTTCGACAACGGCGTCTTCGATGTCTTGGTAAACGGCCCGGTCGGCGCAGTCGGCAGGGTCAACGACTCCACCGCGGTCATCCCCAGGGGGATACACAATGCGATGTTCGCCGAAGGCAGTGTCTTCACGGCGGCGGATATCCGGGAGGCTATCGAGCCGGACTCAGACGAGATAGGGCCGGTGGGCAATACCAATTGAGGGACTGACATGCAACCGTTGGCCATCGCGGCTTTGCGGGTGGTCGTGCCGGCGCACTTGTTGGCTATGCCGGTGAAAACGGTTTCTGGCGATTCTGGGAGGAATAGGGATCAGGGAACCGCTAAAGCATCGCAACAGTAAGACGCTACGGCAAGATGAGGAGGTCAGAGCCTGTGGTGAGAATCGCGCACCGGTCTCAAAGTCGAGACTACTTTGGTTATATGACTATGCGGAAGCTTATCCGAGTCCCAGTGGTTCTATTCGTATGCGCGGCCATAGCGGCTTGCACCGGGAGTCTGACGCCCGACACGGCCTCGGAGTCCGGTCCGACCGCCGGTCCCACCTCGAGGCCCGCGCCTGCGGGTCAGCCTACGCCGGACGCGTCACGCACACCTACACCCACGATAGAGGCTACTCACACGCCAACGCCTGAGCCCACCCCAGAGCCCGCGCCAGTCACGTCACGCACACCTACACCCACGACCGAGGCTACTCACACGCCAACGCCTGAGCCCACCCCAGAGCCCGCGCCAGTCACGTCACGCACACCTACACCCACGATAGAGGCTACTCACACGCCAACGCCTGAGCCCACCCCAGAGCCCGCGCCGGACACGTCACGCACAGCCACACCCACGACCGAGGCTACTCATACGCCGACCCCTGATCCTACGCCTGAACCCGCGCCGGACACGTCACGCACAGCCACGCCCGCGACAGAAGCTACTCACACGCCAACGCCTGCTCCGACCCCTGAGCCCACACCGGGGACGTCCCGCGCAGCAACGCCCGCGACAGAGGATTCTCACACGCCTGCGCCTGAAACTACACGTAAATCCGGCCCCATAAGTACGACTTCATCAGGCGTCACGGTTACACCGACATCCACCTCGGCTAGCGGAGATAGAGATGAGCCGACGGAGATTTTCGTCGCCGATGTCTCGCTTGGCGACAGCGCAATCCTGTCTGACAGCGTGGAGATCACAATCGGGCGCGCGGTTCTGCACCCTGATGGGCGACTTACTCTGTTCTATGTCGCAAGAAACATGTCCGGCGCGTTTGAAGGGGCCGCAGTCATCGACAGCGCGCAGATAACGAGTTCAGATGCGCGAACCTGGCAGGCTGACGGGCATGGCGAATTACGCCATCTGCCTCCCCTTACGCTTGGGTGGCTCTCGTTTCCAGTCACGGACGCCCCACCAGGGAATTTTCAAGTCACTGTAAACAGTGTGCAAACAGGCGGCGACCATACAACGGGACCGTGGCAATTGCCACGTCTACAGGGGCTCCAGGTCGGGAACGACAGGTCAGAGACGGTCGTCGTTGACTCAAACAAATGTGTTTTTGGGGGCGGCGCGGCGTTCGGTTTTCACGAGAAGGCTTGTGATACGGAGTTCATCGATTTGAGCCCAAGGCGAGCCACCCCCGTGGAATCTGTCACGCCACGGCCCGAGCCGAAACCTGGACCCGTGGAATTCTCGACTCGGGTTGTTCCTACTCTTGGGCCTCCGGTCCCGAGGCCTCCTGGAACCACGTTCCTAGTGTTCATACTCTGCACACCCTGGCACGTCAATCTCCACGTAGAAATCGAAAGCATGGGCGCCTCCCGTGTAACTTCCAATCCACCTTCGACCGGCGCTCGCTGCATATTGCATTCGCATTAGGGGGTGTCGATGTATACAGAAAATCAGCTTGGAGGAAGTCAAGAATGGACCCACGCGGTGAGGTGGCGCTCACTCCACTCGGTCACACGTAAAACCCACTCAGGTGAATCGATGAAGAATGAATCTAGGGTGACCACCCAGGAGGTATCGAAATGTTCTCTCTAATTCTTTGGATTTTGACGTTGCTCCTGCCAACCCTGGCGCTGCTCATCTGTGGCGCGTGGTTGGTGAGACGGGCGACCCGCAAGCCCCAAGACGATAGCGTACTGCTCCTCGGAGGCATCGTATTCCTCATCATCGGGACCGCGATGCTGGGCATGTTGGCAATGGTGGGGTTCAGCCTTGCGGGCACGACCGAAACCGTCACGGTCGTGGAGCAGGTGGTCATTGAACACCCGCCGCCGACTGTCGCGTCGGGAGAATGAACCTGCTCAGCCCACCAACATTTGCCGGCCCGACTACGCCTGGGTCTCAGCGGGTATGAGGTAAAGCTTCTCGTTCCGTCATACCAGACGATGAAGAAGGCCGCGAGGATTTTGGGACCCTTGCGGCCTTCTCTTGTGTCTGACGTGCGTCGCTCCATCTAGGAGACGATGCCGACATCCCATACCCTGCAGACTGTCTCAGAAGTCTCCCGGTCTAGCTTGCCTCCTCTCCTGGGGGAGAGGATTGAGGTGAGGGCGCGACGTCGGACAACCGAAATCGTCGTATCGAATGAGGGACTTACGATTTCACCCCATGCCCTCACCCTAACCCTCTCCCGCGAAACGGGAGAGGGGACTATTGAGACTGGCTCCCTGGTCCGGTTGCGACCGGCAGGCCGACCCTCCCTCAGGAACGGTGGACGATCACCATCTTGAGTTCGGTCATCTCTTCGACGGCGTAGGGCGGGCCTTCCTTGCCCATGCCGCTGTCCTTCAGCCCGCCGTAGGGCATGAGGTCGGCCCTGAACTGCGTGCCGCCGTTGATGTTCAGGTTGCCCGAGTCCACATTGATGGCGAACTTCAGGGCGTTGTCGATGTTCTCCGTGAATATCGCCGCAGACAGACCGAACCGGGTGTCATTCGCGTACTCGATTGCCTGGTCGATGTCTGCTGCAGGAGTGACTCCAACCGCGGGGCCGAACAGTTCGTCGCGTGAGAACCGCATGTCGGGGCGCACGTCGGCAAGGATGGCCGGTGCGACCATGGCGCTGTCGCGCCCGCCACCGGTGACGAGCCGAGCGCCCGCGCCGACTGCTTCGCCGATCCAGCTTTCCACTCGTTCGGCGTCGTTTTGGCGGACCATGGGCCCGACCATGATGGCCTCGTCCTCCGGGTTGCCCACAGACAAGGCTTCCACCTTGGGCGCAAGAGCGTCGAGGTAGTCAGCGTAGACCGCCTGATCGACGATCACCCGTTGCGTGGATATGCAGACCTGTCCGGCGTTCGAGTAGCCGCTCTGGACCGTGGCGTCGGTGACCTTGTCCATGTCGGCGTCCGGCAAGACGATCAACGGCGAGTTGGAGCCCAACTCCATCGTGACCTTCTTCAGGCCAGCAACGTGCGTGATGTGCTCTCCGACCTCCTGGCTGCCGGTGAAGGTCACTTTCCTTACGGCGGGGTGAGAGACGAGGGCGTCACCTATGGCCGCCCCCGAACCGGTGACACATTGGATAGCTTCGGGCGGGCACCCCGCCTCGAGGAACGCTTCGGTCAACTTCAGCGACGACAGGGGCGTGTCGCTGGCCGGCTTGATAACGACTGAGTTTCCGGCCGCAATCGCCGGCCCGACCTTGTGTGCGACCAGATTCAGCGGGAAGTTGAACGGCGCGATGGCGGCCACCACTCCCACAGGCACGCGGATGGTGAAGCCGAACTTCATCTCGTTGCCGGGAGCGGCGTCCAGCGGTATCACCTCTCCGTAGATGCGCTTGGCTTCCTCGGCCGACCAGGTCATCGTCTGAATCGCACGGTCCGCCTCCATCAGGCCTTCGCCGATGATCTTGCCCTCTTCCCGCGTGATCGTGCGGCCGAAGTCGTCCTTGCGGTTCTTCATGATCTCGACGACTCGCATGAGAAGCTCATAGCGGTCGTACGGCGTCATCGCACGCATGGCCCTGGCGCCTCGTTCTGCGCTCTTCACAGCCAGTTCGATGTCCTCGACCGTGGCCAGGGGTACGGTGTCGAAGGCCTCCCCCGTGAACGGGTTAATGACGTCCATTTGCCGCGAGCCCTCGACCCACGATCCGCCTACGTACATCTTCATGATTTGACTCCCCGCGGCCACACTCATCCCGTGAATGCTGCCAACTTGATCCCAATGCCGTTTGGTTGGGGGGATTGTAACCGCATTCCGCTCGCCAATTTCTTAAACTCTGTCCGGTTGCCTTTCGGCGCCGTCTAACCAATGTGGAATAAGGTGCTTCTTCGAGATGAGTAACAACAGGACCATGCTGGCCGCCCAGGCGTTCGCGGCGGGGGAGGTACGGTGCGTTGAGGCGCCGGTCCCCACTCCCGGTCAAGACGAGTTGCTGGTCAAGACTGAGTCTGCGTCCATCTGCGGAAGCGATTTGCACATGGCGCTGCTCGGCTGGGGCATTTCGAGCTGGCCGGCGCCTCCCGGACACCCCGGTCACGAGGGGGCCGGGACCGTGATCGAATCACGCAGCAGCCGCTACGTGCCAGGCGACCGCGTGTTGACGGCCCCGCGCATCTGGGACTCGCGGTGTTTTGCAGAGTTTCAGAACATCGGCGAAGCCTACGTCACGCCGCTGCCGGACGACGTCTCGTTCGAACATGCCACGATGGCCCAGCAACTGGGGACCGTGATTTACGCCGTGAGGCGGCTGCCCGGCGTGGATGGGGCTGTGTGCGTGGTCCTGGGACAGGGTTCGGCTGGACTTTTCTGGAACTATGTCCTGAAGAGGCATGGCGCAGCCAAAGTGATCTCCGTCGAACCGGTCGAACACCGGAGGGCGCTCGGACCGTTTTACGGCTCGGATCTGGCGATAGACCCTGACGAGGATCAGGTCCTGGATGTCGTGGCCGATTCGACAGACGGCTTGGGAGCCGACATCGTCGTAGAGGCGGTGGGCAAGGCGGACACGTTGAGTTATTCGTTCGACCTCGTGAGAGATGAAGGTCTGGTCATGTTGTTCGGGCTCCCCGAGACGGATGACGGGGTGCCTTTCCCATACGGCACGTTCTTCAGAAAGAGAGTCACGGCGTTCTCGACGTTTGGGTCCCAGGATGAGCCCGGACAACCGCGCTACGTCGAGGCGCTCGAGTGGATTGCGCGGGGTGAGATCGATCCCGGACCGATCGTGTCCCACATTCTCCCCATCGATCAGGTGGGGCGTGCCCTTGAACTGGCCGACACGAGAGAAGACGGCGTGATAAAGGTCTCGCTGTCGTTCTGACCGGTCGTAGCCTGTCCGTCTACCAGTCGGCTACGCTGCCGTCCTCGAAGTACTGCTCGCCGCCCAGTTCACGGTGGTAGCCGTACTCGTCACCTGAGTACTCGGCCGTCGCCACCTGTTCGTCCACTTCCACGCCGAGACCGGACTCGTCCCACAGTTCGATGTGCCCGTCGACGACTTGCCAGGGGCGCTTCAACAATCCCACGCCGAGAGACGCGTCAACCTGCTCCTGGACGAGGAAATTGGGCACCACCGCGTCTACGGTCATGCAGGCGGCAAGGGCAAGGGGGCCTATTGCCGAGTGGGGCATGATGTGCTGGTAGTAGACCTCTGCGTAGTTGGCGATCTTCTTCATCTCGGTCGGACCGCCGCAGTGCGCGACATCCGGCTGCAGCAACGAGACGCACTGCTTTTCGATCACGCTCCTGAATTCCCAGCGTGACAACAGACGTTCGCCGGTGGCGATGGGGAAAGGCACGTGGTCCGACACCAGTTTCAGAGCGTCGGGGTTTTCCTGCGGGACCGGCTCCTCGACGAACATTGGCCGCATGCCCTTGATCTCGTTGCACACCTCGATTGCGAGCCCCGGCGTCATCTTGCCGTGGAAGTCGAAGCACAGTTCCACGTCCGGTCCGACCCACTCGCGCATCTTGAATGCGCACTCGACAAAGTGGTCGATGGTCGACGGCGGTTCGTGCGCCCGGAACGTCTGTCGCCCGGTGCCGGACTTGTAGGCCGTGTAGCCGGACTTCGACAGCATGTCGAGGCGGGACCTGGACTGTTCGAGTCCCTCGTCGGTGAGGTCGTCGATGCCCCAGTGGGCGTAGACGCGTATGCGGTCTCGCACCTTGCCGCCCATGAGCGCGTAGCTCGGGACGCCGTGGTGCTTGCCGGCGATGTCCCACAGGGCGGCGTCGAGCGCGGCGATGGCTGTCATGTTGTGGGCGCCGCCGCGGAAGAACGCCGACCGGTACATCTGTTGCCAGTGGTGCTCGATGCGCAGCGGGTCTTTCCCCACGAGGTAATCTGCGTACTCGCCGATGGCGGCCGGGACCGAGAACGGCTTGCCCTCGAGCGTGCTTTCGGCCCATCCTTCGATGCCTGTGTCGGTCGCGATTCTGACCAGGCGGGTTCGTGGGGCAGGGGAGAACTGGTCGATCCTGGTGATCTTCATGGTGGGTTCCTGGAGAAGTGACGCCCGCTATTCGGGCCAGGCGAAATCGGTCTCGAATTCCGGCTTGCCGGTTACTCCCACCCTCACCCGGTACAGTTCTCCGCCGCGGTGAGCGTCGAAGTCGTACCCGTCGGGCTCGAGGCCGCTCGGGGGTTCTCCCTCGCCGGACCTTGCTGTCGTGACGTACAGGTCGTTGAGGTCAGGGCCGCCGAACATGGCGGATGAGGTCTGAGTGGCAGGGAAGCTGATGCGTTCGAGTTCGTTGCCGTCGGGGTCGTACTTGATGACGCAACTGCTGCCCCAGACTGCGCCCCAGACGTTTCCTTCGGAATCGACCGTCATGCCGTCGGGAACACCCATGTCGGTGCCCAGTTGCACGAAGATGCGTCGATTCGACAGGGTGTGGGCCGCGGGGTCATAGTCGTACTTGTAGATGGTCCTTGGGCCGCAGTCGGTGTGGTAGAAGGTCTTGAGGTCCGGCGAGAATCCCATGCCGTTCGAGATCGTGAGCCCGGTTTCCACCTCCTCGATGTCGCCGTTCGGGAAGAAGCGGTACAGGACTCCGTTGTCCTGCCCGTCAAACATACTGCCTGCGTAGAAACTGCCGTCCGGTCCGACGGTCACATCGTTGAACCGGTACTTGTCGTCGTGGTGCAGCCAGACCCAGTCGGAGTCCGAACGCCACAGCATCACGCCTTCCCAGGTCCCGAGCGTGAGGCCGCCCTGCTTGTTGACCGCGAAGCCGCCGACGAAGATGCCATCGTGGATAGTCCGGTGTTCCCCGGTCGCCGGCACGTACTCGAACAACCTGCCGCTGCGGATATCGGTCCAGTACAGCTTCTGCGTGTTGGGGTCCCAGACCGGGCCCTCGCCCACCACGGCTCTTTCATCCTGAATAAGTTCGATTTCGTAGGTCACGTCTCGCCTCCCGCCAGCGGATTTCTCGATACAGGCGACCAGATTCTAAGCCCTCCGCCCGCCGAATCCACGTTACGCAGTCTTGAATCTGTCGTTCGTGTGGGAATTGG
>CBDCPN010000010.1:0-14635 GCA_965220275.1 Dehalococcoidia bacterium | reverse complement strand
TGCCCGCTTCCAGGCGAGGCCGCTTATGAATTCCATTACCGCCCGGTGGGCGAGTTGGGCTGTGATTTCGCCCGGGCCATCGTAGGTGGGGGACACTTCCACCACGTCCATGGCCACGAGCTCAAGGTCAGACGTGGCGATATTTCGGATGGCGCGCAGTAACTCCCTGGCAGAAAGGCCCCCCGGCTCAGGCGTTCCGGTGCCGGGCGCAAACGCCGGATCGGCCACGTCAACATCTAACGATAGATACAGCAATTCCGGGCCATCGAGCGCCTCTTCGATCGCATCGGACAGCACCGCGTCGGCGCCACGCGTTTCAATTTCCGCCATCAGGTGCCACCGCATACCCTGTTCGCGCATCCAGTCGAAGGACCTTTGGCGGCGGCCAATAGCCGCGCAGACCCACCTGCACGAAATTCTTACCGGGTATCGCACCGCTTTCAATAAGGCGTCGCATCGGGCTGCCGTGAGAGATGAGCACGCCGCCGTAGCTCTTATCCCCGGTGTCGGCATGAGCGTCGAAGTGAATGACGCCAACGCGGCCCTCCCCGTGGAACTGGGCGACCGCGGTCGCTGACGGCAGGGTTATCGAGTGATCGCCACCCAGGACAACCGGAATCGAACCCGCTTCCAGGGCCTCACTCACTTTGCGCCTCACCGCTTCGTGTGCCAGTTCCAGCGCGCTGGGAGGGCAATTAGCGTCTCCAAAATCGACCACCTTCACGTGCTCCAGCGGGTTCACTCCCAAACCCAGGTGGTGCAGTTCCGCCCTGGACGAACCGACGTAAGATGCCTGGCGGATGGCGCGCGGACCAAAGCGCGCCCCTGGCCTGTAAACGACCCCCATATCCACCGGCGCGCCGATGATTGCCACGTCCGCCGCATGCTCCCGGAGCTCGGTCGCGTTGTAGGCGAACGGCAGTTGCATGAAAGTGGGCAGACCGACGAAGGCCGGTCGGCTTTCTTCATCGTTCGGGGTGGTCATGGTTGACCTCGCAGAATTTGTTTGACAGGGGTGAATTGCCCGCGCCGTATCCCGGGATATGCGGATGGAAAATGGGACATTTTGATTCCCTAACCACGGCGAAAAGACTATCCTTGCGTGTCCAATGTTGGATGTGACAACTTAGCATGCCCGTGAATTGCAGGATCGGCGCTATTCAAGGAGCAAAACGTGACCCACTCGAACCAACCGCACATAGACCTGCTGCTCAAGGGCGGGAGGGTAATCGACCCCGCCAACGACGTTGACGGACACTTCGACGTAGCCGTAGCGCGTACCAAGGTGTCAGCCGTGGAAGCGGACATTCCGGCATCGTCCGCCCGGCGGGTCGTGGACGTATCCGGCCTGCTCGTCGTGCCCGGACTGATCGACCTCCACGCCCATTTTTATGGCTACAAGGGCTACGTGTTTCCGGACGCCCACTGCCTGCCCACCGGCGTCACTGCTGCGCTCGACGCCGGCGGAACGGGATGGAAGACATACGACGCCTTCAATGACCAGGTCATCTCCACGTCGACAACCAGGATCTTCGCCCTGCTCAATATCGTCGGAGCTGGGATGGTAGGAGACCCGGAGCAAGACCTGGAGGAAATGGACGTGGAAGCGGCCGTAGCCAAGATCAGCCAGCGGCCGGATCGGCTCGTCGGCATCAAGGTGGCCCACTACCAGGGACCCGGCTGGGAGCCGCTCGACCGCGGCGTCGAAGCCGCGCAGGCGACCGGAACGTTCGTGATGGTGGACCAGAACGCCCTCCCGACGCGGACCGCTGACAAGATGCTGTTGGAGCACCTCCAGCCGGGAGACGTGTCGACCCACTGCTTCGGGTTCGGCAAGCCGGTCATAAACGCCAATGGGGAAGTCAAGCCGTTCGTCCGCGAAGCGAGGGAACGGGGCATTCAGTTTGACGTTGGCCACGGCGGCGGCAGCTTCTCCTTCCGGATGGCGGCCGCGGCCGTGGCGGGCGGCTTCCCGCCGGACACCATCAGCACGGACATGCACACTTCCAGCCTGCTGTCCTGCAACGCCAACATGCCGGAGACCATGTCCAAGATGCTCGCCTGCGGTATGCCTCTGGTCGACGTGATACGCACCTCCACCGTGGCCCCGGCCGCCCAGCTAAAGCACACCGAACTCGGCACGTTGGGGATCGGCGCGGACGCCGACATCGCAGTCTTGGCGCTGAACGAAGGCGACTTCGGCTTCACCGACAACGGCGCGACCGGGAACCGGGTTATGAAGGCCACCCAGAGGCTTACGGCCGAGATCACGGTCGCACAGGGCAACGTCGTTTGGGACGCCAACGGGCGTACGCGGGACGACTGGTCTCACACGCCGCCACCCGACGAACGAATCCCCTGAGAATTTCGAGCGTAGTGAGCAGCAAGGACGCGCCCATCCAGTGGGCGCGTCCTTGCATTCAATTCCTTACGGGACCAGCTTGAGCTCGGACTCTGAATCTGCCGCGGACTGGTCGTCTCCGAACGGCAGGAAGTGGTAACGGCCTGCCAGCCACTCGGGCAGTTGGTCGCAATAGTGCTTCGATCCCGGGTGCCCAGACTGACCCTGCGATTCGACCGCCCACATTCCATCCTCGCCCAGGTCGGTTATGAGCCGGTAATTCGCGCCCATCAGCGCACCCCAGTTTGGGTCGAATCCGGTGTTGCAAACGGTCACGCCGTTTCCGCCGACTGGCAGGCCGCCCCGGTCAAGCAACTCGCCTAGGTCGCCCCGGCCGGTCAGGACGTGCCGGAGGTGGATCTTGTGGAGTGTCCCCCACTTCCAGGCGTCTAGGTCAGGTCCCAGCAACCCCTCCAGTTCATCCAGCGCCGCGCCCATGGACTCCACCATGGCTTGTTCGCGGTCAGTCCCATCGAACCAGTTGGCGGTGTTCGAGTGCACCAGGGATGCCGCTATACCTCCGCAGTTCCCTGTCAACGCAGTTGCAACGTCCCCGTCAAATCGTTCCCGTGAGACCCGCGCCGACCATTTGTTGAAGAAGACCTCGAAAATGGAAGCGCCAACCTCTTCCGGGTCCATCCGGTGGTCCCACTCCTCAAGCCCCCTGCCAGCCTCACGAATACGCGGGTCGTCGTTGCCGCTGAGTATCGGCCCCAGTACGGGCATAGCCTCGTCCGCCCTCAGCACGCGTGTGTCCTGGTGCATTCGGCCAAACACGTCCTTGTCGAACGTGTCCTGCTCCTCGATCATCTGCCGGATACGCTTGGCCCGGTGCCCGCTCGACCAGGCGCCAAACAGCGGATAGGGGTAGTCGTTAGGAGCGGTCCGGTTATTGGCGCTTATCGCCCAGCCGCTCTCGGGATCAACCAGGCGCGGCATGTGCTCGGTTGGAATCAGCCCTTGCCATTGATGCTCCGGGTCCCAGCCGGGCCGGTAGCCGAGGTGTTGCTCCTTGCGCACGGGTATTCGTCCGACGGACTGGTACCCGAAATGCCCGTCCACGTCGGCGGCCATCATGCTGAACGTGGGGACTCTCCACGGGCGGATCGCCTGCCGGAACTCCTCGACCGAACCTGCGCGGTCGACTCCCAGCAGCGCAGTCAGCCACCCGCATTCAGTTGCGCCTAGCCACCTGAGAGAAACGGGCCCCGTGCCGGCGGCTTCGGCGGGAAGCAACTCGTCGACGATGGGCCCGTTGCGTGAGAACCGGACAGTCTTTTCTACCGGATTCCCACCTCGCACCTGAATGGTCTCGACCTTTTTGCGCTCAGGCTCCCATTCGCCGTCGAACAGGAAGGCGCCGGGGTGGTCGGGATCGGTCTTTTCCTCGTACAGGTCTCTTTGCGAACAAATATTGTTCGTAATGGCCCAGCCAACCCGCCTGTTTCGGCCGAACATTATCGCCGGCATACCGGCGTACGCCATGCCGGTCACGTCGAACGATCCACCGGACAACTGCGCCTCATACCAGCACGAAACCGCCGCAAACGCTATGTGCGGGTCGCTTGCGACCATCGGCATTCCGGACTCGGTGCGCGCGCCGCTCACCACCCAGTTATTGCTGCCGAGTCCCTCGTCCGGATCGCCGATCACATTCCCGACTGCCTCCAGCCCTCCCTCGGAGGGTGTGTACGAACCGACCGGAAGGATGCTCTCTTCCTCGGACTCACCGATCAGAAACGCATCGAACAACTCGTCACTGCCCAAAGCGCGTTTTGCCAGTTCCGGGCCCACTATCACCGGAAATCGCACGGTCAGGTAGTAGCGAAACTCTGTGGCGATCGCCAGGCAGTCGACAGGTGACCATGGCTCCGGCTCGTAGTCCAGCAGGGCAAATTCAATCGGCAGGCAATCGCGCGACTGCTCGATTAGAGCGTTCACCCCGTCTGAAAAACTGGTCAGCAATGACCCGGTCTCGTCCGGAATGCCGTCCCACTCAGCCTTCGCTATGCGGTTGAGTCCAATCGTGCGGGCGATCACGTCTACTTGCAGGCCGTCCTCGCCTAAAATCTCCGACAACCTTCCGTGGCCTTTTCGACGCAGGTAGTCAAGCTGAAAAAGCCGGTCCTGCGCCATGGCATAGCCGAAGCCGAAGAATAGGTCGGCATCGTTGGACGCGCTGATGCGCGGCACCCCCCAGCTGTTTCGCGTAATGCGGGCGTCGCCGGACACTCCCACCCGGACCGTCCCTCCGGGGTCCGGTACGCGCCGGAGCGTCTCTTCCTTCCACCACTCATCGAACTCGGAGCGCGACATCCCCGCGGATTCGCATACGCTGGAAATAGACGCGCCAGCCCCGAGTCGGGCAAGCAATTCGTTTGTTTTCTTTGACATGGATAAGGCCTCCGGGCGATCACATGGTCCTGACCACTGTGCCGCGCTCCGATTCGATTTCTTTAACGATTGTTTGAACGTCCAGGTTGTTTTCCGGCCAGTCGGCGGGAGAAATATTAGAAAGTCGCAGGAGCAGCCGGGCAAGGAACCCGGCGTATTCCTTCAATTCGCGCACTCTCACCTTGTCTGGAGTGTCGCTGCTGCTGTGCCCGAACTCTACGTCGGGATGCCTGCCGACAAATCTCCAGCGCCACAAGCCGGCCGAAGGAATTCCGGCCCGTACGAACGAAAACGTATCGCCGGATGAGTCGTATTGGGCGTAAACGTGGCACCTGAATCCTTCTTTTAACGTGTCGAGTTGTTCCTGGATTAATTCACGCAGGTCCGGGAATTGCAGGGCCACCCCTTTCACATTTCCGGTTGCCAACTCGTCCAGGTTGAGCGCAAGCCTGGGAGGCGTCTCCGGCCCGTGATGCTGGGCCACATAAGCCGCTGACCCCTGGAGGACCTGCTCCTCTGCCCCGAACGTAATGAATTTGATGGACATACCCGGTCGCACGCCTTCCTCCCTGACAAGCGCGCTCAAAATCCGGGCGGTCTCCATCGTGACCGACGATCCTGAACCGTTGTCGTTGGACCCGAATGAGTCCGGCGTCGTGTCGAAGTGCGCGCCAAGTATCAGGTGTTCATCCGGCCAAAGTGCGCCGGGCAGCGTGCTGACCACGTTCCTCGACGTGGTATCTATGTCGACTGCGTCCACGTCCACGGTCACGGTGGCGCCTCTTGCCGCGCGATTCCGCAGCCTCGCGCCGTCCTCCCTGGACGTCTGAATCGTCGGAAGAGCGCCGCCGTTCACTTTCCCGTCCCGCCAATCGCTGGCCGACGTGTGATTGGTGCGCCGGCCGCCGTGCGGGCTCGGCGTCAGCACGGCAAGAGCGCCCTCAGCCGCCAGGTCCTCCACGCGATTTGCAAAGGGGCGCGGCGTCGAAAACGGCTCGAACCCGGTATCCATCACCGCTACAGCGCCCCGAAGTCCGCCATTCAGCCGCCTTATCTCGTGGGGCATTCCGAATCCGGCGTCGACCAGCGGCGCCGTTACCGACACCGGTGGGCAAAACAGTACGGGGCGTGCGTCAACAGTCCAGTCTTCCTCGCCAACCACCCTTATCTTCACGGAGTCGGTTCGCCAAGTCTTGAGCGGAAACGGCTCCAACTCGACATCTTCGAGCCCATAAGACTGGAATTGCCTGGAGATGTACTGCGCGGCCCGCAGGTCACCCTCGGAACCTGCCCATCTCACGCCGATGTCATCGCAGAGCGCCTGGATATGTCCGGGTATTGACGAGCCGACCCACGCCTCCCCCATGATCCAGCGGTCGGCGGCTCCATAATTGATCGTCAAAACTCTCTCCCTTATTTCTCGTGCGCCGCTAATTTGTCGAACGGAGACTTTAGCCGCGAACATTCCAGTGAACCCTGGAGACGGTGCTCACGAGCCCACTCGGAATTCAAACTTTGCTGCCTCTTCGATTTCGCCGATGTCCATCAACAGCGGATGGTACTCGCCGGTGAGAGTTTCCTCTACACGGTCCGTGTAATGTGGGCTGCTGGGTTGCCCTGACTGTCCTGTAAGCGTGGCGGCCCAGGCCGTCGCCGGTTCCGCAAAATCGACGAACAGTCTATAGCTCACGCCCGAAGTATTCCTGAACCCGGACGTCGTTTCCACGGGACGGCGATTGTTGACGGTGCCTGCTCCGCCCGGACAGGGGTACGGGCCCAGGTTGAACACCCTCCTGGCTTCGTCGTTGTTCGAAAGAGGGTGCTCGTACAACACTGTATGCGCACGCGCCCACTTCCAGTTGTCCG
The DNA here is from genome assembly GCA_965220275.1 of Dehalococcoidia bacterium. Taxonomy (GTDB): domain Bacteria; phylum Chloroflexota; class Dehalococcoidia; order Lucifugimonadales; family Lucifugimonadaceae. The sequence continues at coordinate 7,974 of CBDCPN010000010.1, read as the reverse complement.
GAACGGGGCCGAGCGCGCTCGTAAGGTATTCATGCGTCGAGACCGCAGCCTCCCGCATGATCCGCCGGGACTCTTCGGAGAATTCAGGCATCGCTTCACCCAGCAAGACCGCGCGGGCAAGGTCTCCCGGACTTTCAGCGGACAGCCCGCCGGCGTAATCGCCTGCAAGGGCGGTCGCTACCCCGCTCGCAAATCTCGGCCACAGCGCCGCCCACACGGCCGCGCCGCACTGCTCAGGGTCGAATCGGCAATTCCACTCCAGGAGAATGTTGCCTAGCGACACCAGGCGGGAATCACCGGATTCGGCAAGCTGCCGGGCAACAACGTCTTTAAGCCCCCTCGCCCGCAGATCGAGCGAGTCCGATTGAATATCCCTTACTTCCGTCGGGTCCAGCGGAGCGCCTCGTTCCAGCATTTCCGCTATGCGCCGCATTCTGTATCCGTCCGCATACGACCCGGTCATACATCCGAGGATGTCTGGCGAAGCGGGCGTATTGTTCGCGCTCGCCACCCACCCGCGCTCGGGGTCGTGCAGGCCCGGCAAAGACCCCGTACCAACGTAGCCCGTCCATTCGTCATCCGGTCCGATACCCCGGGTGCCGCGGGTGGACTTATCCCGAATCGGAATAGACCCGCACATCTGGTACCCGAAGCGGCCGCTCGAATCGGCGTAGACCCCATTCCATACCGACAGACGCCAGTCTTCGAATATCTCCCGGATCTGTTCCGCCGATTCAGCGCGATTCAAAGCCATCAAGACCCGGGCGTCGTCTATGGCCTCATGCCCCACCCAGCGCAAAGTAATCGGCCCGTCTCCTTCGGGATCGACCCTCGGGATGAAGTCGTTGACGACCGGTCCTCTCCTGGTAAGTCGTACCTTGAACTCGTGCGGCTCCCCGCCGCGCACTTCAATTTGCTCGTGACGAGTTTCGAATCGTGCCCAGCCATCTCCGTCCCGGTATTGGCCAGGAGCCCCTGGCGCCACCTCCTCGTGGTACAGGTCCCGGGTGGAAGTGACGTTGTTCGTCCGGCCCCATGCTGCGCCACGGGTTCGGCCGAAAATGACCGGCGACGCGCCCGGATACGCCGCGCCGATGCAGTCGATACCGGGGGCCGACAGGTGCTGCTCATACCACATGCCGGGGAATGAGACCGGCCAATGCGGGTCGGAAGCCAACGCCGGTTTGCCGGACGTCGTGATGGACGGGCCTGCCACCCAGTTGTTCGAGCCCGTGCCATCGTCCCCACCACCGTCCACTCGCGGGCAACCGTCTTCGCCCGTCGGCACGATCAACTCACCTGATTCGGACATGAGCATGAGTTCCGCAATCTTGGGATCGGCGTACCTCAGCAGGCGCTCGGCGGCCACGATTTGTTGCAAACGGCCGGTAAGAGTCCACCAGAAATATCTGAGGATCACGAGTGAGTCGACTGGAGTCCACGATTCCGGTTCGTACTCGAGAATGTCGAATTCGACCGGCAAGTTACCCAGCGCCAGTTCAATCCACCGGTTGATTCCTGCCGCGTAGGACTCCAGCGAACTCATCGTCGATTCGTCTAGCGATGCAAGTTCCAGTTCTGCAGCCTGGAGCAAACCAATCGTGCGCATCTCCATGTCTGAACGGACGGCGTGGTCTCCGAGCACTTGGGCCAACTGGCCGCGGGCGAGCCTGCGCCGGTAGTCGAGCTGCCACAGGCGGTCCTGGGCCTGCACGAGTCCCGTTGCAAAGGCCAGTTCGCGGTCGCCGTGGGCAAATATGTGAGGAATTCCGTACTTGTCGCGAACTACTCTGGAGCTGCCCGCGATACTTCTCGTCAGGACCGGGATCCGTTCCGGTAGCTTGGACTCTAGGTACTTATTCTCCAGAACGACATAGTCGCTCTCCGGAACGCCGGTCCGGACGCAGAAATCGTGTCGGGACTCAGACCCCCGCAGGACTGCCGTCGGCCTTGATTCAGCGGATACATTCATTGTGATCACCCAATCCGGCTCGCCATCCCCATTCGCCTGTCGCGATTAATCACCCCTGACGGCCGAAACGAAACGCAATCGAAACAAATGCCGCCCCCTGACTGGAACATGTCCCGTTCCTGTGCCAGAGCGGGCATGATATTATTTCCCGTTGTCTGGGGCTGTGTGTCAAAGCCCCGTTCCAAGGAGGCTCTCCTGAGATGAAAACGTTATTCAGGCGGAAGAGCGCGTTAATCGGCGTGTTGATCGCTGCCGCGCTTGCAATCGCCGTTGCCTGCGGCGGTGAAACAACCGAGACTGCGCCCAAGGCTCCCGCCACCGCGGCCCCGGCCGCAACTGCTGCGCCAGCCGCCACAGCAGCCCCAGCCGCCACAGCAGCCCCAGCCCCGACCGCGGCCCCAGCCGCAACAGCAGCCCCGGCCGCTACAGCAGCGCCCGACCCGACCGCTATGCCCGCTCAGGCGACCCCCACGGCTATGGCGGCGATGGACAAGATGGAGCGTAAGAACCCCGAAAGGTACGGCGGCAATCTGACCGTGACCCTCGGAGCGGCGATCTCCACGCTGGACGTCCACCGGACCACCGGCACCACGGCCGGAACAGTTGCCTACGCGGTACAGGAATTCCTGTTCGCCTACAACGAACAGCTCCAGGCCCAGCCATTGCTGATCGACACCTGGGAGACCAATTCAGATGGCTCAACCTGGACCTTCAAGTTGCGGGACGACATCACGTTCCACAATGGCAATGCCGTAACTGCTGAAGACGCAGTGAAGTCCTGGACAAGATGGGCGGAAAGAGACAACTACGGCTCGCTCATCTTCGGCTTCATCGACGACATCTACACCACCGGTGACAAGACCTTCCAGATCGACATGATCGAACCCACCGCGCTCGTACTCGAGGGCATGGCACGCATCGGCGGGTACTACCCGTACATCATGCCGCCCGAGATGTACAACGTGCCGGCCGCAGACGGCGCAAACGTCCTGATCGGCACCGGCCCGTACAAGTACGCTGAGTGGATACCCGGGGACCATCTCCTGGTCGAGCGGTTTGAAGAGTACAAGCCGGTCTCAGGCGAGTTCTCGTTCATGAGCGGTGAGAAGGTCGCTTACTTCGACACCGTTGACTACGTGGTCGTACCGGACACCAACGCCCGTATCGCGGCGCTGAGGACCGGTGAGATCGACGTCATCGACGGCGAGATCCCCAGCGACTTCGTGGACACCCTGGCAGCAGACCCGAACCTGGTAGTCGAGATCTTCACCAACAACTCGACCCGTGACGGCGCCTGGATTGACAACGTCGACGGTCCGCTTGCGGACGCAGCGATTCGCCGGGCGTTTGCCATGGCCTACCCGGTCGAGGACGCTCTCCGGGCCGCTGTCGGTGACGAGCGGTTCTGGGACCTCTGCCCATCCATGATGGTTTGCGGAGGCAACAAGTGGGGCGGATTCGATGACTTCTCCGAAGACATCTACAACGCCCGCGACCAAGTCGGTTCGGACGGAATGACCGGTCTCGATCGGGCCAAGCAGATCGTCGCCGACAAAGGCCTCGTCGGCACGCCCATCATCGTGCTTCAGGCCGCAGACCGGCCTCGGTTCGCCGGCCCGGCGGAGATCTCCCGCCAAACGCTGGAGGAACTGGGCTTCGACGTCGAGTTCAAGGTGACCGACTGGGCGACGCAGACCAACTGGCGTGAAAAGCCGGAGTTGTGGGACGTATTCCACACCGCTGGCGGCGGCGCCTGGGGCACCAACCCGCTGCTGAACAGTTCGCTGGCCAAGAACAAGTACTGGAACAAGTACCAGGACGAGTCCGGCCGTATGACTGCGCTGATGCAGCAACTGGCGCGAGCCACCTCGGCTGATGAACAGCTCGAGCTCGTCAAGAACATGCAAGAGGTGTTCTGGACTGACATCCCGTACATCTCCTTCGGCGACACCTACGGAGCGGCTGCATACAGGGCCGATCTAGAAGGTGTGAAGAAGTTCCGGGGCCAACCCTTCAACGTCTTCAACTCCTGGCGTCCGTAGTAGCAAGGATAAAAACCCACTAGCGCTTATTGGCGGTCGGCCGGTGCGCACAGCATCGGCCGACCGCCTTTACTGCCAGCCCACAGGGCGACGGATGCGTCTCAATATCACGAACGAGCGGCCATACAGGCCCACAACAACGGCAAAAATTGAGAACATCGTCGCCACCAGGACCCACCTCGGACCGCGTAAAGCCATAGAGGCCATTTGACCGCCTACATCATCAAACGCGTACTCGCCGTAATCCCGATCCTCATCTTCGTCGGGGTGGTGACTTTTTCCCTCGTGCACATCGCCCCCGGGGACGCGGCAAACATCATGGCGGGAGACTACGCCGGGCCCGACGACGTAAAGCTCATTCGTGCCGAGCTCGGCCTGGACAAGCCCGTCATGCAGCAGTTCCTCGAATGGGTCGGAAGGACTGCGAGAGGTGACCTTGGAAGGTCCATCTTCTCCGGTATTTCCGTCGTCGATCTCGTCAGAACGAAAATCGGAGCCACCCTCAGCCTCACCGTTACAGGCGGGGTGCTCGCGGTCCTGCTGGGCGTTCCAACCGGAATCCTGGCCGCCTGGAAGGCCGGTTCCCTCATTGACCGGATCATCCAGATTTGGGCCGCGGCGGGTATCTCGATACCTGGATTCTGGCTTGGATTCATCATGATCTGGGGCTTTTCGGTAAATCTGCGATGGTTCCCCGTGATCGGTTACGTTCCTCCCACGGAAAGCGTCGTCGAGTGGATCCGCCACATTACGTTGCCCACCCTCCTCCTGGGATTCACCAGCGCCGCAATAATCATCCGCATGACACGCGCCTCGTTGCTGGAGGTCTTCAGGGAGGACTACATAAGGACCGCTCGCTCGAAGGGTCTCGCTGAAGCCGCCATTTTGTTCAGGCACGCGTTGCGTTCCGGCGCCATACCGATCCTCACGATCATTGGGTTCCTGGCGGCGGCCCTTATAACGGGAGCCGTCGTAACCGAGACGGTCTTTACGATTCCTGGGCTCGGCCGACTTGTAGCGGACACCGTGCAAACCAGGGACTTCCCGATCGTCCAGTCGCTCCTGATGCTCCTCGCAGCGTTCTACGTATTCGTAAACCTCATCGTAGACATTTCATACGTCGTCGTAGACCCAAGGGTGAGGCTCTAGATGGCCACTGCAGAGGACACGTCGGCCGCACTCTTGATTGTGAGGCCAACGTTCGGCCAGCGAGTGACCTCTTGGCGCCGCACCTTTTTCCGGACGTTGCGGGCAAATCCGAATTTGGCAGCCGGTCTGTCGATCCTGGTGTTGATGGGGTCAGTAGCGATTTTTACCGCCACCCCATGGGCAATAAACCTGGCGCGCTATGAACCGACCGAATTGTCGGTCAGAGAACGTGTAGACCGTCCCAGCGCAGCTCACTGGTTCGGTACCGACGGCCTCGGCCGGGATGTGTACTCCAGGACCATGCACGGGGCTAAGACGTCGCTTATCGTTGCGTCCTCCGTGGCCGTAATCGTCACCATCGTGGGCGTTACCCTGGGCGTAACGGTTGGTTACAGCCGGATCGCCGACAACATAGTGATGCGCATCATGGACGGCATGATGTCGTTCCCGACGCTCGTGCTGGCGCTGGCGCTGGTTGCCGCCCTTGGCTCAAGTCTGTTTAATGTGATTCTCGTCATATCTATTGTCGATACGCCAGGCATGACTCGCGTGGTGCGCGGTGTCGTCCTCAGTATCAGGGAGAGGCCCTACGTCGACGCGGCCAGGATGTCCGGAGCGAGCCTGCCGAGGATTCTGGCAATCCACATTGCCCCAAATACGCTGGCGCCCGTTATCATCCAGGCATCGGTCTTTTTCGCCGGCGCAATCCTCACGGAGGCAGCGCTGGGATTCCTTGGCGTAGGCACCCCGGAGTTCATCCCCAGTTGGGGGAACATCATCGCCACAGGGCGCATATACATACAGGTAGGATTCTGGATAGCGTTCTTCCCCGGGGTGTTCTTGGCGTTGACCGTACTCGCCACAAACCTGGTCGGTGATGGTCTCAGGGACGTGCTGGACCCGAGGTTGAGGGGATCGCGCTAGGCGCTTCGGCCAAAAGCACATAGCGGACGGTTTACATATGAAAAGACAAGTAGTTACCAAGGTTAGGCGTCCGTCACTCTACCTGGCACTGACAGTCCTGGGCACACTTCTTATGGCGCTTGCAGCATGTGGAGGCGGAGGCGGCACAAGCGAGCCGCAGGCGACGCCCAAGGGTTTGGGAAAGGTGATCACTCCAACACCGCTCGCAATGGTCATCCCCGCGAGCGGCACCGAAATCGCTCCGGTCTCAACCCCCACTCCCACCCCGCTGGTCCTGCCAACCGCCACTCCCACACCTCCCCTGCGCACGATTGACGAAGAAGTCACGGGCGAATTGGTGGACAACATCTCTGCTGAGGAGTTCCCGCGGACCAACGCACGCGTACTGGAACGCAGTTTCCGGCGCGAGGAAGGTTTCGCAGAAGCCAACATCGGAAATTCGTTCCTGATTCAGGGCGAGGTAATCATCGCCGACCGGCGCGATGACGGCGTCGCATTCGTCGAATTCAAGGCCGGCAGGGGTAAGGTCACCTGCGACTTCGAAATCATCTCGGACGCCGAACTGAGAAGATTCACGCCGGACGGGACCAACGCGGTCACCGGCACCGTGTCGGCATGGGACCCCGAAACACGCGTGCTGGAGGTAGAAAACTGCCGCGTGGTGCTTGGGTTCTAGCGCCCGTGCCCACCTCACTCGCCATGTATTGCCACGCCCGGATGCCGGAGCGGGACAGCCAGGTACCCGGTAAATGACGCAAGCCCCAGGCTCCCACCTGCTCGACGTTCGAGACCTTCGGACTCAGTTCTTGACGCACGAAGGAGTCGTAAAGGCCGTCGACGGCGTGTCGTTTCACCTTGACGAAGGCGAAGTTCTTGGACTGGTGGGCGAAAGCGGATGCGGAAAGAGCGTCTCCGCCCTGTCGTTGATGAGGCTCATTCCCAACCCACCCGGCAGGATCGTGGGAGGCGAGGCCTTTTTCGAGGGGCAGGACCTATTGTCCCTGGATGAGTCTGAACTGAGAAAAATCCGCGGCAGTCGGATCAGCATGATCTTCCAGGAACCCATGTCATCCTTGACGCCCGTTCTCTCTATTGGTCGCCAATTGAGGGAATCGCTTGAACTCCACCTGAAGATGACCAAGCAGCAGGCCACCCAGCGCGCCGTGGAACTGCTGGAGATGGTCGGCATCCCGGACTCTGCAAGACGCATAAACGACTTCCCGCATCAACTCTCCGGCGGCCAACGTCAACGCGTCATGATCGCCATCGCCCTTAGCTGCAACCCGAAGTTGCTCATCGCCGACGAAGCGACGACCGCTCTCGACGTGACCATCCAGGCTCAGATCCTCGAATTGATGAAGGACCTGACCGAACGCTTTGGTACCGCGGTCATCATCATCACCCACAACCTGGGGGTCGTCGCGCGTTACGCAGATCGCGTAAACGTCATGTACGCCGGCAAAATCCGGGAAACGGGCCGCTCGGACGAAATCTACGAAAACCCGAAACACCCGTACACGGTCGGGTTGCTGAATTCCGTGCCAAGGCTGGATGTCCCGGCCGATAAGAAACTCGAACCCATCCAGGGTGACGTGCCCAACCTGATGGCATTGCCCGCAGGATGCGCGTTCCGGGACAGGTGCGACTGGGCCGTGGAGCAATGCGCGCTCGAAGACCCGCCGATCGAGGAGGTCTACCCGGGCCACGGATCGGCTTGCTGGGAAAGCGACAAAGTTGGTCTGCACGCGGTGGGGGCGGCCCAGTGACCACCGTCGCGCAAGCCCCTGAAATGCAGGAAGCGTCCAGCCAGGATTCGCCGCAACCCCTCCTCACGGTGCAGGGCCTTAAGGTCCATTTCCCGGTCACAAGCGGGTTGATACTTCAGCG
>CBDCPN010000009.1:0-380918 GCA_965220275.1 Dehalococcoidia bacterium | reverse complement strand
CCGGATACCGTACCCGCTTCCCGAGGCTGAGGGCGAGCTCTGCGACGTCAGGCTCACCTCCCTGGGCTGGACGCCCGGAGCGGTCAGCGGAGTCGTCGAGTCGGAGTGCGTGACGACCATCAAGCACCCGGTCGAGCTTCAGACCGTGGCCGGGCACGAGTCCGTCACAGAGACGGCGCTCATAGACGCCGGGGTGACGGCGGTCACGGGAACGGTCAACGCAACCACCGGCGCATCGAGCGCAAGCGTCGCCTTCGTCCCCGGCGGCGAGACGAGCTTCATCCTCTCCGTTCCCACCGGCGAGGCGGTCCACGCCGTCGCCGTGGACGTGAGCATCGCGGCTTCCCTGAGCGTCCCCATCCCGCCGCTGACCATGCTCACCCATCATCCGGAGCGGACTGAGCAGGTCACGAAGACCGTGCAGCTCCACCGCCCGGGGGACAGCGACTCCGACAGCGCGACGGCGACGGCCACCTGCGAGGACGGCACGACGGAGACCGTCACCGCGCAGGCCTACGCCTACGTCCCCAGCAGGACCATCACCAGGAACGTGACGGTGGACGTCCTGCACCCCGAGCACGTCACGGCCGAGGTGGTGGAGCGCGAACCCGTCGCCGGGAGCAGGGACGAGACGTTCGCCCTTGCGTCCGCCACCGGCTCCGAAGACCCCTACGCGGCGCTCACGCTGCCGGAGCCCGAGCCGGAGGACCCACCAGCCGAGCAGGCGCCCGCGGGCGGGCTGCGCGACTGGTTCGAGGGACTGGGATGGGAGTGGCCCTGGTGAGACGCCTGCTGGCGGCAACCCTCCTGGCCGGGGCTGCGCTGGCGACCACCGGCGCGGCCCCGGCCGAGGAGCGGGCGATGCTTGAAGCCTTCGACAAGGTGCTCACCGCCATGTCCTACGCCGCCGCCGGGCTCGCCGTCTTCGCCATCGCCTGGGCGGGATTCGTCCTGATGGCCGAGGGGAGCGAGTAGCGCGGCGGCGGACGCGCAAGGAGCGCCGTCTTCCTGGCCGTGGTCGGCCTCGTCCTCGTGCTGTCGGCCAAGGGCATTGCGACCCTGCTCAGGCACGGCGTCATCCCGTCCCTTCCAACCACCTAGAGAAGAGGAAGCCACGAAGTTGCAGAAGCTGCTTGAACGAATCACACGACGAAGGACGGAGGCCCAACCGGGTGAGGCCGAAGCTCGGCGGGAGACCCCCGCCGGAGGGCCTATACCGCTGTTGAAGGAGCGCGTCCGGCAACTGCTGAAACGGGGAGCGCGGGAACCCACGGACACCCCGGCACCGCATGACGGCTTCAGGGACGAGCCCGACGATCTGAACGAGGTCCCGCCCGGGGTTGCCCCGGCCTTGCTCCTGTTTCTCAAGGTGAAGGAACGCATCCGGCGACTCTTGAGCCGGGGAGCGCAGGAGCCTGTGGGAGAGAAGCCGGAAGGCGGCCCAACAGCCAACACCGAACCCGTCGCCCCAGCTCCGGCCCCCGCGCCGCCGCCCGAGCTGCCCCTGTTCTTCATGCTTTCGCACCTGGAAGACGACGGGCCGGTGCGCCTGGACGGGGTGAAGCTCGGCGTCTGCGAGGCGATGGGCCTCGAAATCGACGAGCCGAAGCTGGGGGCCTTCGCCGGGGCGCTCAACGCCCTCGACTTCCCCGTCCAGCTTCTCATACGACAGCACCCGCCCCGGTTGGGGCAACTGCGGGAGAAGCTCAAGGAGGCCCAGCCGGACGACCTGCCCCCGCAGACGGAGGCCGCCGCCGAGTCGCTGGGGCGCCTATTGACCGACCTTGAATCGAGGGACGGCATCCTCGACCGGCGCTTCTACGCCGTCTGCGAGTTCCCGCGCATCGACGACCTCCGCGGCCTGCTTTCGAGGTCCGGTCTGTCCGTGCACCCGCTGCAGGGCCGCCAGCTCCGCATGTTCCTCGTGTCGGCCCTCCTTGGCGGCTCGCCCGGCGACGTGGACGAGGACGCGGCCGTTGAGGTGGAGATGGGTCGCCGAGACATGCGCGTCGACGGGACCCTCGTCCGCTCCCTGCACCTGGGCAAGTGGCCCCGGTCGCTGGCCCCCGGATTCCTGCAGGGGTTGATGGCGGCGGGAGCGCCGATGGACCTGTCCATCCACATCGGCCCGATACCCGCCGAGCAGGCGGCCAGGACGCTGGAGTGGCAGAAGGTGCGTTTCGAGTCGGCCCAGTCCCTCTCCTTCAAGAAGGGCAGAACCATGTCCCCCGAGGCTGAGATCGCCCTGGAGGACGTGACGCGCCTGCGCGACGAGGTGCAGCGGGGCCGTGAGCGACTATTTCATTCCTCTCTATCCGTGACCCTTCACGCGAAGGACGAGGCGTCGCTGAAGGAGATGACCCAGCGGGCGAAGGCCCACTTCGGCGCCACCCTGGGCAAGCTCGACAACCTGGCCTTCCGCCAGCGCGAGGGGCTCCTATCCACGCTGCCCCTGGCCCTCAATGCCGTGGCTGAGTGGCGCAGCCTCGACACCTCATCGCTGGCCCGGCTCTTCCCCTTCTCGCCGCCCGACCTGGACACCCGCTCGGGCACCCTCTACGGCGTCGACATGCGTGCCTGTTCGCCCGTGGTCTACGACCCCTGGGACGGCACCCACCTGAACGCCAACACCGCCGTCCTCGCACGGTCGGGAAGCGGCAAGTCCTTTTCCACCAAGCTCGGCGTGCTCAGGGGCCTGACGCGCGGCGTCACCGCCTATGTCATCGACCCCGAGGGCGAGTACGCAGACATGGCCCGCTCAGCCGGAGGACGGGTGCTGTCCCCCGGCGTCCCCGGTGAGGGCATGAACCCCTTCGTCATCGAGCGGGGCGACTCCGAGGAGATGCTCCAGCGCATCGGCAGCCTCCGCCGTTTGATCGAAGTCATGGTCGGTGAGAGCCTCGGCGCGGAGCGCCGCGCCTCCCTCGACCACGCCCTGGCAGGCTACTACGCCCAGCCACGCGAGCGCACCGGCTTCCGTGATTTCTACAAGTACCTCCGGGAGAGCGAGGCGGGAGACCCCGATCTCGCAAGGTTGCTTCGGCCCTTCGCCACCGGCAGCCTCCGCCACCTCCTCTCCGACGAAGGCGACGACCTGTTGGGCCGCGAGGCCTTGGTCACCGTCTTCGACCTGCGCCTCCTCGAACCGGAACTGAGGCCCGCAGCCGCGATGGTCTGTACAGAGACCGTGTGGGCCGCCGCGGCCCAGGACCCCAAGCCCCGCCTGCTGGTGGTCGACGAGGTGTGGAGCATCATGCAGCACCCCGAAGGGGCCGCCTTCATGGTGTCGATGGCGAAGCGGGCCAGGAAGCACCGCCTTGGGTTGCAGTTCATCACCCAGGACGTGCAGGACCTCCTCTCCGAGGACTCCTCACGCACCATCACCGGCCATTCGGGAAGGGCGCTGCTCCAGAACGCCGCCTTCAAGCTCCTGCTCCAGCAGGACGCTGCGGCCATCAGCACCGTCGGCGACGCCTTCGACCTGCCCGAAGACCTCCAGCGGTGGCTGCTGTCCTGCCCGCGCGGCGACGGTCTCCTGCTGGCGAAGGGCAACCGTTTCCCCGTCCGCATCGAGGCGACGCCGGAGGAGACGGCGGTCATCGAATGGAGACCGGGAAGGCACTGAACACCCAATTGAGGAAGGAGTGGAGCATTGAAGCTGAACCCGAGAGAAATCCTGTTCGGAGAAGGCGCCAGGGAGAAGGGACCCGTCCTGCTGGCGGTGACGCCGCCCAGGGCCGCGGAGCGCACCCTGCTGGGCGTCGAGAATCTCCTCCAGTCCATCGCTGTCCCGGAACCCTTTTCGCTGGAACTGGCCGGGGACATGGACGGTGTGAGCCTCATGGCCCGCTGCCTCGACGACCGGGTGGTGCGCGGCCAGATATCGGCCCACTATCCGCAGGCCCGCATCCGCAAGGTTGAGCCCGACGACGACCCCCTGCGCCTACGCGACGGGGAGCAGGCGTGGTCGATCTCCCTCCGGGCCGACGGCCCCGAGTACATCCCACTCAGGACATTCCGCGACGACGACCTGCTCGACCCCGGCTCCGATCCGCTCATCGCCCTCATGGGGGCGCTTTCGGCTCTCTACGAGGGTGAGCGCGTCGTGGCGCGATTGATGCTGCGATCCCTGGGACCCGACTGGTCACAGCACCACATGGACAAGGCCCACAAGAGGCCCGGCATGGAGCCGAGTGAGCCCGCCTACACCTTCCAGACCAAGCCGCTGCAGATCGACGGCATCACGATGGCTGTCCTGGGCATCGGCGCCCTGGCCGCCCTCAAGGGCTACCTGTGGGTGCAGGACGGCGAGATATGGAATGCGTCCCTCCTGGGTGTCGGCGCGGTCCTGAGCACGGCCGTCGGCGGCTGGGCCTGGTGGCGGTGGAAGAAGGCCCGCAGTCGTGTCGAGGACCCCATCCTGATACGTGAGAAGGTCTCCCGCGTCGCCTTCGACGCCGAGTTGCAAATCGTCGCCATGTTGCCCGCCGACACCGGGCGGCGCAGGGCCGGAGAGCTACTTGACGCCCTCACCGCCGCCTACCGCCACTTCGACAACCCCGCAGGAGCGCGGTTCAAGGTCGGAAGGCCCCGGCCCGTCGATCCCGACCCAGCCGCGCTTCACCCTCCCAGCCCCGGCCTGTTCGGAAGACGCAGCGTCCTCGGCGTCCGCGAGGTGGCCTGCCTCCGGCACCCGCCCGGGGCGGGCGACGAGACGCCCCTCGTGGAGCGGTCAGGCGCAAGGGCGCTCAGCCCATCGGCAAAGGGCGTCCGGGGTGGGGCGCTGGTGGGCGACACCACCGCAGGGACCGGCAGGGAGATCAGATTTCCCGAGGACCTGCTCCGCCGCCACCACCTCTATGTAGCGCGCACGCGCATGGGCAAGAGCACCCTCATGCACCACGTCGTGACCCACAAGATGCGGGAGAAGGCGGCGGGCAGGGACGGCGACGCCGTAGTCGTTGTCGACCCCCACACCGACCTGGTGGCAGGGTTGATGGAGCACGTGCCCGCGTCCCTCACGGACCGGGTGCGCCTCATCGACCTGTCCGACCAGTCCCGCGCCCCCGGCATCAACCTGCTCGACACCCGCATCTTCGCCGACCGCGACCGCACCGCCGACTCGGTGGTGCGCGTGGCGAAGGGCCTGTGGGAGCAGTGGGGGCCGAGGATGCAGTCCATCCTGGAGTTCACCGTCAAGACGCTCCACGAGGCCAACGAGCAGGTGGAGGCGGAGACCCAGTACACCATCCTCGACGGCCTCAAGCTCCTGTCCAACGAGCCCTTCCGCAAGGACGTGCTCAAGAAGGTCTCCGACCCCTACCTCCTCGAATGGTGGGCCAGGGATTTCTCGTCATGGCACAGGCAGTACAGGGCCGAGGCGCTCGCCCCCGTCCAGACCCGGTTGTCCTACTACGCCTCGTCGAAGAGGGCACGGGCCATCCTCGGGCAGCGCCGCTCCACCATCGACCTGCGCCGCACCGTCCACGACGGCGGCATCTTGCTCGTCTCCACCTCCCAGGGAACCGTGGGCAGGGACGTGGCCGCCCTCGTGGGCGCGTCCCTCCTCAACCTCGTGGACGCGGTGATACGGGAGCAGGGAAGCCTGCGGCTGGACCAGAGACGGGGCGCCCTGGTGGTCGTGGACGAGATGCAGTCCATGCCCGGCGTGGACTACGAGTCGATGCTCAGCGAGCTGGGCAAGTTCGGGGCCAGCTTCGTGCTGGCGACCCAGAGCCTCGCCAAGCTCGACGACCTCTCCAGGACGATGCGCGACACCCTCCTTGCCAACGTCGGCTGCCTCGCCGTCTTCCAGGTGGCGGGCGTAGACGCCCGGACCCTGGTCTGGGAGCTCGGCAAGGAACGCGTCACCGAGGACGACATCACCTCGCTGCCGGTGCACCACTGCTACGTCCGCGCCACCGTGGGCAAGGAGCGGATGGACGCCTTCTCGATGATGGTGCGCAAGCCGGAGCCCGGTGACCCCACTGTCGCCGACCGCATCCGAGAGGCCGCGACCGCCTACACCGTCTCCGATAGGCAGGCAGGCTACGCCGACGCAGAGGGCCACAGAAAGGTGGGCGACTACCGCAAGGGCGTGGAAGAGATCGAGCAAGCGAAGCAAGGGGAGGACAAGCAAGACCCAGATAAACCCGCGGATGGTGAGTACGAGGAGGCTGAGGAATGAGACCCGAAACATGTGAGAGCGAACTGCTCCGCGCCCTGGCCCGGATGCCATTCCTCGACCGGACGGCGATGGTCGCCGTCACCGGACGCTCCAGGGGGGCGGTCTACGAGGCCGTCGAGAGGCTGGCGGACAGCGGGTTGTGCGCCTCCGTGCACCACGCCTCCTACCCACTTCCCCCGGTGCGAAGGTTCCATCTCACCGTCGCCGGGCTGCGCAGGCTCGCTGACGAGGAGGACAGGCCACTCGACGCGCTGCTGCGCGACCGCCCCGTCTCCGCCCAGTGGCGACGCATCCTGATGGAGCGCCTCGACGCCCTGACGGTCATCTATCACATGGCCTCACTCCTGTCCGACGCCGCATTTCCAATCCGCTTCCGCTGGTACCGCGCCCTGCCCCTGGACGGCGCCCTTACCCTTCCCGATGGGAAGACCGTCGGCATCGTCAGGCAGGGACTCACCGCCGATCGGTCGGGCTTCGCCAAGCGCCTCTGGAGGCTGCGAGAAGGTCCAATGCCCGGGACCGTCCTCGTCCTCATGGCCGACGACGTGCGGCTCAGGCACGCCCGCAGGCTGCTCTCCACCACCGACGTGCCCGCCCTGTTCGCCCTGGAGCGCGAGGCGGCGACAGCAGGCCCCGGCGACCCGGTATGGCGGCCCCTCAAGGTGGGCGGCGCGGTGGATCTGCGCTACCTCCTCGACAGGGCCGGCCCCGGCGGAGAACTCCCCGCAGAGGACGAGTCGCGGCTCGCCTCTGTCCCTGTCGATCTGCCCGACAGGGCGGCGGCGGCGGACATCTCCGCCCCCATGCTGCCAATTTTTCTGAGGCCTGCCGAGAAGCGCGCCCTCGACCTCATCTCCGACTGGCCCTGGATCGGCCTCCGGGAGCTGGCCGGGCTGATGGGCGTCTCGCCCCAGAGGGCCTCTCAGCTCGTCAACCCGTTGGAGGGCTTCCGCCTGGTCGCTCGCCCCAACGACGCCGGGGGGCGGTTGGCCCTAACCGACCGGGGGCTGACGCTCCTGGCCCGCAGGGACCGCACCTCGGTCAGCCTGGCGAAGAAACGATGGAGCGCCGCCCTCGAAGATCCCAACACTCCCTTCGAGTGGCGCAACGTTGCCGGCAGGCGCAGCCGCCAGCTGCTCAGGAATCTGGAGCACACCGATGCCGTCCACGGATTCCTGGCGGCGCTCGCGGCGCAGGCACCCCTCCTGGAGTGGGAGGCCATCCAGATCGACCCGCCCCGTAGGGCGTCCCGCCATTTCCGCCACGACGAACGGATGCGCGCCGTCAACCCCGACGCTTTCGGCGTCCTCAAACGCGGTGAGACGACCTGGCCCTTCTTCCTGGAGTGGGAGCGAAGGGCCGTGAGACCCTCGACCATGTCAAACCGCCTCGCCCCCTATCTGCGCTACTACTCGTCCCACCGGCCCCTCGACGACCACGGCGCGAGACCCGCCGTCCTGGTCGTCTTCGACGACGACATTGCCGCCACCCACTTCCTGCGCGTGGCGCGGGAGGAGATGCGGGCAGAGGGAATCACCGTCCCACTGTGGGTCTCACACAGGGAGGCGATAGACGCCTTGGGGCCGCTGGGCCGCGCGTGGCGCACCCCCGGAGAGTGGGAGTCGCCCAGGTCCCTCCCCCGCTGAACGATTGAAAGACGGACAGGAGCGTAAGAGGAAGCCACGCACCTGTCTGTATTGAACTAGGAGATTGACAACAACCATGACTTCGCGAGACGCCAACCCAATGAAGGGACGCCCGAGGCGTGCAGGACGGACCGAAGTCCGGCTGGACGCAGCGGCCCTCTGGAGGCGGCTCAACCTCTTGAACCGCTCCCAGAACTGGCTCGCAAGGGAGGTCGGGATAAGCCCCGGCTACCTCTCCACGCTGGTCAACGAGGGGCGTGCGCCCTCGGGACGCATCCGGCGAAGGATGCAGATGGCCCTAGGCGTGGAGAACTTCCACGAGCTCTTTGAACTGGAGGTGAACGATGACAAACAAGACTGAAGGACCCTCCCGTCCCGACGGGACCCTGGAACCGAACGGGGAGCGGCGACTGCCCCACGGCGGCCTGCTTCCCCACGACTTCCCCGACCGGCTCGAACGTTTCAAGAAGGCCAGCGGCCTCACCTGGGCTGGACTCGCCGCTAAAATCGGCGTCGACTACAAACAGGTCTACCGCTGGCGCAACGGGGTCGAGCCGTCCGGGGGAGCACTGCACGCCCTCTACACCTACGCATCCCAGATCGGCAGGCTCGACATCCTCTTGGGCGACGGGTTCCAGATGACCTTCCTGCGGAACTGACAGGCACCGGCTCCCCCCACTACGGCGGGGCATGAGCCGACATAGACGCCGCCCGGCGCTCGCCCTTTCGTCCGGTGCCGGACGGCGAATCCACAGACCGATAGAGAGAGGACAGCGGCCCAGACCACGGCCGCTGCGACTGTGACCCATGAGAGACAACGAAGACAAGAGGAGACTAGAGAGGCCCGGCGAGGACGGCCCCGACGACTCGCTGGATGCGCTGTTGTCGTCCTACACCCCCAGGCAGCGGGAGAAGGTCCTCAATGGGCTGCGCATCCTGGCCCGCGTCGCGATTCGCTCCTACATGGAAGAGGAGGCCGAGTCCCAAGCCGAGGACAACGACGAGTGGGAGACCCAAGAGAGACAGACGAATGAATGAGCAACACGAACCCACACCCGCAGCCCTCTACGCCAGGGTGTCCAGCGAACGGCAGGACGTGGACCTATCAGTGGCCGCTCAGCTGAGGGCGCTCAGAGACCACGCCGACAAGAACGGCTACGTCGTCGCACGCGAGTACGTGGACGAGGCGGAAAGCGGGCGCGACGCGGACCGCCCCCGGTTCCAGAAGATGCTCGACGAGGCCAAGAGCCCCAATGCACCCTTTAGGGAGATCCTAGTCTGGAAATTCTCCAGGTTCACCCGAAAGCGGGAGCACGCCGTCGCCTATAAGTCCATGCTACGCCGCAGAGGCATCCGCGTCGTATCCATCACCGAGCAGGCCGACGACACCGCAGCCGGCAGACTTCTGGAGGGCATCATCGAGACCATCGACGAGTTCTATTCGGAGAATCTTGGCCAGGATGTCATCAGGGGGATGCGGGAGGCCGCGTCACGGGGCTTCTGGATGTCCAGCGAGGTTCCCATAGGCTACAACCGGGTGATGGTTCAGGACGGACCCAAGAAGCGACCCAAGCTGGAGATCGACCCCGACTCCTCTCACGTCGTCACGCGCATGTTCGACATGTCGGAGGCCGGAAAGTCGACGCTCGATATCGCCCGAATCCTCAACAACGAGGGCATCACCAGCCCCAGGGGAAAGCCTTGGGGCAAGACCAGCGTCCACGCAATCCTCATCAACGAGACCTACACGGGCACACTGACCTGGGGCGTGAACGCCAAGAACGGGGCCGACCCCGTGCGGGTGGAGAACGCCTTCCCCGCCATCGTCTCCAGTGCCCAGTTCAATAGCGTCAGTAAACTGCTACGGTCCAGAGCCCCCAGGCTCGTCAATCCTCGCAGGGTGGCCAGCCCGTTTCTCCTCAGCGGGCTGGTCAAGTGCAAGACCTGCAGGCGGGCGCTCACCGGACAGGGCTCCAAGTACGCGCAGTTCACCTACTACGTCTGCCAGACCCTCATGAAGCAGGGGAAGGGCTCATGCGACGCCCCGAGGCTGAACGCCCGGCGCTTCGAGGAGTTGGTGGTCGAGAGGGTCAGGTCCAACTTCCTCACTGTGGCCAGCATCCCCGACCTGGTGAAGGCGGTCGACGAGGAGATCGACAGGATGGTCGCCGAGCACCGTAAGAGACTTCAGACAATCGAGGCGGAGATTGCGGAGGTGAAGCGCCAATTGGACCGCATCTGGCGTTACATAGCCACGAGAGACGATGTCGATGTGGCCAAGACCTCGGCTCGCATGGCGGAGTACCAGGACCGGCAGGATCGTCTCCAGGACGCGAAGGCGAACGCGAGAGAGGTGCTGGGCCAGTTCAAGTCAGGTCTGGGCGATCCCGGCGAAATTGCGGCATACGCCAGAGAGATGGACGACTTCCTGGGTAGGAGCGAATTGACCGAGCGCAGGGCGTTCATAGAGTCGTTCGTCAGGGAGGTCGTCGTCATGCCCGGCCAGGCCTTGATGCGCTACACACTTCCTATGCCGGACGACAACCCGATAAACGGAATGGTCACTGAGGTGGCGGTGCTGGACGGGTCGGCGCACTAACTATCGTCGGCCACTTGCAGCGACACGGTTCTTTAGACCTTGCTCAACGGCCCCCACGGGCCGGGCTCATGTTCACCGGTTGCTTTGCGGTGTCAACGTTCCCATCCCAACTCCTTTAGGTCACGCCGTAGCCAACTGTGGGCCAGTGCGGTCGCCGGATATGGATCTAGGAGCTCAGACAAATACGAGCGTGTCAACGTCATACTGAAAGCACCCGGCAGATTCGATCGGTGAACCTCAAACGAGGACTTTTCCTCTTCGTAAAGCTCATCGCGATCAAAGAACTCTTTGTCCGCCATCTTGGCGCCACTCAGGTCCAGTTCAATCGATACTTCATTCGGCTGGACTTCTGGCAGTATCCGAACATACCAATCGAGGACCGGGCCCAGACCCCTAACAGTTTCACTGGTCTGCTCACGACTCGGTCTAACCGATCCCTCCAGCCTGACGGGAAAGACCCGATAGAAAGGCAAGCGGCGGGAGAATCGAGGAAACCACCTCTCTACGATGGAAACGTAGACACGAAGTGCCCCGCCATAGACTTCTTTGACGCGCTGGAGAAGTTGTTCGTCGCTGTAGAGATTCCAGATGGAACCTGAGACTACAGGGAGGTCTGGGCTTGGCCACGGATTCGAGACCTCGGTCTCTCCCTGCTCCACCATTGCCGACAGGTGCTGAGCGACGACTACCAAGTCGCCTGGCCTGAAATCTCTACCCTGGTGGGAGCCCACGGTCGTGTTCGGCCCCAGGGACTGCAGGTACTCCAGGACTCTGTCGATTCCCAAGGACTCCTGTTGTAGTTCTCCTCTTCGCCATGCTTTAAGCGCGAAGTTCCAAGCTAACTCACGCTTAAAGTCAATTGAGCCTGAAGCTAGTGAGTAATTGCGCAGCACTATGGACAAGGACTCTGATAACTCCGCCTGTGTCGTGAAGTAGTTCCACCAGGATGGGCCACTCAATTCCGGATCAATTTCCCACTGACGTATGACGGGCCAATCTTTGTTCGGCCGCCTGTCAGGTAGGTTGTCGCGCAGTTCGACAATGTTCGCCAATGCGGACTGCCCGGCGTACCAACTGGTGGTCAAGTACCGCTCGCCCCTTTCTATTGCCAATGTAGCAACCTGGTTGTCTGTGTTCACAGGACCAATCTCGTGGTACAGCCCACCGAGGGAAGATTGCCACAAGGCCATACCATTCCTTACCTTGACACCGAAGGATTGGTTGTCCTCCTCAACAGGTATTTTGCCCCAGATCCAGATTGGGTCAGGTGTATTCTCCTTTAGGAGAATCCCAGCCAATCCAGGATCTATTGACACGATGTGGGCTAGGACGGCTTCGCCAATGTCGTCAACGCCGGAGCCAAGCACGACAGACAGGGGCGGGATCCAGCGATCAGATAGCGATTGAAGACTATCGACGCTGACGGTTCCCTCAATTAGTGCCCTCGCTGCGTACCACTCTCGGAAGACTGGCAGCGCGAAATCAAGGGAATCTGCAGGTCCCTCGACCGCGCGGGACCTTCTCAACATTGCTTGCTTGGCCCTAACGGGAGTTATTGCATCTAGGTCGACTCGAGCTCCGCCCTCAATGGCCTTGAATGCGAGCAACTGCAGAAGCCGGTCGAGTTCCTCCGGATTGTCTTCCTCATGCCTCAACAACTGGTCGGCGACCTCTCCGATTACTTCCCCGGAGGAGGCAAATGAGAGATCGGGATTGTGGCGCAGCAAGGCGCCGATCATGACTGCGAAAAGGGGAATCCGACGCGCTTCTCTGATTGACTGTGGCCATCGGTGCATGTCTCGCGGCTCGATCGGCCGTCCCAATACCTTCTCCATCAAGCTGAGGCTCTCTATGTCCTCCAGCGCCTCTAGCTTTATTTGCTGGTTCGTGACGTTTATACCGGGCAAGGCCCTGGTGGTAGTAATCACCGTTGCCTCTGAATTGGCATCCACGTATGCAGAGATCTGGCGGAGAACGTCCATCGCACGGCTGGGGCCAAGCTCGTCGACACCGTCAATAATGAACAAGACACGAGGGTTGTACGGGGCGGTGTATCCGTGAAGGGACTCTTCGATGTATTTGTTCAAAGGCCCTGTCAAGTCTCGGGCGCGAACAATGATAGGGAACGGCCGGGAAGAGTTTTCAACTGCATCTGCTGCTGCTCGCTGGAACAGTCGCTCGACTGCGAGCGACTTCCCACTCCCCTGTTCTCCTACGACAGTGAAGGCTCCAGTTGCAGGTGTTTCAAGGACATTGCCTAGGTCTCTCTCATTCGCCATCTCATCGGCCACGGACTCTTCCACGCCCAGCGATAGAAGCGGCTCTTTGCAGCGCGAGACGGAGAGACGGATGTCCTGTAGGAGCTTTTGCGTTCGAGCAGGTACGAAAGGGTTTCGAACGGCCTGTACCATCGCATCAGCAAGAGATTTTCTGATGCTGTCCGACAGGCTCTCGATAGAGTCGACATTACTCCACTTCGTGTAGTCCCCAACCCGTTCAAGCAGATCCTCCGTCTGGGAGTCTCGTTGTTCCGCGGGAAGCTTGAATACCAACAGTCTGCGGGCAAGGGCCATAGCCTCGTTTACTTCATCGACGACAGGCTGAGTCGTTTCCGGCCCCACCAACCACACCACGAAGTCGGCTTCTCTGACCTTTCGAAGGTAGGTGGCTTCCGCAGTCTCGGTACTCGCTGGAGTAAATTCGAAGGCCCAGGGCTGGCCGAACTCAACCTTCTTCACCGCTTCCACGGCGATCTTGCGGGCAAGTTCCATCTCGCTGTTCAACCTGCTGCTGATAAACACCAGCAGGTTGTTTTCGCTTCTGCTCACGTCCTTGCTCATACTCACCGCTTCGCTCGCCGACGACAACGATCACATTGTCAGAGTTCAGAGGGGGGGACGGCAGGTTTGCCGCACCTACATCGTTCGCTCTTCGCCCCCTGGCCTCACGTGCCGCTCGCGGCTTGCGATCCTCCGCCCGCGGCCTGGCACGATCTATAGCGTCCACTCCCCATCGTCGTAATTCACTGCGCAATCGCCCTCGGTAGCAGATTGGGCCCTTAGGTCACACCACAGAGGCTCCCAACCGTTCGCTGGACAGGCATTGAACACATAGCTATTCACTCTCTGGTTTGGCTCCAAACTTACCCGGACGGTACAGCGGCCACTTCGCACGCTGAAAGGTGAACCCCCACGTGTTCACCAGATAATTCTCTAACGCCTCCGCATACTTGGTTGGGGCAAAGCGCTCTACCACCGGAAACAAGTCTCTCCCTGCAGGAGAGAAGCGTATGCTGGGAATTGCAACCGAATCCAAGGAGGAGTCACCGACCGGCGGTATGCCTAGAATGCATAGCTCATCACCAAGGAGGAATGAGAATCCTCTTTCCGATTCGCCAACGGGGATCCTGTATGAGACCTCAAGGGGCAAACTCACCAGCCGGTAATCGGCCAACTCTATGAACGCCCCGTAGTCAAGCCCGTGTTCCTTAAGTGAATCTCCGCGCTCTCCCAGGATTGTGGAGTTTGTCAGAGTAGCAACCACGATCGGTCTCTTGCCGTCCATGCTGCACATGGCATAGGAGCACAGCGTTCGAAATTTCTCAGCCACATCAGGAGTCAGTTCTCGGACGACGGAATGGGTGTGCTTTGAGATTGACCCCGGACGCGCCATCTCGCCAACGAGTACGCGTGCCCACATTTCTTGCAACTTCTCGTCCGACTCGTTGCAGGCGTCGTTGACCCACCGATACATGAATTCGTCGTTTGGTGGTTTCAGCTTGAAGGGATCGTCCAGGGCCTTCGCTCTTGCCAGTGTCCTAAGGATGTTGGTTGACAGACGAACTGTTTCGTTCTTCGTAGCCTGGGCGACATCATCTGCGAACCTGACGTGTATGGCGGTACCCTCATACTCGGCAGGCGGAAGGCCCATCTGCATCAGGTCGCTGATAGCCCTCAAGTCCTCTCGTTGATTGCCGCGCAGTCTGAACTCCCGCAACATCTGGGCAACCGAGGAGGTTGGCAGCTTGCTCAGCGCTTGAGTCGCTAACGAGAACCAGTCCACTCTCTAACTCTCCCGACATCCGTCGTACATTATGTGGGTTGGCCGGGGACCCTCTGATTCAAGGATTTACGGCGGCTCTATACACCGCTTGTACTCCCTCTAATTTTACTCGGATTTGAGGGCACTTTTACGGAAGCGCGGGCCTTGACAACGACTCCCCTGACCGCTCACGATAAGGGTATGACCCAATATGACCTTGGGGAGGCGCTATGCCCAGAAACAGAAAGGCCATCACCTTCTCGCTGCCCCCGGAGATGGACGAGCAGGTCAGGCAATTCATCCAAGAGGAAGACCGCACCATGAGCGAGTTCCTGCGCGAGGCAATTCGTCTATACATGGACGAGCAAGTGTGGCTGCGGCGAGAGCGCCGCCAACGGGCCGAGGCCCGCAGAAAAGCAATGGAATGATTAAGGAGGAGGAATCCATGATTCAGAAGATAGACTTCACGCCAGCAGCCCTCTACGCCAGAGTCTCCAGCGACCGACAGGACGTGGATTTGTCCGTGGCCGCCCAATTGCGGGCGCTCAGGGACCATGCCAGCAAGAACGGCTACATGGTCGTCCGCGAGTACGTGGACGAGGCCGAAAGCGGACGAATCGCCGACAGGCCACAGTTCCGCAGGATGATTGACGAGGCCGCCAAGATCAATGCCCCCTTCCGGGAGATTCTGGTCTGGAAGTTCTCCAGGTTCACCCGAAAACGGGAGCACGCCGTCGCCTTCAAGTCCATGCTGAGGCGCAAGGGTATCCGCGTGGTATCCATCACGGAGCAAGCCGAGGATACCGCCACCGGCAGACTTCTTGAGGCCATTATCGAGGGAGTGGACGAGTTCTACAGCGAGAATCTGGCCCAGGAAGTCGTCAGAGGCATGCGGGAGGCTGCATCAAGGGGCTTCTGGATGTCCAGCGAGGCTCCCTTCGGCTACAACCGGGTGATGGTCCAGGACGGACCCAAGAAGAGACCCCGACTGGAGCCCGACCCCGATTCGTCCGCGGTCGTCAAGCGTATCTTCGACATGTCGGAGGCCGGAAAGTCGACTCTCGACATCGCACGCACCCTCAACGACGAGGGCATCGCCAGCCCAAGGGGAAAGCCCTGGGGCAAGACGACCCTCCACGCAATCCTCATCAACGAGACCTACACCGGCACCCTGATCTGGGGCGTCAACGCCAAAGACGGGGCCGACCCGGTACGGGTGGACGATGCGTTCCCAGGGATTGTTTCCAAAGTCCAGTTCCACCGTGTGGCTAAACTGATGCGCTCCCGTGCACCCAAGATCGTCAACCCTCGCAGGGCGGCAAGCCCCTTCCTCCTCAGCGGGCTGGTCAAGTGCAAGAGCTGCAAGAGGGCGCTGACCGGCCAGTACGCCAAGAGCGGCAAGTTCCCATACTATGTCTGTCAGACCCTCATGAAGCGGGGCAGCGGGTCCTGCGACACCCCGAGACTCAACGCTCGACAGTTCGAGAAGTTCGTCATCCAGAAGGTTCGCTCCAACATACTCACCGAGGGAAACATCCGCGACCTGGTGAAGACCGTGGACGAGAAGATGGATAAGGCGGCCGCCGAGCAGCACAAGAGGCTGGAGACCATAGACGAGGAGCTTGAGGATGTGAAGCGGCACCTCAGCCGCATCTGGCACTTCATCGGGGAGACCGACAATGTCGATATGGCCGACGCCGGGAACCACATCAGGGAACTCCGGGACCGGCAGGAGTTCCTTGAGGACCAGGCGTCGGCAGCCAGGGCGATCTTGACCCAGCGCAGGTCTGTCCTGGACGATCTGAACACAGTTGAGGCCTACGCCAAGGAATTGAGAGACTTCCTGAAGCACAGCGAACTGACCGAGCGCAAGGCCTTCATCCAGTCGTTCGTCAAGGAGATCGTCGTCGTACCGGACGACGCCCTCCTCAGATACACCGTGCCTATGCCAAGCGATAGCCAGATTCCAGGGAAGGCGATTGAAAAGTTGGCCTTGAACGACCCGGTACTTGTTTCAGTGCACCGGAGTCCACCATTTTGACTGGAGTCCGAGCCGTCCCCAGAATGCGGCTGCGCAAATTGAGAAGCAGCATTGGGCATTAGTAATACCATTTTCGAGATGAGGCCCTGCGGTCTGCGAGACGCTATGCGCCACCAACTGTCTGATCGTTGTTCAAGATCCCTCACCCACGACCACCAGGTGCGCACCTGGGACGTAAAAAGGGTTGACGTGCGGCCGGGGTCTGACCCCATCATGGGTGTTGTCGCTCCATGTCCAGGGGCTCGCGGTGTTGCGGAGGCAGTACCACGCGGTTAGCTTGGCGGGGCGCTACGCAACCCTGCCTGCATACCATCAAGAACGTCGCAAATTCACCGTCGGCAACAAGGCGGTCTTGGAGGACACCAACCGGGTAGCGCAACAGCGGGTTATGTGACCCAGTCAGAGTTCGGGCTGGGAGGAAGCCGGGATGAAATCGAACGAGCGCATCAGGGTACTGGTGGCAGACGACCACTCCATTGTCAGGGAGGGGCTGAAATACGTCCTGGAACAGTCTGGCGAGTTCGAGGTTGTGGGACAGGCTGGAGACGGCGTGGAGGCGGTCAGAGCGGCGGCAGATTTGTCTCCGGACTTGGTGGTGATGGACGTTATGATGCCGAGGAAGGACGGAGTGGAAGCCTGTCGCGAAATCATGGATTCCGCCCCCGAGACGCGTGTAGTCATGCTGACGGTCGCGAGTGAGGAAACCGCGGTGCTGGAGGCTGTGGCGGCTGGTGCGACCGGGTATCTTCAGAAGGAAACCGACAGGGAACGGCTTCTGTCGACGCTGCGAGGCGTGGTCCGGGGAGAGCTTCGCTTGCCCGCTGAGGCTGTGCGAGGCGTGGTCGCGGCAGTCCGCGGTGTCTCAGAGGGGGGAGATGCGGCCGATGCCGCTGGGTTGACTGCGAGGGAGCGGGAGATACTCGTCTCTTTTGCCGGGGGCATGTCGTACTCCCGGATAGCGGAACTGAGAGGCGTCAAGCCGGTGACCGTGCGTAACGCCATCTACGGCATCCAGCAGAAGTTGAGGGTCACGTCTATCCAGGAACTGGTGCTATGGACGGCGCGGAACGGGCTGCTGGATGACTATAACCCGGAGAGTTAGGGCTATGCGCCCGGGGCGTCAGCGGCGTTCGGAAAGGGAGTTGACTCAAGGCTCCCGCTACGGCCGCGGTCTTCACCTGGTCACAACTGCGGCGAATGTCCTCGGCATCACAGGCTGGGAGCGCAGCGACGACGACCCTGACGGTCTGAGACTCATTGCGAGGACTTTCGTCTGGGCACGCTGGTTCGTAGTCGCCTTCGGAGTCGGGCTGTGGGTGTACCGGCCTGTGGATTGGTTGGAGACCTATGCGGTGTATTTGCCGGGGCTGTTGCTCCTGGTAGCGCTCAACGGATACACGCACTACCGGCTGGCGACAAAGAAGACCATTACACGGGGATGGATTCTCGTAAACGCGACGCTGGATGTGTTCATACTCTCGAATGCCGTTGCGGCAGGCGGAGGATTCAGTCACAACTTTTGGTACTTGCTGTACTACCCTCAGCTTGCCGGGTACGCGGTGATTCTTACGTCCTTGCGGCTAACAATGCTCTGCGCGACCTTCGTGGCCGTTCTGTATCTGGTCATCAGCCTGACCATTGGGGACAGCATCGACATTGCTGCGACGGAGGAGAAGACCCTGTTCGCCCGGATTTCGATCATGTACGCGGTGGCCGCTATCGTCAATATCATCGCCAAGTTCGAGCGAGTGAGGTGGAGGCAAGCTGTAGAACGCGAACGCGAGCTGCAGCGTGAGCGGGTCGAGTTCTCCCAATCGATTCACGACACCACGGCACAATCGGCGTACATGATCGGGCTTGGCATCGACACCGCGAGGGCTCAGGCCGGGGACACCAATCCTGAATTGGCCGCCACCCTCGAGGCGACGTCACGGCTGTCCCGCTCCGCCATCTGGGAGCTGAGACACCCCATCAATATGGGCGGCATCTACGAGGGTCGTACGCTGAGTTCCGCTCTTAAATCCCACGCCGCCAGTTTCACAAACGTCACGACTGTGCCCTGTGAGCTGATACAGACTGGAGTCGAACCACCTCTCTCAACCGAGACCAGGGGCCGGCTTTTCTCGATTGCTCACAACGCCCTTACCAACGCCTACCGCCATGCCAGGGCAAGCAGGGTGGAGATCCACCTTGCGTGTGGGAAGGAGGAGGTGGGGCTGTCGGTGTCGGATAACGGAATAGGGCTTCCCAGCGACTATGCACGGCACGGCCACGGCTTCGAGAACATGGACGGGTGCGCACAGCGACTGGGAGGCCGTCTTGTCGTCAAAAAGAGGGGCGCGATGGGCGGCGCTACCGTCACGTGTGTGATTCCCAAGGGCCGAGGCTTAGCCACTCCACATTAACGGCACGCAAAGGTATTGGCGGCCCAACTCCGGTCCCTCCATTCCTCTCCCGGCGCGGCGCACGTCGATGGCGCCGGGCGCCAAGCGTCCGCGAGCCACCAACATTTGACTGACCTGGATAGGGCAAATGCCCCGGCCATTCAGGGCATCTGGTACTTATTTCTGCGATGTCTCGCCCTTACGGTATGTAGGGCAAAGAGAAACCGTCAGATGAACTTGGAGGGGAGTCTCCGTGAACAAAGTCGCCAGGTATCGGATTCCGGCCATGCTTGCTCTACCGGTGGTCCTCCTGACCTTTGCCTTTGTCGCCTGTGCGGGCAACGAAGGGGCACGAGAGGATGTGCCCACGGCAACGGGCGCCAGTGAAACATCAAGCACTGACTCGCCGCCGGCAGAGCCAGCTGCCGAGACGCAAGATACTGCCCGAACGTCTCTCGATGATTACCTCATGGCAGTCTGTGGTCCTTCAGAGACGACTGCATGGGAAGAAGGCGTCTCCCTCGGGAAAATCTCGTCAGGTCTAGAACAGTTCATGGAGATATTGGAATCACTGGAGCCTCCCTCAGAAGTTTCAGACTGGCATGAGGCTACTCTGGGGTTCGGGAGGGCCTTCAAGAAGAACATAGATGACTACCTCGAAGACCCAAAGGGCCAGTCCGAGGAGGAATTCCTCCTCTCGAACTTTGTGACTATGGCCCCTCATTTCCAACCCGTTGAGCAGGCAATTGCCGGCATGGACCCGGATGTCCGTTCCCAAATGGTTGAGGCCGGGTGCATCGATGAGGAAACCTCCGGTGCAACCCCGACGCAACAGGAAAGGGAAGAGATATCTGTGGGCGATAGTCTGGCGGGCTCCCTGGAGCCCAGAGAGACCGACATCTTCCAATTCCAAGCAGAGGCGGGAGTGGAGTACGTGATCGAGGTCGCCTGGCAGGACATGCCCGAGATCACCGTCATCGTCAAAGATGCTCCCAATCCGGTGGCCAACTCGTTCCAGACCAGGTGGTCCGAGACCTCACCGCTCGTCGTGAGATGGGTAGCCGAATTGTCCGACGCTCACCATATCGACATCTTTTCGGGAAAGGGCACAGGCTCCTACACCGTTTCTCTTTCCATAGACACCCGCCCCGCGAGCCCGGCCGGCGTGAGCGCCGCCTGGGAGGGTTCAGCGGTACGGGTCAGCTGGGAGCCTGTGGAGGGAGCGGAATATTACAACGTCTACTACGACACTTCCACATACTCTTGCAGTCTTGACGGCGAGGGCAACTCCAGTTTCTGTAAGGAACTGGCGGCGAATGTTGTGGACACCAGCTACACCCATGCCTCCCCGGACGCCCTGTTTTCCAATCATTACTGGGTCGTGGCCTGCAGCAGTGACGGTTGCTCGGAAATAGATTCTTTGAGTCCGGCCACGCCCGGCGAATCGGACGTCGACACGGTCCCCACTCCGACCGAAACGGCAACGACCGTTTCAACTCCGACTCCAACGGCAGAACCCGAACCCACGCCTCAGGTAACGCCGACACCCACCGTCAACATTCCTTCCGCACCTGCCAACGTGCGCTACGAGTTCGAAGGTTCGTCGATTCTGGTCCTCTGGGATTCTGTGGACGATGCAGACTACTACAACGTCTACCATGACAATTTCTTCGATGACAAGTGTTCAGTGGACCGGAGCGGCACGCCGCAGTTCTGTTCCGAGTTGGCTTCCGACATCACCGGGACAACCTATTCGCACTCCGGTCCCGACAGCATTGAAAATCACTACTGGGTGGTTGCCTGCAATAGCGATGGCTGCTCAGAGGTAGATTCGGAAAACCCGGCTAAGCCGGCCTTCGAGGCACCGGACGCACCGACGGACGTGACCTTCGCAAGGAGCGGGTCGACCATCATCGTCACTTGGGCTGCCGTAAGCGGTGCAGACTACTACAGGGTCTTCCACGATAGCTTCTTTGACGACAATTGCTCACTGGGCCTGGACGGCACGCCATCATTCTGTTCCGAGTTGGCCTCCAACGTCACCGGGACAAGATACGAACATACGGATCCTGATGAAGAGGAAAACTACTACTGGGTAATCGCCTGCAACCGCGGCGGTTGCTCCGAGGTCGACAGCGAGAACCCGGCGAAGCCTGAATGATCGGATGATTGTTGTGAAGGTGACCGCGTGAACTGATGGTGGGAGCCCACATGGACAAGGCGGTGCTCGAAACTGGAGGTGTCTAGAGTGGGGCGAAGAACCACGAGGATGACTATACTCAGCCTCGGGTTGGGGATTTCTCTGACTCTCGTGGCCTGCACGGTCCCTGCTCCGGAGGCCGAGCGAGCCCTCGTTCCGGCGCCGACGTTGGAGGCCACGCCGGAATGGGCGCCCAGATTCCCGCCTCGCAATCTGTACGTGGTCGACAGAACCGAATCCTCACTGTCGGTGGTTTGGAACAGCATCTCGCTCGCGACGCACTACGACGTGCAACGCGGCGATTCCGAGGATGGGGAGTACGCCATTGTTGCGACCGAGGTGGCCGCTCTTGGCCTCGTGGACGAGGAGCTGCAGCCGGATAGCGTCTACTACTACCTGGTGAGGGCGTGTAACCACCTTGGCTGCACTGAGTTTTCTGATGAGCCGGTGGCGGGCATCACCGAGTCTGATGCCGACGTCAGGGTCCCGTCAGCTCCC
This sequence comes from Dehalococcoidia bacterium, assembly GCA_965220275.1. Taxonomy (GTDB): domain Bacteria; phylum Chloroflexota; class Dehalococcoidia; order Lucifugimonadales; family Lucifugimonadaceae. The sequence goes on along the minus strand of CBDCPN010000009.1, from coordinate 359,322 downwards.
AAGGACATCCGAGTCACCAAGAAGAAGGTTGAGGTCTTCCCTGACCTCGACGTGGTGACCTGGACTGCGGTGGAGGGTGCAACCTACTACGAGGTGTACAGGGCCGGGGATAGGCTGACCAGGTTGAGTGCGCCGTTGACCATCAGTTCGCACACAGACCTTGGCCGCTCCTTGAATCTCTCATTCGGCGCCTCCTACCAGGTCCTTGCATGCAACAAGGCCGGCTGCTCCCATTTATCGCAGTAGGACCTCCCACCTAAAAGTTCGCAAATCGGTACGTCTTGGCCCACCAGGTTTTGCAAAACGAAGAACTTTCGCTTTGAAGTTTGTTCCGAATCTGTGATACGGCCCCGATTCGGCGGCGTGCGAAACCGTGCCGAAAGTAGCCGATGGGCCGAACGCCCATCGCGATGGGAATCGAAGTCGCCTAGAAGTCGGCCTAGACCCCAACCAAGTTCCAAAAGTTACAGCGGTATGCCCGACCCATGGTCCCGAAGCGGATGTTTCAACCTTGATTCGATTCCGTGTTCCTCGACCGTAACCGCATTCCCCGAGGCATTGTGTATGGCGACGGGTAGTCATTCGGACAAATCGTTGCCAAAGAGGCTCAATATCTCAAGGTCGTACAGGTTGCCGAACTCGAGCGGAATCCTGCCGGTCAGCCGGTTGTTCTGCATAGTCAGACGCTGTATGTCCTCGAGATTGCCCAGTTCCGGTGGAATCTCCCCTGTCAGAGCATTGTTTTCAAGGTGCAGCCACTCCAGGTCGTCCAGGTTCCCGAGCTCGGACGGGATCTCTCCGGTCAACTCGTTATCCGCCAACGACAGGCCCGCCAGCTCTTTCAGGTTGCCTAGTTCCGGGGGAATTGCCCCCGACAACCCATTGCCATCAAGGCGAAGTGTCCACAAGTCGTTCAGGGCGCCGAGTTCAGAAGGGATTTCGCCCGTCAAACGATTGCCCTGGAGGTATAGCTGTACCAGTTTGGACAGATTGCCAAGCTCGGGTGGTATTCCCCCAGTCAACCCGTTGTCGCTAAGGCTTAAGTGACTCAGGTCCCGGAGTTCACCAAGCTCGGGAGGAATTGTTCCGTCGAGGCCGGAATGCACCAGATGCAGGGACTCGACGCGGAGCCAAGTGGGGTTTACGTAGATGCCTGACCATTCAGAGATAGGCGTCTCGGCATTCCAGTTGAGGACCGTTGTTCCAGCCAGAGTATCTCTTGCGCCCAGAAGTATGTTGCATTCATTAACGAGATTGGGATTCTCGGCAGGGTTGGGTACCACGATTCCGTTTGAACACGGGGTCGAAGGCTTGGGCTCTGTGGTGCTGATTGGCGCCTGTGTTGCTGAGCACGGCTGCAAGTCGAGTTCATCGAAGTCGTTGTACGGACCACTCAACAAATTGGCTGGGACACACCCCTCAAACTGGTTGTTCGAGAGGATTAGATAGTCCAACTTGGCCAAACTACCCAATTCCTCTGGAATCGTGCCCGTCAAGGCGTTGTCGCGCAACCACAGGCTCTCCAGGTCGGACATTTTTCCGAATTCGGGCGGAATAGGACCCGTGAAAGCATTTCTGCCGAGGTGCAGCCAATTGAGGTCGTTTAGTCTCCCAAGTTCCGATGGAATGGGGCCTGTCAGCGCATTGCCGGATAGAACGAGCTCGTCCAAGTCTTCCAATTGACCAAGTTCTGAAGGTATCTCTCCAATAAGGCGGTTATCCGCTAACGTCAGACTCTCTAAGTCGGTTAGATTGCCGAGTTCAGGTGGGATCTCCCCCGTCAACTGGTTGTACCGCAGTGAGAGACTCTTCAGTTGTGACAGATTGCCAAGAACTGTTGGAATCGGACCCATCAGTTGGTTATAGCCCAGACTCAGGACCTCAAGTCTGGCCAGATTTCCGAGTTGGGATGGAATACCACCCGTTAACTGGTTGCTCGAAATTGACAGGTGCCTTAGATCGGCCAAGTTGCCGAGTTCTGGCGGTATGGGTCCCGTCAGCTGGTTGCTGTCGAGCTTTATTGTCCGCAAGCCGGATAGGTTGCCAAGTTCCGCTGGAACTGGGCCCGTCAATTGGTTGGAGAACAAATCAAGGGTCTCAAGCTTGACCAGGTCTCCGAACGTCGACGGGATTTCGCCCGTCACCTGGTTGATGGCAATCGACAATTCAATTAAGGCGTCCAGCAATCCAAGTTCCGGTGGTATGGATCCTGCCAGTTGGTTGGAGTGGAGGTGCAACCAAATCACGCGCCCGTTACCGTTCGTTCTGACACCGTGCCAAGTATCGAGGGGCTCGTCACTTAGCCAGTTGTCATTGTTCTCCCAGTTAGGCCCGTCGGTGGCTTCGTACAGGGCCACGAGTACAGACCGGTCCGGGTTTGGGTTCGGTGTAGGAGACGGAGCGGGTTCCGGCGTCGCAGTTGGAACGGGCGTTTCCGTCGGAGTCGGTCTCGGTGTAGGAGACGGGGTGGGTACTGGTGTGGCAGTGGGCGCGGGCGTGGCAGTGGGCATGGGCGTTGCAGTGGGAATCGGAACTGACGTAGGAGAAGGGGTGGGTTCTGGCGTGGCAGTGGGCACGGGCGTTGCCGTGGGAATCGGAACCGACGTAGGAGACGGAGTGGGTTCTGGTGTCGCCATTGACGTCGCCGTGGGCACGGGCGTCGCCGTGGGAACCGGAAGCGGCGTAGGAGACGGAGTGGGTTCTGGTGTCGCTACAGGCGTCGCCGTGGGCGCAGGTGATTCCGTGGGAACGGGAATCAAAGTGGGGGACGGAGTGGGAGTGTCGTCAAGAATTTCAGCGCGCGTGCATTGCGTCAGGATGACTGCGACACAGACGTATACGGCCAGCACCGCAAGTAGTGGTACCCACGGACTACGTGGCATAACCACCTGCCCTTCACACTCGGGGCTTGGCCCGGACCCCGAACTGGCCTATCCCAGTCAGGTGCATTGACACGCAGCCCTCGGCCCGGGCTCCCTGTTCCCGATCACCTCTTGGCCCACCGGCAACCTAATCACCCATCTCGGGCGACCAGCCATATATCTTCGCCAGTGTCCCGCCCATAAGCGCGCTGCGCTCCGAATCAGAAAGCCGGTCGGTCACCCGGAACGCCTCGACGCCCTGTTCGTAGGTCAACAATTCCACCGCACGGGTCCAGTCGGTGCCCCACATGCATCGATCGAACCCGAACGCGTCGAATATCTCGCCAAGGGGCGCCCAGATGTCGGGGTATGGAAACGACTCGTGCGACAGGGTGCCGGCCCCGGAAATCTTGATGGCCACGTTTTCGAACTCTGCCAATGCCAGTACGTTCGGCAGGTCGGCAAAGGGTTCCGGAGGCGCCGGCGGCTCGTAAGGCTGTGCCAGGCCAAGGTGATCGATCACCATTTGGGTATCCGGATGACGACGAGCCAACTCACCGAACAACGGCAACTTGCCTGAACACATCACGTTTACCGGAACGCCGGCACGGGCGCCGGCGGCAAGTATCCGGTTCAGACCGGGATGGTCAGCTTCGAAATCCCCGTACGCAAGCATGATTCGGGCGCCAACCACGCCGGGCGTCGCTGTCCACTCCGCCACCTCGTCGTCGATAGATTCGGACTCGGGATCAAACGGCCTTATCAGGCCGAACTTGCCCGGGTGCTTTGCATACACCTTGAGCGCGTAGCTGGCGTCATACCCATACATCGAGTAAGGCGAAACCAAGAGAGCGCCGTCGACGCCGACCGCGTCCATCGCCACCACCATGTCATCACCTGTGACCTCATCCGGACCCTGCAAATGCCCTTGCCAGGGGCGTTCAGGGCGATTTCGCTCGTAAGCGTGCACCTGTGAGTCGATTGTGGGAGTACGGGTCGCCATCTTCTGCCTCCTCGTCATGTGTGGATGACGGGCTGGGTTGAGTCCCTTCACCAAGGTCCCAAGTTTGTTGACCGGGAAATGTTAGTCCTGTGGTCCGTTTCGCGCTCGCCCAACTAGTACATTGCCGCACGACGCAATTGAGCCAGCCTAAACAGGCGCGCTGCCAGCCCATCTTCGTCGATGCCCCATCGAGACTAATGCAGATTGTGGTAGAGGATCACCTTCAGACTGATTCTTCAGGGAGAGACTCTGGAACAGGACCGGCTTCGGGAGCCGCTGGCTCCTGCTCTGCCTGGACTTCAGCAGCAGCTTGCGTTTCCTCTTTGCCGGCTTCCCACTGTTTGTGAAAGTAAACGAACACGTCTCTCGCGGCAGCGACCAGGGGCACCCCGACTATCACACCCCACAGCCCTGCAATCTCGCTCGCCAGGACCAGGGTGATCATTATCACCACGGGATTGAGTCGGACAGCGCCACCTTGTATACGAGGCGAGATAACGTAGTTCTCCAATAGTTGGACGACTACGTAGACAACCACGACCCATACAACCATGCCTGGCGAGCTTGCCAGCGTAACGAGCAAGCCCGGCACTGCCCCAAGCAAGGGTCCGATTATCGGGATAAGGGCAAAAAGGCCGGCCAACAACCCCAATATGGCGGCGTACTCGACGCCAAGGATGGACAGACCGACGAACACCAAGACGCCGACGATCGTCGCGCTCAACAACTGCGCCCGGATGTAAGAGCCAATGACGCGGTTGACAATAGACACCACGTTTTGGGCATGAGTTCGTCCCGTCGGGGAAAGCATCGAGTACACACCGCCCATCACATCCTCGCGGTCCTTGAGGATGTAAAACAGCAGGAACGGGACTATCGCTAGTCCGATCACGATGGTTATGGCGTTAGACACGCCGCTCACCGATCGCCGGACAACACCCTGAGCTGCGTCTGACAGCACGCCGCCGCCGGCTGTGACGGCCTCCTCGAATTGATCGCGCAACTCAACGGGTACCTGCTCAGTGATGTCGTCTGACCAGCTCTCGGCCGTCGATCTGGCTCGTTCGTACAATTCGGGGAAACTCTTCACCAACTCCTGCGACTCGCTGTAAAGGGGCGGAATCGTCACGTAAAGGATCCCCGCTATCACTGCTGCAGACACCGCGTAGATCGTAAGGATCGAAACGACGCGGGTTACACCGGGCAGCCTGGCGCGGCCAGGCATTCGCTGCTCCAGGAATACCACGGCCGGATAGAGAAGTTCAGCCAAAACAATGCTGATAACAAAGGGAAACAACGCGCCGCGGGCGACAAATAGGACGGCAACAACAATAACCACGGCCGCTATCACCAGCCCCGTTCGCCGCCATTTGACCCATGGCTGCTTGCCGGATGCCGTTGTCGGATCGCCAGTAATCCGCTGACCTGTCAAGCTGTGCTCCTGCCCATATTCAGCCCGGGCAGCGTACTAGTTTCCCGCCTAACAGAGACGCGCCTGGTTATAGGCCGCTGGCTTGGCACGGTACCGAGACTCGCGGCGATGAAGGCGCCGGGGTTTCGAAGCTCGTTCTGACCGGAGGAAACCTGGCCACGAAACTAAGCAGCCTCCAAGTTGTCGTCTAACCTGTCTAATCTTCACAACGTCCGGGTCTCCCAGCCAGGCACTTGACTGTCCCACGCGGATAGCCAGTCAGTTTCGGGTCGTTAGAATCACGGTTCAACAGCCAAACTCGGGCGAGAGTCAACAGGCAGGATCCGCAGACGATTTGGAGGAAGCCATGGCCGGACGCGTGGAGGGGAAGATCGCCGTCGTAGTTGGAGGCGGGCAAGCTCCCGGGGCGACCGTCGGCAACGGCAGAGCCACGGCGATCGTGTTGGCGCGTGAGGGAGCGACGGTTGTGGTAGCCGACCGGGATCTCGCCTCGGCCCAGGAAACCGTCGACATGATCGCGGACGAAGCCGGACATGCCGTCGCAGCACACGTTGACGCGACCGATGAAGACTCTGTGGCGGAACTGGTTAACGGAGCGGCCGATGCCTGCGGCGCCCTCGACATCCTCCACAACAACGTCGGCGCAAGTCTCGCGCTCGGAGACGCTGTGGCCGTCGACCTGACCGAGGAAGCCTTCGACCTCAGCTTCGCGGTGAACCTGAAGAGCCACTGGCTTTCCAGCAAACATGCGATACCGATCATGCGAGAAAAGGGCGGCGGCTCCATTGTGAACATCTCGTCGCTGGCCGCGCTCGAGGCATATCCCTATCTCGGATACAAGACCACGAAGACCGCGCTCATCGCTCTGACCCAGAACCTTGCCATGGCCCACGCAGATGCGGGAATCAGGGTGAACGCAGTCCTGCCCGGCCTGATGGACACACCCATGGCCATCGAGCCCCGCGTGGCACAGGGAACTCCGCGGGAGCAGGTGGTGGCGGCGCGCAACGCCCGGGTACCACTGGGTGGCCGCATGGGAACGGCCTGGGACGTGGCGAACGCAGCGCTTTTCCTGCACTCAGACGAGGCCCAGTTCATCAGCGGGATCTGGCTACCTGTCGATGGGGCCGCATGGGCCAGCCAGGGGAAGTACTAGGGCAAGTCCTCCCCCCGGACGACTCCTAGTATTCGGCGAGTCCTACTCCGACCCGGTCTACAATAACTGGGGTGCCGCCATACGCGGAGGGACTGAATTGCTCGGTCAAGTACACGATCACATAGTCAGCGAACTCGGAGAGAGTAGTCGCACGGACGTCATATTCGTCCTGACCGCTATCGTGTTCAACCTGATTGTGCTCGCGATCAACTCAGGTTTGTCCGTCGCCGCCACGGAAGAAGAAGCAACGACCACATACGACCTCGTGTTGACTGTATTTGTCGTCTTGACGGTGCTGGTGAACCTCATCGCAGTGGCGGGGCTCATGATGGGCCGGCGCACCCGGAGCACCCTTCTCGGCGGCCTGGTCGCCATGTACCGCGACAACAACGTCGACAAGTACTACAACCCGTCCCTGATCTCCAATTACCGGGTCCGTTATCTGCTGTTCACAGGTGTGATCATGACCCTTGCAGTCACGGCGATAGTCGTCCCCTTGATCATCCGTTTCACGAATCCCGGATGATGGGTCCAATTCCACCTGAGGGTTCTTGACTCGGTTACCGGGTTTGACTCAGGACCGTACCCGACCGCCGGCCCATGGATTTATCACCTCAATGCCGCATCCTTCGAAGCCGCCCAAGTCTCTAGTGGCGACCGATGCCCCCAGGGCGCGGGCGATTGCGGCGATCTGGCAATCGGCGTGGCTGATGGGACGACCGGCGGCGCGGCGCGATGCTGCTATCACGGCATAGGCCTTGGCGGCATAACTTTCGAAGGGGATGACGCGTCCGCCAAAGTCTTCCCGGAGCATTCCTTCGATGTTTTCCAGAAGCCCATCCCGGCGCCTGCCCTGAGGGAGTAGCGCGGCGCCGTAGCGGAGTTCAGCCTCGGTGATGGCTGAAAGGTGCAGGTCCGGGGCCGCTTGCCGTGCAACCCAGTCCACGACCCCGGGATCGGGGCTGGGGCGCATGAGTTCCGAGACGACGTTGGTGTCGATGACGATCATCGCGCCTGCGCCTCAGTCGGACCTGGGCATTTGGCGCATAGGCGCTCTCGGCGGGATATCCAACTCCACACCGCCATGGGGCGCGAGTAGTTCGTGTATAGCCGTTCCCACGTTCCTGGTCGGCGCGACCTGCACGGCGAGAACCGCCTTCAGGATTTCCCTCGCCTCCTGTTCCATAGACCTGTCGTTTTCAGCCGCGCGAATGCGCAATTGCCGCTTCAGGTCATCGTCGAGGTTGCGTATCGTGATGCTGGCCATGAGCGGGCCTCAGTCAAACTTGGGCGGTTCACGCATCGGGTCCCGGGGAGGGATGTCCAGTTCCAAGCCGCCGTAGGGCGCGAATCTTTCGCGGATCGCCGTTCCCAGGTTCCTGGCTGGCGTCTCCTGTACGGCAAGCGCCGCCCGCAGGATTTCCCGCGCTTCCTGCTCCATGGATCTGCCGTTTTCGGCGGCTCGGATGCGGAGCCGCCGTTTCAGGTTGTCTTCAAGGTTGCGTACTGTGATGCTGGCCACGGCTGCGCCTCCTTATACAATGATTACACTGATGTAATATCATACATCAACCGCATTGCAATCACCAGTGGCATTATGGCTGGAGCCGGAGCATTGAGGCGCAACGGGACCGAATCGGCGTCGGATCCATAATCGCCTGCGCTTCGGCAAGACCCGGTCGAAACGCCCCTCGACGCCGGTTTGTCGGCTCCGATCAACGGCTCTAAACCGCATCGAGCCTGGAATAATCTGTCCCCGGCGTCTCGGACCAGTCGTCCTTCGTTACGCCATCGTAGTCGAAACGCACAACGCCGTCCTTGATCGTGACCTGGTTAATCAGCCTGCCTTCCGCCCGCATGATCCGGTATCCGGTAGGCCCGCAATCGCTCAGGCCCGTCGGGCGTCGGACGTACTCGAGGACCGCCACGTCGGCAGGGGCGCCGGGTGTCAGCGTGCCCAGTTCGGGGTGGCCAATCTTTATTGCGGGTGCGGCCGTTGACTTCTCAACTATGTCCCGCATCGGCATCCCGATGGCCAGGAACTTCGACATCACCTCCGTGAAGTTCGCTCGTGACGTGTGCAGGCTCATGCGGTGTAGGTCGGTCGAGATCGTGTCCGGGGGAAACCCCTGCTGGATCGCGGGCAGCGCCATCGAAAAGGAGAAGCTGTTGTTGCCGTGCCCCACGTCGAACGTCACCCCGCGTTCCCGCGCCTCCAGGAAGTGCGGCTTGACCTTGCCGTCGTTGCCGATCATTGGCAGGCTGTAGGCATAGCAGTGAGTGACGCCGTCACCCGGCCTCAGGTGCTCGAGGAGCATCTGGCCGAATGTGCGGCTGGGCAACGGGTTCTGGTCGACAAGACAGAAGGTCCCGGTCAATTCCGCCGCCCTGACGCCGCGGTCTATCGACTCCCAGCCGCGTCCCCGGAAGTGGGCCACTTTGACCCCCACGAGGACGTCACTGCGCCGCATGATGGTTTCGGCGGTCAACTCCGGGTCCATGTCGGAGATGTCCTGCTCGGCTGGGGACTGCATGCCGCGTCCCACTATGTTGAGCAGTCCGAACACCCGCACGTCCGTCTTCTGGACGACGTTCGCATCGAACTCGTCGAACGTGCGCCAACCGGACCCGCCGCAGTCCACCATCGTGGTCACGCCATTCGGGAAGCACATCTCATCCGGGAACATGCTCAATTCGAACCCGGTGCAGTGCGCGTGCAGATCGATTAAACCGGGTGTCACGTACCAGCCGTCTACGCGTGCCACGCGACGGGCATCAGACTCCGGTATGCCGCTCTCGACGGCGCCTATGCTGCGTCCCGAAATACCGACGTCCCGCGGCCCGTCAATATCGTTCGCAGGATCGATTACGTGGCCGCCCTTCAGCAACAGGTCATACTTGGCCAAAGCCTTCTTCCTCCAGCGGGCGACTTGCCACCCGTTTAAGTTTCAAATGTCCAGGCGAGCGCACACACGGGATGTGTGAGGCGCGGCGGCATAGTCAGGCAACCTGGCGAAGGCGAGGGTCGAAGTGGTCCCTCAGCCAGTCTCCCAGGAAGTTGAATGCCATGACGGTGAAGAATATCGCGACGCCCGGCAGGATGGCGATCCACCAACTGGTCAACAGGAATTGCTGGCCCTCGGCAATCATGTTGCCCCACGTCGGCGTGGAGGCCGGCACGCCAACGCCCAGGAAGCTCAAGCCGGCCTCAGCGATGATCAATTGCCCGGTTCGCAAAGTGGTAACCACTATCACGATGTGCAAAACGTGAGGCAACAAGTGGCGCAGGATGATCCTCACGTGGTTTGCCCCCGACACCTTGGCGAGGGCGACGTAGTCCAGGGTCTTTAGCGACAATACGTCGCCGCGGATGTTCCGGGCGCCTGTCGACCATGAGGAAACTGCCAGTAGCCAAATCACTGTAGACAGGCTGGAACCCAGGCTCACGGCCACCACCAAGACAAGCAACAGGAAGGGCAATGCAAGCCACAGGTCGACGGCACGCATGAGGATTTCGTCTACCCAACCGCCAAAGTAGCCGGCGATGAGGCCGGTCGCAGTTCCCGCAATCACGCCAACCGAAACGGCGATACCCGCGACCATCAGGGATATGCGAGCACCGTAAAGGATGCGGCTGAAAATATCGCGACCCAGGTGATCAGTCCCGAGTGGATGGCTTACGACTCCGCCGGAGGACCATGCTGGCGGGATCTCCCGATCATCCAATATCCGCTTACCGGGCTCGTATGGTGACAGGAACGGAGCGAACACCGCACCGGTCGCCAGCAGGACGAGAATTATCGAGGCGATTACCGGATAGCGCCTCATGAACGTGAACGTCTTGTACGGCCACGAGAATAGACCCGAAGGCTGGCGGAGTGTTTCTGCGGCTACGACCATATCGTCACTATGTGTACTTGATCCGCGGGTCGATGATGGCGTATGCCATGTCGGCGAGGAAGTTCAGTCCGACGTACATCACCCCGAACATCAGCGTTACTCCGGCCAGGACCGGAAAGTCGTTGTCGATCGAGGCCTGGACTGCCAGTCGTCCAAGGCCGGGCCAGGCGAAAATGGTCTCGACAAATACCGCACCGGTGATGAAGGCTGCAAACACCAGGGCGGAAGTGGTAATTGGCTGAATCAGCGCATTGCGTAGCGCGTGCTTCCAGATGATCTTCCACTGACCGACGCCCTTGGCGCGGCCCAGTTTGACATATTCAGAGTCCAGCACTTCCAACATTGACGAGCGTGTCAGGCGAAGATAGGTCGCCCACGGGTCGAATGCCAGGACCGCTGTCGGGAGCACAAAATATCTGGCCTGGTCCCACAGCGACCCACCCCCCTTCGACGCAGTAGGCAACAGACCCAGCCACACGGCAAATATCAGTATCAGGACAATTGCAAGCCAAAATGCGGGGGTCGCCTGGCCTATGAGAGCGATCAGACGGCCAAAGTAGTCCCATACAGACCCGCGCCTGACCGCCGACAGGACACCGAGCGGGATGCCGACCATTGTCGAAAAGATCCAGGCGGCCACGCCAAGTTGCAGTGTCGCCGGCAGCTTCTCTCTTATGATCCGAGTGACCGGCCGATCGGCGCCGATGCTCCTGCCGAGGTCTCCTCTCACAATCCGGCCAACCCAGATCCCGTACTGAACGATGAGCGGCCGATCCAGACCCCACTTGACCTTTAGCCTCTCGACTGTCTCCTCGTTCAGTCCATAGGACTCCGCTCGTATGAACACAAGAAGCGGGTCGGGCCCCAGGCGCGAAAGAATGAATACAAGCATAGTCACGCCCCACAGCGTGACTAATGCAAGGAACGCCCTTCGGATGAGGAAATCACGCATCGTGGTTCGTTATCTTCCCTCAGGCTGAACGCCCGCGCTAACGGTAACTTGCGCACCTGCCCGGGACGGTCGGCGCGCAGGCCTGGTGAGGGCGCCCGGCAGGACCCGGTCGGGGTCCTGCCGACGAGATCCGCAGCAAGCAGATGCCGGGCCTCGCGGGCCCGGCATCTGCTCTTCTACTTACTTGGGTTCGATGTTCTCAGGCGTGTTGAAGCGGAGCCTGAGGCCTCTCTCCATGGGCCAGGAGAGTGAGTTCGGGTTCAATGTCACCCGAAGCGGCTCGGCTACCGTGCCGGCCGAGGTCACCCATTCGTGCAGGTAATCGGCAAGCGCGTTGTTCAACTCAATCCGCTTCTGCCGGTCCGGTTCGGCGGAAACCTTCTGGAACGTTTCAGTGATGAACGGAATCTCAATGGAGTTGCTCTTGCCGCCCCTGGCGAGAGCGCTCGCCTGGCTTTCACGCGGCCAGTCCCATGGAGACGCCGCCCGGCAACCTACCGCACAACCGTCGATGTAGGGAGCCGTAGCAGACTTGGCCACCAGGTTGGGGCGCCACACTGCGTAAGCGTAGTGGAGTACCTCTACCTTGATTCCAATGTCTTCCCAGAACGCTGCAACTGCGTCACCGATGCCAGACCAGGACCTGTGGAGTTCCCACGAGTACATCGGGGCCTCGAACCTGATTCCGTCGTCACCCCGCGGGTAACCGGCCTGGTCGAGTAGCTCCTCTGCCCGTGCCGGGTCGTATTCGACCTTCCACTTGTCATCCCAGTTCGGGTTGTTGATGTCGAAGTACGAGTTGTAAACAGGCCAGCCCAGGCCGCCGAATACTACTTCGTTGACCTTGTCGCGGTCGATTGCGACGGACATGGCCAACCGCACGAGGCGAGCCTGCTCCATGTCGTCCATGCCGGGCGGGTTGTTGTCACGCGGCGGTCGAGCGATTCCTGGGTTTCCGATCCACGGTATGTCGTGAACAACCGTGTTTATCTCGAGTTTTTCGCCGGTGGTCGGATGGAATTCCTCCCACAGGTTTCCGGCAAACATCATCGACCACATGTTGGCCACGCCTGCGGTGGCAGTGGTCATGCCAACGCGTTGCATTGCCGCGATGTTGCGCAGGCCTATGTCTGCAATGTCAGCCTCGCCGGTGCGCAACATGGCCTGGCGTACCGTCTCATCCGGTACTGCAAGGTTTGTGATCTTCGAGACATTGGCTGTCTGGCGCCAGTGGTTGTCTACCGACTCGACCACGACCCGGTCGCCGCGGACCCACTCAGTCATCATGAACGGGCCGGTGCCCACTATGTTGTCCGAATTCCAGTCCTGGCCCATCTCGTCGAACGCGCGCTTGCTGACGACGCTGGCGGTCAGGCCGTCCTGACCGAAGAACCATGTCTGCCACCTGGGGTCAAACGCCGGCCAATTAATCTTGACCGTGTAGTCATCAACCTTCTCGATTGGGACCTGGCCAAGGAAGCCCGCCCAGGAACCGCTGCCGTCCGTAATGCTGACCAGGCCGGATCCGTACTCTTCCGACGTGTTCGGGTTGGTGTCGTTGAAACTCCAGACCACGTCATCGGCGGACAACTCACCGAAGTCCCCGTGATGGGTGTGGAACGGGATGCCCTGTTTGATCTTCACATTCGCCGAAAGGGCGTCATCCGCCAATTCCCAGGACTCCACAATCAACGGTGTGGCGGAATCCTCGTTCGTGGGCTTCCAGAGAGTCTCGGTCACGCTGAATGCCTTCGAATTGCAGCACAGGCCGGCGGCGTTGAACCCGGCGCCAATTGAACCTGAGACTGCGGCGCTGGCATAAACAATTTCGCCGCTGGGGTTCTTAGACTCGGGCGCGGGTTGGGCGGCCGGAACGGGAGTAGGCGTAGGCGGAAGCATGGGAACAGGCGTCACCTCGACGACCTTCTCCACCACCACAGTCTCTACAACCTTCTCGATGCGGGTCACCGGCTTCTCGACTACGACAGTCTCGACGACCGTAACCTTCTCGCCCTCGACGATCTTCTCCACCACCACGGTCTCGACGACCTTCTCGGTGCGGGTGACCTCTTTCTCCACCACAACAGTCTCGATGACCGTCTCGGTGCGTGTCACCGGCTTCTCAACCACCACTGTCTCGATCACTCGTACAGTCTCACCCGCCACCTGCTTCTCGACGACGACGGTTTCGACCACCGTTTCGACTTGAGTTACAGGCCGGTCAACCAATACGGTCTCTACAACGGTGACCGTCTGGGTTTCGCCTCCACAGGCAAGACCGACGGCCACAGCGCCACCGATGGCCATCAGTACCAAGTATTTCCATAAGGCCTTGGCGTTTCGCATTGAACATCCTCCAATAGTAGTCCCGCTTCGTTGGAACGCGCCTTCAACTTGCGCGAGCGGCAGGCGAAACTGGATTCAACGACCGGATCGCTTCGATCCAGTCTCGTTCCCTCCCCAGCCTGAGGGCTCAAACAGCGATTGAGACTATAAGCGCGCGAACTTAAAGTCAAATTAACGGGACGTGGAACTGTCAGCGCTTCGAAACACGTAGGAGTTTGTCTGGCAGATGGCGAAATCCTTATGGCGACCACAGAACGGCCCAAGCCGACAGGGTCCCGCCAGTCAACGTCTCTCAAGCTGCCCCGACAGGACCCCTCGCCATGGAGCACATGGCGGACTCACCGCCGGGCGCAGAAGGGTCTCCACCGTCTTCCGCCAATTGCGGCGTAACCGGATGAGGGCTTAGTGATACGCACGACAAAGGCGGCCGGTCAGCACTGACCGGCCGCCTTTTGACGCTAGTGGATTGTTGTGCCTGCTAGTTGGCACGCCAGGAATTGAAGACGTTGAAGGGCAGTCCTCGGAACTTCTTCACTCCCTCCAGTTCAGCCCTGTGGGCTGCAGCCTGGTAAGTGTCGCCAAACGAGACGTAGGGGATGTCGTTCCAGAACACCTCTTGCATGGCCTTGACGATGTTCAACTGTTCATCTGCCGACGTGGCTCGCGCAAGGTCCTGCATGAGAGCGGTCATCCGACCGGACTCGTCCTGGTACTTGTTCCAGTACTTGTTTTTGGCCAGCGAACTGTTAAGGAGCGGGTTGGTGCCCCAGGAACTGCCGCCAGCAGTGTGGAACACGTCCCACAGTTCCGGCTTCTCACGCCAGTTGGTCTGAGTCGCCCAGTCGGTCACCTTGTAATCAACGTCGAAGCCGAGTTCCTCCAGTACCTGGCGGGAGATCTCCGCAGGGCCGGAGACCCGCGGCCGGTCTGCGGCCTGCAGCACGATGATGGATGTCCCGACGAGTCCCTTTTCCTCGATGATGTTCTTGGCTCGCTCAAGGCCGGTCAAGCCGTCGGAGCCGACCTGATCGCGGGCGTTGTAGATGTCTTGCGAGAAGTCATCGAATCCGCCCCACTTATTGCCTCCGCAAACCATCATGGACGGGCAGAGATCCCAGAACCGCTCGTCACCCACGGCAGCCCTGAGAGCGTCCTCAACCGGGTAGGCCATGGCGAACGCTCGCCGCACTGCTGCGTCGGCGAACGGACCGTCGACATTGTCGAGCCAGGCGCCGTCACGAGACGAATTGTTCGTGAAGATCTGGACCGTCAAATTTGGGTCTGCAGCCAGGGTGTCCACGAAGTCGCCGGGAATATCCCCGTCAAGTACGTCAATCTCACCAGTCCTCAACGCCGCTATGCGAGCGTTGGTGTCCGGCACGACTACATAGTTGACGGTGTCGAAGTAAGCAACCTTATTCCCGCTCATGAACGAGAACGGGCCGTCCACCGCCTTGTAGTCGTCGTACCGCTCCACCAACAGGTGGTCCCCTGGTACCCATTCGGAGAACTGGTAAGGACCGGTCCCGACCAGGACATTCGCGCCGTCCGCTGCCGGCACGTTGTACATCTCGGGCGGCATCACGTACGGGTAGTACCCGCCGATTCTTGCCATACCCTCTAGCACCAAAGCTGTGGGTTCAACCATCTCGATCTGGAAAGTCAAATCGTCGGTCGGGTAGATGTCGTCGATGAAGCCGAAGATGAGCGAACCGTAGTTGTCTCGTTCCGCCCATCTTGTCCATGAATTGACGGCATGCTCAGCTGTCAGCGGGACGCCGTTATGGAAAGTGATTCCTTCACGGAGTTTGAAGGTCCATGTCAGGCCATCGTCGCTGGTCTCCCACGTCTCGACCAGGAATGGTTGGGCCTGGAGCTGTTCGTTGTAGGCGAACAGGAATTCCTGCACCGCGTAGGCAACTGTGCCGGCCGTTGTGCCGGTGGTCCTGTGGACGTCCAGCGTCGAGATCGCCGCGCCAAGCGAAACGGTCAGATTGCCGCCGAACCTCTCCGGGTGCTCCATCTTGTCCATCGCGTCCATCTTGTCAGGCATGGCCGTGACTTCGACCTGGACGACCTTCTCGACCACAACGGTCTCAACGACCTTCTCAACGCGCGTCACGGGCTTCTCGACCACGACGGTCTGGACCTCGGTTACGGTCTTGCCCTCGACGACCTTCTCGACCACGACGGTCTCTACGACCTTCTCAGTGCGAGTTACCGGCTTCTCAACCACCACGGTCTCGACGACCCTGACGGTCTCTCCCTTGACCTGCTCGGTGACGACGACGGTCTCGACGACCTTTTCGACTTTGGTCACCTGCTCCTTGACCACCACGGTCTCAACAACCGTGACCGTCTGGGTTTCGCCCCCACAGGCCAATGCTGCGGCCACCGCGCCTGCGACGACCATCAGCAGCAAATACTTCAATTTCAACCTGGCAATTCGCATCAGGCTTCCTCCGCAATTAGCACTGCTTCATTAGAACGCGCCCATCATGGGCGCGAGCGGCGGGCGAAACTGGACCGCCGACCGGGTCTCGTTGCCCTCTCCAGCCTGAGGGATTTGACAACGATTGAGACTATAAGCGCGCCAATTCAAAGTCAAATCAACGCAACTTACACCGCATTTGATTCCCAGAATCGTCAATGTTCGCCTGGAAGCTGGCGAATTCTTTCTGAGCAGCGCCCTTTGACAACAAGCTGTTAAGCCCGCGCGTGCAAGCTGCCCGCAGGCCGATTGCGTACGGACCAGGCCCCATGATTCCCTGATGCGCGCTCTACCCAGAATATCGCCGGAAACCCGGCACAAAGCGGATTCTGTTGGTGATCCCGCACCGGCAAGCGAATTCGCACCGAGTCAAAATTGGACCGTGTCTGTTAGTCGCCTGGTCGGCTTACTTTGCGCACCAAGGATGTCCCCACGGCCATCCGACCGTAGTGGCGAGACACGACAACAACTCTTTGGGTTGGGCAACTAAAAAGGCGGCCGGTCAATGCTGACCGGCCGCCTTTGGGCGCTAGTTGATTGTCGTACTTACTACTGGGGACGCCAGGAGTTGAAGACGTTGAAGGGCTGGCCCCGGAACTTCTTCACACCCTCGAGGTCGGCCCGGTAAGCAGCTGCTCCGTAGGTGTCACCGAAGGAGATGTACGGGATGTCATTCCAGAACACCTCTTGCATGTTCTTGACAAGCTGAAGCTGCTCATCGGCCGAGGTGGCTCGCGCCAGTTGCTGCATCAGCGCTGTCATTCGGCCTGACTCGTCCTGGTACTTGTTCCAGTACTTGTTCTTGGCAAGCGAGCTGTTCAGCAACGGGTTGGTGCCCCAGGCGCCGCCGCCAGCGGTGTGGAATACGTCCCACAACTCCGGCTTCTCACGCCAGTTAGTCTGCGTCGCCCAGTCGGTCACCTTGAACTCGACGTCGAAGCCCAGTTCCTCCAGCGTCTGGCGGGAGATCTCCGCCGGGCCTGAGAACCGAGGTCGGTCTGCCGCCTGCAGTACGACGATGGGCGTGCCGACGAGGCCCTTTTCTTCGACGATCATCTTGGCTCGTTCGAGACCGGTCATTCCGTCCGAACCGACTTGGTCGCGGGCGTTGTAGATGTCTTGCGAGAAGTCATCGAATCCGCCCCACTTGTTGCCTCCGCACACCATCATGGACGGGCAGAGGTCCCAGAATCGTTCGTCACCTACGGCAGCACGGAGGGCGTCCTCGACCGGGTAGGCCATGGCAAACGCCCGCCGAATCGCTGCGTCCGCAAGCGGACCGTCGACGTTGTCGATCCAGGCGCCGTCACGGGTCGAGTTGTTGGTGAAGATCTCGACAACCAGGTTCGGGTCTGCGGCCAGGGTGTCCACGAAGTCGCTCGGGATCTCGCCGTCGATGACGTCGATCTCACCGGTCCTCAGCGCCGCGATGCGGGCGTTGGTGTCCGGAACAACTACGTAGTCGACGGTGTCGAAGTACGCCACCTTCTCACCGCTCATGAACGAGAACTCGCCTGAGACGGGCTTGTAGTCTTCAAATCGCTCGACCAGGAGGTGGTCCCCTGGGACCCACTCAGCGTACTTGTACGGGCCGGTGCCGATCAGGACGTTTGCGCCGTCCGCGGCCGGCACGTTGTACATCTCGGGCGGCATGATGTACGGGTAGTACCCGCCGATCCTGGCCATGCCCTCGAGTACGAGCGCGGTGGGTTCGATCATGTCGATCTGGAATGTCAGGTCACCGGTCGGGTAGATGTCGTCGATGAACCCGAAGATGAGCGAACCGTAGTTGTCTCGCTCTGCCCATCGTGTCCAGGACTTCACTGCGTCTTCAGCCGTTACCGCCTTGCCGTTGTGGAAAGTGAGGTCGTCACGCAGCTTGAAGGTCCACGTGGAACCGTCCGAACTGGTCTCCCAGGTTTCGATCAGCAAGGGCTGGGCCTGGAGTTGCTCGTTGTAGGCGAACAGGAATTCCTGCACCGCATAGGCGATTGTGTTGGCGGTTGTGCCGGTGGTCCGGTGAACGTCCAGCGTGGAGATCGCCGCTCCGAGGGTCACGGTCAGATTGCCGCCGAACCTCTCCGGGTGCTCCATCTTGTCCATCGCGTCCATCTTGTCAGGCATGGCCGTGACTTCGACCTGGACGACCTTCTCGACAACGACGGTCTCAACGACCTTCTCAACTCGCGTCACGGGCTTCTCGACCACGACGGTCTGGACCTCGGTTACGGTCTTGCCCTCGACGACCTTCTCGACCACGACGGTCTCGACGACCTTCTCGGTGCGAGTTACCGGCTTCTCAACCACCACGGTCTCGACGACCCTGACGGTCTCGCCCTTGACCTGCTCGGTGACAACGACGGTCTCAACGACCTTTTCGACTTTCGTCACCTGTTCCTTGACCACCACGGTCTCAACAACCGTGACCGTCTGGGTCTCGCCCCCACAGGCCAATGCTGCGGCCACCGCGCCTGCGACGACCATCAGCAGCAAATACTTCAATTTCAACCTGGCAAATCGCATCAGGCTTCCTCCGTACTTAATCCTGCTTCATTAGAACGCGCCCATCATGGGCGCGAGCGGCGGGCGAAGCTGGATCATCAACCAGGTCACGTTTGCCCGGTCTTGTTGCCCCCCCAGCCTGAGGGATAAGACAGCAAATGAGACTATCGCCGCGCGGGGCCAAAGTCAAATTCAAGTTTGGAAAGTGGGGCGGCGCGACTCAAAGTTCGCGTGTGGCGGGCCGCCTGTGTATCCTCGGAAAACAACCTGGAGAACGCCCTCACAGCGGTCTCAGGGTCCCCTCCGGCGTCATTTTCGTCACGAAAAACCGCGGACCGGATTCGGAAAAACCAAACTTTCGGTCCGCGGCCGCACCGAAAGTCCTTCGGCGCTGCGTTACGAGACGTGCTCGTAATGTGCTTCTACTTTTTGATCATGTCGAACTGTTCGAAGGCGCCGTCCAGGATGGGGTACGGGTCCAGGCCCATCCAGCGGTCCAGCAGGGTGGCGTACAGGCCCCGGAAGTCGTTGTTGTACGCCATGTCGCCCTCGACCTGGTCCCGCGGTTCCAGCGACGGGTACTCCCCGTAGAAGCCGCCCTGCACCGGTCCGCCCATCACGAAGGCCACGCCGCCCGAGCCGTGGTCCGTGCCCGAGCCGTTGTCGTTGATCCGCCGACCGAACTCGGAGAACACCAGCACGACGGCGTCGTTCTCCCGCCCGTGTTCCCGCAGGTCGGCGAAGAAGTCGCCCACGGCCGTCGACAGCTCATCCATCAGCTTGGCGTGGTTCGCCAGTTCGCCGGCGTGCGTGTCGTAGCTCCCGTGTTGCGTGTAGAAGATCCGCGTGCCCACGTCGGCGAACATCACCTGCGCGGCGTCCCGCAGCGCGTTCGCTATGGGAGAGTCTGCGTACTCGACGCCGGACGTGTACTTCCTCGGCGCGGTGCGAAGTATGTCCGCGCCCAGGTACGCGCTCATGCCCGTCTCGCCGATGGCCTCCAGGATGGCGTCCCGACCGTCGGCCGGTCCGTACATGCGTGTGAAGATGTCCAGCGCCAGCTCGCGCGTGGGCGCGTCCGTAATATCCGGCATCAGCCCGTATGTCGCCAGGTTACCCACCGACGCCACCGGAACGCCCTTGCAGTGCAGCGCACGCGGCAGGCCGCGACCGAAGTTGACGCCGGCGATGACGTTCTCGTGCTCGGGGTCGATCTCCCGGATCGTCCGGCCCAGCCAGCCGTTCGGGGCGATCTCCACCGTCTCCGCCGTGTGCCAGATGTCCATCGACCTGAAGTGCGACCGGTTTGGCTTTGGATAGCCGATGCCGTTGACTATCGCCACCTTGCCCTCGTCCCACAGGCTTTTGAACGGCCCGAGGTTGGGATGAAGCCCCAGCGAGCCGTTGATGTCTATGACCTCGTCCTCGGTCAGGCAGATCGCCTTCCTGGAGTCCTGGTAAATGCCGTTCGTGTAGGGAACGACGGTGTTCATCGCGTCATTGCCGCCGGTTAGCTGGATAACTACCAGTGACGGATCACGCTTGGCTGTCATGGTCATAGTCGGTACCTCCTCGGCACGGGCGGCTGTTCGAACGCTCTACCTGATGAGCGTGTTAAACGCCGCGTGGGAAGCGCTCCCGCCTTCCGGCATCCTCGCCGCCCCTGATTCCTTATTGCTTTACGGCTGGTGAAACTCCTGTCAGCCTAACTTGATCACATCGAAGACCTGCACCCGGTGCCGGCTCGTGTCCACCACGTAGACCAGGCCGGAAACCAGTCTCACGCAGGACGGTCCCCAGAAATACTTCTCGATGTGCGCCGACTCCTCGTGCGGGTCTCCTCCGAACAGTTCGGTGGGCAGGTCCAGGTTGGAGCGCGCCCGCGCGGCCGCCTCCTCCACGTTGGTGTCCAGGAAGTCCTGCGCCCACTTGGAAAGCGTGGCCTGGCCCCTCAGCGACTGCACGAACCCGCCGTCCGGGTCCAGCACCTGCAGGCGATGGTTCCCCCAGTCCGCCACGTACACATACCCATCCTCGTCCAGGCACGCGCTCGACGGCCGGTAAATCTCGCCATCGCCCCGGCCCGATGTGCCGTACGTCGCGACGAACTCGCCGCCGGGCGTCAGCTTCTGTACGCGGTCGTTGCCCCAGTCGGCCACCAGTATGTCGCCGTCGGGGCATATGGAGATGCCCCACGGAAAATTGAACTGTCCCTCGCCGGACCCGGCCTCGCCGAATTTTCCGAGGTAATCGCCGTCTCCCGTGAACCGCTGGATGCGGTTATTCCGGTGGTCCGTCACCAGCAGTTCGTCGTCCGCGTTCACCACCAGCCCGTTCGGGCCGTCCAGTTGTCCCTCACCGGCGCCGGCGTCTCCCCAGCGCGCGATGAAGTCGCCGCCGGTGGACATGACCGTCACCTGGTTCATGTAGTCGTCGCTGATGTACAGCCGCTGTGCGCTGTCGATCGCGATGGAGTTCGGCCACATGAACTGGCCGCGTCCTTCGCCGAACTCGCCGAAGATGCCGTAATACTCCTCTTCCAGGTCCATGATCGTGATCCGCACGCCGCGCTTGTCGCCGTCCGAAGACCTGTTGAGCACGTAGAAGCGGTCGTCGGCCCCGACGGCGAAGTCCACGGGGTAGTACATCCCGCGGCCGAACATCGCCGTAAAGCCAATCGTGCGGTTGTACGCCAGCCGCCCGCTCTTTACTTCTGTCTCAGCCAGTGTCATCGCCTTAATACCATTCGGACGAGGGGTAGCCTGCCCCGTACTTGATACGGGGTCGTACCGGGGAAACCCGGTACCCACGGTGGGGGGCGCGTGTGGTGGGTACGCTGGTCATCTCCAACTCCCAACCGGCAGGCAGCCCCTCATTTTCATAACCACGTGCGGCCTTAACGCGGCCATCTTGAACACCCCTGCATCTCAAGCCCGCTGGAACTCCGGCGCGGTGGCCGCCAGCTTCAGCGCGTGCGCCGCCCGTTCCTGCGGAGACCAGCCTGACGAACCGTCCATCTCGTCGCTGCGTTCCACGAACTCCACCAGAGACGCCCGAGTCTCGTCGGTAATCGCCGTCAGCGAAAGCTGGTCCAGCGCCCGCTCCACAAGCTCCGCCGGCCCCAGGCTGCCGTTGCCGTCCGAGAGCACGTTGTCCACCATATGCCGCACGCCGGGGCTCTCGAGGTTCCCGATGCGTTCCGACGCGAAGTTGACCCGCTCCACCAGCGCCCCGGAGTCTATCCACTCCGTGCCCCAGTGCCAGCCCTCCACCGACGGCGGGTTGAGCAGGTGTTGCCCCATGAACCAGGACTGCATATGCGTAGGGATCATCTCCTCCCGCGGCCGCTCGAACTCGCCGGTCAGCTTCAGCACGCCGGCCAGCAACTCCGCCGGGCTCTTCACCCGCTCGTACCGCACGCTCTCCGACTTGAAGAAGTCGGACGAGAACAGCACCCGCAGCATCTCCCTGATGTTGTACCCGCTGTCGAAGTACGCCTGTGCAAGCGCCTCGATCGCCTCCGGGTCCCTCGGCGGCTTGTACGGCCACTCCGGCACCGGCGCCTCGTCGGCCACGAAGAAGCTGTACATATGCCGCGCGATGAAGCGCGCCGTTGCCGGCTGCTCGCAGATGATGTCGATTATGTCCTCGCCGTTGAAATTGCCGGTGCGGCCCAGGAACGTCTTCTCGCCGTCGTCGTGGTCGTCGGGGTTGTACTCGAAGTGCATCGAGAGCCTACCGTACGGCCAGATGGAGTCCCGCATGGACTTCAGCGTCATGTACTCCACGTTGGCGATCGTCCAGCCGGTGAACGCCCGTGAGGCCTCCTTGATGTCCTCCTCGGTGTAGTTTCCGACGCCCAGGGAGAACAGTTCGAGCAGTTCCCTGCCGTAGTTCTCGTTGATCGCGCCGTTGTGGTTCTCGCAGTTGTCCAGCCAGATGATCATGGCCGGGTCTTTCGACAGCTCGATCAGCAACTCGCGGAAGCTGCCCATCCCGTGCCTGGAGAACATCCTTATCTGGTCGTGCAGCACCTTTCCGTTGGCGAGCTTGGCGTAGCCGGTGGCGAAGATACCGTGCCAGAACAGCGCGATCTTCTCTCTCAGCGGCGCATCGGTGGAGATCATGCGATACATCCAGTTCGCGCCGGCGCCGATGCCCATCATCCCCATGTGATCGGGGTGATAGCGGCGAATCAGGTCCAGCGACATATGGTTCGGCGCATCCGTATCCAGCAACCGTTCCACCGTAGCGTCATACCCCTGCGCCGCCAGGCCATCCAGCTCCTCCCGTGAAGCGCCGAACCCGGCCCGTCGCATCAAGTGTGCCATCAATTCAATCTGCTGAGTCGTCATCTCGTACCGCCTGTAACCGGAAGCGTCACCTCAAATACCGGCCCATCATAACAACAGAGGTACCCGCGTGCACGCGTAGAGGGGGACGACTACAAAACCGTCGTGCCAGCAAAAGAACAGCCTGCCCAGTGCCTGACACGGGGCCATCCCCGCACTCTCTCTACCCCGTCTTCCCCGACGAAGATCGGGGACCCAGGGGTTTAGGTGGGGCCACGCCCGAAAACCTGCACGTCACTACCGACAGGATGACTCACCTATATCCGTCTTCCCCGACGAAGATCGGGGACCTAGGGGTCTTGGTGGGGCCACGCTCGAAAACCTGCACGCCACTACCGACAGGATGGCTCACCTATATTCGTCTTCCCCGACGAAGATCGGGGACCCAGGGGTCCAGGCGGGGCCACACTCGAACACCTGACACGCCACAACCGACAGGCAACCACCCCCTCCATCTATAGTGTGCGCCCTTTCGGGTAAAAGAGTGCGTGGTAATACAGCGTACCCAACCACCCCCCTAGGTACCGGATCTGCGTCCGGCAAGACGAGTTAGAACGCGCACCACCATGGATGCCGGCGTCTTTCGCGACCGCCGTACTATCGTCTTCCCCGACGAAGATCGGGGACCCAGGGGTCTAGGAGGGGCCACGGTCGAAAACCTGCCACGTGGACCCGACAGGCAACCACACCCTCCATCGTCAGAGTGTGAGAACCTGCGGCTATAGGCGGGGTACAATCAACCCCCTCCCAGGCAGACCCGACAGGATGACTCCCTCTCCCGCCAAACCTGAAAAAGTTCCGTGCGTTTACATGCTCGCGAGCAAGAGAAACGGAACGCTCTACACAGGCGTAACGTCCGACCTGGTCAAGCGGGTATGGCAACACAAAAACGACTTCGTGGACGGATTTACCACGGAGAACGGCGTCCACCGCCTCGTCTGGTATGAGTTGCACTCGACCATGGAGGGCGCCATCAAACGGGAGAAACTCCTGAAACGTTGGCGCCGGGACTGGAAAGTCCAGTTGATAGAGGAAAAGAACTTCGACTGGATCGACCTTTACCCGCAAATACTCTGAACACACGGTGATCCCACCCGCCCCCCTAGATCTAGGTGGGGCCACGCTCGAAGACCCACACGCTGCTACCGAAAGGGTGACTCACCTTTCCTCGTCTTGCCGGACGCAGATCCGGTACCCAGGGGTATAGGAGGGGCGACATCCGATTACCTGCACGCCACAACCGGCAGGAAACCACACCCCCTCCTTCGTCAAAGTGTGTGACCCCACACACCACAACCGGCAGGAAACCACAACCCCTCGGGTATAGGAGGTGGGAGGTGGAAGAGCGTACCCACCCGCCCCCCTAGGTCCCCGATCTGCGTCGGGGAAGACGGGGCGTGGAAGTCCGGGGCAGCACCCAGGGGCCCAGGCGGGGCCACGCTCGAAGACCCACACGCTGCTACCGAAAGGGTGACTCACCTTTCCTCGTCTTGCCGGACGCAGATCCGGTACCCAGGGGTCTTGGTGGGGCCACGCTCGAAAACCTGCACGCCAATGCCGACAGGGAGACACCCCCTCCATCTATAGTGTGCGCGACCCTGCGGGTATAGGAATGGGTGGTGGAAGAACGTACCCATCCGCCCCCCTGGGTACCGGATCTGCGTCCGGCAAGACGAGTTAGAACGCGCACCACCATGGATGCCGGCGTCTTTCGCGACCGCCGTACTATCGTCTTCCCCGACGAAGATCGGGGACCCAGGGGTCTAGGAGGGGCGACATCCGATTACCTGCACGCCAAAACCGGCAGGAAACCACAACCCCTCCATAGTCAGAGCGCGCGACCCATCGGGTATAGGCCTGGGTGGTAATACAGCGTACCCATCCACCCACCTGGGTCCCTCCATCGTCTCCCCGCACTCCGATGCGGGGCGGGGAAGACGGAGAGTGGAAGTCCGGGGCGGAACCCAGGGGCCCAGGCGGGGCCACACTCGAACACCTGACACACCACAACCGACAGGGTGGCTCACCTTTCCTCGTCTTGCCGGACGCAGATCCGTTACCCAGGGGTCTTGGTGGGGCCACGCTCGAAAACCTGCACGCCAATGCCGACAGGGAGACACCCCCTCCGTCTATAGTGTGCGCGACCCTGCGGGTATAGGAGTGGGTGGTGGAAGAACGTACCCATCCACCCACCTGGGTCCCTCCATCGTCTCCCCGCACTCCGATGCGGGGCGGGGAAGACGGGGTACGGCGTTCGGGGAAGACGGTGATATTGATGGTCGCTCGCGTTGTAACTCGTCTTGCCGGACTCCGATCCGGTACCCAGGGGTCCAGGTGGGGCCACGCTCGAAAACCTGCACACCACAACCGACAGGCAACCACACCCCCTCCATCGACAGAGCGTGCGACCCCGTTGGGTATAGGAGGTGGTGGTGGAACAGCGTACCCATCCACTCCCTAGAGCCCCTTTTTTCGTCATCCTGGAGCGAAGCGAAGGACCCCCCGGCGCAACACACACACCAACACCCTTCCCCTCTTACCCAGACCCTTCGCTACGCTCGAGGGTGACAGGGGTGGGTGCTCAAGGGTGACGTGGGTGTGGGCGCTGGGCGACAAGGACCCCCCGAACACTCACACACCACCCCCGACCGACACCCCATTCGGCAATACGTTGTTGTTGGCGCGCACGCGCACGCGTAACCCAACCCCCACGCCACTACCCCCAACCACCCACCCACCCCCCATCCACAACACCCCGCGGCCCTTCCGCAAACCACCGTCCGCCACGTCACGAACATCGCCGATTCGCCGACCGCGACAGGCGGGCGCGGCCCCTCCCCGCACTCCTGTAAACTGGAAATCGATCCCGAACAAAATGGGGATTTGCAATGCCGGGGGAGGCGGGCGCGTGGGCCGTTCCAAACTACCTGCTAGCGCAGTCAATATGTATTGACACCAACACTGGCGAACGGTAAATTCCCTATGTTGCGCGATTCAGGGATGGAAGAATCGCGCCATCCGAAGATTGCTGAATTGAGGAAGTTCATGTTGAATCGGCCGTCAAAAGCAGTAATGGCACCTGTCGCGGAGGGTTTCGGCGCACTTGCAGCCACTCTCACGCAGCCATTTGTCTCGCACGATGTGGGATATTTGCAAGATGAACGCGGCCAAAAATCCCGCAAAGTGAGGAATCTCATGCTTCAGAGTCCCTTCAAGTCGATGGTAGCCCGCACAGCAATCTTTGCTCTCGTGCTCGCGCTCGCCATCTCGTTCGTCACCGTGGGCCTCGCCCCTTCGGCATCCGCCCAACAGGCGAACGAAGATCCGTGCGAACAGAATGCCTCCACGAAGGCTGTGACCTGTGACTACGACGAGAACGACGACGCGCCCGTGGCCAACTTCAGCGCCTTGGACCCTGAGGGCGAGATGATCGTCTGGTCCCTCACCGGCGATGACGCGGAGGACTTCGACATCACGGGCGGCGTGCTCTCCTTCAGCAGCTCCCCCAACTTCGAGGACCCGAAGGGCTCAGGAACCCCTGCTGACAACAGTTATGACGTAATGGTGGTAGCCACGGAGGTGCGTGCGCCTGGATCCCTCGATCTGGCGCAATCGAACGAGATTTCGGTCACTGTGAACGTCAAGAACGTTGAAGAGCCTTACACGTTCACACTAGACCGGCTCCAGGTGCGCGCCAGCGCAGATACCTCGGGCGGGACTACTCTGACATCCACCCTGACCGATCCAGACGTAATTTCCGCGAGCCCTGCGCCCACTTACCAGTGGTATGTGCCAAAGGTGAGCAGGCCGGACCTCGAAAACGACAACCACTGGACCACGGCCGGGAACTCCACGAGCACCGGGCAGACCTATGCTCCGGTCTCGACAGACGCCGGTAAGCACCTGCGCGTGGTTGCGACGTACACAGACGGGATCGGACCTTCCGAAAAGGCGTACGCAAGGACGGCATATCCCGTAGTCGCGGCGCTTGCCACTGGCACCACTAACAACCCGCCGGCGTTCCCCCAGGGCACGACCACGTCGTTCCGGGTGGGTGAACACGCGCCAGTACGGTCGTCGGCATGGTGGTAGCCACGGAGGTGCGTGCGCCTGGATCCCTCGATCTGGCGCAATCGAACGAGATTTCGGTCACTGTGAACGTCAAGAACGTTGAAGAGCCTTACACGTTCACACTAGACCGGCTCCAGGTGCGCGCCAGCGCAGATACCTCGGGCGGAGTCCCCGGCACTACTCTGACATCCACCCTGACCGATCCAGACGTAATTTCCGCGAGCCCTGCGCCCACTTACCAGTGGTATGTGCCAAAGGTGAGCAGGCCGGACCTCGAAAACGACAACCACTGGACCACGGCCGGGAACTCCACGAGCACCGGGCAGACCTATGCTCCGGTCTCGACAGACGCCGGTAAGCACCTGCGCGTGGTTGCGACGTACACAGACGGGATCGGACCTTCCGAAAAGGCGTACGCAAGGACGGCATATCCCGTAGTCGCGGCGCTTGCCACTGGCACCACTAACAACCCGCCGGCGTTCCCCCAGGGCACGACCACGTCGTTCCGGGTGGTGCGCGCCAGCGCAGATACCTCGGGCGGGACTACTCTGACATCCACCCTGACCGATCCAGACGTAATTTCCACGAGCCCTGCGCCCACTTACCAGTGGTATGTGCCAAAGGTGAACAGGCCGGACCTCGAAAACGACGACCACTGGACCACGGCCGGGAACTCCACGAGCACCGGGCAGACCTATGCTCCGGTCTCGACGCGCCAGTCGGCACGGTCGTCGGCACGGTGAGAGGGGCGGACATCGACTCCAATGAGAGGGGCGGACATCGATCCTGACCCACACCTTGGCCGGCGCAAGCGGCACCGAAAACGAAGGCAAGTTCGCTATCGACCCGGCGACGGGCCGGATCACAGTCAAGGCCAAGCTGAACTTCGAGACTGCTCCTGACGCCACCGGCGGCCGGACAGGCAAGGAGTACACAGTAACCGTCTCACTGTTCGATCCTTCGACCGCAACTGGAATTACCCAGGAAGTCATCATCGCGGTGACTGACGAAAACGACGCGCCGATGAGGCCCACGGTGGGAGTGGTAACGGACAACAACCGTACGCCACTGGACCCGGATGACGCTACGGCGCCGAGCTACAAAATCGATGAGAACACCCCGGTTAAGGACGTGGCGGAAGACACTAACGTTACTCCGAATATCGCGGCAGAGTTCGCCATCGTAATAGCCACTTTCACGGTAACTGACGGGACTGACCCGGACGGAGGAACTTCCGCAACCGAAGGAGACCCAGCGGACACACTCAAGTTGACCGTGGAGGGCGTTGACGGCGGTCTGTTCGACCTGACCAACACTACTGCTGCGGGCGGCGACGCCACCGACGACACATACGAACTCGTGTTCAAGGAAGAGCCGAACTACGAGTCCCCGGCAGATGCGGACGGGAACAACAGGTACCACGTGACGATCGTTACGACTGACAACGAAGGCGCAAAGAGTTCGTTGCCACTGGTCATCACGGTCGAGAACGTAGAAGAGACCGGCATGGTCTCCCTGTCGACCACCCAGCCGGCGGTCGGGCAGGCTATCACGGCCTCGCTCACAGACCCCGACATGAAGATCTCGGACGTCGAGTGGCAGTGGAGCCGCTCCCTGACAGATACACCTGGTAGCTTCATTGCCATCCAGGGCGCCACGTCTGACACGTACACGCCCATAAGGTCGGTCGAGGACGACCCGATCACGAGCGAGAACGAGGGCGTTGACGGCGACGAGGGCATGTACCTCGAAGTGACCGTCAGCTACCGCGACAACGCGTCAGAGGAAGGCACTGCCGGTGACCGCGAGATCAAGAAGCCGACTGACAACGCGGTGCGCAAGGCGCCCGAGGTCAACCAGGAGCCGGTGTTCGAGTCGGGCATCACGCGGGAAGTACGAGAGAACGCCGGAGAAGGCGGCAAGGTCGGTTCGCCGGTCACGGCTGCCGACCCCGACGGCGACGCGTTAACCTACAGGATTAGCGGCGGCGCTGACATGGGCGCGTTCAAGATCGACAACAACGGTCAGATCACGGTCGGCAAGGGCACGAAGCTCGACTACGAGGGCACGCAGAGGACCTACGTGATAGAGGTGACAGCCCGCGACCCGTTCGGCCTCGAGGATTCGACGACGGTGACCATCACGGTCACGGACTTCAACGAGAAACCGGAATTGACGCTGCAGCCCGGTGGTTCAACTGCCCCGTCTGAGGGTGTGGTTGGCGGACGCTCTTCGGTTTCCGTCGTGGAAGGCACGACGGCGGTCGGAACGTACACGACGACGATCACGAACCCATCGTGGAACGTGTCGGGGGCGGATGCTGGCGACTTCTCCATCAGCGGCGGAGCGCTGAGCTTCAGGTCCGCACCGGACTACGAAGCCCCGGCAGACGCGGACACTGACAACGTGTACGAAGTGACGGTGGTCGCCAGCAATGGCGGCGCCACATCGGCCACGCTGGCGGTGACCGTCACGGTGACTAACGACCCGTCGGACGACGCGACCGGTGGTGGCTTCGACGCACTGGCATCGTACGACGCCAACGGTAACGGTCAGATCGACCGGCCTGAGGTCATCATGGCGATACGTGACTACTTCGACGACCAACTCACCAGGGACAACGTGGTGTCGGTCATCCAGGCGTACTTCGCCAACTGACCCCGCAAAGGACCAGGAAAACCTAACAACGAAACCAGACGCAGGGGCGGAAAAGACGTAGCCACCAAGGGAAAACGTAACCACCGAGTGGATAACATCTCCACGAGGGGAACCGTCATCCCCGACAGCAAACCGTCATCCCCGACTCGATCGGGGACGCCCCTGCGAAAGTAAATACAAAGGCCAAGAGCGCCCTCTTGTCACCCTCGGGCATTATTCGTCCCCCCCGCATCGAATGCGAGGCGGGCTCTGAGAGAAGTCGAAGGGCCGGGCAAAGAGGGCGCTATTTTTTGCACGACCAACTGTCACCCAGAGCGCTATCAACTGTCACCCTGAGCGTAGCCGAAGGGTCGGGGAAAGACTTAAGCTGACTGACGGACCTGTCCCGCACGCAACTGTTGGGGCGGGGCCCATGCCCACAGAACGAGAACCCACGTAGGGGCGGGTCTTGTGCCTGCCCGAGGCGGCAAGGTCTATATACACAACAATCACGCAAAATGGACTCACCACGGTCTTGCTTACGCACTACGAGGGTGATGAAATTGGGAAGGCGTCCCACGGCAAGTTCCAGAACCGCCCAAATGCAATCGCGGCGGCATGGTCCATTGCCCTAGCGTCGCGGCGACGGAAAACCAGTCACAGAGACTGATCAGTTACCAGGAGAACGAGTAACTTGAAATACAGAGCATTGACGCTGTTGGCGGTCATAGGAGCAGCGCTTGCCGCAGCAGGACTGCTGTTCGCAGGCACCGCAGACGCCTCGAGCCATAGCGCTAACAGAACCATCAGCCCAGCGTCAGTCGCCCCCGGCGGTGAGGTGCAGGTGACCGTCACCACCTCTGGTGTCGGTTCATTTGGCGCCATCACGGAAACACTGCCCGCAGGGTTCACCTTCGCAAGGTCCGACGAGACCCCAACGGTGTCCGGCCAGGACCTCACCTTCGTCCTGTTCGAGATATCCGAAGTGACTTACTACGTCACGGCCTCTTCGACACCGGGCGACTATTCCTTCAGCGGGACGGTCAGCGACTCCCAGAGGGACAGTCGTGCGACCGGCGGAGATACGGCCGTAACGGTCGCCGCGGGGCCCGCATCTCCCACGGTGGAACCGACCGCCGAACCCACCGCCGAACCCACCGCGGTACCCACTCTCCCGCCCGGAAGGACCGGCGCAACGAGGACGTTCTCCTCCTCGACGGTCGAGAGGGGCGATACGCTGGCCGTGACGATCGACGCCGCCAACTTCGGCAACTTCGGGTCCGTCACCGAGACGCTGCCGGAAGGATTCACATTCGTGGCCTCCAACCCGGCCGGCATCAGCGAAGTCAACGGTCAGGACGTAAGCTTCGTCCTCTTTGAGATTTCTTCATTCACGTACACCGTCACCGTATCCGACATTCCAGGCCCGGCTCGATTCTCCGGGACCCTGGAGACGTCCGACAGGACGCGGGTCGGCGTCAGCGGCTCATCCACCGTTACGGTCGCAGGACCGACCGCAACCAGGTCCTTCTCCCCGAGCCCCGTCGCCCCTGAAGGCCGGCTCAGGGTGACCGTCAGGGCCAACGACTACGGCACATTCGGCCGGGTAACCGAAACGTTGCCGGCAGGCTTCACCTACCAATCGGTCTCGCCGGACGGCATCGCCGAGGTGAACGGCCGCAACATCGAGTTCGTACTGCTCGGATCAGACCAGTCGTTCACTTACACCGTCACCGCACCCGAAGATGTGGGCGAATACACATTCTCCGGCTCGCTGGAGGACTCCGTTCAGGAGTCGTTCCCCGTCAGAGGGGCCCAGTCGGCACGAGTTGCCGTCGTCCCGCCTAGCGCCTTCCGGACTATCACGGAGACATCGGTCGTGGTAGACGACGAGGTCACCGTGACGGTCCTTGCCCTCAACTACGGCTTGGCAGGGACGCTCAGGGAAACGCTGCCCAGTGGTCTGGAATACGTGTCCACCAACCAGCCAGGCGCGATTGTCGTGAGTGGTCAGAGCCTCACGTGGACGCTGCTTGACGTCCCAACGGTCACGTACACAGTCAGAGCCACGCAGACGGGCACACAGACAATAGGAGGCTACCTCCAGCCATTTGACAGGACGGTTGCGCCGGTGCCGGTATTGGGCGCCAGCGAGATCACGGTGAGGAGCAAGACCCCGCCGGTAACGGACGGTGGCGAATACGTGCCGGCGCCCACACCGACGCCGGAACCGACCGCTACGCCGGAACCGACAGCAGTGCCGCCGACCGCAACGCCTGTGCCGCCTACGGCTACACCGGTACCGCCGACCGCGACGCCTGTGCCGCCAACAGCGACACCCGTGCCGCCGACCGCGACGCCTGTGCCGCCAACAGCGACACCCGTGCCGCCGACCGCGACGCCTGTGCCGCCTACGGCTACACCGGTACCGCCGACCGCGACGCCTGTGCCGCCAACAGCGACACCCGTGCCGCCGACCGCGACGCCTGTGCCGCCAACAGCGACACCCGTGCCGCCGACCGCGACGCCTGTGCCGCCCACGGCTACACCGGTACCGCCGACCGCAACGCCTGTGCCGCCGACCGCGACACCTGTGCCGCCGACCGCAACGCCTGTGCCGCCGCCAGCGCCGACCGCGACGCCAGTGCCGCCAACCGCGACACCAGTGCCGCCGCCAGCGCCTACGGCAACGCCGGAACCGCCGGTCGAAGAGGAAGCAGCCGCATTCCCGGTCTGGGCGATCATCCTGATCATCCTGCTGGTGCTGGCAGCAATAGCCGGTGGAGTGGCATACGTCCGCTACTACCGAGCCAGGCAGCTAGAGGCATAGGACTCGACCCGTAAGGGCGCCTCACAAAGGCGCCCGCCGGGGCGGGGCTAACCCGCCAACGGCAAGACACCACCAAACCGGGGGCCTCACGAGGCCCCCGGTTCGCGTTTGACGAGGGTCGCCCTGCCGCCCTTCCATATGTCACCCTCGAGCGAAGCGAAGGGCCTGGGTAAGAGGGGCGCGGGCGCGGGTGCACGTCACACCGGGAGATCCTTCGCTTCGCTCAAGGATGACAATAATGGGGGGCCTGTTTCGTCGTACCAGCGAAAGGTGGTACCCACGTTGGGGCTCACACCACCCCGTCGTGCCCCCCATCGTCTCCCCGCACTCCGATGCGGGGCGGTACCCACGGCGGAACGCACGCACCACCCCGTCGTGCCGGGGCAACCCGGTACCCACGGCGGGGACGGGTGCCGGGGGGTCGCTCGACTACGCACCGCCCGGATTTAAGCGCGTACCATTCCCCACAACACCCCATCGTGGCCACTGGCGTCCGCCAGTGAGACGAAGTGACGTAATACACGTCACCCTAGAGCACCCCCGCCAACGTCGTCCTCAAGCACCCACCCCTGTCACCCTCGAGCACTCACCCCTGTCACCCTCGAGCACCCACCCATGTCGCCCTCGAGCGAAGCGAAGGGCCTGGGTAAGAGGGGCACGGGCGCGGGTGCACGTCACACCGGGAGATCCTTCGCTTCGCTCAAAGATGACAAAAAAACGGGACCCAACCACATCAGCGTGCCCTCCACCGTCACCCCATCATCCCCACCCCCTATCGAGCCCCAACCGGGGGAATTGTTATGTTGGGCGCTTAGTGGCGGGGGCTGGTCCGCACTTGCTGGGAAACGGTTATTCGGGGCGGCCCCGTGCGATGACGGCTCAGACGCCCACCTGCGAAAGGTCACGCTCATGGACATCTACGACGTCCTACCCACCGATCTGAATATCTACGACGCCATCGACCTGCTGCGGCCCGTTTCGGTGTACATCGCGGGCATGGCCGTCTACGCCATCTTCGTTTTCACGTTCTACCGCTTCGTGGCCGCAAGGGACATGTTCGGGCTGGACCTGTCGAGGTACGAGCAGTCCCGCTACAAGTGGGTGCGGTCCGTCCTGCACGTGGTCATGTACGTGGCGAAGTACATCCTGCTGTTCCCATTCTTCGCCTTCTTCTGGTTCGCCGTCATAACTGGCATCCTGGCGTTCCTGGCGAAGGACCAGTCGTTCTCCCAGGTCCTGCTCATGGGCCTGGCCACGGTGGGCACGATCCGCGTGGCGGCGTACGTCAAGGAGGACCTGTCCAGGGACCTGGCGAAGATGTTGCCGTTCGCCGTGCTGGGCATCTTCCTGGTCAACACGTCGTTCTTCCAGATCGAGGACTCGCTGGCGTTGCTGGACGAGACTTTGAATTACACCGACCACATCCTGTACTACCTGCTGTACCTCATAGCGCTGGAATTCGCCTTGCGGATGATCATGGGTATCGTGGTGGCCCTCATCGCCGTCGGAAAGCGAGTCCTCCTCGTGGGACCGCACGCCCCGTCGGCAACGCCCAAGGCCACTCCGCCTGCAGACGCCGCCCCTGAGGCCGTACAGGACGGCTGAGGGGCTTGAGGCAGCGGAGGAATGGCGCCTGCGGCCAAATCGTCGCGCCCTTCATCGTCGCCCCGCACTCCGATGCGGGGCCGGTACCCATGGTGGGGCTCACACATCATCGTCGTGCCGGGGAAACCCGGTACCCATGGTGGGGTGCAAGAGGGGGGCCGTTCGGATACGCACCGGTTGGATGCACCCACCCTTGTCGCCCTCGAGCGAAGCGAAGGGCCTGGGTCAGAGGGGCGCGGGCGCGGTGCTCGTCACGCAGGGAGATCCTTCGCTTCGCTCAAGGATGACAAAATGGGGGGCCGACAACACACCGTCGTGTCACCCATCGTCACCCCGCACTCCGATGCGGGGCGGTACCCATAGTGGAGCTCACACATCATCGTCGTGCCGGGGAAACCCGGTACCCATGGTGGGGCGCGGGGCGGTGTGCCCTTCGGATACGCACCCGCTGGGTGTACCTGCGCGCCCTTCACCGTCACCCCCCTGTTGGCCGCTGTGCCGACCCTGAGAGCCCCTGGAGGCCCCAGTTGGGTGTGGCGAGTCGTCCAGGCGGCCTGGTGGGCCTCTCCGGGGTCGCGGCTCGGGGACTTGGCTAAACGGCAAATGCTAGACGGCCGCCTGGGTGAGACGCCCCGCCTCTAGTCCCCTTCGATCATCGCCTTCAGCAGCCTCAGCTGCTTGCCGTCGGACATGCGAATGGCGATGCGAAGCAGGGGCGACACGACACGTAGCAGCAGGCCGGTGACTTGGCAGTCGGCGACAAGGGTCACGCGGGTCGCGCGGCCGTCGACGTCGTGTACTTCGTAGCGGTAGTCTGCGGTCACGCCGCCCTGGACCGAACGGAGCACTACCGACTTGCCGGCGTCGCAGTGGACGATTTCGCTCGAGCGTTCTGCGCCGCGCGCACGGAAAGTCAGCTTCGTTCCGGCGGCTGTGTCGCCTTCGGCGGTCATCGCCTCGACTCCGGGCATCCACCTGTGGGCGTTCGGCCAATCGGTGAGCGCCTTCCACACCTCGTCGGCGGGCTTGTGGATCTCCTCTTCGACCGACAGCGTTCGCGTCATCTTGGCCTCCTTGCACATCGAATCTACCACCGGACCACGTGACACGACAGATATTCCGTCCCCCGACCCGGTGGGCCGGAACGGTTACGATTGACATACGGTCCCGCCGTGCGGACAAGAACGGCGATCACATGCTCTATGCCTCCGACATAAGCAAGTCCTTCTCAGACAGGACTCTGTTCAGCGGCCTCACGTTTAACCTGGCCGCCGGAGACCGCATAGCGTTGATAGGCCCGAACGGCTCCGGCAAGACCACGCTGATGGACATCCTGGCGGGCGAGACAACTCCGGAGTCGGGGACCGTAACCACGCGCCGAAACGTCACGATGGGCTACCTCAAGCAGGAGCCCGAAACGTTCGTCGACAGACCTTTGCTGCAGGAGGTGTTGGACGCCGGCACGGAAGCAAACGCCCTGACCGACGAAATCGCCGCCGCGCACGAAGCGTTGTCGTCGGAGGTCGATCCCGCGCGCCAGGGCGAATTGCTGGAACGCCTGAGCCGACTGGATATGGCGCTGGAGGCAGCGGGAGGAAACAACCGGGAGCACGAGGCGAAGGCAATCCTGTCCGGCCTTGGCTTCAAGCAAAGTGACTTCCTCCGGCCGATGCGCGAGTTCAGCGGCGGTTGGGCCATGCGGGCAGGACTCGCGAGACTGCTGTTCAGGGCGCCCGACCTTTTGCTCCTCGACGAGCCCACCAACCACCTCGACCTAGAGGCGAATCTGTGGTTCGAGAAGTACCTGGCATCGTTCAAGGGCGGGGTGCTCATCACATCCCACGACCGAGCATTCCTGAACCAGGTGGCGACCAGGGTGCTGGCAATCGAGGAAGACGAGGCGGCGTTCATGAAGGGCAACTATGACGACTACCTCGTCGCCCGCGAGCGCTCCCTGGAGGTCAAGCAGGCGGCCGCGGCGAGGCAGGAGCGCGAGGCACAGCGACAGATGCGCTTCGTAGAGCGCTTTCGCTCCAAGGCGCGGAAGGCCAGCCAGGTGCAGAGCCGGCTGAAGCAACTTGAGAAGATGGAGACCATCAAGTTGCCGAGGGCGACGAGGAAAGTGCACTACACATTCCCGTCAGCCCCGCGCGGCGGGCGCGAGGCGATACGCCTGACCAACGTGAGCAAGTCGTACGGTGACAACGCGGTCTACAGCGACATGAACCTGACGCTGTTCCGCGGAGACCGGGTGGCGTTGGTCGGACCAAACGGCGCCGGCAAGACCACCATGTTGAAATTGCTAGCCGGCGTCATTCCAATGGACGACGGGGACAGATCGACCGGTCACAACGTCGTGACGGCCTACTACGCGCAGCACGTGCTCGAACTCCTCAACCCGGCAAACTCGGTCTTCGAGGAACTGCGACAGGCCGCGCCGGGGGAGTCGGACCAGAACCTGCGCAACACGCTCGGCGGATTCCTGTTCAGCGGAGACGACGTCCGAAAGCCGATTTCCGTGCTGTCCGGCGGAGAAAAGGCGCGGGTGGCCCTGGCCAAGCTGCTCCTCCAGCCGAGCAACATGCTGCTGATGGACGAACCGACCAACCACCTGGACATCGCCTCCAGGGAAATACTTGCCGACGCCCTGGGCGATTACCGCGGCAGCATCTGCTTCATTACGCACGACCGGACCCTGATTCAGCAGGTGGCCAACAAGATCGTCGAGATAGAAGCCGGCAAGCCAACGGTCTTCCCCGGCGACTACGACAGTTACCTGCACCGGAAACGGACCGAGAACGGCAATGCCGCCTCCGCCGCGCCTGTCAATGGGACCACCGGCGACCCGTCAGGCCATGATCCGGCCAAGCGACCGCCAAGACGATCATTCAACTCCTAAAAGAGACGGCAAAGGTCGCTTGCCAATGAGGCCCGTCGGCTGGCGAAACGAATAGAGGGGTTAACCGCATCCATAAGCGACCGCGAGGCCCGGATGGCGGAACTGGAGGCCATGTTCGCAAGCCCGGACCAGTTCAACGAACCGGAGCAAATAGCAGCCTCAGGTAAGGAGTACCGCGCGCTCAAAGAGGAAACGCAATCCCTCTGGGAGGAGTGGGAACGGCTGTCGACGCAGGCAGAGAGCATCGACAGCGAACTGGCGGGGATGAAAGCGGGCTAGACCCTCGGTCGCCCGAATCTGGCTGGCAGAGGGTATCCCTACGCGCACCTGTCCGAAGGGAGGGGTGGCCAACAATTGCGGACTTCTCAGTGCCCGTATTTGCTGGCCGACATCACCGGATGATTTGCTCAGTGTTCCCCTATGTCTAGCTCAAGATTCCTACATATTCGCTCGTGTGCCATAAGAGCCTTGGGTACGGCCAGCGTGATATATGTTTTGGGATAGGGAGGCGAACATATGGGCTACAACTCTGCGATCGAGTGGACTGAAGCGACATGGAATCCTGTGACCGGATGCACCAAGATCACGCGTGGATGCGACAACTGCTACGCCGAGCGGCTCTCCGAACGATTCCGCGGGACACCGGGTCACCCTTTCGAAAACGGGTTTGATCTAACGCTTCGGCCGGATCGATTATCGCAGCCCCTCTCCTGGAGGCGGCCGCGAACGATTTTCGTGAATTCGATGAGCGATCTGTTCCACAAGGATGTCCCGACAGATTTCATTGACCGTGTATTCGATGTCATGGAAACAGCCGACAG
Source organism: Dehalococcoidia bacterium (assembly GCA_965220275.1). Taxonomy (GTDB): domain Bacteria; phylum Chloroflexota; class Dehalococcoidia; order Lucifugimonadales; family Lucifugimonadaceae. The sequence continues at coordinate 321,464 of CBDCPN010000009.1, read as the reverse complement.
GCATGTCTTCCAAGTACTTACGAAACGCAGCCCGCTGATGAGAGACTATTTGCGATACCGGTACGGATCGAGCCTCGCACCTCGCCACATATGGTGCGGTGTGTCCGTAGAGGACAACAAGGCGACCGCAAGGATTCGGCACCTGCAAGACGCGCCAATTTCAACGCGGTTCCTTTCCGTCGAACCTCTAATTGGTCCTCTTGGGGACATTGACATCAGCGGGATCTCTTGGGTCATCGTGGGAGGAGAAAGCGGGCCGCATGCCCGGCCCATGGAGCCGGATTGGGCTCTAGACGTTCGGGATCTTTGCGAGCGACTAGATGTTCCGTTTTTCTTTAAACAGTGGGGTGGGCGTACTGCTAAGTCTGGGGGGCGGTTACTTGAAGGAGTTGAGCACAACGCCATCCCTACTCATTTGGAGGAGGGGCAAAGCCATGCCGTTCACGTGGCATCCTAACCTTCCACCGCCCGACATCGAGGAGCACAGCAAGGCCAAACTCACTGTCTTGCGCAGTTATCTGAGTGCCTACTTCGATCGGTTGGGTGCCAATCCTTCTCGTGATGAATTCAAACTCGATCTGGTCGATGGGTTTGCAGGTGGGGGCATATTCCAAGACGGAGAACGTACTGAGTCCGGTACTCCCCTGATCATGCTCGAGGAAACAGAGGCCGCGAAAGCGAGGCTGAACCAGGACAGACATAAACCTTTGCGTTTTGACTGCAACTTTCACTTTGTCGACATAAAAGATGACCATACGGCCCATTTGAGGCGCGTTCTTACGGATCGAGGATTCCGGGTTGACGGGCAGGACATCGCTGTCCACACCAGCCCGTTTGAAGAAGTGGCCGACCACATCATCCGAAAGATAAAACGGCGACAGCCTCGTTCCGGTCGCTCGATCTTTCTTCTGGATCAGACGGGATTTTCACGTGTGGAACTCACCCTAGTCGCCCGCATTCTTCAAAGATTACCGGCAGCGGAGATCATACTGACGTTCGCGGCCGACTCTCTTATCAATCACCTCGCTCAGACGCCTGCGTTAACTAGGGCAGTCGCTCCCATCGAACTGTCGGAACTCCAGATTAACGACATAATACAACTCAGGAATGGCGATGGCGGAAGAGCCCTCATTCAACGGGTGATGCGAGAGCACATTCGCGCCGTTACTGCTGCGACCTATGACACCCCGTTTTTCATTCGGCCTAGACAGTCGCGCCGCGCCTTGTGGTTCCTTCATCTTTCGAGGCACCCAACGGCTAGGGACGTGATGATCAACTGCCACTGGAACAACTTCAATGCATTTGAACACTATGGCCCTGGGGACTTTCAGATGCTTGGCTGGGATGCCCTGCATTCCGGAACAATTCCGCTGTTTCACTTCGAGGATCTAGACGCTAAGCAAATGCGGGAGCAACTTCTCAACTCAATGCCGGAAGAGCTATACGCTTTGGCGGCAGAGACTCCCATAACCCTTGACACAATGCGCCACATGTTTGCCAACCGGACCGCCGCTCGATTTTCGGATCTAGACGCCGTCATCCTCAGACTTGTTCAAGAGAGGGAATTCGACATCCTTACGCCAGAGGGCAAGAAGCGGTCGTCGAATCTCACCCGGATAAATGCAAGTGATTTGATCGCCGTCCCAGAAATGCCGCTGCTCCCCGGCTTCTCACGCAGACTGTAATTGTCGAACGGATCAACTCAATCCTCGATATCCAAAGACGATATGGCCCATCATTCAGACGCTAAAACAAATTCCCTTTGCGGCGTCAACCCTTCCTTGCTCACCCCATCCCGGGGTGGTTCCGGTGACGTCCGAAGGTGATGCCCTCGAGCCGGTTGGGGGGGCCGCCGGGATCGTCCGCCTGGCCGAATGCGAGGTAGTGCGGCGGATCGCCTTCAAACACAAGGTACGCGCTGAGCCGGGATGACAAAGTGTCGTGCCCGCCGAACCAGATCACCCGTGGGCCGTTCACCAGGTTGACGGGCCCTTCCTCGATCGGTCGTTTGACCGCAGGGGCTAGCGGTCCTCCGCCGGGTTCGCCCACACCCCATCTAACCACGCCGTCCCACTCGGCCGGTACTACGAATCTCCACCGCGGCAATAGCCCCCTGTGAGGGGACACCTCGACAGCTACGCGGTCCTCCACGCCATCGATGGGGTGATGTATGCGCCAGACATACGTCGAAGGCGGGGCTTCCTGGCTGGCAGGTTCATGCAAGTGGCCGCCGCCCGTTTCACCGTGGGCGTGATGGCTGCCCGGATACGGTCCTTCTTGCCCTTCCACCCCGGTTTACTTCAGGATTGGCCCGACCTCGCCTTGCTCAAACTCCTGGCGAGGCGAGACTTGCGGCGCGAAGCGTTATTACGGTGTATCACGCCCTTGGAAGCGGCGCGGTCGAGGGCGCTGAATGCATCGGTGAGCGCCTTATCCGTCTCTTCATCGGTCGGGCTGTTTGAAATGGCGTCGCGGGCGGCGGTGACCCGCGATCTGCTGAGGGTGCGCCTTGTCTTGTTACGATCAGCTCTGCGTTGCTGGGTGCGCATGCTCTTTGCGCTGGGCATGTTTCGTTCCTTGTTCCGGTATTTGACTGGTGAATTCTTTCGGGGTTTACTGGTCAGGACGACGCGAGCGGGCTTCTCATGCCTTGGCGCCCGTCATGCGTGCAATCGTATGGACCCCGGGTATTGCTTCAAGTTTGGAGAACAGTCTGCTCAACTGTTCGAAACCAGTAGTGTACACCGTGAGAGACACCGTGCAGTCTTGCGAAAACGGGTCTTCTTCCGAACTCATCGAATGTATGTTGACGTGCTCGCTTGACACCACATTCGTGATATCACGCAGGAGACCGATACGGTCCACTGCCTCGAGGCGCAGACGGTCAGGAATCCTGCTCGATGCATGTCCCCAGGCCACAGAGACCTGCCGCTCAGGTTCGACTTCGGCCCGCGAAACGGAACAATTGCTCCGGTGGACCGAGACACCTCGACTACGCGTCAGATATCCGATCACCTCGTCTCCGTAGGCCGGCTTGCAGCACTGCGCCGGTCGCGCCGACGCGTCGGGGGTCCCCAGCGCAACGAGGCCGTATTCCATGGCCTTTTCGCCGTTAACCGTCTGCTTTAACACCGGCGGATGGATAGGTTGCTCGTCACGCGGGGACGCCACCTCGGCGATCCTCGAAGGCGCGATCTGACCGGTTCCTATGGCTTCCGCCAATTCGTCCACCGTGGTGAATCCAAGACGTTCGGCAAGTTCCAGTTCGCTCCCGGTCAGGTACAAGTTGCTGATCGCATTTCGCAACTGTTCCCTGCCGCGCTGGATGTTTGCGCTCCTGGCCTGGCGGCGGAACCATGCCCTCACCCTTGAGCGTCCACTTGCGGTAGTCAGGTAGCCGAGGTCCGTGTTCAACCATTCCAGGCTGGGACCGCGGTCGGTGAGGGACTTACGGACCCGAACAGTGTCCCCGTTGGACAACTTGGTGTTCAGCGGCACCGCCCTGCCGTTCACGTATGCGCCGACGCAGTTCAGGCCTAGTTCGGTGTGTATGCGAAATGCGAAGTCGAGCGGGGTCGAGCCGGCCGGCAGTTCTTTCACCTCACCGGCGGGAGTGTAGACAAAGACCTGGTCGCGCAGGATATCGGTCTTTACCGTGTCGAGGTACTCCTGGTCCCCCTGCACTTCTCGCTGCCACTCGATGAGTTGCTTGAGCCATGACAATTTCTGTTCGAAATTGTCATCCATCCTGGCCGGTTCTTCTTCTCCTTCTTTGTAGACCCAGTGCGCCGCGACGCCGTCTTCCGCCAGGCGGTGCATCTCCTTGGTGCGGATCTGGACCTCCATGGCGCTGCCTTCAGGCCCCATGACAGAGGTGTGCAGGGACTGGTAGAGGTTTTCCTTGGGAGAGGCGATGTAATCGTCGAACTGCCCCTGTACCGGCCGCCATATGGAATGAACGATGCCCAACGCTGCGTAGCAGTCGGCCACGGTGTCGGTGATTATTCGCAGGGCGATCAGATCGTAGATCTCGTCGAAATCCCGCCCCAGGGTCTCGTACCGCCTCAACTTTCTAAACGTGGAGTAAAGGTGTTTGGGCCGGCCCAGCACCGCGGCGTTTATGCCGCTCGCCGTCAAGCGGGCGGTCACGGCGCGACTGGCTTCTTCTGCGTACGCTTCCCGTTCGACGCGTTTCCGGTTGATGAGCCGCGAAATCGCCTTGTATTGCCGCGGGTACAGGTAGCGAAACGCCTCGTCTTCAAGCCGCCACTTGATGTCCGCCATGCCCAGCCGGTGGGCCAGCGGGGCGTATATGTCGAGGGTCTCCTGGGCAATGCGCTTCCGACGCGTCCGGGGAAGATGGGACAACGTCTGCATGTTGTGAAGCCTGTCGGCCAGCTTGATCATCACCACGCGGATGTCCTCCGACATCGCAACGAGCATCTTGCGAGTGCTGGCGGCGTGGGCCTCGTCCGGCGCGGGAGGCGCGATGCCGGTGATCCTGTCGATCCCCTTGAGCTTGGTCACGCCATCCACAAGGCGGGCGACGTCATTGCCGAATTCGTCTCTGAGCGTCTGTAACTCGATGCCGCAGTCTTCGACCACATCGTGCAGAAGCGCCGCTGCAATCGTCGTGGCGTCCATCTTCAACTCGGCCAGAAAGGTGGCGGTTGCTATCGGATGTTCGATGTACGGCTCCCCCGACATGCGAAGCTGGCCGAAGTGGGCCTCGTCCGCAAACTTCAGGGAGCCCTTTACGAAACGCGCTCGCTCGAGGGGCAGGTAGGCGTCGATTGTCGACAGTAGATGTTCGCCCGCCATGGGAGTGAGTCCTGTGCCGAATACCAAGTGTGGTTACGACGGCGTGGTGTACTTAAATGATACTTTGGCGAGTGGCTGGCCTCAAACCATTTGATGCCTCTCTCGAACCTATGTTTGTTCGAAAACCCGCGCGATTTCGTCGCGCTCGAACGTCCGCAGCGAACTACGATCAGACCCCTTCCGCACAGTTACTCCCTCCCCGCATGAAACGCGGCCGATGACCGCAGGACCCTGTCCGGCCGCTCCGAGACGCTCCACCAGGTTCGACTCGGCCTCGGGCCTGACCATGATCAACAACGATCCCGAAGCGATCAGTCCCCAGGGGTCGATGCCCAGAACCCGGCAAACGACCGTTGTTTCAGGCAGGACCGGCACGGCAGAGGCGTCCACTTCCAGGCCGTGCCCGCAAGCCTCGGCAACTTCCCAGAGGGCCGTGGCCAGGCCGCCTTCGGTGGGGTCGTGCATGGCGGTCACCCCTCCGGAATCCATCGCTACGCGGGCGGCGGAAACAACGGAAATGCCGGGGTCGAACAGGTAATTGGCCGACCGGTCGATTACTTCCTGCCCCACACCGCCGGCCAGCAGCCGTTCTGGCATCTCCCTGGCCAGTATTGACGTGCCCTCGACGGCGATTCCCCGGGTGAGTATCACCGAGTCTCCCGCCATTGCTCCGGAAGTGGAGATCGCCTTGCTGGCGGGCGCCTCTCCCAGCATTGTGCCGCACACGATCGGTCTGGGCACGCCGAGCGTGACTTCAGTGTGCCCGCCGATCAACTCGACTCCCAGCTTATCCGCGGCTTCGCGCATCTGGTCAAATATTGAAGCGGCGCCTGACGAGTCCTCTCCCTCCGGCAGGAGCACCGTTGCGAGGAACCAGCGAGGCGTCCCTCCGCTGGCCGCGACGTCGTTGGCGTTCACGTTTACGGCGTACCACCCGATCATGTCCGTTGCGAACGTAACCGGGTCCGCCTTGGCGATGAGGGTCGATCCGCCAAACGATATGTGAGCAGCATCTTCACCGACGCCGGGGCCAACCAGCACCCGCGGGTCATCCGCGCGCAGGCCCGCCAACATCTGCTTGAGCAGCCTGTTCGGTAACTTCCCCGGCCGGAGTTGGACTCCCATGATTCCTTATTGAATCACTAATCCGGTGAGGCAAAAGCGCCATGACCCGGAGTCCCGCCGCCCCTTTTCCTTACCGAACGTCCGGCGATGTGCGTTTCCGCCCGTAGGGGAACGCGCGGTTCCGGCGAGGTCGGACGCCTGTCCGCTTCAGGGGCCAGGCGGCATTTGCGGCAATGGGGCCTTCGATGCGTGCGGACCAAACACCCTGCCGAATTCGAGCGGGATCTCCCCGTCGCCACCACCCCAGAATGACTGCCCGCCCCGCAACAACGTATTAACGCCTTCGCAGATGTATTGGAAGGTCTCAGAGCGCCCAGGCAATTCGAACGTTATTTCGAATACCGGTTGGCAATCCGTCGCGGGAACAATGCGGACCGGCATGTCGAGAATCGAGATGAACTGGGCTATCTCGTCCGGGTCCGTCACGTCGGAAATCTTCTTGTACTCACCGGATGCCGGGTCGAATCGCGAAATGGCAATGATCGCCGTAACGTCCAGTCCTGCTGCCTCTACCACGTTCACCGTGTCGCCCGCTTCAATCTCGAAATCCCGCTCAGTACAGTCAACTATGTTGCTTCCAGAATCGTCGGAATGGAAAGCGTAAGACTGGTCCCCGTGCGCGAGGGTGAACAACCAGCCGGGGACGATGACCGCGGCATAGCCAACCCCCGGCTCCGGGCATCCAAGCGCGGTGGACGCCCACTGGACCCGATCGGCCGAGACGACCTGGATGTCGTCTGAATTAACGCCGAGTTTGCTGATGAGCATCGCCTTCGCCAGGGCGAGGGCGTCGGGCGGGGCGGGTGTGGGCGTTAGTGTCGGCGTGGGACTTGGAGTAGGTGCGGGAGTGGGAGTCTGCGCGGCTGCCGTCGCCGTGGGTGCTGGGCCCGGGGACGACGCCGGAGTCGGAGATGGGACCGGGGGCGGTGACACGGAGGCCGTTGGATCGGGCGACGGCGCCGGGGTGGACTCGGGCGACTCGACAGGCGTCGGAGTCGATGGGGTTGCGGTAGGAACGGGCGTTGGAGACGTCGCTACCGCGGTGAGCGCAAGAGGTGTCGGGGTCTCGGAGACCTCCGCTGGATCGTCGCCGGACTGCAGGTTGACAACAACAACAACGATTATGGCTGCCACCACCACGACCGCCAAAGTCAGTTGAAGTCGCTTCGTCATTCGCTGAGTCTCAAGGGCCCAAACCCATCAGACCACCGATCTCAGCATTGGCTTTCGGATCGGACGGCACAGGCAATTCGACGCAGTGGCCGACGGCCCTGTTCGCAGGCCCCTTCGCCCCTTTCATGCTTCGGCGGCCCCCAAGCTCCGGGACGCACCAACGCACCATTTTAGCGATGGGCGGCGCATCACGAAACTTCGCCAACTGGACCATAGGCGGAAGGGCCATGGACCACACTTAGAAACCTCATGTCGAACCCATATATTCATATTTACGAATAACCAATACCGTATTTACAAACCGCCGCCGCCAAAGGTCGCCAACTGAGAATCGCATCGAAATCGCCAAAAAGTCACCGTTCTGGCTGTTGACGGGCGGAAGATAATACTCTACCGTCAAGGTACACTATTGATCTTTGAGAACCCGGTAAATTGCAACCAACGCCTCAACGAACACAACTCATCGTCTCTACAAACCCCTTGAATCTGGTGGGGAAGACCATCGGCGCGCTGTCGAATGTGAAGCTGGCGGCCCTGTTGGTCGCCGCAACTATGCTGGCCGTGATCGGCGCCGCCGTCGCTTGCGAACGAGACTCCGGCAGCGATGAACTCATCGTGTACTCGGGGCGGAGCGAGTCTCTCGTCGAACCGGTCATCCAACAGTTTCGCGAAGCCACCGGTATGAAAGTCAACGTCAAGTACGCGTCCACCGGCGAGTTGGCGGCGACCCTGCTGGAAGAAGGCGACAAGTCTCCGGCAGACCTGTTCTTCGCGCAAGACCCTGGCGGACTGGGCACGGTGGAGGGACTCCTCGACGACCTGCCGGACGACATACTGGGGCTTGTGCCGGAGTGGGCGCGCTCGCCGGACTCCCGGTGGGTGGGTATTTCCGGTCGAGCCCGGGTTGTCGTCTACAACACCAACGCCCTGTCCGAAGAGGACCTGCCGGACTCGATCTGGGACTTCACCGACCCGAAGTGGAAGGGCCGCATCGGGTGGCCTCCCACCAACGCCTCGTTCCAGGCCATGGTCACCGGCATGAGGGTGCTGTGGGGCGAAGCCCGCACCGAAGAGTGGCTGCGCGGCATCATGGCCAACGAGCCCAAGGTGTTCCCTAAGAACACCCCCACCGTTCAGGCCGCCGCAGACGGCGAGATCGACGTCGGGTTCGTGAACCACTACTACCTCCACCGCTTCCTGGCGGAAGAAGGTGAAAGGTTTGCGGCACGAAACTACTACACGAGGGCCGCCGACCCCGGATCGGTAGTCCTCGCTGCCGGCGCAGGGATCCTGAAGACTGCAAACAACCGCGAGGGCGCCGAGAGCTTCCTGAAGTTCCTGCTGTCGGTCCCGGGCCAGCAGTACTTCGCCAGCCAGACCTACGAATACCCGCTCGTCGACGGCGTTAAGGCGGACCGACTGCTGCTGCCTCTCGGCGAAATCACGAAACCGGACATCGACCTCGCGGACCTGTCCGACTTATCCGGCACGCAAGGTCTTCTCAGGAAAGTAGGGGCCATACCGTAGCCCGGGCATATGTGACGGGGCACGCGCACTTGTGCCTGCAGTTCTGCGCAGCCCCCAACCCCACCCTGCCCGTGTGGCTGTGACCGGGCAGGGTGGGACCCGCAAATAATTTCCACGCCAGGATTGAAACAACTCCAGGAAAGGAGCAGCCAGGAGAACCAAATGAGCAACTCCCGTTCAGGGAGTCAGCCAAACCACCGCTCTTCGGCCGGATCTCCCAGACGGGGCCGGTCAGGGTTAATCAACTCAACTAACTCCAATACAAAGGGTTAGCCAAAACAATGGCCGCTTCGCGGGCCGTTTTCGCGCGCGTTCCACATATGCCTCAGCGTTGGCAGCGCATGCCGCCTGCAGGACTTCTCGCGGCGGCGACACTTGTCGCCATCGCCGCCGTGCTGCCGGTCTTCTACCTGCTCGTCAAGACGCTCGACGGCGGGACCGACGCGTGGAACATCCTCGCCAGGGCGCGTACCGCTGAAATCCTGGGCCGTACCGGTCTGCTGATCGTCACCGTAACCGGCTTCTCAGTCGCTCTCGCTGTGCCCATGGCCTGGCTGACCACGCGGACCAATACGCCGTTCCGCCGGGTACTGACCGTCGCCGCCACCCTGCCGCTGGTCGTACCCAGCTACGTGATGGCGATGACCGTCATCGAAATGTTCGGACCAAGGGGCGCGCTCCAGCAATCGCTCGCCACACCGTTCGGCCTCGACAGCGTGCCGCCGATTTACGGGCTGCCGGGCGCGACGATCGTGCTGGTGCTCATCAGCTATCCGTATGTGTTCCTCACCGTCCGGGGCGCAATCCTGCGGCTCGATCCCAGTATGGAAGAGGCTGCCCGCAGCATGGGTTACGGCCCACTGGAGGTCATGTGGCGCATCACCCTGCCCTTGCTCAGCCCCGCCATCGCTGCCGGGGCGCTGCTTGCCGCGCTGTATGCGCTCAGCGACTTCGGCGGCGTGGCGCTGATGCGGTACGAGACCTTCACCGCCGCCATCTTCACGCAGTACGAGTCGTCGGTCGACCGCGGGATCGCGGCCGCGTTGTCCCTGGTCCTGGTCGTGCTGGCTGCGGCCCTCCTGGTGCTGGAAGGGCTGAGCCGCAGCCGAGGTCAGTTCCACCGTAGCTCCGCCGGCGCCTCGAGGTCGTACCAACTCGCCGACCTGGGCGGGTGGCGCTGGCCCGCCGCCGGTTTCGTGTCATTGCCGGTCATCGTCGGGCTAGCCGTGCCTGTGGCCATCCTGGCGTGGTGGCTCGTGAGAGGGCTTTCGAACGGAGAGGAGTTCGTGCCACTCCTGGCACCGCTGCGCAACTCCCTCTACTACGGCCTGCTCGCCGCCGTCGCCACCGTGGCAGCCGCCCTTCCGGTGGCATTACTCGCCGCCAGGTACCGCAACACCTACAGCAGGCTCCTCGAGCGCTCGACCTATGTCGGATTCGGCCTGCCGGGCATCGTCGTGGCCCTCGCGCTCGTGTTCTTCGGCGTCAACATGGCCCAGCCGCTCTACCAGACGACCGGGCTGCTCATATTCGCCTACGCCGTGCTATTCCTTCCCGCCGCCGTGGGCAGCCTGCGGGCCTCTATGCTGCAGGTCAGCCCCCGCATCGACGAGGCGGCCCGCGGCCTGGGCAAGACCGGGTGGCAGGTACTGTGGCGCGTGACACTGCCTCTCGTGTTGCCGGGCGCGCTGGCAGGCGCTGCGCTCGTATTCCTGATGACGATGAAGGAGTTGCCGGCCAGCCTCATCCTGAGTCCCATCGGGTCCCGCACCCTCGCAACTTCCATCTGGGCGGCTGCGTCCGAGGCGTATTTTGCGCGCGCCGCCGCGCCCGCTCTGCTACTCATCGTCGCGGCCGGCATCCCCACCGCGTTCTTCGTACTGCGGGACCAACGATTCCGGAGCACCGGGTAGGAGGCCGCGGTGGGCCACTCGACTCTTCGATTCTTCGAAACGGGCGCGGAAGACGGGCGCCCGCGGGCCGGTGCGGTGACTATCATTGACGCCGAGTTGAAACCGTGAGATTCCCCTGGAAACACGACGACGCTGAAGCCGGGTCCGACGCGCCGGAGACCGGCCTCATACACGTCGACGACATAACCTGCTCCTACCCCGGATCGACGAGGCCGGCGTTGGAGGGGTTCTCCCTGCTGGCGCAATCGGGCGAGTTCGTGAGCGTGCTCGGCAGGAGCGGGGCGGGCAAGACGACGGCGTTGCGCGCGCTGGCGGGGTTCGAGCGCGTCGAAACCGGATACGTCCGGCTCGGCGGGCAACTGGTCGGGTCGTCATTCGTACACGTGCCGCCCGACAAGCGGAACCTGGGGCTCGTCTTCCAGGACTACGCCCTTTTTCCGCACCTCACTGTTGAGCAGAACGTCACCTTCGGCCTCGACTCGATGGCCAGGCGCGCCCGACGGGACCGCGTCGGCTTCATGTTGGAGCTGACGGGCCTGTCCGGCCTCGAGCGGCGGTATGTCCACGAAATGTCCGGTGGGCAGCAGCAACGCGTCGCGCTGGCGCGGGCCCTGGCGCCCGAGCCGGTGGCCCTCCTCCTCGACGAGCCGTTCAGCAACCTCGACAGGGAGTTGCGGGCGGGCCTCAGGCGGGAAGTCCGGCAGATCGTCAAGGAGGCGGGAGCCACGACGATCCTGGTGACGCACGACCGCGAGGAGGCGTTGGCCCTTGCCGACCGCATAGCCGTGATGGGGAACGGGCGCGTTGAGCAGATCGGCGCACCGGCCGAGGTGTATGCGTCGCCGGCTTCTCCTGCTGTGGCGTCGCTCGTCGGGCCCTGCATGTTGACGCCCGGCGTCATCGAAGGCGGGCACGTTAAGACGGAAGCGGGACGATTCCCCGTGAACGGCGCAGCCGGCGCGTACGGCGAAGGCGAGGCGGTCCTCGCGCTCCTGCGAGCATCGGAACTGGAGATCACTCTCGCGTCCGGCGGCTCGGACGCCCAGGTCGTCTACCGCGAGTTCCGCGGCGAATTCACCGAGTACGGAGTCAGACTCCCCTCCGGCGCGACCGTCCGCGTCCGCAGACGCTCCGCCGACCCATTCGACCACGGCGACCGCGTCCAAATCACCGAACGCAACGGCCACACAATCACGGTGTTCCCGCCGGGCGGTTAGTGATGGGGCGGTGACGTCCGCCTCCGTGCCCACGTCATTCTAGAGCGCAGCGAAGAATCTCCCGCGCGACCCCCGGGGTACGCACGTTGTCGTACCCCCCTCTGCGCCCCCCTGGGTACCGGCCCCGCATCGGAGTGCGGGGCGACGATGTAAGGCAAGACGAAGGGGGCTAGTGAGACGAAGAAAAGGAGGCATCGTGGAAACCGGCGTCTGCAGGTCTGGCGGTGTGTGGGCTGTGTGTTTTGAGTTCCGAATGGCAACCGGGGGTGGCCGGATGATGGGCGGGAGATTCTTCGCTGCGCTCGAGAATGACAAAATGGAGCTCTAGAATGACATGGGCGGTTCCAGAATGAGGTATGGGGTCGGACGAGTGATTATGGGGTTGGCTCACACCCCTACCCCCGTCGTGCTGGACTCCGATCCAGTACCCACGGTGGGGCGTGGAAGAGGGCGCGGTCACCCCGAATAGACCACCACGCCGCTACCGACAGGCATCAACACTCACCATCGTCTTCCCCGACTCCGATCGGGGACCCAGGGGCAGCTGGGCGCGGCCACGCCCAAACCTCGACTGCACTCAAACGATAGGCGACAACCCACTCGTCACCTCGTCATTCTGGAGCGAAGCGAAGAATCTCCCGCGCGTCCACCCCCGCGCCCCACCGTGGGTACCGGCCCCGCATCGGAGTGCGGGGCGACGATGGAGGCCAAGACGAAGGGGGGCCGCGGGTCCTGGCCCCGCGTCATTCTGGGGCGAAGCGAAGAATCACCCGCGTGTCCACCTCGCGCCCCACCGTGGGTACCGGGTTTCCCCGGTAAGACGGAGGGGGGTGTGGTCCCGGATATGTTGATGGGAATGGCCCTGCTACAAGGGGCCGCCTGTGTATCTCACCAAGTCGCGGAGGGGGATTCTTATTTCGTCTGGGTCCCTGTAGCGGCGCGGGTTGTCGTCCGGCGGGTCTTCTTCGTCGGGTGGGCCGAGGTGGATTATTCGGCGTGTTTTCTTGCGGGGCTTGGGAGGTTTTTCGCTGGGTTCTGGTGGAGGCCCGGGAGGTTCTTCGCTGCGCTCCAGAATGACATGTGGGCGATCGGGATTATGGTCAGTTGAGGGATGTGCGTGGTCCTGGGAGGGTTTGAAACCCTCCCCTACAGAGGGACCGTCAGGTTGGCCGGGTGTGGTGGTAGAAGGAGGTTGCGCGGGCGCGGGTGGTTGTTCGGCGGGTTCGTGTGTGACCCGGGGAAGAGGGTCTGGGTTTTTTGGGGGGTTGGTTAGCAGGTGGCGGCTGCGTTCAAGGTATTGGAGGGTGTTGGGATCGAGTGACGCCGTTTCGTCCCCGGTTACGAGGCTGCCATCTTCGTTAATGAGGTGCCAGTATTTGTACTTGTAGTACTCCGCCACGGCTTTGGTGGCGACCCTGACGGTGTCGTTGTTGCCATAGGAGACGAACAGGGCCTTGTATCCGTAGTGTCCTTTGCAATAAGGGTCGTCTTCGGGATTTTCGATCGGGGTCATATCGCGGTCGGGTCCGGGTTCTTTCGATAGCACCTTGCGCCAGTGCTTTTCCGCAACCCCGTACGCGACCCTCTCGGCTTCGTTTCCGCCGAAGATGTGCCTGAGAGCTCGCTTGCCGTTTCGATCTTTTTGGTACTCCTTGCGGTCGTAGTTGTCGAGGTCGAACGGGTCGTCTTCGTCGTTCAAGATTTTTTCTTCGTCATCATCATCATCATCCCATTCCTCGTCGTCCCACTCCTCATCGTCCCATTCCTCGTCGTCGCAGTCGTGATAGCAGTCGTCCAGCAGGTAATGGCGGAGTTCTTTGGCGGCTGCGATGCGGTGGTACAACTTGGCGTCTGCGACACGGTCCCGCACCACGTCCAGGAGGAAGCGGAGAACGTCTTTGCCGTTGTCGGTCTCGTTTCTTACGAATTCAATGAGTTCGTCTCTTGGGCAGGATGAGGCGGCCGGGGCCTCAGCGTCAGATTCCGTGCGGGGTCCGGCCGCTTCTTCGGCGGCTTCGATGACGACCTCAGGGATTTCGATGCCAAATGCGCGGAATTGCCGTACGGCTTCCATGCGGTACCAGAGCGTCGCGCCTTCCAGCTTTCCCTGCACGACGTCGGCGAGGAATTCGAAAATTATTCGGCCGTTGTCGGTCACCTCGAGGGCGACATCGGCGAGGGTCTGGGCCTGTTCTTCGGTTGTTGTTTGGCACTGGCATTCGCTCATATGTTCTACAGTAACGCCTGGAGGCGGATGTGGTCAACGGGGGGATGGCGGGGGTGGGGGTTTCGAGTGGGGGTGGTTTAGCCGCGCCCGTCCGCCCCGACGGGCGCCCACGTCCCAACACCCCTACACTGGGTGCTGGGGTTCGGGGGCGTTTGTTGGTTTCGGGTGTTTGGGTTTAGCCGCGCCCTGCCCACGGGTACCGGATCGGGGTCCGGCAAGACGGTGGAGAGGTGGGTGCGTCTGGCGGCATCAGATGGTGGGAGTTCGGGTGTGGCCGCGCCGTTTCGACCCTTACTACGGGTACCGGTTTCCACCGGTGAGACGTGGAGAGGGCAGGTGTTGGATCCACCCTCAGGACTCAAGCCGCCAATCTATTGGTTCTGCCGGGTCGAAGTTCTGCTCTCGTTGGAGCAGAGCCGCATTTCCAGGAAGGTTCTCGACAGCAGTGGCGATGAGATTACGTGCGCACTCTGTATTCCCGGATTCCCGATACCGTTCTGCGAGCGCCAAAGACAGGCCGGCTCTCAAGCCCGGAGGGACCCTAAGGCAGTTGCGTTTACCTTGGTCACGAAGATAGCCATCATGGACAGCCTGATGCTTCGCCAATGACCAATTCGGGACTGTTCCAAGAAGAAGGTGCAACAGCATGGCTTCAACGGACGGATTCTCTAACTCTTTTTCGTATTTTTTCTCGACAACTTCAACATTCTTCAACGGGGAACCACGCATTGCCAACCGGTTAAAGAGAATGTAGAGCGCCAGAAAGGGTCTGCGCTGAGTTTTGTTCATGTTCGGGAACAGTTTTTCAACTTTTGCGAGCAATTCCCTTAGGTCCGTTACGCTGGCATCGGCTCTCTGTCGATTGACTGATTCGACTTGGATCAGAAACCCCTCAAGCCGCATTTGTCCAGAAGACACGGTTAAGTCATCTATGTGATGAATCCAGTATTGGGGCGCGAGAGGTACCTGGACGATCCCGGCGAGTTCCGAACTATAGTCATAGGGCTCTTTATCTACTTTCGGTTGCCGCCGGATGAACTCGGTAATCACGTGCCGTGCCAAGCGGGTAAGGCCCTGAAACGTCAACATTGTCACCCGATCAACTCTAAAAGTTTCGCCGTGGTGAAAACCCGCAGTAAGGAGGGTAGGTAACTCTTTGAGAGTGTGAATGTGCTGTGAACGTAAGTCATAGGCTTGATTGAGGGCACCGCGAAGGTCCGCGCGTCCTACAGGATTGTCTAGTTCCAATGCCTCCTCGCGGAAGTACGAAGACTTTACGTGGTCGATCGCAAAATCGCAGAACCGACGCCGGGCTGCGACGTGCTCAATCTCCAAAAGAGCCTCCCTGACGCGCGTTTTAGTCTGGTCGTCCGCTTCCTTTAACGCAACGTCGATCCTGCGACGCTTGTCGTCTGGGTAATCCTCCCAGTCAAGGCCATCTGCGTCGAATCTCTGCGCTAACGACTCAATGGAAGCCACCAGAAGCGTGTACGTCAGTTCAGGATCGTCCGCGAGCCGGTGAAGGCCGCTGACATAGTTGCGTATCGCCCGCATGGCGGCAACGTAGTCCACGCGCCTTAGTCCAATTAGGTCGTTTGCAATTTTGACCAAGTGATCGGCATCATTATCTTTGCACCAGATTTGATCATCGAAAACCCTGCGAACCAAGCTTTTGGGCGGTGTATCAACCAAAGGGCCGGATAGACCACTGGTCAACCGGCGAGTAAGTTCAGGATCTGGAGTGCAAATAATATTCAGCGCAAAGGAAACGATAGCTGAAAAATCGTTTAAGTATGGGTCAATACCATGGGATGCAACGACTCCGGGCGCGAGCGCATCTTCCATTAGCTCAGTTAGTTCGTAGACCGCTACCTTTGCGTTTCTCAGGAAGTTAGTCGATAATAGTCTTCCTGCGGCCGTCTCAATCGGTGGTCTATCATAAAGTTGAAGATTCGTATAAAGAACCCCGCGGAGTTTATTGCTCCGTGCAGGTTCTTGGCTGAACAATTTGCCAGAAGCTATCTGAAGCACGGCTTCATTTGTGGCAGTGCTTCATCAACTGCCGGCTCAGATCCCTCGGCTTCGCTCGGGATGACACCGCGGCGAGTGTGGCCGTTCGCCAGCCTACCCTCCACCCAACAACCTCCCGACCGCATCCTCCACCGCCTGTCCTTCGTCCGACGTGCGCAGCCAGTTGCGGAGTTCTCTGCGGGCTATCGTGACTGTCACCCGGTCTCGTTCTTGGCGCAGCCGTTCCAGGTGTTTCGCCGCGCCAGTCGCCGCAGCCCTTCCGGCCTCTGACACCTCGGCGTGTAGCGCAATGGACGAGTCGTATTCGGGGATCGGTAGCTTCCATAGGTGTTTTTGCAGATCACGTGCACCAAATTGGCCCTTTGACATCAGCGGTGTGACGAGTTCATAAAGGGCGTCGCTATTGATGATTGCCAGAAGGTAATTGGCTTCCGGCGCATCCCTGCAAGCTACCCAAAATAGCTTGTAGTCGACTATGGCGTCATCGTCTTCCAAGATTGCCGCTGTCGGGGTACCCCATCCGCCGTACAGCACGCGAACCGGCCTTTGCAGTGGGTTTCTCTGCCAATCAAGCTGCGCTGACAGCTTGCCGTAGTAGTCGAGTTGGCCTAGGAGGTCTAACTTGTTGGCAGCCGTCTTGTTTTCCTCCCATATTCGGCTGACGACTTGCCAACGGGCGCGCATTCGCTGACCCAGCGCTCCGAGATTGACTCCTCCCACTCCGTGTATATCTGACGGGAGAGCGGCATTGATCTGTCGGTGAGGCAGGACTGCTTTGAGCGGAGCGAGAGTGGCATATGGGACCAAAGTCTCACCCAAATGGGTTTTGTATACGTGGTGGGACTCGACCGTTTGGCCGGTAATAGCCGTCAAGTCAAGACCACTCCACGGTTTCTTGTCTTGAGAGCCGCGTCTCGGGTTCACGGTTATTGTCTGACCAGCCTGAACGATGGCCGGGTTATCCGTCTCCCGTACAAAAAAGAGAGGCCTTGGATAGATGGTCGCACCATTTCTTGCATGCCCGCCGTAGGGAGAGACGCTATCGGACGATGTGTCAATAATCGCAATTCGCTTATCCCTGTTGGCAGTCTGTCCAGGAGCCCCCAACCAACGCTCCACGAAACCGGCCAGAGGCTCCGTTTTCCCGTCCTCACCGGTCCTTTTAGCAAACGCCACCGAAGCTGGTACGGGAAAGAATGTGTTGGGTTCCAGTCCTTCAAGATCCCAAGCGGTCTTATGACTGAAATCGACCGACAGAACTCGGCCGGGCGTGCGGTTCTTTCCCCGGCCACTTGATTTAGCCTGCCATGCGCCGGTCCGCCACTTCGAATGTTGACCGGTCTGCAAGGCGCTGTGCGGCAAAACCATGCCTATTATTCCGCCATCCCCAAGATAGAGGTCTGTGCAACGCGCGAAGAAAAGGCTGGATATGTCCTGATGGTTGGCGTGTCGGCCACCGACCCAGATGCCGTAAACGTCCTTGCTTTGCCGTTCCAACTCAGTACGTAGCGTGCTGGCGGTATTTCGGTAGATCAGCCATGGCGGGTTGCCGATGATTACGTCTACTTTGTTGCGGGCGAGGATGACTGGGCGGACGAGGTTGCGGGTGTAGTAGGCCCAGATGTGGTCGCGGCCCTCGCCGTGGAGCATCTGTAGGGACTTGATGGTCTTTTCTAGGGTCTGACGCTCGGTTGGGTCGTTTATGTGGTGGTCGTCGAGGGCGAAGTGCGGGTCGTTGCCGGTCTCGATGGCTTCGGCGACGTCACCCATGAGGGCGTCGAAGGTCTCGGCGCGTTCCACGAGGCTCATGGGGAAGACAAGCTCGGTGTTCTGCTCGTCGTCGACCTGGATCGTGACGTCCTGCTGGGCGAACATGTCCCCGGTGCGGAAGCGGAGTTGGAGGGCGTCTCCGAGGTAGATGGGGACGGTTACGTTGGCGGACGGGCCGTACTTGTTGGCGGCCTGGATGGCCGGTTGGGCGGCGAGGACCCATGCGGCGCGGGCGAGGTGCACGGCGACGGGGTGGACGTCGATGCCGGAGACGGACGAGCGGAGCCTGTCGAGGACCTGCTTGGCATCCAGGGAGGTCTTGCCGGCGGCCTCGTTGAAGTGTGCGACCGCCTCCGCCACGAAGGTGCCGGAGCCGCAGGCGGGGTCGAGCACGTGTTGGTCCAGCGGATCGGTGACGACCTCCCGCACCATGGTGCGGGCGAGCCAGTCGGGCGTGTAGTACTCCCCAAGCTGGCGGCGTTCGTCGGGCGGAATAACCGTTTCGTAGAGGATGGCGGCGATGTCGTTGGGCGCCTTCTGCCAGTCGAAGCGTGCGACGCGGCGGGCGAGGGTCTTGAGCATGGGGAGGCCGCCGACCTCCGTTGGCCAGGCGAAGAAGTCTGACTCGACGACGCCCTGGAGTCCGGTCTTGTTGCGGAATTCCCGGCCGAGGAGGAGGTCCCCTGGGTCGGTCTCGGCCAGTTGGCGGATGTCGATTCCGAAGCGGGCCTGGACGACCATGCCGATGACGGCGGTGAGGTAGGTGTGGCGGACGAAGAGGTTGTCCATGTCTGTCGTGCTGTCGGCGAGTTCGCCGAGGGCGGCGGTGAGGAGGTTCTGCCACAACTGCCTCTTGACCCTGATGGTGTTGTGGCTGGAGAACTTGTCGTACAACGCCTTCAGCGTGGCGATGTCTCGCTCGTACGCTGCGTTGCTAAGGCCGAAGCTCTCCTCGACTGCGGACCGGGACGGTTGCTTGTCTTCCTCGACAAAAAGGGCGTCGTCACGCAGCCAGTCGAAGAGGGAGACCCAGCGGTCGGGGTCTTCCAGAGTGAAGGCGTAGGGCTTCGTAGTCTTGACCGGTCCGGCGTTTGGCCAGCGGAGCAGCCAGTACTTGCCGTCGGTGAGGATGCCCATGCGGACTCGGCCCTGTTTTTCGGACTGGGCGAGGTAGTCGTCGAGCTGGTCGACGTTTTTGGGGTCGGGGTTGAAGCCGCCGGTGGTGCCGATGCGGCGTTTGAATTCGATGAAGGTGTCGAGGGCTGTGAGGTCGACGGCGCGGCGGGAGCCTTCGGCGGGTGGGTTTTCTTCGACTATTTCGTCGGTTTTGGCGAGGTTGGTGGTTACGAGGAAGTCTCGGACCGCGGTGGTGATGTTGGCTTCGGGTTCGCCGTTGTTGTGACGTCGGAGGATCTCGGCGGCGGCCGCCTGGTGTTTGGGGTCGTTGAGGTCGATGTGGACGGGCATTGGGGGATGGTGGTGACGGGGTGTGGTTGTGTGGATGATATCGCGAGGGGGTTGTTGGGTGGTGGTGGATGGCGGTGGTTGTGGGTAGCCGCGCCCCGCTGCCCGTCCACCGTGGGTACCGGGTTTCCCCGGCACGACGGGGAGGGTGGTTATGGGATGGGCGGGAGGTCCTTCGCTGCGCTCGAGGATGACAGGTTAGGGGGGTCGGATAACAGGTTGGAGGGGCGGGGTGTCGAGTTGGCGTGGATGAGTCGCGGGTGGGTTGCGTGGGGATGGTGGTTTTGGGTGTAGCCGCGCCCCCTGGGTCCCCGATCGGAGTCGGGGAAGACGGTGAAAGAAACGGTCTGCCTGACGGTTTTGCGTGGTGGTGGTTTGGGGTTGCCCCGCCCGTCCGCCCGTCCACCGTGGGTACCGGGTTTCCCCGGCACGACCCCGTATCGGGTATGGGACAGGCTGCGCCATTGTCGGGATGGCGAGGGTGGTTGTGGGAACGGCGGGAGATCCTTCGCTGCGCTCGAGGATGACAGGTTAGAAGGGCGGGATGGCAGGATGGGTGTCGAGTTGGCGTGGATGAGTCGCGGGTGGGGTGCGTGGGTATGGTGGTTTTGGGTGTAGCCGCGCCCCTCTCCTGGGTCCCCGATCGGAGTCGGGGAAGACGGTGAAAGAACGGGTCTGCCTGCCGGTTTTGCGTGGTGGTGGTTTGGGTGTGACCCCGGTCCGCCGCCCGTCCACCGTGGCGGGCGCCCACAAGAGGCGCACCCTACATGACGTGGTAGTAGGTTGGGTGTAATCTGCCCCGCTCCTGGGTCCCCGACCGGAGTCGGGGAAGACGGGGTACGGAGGTCCGGGGTGATCCCGTATCAAGTACGGGGCGGGCTAGGGGTTGGGGTGCGAGAGGTTTGTCGGGATGGCGAAGGTGGTTGTGGGATGGGCGGGAGGTCCTTCGCTGCGCTCTAGGATGACATGAAGCTGCGCTCTAGGATGACAGGTTGTAGGGGCGGGCTACCCAGGGATGGAGTGGTGAGTATGGGTGGGGTGTAGCCGCGCCCCGTTGCCCATCCACCGTGGGTACCGGCCCCGTATCGGGTACGGGGTGACGTTGTTTCCCCGGCACGACGAAGTGGGAGAGGGTGACGGTTTTTGCCGGTAAGACGCCGTATCGAGTACGGGGCAGGTACCCTCCCCCGCCGGAGTGGCGCGGTGGTGTTTGGGGGTGAGATGAGGTCGGCCTAGGTGGCGGCGTCCTCATCGTCTGGCTCGTCGCCGCGTTCCAGCGCCTGGACTGCCCGTTCCACTTCCGTCTCCAGCGTCATTAGGCGGACGGGGGCGGCGGATACGCCGAGGAAGTTTGTGGTGTCGCCGGGTTGGAGGCGGCAGGGGATGCCCTCGGCTCGCACGAGTTGCACCCAGATTTCGGCCATTATCTGGTCGGGCGCGGTTGCGAAGACTACCCACTTCATTGGGATTTCCTAAGGGTCCATGTGTGTGTTTGGGACGCACGAGTAACGGCGTTTGCCGGTCGGGAGTTGTGGATGTAGAGGGTACCCTACCCGCTTTCTGGTCGGTGGGTACCGGGTTGGAGTGGCGTGGTGGAGGTTTGGTGGTGGGTACGCCCTCTTCCACACCCCACCGTGGGTACCGGATCGGAGTCCGGCACGACGAGGAGGAGGGAGGGTACCGGCCCCGCATCGGAGTGCGGGGAGACGCTCATAAACTGGAACGACCCCGTATCCAGTACGAGGCAGGCTACCCCTGGCGTTAGTGCCGTGGTGGTGGTTTGGAGGTGGCCGCGGGCGGGTTTGAAACCCGCCCCTACAGGGGGTCATTTGGGTACCGGTTCGGTGTGGCGTGGTGGGAGGTTTAGGTGTAGCCGCGCCCATCCCCAAACGGGCGCCCACGAGAGACGCCCCTACATTGGGTGTTGGGGTACGGGAGCATTTGTTTGTTTCGAGTGATTGAGGGGGAAGCGCGCCCCGGTCCGCCGCTCCTGGGTCCCCGATCGGAGTCGGGGAAGACGAGGTATGGAGGTCGGGGAAGACCCCGTATCGAGTACAGGGCAGGCTACCCCTGGCGGTAGTGCCGTGGGGGTGGTTTGGGGGTGGCCTCGGGCGGGTTTGAAACCCGCCCCTACAGGGGGTCATTTGGGTACCGGATCGGAGTCCGGCACGACGAAGGGGGAGTCACGCCGTGTCGGCCAGGGATGGGACGGCGACGTTTTCGGGGCCTACTAATTCGGCGAGTTGGTCCCTGAGCTCTTCGCAGGGTTGGACCCTGGCGAAGGGCATGTCCAGCTTGACGACGTCGCCGTTGGTGGCGACTTCGAGGATGACGGGGGATTCGCCGCGGTAGTTGAGCAACAGCCGCACGACGTCTTCGAGCCTGCCGCGGTCTTCGACGAATTGGCCGCTTTCGGTTAGGCGGACCGAGACGCCGGCGTCGCCATTGGGCACCGAGGGGGCCGGAGACTGCTCCGCCGGAGCGGCGACCGGGGCCGCGGCCGGCTCGGCGGCGACGTATTTCGGCGAAGATTCGGCGGCAACGTGAGTCTGGGGCGATCCGGCGGCGCCGTTGGTAGCCCCGTTGGTCATGGAGGGCGCCGGGGTGTCGAACCGGGGTGCAGAGTCGTACTGCGCCGCAGGTTCGGCAATGCCGCGGCTCCGGTCCGGCTCGTCGGTCCCCTCGGGGAAGTACTCCCGGGCCTCGTCGACCGAAATCGAGACGCGTCCATCCCACTCACGGATCTGGCCGTTGACGGTCAGGTAGGTACCCTCCCGCCAGAGGCCGCCGGTCGTTTCGAGGACGTTCGGCCAGACCACGAGTTCGACTCCGCCGTCGAGTAGCTGGAGCGACATGGCGAGGAACTGCTGGCCCCGCCTGGTGGTGCGGCTCCTTACGTCTGCGACCTGGCCCAGGACGTGTACCGGCTGGCCGGCCTTGTCGGCGGTGAGTTCGGACGCGAACACGACGAATCGGTCCGCCTGTTCGTACATCTGGCGGGTGAAATTGCTCTCGGTCAGCTCCACTCCCAGCATCTCCTTCTCCCACTTGGTGCGTTCCCGATCGCTAACATCGTCGGTCTCGGGTATCTCGATTTCGGGCATGGGGACCGGCGAGTTCTGGCCGAAGAGATCGAACATGCTGGTCTGGCCCGACTCACGGAGCCGGGTCTGCCGCTGTCCCAGGGCCACGATTCGTTCGGACGCCTCGACGAGGCCGCCCCGTTGGCCGAACGCGTCGAGCGCGCCGACCTTGATGAGGCTCTCCATCGCCAGGCTGTTCAGCGCCCGGAAGTCGACGCGGCGGCAGAAGTCCTCGAGCGACTTGAAGGGGCCGCCTGCTTCGCGCTCCTCCACGATGGGCGTGACTGCGGCCTGGCCGACGTTCTTCACCGCGGCGAGGCCGAAGCGGATCGCGGTCTGGCCGTCGTGTGCCTGCTCGATGGCGAACGTGGCGTTGGAATGGCTTACGTCCGGCAGCCGCACATCGATCCTGTTGCGGCGCGCCTCCCGCACGCAGTCGCCCACCTTTTCGGCGTTTCCGGTGGCTGCGTTGAGCAGGGCGGCGAAGTACTCGGTCGGGTAGTTGGCCCTGAAATACGCCGTCCAGTAGGCGATCATGGCGTAGCTGATGCTGTGGGCCTTGTTGAAGGCGTACCCGGCGAACGGCTCGATGAGGTCGAAGATGCGGGTGGCCAGACCGGCCGAATAGCCCTTCCGCTGCGCTCCGGCGATGAACTTGTCACGCTCCGCCGCCATGACCTCCGGGATCTTCTTGCCCATCGCCTTGCGGAGAATGTCGGCCTCGCCCAGCGTGTACCCGCCGAACGCCTGGGCGATCAGCAGGACCTGGTCCTGGTAGACGATGACGCCGTAGGTCTCCTCCAGGATTTCCTTGAGTCCCTCGTGGGGATACTGGATCGGGGCTCGCCCGTGCTTCGCCTCGACGAAGGTGTTGATGTGCTCCATCGGGCCGGGGCGGTAGAGGGCGATCATGGCGGAGATGTCAGCGATCGAGTTTGGCTGCAGGTTGCGGATGTTGCGCCGCATACCGCCGCCCTCAAGCTGGAACACACCGAACGTCTCTCCGGACGAGAGTAGTTGAAACGTGGCGGGGTCGTCCTCGGGTATTTCGGCAAGGGAGAGGTGCTCGCCGCGGGTCTCGGCGATCATGGCCATGGCGCGGTCGAGGATCGTCAGGTTGGTGAGGCCGAGAAAGTCCATCTTGAGGAGGCCGACGTCTGCGACAGGACCCATGGCGAACTGGGTGGTCGGCGGGGCGTCGTCGTCAGCGGAAGTGGAGCGCTGGAGGGCTACGTAGTCGGTGAGGGGGTCCTCTGAGATAACTACACCGGCGGCGTGGGTGGACGCGTGGCGGACGGCGCCTTCGAGGTCGAGCGCGGTGTCGATGATCTTGCGGCTGGTGTCGTCGGTGTTCCTGAGGCTGGCGAGCTCCGGGTTTTCGTTGAGGGCGTCGGCGAGGGTTATGCCGAGCCGCGTGGGGACCAGCCTGGCGAGGCGGTCGCCGGCGGGGTTGCCGAGGTTGAGCGCGCGGGCGACATCTCGAAGGGCGGCACGGGCACCGAGGGTGCCGAACGTGATGATCTGGGCGACGTGGTCGCGGCCGTAGCGTTCAACGCAGTAGCGGATCACCTCTTCACGGCGGTCATCCTGGAAGTCCATGTCGATGTCGGGCATCTCCTTGCGCTCGACATTGAGGAAGCGTTCGAAGACGAGGTTGTGTTCGAGGGGGTTGATCTCGGTGACCTCGAGGCAGTAGAGGACGAGGCTGGCGGCTGCGCTGCCGCGCACGGCGGAGAGGATGCGGTGGCGGTTGACGAACTTGAACAGGTCCCAGACGACGAGGAAGTAGTCTGCGAAGTCGGTCTTCTCGACCACTTCGAGTTCGTATTCCAGCCGGGCCAGGACCTCGGGCGTCGGCGACGGGATGCGGCTTCGCAGGCCCTCCTCGCACAACTGCCGCAGGTAGCTCATGGAGGTCATGCCTGAGGGCACCGGGTAGTGCGGCAACAGCGTGGCGCCGAAGTCGATCTCCACTTCGCACGACTCGGCGATGGAGAGGGTGTTGCGTATCGCCTCGGGCGTCTCCTGCCAGGTCGCGGCCATCTCGGCGGCGGACTTCAGGTAATACGTGTCGTCGGTCATGTGGAGGCGCTTGGGATCGTCGACGTTCGAATTGGTCTGGATGCACGTCAGCACGTCCTGGAGGGGCGCGTGTTCCCGGGCGACGTAGTGGGAGTCGTTGGTGGCGACGAGGGGGAGGCCGGTTTCGCCGGCGATGCGTACGAGGCCGCGGTTGATGACGTCGAGGTTATCCACGCCGTCGTGCTGCATGAGTTCGAGGTAGTAGCGGCCGTCGAAGACCTCACGGTACCAATCGACGACGCGGGCGGCCTCGGCGTCGTTGCCGTTGGCGAGCATTCGTGGGAGTTCACCGGACGGACAGCCTGAGAGGACGATCAGGCCTTCGTTGTGTTTGGCCAGGATTTCCCGGTCCATTCGCGGCCGGTAGTAGAAGCCCTCGAGGTGGGCGGCCGACACGAGTCGCAACAGGTTGCGGTATCCGGTCTGGGTCTGGGCGAGGACGGTGAGATGGTGGGGGAAACGCTCGTTGGAGTCCCGCTCGAACCGGCTTCCGGGCGCTACGTACCCCTCGACGCCGAGGATGGGCTTGACGCCGTTCGACTTGCACGCCCGGTAGAAATCGACTGCGCCGTGAACGTTGCCGTGGTCGGTGAGGGCGACGGCCGGCATGCCGAGTTCGGCTGCCCGGGCCGCCACGTGCTCCAGCCTGCTCAGGCCGTCGAGCAGGCTGTACTCGGAGTGATTATGGAGGTGGACAAACTGATCCACGGCTGGGGTCACGGAAACTCCTGTTGGGCAGCCCGGCACGCGCCCCGAAGAGGTTGACACCCGGGCGCATTGGAGGCTGCAAAAGCGATGCTCGGACTATAGCTTGACGGACACGTCTCGTCGATACTTTGGAGGCTTCGCGAGGGGCTTTCGACAGGCCGCCGGAGACTAGGCTGATACAGGTTCCCGGTGATGCCCGAAAGGGCGGGGCGTCAAGGGTTACAGGCGCATGCCGAGACGGCTTTAATGGACCTGTTGTTATCCCGCGTTTCCCACTGCCGCGGGTTGGTGAGGTTGGCAGGGTGAAGGGGTATGGGCACGCGACGTGGTGAGGGCGTTTGCCTTTGTGGCCTGAGGTCACTCGCTCCGTCCGGCTGCGCGGGCGGAACGGCGGGACCTGGCGGCGACGCGGCCCGGGCGTTCCATGATCAGCGTGAGCGGGACCGCCAATGCGACCAATATGAACAGCGTCAAGAACGCCGGCCGGTATGTGTCAGTGGCTTCGAAAACACCTCCAACGAACACCGGTCCTATCGCGCCGAAGACGGCGTTGACGGAACTGACGATGCCGACTATCGAGCCGTAATTGCTCCTGCCGAAGTAGTCACCGATTATCGCCAGCCGCAGGGGTACGGACGCGCCGAATCCCGTGCCAAAAGCGATGCTGAATACGGGCAAGGGCGCCAGGCCAAGGTTGACGCCGAACACCTCTGCGTTCACCAGCGCCAGGCTGAGGACTCCCAGCGTCTGAATCAAATAGGACCAGGCCAGGAGGTGGCGCTTATCGACACGGTCTCCTATCAACGCCGTTCCGCCCCGCCCCAACACATCGCCAATAGCAACAGCGCCGGCAGCCAACGCGGCTATTCCCGGCGACACCCCGAAATCTTTCAGCGCGGCCAGGTGCAAGAGGTTCGTTGAACTGACCAACTGCCCCAGGCTGCTTGCGATGCCGAGCTGCCAGAAGAACGGAGTACGGAGGGCCTGACGAATCCCGTAAGACAACTCGCGCCGCAGTCTCAATCGCTGGCTCAGCGGAGTCCCATCGACCGCTTTTTCCGCCGGCCGGTCGCCGTCGGGCAACTGGCCGTAGTCTTCCGGCCTGCGGCGGGCAAGGATGATCGCCGGTATGCCGACGATCCAGAAGCCGACTCCCACCGCGAACAACACGTCCCGCCAGCCGAACGTTTCGATAAACCCAACCAGCAGTGGAAGAGTGAATCCGGCCACGGCCGATGAGAGCATGAGTATGCCCAACGCCCTGGCGCGGTTGCGTATGAACCAGTTGCTCACCATCGTCACGAATACGATGAACGTGCCGAACGACATGCCGAGCGTCATCAACGCCACGGCGAGGTAGAACTGCCAGAGCGAGTTGACCATGCTCATCAGGATGAACGAAGCGCCCGTGGCGATGATCCCGAAGAGCAGCGACCACCTGGGCCCGTAACGGTCGAGAATGGTGCCGACGAACGGCGAGAACATGCCGCTCTCGACGCGTTGGAGGGACACCGCCCCGGCGGTGGCTGCCTGGTTCCAGCCGAATGTCCCGACGATGGGCAGGAAGAATGCCTGGAAGCCCCTCCAGAAAACGGCGGAGGTGTACCACTGCACCCAGAACCCGGCGCCCACCAGCCACCAGCCGTAGAAGACGTTTTGTGGGGCGGTTACGCGGGTTTTCAAATCAGATCACGGGATGCTGGCCCAGGGCCCAATACCCCCGCCGTTTGCGCGGGGAAAGTCCTGGATGACGGTGTTTGGGGCGGCCGTCCGTCAGCACATACTACCGATGGGAATCATCCATGCCGGCTGCGGCCGGCGCCCCATGGTACGAAAATGGAGGTTGCCCCCATAAGGAATGGCGTGCACGCGCATCGCCATTGCCGCGCCCCACCGTGGATACCGGCTTTCGCCGGTAAGACGATGTGGGAGCTCCACAATTATTCCGCGCCGGTTCGACTCAGTATGTTCTACCAGCCGGCCGCCACCCCGTCTCGCCGCGGGTCGGCCCCGCCGAGAAGCGTGCCGAACTCGGTGAACTGGATACCGTGTCCACCGCCGACCGACGCCGTCCATTCCGGCAGCCATCCAACCCGGTGGCCCATTTGGGTCAGCCGCGCCAGCGTCTCCCGAGGTACGCGGTCTTCGTAGAAGATTTCGCCGGTGTCGTAGTGCCGGAAACGCGGCGCCTCGATCGCTTCCTGGACGTTCATACCGGCGTCCACGAAGGCGTGGATCATCTGGACGGACGTGTGCAGTATCCCGTAGCTGCCGGGCGTCCCGATACTGAGTGCGATGTCGTCGCCCGAAAAAATTTGGACCGGAGAGACACAGAAGTCGACCCGTTTGCTCGGGGCTATGAGGTTCGGGCTGTCGCAGTCGGGATCGATGTCGAACCACTTGCCCATGTTATTGAGGAACACCCCTGTGCCGCCCGGCGCGACACCAGACCCGAAGCCACCGCCCAACGTCTGGGTCACCGTCACCACGTTGCCCTCGGAGTCTGCGGTTGCGAAGTGGGTCGTCAATTCGGGCAGGGGCACCCTCTCGTAGGTGGCGTACTCCGCTACCTGGTCGAGTTGGGACCTTTCGAAACGCTCTGCAGGCGGGTCGCTGGCGCTGTCGAGGGCAATGCGCGAACGCACCTGCTCCGCATATTCGGCGGATATCAGCCGCTCCAGCGGCACATCGACGCGGTCTGGGTCGCCTGCGTAGCGAACACGGTCGTCTGAGGCTGCGAGGACGGCCTCCATCAACAGGTGAATCGTCTCGGGCGTGCCGTATTCGAGGTGATCGTACCCGTCGAGGATGTTGAGAGTTTCCAGTATCTGGAAGCCCGCAGAGTTGGGAGGAGGCACGCGTAGTTCCAGGCCGCGGTATGTCGTGGTAATCGGCTCAGTCCACGTCGCCTCATACGACGCCAGGTCCTCGCGGCTGATGAGTCCGCCCGCCGCAGCGAGGCCCTCGCACATCCGGTCACCAAGCCTGCCCCGGTAGAACGTCTCCTGGCCTCCGGCGACCACCTCGGCCATCGATTCGGCGAGCGCGGGCTGGCGCAGCATCGAACCGACAGGCGGTTCCTCACCGGCACAGTCGAGCGCGTCGGAAGACCAGCCGACGTCGGAAAATCTCACGAACAGCGCCTTTATGGTGTCCGCATTCATCGGCGTTACCGGGTAGCCGTTGGCGGCGTAGTCGATGGCCTCCCTGAACAGTGCGTCGAGCGGCAATGTCCCGTATGCGCCGTGCATCGTGAGCCATCCCGACAGGTTCCCGGGCACCAGCGGCGCGCGTGGCCCCCTGTCACGCGTGACCAGGTCGAACAATTCGGGTTGGGCCGCTGAAGCTGCGCGGCCGGAGAAGTCGAGCGCACGCGTGCGTCCCTCCGACTTCATGTAAACGAGTCCGACGCCCACACCTCCCATGCCTGACATGTAGGGCTCGACCACGTTGAGCGTGGATGCCACTGCGACGGCCGCGTCAACGGCGTTCCCCCCCTGTCGCAGGACGTTCAGGCCTGCATGAGTCGCCAACGGATGGGCGGAAGCGATCATGCCCCTCCGACCTGTAGCCGGAGCACGCGTGGACCGGCCGTGTACTTTGTCGATGGGGAACATTTCGCTCATGTGGCCCTCCCGGGCGGTCTTTATCCTCTGTTGGCGGTGGACTGAGGCTGTATAGGTATCACTATAGTGAAGTTTGGGCGGCACGAATTGATGAAAGTGGGGTGGCGGCGATCGGCGGCGGAGGGCTCCTATCGGAATTGATGTGGTCGCGGTTTGCGCGTAGCCCCACTCCCCTGGGTACCGGATCGGAGTCCGGCAAGACGAGTCAGAGTGTGTCCTCCCTGGCGGGCTAATTTCCGGGGAATCACCATGGTCTATTAAAGCCGCACGAGGTCATGAAAGCGGGGTGGCGCCTGCCGGTTTGTGGTTGTGCGTGTCGGGCGTACCCACCTCCGCACCCCACCGTGGGTACCGGGTTACCCCGGTAAGACGATGTGGGGGGTTGACTGGCTTATTTTCGTAACAATGTCATCCAGCGTAACGCGCCAACGCCTCTCGTGACAGCAGTTTCTGCTCGTTCGTGCCGTACGCCATCATGTAGTGGCGCTGGTAACCGGAGGATTCGAGGCGCGAAATCAGTGTAGGGAAGTCTATTGTCCCCTCGCCCGGCACAAGGTGCACCTCGTATTCACCAGTATTGTCGGCGAGGCGCACCTCTCCAATGCGTTCCATGCCGAACTCATCCAGGAATCCGTCAATGCCTTCCGGCACGAGGTGGGCGTGGTTGACGGTGAATGACCAACCCAGCCGGTTGGCTGGGACTGCATCGAAGTAGACCCGCAGGCCTTCCACGTCGTGGGCCAGGTAATGCACCTCGGCGTGTTCCGGTTCGAAATTCAGATTTTCCAGCAGCAGTCGCGCTCCCGTGTCGGACGCGTACCTGGATATGCGTTCGAGCCTCTCTCTCGATGCCTCGATTCGGGCCTCCACGTCGGATGTGAAGTGGTACCCGGCATGGACCACGACCCATTCGCACCCCATCCGGTTTGCGAGGTCGATGTTGGCGCGCATGTACTCGTCGACCGCCCGTGCGACGCGCGGTGAAAATTCAGCGACGTTCACGGCCGAAAGGGTGTGCAGGCCAAGGTGGATGTCGTAACGGTCCGCCAGTTCCCTGACTGACCGGACGCGGTCTACCGACCAGGTGTCCATGTGATTCGGCCCCGCGTCGGCGTTGAAATCCACGTAGAAGAACTCGTGCGCGCCCGCCCATTCCAACGCGTCTTCCAACCGGGTCGTCCCGGCGTCAAATCCAATGCGATCAGCGAGGCTCATCGTTACGGTTCGTGACCTGCGGCAGCGAAGTTGCAAGGGCCGTGCCCCGCGCCGGGGCGACGCGGCGATTCTATCGGAGAGGCGGGGATAGAGTCCCCTCAACTCGATCAACGTGTTCGGTAGACAGAACCTTCTTTGAACTCTGGCCCGGTGGATTGTGAGCCAAGGCTTGGAGCCGCGCGAATGCTCCCTCAAGCCCGGTAGACCGCCGGGATTTGACGACCCCTTATTTATCGGCTTATATAGTCGGCTCGGTTTTTCTCTCGTTTTGGCGCACAGGCTGCGGCCGGGCATATGACCTTTGGAGGATCGCGGGGCATGTACTTGGACATCCGCACGGGCAAGCTTAGTCCCCACAGCCCCCGACCTCTCCAGCGCCGATGGCCGCCCCGCCGTCTCGTTGCGCTGTTCCTCATCCTCTTCACAGCCCTGGCCGTGACCTGGAGCGACAGTCCCGTTGGCGCTGAGGAAGGATCGAAGGTCCCACCCAAGCCGAGCGGATTGCAGTTCAGCACCGACTCCGGCTCACTCGACGTGTCGCTGGACTGGGATGACGTCGACGGCGCAGCCTCCTATCTGGTGCGTTGGAGGCGGGCCGGTCCGGGGCACACTCTGAATGAAGGGATCAACGTAACGACCTCAGAGGCCACCTTCACCGTTGAGGATCACGGCGAGTGGGTGGTAAGGCTGGAAGCGTGCGACGACGTCGGCTGTGGCAAGCATCTGGCGCAACGGTTCAAGGTGGGACCGGCACCGAAGCCCGTTCTCGACCCGACACCGGAGCCTACACCCGAACCTGGTGTGAGCGTGCCGGGCCAGCCCACCGGTTTGAGCATCGCCACCGAGAAGGGCTCGCTGGACGTCTCGGTGGGCTGGGACGACGGCGACGGCGCAGCCCACTACCTGGTGCGCTGGAGGCAGGCCGGACCGGGGCACAAACTGAATGAAGGGATCAACGTAACGACCTCAGAAGCTACCATCACCGTTGAGGGCCACGGTGAGTGGGTGGTGAGGCTGGAAGCATGCAACGACGCCGGCTGCGGCAAGCACCTGGCGCAGCGATTCAGGGTTCAACCGGCGCCGGAGCCGGCAACAGAACCCACGCCGGAGCCTATTGTGGAGGATCTGGCAGTATCCATCACGCCCGTCCCGGCCAGTCCCAAGGTCGGCGAGACGGTCACGCTGACGGCATCCATAACCAACCCACCCTCAGAGGGCGAGCCGTCATACAGTTGGCAGATGCACCAAGGCGGGTGGATCGCTTTCGGGGGGAGTGCCTCATTTTCCTATAAAGCCGAGGCTGCCGAGACCTGGAGGATCCGGATCACGGTGGACTATGGCGCCGGGGGTTCGGTCACTTCGGACCCGGTGACCGTCGAGTGGACGCCGAACCGGGCGCCGGTGGTTGACGAGAGTGGCGAGCGGCACGCCGCCTTCGTCGGGTCTGCCGACGCGCCTCGGGGGACGCAGGTCTCCAAGCAATTCGAGGGCATCTTCTCGGACCCGGACGGCGACGACCTGACCTACACGGCGTCAATTACCGATGGCCGCAGTGGGCTGGCGGAGATTGTCGATGTCAGCAATGGGTCTTTGATCTTCAGAGCCGACGGTGACAGCGACTGGGGCGCGGTGGACCCGGTCGTGCCGAACCCATTGGTCACCACGGTGACGCTGACAGCTATCGACCCCGACGGTCTGTCGGCGTCGGTGACGGGCTATTTCCACACTGACTGGGACCCTCCGCCACCGCGTCCCGGCGGATTGTTGGTCACCACGGAAAGCGGCGTGCTGGAGGTTTCGATGGACTGGCGAGACGTCGCAGGGGCAACCCATTACGTGGTCCGGTGGCAAGCGGCCGACTCGAGCGACCGGTCGAGCGAGGAACTGGAGGTCCGATTCTCTGATACGGATATCCCCATAGCCGACTATGGGGAGTGGGTGGTGAACGTAAAGGCATGCAACGACAACGGGTGCGGGTTAGGCGCCGAACAGGGATTCACGGTTGAACGAGCGGTCGAACCTACGCCCGTTGTCCTTACGTCAACGTCGCCGTGCAGCAGCGATGCAGTCATACTCGACCAGAACAATATCGCGTTGCGGTTGGACTGCGAGGCGCTCTGGGCATCCAGGACCGTCCTGGACCCGACTGACGAAGTTCTGACGAACTGGGATGCTTCCACCGCTCTGGAAAGCTGGACCGGCGTCACTCTCGGAGGTTCGCCGCTGCGGGTGATCAAACTGGTGCTTGTGGGCCAATTCGTTCACGGCGGGTCTGCGCTCAAGGGTACTATCCCTGCCCAGTTGGGCAATCTGAGCGAGCTGACTCTTCTGGACCTGCACAACAACGGGTTAAGGGGCAATATACCCGCTGAGTTGGGCAATCTGACCAACCTGGTTGAGCTCTTTCTCCACGTCAACCTGTTGGAGGGCCGGATCCCTGCCAAACTGGGCGACCTGACCAACTTGGAAAAGCTGTATATGGGGGATAACCCGCTGAGGGGTTCCATACCCGGCGAGCTGGGCAACATGACGAACCTCCGGCATCTGTTCATCAATACGAACCACCTGAGGGGGTCAATCCCCCCAGAGCTTGGCAAACTGCCCAACATCGAGTACCTGTTCTTCAAAACCAATGGATTGAGAGGGCCAATCCCCATTGAGTTGACAAACCTGTCCACACTCAAATACCTGGACTTCGCCGACAATAAGCTATCGGGACGCATTCCGCCGGATTTGAGCAAGCTAACCAACCTGGGGGAGATTTACCTCCGTCACAACCTATTGGAAGGCCCAATCCCTGCTGAACTGGGCAGCCTTCCCAAGCTCCACACCCTGAACCTCTCAGGCAATCGCCTGACCGGCCAAATTCCCGCCGAGTTGGGGAATCTGTCCACGCTCTCGAGCCTCAACTTTCAGCAGAATCAGTTGACCGGTCCGATTCCCGACCTGAGCGGTCTGACCAGACTGTGGGACCTATACCTTGATGACAACAGGTTGAGCGGCGACGTGCCCGGTTGGATTGGCGACCTGCCCACATTGAGCTATCTCTACATCAGCGGCAATCAACTGACCGGTTGCCTACCCAACGAACTGGCATCGCTTTCCGCCTATCACACCGACATCGGCGATACGGGCCTGAAGTTCTGCGATTAGGCGCAGACGACGGAACAATAGCCGCCGGCCAGGCAATTCAACCTGTCGTCTGCCGCGGCACCGAGCCTGCCCAGCCACATCGCGAAGACGGCGCCACCTACCGTCCCCTATATTCCACATTTCCGACCTTGTAAGGCTGAATTCATAACTTCCTGACGCCTTGAGGCGCTGTTCCTGCTTACGGCGGCTGAGTCCCCGTGCCAGTAATGCTTGGCTACGCCGGTCCGCCATATCGTCAAGAATCACCACGGCCTTGTTAAGGCCGCATTAGGGGATGAAAGTACGGTGGTGCCTGCCGGTTGGTCGTCACTGCGCACGGTTCGCGATGGGCATCGAGGGTGGGTAGGAGACGACCGTCTCAGATCCCTCGGCTTCGCTCGGGATGACACGTTGTCCGGCCAATTAGGGCGTTACTCTAATGATTAAGGTAGAGGCCGGATGTTCTAGTCATCTCGGGCCCGCCAAACTTCCTAATCTCAAGAACTTTCGAGTGAACATTCGCGTTGTAGCTCTCAAGCAGGGCCCATGCAAATGATTGCGACGGCGGAACGCCGGGTAGGATGAGTTCTTTTGCAAGGAGCGGGCCGCCCGCGATGAGATGAGGCGAGTGGCTTACACCTTTGGCCTAGCCGCCGCCGGGCCGCCCCGGATGGTGGTCGTCGGTGCGGCTGCATTGCGGTGCGTGCTGAGCAGACACCGAAGAGTTGGACGATCTTGCAGAAGAATTCGCCATTTCAACTCAGGTCTTCATGCACCAGGTTGAAAACATTAAAATTACCCAGGTAGCGCCAAGGTGACCAACGCCGGGGCGCGCCTGCGGAATAACCGGCCAAGCGTTCTCATCAGCGTTTCCTGTTGCTCTATGAGGGCGACGCCTAAAGAAGTGAAATCACAATGCAGACGAAGATAAGGAACCTCTGTTTCGTTTTGACAGTGCCATTTGCGCTGGTCCTTGTGGTTGCGGCGTGCAGCAACGATGGCGGCAGTTGGGGGGACGCGCGCTACACCGCCGAGATGCGAAACGTGGAGGGCGACCCCATAGGCACTGTCGTCATGCAGCAAGGCTCAGGGGGATTCCTGGTGACCGTCATGGTTGAGGGCATCGAACCTGGCCCGCACGGTATCCACATCCACTCGGTCGGGACGTGCATGCCCGACTTTAAGGCGTCAGGCGGACACATCAACGTGGACAACCGCCAGCACGGGCTGCTCAACCCCGACGGCCCGGACAACGGCGACCTTGCCAATATCTACGCCACCGCTGATGGTACCGTGCAGGCCGAATTATTTACGGCCCTGGTTGATCCAGACATGCTGATGGACGACGACGGGTCTGCCATCGTGATTCACGAGAACCGCGATGACCACATCACCCAGCCTATCGGAGGAGCCGGAGGTCGCATCGCCTGCGGAGTGCTGAACTAGGCGCCGGCGCTCAACTCCGCCGACAGCGTCCAATCGACTGCTGACCGCCCACCCCGCTACGTAACCATTCAGAATTGGCGAGACGAACCGCGTCAAACACAAGGGCGGTTCACGAACCGCCCCTACGTTTAGGGCCGCTACCCAGTTGAAGCAGCCCGCGGATCTCATCTACTCGGGATAGATAATCCCGTACGGGCGACTCCGGTGTGCCGGACACGCCTCACGAACCCGGCTGCGGATTCCCCGGCTCCCGCCTGGCCACCGCTACTTCCGTCGCGCCGGTCTCTTCGCCAACGCCTCTTCGGAGCATCTCGCGATAGAGGAGCAGGCTTGCCAGGAATGGCACGAAGTAATGCACCGCCCGGAACAGCGTCGCCACGGCCACCGCCTCGCTGAGCGGGATACCCAGGAAGGCGTATACGCCTGCCATCGAACCCTCTTGGACTCCCAGACCGCCGGGGATGAGGGAGACCATGCCGATCGCCAGTCCAATGCCGTAACCGGCGAGCAACACTCCGAGATCCGGCGCCTGTCCGACCGATTCAAAGCAAAGCCAGAGGGATAACAGGGTGAGCGCGGACTCGATTCCCAGCATCAGCACGATTGCCGCCATGCGGCCGACGTCGTTCCGGAGGGCCCTCATGCCCTCGTCGACCGAGTCGGAAAATTGGACGCCGAAATCCTCGAAGTTCCTGCCGGTCCACCGCTGGACGGTGGCTACCAGCCAGTCGATCAGCCAGGACCTGAAGCGTCTGCCAAAAAGCGCAAACGCAGAGGCGGCGGCGAATGACGACAGGACAGCAATAGTGACGTACAAGGCACCGCTGTGGACGCTTCCCAACAGCCCGCCAAATACCGCGTAACCCACCGCGGCAAGAAGCAACGCCAACGCAATGAGCAGGTTCACGTAGGACTGCACGAGAGACACAGTCGCCCCTCTCGACAAGGGGATGGACCGGCGTTTCAGCACAGCCATGATCAACATGATCCCCACGGTGCCGCCGCCCACGACGTTTCGGCCCAGCAATGTGGCGACGTAGCCGACCTGCCAAAGCAACAGGAACGGGACGTGGATCTTGAACACGCGGCTGAACGTCGCGAAACGTAAACTTACAGTGGCGTATGCGGCGCCAGAGACAAGGAGCGCCAGCAACAAGGGACCCGGCCGTGCGCCAGTGATCGCCTCTCGGACTTCACCCCACGCGGCGAGCATCGTCGCCAGGCCAACGATTAGGAGAACGACCATCACCGCCGTAAGCACGGCGCCCAGGTTGACTTTGAATTTCAACGCGGGGCCCCGGTAAGACGTGACGCGCAAGCGGGCGATGGCCGACGGAGAACTGACAGCGAGTTGATCAAGGCTTTAATAAGACCGTCCCGGGGCGGGGTGACTGCGCCGGGCCTGGCTGCTCTGTTGATCCTCGGCGCATTATGGGCCGGATTATGGCAGGCTGATCGGGTTAACGCACAGTCCGAGGAAGAGTCACCCAGGCAGGTGATAGTCAACTCGGTGGCCGGTGACTACGAGATCGTCGTAGCCGTCACCGGCGCGCGGTCGGTAGTCGGACCACAGCGGCTCGTTATAACCGTGCGCGACGTCGCTACGCGTGAATGGGTTACCGACGCGAGGGTCTCGATCTTCGGGACTCCGCCGGACGGAGGCCGCCGTCTCTACAGCCCGGCCCTCAATTCGCCCGCCGACCTCACCAAGTACATTTCGCAAATCCCGCTCAACGACGAAGGGGCGTGGGTTATAGACGTAGAGGTCACGGTCGCAGGCAACCTGGTCGCAACTGAGGGCGTTCTGGAGGTCGAACCGCGGGTTAGGGGCAGCGGCGCCAGCGTGCCATACGGCACCGCCGTACTGGGCCTCATCGTCGTGGCCTTTCTCGCCGGCGCGGGATGGCTCGTCCTGCAGTCCCGCAAGGCGATGAAGGCGCGCAGGCTCGCTGAGGCCGGTGATGGTACGGCACCGGTCGATAAGTCGCGGTCTACGTAGCCAAGTGGGCGAAGGGCCCTTCTATCGAGCGGAATACGCGGTCAGCCTGACCCGTCGATTCGCAAGTCGTCTGCGTAGGTGAAGAACGCCGGTAGTCCGCCTGTGTGCAGGAAGACTACGGGCTCCGAGACGTCGAGGTTGCCGGCTCGCACCTGGTCGATCAGGGCAGCCATAACAGTCCCGGTGTAGTTCGGGTCCAGCATGATGGCGTCGGTCTGTGCCGTGAGGTGAATCGCGTCGATCACCTCCTGCGTTGGAACACCGTACCCCTCGCCGACGTACTGGTCGAGGACCGTCATGTCCGCGTCGCTGAAAGTCACGGGCAGGTCGAGAAGGTCCTGGATGTCCCCAGAGTGCTGGAAGATGTACTCGCCCAGCGGCATGTCGTAGTTGACCGTCACGCCGGTGAATCGCCAGTCCAGCCCGAGGTTCAACGAGGTCAACATCAGCCCGCACAGGCTGCGCCCGGCTACTCCGATGACGTGGGCCTTCTCGATTCCCTTCGCCTCCAACTGCTCCTGCAATTCCAGGCCGGCGCCGACGAACCCGACCATGCCCACGATCCGGGGGAACAGGTGGTCCTGCAGCAGGTAGGTCTTGTGGCCCTCGGCGTCCATGTTTGCCTTTAGGGAACGAGCGTATTCGATGGCGTTGTCCGACTCCTCTTCGTCGAGCAGGTGGACCTCGGCCCCAAGCACCTGGTCGACCAGCAGGTTGCCCTGGACCGGCCGCCCCTTCGCGTTCTTGAGGACGAGCACGTAGCGCATGCCGAACTTGTTCGCGGCCGCCCCGGTCATGCGCGCGTTGTTGGAGTGGTAGTCCATGACATTGATCATGGCGTCGTACCCCTCGTCCCGCACGTGGGGCAGTTCGTACTCGTAGTGCCGCGCCTTGTTGCCGCCAAATGCCAGGCCGGTCAGGTCTTCCCTCTTGACCAGGAGACGCGGTCCGCCAAGTTCGGCAGTCAGCCGGGGCATCTCTTCCAGGGGTGTTGGCAGGGCTGCGAGAGGCGCACGCGGATGTTTATCGATGCGCGCCCTTAGTTCGGCGCGGCTGAGCGGCCCGCGTTTTCGGTGATTGGTCGGCGTCATTCTGTCCCTCCACTCAATGAATTCATCGGTATGAGTGCCCGTTACATTGCCATACCGCTCGATCGCCGGTACTCATGCATAGTCCGGCGGCCAGAGTTCGATGCCCAGGGTCGACTCGCACCAGCGGGCCGCGGCCAAGAGGCTGCCTTCCGTGAACGGTTGACCTGCCAGTTGGATGCCCAACGGCAACCCCGATGCGCTCAGACCGGACGGCAGGGTGATGGATGGCAGCCCGGCGCTGGTCCAGGGGACCTGGAACACCGGGTCGCCGGTGGTGGCCAGGTCCGCCGGCGCGGGGGCGGTTGTCGTCGGCATCAAGGCCGCGTCGACGGATGCCAGGGCCGCGATCATGTCCTGGCGGAATTCGCGGCGCAATCGTTGCGCCTGCACGTAAGTCAACGCGGGTATGAGCATGCCCATTTCGATGCTGGAGCGGAATCCCGGCCCGTACTCGTCGGCTCGTTCGCGGAAATACTCCTCGTGGAATGCGGCGGCCTCGACGTTGCTTACGACGCTCTGACAGGCGTGGGCGGAGTCGAAGCTGGCGGGCAGGCTGATCTCCTCGGTGACCGCGCCGGCGGCGGCAAGTTTTTGCACCGCTGCTTCCGTGTGTTCCCGCACCTCTGCAGTGGAGCGGTCGTAGAAGAAGTCCCGGATGATGCCTATGCGGGGCGGACGTTCCAGGGAATTCACCTGCTCCAGGTAGTCGGGGACGGGTTCGGGCATGGAACCGTCGTCCTGCGGATCGTGGCCGGCCATCGCCTGCAGCATGACCGCGGCGTCGGTGACGCTGCGGGACATGACCCCGACTGTGTCCAGGGACCAGCTATAAGCCACCACGCCGCGTCGGCTGATGCGGCCGTAGCTGGGCTTCAGCCCGACTACGCCGTTGAACGAAGCGGGGCGGCAAACTGAGCCGGCGGTCTGGGAGCCCAACGCCGCGGCGCACATGCCGGTTGAGACCGCCACGGATGACCCGCTGCTGGAACCGCCCGGCGTGTGGGCCGGATTCCAGGCGTTGCGCGTGGGCGGGGGATCGCTGGCCGCGAACTCTGTGGTAACGGCCTTGCCGAGGACTATCGCTCCGGCTGCCTTAAGTTTAGCGACGCAGGGGGAGTCGTATTCCGGCACAAAATCGGCCAGGATGCGCGAACAGGCGGTGGTGGCCATCCCCTTCGTGTAGAAGATGTCCTTTATGCCGACCGGAACGCCGTGCAGTGGGCCCCGGAATCGCCCCTGCTCCGCTTCTCGTTCTCGCTCGCGGGCCGCGCTGAGGACCTGCTCCCGGTCGATCGTTACCCAGGCTTGCAACGAGGGTTCAAGAGCGTCGATTCGCCCGAGAAGCGACTCGGCCAGCGACACCGGGGACAGGTCGCCGCTGCGGATTTGTTCGGCAGACTCCGAGACGCCGAGGCGGTATGGAGCGGTCATTTCTGGGTCGTCGTTTCGCCGGGGTCGGCCGCCGGGTAACAGCCGGGTTCGGTGTAGAGTCCTGGCAATCGTCGCCGGACGTCCAGGACCGCCTGGACGGTCCGAACGAGGGGACCATGCAAGTCCTCGGACCGGGACTGACCCCACATAAACGCGGCGTGGGCGGCCATGACCTGCGCCAACGTCTCGGCGGAAGTGTCGGCTTTCATGTCTGTCACGGTGTTACTCCAGGAGCGCCGGGGGCGCGACGCGTACAGGGATCACCCGGCGCGTGCCTGGTCTTCGAACCCGACCTTCCTGTGGGTGCCGTCGCAAAACGGCTTACTGGACGAACTGCCGCAGCGGCACAGGTACTGGTCGCCCTCGACTGAAAACTCGTTGCCGTCGTTGTCCTTCAGGGTTATCGGGCCGGAGATTTCATACGGGCCGTTGTCGTAGATGTTGACTGTCACGTCTGCCATTGGGGTACTCCATCGTGTGTGCTGTCCGATGTCATAGCCCCAACTTACTACGAATTGGCGGCGTGGCAAACGGCCCGCGCCTTGCGCCTTGTGTCCGGCCCAATAAACTGACTCCACTCCCCGCGCCGCGCCGAGTCCACCCGACCGGCTAAAACCAATGAGGCGAACAAGTGAAGATCACAGAAGTTAAGACGTTCCTGATGGGTGTCGGGAACACACCCCGCAATTGGCTGTTCGTCAAGGTCTACACCGACGAGGGGATAACCGGCGTTGGCGAAAGCAGCGGATGGCCGGCGGTCATCAAGGCCGCAGTCGACGACATATCTCCGATGGTCATTGGCGAGGACTCGATGAACATCGAGAGAATCTGGCAAATCCTCTACGTCGGCATGATGGGTCACGGCATGACCGGCGTGGTGGGATCGGGCGTTATCAACGGGATCGAAATGGCGCTCTGGGACATCAAGGGCAAGGCGCTCGGCACACCGGTATGGAACCTGCTCGGCGGCAAGGTGCGGGACAGCGTGCGCGTGTACGGCCACGCGTTTCGCTACAAGATGGGAATCGACAGCGGTCCGGACGGCGTGACGGTCGGCGAACGCGCGCTGGAACTGAAGGACATGGGCTACACGGCCGTCAAGACCGGGCAGGGTGTTGAGTCGGTTGCGGCGGTCGAGGAGGTGCGGAAGGCGGTCGGCGACGAAATGGACATCATGGTGGAGTGCGGGCCTCCGCCCTGGCTGACTGCCAAGGACGCCATCATCCTGGGCAAGGCGTTGGAGCCGTACAACGTGGCGTTCTACGAGGACGCCGTTGCGCCGGAGAACCTGAAGGCGCTGGCGAGGTTGCAGGACAACGTGGACGTGCCGATTGCGGTGGGTGAGCGTCACTCCCACATATGGGGGCTGAGGGAGCACATCGAACAGGAGTTAGTCGACGTGATCCAGCCGGACGCCGGTCGCGTCGGCGGCATATCGCAGTTGAAGAAGTTGGCCGCCATGGCCGAGGCGCACTACATCACGGTCGCGCCGCACTCCGGCACGCTTGGTCCGGTCGGGGAGTACGCCGCGCTGCACGTCATGGCGTCTATACCGAACGCGCTGGCCCTCGAACGGGTCGAGTTCGACGACCCGGTGCGGTACGAGGTCATCGACCACCACCCGCCGACCATCGACGGCCATGTTCGCGTGCCGGACAGGCCAGGATTGGGCGTGGACATCATCGAGGAAGCGATCGCTAAGTACCCGAGCAGCGGCAATTCACCCGGGCCAAAGAGGACCGAGCCGCAGATGCACAAGTGGGAGCCGGGCACGTACTTCGAGCAGCTCTACTTCCAGCCCAGGTACCGCCGGCAGTCGACGTTGCGGCCTACGCGGAAACGCCAGACTAGGCGATGACGGAGTTCGATCTCCGAAAAGCGACTGAGGGGGACTTCTATCGCCTACTCAGTATCCGCAACCTCGTTTTGCGGGAGTACATCGAGCAGGTGCGGGGCTGGGACGACGCGCGGGAGGAAGCGCGTTTCCGCAAGAACTTCGACGCTGAGACGACGCAGGTTGTCATGTCCGTCGACCTCGTGGTCGGGTTCCTGGGGGTCAGAGAAGAAGATGACCACCTGTACATAGCGCAGGCTTACATCATCCCGGAGTTCCAGGGGCGGGGAATCGGCACGGGCCTCATCCGTGAGGTCCTTTCCAGAGGCGTCCCCGTCGAGCTGTGGGTAATGAATACGAACACGGGGGCCCGACGCCTCTACGAACGGCTGGGATTCCAGGTTACAGGGGAAGAGAACCACCACTACCGCATGCGGGCTGAACCGGGGATCTAGTTCAAGCGCCGCCGCCTCCAACATTATGACGGCCTTCTGTAGGGGCGTCTCTCGTGGGCGCCCGATGGGGTCGGGTACGGGAACCTTTGTGGGCCACTCGGCGTCTATACCGATAGGCAACAGGCGAAAAGCGCGTGACTTGCCCGGCGATAATCCCGGCATCTGTGATGCTAGTGCCGGTCACGTAGACGATTAAAGAAGGCCGACATTATGAACAACTGTCCCGCGAGCCCAACTGGAGGCTCATTTGGGCCCGGCCGGGTTTTGACCGGCATTCGGCCCGCGGTTCTACGTGCCCTTTTCGTCGGACTTGCGGTAGCACTTGTCGTGGGTTGCAGCGGCGGCAAAGCAGACGTTCAGACTCTTGTCGTTGAACCAACACAC
This sequence comes from Dehalococcoidia bacterium, assembly GCA_965220275.1. Taxonomy (GTDB): domain Bacteria; phylum Chloroflexota; class Dehalococcoidia; order Lucifugimonadales; family Lucifugimonadaceae. The sequence goes on along the minus strand of CBDCPN010000009.1, from coordinate 279,710 downwards.
CCCGTAGCAACGGCGGTCGCAGAAGCTGAGACCCACACAGCGAACCTGCCGCAGAGCGATGCCCCGACCCCAGTCGCCGACCAAGTCCCTCGGGTAACTTTCCCGCAGCATGACGCACCGCTGGGGACAGACGACGGAGGGAGTTACTTCGCTGGAAGGTTGGTCCTGGACGAGGGGTGTCTGCGGGCCGAAACCACACCTGATGCCAACAGCCCCGGTGCATCGATCCTGCTCATCTGGCCGACCGGTTCCGCCCTCAGCGCGGAAGACGAGGCAATAGGGATAGTGGGCGATGATGGAGAAATCGCCGCAATCGCTGATGACTACATTCGTGTCAGCCGCGCCACGATTTCATACCAGGAAGCCCATGAACAAGGCCTTTTGCGGGGGATGTCTGAGGACTGCGAGGGGCCGTTCTTGTTGGTCGGAGACGAGGTTTCTGTCTTCGATCCAAACAATGAACCCGGCGAATTGCGGTGGTCGGACCCGGACATAGTATTTCCCCGACGGAAGACCTTAACGACTTCCCGGGCCTATCCGCAGGCGGCGATTATCGGTGAACTTGTCCTGGACGGGCAGTGCCTCAGCCTGGGACGAGGCGACGAACGGGCCACCACAATCATTTGGCCCGCCGGGTACGAACCACATGTCGAACAGGGCGTGGTCGAGGTCCGCAATGGGGCGGGTCGAGTCATTGCTCGGGTTGGAGACCGGATCGCAGGCGGCGGCGGACATAAAAGTTCTGGCTACGGAGACTGCCCAGGGGACACATTCGGCATCCACTCCATCAAGGTCCTGCCGGATGTCGAGGTCTATTTCCCCAGGCAGGACGGATCGCTGGGGACTGATGAGGGGATGGAGCGCTTCACTGGCAACCTGATTGTGGAACATAGATGTCTAATGGTCGATGAGGTGGTGCGCTTAAGAGACCGTGTGATCATGCCGGGGGGACGATACCTGCCAATCTGGCCGGACACATTCGCGCTGGACCTGGACGATGAGATTGCTGGCATAGTCTCCGCAAATGGCCGGGTCATCGCCCGTGTCGGAGATGAGGTCCAGTTCAGCGCCGTTTCGATCTCCTATCAGGAGGCGATGGACCACACTGGGCTGCGGGAGATAACGCCGGCTTGCTCGGGTGGGTACTGGGTGGTGGGAGAGGATTTTACTGTTGTGTCGGATTCCGAGTCGCCATAGCGAAGGATCACTCGCCGCGTTGAGAGATTCCATGTCGAGCCACACTCAAGACTCACCTGGCTCCGTACGGGCCACGACCGGCACCCGGCCGATCGTCTTACAGGTCCTTCTCATGAGCATATTAGTTGTCCTGCTGGCCGTCAGATGCATCGGCGGCCAGGACACTGGCGACGGAGTTGATGTCGGCGGTGAGACGGTCGACGTCATGTTCCCGCAGCATTACGTAGCGGCGGCGGACTATTGGCGCGAGAGGTTTGTTGGCAAACTGACCCTGGAGGATGGGTGCTTGCGCGCTTCATCGCTGCTGCTCATCTGGCCCGCCAGTTTCACATTCGACACGAAGAACGGGGTTGTGCGTGTAATCGATGCGGACGGCCGGATTGCTGCGCACGCGGGTGATGACGTTCGATTCAGCCGCGCTCACGTGTCATTCGAGGAGGCGCGGGACGGCGGACGGATAGATGGGTTGTCCGAGGACTGCTCAGGCCCCTACTGGCTGGTCGGTGGAGAGGTAGTCGCCATCGGTCCCGGTGAGCCCGCCAATCCGCCCGTCATCGAAGGCCCGGAAGTTCACTTCCCGCCACACGACGCGCCGCTGGGCACGGATAACGGTGGGCACTACTTTGCCGGACGAATTGTCCTCGACGGTGAGTGCCTGCGCGCTGAAGTCCCCGCGGATCTGAACAGTCCCGCCTCAACCTGGTTGCTCATATGGCCAGACGCATTCACCTTGGATACCGAACACCATGCTGTGCGGATAGTGGATGAGACCGGGCGGGTCACCGCGCGCGTGGGAGACCACATCCGTATCAGCCGAGCGACCGTCTCTTATGAGGAGGCCCACAACAAAGGCCTCGTGCGGGGGATGTCCGAGAAATGCGAGGAGCCCTATTTGTTGGTGGGCGATGAGGTTTCCGCGTTCGATCCGAACAACGAGCCCACCGAACTGCAATTGTCAGAACCGGAAGTCCTCTTTCCCCGGCAAAAGACTGACATCTCGGTTTTCCGGGAGCTACTGATGGCAGCAGGCGTCGGTGAGTTGAGATTGGATGGTCAGTGCCTACGTCTGGGTGACTACACCATCAAATGGCCCGCCGGGTTCGAGCCTCATGTCGAAAACGGTGTTGTCCAGGTCCGTAACGGGGCGGGGCGAACTGTCGCCAAAGTTGGAGACAGGATTGCCGGCGGCGGCGGATATAGCAGTTCTGGTTATGGGGATTGTCCTGGGGGCACATTCGGCATGCATTCCATCAAGGTCCTTCCTGACGTCGAGGTCTACTTTCCCAAGCAGGACGGCACGCTGGGGACTGACGAGGGGATGGAGCGGTTCACCGGCAACTTGATTGTGGAACATAGATGTCTAATGGTCGATGAGGTGGTGCGCTTAAGAGACCGCGTGATTATGCCGGGAGGACGCTACCTGCTGGTCTGGCCGGAGACATTTGCTCTGGACCTGGACGACGAAGTTGCCGGGATAGTCGATGGGACTGATCGGGTCGTCGCCCGCGTCGGAGATGAGGTCCAGTTCAGCGCCGTTTCGATCTCCTATCAGGAGGCGATGGACCACACTGGGCTGCGGGAGATATCGCCCGCCTGCTCGGGTGGGTACTGGGTGGTGGGAGAGGACTTCGCTGCTGCGGCAGGTTCCGAGTCCGAATGATGGCAAAGGCAAATTATTTCCCCCTTTGAGTGACCAAATGACAACCAGGCTCGCTACGAGAGGATTCTTGTCCGGCCGGCCAGGGCGGCAAATCCTCGCGGCCGCTGTCGTGACTGCGCTGGCGGTCGTTGCAGCCAGTGTCTATGTGTGGATCGACTTCGGCGGGGGCGCGATGTACGGCGAGGCGAGTGTCAAGGAAGCGGAGTTCCACCCGCCGGACAGACTCAGAGTCATTCTCGACTCCTGCTACGCGTTCGTCAGGAAATCCAGGTTCGAGCCGTCGGCCGTTGGAATAAAGGTAGAGGTGGAAGCCTTCTCCACATTTCCGCGGGAGGCAGAGTGCCAGCACTACGTCGACGTCCAACTTGGATATCCGCTCGCAGGCCGGAATGTCATTGACGGTCGCTCCGGCCAAACGGTGAACGTCAGGACAGTTGAATGACTGCCTCAGCTGCCCGGAAATCCGGATTTCGGCGGACCACGGGCAGTACCCCCGTCATGTCGCTGGAGTTGAACGTCATGGTGAGACCTGGTCGAATGAAGGTGACCCTGTGACTCTCGGCTGGGGTTCGAGGTATTCCCTGTTCACCCATCTGCTGCGCATGACTGGCGTGGTTGTGGTGACCGGACTCGTGGCCTGCGTCTGTGCATGGCAGAACTTCGCCGGAGGTGGATGGCGCGGCGCGGTAACGCTGCAACAAGCGAGTTACGGCTACTCATCCGAGAATCCACAACGGCTCGTACTTGGCGTCAGCGTATGCCTAGGGGGGCCGAAAGTGACGTCGTTGCGGGAGACGGACGACGTTGTGGAGGTCAAAGTAATCGCCTTCACAAGGCCATTCCACGGTAGTCCCGGATGCGCAGACGGGGTTGTAGTCCATCTTCAAGAACCGCTGGGAGACCGTACCGTCATCGATGGGCACACCGGAAAGCGGGTGAGCGTAACCAGACCCGTCCCGTTCTCCGCTGAGGAGACAAAGCCGGCGGAGGACTGGCGGGTGGTCGAAGGACCGGAGTGACCGAGCCGGCGTCCGTTCTCCCTGCAACTTCCTCCTGGATGGGAATTGAGGGTGCTCGAGGGTCTCGGCCCCCACCCAGGCAAAGTTTCGGGTGAAATCGTCGGGGATGAGGTACGGCTGGAATTCGATTTCGGCGGTCGCCGCTGGAGTTTGTCTCCGACCCGCGATCCACCCAGCGACTACGGTGTGGGTTACGAAGAAATCGGTGGCGTTGGAGCCAGCCTACTTGTTTCCATGGACGCCGGCGCCGGGTACACCGGCGTTTTCTTCAACCGGGATGATGGCCCCAACTTTCACGTTGTTGGCGAAGGGCTTACACCGGAGCAGCAACGAATCGCTGTGGCCGTATTCAGGAGCATCCGGCTCCCGCTGACTGAACCGGAAGACGTGATCGAAGAGGCCCCGCCGCCGGAGGGGCCGCCGCTAATCGATGATCCGTCGTCGAAGTAACCCAGTGGACCTAGTTTTAGGGACGCTGCGCTCGCGTCCTATTGGGACCTTTAACAATCCTGCCGGGAATCCCTTGGCATGTAGGCAATATGTTGGAATCGCCTTGCGCAGCCGACTCGCCTGATAGCTCTTTCTGGGCCTTCAAGTACTCAGACAACTCATCCGTGCAATACAGGATAAGGTCCGTATCGCCTTTCTCTGCCGCTTCCGCGTGCACCCGGATCGATTCTTCGAGCGTCGGCAGTTGCGGTGGGTCCCAGATGATTTCGCGATGCCCGCTTGGGTTGGTCACTATACGGCCGGTTTCCGCGATGAATCCCAGGCCTGTCCCGCGTAGCTGTGCCTTGGTGTATTCGTCGAGAGGCTCGACGACGCCATCACCCGTGTTGGTCTCAACCCCAAACGAGAGGTAAAGGCCCAACGCCAACAGGGTGGCGGCGATCCCTCCACCGATTAGCGCCTTCTGAAATTTTGACCGCTTCATGTTTGTCCAAATGTTCTCGCGATGCGTACACGGAGACTTTATGCGTCCTGGTTGCCCTCGCGGGAACCTCATAACTGCCGCAGGCGGGGGTCCAGGGAATCCCTCAGCCAGTCTCCCAGGTAGTTGAGCGCGAGGACGACCGCCATGATGGACATGCACGGGAAGAAGGTGACCCACCAAGCGGAGTCGATGTATTGCCGGCCCTCTGCCGCCATCAGTCCCCACGTCGGCGTGGACGGCGGGACTCCGGCGCCCAGGAAGCTTAGGGACGCCTCGACGATAATCACGAGGCCCACGCGCAGCGTGGCCAGAACGATGATGGTGTTCACCGTGGCGGGAAGGATATGCCTGAGGATGATCCGCCGTTTGGACGCGCCCGCCACGCGGGCCAAGGCGACGAAGTCCTGTTCCTTGGTCTGAAGGGCCTCGCCCCGTACCTGGCGCGCAAACGCGGTCCACACCCAGAAGATGAGGATTATGACGAGGAGTTGGAAACTCTGGCCAAGGGCCGCCACGAGCGCCAGGGCCAGCAGTATCAGCGGGAATGCCGCGCCGATGTCTGCTGTGCGCATGATTAATTCGTCTATGAAGCCGCCCACGTAGCCCGAGACCAGCCCCAGCCCGACACCCAGAAGGGCCCCGGCGGAGAGGGAGATGGCGGCAATTATGAGGGAGGTACGGGTGCCGACGATCAGCCGACTCAGGATGTCGCGACCCACATGGTCGGCGCCCAGCGGAAACTTGCCCGAGCCGTCCTCCGACCAGATGGGAGGCAAGAATCGATCGTCGAGCACCGCAGCGTTCGGGTCCTGGGGCGTAAGCCAGGTTGCCGCGATCCCCACGACGACGAACACCAGGAGTATCGAGCCAGAAAACAGCGGCCACCGGCGCGTGAATCGCACAGCGCGCTGGAAGAGGACAATGCCGGCGCTCGCCGCTCCCGCCGGGCCTCCGGCCATGGGCTCGGTCGGGGAACTGGGACTGGGAGCGCTTGCGTCCCTCATGACCCGTACCGGATGCGCGGGTCCACCCGCGCATAGATGACGTCTACGGCGAAGGCGGCTACCACGTAGAAGGTGGTGAACAACAGGACTATTCCCTGGGTCAGCGGATAGTCGAGGTTGTATACGGAACTGGCGGCCAGGAGCCCCAGGCCAGGCCAGGCGAAGACGGTTTCGACGACGATGGAACCCGTCAGCAGCGCCGCAATCAGCAGTCCGGCGAACGTCAGTGGGGGAATGAGCGCGTTACGAAGTGCATGCTTCCAAATGGTCCACACCCGCATCACTCCCTTTGCCCTGGCGAACTTCACGAATTCCGAGTCCAGCGCCTCGATCATCGCCGAGCGGATGAGGCGCACCAGCCCCGCCGCGCCGAACCAGCCCACGGCGATGGCCGGCATGATGAAGTGCGTAATGTCCCCCTTTCGCGACGTCGGCAGCAGGTTGATGGTCACGCCGAAGACGAAGATGAGCAGTATGCCTATCCAGAAGCTGGGCGCAGCCTGTCCGATCAACGCGAAGCCGCGGGCGATCTGGTCCCAGATAGTGCCGCGCTTCACCGCCGCCAAGACGCCTAACGGCAAGCCGGTGACAACCGCGAAAGCCAGCCCGGCGAGGGCAAGTTGCAACGTGGCCGGAAGCCGATCCGCAATGATCGAACCGACGGGCTTGGCGTGCCAGACTGATCGTCCAAGGTCGCCGCGCAGTATCTTGCCCAGGAAGATGACGTACTGGTGGACCAGGGACTTGTCCAGCCCGAGGTCTTTGCCCATGGCCTCCCATTGCACCGGATCGATCCCGCCGAACTGGTCTGCCAGGAGCAGGACCCGCGGGTCTCCCTGTATGCGGGCAACACTGAACACCAGGACCGAGACGGCGAACAGGGTCGCCACGGTCATGGCCAACCGCATCATGAGAAAGCGGGTCAACCGTCGGCCGCTCCCCGCCTGCGCCTTGCAGGCTGCTGAGGTGGGAGAAGGGCAGGAAGGCCATGCCCCCATTCGGGGCATCGGAGGTTATGCCTCGCCTTCAACGAATTTCTCCCTTCCGTGACTTTTGCATGACCCCCTCTCACGCCAGGAGAGGGATGTGGCGGGCGCTTCACAGCTTCGTCGAGATGCGCTCGCCCGGCAGAGAAACCGGCCCGTCGCGGGTGAGTAGCGACGGGCCGGTATTGTATGCCCCTGCCCATACGGCCGATCCACTAAGCCGACGTGCTCTCTGCGGTTTCAGGCGCGGGGCTGTAAGTCGGATGCTAGCCGCCGTTATCCTCGGCGTGTTGCACGTACTCGAAGTTGTTTATGTGGCCTCCCGGTCCTGCCATGAGCCACCAGTCGCCGATGTTGGGCCCGGCAACGAAGACACGATTGGCCTCTACGACCGGGACCGTGAACTGCTGCTCGAACAGGAACTCGACGTGGGCCCGTCCTGCCTCGGCCATGGCTTCGACCGATGGCGAGAACAGCATCACGTCGCGGTCATCCAGCACCCGCTGGTGCGACCAGCCGAACCCTCCGTAACCGAGCGGAGGACCCGCCCTGAACGTGATCGGCCACACTTCCCTGCTGCCGCCGATCATGAGCGGAGCGGCGACCTCGCCCTTCGAACTCTTGCCGGCGATGGATGACCACTCAACCCGCTGCTCGTTGACGTCGATCCCGACGGCTCGCAGCATCGGAATCACCGCCGTCCCGATCTCCTGTTGCAGGGGTCGGGCGCCGGAAACGTTGAAGAAGTCGGTCTTGAAGCCGTTCGGGTATCCCGCCTCCGCCAGCAGGGCCTTTGCGCCCTCGGGATCGTAACCGAGTTCTCCGGCCCATCGTTCGTGGGTCCCCGGCGCAAGGTGCTCGCTGGACGTGTTGGTCCTTGTGGCGTAGATGGGCGCGCCCTTGCCAATCAGCACGTTTCGGACGATGGAATCCTTGTCGATCGCCATAGCCATGGCGCGTCGGACCTTCCTCGCCTGTTCCATGGACGCCGGGTCCTCTATGTTTCCGATCCACGGATGGGCTTCCAGCCACGCCTCGTTCTTGTAATTTCCGTCCTGCGTGTAGATGTTCGTTTCCATCTCGCCGGTTACGGGGTTATTCAGGATGTAGAACTGCCCGGCCAGGTGGATCTCGAAGATCGTGCCAGAAACCATGGACCGAACGGTCCCAGCGTCCTCCACCTGGGGCAGGTTCGGCAGAGGGATATCGGCGATATCGACCTCCCCGGCCTTCATCATCGCGACCCGGGTGGCAGCTTCACGGACCTCCAGGACCTCGAGGCCCTCCCACGCTGGCGTCTGTCTCCAGTGGTCCGACACCGCTTCGAGTTCCACCCGGTCCTCAGCCCGGAACTCGATCATTTCGAACGGCCCGGTGCCCACGTCAAGGGATACGTTTTCTTCGCCTGTCTCCTCGATGTACTTCTTGCTCCACATGTTCACCACGCCGGGCCAGGCGGGTGAGTTGTGCTTCATCCACCAGTAAGAGGGCCTGTCTTTCCAGGGGACAAACACCGTGTGGTCGTCCACCGCCTGCCACGGCTCGAACATCGTTATCAGTGACGGACGGTCAACGAATCGGCTGCCCTCTTTCATGGACTCCGCATAGTTGAATACGACGTCTGCGGACGTGAATTCGCCCATGCCCTTGTGGAACTCGACATCCTCTTGAAGCTCGATAGTGATGCCCTCAGCCGTAACTTCCCATGACTTGGCGAGGCGGTTGATGCTGCTGCCGTCTTCGCTCAGCCCAAGGAGCGTTTCGGTGGCGCCGTAGCTCCAGCGGTTGCTCTCGTTGGGCCAGGTAACCGTGGAAGGAGTGAATTGGGGGAGGCCGATGCGTTCGAGGGCTACCCGGAGGGTGCCTTTCTGTCCTGAGTCTCCACCGCAGGCCAGGAGGCTCAGCGCCAGCGCAGCCGTCAGCAGCGCCAACATCGTCGTCGGGAATAATCGCCCGCGACTTGCCTTGTGCTTGCTCATAATCGCCTCCCTGGCAGCGCCCAGTTGTGAAATTTTGAAAACCGTAGGTGGTCCAGTTCTTGCAAATTGCAATCGTAAAATTAGGCCGTGTAAAAGCCGGGTTACGTCGAACAACCCATCGATGGAGACGTTATTCCCTCACATCAGACCTGTCAACCACCAGTAACATTGGCTTCTCTATTTCAAGTGCGCCGCGTGAGCAGACAGATAAGCTATCGACGAACTCGCCCATCATCGAAAACCGTTGCGATATCTCGGCCTATTGACACATGCCAGGGCCGGCGTCAGGCGTTGGCGTGAATCGACACCGCTCAGGAGAACAACCACGATGAAGATCACAGGGCTCGAAGTCCATCTCTTCGAACCGCGGCCGAACCACCACCAGGAGACGCCTGAGTACGTCAACGCGCCCACGCGTCAGAACGGTGTGGCAGTCATTTCTACCGACGAAGGGATAGCCGGAGTCGTCTCCTCCGAAGGCAGACACCTCAAGCAGCTTGCAAGCCATTGGCCGGTGGCGAGGGACCACATCGAGGGTCAGGACCCGTTCGACCGCGGCAAGATCGAGAACCTGCTGCGACACCGTTTCCAGTGGCCCAGCGCGGTGATCGGCGTGCTCGACTTCGGCCTGTGGGACATCGCAGGCAAGGCGCTGGGCGAGCCGGTGTACAGGCTCCTCGGCGCAACCCGCGAGAAGGTGCTGGCATACGGGTCCACGGTGCACCACGCCACCGACGAGCGATTCGTGGAAACGACGCTGGAAGCCAAGGAACTGGGCCTCACGGCCGTCAAGCTGCATCCCTACTGCGTGGCCGGAGACGACATGCGATTGTGCGTAGCCGTGCGCAAGGCGGTGGGCGACGACTACACGCTGATGATCGATACGCTGGTTTACCCGGGGCCCTACAGCCGTAAGGACGCCATGTGGGCGGGACGCGTGCTGGACGAACTGGGCTTCTTCTGGTTCGAGGACCCGCTGCCCAAGACGGACATCGTCGGGCTGGCGGAACTGACCGCGGCGTGCAAGGTGGTGCAGGTGCGCATGGCCGACAAGGTGGAGGATATCCGCGAATACGCCGAGTTGGTCCGCCACCGCTGCATGGACATTATGGCCGGTCCGGCTTCATTCGGCATAACCGACGTGATGAAGCTGGCGCACCTGGCCGAGGCGAACCACATGAAGATGGAGCCGCACGACTTCGGCGGAGGCATTGCGAGCCTTCACGCCCTGCTGGCAATCGAGAACGCCGACTACTACGAATTGGCTATGCCATTGGGGTGCTTCGACAATATGATCTACCCCGGCGTCTACCCGGATGCGCCGATGGTCGATGCGGAGGGATACATCCACGCGCCCACCAAACCCGGCCTGGGTTTCGACATCGATTTCGGCGAAGCAAAGAAAATGACGGAGCAGGTCATTAAGGTATAGCCGATGCCCGGGAATGCCCGATATTCGCACACCATCATTAAAGAGGCAGCAGGAAATGCAGACCATACGAAGACAAGACGCCCTCGAATACGAATTCGCCGTGAAGGCGCCGGTTTTCACCGTTGAACAGGGTGAGAGTTTCGTGATCGAGACGGAGGACGCCGGGATAGGAGAGGTGCGCTCCGAGGACGCGGCGGAGCGTTTGCCCTACTCGCCCAGGAGGAACTACACACCGGCCCTTGGCAACCCCATGGGCGGTCCCGTTTACATCAAGGACGCCGAGCCGGGCGACCTGCTGGAGGTGTCGATAGAACGAATAGAGGTCGACTCGCAGGGGTTCACGAACTGGGGACCCGGCAGGACGCCCATCGGCAACGACCATCGATGGCCGACCCTCAACGAATACACGGTGAGGATAATCGAGCACCGGCCGGGCCCGAGCGGGACCACTCGAGACGGCCGGGCGTTCCTGTACGGCGAGCCGTTGTGGGACCTGCAGCCCATGATCGGCTGCATCGGCGTCGCCCCGGAACGGGAGGTCACCACGTCCTCCACGGGGCAGACCCTTGCGGGCGGGAACCTGGACATGAGAGACGTCAAGGAAGGCGCGAAGGTCTACATAAACGTGTATCACCCCGGCGCGCTGCTATACATCGGGGACGTCCATGCCTCCCAGGCAGACACCGAGTACTACGGCACGGCAGACGAGACGCGGTCGGAGGTCCAGGTGTCTTGCCGCGTCATCAAGAACAAGCGGATCCCATTCATTCAAATCGTATTCCCCGACCGGATCATCGCCGTCCGCTCCGGCAAATCGCTCGACCTGATGGTCCACCAGGCGGTCGAGGACATGATCACCTGGCTCGTCAACGACTTCGGCGTAGACCCCGGCGTGGCCTACATGCACACGTGCGTCAATCCCGATTTCCGCATCAACATCTACCAGTACACGTTGGGTCTAGCGGCTATCGGCGCGGAGTTGCCGACGAAGTATTTGCCGGGGCGGGAGTAGGGGGCGGCATTCAGGTCGATCCTCGTACTAAGCGACGCTGATTTCAATGGACCCCGATCGTTTGATAGGGGTCCTTGGCGATCCAGAGTAGGTGTCGGTTAGGCCCGGTCAAACTCGGCTTTGTCGATGCCAAGATCGCGCAGGATTCTGCGAACGGTGCCTGGCCTCAAGTCCTTGCGGCCCCAATTGGGAATAGTAGTTCTCGCGCCGTTTACTCGATTGCGCCAAAGCTCGTGAGACCCCCGGCCTTGCCTATCGAATGAACAACCAAACAACGCGAGCTTGCGAACCAGCTCTCTGTAAGTCAAGTGGCAACCACTAACTCGCGCAGTGCTTGCTTAGTCGGCGCCGAAGACTTTGGTGCTTTGGCGGCGGCGGGCAATTCGTCCCCGTGAGCCTCGTACGATTCAAGGAACGCTAATGCCATGCTCCGAAGGTTCTCTTCGGCATCTTCGGGGGTTTCCCCCCATGCATGGCAACCGGGCATTGCAGGAAGGTCCGCGAAGTACATGTCTTCGGTCTCTTCGCACGGTTCGGTCAAGGTGTACTCGAATGAGTAGCGTGCCATTGTCGTTCCTCAAGTTGGTCTACGGGTTTTCGATTATATGTCCTGCGCCTCATCCGTACCCTCGAAGGTGACCGCGCCCCGTTTCTGGTCCAGGTCCGAACCCGTTCTCCGTGAATCTCGTGGGCCATTGTGTCGGACTCGCAGCGCGTACGCATTGGGTTACCATGCCATCGCAGTTCTTAGAGATTTTGGGTACGGACAAAATGAAAATCACTGATGTCAAAACATTCCTGATGTCACCCCCCTTGAAGCCGTCGTTGGCGGAACGGTCGGGCAACACGTGGAACTCCCGCAACTGGCTGTTCGTGAAGGTCTATACGGACGAGGGCATTTGGGGCATCGGGGAGAGCAGCGGGTGGCCGCGCGTTATCGAGACCGCGGTCCAGGACATCGCTCCGCTACTCATCGGCGAAGACCCGATGAACATCGAGCGTATCTGGCAGAAGATCCTGACCGCCACGATGGGCAACGGCATGACCGGCACGGTCGGCTCCGGGGCGATGAACGGCATCGACATGGCGCTGTGGGACATCAAGGGCAAGGCCCTCAACACGCCGGTTTGGAACCTGTTGGGCGGAAAGATGCGGGACCGCATTCGGGTCTACGGTCACGCCGCCACGCCTGAGGACGCGCTCGCGCTAAAGGCGAAAGGCATAACGGGCGTCAAGACCGGCGGTGTCATCGACCCGGTGGACAAGGTTGAGTCGATCCGCAACGCAGTAGGCGACGACATGGACATCATAGTCGACGCGCACGGACCGCCGTGGTTCACGACGAAGGACGCCATCCTGGTGGGCAAGGCGCTGGAACCGTTCAACCTGCTCTTCTACGAGGACCCAGTGCCGCCCGAAAATACGAACGCGCTGGCCAGGGTCCAGGACAACGTCGACATTCCCATCGCCACTGGCGAACGCAATTCCCACATTTGGGGCGTGAGGGAGTTGATCGAACGGGAACTGGTGGACGTCGTCCAGCCGGACTCGGGCCGAATAGGCGGCATCACCCAGCTGAAGAAGGTCGCCGCGATGGCCGAGGCGCACTACATAACGGTCGCGCCCCACTCCGGCTCGCTCGGACCGGTCGGCGAGTATGCCGCACTACACGTGCTGGCGGCCATTCCCAACGCCCTGATTCTCGAACGGGTGGAGTTCGACTCGCCCGAACGATACGAGGTGATCGATCCGCATCCGGAGACGATCGACGGCTACATCGACGTTCCCGACCGGCCGGGGCTGGGCGTCGACATAGACGAGGATGCGGTCGCACGCTACCCGAGCACGGGGAACACTGGGGTCCCCGGCGGCACGGACGGATCGAGCTGGGAACCGGGCACCTGGCACGAGTACGTCTACTACCAGGCCCGGTACCGCCGGCAGAAGACCATGCGCCGCATAAGGCAACCGTAGTCCCCGCACCGACCGGAGTAACCCATGCCGAACATCATCCAACTTGCGACCACGCTGGCCGGGGCCAACAACGAGAAGCACGAGTGGGGCGAACTGACCTGGCTCATAAACAGCGCGCTTGTGCCCGGCGCAACGATGACCCTGGGCACCTGCCTGATTCAACCGGGCAAGAGCAACCCGCTGCACCGTCACCCGAACTGTGACGAAGTCCTCGTGGTGACCAGCGGTCGATGCGTCAAGCGCATCGGCGACGAAACGGTTGAATTGGGTCCGGGCGAGAGCGTTGTGATACCGCAGGGTATGCCGCACCAGGCGACGGCCATCGGAAACGAGCCGATGACATGCGTCATCGCCTACAACTCCCCTGACCGGCAGTTCGAAGTGGTGCGCTGACCGGCCGACTCGTCTACCAGACCAGCGCCTGGCCGTCCCTGCGCGGGTCCGACGCCGCCATGAGCGCGCCGCTCTCCGGGTGTACCTGGATCGCGCCTTCGCTGCCCGCGCCGCTCCACGGCCCGACCACGTCAACCTGGTGGCCCCTGGCGCGTAGCCTCTCGACGAGCCGGGAATCGACGCGGTCCTCAATCGTCAGATAGTGGCGGTCGTCAGGCGGCCAGGTTGAGGTCATGCTGCCCTGGCAGTGCGTCCAGCGCGGTGCGTCTATGGCTTCGGCGACGTTCAGACCGTGGTCGAACACGGACGTGACCACCTGGAAGTTGGTCTGGACCTGCGTGTCGGCGCCGGGCGTCCCGCAGACCAGTTCCAGTTCGCCGCCATCTTCGACCCGCGCGGAAAACACCATCACGGGGTTCATCGTGTGGCGCACGCGCTGGCCGGGACGCAGCAGATTGGCGTGGCCGGCCTTCAGGTTCCAATAGGTCATACGGTTGTTGAGCAGAATACCGGTGTTGCCTGCAATCACTCCCGAGCCGAACCCGGTCTGGACGCTCTGTAGTTCGCCGACTGCGTTGCCCCACCGGTCGATCACGCAAAAGTGCGTAGTGTCCGACTCGGACGGCATACCTGCGCCGACCGGCGCCATGCCGGGCCTGTGATAGCGCTTCGACTCGTCGGGCGGCCGGTCCATGTACGCCCACGGGTCGCCCTCTTCCACACCGTCCGTGCAGCTATTAGGGTCGATCAACTTCGCGCGGTCCGCGTTGTACTCGGACGAGAGCAGGCCCTCGATCGGCACGTCCACGAACTCGGGATCGGCAAGGTAAACCTCGCGGTCGGCGAACGCCAGTTTCTTGGCCTCGACCATGACGTGCACCGTCTCGGGGGCGAGATACGAGTACTCGGCCGGATCGAAGTGTTCGAACATGGCGAGTTGCTGCAGCAGCACGTGCCCTGAGGAGTTGGGGGGAGCTTCGTAGACGCTCCTGCCCCGGTATGTCACGCTGATCGGGGGCTGCCATCGCACCCTGTGGCGTTCGAAGTCCTCCATCGTGAACAGACCGCCGTACTCCTCCGAAAACCGGACGATTTCGCGTGCGATCTCCCCGCCGTACAGCGCATCCCGGCCCTGTTCCGCCAGTACACGGTATGTCCTTGCGAGATCGGGATTGCGGCGGACCTCTCCCGCTTCCATGGGTCGGCCGTGCGGAGCGTAGACGGCGGCCGAAGTCGGGAATGTGTGCAGGATGGGTTTCTCGCGGGCGTTTGCCGCCTGGTTTCGCGTGACCGGTACGCCGTCCTCGCACAGTTCGATCGCCGGTCCCAGGCATGTCATGAGGTCCAGCGTGCCGTACCGCTCATGCGCGGCGAGCAGGGCGTCGACGATGCCCGGTACCGACGCGCCGAGGACCCCGTCGTGCGGAATGCCGTCCCGGTAGAACTCGGGGGTTGCCGCGAGCGGCGCGGCGCCGGTCCCGTTGGCCACTTCCAATCGCCGCCCGTCCTTCATGTACACCATGACGAAGCCGTCGCCGCCGATCCCCGAACCCTGCGGCTCGGCGACTCCGAGGGCGAAACCAACGGCGACCGCGGCGTCGATGGCGTTACCGCCCCGCTGCAGCGTGGTCATGCCGGCCATCGCCGCGAGCGGGTGATTGGCCACAACAGCGCCTTTGTTGCCCATGCGGACGGGTCGGAATGCCGGTGCGCTGTTTCCGTGCGGTGATCTGTCTGTCATGTATGCCAAGGTGTCCTCGCTTGGTGGTTAAGTGCCGCCGGTAGTCTAGCAACACGCGGATGGGCTCTGAATGGAGCCGAGGGATTCCGAGAAGGGCGTGTCTGGGCGCGGTTGTGTAGCGACCGGGAGATTCTTCGCTGCGCTCAAGAATGACACAAATGGGCGTTCAGGGATCACTATGGCCTTGTGAAGGCCGCACGAGGAGATGAAAATGGGGCGACGCGATTTGCGGCGGGGTCTCCTGCCAAGCACTTAGTAAGAAGGACCTGCCAAAGCAGCCCCTGAACTCACAAGCTCACTGTCAAAAGGCGCATCCGTCGCTGGCCAAGCATTTTGTACAAAGGACCAGCCAAAATCCGCCGAAAACTTCGAAACACCTGTCGAGGCCAGACAAAGGTCTCCAGCCAACCACCAACTACAAAGGACCTGCCAAAACAATGAAGTATAGGAATTTGGGTAATTCGGGCCTTGAGGTCTCTGAGGTCGGACTTGGGTGCAACAACTTTGGCCGCCGGTGGCGTTACGACCGGGCCAAGACCATCATCGATGCGGCGCTGGACAACGGCGTGAACTTCCTGGACACCGCCGACGTCTATGGCGAAAGCGAGTCCGAAAGCATCATCGGAAAAGCGCTGCGCGGCATTCGCAGTGAGGTTGTGATCGGTACGAAATTCGCCAGCCCGATGGGTACCGGCCCGAATTCCAGCGGCGGGTCCCGCAAATACGTAGTCGACGCGCTCGAGGCCAGCCTGACGAGACTCCAGACCGACTACGTCGATCTCTACCAGATGCACTTCCCCGACCCGTCGACGCCGATAGACGAGACGCTGCGCGCGCTGGACGACCTGGTGACGGCCGGCAAGGTGCGTTACATCGGTTGTTCCAACTTCCCTGGTTGGGAGATTGTGGACGCCGTGTGGACGTCTCGCACCGAGCGCCTGTCACGCTTCGTCAGTTGCCAGCCCCCGTACAACATCCTGGAACGCGGCATAGAGGCGGAAATCCTGCCGGCATGCCGACGCTACGGCCTCGGTATTCTACCTTACTACCCGCTGGCGTCCGGTTTCCTGACCGGCAAATACGACCCGGGCGCCGCCCCGCAGGAGGGGACGAGGCTGCACTACTTCCCCAACATCGCGGAACGGCAACTGACCAAGGAGAAGTTCGCGGTCCTGGGCAAGCTGCAGGAATTCGCCGCGCAACGGGGTCATTCGACCCTCGAACTGGCGATCGCCTGGCTATTGGCTAATCCCCAGGTGAGTTCCGTCATTTCCGGAGCGAGCACGGCGGAACAGGTGGAACAAAACGTCGCCGCCGCCGAGTGGCGCCTGACTCCCGCCGACGTCGAAGAACTCGACGCGATCGCGCCCGCCTGACGAAAACGCTAGAGACGGCCTGAGCAATTTCCGTAATCGGGGCGTTCCAACTCTCGACGCCTTCGGAAAAACGCCCCGCGCAGCGCAGCCGGGCCGGGCCGGAATTTGTGATGAATTGAACTATGTTGACAGGAGTTTCGAGGCCATTTAACAATAGATAAAGACACGCGCAGGAGGTAACTCCTAATGGAAGCACACTTACGGGAAATCAAAACCCCTTAACCTTCCCATAACCGGCAAGAAGTACGGTCCTAACGGGCGATCCCGCCCGGATTCCAAGCAGGCCCGGCTTGACCCAGAAGCGTGCGCTCGCGGCCCTCCGGCCGGTTCCTGAGTTGGATGAAACGATGTATGTAGTTTGGCATTCCGCCATTGTCGACAAAGAAAGGCGTAAGTCATGAAGAAGTTGATAGTACTGTCAGCGCTGGTAGCTGCGGCTGCGGTGGTGATTGCAGCAAGACGACGGGCAGCCGCTAACAGTGGCTAGAGGTGCAGAGACCCATCCGCCCAAGGCTGTCGGCAAGTCCTGATCGACCAGGAAAACTGGCTTGGGAACTGTTGGCAGCCGGGCGGATGGACGAAGCGCCGAAGCAGAAGATTTGACCAACCCTCAGAGATCTTCCAAAGGGAGGCCGAATATGCTCGCATTCACAGTAGGAGGACAGGCAGGGGCGGGCGCCCCGGAGATAGGGCGAAGAGTTGCCCGTCAGATGGGAGGCCGGTACATAGAGCATATGGCCTTACGTAGATTGGCCCGGGAGTTAGGCGCGACCGCCGAGGCCGTAACCCGAAAAGAACTGGGATTCTGCTCAAAAAGGGACCGGTTCCTGGCCGCGCTGGAACTGCTCTTTTCTCGCATCGGTTGGTACGGCGCCGACTTTGCGGCCGACGGCTATCCGGCAGTCCCCTACATGGTCGACAAACCCGACGTCAAAACCCTTCCGGCCGAAATCTCCGACAAGGAATACGTCGAGGGCGTGTATCGAACAGCCCACTCTTTCGTAGACGAGGGCAACGACCTGATCCTGGTAAAACGCGCCGGTTGCCTCACACTCAAGGACCAGCCGGGCGTGGTGCACCTGGGCCTCTTCTCACCGTGGGAGAGCCGGGTCAACCGGGTGTCGCATCGCCTCGGTGTCGGCGCCGCGGACGCAGAAGACATCGTCCGCGGGCTCGAGAAGGCGCGGGCGGGCTGGTTCACGAAGATCTCCGGCGCCGACCCCTCCGATCCGGATCTATACACGTTAAGATTTGATACCGGCGACGGTGTGAGCGATGAGCAGATAGCGCAAAGGGCCGTTTCGAGCGCGCTGGAAATGCGATTCGGCCAGGCGGCTCTCGCTTCATAACCGCCCGAGTGACATAGGACCGCGCATGAGGCGCCGGTCTCTACTATCGGACATGCATGGAGGGGGATTGCCATAATGGCCGAGGTTACGATTCGACGGCTCACGGATTCCGATGCCGACGACGTCAGGAAGCTGGACGGGCTCATCCTGGGACCGGACCGGTCGGGCACGTGGGACGAATACGTGGGCAGGTTCCTGGCCAGCAGCAAGGTGAGCGTCATGAGCATGCCCACGTGGGGTTCGTTCGTTGCTGAAGAGGATGGGGAGTTGGTCGGGTTCATCCTCGCCGAACGTCAATCGGCCGGCTACGGGCTGCCGCCCGGCGTCAGGATCGTCGCCATCGCCGTTCATCCGGAACACAGGCGAAAGGGCATAGGCCGGCTGTTGGTCCAGGCGCTCAAGAACGACAGCAAGGCCCGCGGAGTCCGCCAGATCTTCTCTGCCCTGAGAGCAGAGGACGAACGCGACTTCAATTTCCTGATGTCCTGCGGATTCGACGGAGCCAACGTAAGAGTCCTGACCGCCAGGCTGTGAGCACCGTACAAGCGACGCTCGTTCGTCCTGCCCGACGGAAGCATGGGCAGACGTTTCCTCAGGTTGGTCGGCGGCCAGATCAACCGTCGAAGGGACGCGCTCATTAATCAAAGCGCGTCGCCAAGAGGAGCATCCCACACCTTCGTCGCAGTTCAGGTTACACTGCTGCCGAAATCTGCCCTGGGCGCAGTACGAATCGAAGATCCCCCAGAATCCTAGAACAACTTGCACTGATGGTGACCCAGCAAGAAATCGACGAAATCCTGTCTGACGGCACCAAAGTAGTCTACGAAGACATCATCTGGAAAAACGACGACGACCATTCTCCGGCACAGGTATTTCGCGTTGATGTAGATTCGTCATCCGGGCACCCGATCTTCATAAACGGTTGGTTCAATCCGTCGTCGGGGAAGCTGTCGTTTGCAATGATTTATCGAGGCATCGGGCGAATTTACGGACTGGACCTGGGGGCCGACCATCGCAATCCCGATGGCAAGCATGTCGGTGAAAAACACAAACACCGCTGGCGTCAAAGCCAAGGCGACAAGTGGGCCTACGTTCCCGGCGACATCACAGAACCGTGGAGTCGGCCAACAAGGGTTTGGGAGCAATTCTGTTCCGAGGGCAACTTGCGACACTCTGGGATAACACGTCATCCTGCAATACACATGGAGTTGCCGCTATGAACCCCAACGAAATGTGTGCCGCCATCAGCAATACGCTGCCGGCGATGTTTGAATGCTCGCCCGCTGCTCGAGAGGGAGTGAGAGTGCGTACTCCCCTGCTGTATCCCGACGGTGGTGTCGTTGACGTTTTCGTCTTGGAGCGCGGAGATACGCACGTCGTGACGGATTTCGGCGATGCCCTAGGCTGGCTTCGCACGCAGTCGGCAAGTTCCCGGCGCTCACCGAAACAGCAGTCGTTGGTTGAGGATGTTTGCAGGACACTTGGCGTGGAGCTACATAACGGCCAGTTGGTACTAAGGTCAGGAGGTGACACACCGCTCGGCGAAGCCATAGTGCTCCTTGCCCAAGCTGTCGTACGCGTCTCCGACCTTTGGTTCACCTTGCGGCACAGGGCATTGCAAACAACAGCAGATGAAGTGGACCAGTGGCTTCGCGACAAGCAAATCCCATTCAAACACTCTGTGCGGCACGCCGGCAGGTCGAGACGGGACTGGACGATCGACTTTCAGATTGCCGCTGATCAGCGAACTTCCATGGTCTTTCTACTGAGTACAGGTTCCAGGGCGGCCGTCCGCCGAATTACAGACCACGTAGTGGCCGGTTGCATGGACCTGAGTCACCTGAGGGAAGACCAGCCCCACCTGGTATTTGTCTCCCTGTTCGACGATACGCAAGACGTATGGCGAGACGAGGACTTCGATCTCGTTGAACAACAGTCCATAGTCGCTCGATGGTCTCGCCCCGATACATTCGAACGTATTCTGACATCACCCGAATATGACTACCAGCAACGATTCTGAGTAAGCCGGTTCCAGAATTCCTACATCTCAGGCTGAAATCGCCCGGACCGGATCACTACCCGCCCATACGTCCCGCTAGACCCCGGTACGGGGACTTCCCAGGCGTTTACGCGAATTGCTCGCCCATCCTCTGACGCCAAAACGCTAGCATTGCGGCGAGCGCCACCGACCCCCACTCAACAACACCATCCCAGTGCCCTCCTCAACCTACATCCTCGCCCTTGACCAGGGCACCACGAGCACTCGCGCCATCGTGTTCGACAATGACGGACAGCCCGTCGCTTCGTCGCAGGCGGACCTCCCACAGCGTTACCCCAAGCCGGGCTGGGTGGAACACGATCCGGACTCCATAGCCGACGCGGCGATCGCCGTCTCGCGCAAGGCGGTACAAAACGCGGGGCTCGAATTCTCCGACATCACCTGCATCGGGATCACGAACCAGCGCGAGACCACAGTCGTGTGGGAACGAGCAACCGGCAGGCCCGTATCCAACGCAATTGTCTGGCAGTGCCGCCGAACATCGGAGATGTGCCGACAACTGGCCGACGCGGGATACGAACGCGACATTCGCCAGGCGACCGGATTGGTGCTCGACCCATACTTCTCGGCGACCAAGATCAGGTGGCTCTTGGATTGGCTGCCCGACGGCCAGCGAATGGCGGAAGACGGGGAGTTGTGCTTCGGCACGATCGATTCCTGGCTGATGTATCGCCTCACCGCGGGCGCCGTTCACGTTACCGACGTGACCAATGCGTCCCGCACGATGCTGCTCAACCTGCATGACCTGCAGTGGGACCCCGAATTACTGTCCCTCTTTGACGTCCCGGATGCGATGCTTCCGGAGGTGCGGCCTTCCGCAGCCGAGTTCGGCGTCACGGACCCGTCCGTGTTCGGGGAGGAAATACCAATAACTGGCGTCGCGGGTGACCAGCACGCCGCACTGTACGGCCAGGCCTGTCACGAGCAGGGCATGGCCAAGACGACCTATGGGACCGGCGCGTTCATACTGTCGAATGCCGGCCAAAGGGCGCCCCTATCACCCAACGGGTTACTGGCGACCCTGGGTTGGCAGGTGGGGGCGCGGCGGGTGTATGCCCTGGAGGGCAGCATCTTCATAGCCGGGGCGGCTATCCAGTGGCTTCGCGACGAGTTAGGAGTGCTCGTATCGGCCGAACAGTCGGACGGGATTGCCGACTCCGTCGAGGACAATGCCGGCGTGTATTTCGTTCCGGCGTTTACTGGGCTGGGTTCGCCGCACTGGGAACCCGACGCACGCGGCTCTATATCCGGATTGACGCGGGGCACCACGCGCGCCCACATCGTCCGCGCCGCCCTCGAAGCGACCGCGTACCAGGTCCGGGACGTGGTGGATGCCATCGACTCGGCTGGGCGACGCCGGGGGTCGGCACATACGATGCGTGCGGACGGGGGTCAGACTGCGAACCGTTTCCTGATGCAGTTCCAGGCAGACATCCTGGACCGGCCTGTAGAGGTGTCCGCGATCGCCGAAACGACGGCGCTGGGCGCAGCGTTTCTGGCCGGCAGGGGTTACGGCGTCTGGGACAGCGAGTATGAAGTCGCAGACCTGTGGCGGCCGGCCGCACGCTACGAGCCGTCGATGCCGGCAAGCCGCCGCGACTCCCTCTACGCCGGCTGGTGCGAGGCCCTTAGCCACTCCATCTAAGGGTCTTCCGCGTGGGAGCAAGCTCATCTCGCCGGACCGGAGGTGGTGTGCTGTGGCAGATTCGAACTCGTTGGACCGCAATTGAGTCGCGACTCTACCGAACCTAGTATTCTTGTGCGCATTCACCCAATTGGCGGGGCTGTTGGACCTGCCAGCATCGAGGTTTGCACATGCACGTAGGTACCCAAAGCCACGCACGGACCGACACCGACCTGGAGATTCTTGCCCAACTCGGCGTAAATCACGTCTGCCAGGACCCGCCCGGCAACTGGCGGGAATGGACGGTCGACGTGCTGGAACGACATCGGGACCGCGTTGCGTCCTACGGCATTTCGCTGGACATGGTCCAATTGCCGCTCAGTTCGGCTGAAATCGACACCCCGAACAGGCAGGGCGAGGCGCGCAACATAATGCTCGCCACCGAACCCGAACGAGATCGGGAACTCGACGAGGTCTGCCAACTAATCGAGAACTGCGCCCAGGCAGGCATCCCGGCCGCCAAGTACAACCTCAACATCATCGGCATCCCTCGATCAGAACGTGAGTCCGGCCGCGGCGGCGCCAGCAACTCCACATTTCGCTGGTCGAAGGTGGACCAGGAAGCGGCATCCACGTCGGCCGGGGACGTTTCGGAGGACGATTTCTGGGAACGCATAGACCACTTCCTCGGCCGCGTCGTCCCTGTCGCGGAGTCGAACAAGGTCCGCCTTGCATGCCATCCCCACGACCCCTACACCCCGCCCGGCTATCGCGGCGTCACGCGTGTTTTGGGGACGGTCGACGGACTCAAGAAGTTCGTTGCAATGCACGAAAGCCCGTACCACGGCCTGAATTTCTGCCAGGGCACGGTGTCGGAGATGCTGGACGACCCGGGAGAGGAGATCTACGACGTGATCCGGTACTTCGGGGAGCGGAAGAAGATCTTCAACGTCCACTTCCGCAACATCCGGGGCCGGAAGCTGGACTTCATGGAGGTGTTCCCCGACGAGGGCAGCGTGGACATGGTGAAGGCCGTGAAGGTCTACCAGGAGACCGGATACGAGTACATGCTAATGCCGGACCACGTGCCGCACATTTCCGGTCCCACCCCGGACCACACAGCATTCGCCTATTGCTACGGCTACATACGCGCCCTGCTGCAGGCCATCGGCGAACTTGACGACTGACGAACGACAGGCACGAGATAGCTTTCTAGGCGACGCACTATGCGACTTCATGTAATGCAACGGAACTAGCTTCAAAGGGAAGTCAAAAATGTACCTAGGTACCGCATCCCAGGCCCGCGGCGACTTCGAGTACGAGGTGTGGGCCCAATTAGGTCTGAACCACATCACCGGTTACCCGCCTTACAACTGGTGGGACTGGACCACCGACCGGCTGGCCGCGTACCGGGAGAAGGTCAACTCATTCGGCATCGAGCTCGACATGGTCCGCATGCCGATGACGCCCTACTCGATCGACTCAGAAGTGGCCCAGTCCGGCACGCCAAATATCATGCTGGGTAAGTCCCCCGAACGAGACCGCGAGCTGGATTTCGTCTGCGAAATACTGCGCATGTGCTCGGAGGTCGGCATTCGGGGTGTGCAGTACAACATGAACTTCCTGGGCATACTGCGCACACCGGAGACCATCGGCCGGGGAGGTTCGCGCAACGCCACGTTCAGGTGGGAAGACGCCGACAAGGACGCAGCGCCCACTTCCGCCGGTACCGTGCGGGAGGACGAATACTGGGAGCGGCTGGACTACTTCCTCGAGCGCGTCATACCGGCAGCGAACCAATACCGCGTCCAGATGGCCTGCCACCCGCACGACCCCCACACTCCGCCGGGCTACATGGGTGTGGACAGGGTCCTCGGCACGGTCGAAGGCTTCAAGAAGTATGTGCAGATGCACGAAGGGCCGTATCACGGCGTCACCTTCTGCCAGGGATCGGTGTCGGAGATGATGGAAGACCCGGCGACGGAGATCTTCGATGCGATCAGGTGGTTCGGCGAACGCGGCAAGCTCTTCAACGTCCACTTCCGCAACATCCGCGGCAAGAGGCTCGACTTCTACGAGTCGTTCCCCGACGAAGGCACGGTCGACATGGTCAAGGCCCTGGAGACCTACCGCGATTGCGGGTACAAGTACATGATCCAGCCCGACCACGTGCCGATCATCTCCGGCGAAAACCCGTCCGGAGTGGCCTTCGCCTACACGTTCGGGTACATCCGCGCCCTCATGGAGGTAATGGGTGAGCTCAAGAACTGACGTTTCGCCGAAGCAAAGCCCGGGGCAATCGTCACTTCATTCGCCGCCAACCGGCGTGATCCTCCAGGGCGACTGTTTCGAATTGATGCGCGACCTTCCTGAACAGTCTGTCCGGCTGGTCGTCACCTCTCCCCCTTACAACATCAAGAACAGCACCGGCAACGGCCTCAAGGACGGCCGCGGCGGAAAGTGGCCTACCGCCGCGCTGCAAAACGGGTACGCGGAGCACGACGACTCCATGCCGCACGACGAGTACGTCGAGTGGCAACGAGAGTGCCTTGCAGGCATGATGCGCGTGCTGCGACCGGACGGCGCCATCTTCTACAACCACAAGTGGCGGGTGCAGAACGGCCTGTTGCAGGACCGCCAGGACATAGTCGATGGGTTCCCGGTCCGGCAGATAATCATCTGGCAACGCGCCGGCGGGATCAACTTCAACCCTGGCTACTTTTTGCCCAATTACGAGGTCATCTACCTCATCGCCAAGCCGGAGTTCCGCCTGGCGCCCAGGGCGAACGCACACGGCAGCGTGTGGAACATCAAGCAGGAACACAACAACCCGCACCCCGCCCCATTTCCAATCGAACTGGCACTCAGATGCATTCGCTCCGTCGGCGCGGGCATCGTCCTCGACCCGTTCATAGGCAGCGGCACGACCGCCATAGCCGCCGAGATGGCCGGTGTGCCGTGGCTCGGAATCGAGAAGTCACCCCACTACGTGCGCATGGCAGAGGAACGAATCAACACTTTTCGCCAACGCCAATAATAGGCACGACCTTTTGGATCCCAAATACTCCCGAATTGTCATGTCGAGCGAAGCCGAGAAATCTGGGGCGGCCATCCGGCAATCCCCACTCGACGTTTCAGCCCAACCCGGTCTTGGCCACTTCCTTCCACCCGACTCCGATCTGGGTTCCACCGGGTCCCAGGGTGCCGCCGCCTTGACGGGCCACTAAGCTCGCTGGCCTAAGCCGGCCACTGGATAAGCTCAACCCTTACGCGGTCCGGGGCCTCGACCCAGCAGAAACGCGTCCCGTCCGGCAACTCGTTCGGCCCGTCCAGCAACGGCGCGCCGAGACCCGCCAGTCGTTCGATTTCGGCGTCGATGTCCTCGACGTCGAACCCGAAGTGTTCGAGCCCCAGCTTGGCGTGCGACTCGCTCTCCGACAGGTCCTGCCCGTCCAGTGGACCTGAGATATTCACCGGCACGCCGTTCTCTGCCCGGCAACGGATGAAGCGGTCGCCCGTGTGGCGGGTGGTGTCGGCCACGATCTCCAAGTTGAACGCCTTCACCCACCAGTTCGCAGTCTTCTCCGGGTCGAGGGACTTCAGGTGGACGTGATTCAGGTTGTACGGCATCGCCATCCTCCGGCGGTTAGACATTGGCATGCGCGAAGCGGAGCCCGCGCTGGCCCATGATAGCGGGTGGGGTCGCGAGCGCGGACGCCGACGTGGTGGCAGTAATGCCTAACGGGTCGCCCATCGAATCCCGTCCCGTTTGGCGCCTCTAAGGGTACGATTAAAGGAATAGGGCAAGTGAAATGGGCGGAGGGATGCAGACCGGATGACCGCTGTCAAGCTGATGTTGGGCATGTTCATGCGTCTGCTTTGAGCAGGTCGACCAATCGAATCGACCGCGTCTCAGCAATTGATTAAGATGTCATGGACGGAGAGTCGGATTTCATGAGAGCAATCGACAGGATTACCATCGATCCCGATGTCATGGGTGGTAAAGCGTGTATTCGCGGAATGCGTGTCACGGTTGGAACGGTCGTGGGTCTCCTGGCAGCTGGCCGCTCCACCGACGAAACCCTCGATGCTTACCCTTACCTTGAGCGAGAAGACATCGACCAGTCCTTGGCCTATGCCGCCTGGAGGCTGGAGGAGCGCGAAGTCCCCCTCTCCACCTCGTGAGGCCGAAACTCCTGCTTGAAACGTACGCCTGGTAGTCCATGAACAGGGAAAGCCACGGCGATCCGTGCCTCTCCACGTTTACGAATACGTGTGACCACAACATCGCGGGAGCCTGAAGGTCCCACGGGGCACGGCTAATCCACCCGCCGGCCGTCTGTAGGTGTACGTTAGGCAAATGTCCTTCACTAAAGTAGACATCGATGACCGGGCATGCGCCGAGGTGATGCGGTGTTATCAACTTGCGACCAAGAGTGAAGCGGTCAACTTTGCTCTGCGAATGCTCGCGGCCGACCCAGTTTCCGTGGAGGAGGGCCGCGCGCTTCGCGGGATCGGTTGGGATGGCGACCTAGACGAGATGCGTTCGGACCGCGCGGCGCGGTCCTGGTGAATCGGTCAGGGGCAACAGCCATTGCTGGCATTGCCTTACTCGTTTACAATAACCGTAAGGAAGAACAAGGCCAGCCATGCTAGTCAAAATAACTTCAAAGCGCCAAGTCACGTTCCCAAAACATGTGCTGGACGCCCTTGGTGTGGGCCCCGGCGACCAACTTGAACTGCTGGAAGGCTCGGACGGTTATACCCTGCGCCCCAGGCGAATCGATCTGTCAAAGCTAGGATACTTAAGAGATAAGATTCCACCTGGGACCCCGCCTTTCGATATCCGAAAATTCCGGGACGATGGATATGATCCGGCGGCGTATCGGGATTGACACCTCTGTCCTGGTAAGGCTCGTCACGGAAGACCCGCCGGGATCATTCAGGGATTGCGTTAACAAACTCCGTCTCCTGATCGAAGAACAGGGGTGTGAGGTCTTCGCTTCCAATCAGGTCGTTGGGGAGGCGTACACGACTCTCCGCCACCACTACGGAGCATCCGACGATAATGCCCGAACTGGGTTGCAGAGGGCTTTCGAGAGTGGCTTGGTGGCTCCATTGAACGGACAGGCGGTCGGCGAAGCCCTTTCAGCCACCGGCGGCGCCGGCGTGTTCGACAGACTCACAGTCAGCGATTATTCCCGAGCAGGTCTTGAGGTCCTGACGCTTGACCGGAAGATGGCTTCATTGCCCGGTGCCCGGGCTTTGTAGCCAAGAGTGCCCGCCGCTTCTACGCGGGTTCCGCGTACCGATTGGCGCCCGCGCGGCAACCCTATTCGTAGACCGTCGCCGGACCTACCTGGTGCCGTAGACGAGGTCTGGTAGCCAGAGGGCGATCTGCGGGAATGCAAGCACTAAGCCTGTCACGATCACCATGCAGACCATGAAAGGGAGCACGCCTATCCACACGTCTTTGATGGTGCTCTCTTTCGCCACTTCGTCGGCCAGCTTCGCCCGTTCACGGTCCACGTCCTGGCGTACCCCGTGCATCACGTAGAGATTGAGACCCTCCGGAGGGCTGATCAGCGCGGCCTCCACCAGCAGCACGACGATTACCCCGAACCAGACGAGATCGACGCCCGCCTGATGGAGCGCGGGCAACAGAATGGGAATGGTGGTAACCATCATGGTGAAGCTCTCCATGAAGGTGCCCAGCAACAGGTAAAACACCACCAGCGCAAGTACGAGTTGCCAGTCGTCCAGGGCCAGGTTCGCAATGACCTCGGCGATTTGCTGTGATATGCCCAACCTTGCGAAGGCAAAGCTCAGGGTGAACGCGGCCAGCAGTATCAGGAAGATCATTCCCGTGGTCCGAGCCGTTGACATGAACGAGTCTCTGATTATCAGGAATTGCCGGTGAGCCACCGCCCGGGCCTCGGCGCCGGAGGGCATCGATGCCGTGCGCAGGGTCACCTGTGTACTTTCGCTGAATACATGGATGACGCCGGTCCGCCTGGACATCCATCCCAGGAACGGCGTGAGGATCTTGTTGGAGTTCATCAGGACCGTGAGGACCAGGGCGCCGGACACCCCGAAGGCAGACGCCTCGATGGGAGTCGCGATACCGGCGTAGATGACGCCTAAGACCAAGCCGATCAACGCAAGTACCGGCAGAAGATTAATCGTGCCGAGCAGCCGCATTCGCCACCCGTGCCAGCTAGTAAAGCTGTCGCCTTGTTCACGGGGCGCCATCCCGCGCCAGATCATCGCCAGGGCTGCGATCATCACCATGAAGGAAAGGGCAAGCAGGAGTCCCGGCACGAACCCGGCCATGTAAAGACGACCGACCGACTCCTGCACAATCACACCGTAAATGATCAGGCTGATGCTTGGCGGGATCAGGATTCCCAGGGTGCCTCCGGCGGCCAGTGAACCCATCACCATGCGCTCCGAATAGCCCCTACGCCGGAACGACGGCAGGGACGCCCTGCTAATCGTGGCGGACGTGGCGACGCTGGAGCCTGAACAGGCCGCGAAGACTGCGCATGAAACCACGTTCGTGTGAATCAGCCCGCCCGGCAGGAACCATATCCAGCGGGAGATGACCGCGTACATGCGCTCTCCGATACCGGACCGGTTCATCAACTCACCCATCAGGACGAACAGCGGGACCGCCACGAGGATGTCGTTGGAATTGACCGACCACGCCTGGCTGGACATGATGTTCCAGAGAGGCGCGTCCGAATAGAAGTGCATCAGGATCAGGGACATGCACCCCAGAGCCGCTGCAACGTACATGCCGGCGACGAAGAAGGCGCTCATCAATCCGAATGCCACTCCGATGATCATGAATGGCCTTCCCTGACGAGGCGACGCGACGCGGGCATTACTGACCCTCCGGCCCGGGCCCATCCGGCTCTTCGAATTCATCACCACCCATCGCCAAGTGCAGGCGCGGAAGCCACTTATCGGCGAGGGTGGCGAGCATCATCTGTGCGGCGGTCACCACAAGCAGTGTGAACCCGATGGCGACGACGGCCTTTGGAATGAACAGGGGCAGCAGTGGAGAGGCGGTCGCGATCACGTCCCGCTGGTAGTCGTCGATGACGTTCTCCCACACCTTCCATGCGGTGACGCCGCCGAAGAACGCGATTGCGAAGAGCGCGAGCCAGTCGGCAATCGCTCGTATGGCGGGTCTCATGTACGGCAGAAGCATGTCGATCCGTACTTGCGAGCCTGAACGGAGGGAGTAGGCCAGCGCCCAGGTGGCAGCCATCGCCAGGATGTAGCCGCTAATGGAGTCCGTGCCCTGAACGTGGGGCCAGTCCAGGTTCTGGGCTATCACCTGGTAGGTGATGAATAACGCGAGGAGCAGCAGTCCCAGCCCGCTCACGTACCCGACTCCGTAGTACAGCCGGTCCGTCACCCGGCTCACGGCCCGAAACACCAGCAACAGCTCGAGGGCCGGTGTGCTTCGTCGGCTGCGAATTGCGTTGTTTGGGGCTTCCACCAGACGCCCCCGCTCAGAAATCAGTCGAAGAAAAGCCTCGGCCGGGCAGGCCGCGGCGGCCTGCCGACGGTATCAGTCCACTGGAGCCGAGGCTGTTCCGGGCAGTCATTACCTGGCCCGCGGGCCTTTGGTGATCGGGACCTGCTTGATCGAACCGTCGTCATTGATCCACCAGCCGATGTAAGGGCTCACCTTATCGTTGTAAATCGCCACGACGTCCTCCCCGTTTCCAGGAAATCCGAGGCGTTGCAGCCAGCCTGGGAGAACGTGCTCCGGGACCACCACAGAGTTAACGTGGCCGAGAATTTCGTCGGAAAACACCACTG
Organism: Dehalococcoidia bacterium; assembly: GCA_965220275.1. Lineage (GTDB taxonomy): Bacteria > Chloroflexota > Dehalococcoidia > Lucifugimonadales > Lucifugimonadaceae. The sequence continues at coordinate 250,135 of CBDCPN010000009.1, read as the reverse complement.
GCTCTACGCCCAGTTCCTGGTTGATCCTTGGGGCGACGATGTTCTGGAGAGGAGCGAGACGGAGCGCCTCGAGTTCGGTCTTTGCGCCCTCCTCCACGATGATCTGCTGCAAGTCCGCGGGAATCTTGTCCCAGACATCCTTGTTAATGACGTTGTTTGTGTAGCCGAAGGCGATCACCGGTCCGTTCATGTAGTCCGACACTTCGTACAGGCGGCTCGTAAGCCCCAGGAATGCGGTGGTGGCGGCGACGTCGACGAATCCGCGCTCCAGCCGTGTGTACAGTTCGGCCGCGCCCAGGAATACGGGCTCACCGCCCAGGCCGGTGATGTAGTCGGACAGGGAGGCTGAGTGGGACCGCATCTTCAGTCCCTGGAAGTCATCCAGAGTCCTGATAGCCGTGTCGCCAAAGAACCATTGGTCCGAACCGGCAAACCAGTTGCGGTTCAAGACGTGGCTGCCACCGGTGGCATCGAGCATTATGCGGTCGATGTCTGGAGACAGGTCGGTCAATACCGAGTAGGACATTTCCCAGTCGTCGAACGTGCCCCAGAGCGACTGTACTTCCAGGGCGGGCAGTACACCCGAGACGTAGCCGGTGAAGATGTTGACCATGTCCAACGTACCGTTGCCAACCTGGTCAAGCGTCTCGGGACCGGACAGTCCCAGTTCTACGAACGACACCACGGAGAGTTTGACCTGGCCGTTCGTGCGTTTCGCCAGGTTCGGCGCCCAGTAGGCCTGTATCAGCACGCAGGTGGGAAGCTGGCGGTCTATGCACGTGTGCTGGATCTCGATGTTTTCTCCTGAAGAGGTCAACTCCGTCGGGTTGGTCAAATTGGCCTTCTTGATCAGCCCCTGGTAGTACTCGCTGCCATAAATGAACGTGTGACCAGGAATTCCCATGGACGGGACGCCGATCAATGCGGCCCCTGCTGCCTGGAGATAGTCGGCTTCGGGGATTTCGAACATCAGGCCCTCGTGAGGGGGAAGGCCGATCAACTGCAACGGGTCGCCAACGAAGATCGCGCCCGGTCCGCCTGCGTGTTCGGCCGCATACTGTGCCAGCTTCTCCGCATCGTCGGCCATGGCGGGCGCCGGTTCGGGCGTAGCCGGTGGTTCCGTCGGCGTGGGTGGCGGCTCCGTTGGCGGGACCGCCGTTGCGGTGGGTTCTGCGGTGGCTGCCGGTTCGGGCGCGACCGGTGGTGCTGTGGGAGTGGCCGCGGCAACCGTGGGTGGGACTGCCGTGGCGGTCGGCGGCGCCGCGGGGGAGCTGGTCGGGGACTCAGGTTCATCGCCGGCGCATGCCGCAAGCCCCAGAGCGAACACCAGGGCAACCACAAGCACTGCGGTGTGGTGCAGACGCAGAGTCCTCATTTGTTGATCTCCAACCAGTATCAAATTACGGCGCCATTCTTGATACGCGGTCGCATTCTAATTTATCTATGGGATAGCGACCAAATTGAGTTGTGGCGACATTTTTGGGTCGAGTGTTGGAGCATTTACACAGCCGTGATCGGGCGCCTGATTCTCGACCGAAAGATGACGTCGTTGCCTGGCGCGCGGGCTCTGTAGCTAGGGGAATTCGCCACCCAGGCAACAGATACATGGCTCCCGGGCCAGGATTCGAACCTGGATTGAAGGATTCAAAGTCCCCCGTCCTACCATTGAACGACCCGGGATCGTGCGAGGACTCACGCCTTAGTTTTAGCTTACGGTACCCGGCTGCCGATTGGCCTCTCTCACACTCCGATCTGACGTGTTCCGGCCGGCGGCCCCGGTGCACCAACCAATGCGGGTGGCAATCGCGTGGCACATCTCGGTTCGAAGTCATACACTTGTTTAGGTACAGGCATCGACGGAGACGAGTAGCAGTCGAGACCCCAGGCAGAGCGAACCCGGTACGGTGAGAGCGGGCGCCTGGCCACACTGCGAATATCGCTCTCGAGCCGCCGTTCGAACGTTGCGAGGCTGTGTCGTTGGGGTTGCCACGCACGACATGCCCGCACCAGTAGGCGCGGCCGGTCTGGCTGACCGTTACACCAGCCGCGGGTAAGACGTCGAGGCGTCTCGCCCGGACTGAGCGCCCGTGAGAGGCTGCCCGCATAATGGCGCACCTTCACACGGGAACCAGGGTGGTACCGCGGGTACCAACCAGGCAACTACGCATGCCCCGGCACAATGCCCGGGCCGGCGATGCCTAATCCGACCCGTCCCTGATCTGGGACGGGTTTTTTGTTGGCGAAAAATATATGGGCCCGAAACAGGGACGCTGGTCCCTCCCACCTGGACAGCGACGAAGACAGAGAATGACATGACTGAACTTGCAGAGAAGACGAAGCGCCAGGCGTTCGAGCCGGTCTCGCCGAAGACCGATTTCGTGGCGATGGAGGAGCGGCTGCTCGACTGGTGGTATGTGTCGGGCATCGTGGACCGATACCTGAACCGCAACGAATCGTCGGACAAGACCTTCTCGTTCATAGACGGCCCCATCACGGCCAATAACCCAATGGGCGTCCACCACGCCTGGGGGCGCACTTACAAGGACCTGTTCCTCCGCTTCAGGAACATGCAGGGCTACCGGCAGCGATTCCAGAACGGGTTCGACGGCCAGGGGCTGTGGGTCGAGGTCGAGGTCGAAAAAGAGAAGGGATTCTCGTCCAAGCGGGACATAGAGACGTACGGCATCGGCCGGTTCGTGGAGGAATGCAAGGCCCGGGTCCGCAAGTTCGCAGGCGTGCAGACGGAACAGTCCAAGCGCCTCGCCTATTTCATGGACTGGGACAACTCCTACCACACCATGTCGGACGAGAATAACTACACCATCTGGCACTTCCTGAAGGTGTGCCACGAGCGCGGCTGGCTCTACGAGGCCTCGGACTCGATGCCGTGGTGCCCGCGATGCGGTACCGGCCTCTCGCAGCACGAAATCGTCACGGAGGGCTACCGGGAGGTCACCCACCCCGGCCTGTACGTGAAATTGCCGCTGCTAGACCGCCCGGGCGAGTCGCTGCTCATCTGGACGACTACCCCGTGGACGCTGGCGGCGAACGTCGCGGCGGCTGTGCACCCTGAACACGCATACGTACAGGTCCGCAACGGGGACGACGTCCTGTGGCTCGGCGCCAACACTTTGGGCGTGCTCGACGGCGAACGCGAGGTCCTGGCCGAGGTCCCCGGCAGCGAACTGGTCGGGTGGCGCTATCGCGGCCCGTTCGACGAACTGCCGGCCCAGGTTGAGGCGAAAGACGCACACCGGGTCCTCGCATGGGACGATGTCGGCGAAGACGAAGGCACGGGCATCGTCCACGTCGCGCCGGGCGCGGGCGCGGAAGACTTCGCGCTCGGAAAGGAACACGGCCTGCCTGCCATCGCGCCGCTCGACGAGTCGGGTCAGTACATAGAGGGCTTCGGCCCGCTGTCGGGCCGGTCGGTCGCAGACGTCAACCCCGACATCTTCGATTCGCTGAAGGAAAAGGGCGTCTTCTACAAGGTAGAGGACTACACGCACCGCTACCCGGTGTGCTGGCGTTGCGACACGGAACTGGTGTTCCGGCTCGTCGACGAGTGGTTCATATCGATGGACGAACTGCGCGGACCCCTGATGGACGTTACGAACAAGATCCACTGGGAGCCATCGTTCGGCCGGGAGCGAGAATTGGACTGGCTCCGCAACATGCACGACTGGATGATCTCCAAGAAACGCTACTGGGGCCTCGCCCTGCCGATCTACAAGTGCGAAGACTGCGAGAACGTGGACGTGATCGGCAGCGAAACGGAGTTGGAGGAGCGGGCAGTCGAGGGGTGGGAGGAGTTCGCCGGCCACTCGCCGCACCGGCCGTGGCTCGACGCGGTCAAGATCGCCTGCTCGAAGTGCAGCAAGGCGGTGAGCCGCATCCCGGACGTCGGAAACCCGTGGCTCGACGCCGGCATCGTGACGTTCTCTACGCTCGGATACCGCAATGACCGGGAGTACTGGGAACAGTGGTATCCGGCCGACTGGATATCCGAGAGCTTCCCCGGCCAGTTCCGCAATTGGTTCTATTCCCTGCTGGCCATGAGCACCGCGCTCAGGAACCACGAGCCGACCCGCGCCGTTTTCTCCTACGCGCTGATGAGGGACGAAACAGGCGAGGAGATGCACAAGTCCAAGGGCAACGCAATCTGGTTCGAGGATGCGGCGGAAAAGATGGGCGTGGACGTGATGCGGTGGTTGTATTGCCGCCAGAACCCGTCCTCCAACCTCAATTTCGGCTACGGCCCCGGCGATGAGGTCCGCAGGCAGTTCCTGATCCCGCTGTGGAACGTCTATTCATTCTTCGTGACCTACGCCAACCTGGACGGATGGGACCCGTCCCGCGCGGCAGACCCGGGCGAAAGATCGGAACTCGACCGCTGGGTACTGTCCGAACTGAACCGGCTGACGGCGCGTGTGACCGGCTACCTGGAGAACTGGAAGCCAAACTACGCGGCGCAGGCCGTCGAGGAGTTCACCGACGGCCTGTCGAACTGGTACGTGAGGCGTTCGCGCCGGCGCTACTGGAAGAGCGAGGACGATGGGGACAAGCAGGCGGCATATTCGACCTTGTACACGTGCCTTTCGACCCTCTCGAAGATCCTGGCGCCCTTCACACCGTTCGTTGCCGACGAGATGTACAACAACCTGGTAGCGGCATGGGACGACAGTGCCCCCGAGAGCGTCCACCTGACCGACTGGCCGGTTGCTGACGAGAGCTTGATCGACGAGCAACTGTCGGAGCGGACCAGGCTCGCCATGCGACTGTCGAGCCTCGGCAGATCGGCCAGGTCCTCGGCCGGACTCAAAGTACGGCAACCGCTGTCGGAACTGGCGGTCGAGCTTCGCCACGAACGCGAGCGAGGCTACCTGCCGCTAATAGAGGCGCAACTACGCGAGGAACTCAACGTGAAACGGGTGGTCGACGCCGCGGAGACGGGCGGACTGAAGGCATACAACATCAAGCCGAACCTGCCTGTATTGGGGCCGAAGTACGGCCGGGAGGTGGCGGAGATCCGCGCACTATTGGCCGAGTCCGATGCGTCCCGTATCGCGGCGCTGGTTGAGGAAGGTTCGGCGGTGACGCTGCCGGGATTCGTCCTCGAACCGGGCGAAGTGCTCGTAGAAACGACCGCGCGGGAGGGGTACTCGGTCGCCGCAGATGCCGGCTATGCAGCCGCCGTGAACACCGTACTCACGGACGAACTTCGCGCGGAAGGCACGGCGAGGGAGATCGTTCGGCTGGTCCAAAACCTGCGCAAATCGTCCGGTCTGGAGATATCGGACCGGATTTCGCTGGGTGTGACCGGACCGCAGGCCGTCAAGACTGCGCTGACCAGCTTCGAAGAGTACGTCAAGCAGGAGACCCTTGCGGTCGAACTGGTCCACCAGGACCTGCCAGAACACGATGGCCGCGACGCGCACGAACTGGATGGGGAGACCGTAAACGTCACCCTCGCAAGGCAGTCCTGACTATCTGCCGGACTTGTCTCGAATAGCGCAACTCTGATTGGAGGAACTTAGCCGCGCTCATGGCGGGCCCTCGCCAGTCCAGACGGGCGGCCCGGCTACCCCCACCAACCTTCCACTCCTTACCCACATCCGGCGTTCTCCCAACCCGTCTTCCCCGACTCCGATCGGGGAAGACGGTTTTGTTTTTGGCGCGTTGAAGCAACCCCGGGGTTTGCCCGGGGTTGCCCCGTTTTGCAGTGTCTCTGCTGTCTTTCCCACGCCCGGCCGGAACCGTGAGGCGTTGTTGGGAAGTATGTTTCCTCGGTCTTCTCCGCACAGTCCAACAACCAACGGTAGTGACGGCAATTTGCTCGCTCACGCGTCGGCGGTCGAACCGGGGCCGAAGACGGTTGCGGCTCTACAGCCGCGCCCGGCTTGTGGGGCGCTTATGGGCGTCTGAGGGAAAGACGCATTTGCTATCGGACCTTCGGCTTGATCTCTGGGGCGAACTTCCGATAGCTCCCCAGGCATCTCTCTCAGACTTAGCCTGCGGGCCCCGAGTCACCATAGTCGGGGTCTAAAGCTGCCACGCCTACGTGAACAGCATTATGTGCGAGTCGTTCCGGTGTCCCTTATTGGCTTTGCAGCCGTGAGGGCCCTGGAATCCACGCATAGCCCATGTCTGCTTCCCAGGAGAGCATGTACTTTCTCGTTCCGCAACGGGCTTTAACACGGGGGGAGGAACTTTTACCCCCGATGCCTGCAGGAGTTGTTCCCGTTGCTGTCCGATCAGAGTGGCTGTGCTGAACGCGTCGTAATGCACGACTCGATATTGATATTAGAACATGTGTTCGTTCATGTCAAATGGTTGGTGGCATGGATTTTTGGGGTGGGTGGGTACGCGTGTCGGGCGAGGGCCGTTCGCGAACGGCCCATACGGGGGTGGTTGTCCGGTGGAAGGATGCGTGGATGAGCGGCGGGTTTGGGGTAGCCGCGCCCCCCTGGGTCCCCGATCTTCGTCGGGGAAGACGGGTTGGGAGAATGCCGGATGTGGGTAAGGGGTGGCAGGTTGGTGGGGGTAGCCGCGTTGCCCGTCGTCCCCAGGGCCGTTCGCGAACGGCCCCTACGGAGGGTGGCCGGTGAACGGGCGGGGTGTGATTGTGTGGATGGGGTTGAAGTGGGTAGCCGCGCCCGTCCCGCGCCCCACCATGGGTACCGGCCCCGCATCAAGTGCGGGGCGACGATGGAAGGCACGACGGGAAAGGAGGAGTGTAGTTGTGTAGCGGGTTGGTGAGGGTAGCCCGCCGCCCGTCCGGTCAGGTGGGCCGCTGAAGCCCGGGGCGTGTGGTGAACGAAAATCCGGGCAGAGTGTCCGCTGCTCTTATGCGTTCCAGGTTCATTGACAACGACTCATTGCGCCGCTTGTGGGCCATCGCCGCCTTGTAGAACACGTATCGGGAGGTCAACTGGGCGCCCACCAGAAGGATGATCGCCGAAACGTATACCCATGCCATCAACACGATCACTGCGTTGACCGCGCCGTAAATGTTCGAGGCCGTGTCAAAGTTCTGCAGGTAGAACACAAACCCCGCCTTGGATATTTCAAAAGCGATCGTTCCAGCAAGGGCGGTTGGCCACACGTCGCTGAACGAGAGCCTGGTGTTGGGAAGCCACCAGTAGAGGATCGTAAACACCGAGAAGGACAGAATCGGCGGCACTACCACGGCCATCCGCCGCCACAGGGCGGGGTCCGCTATTGGCGCGTCGGGGGCCAGCACCGCGCTGATCTGCTGGAAGTAGCTGAGCACACCAGTTACAAAAACGGAACCGAAGAGCAACGTCGCCGCGCCGAACATGAGGGCAAAGTCCATCGCACGTTCCGTCAGAAACGGCCTTGTACGCCGGATGCCCCAGATGTTGTTGATGCTCTTGCGGATGGACCCGAACACCGCGGTCGATGTCCAGAACAGGCCCAACGCCGCCAAAATGGTGACCAACGTGCGGTCGGCGGACAGTGAATCGATGACCTGGAGGATCGTGTCGCCGCTTTCGGCCAGGACGGGAATCTGCCGTTCCAGGCCTTCTATCAATTGCTGTTTGAATTCTCCGATGCCCAGTACGAATCCGAACACCGATATGAGCGCCAGCATGAGCGGGAAGAGCGAAAAGAGGGAATAGAAGGAGATTGCGGCCGCGCTGTACGGACCGTTCTTGTCCAGGAACTCGTTGAAATTGCTCGCGCAGAAGGCGATGAACTGCACGAAGGCGTGCCTGATTGTCCGCAAAATCCGCATCGGAGAAGGCTAACCCGGCCGGGCGCGCATCGTCAGGCGGCCGGCGCAGGCAATTGTCCCACACTCTCGCCAGCCAGCGCGGCTGCCATTGGCTCTCAGCCGAGATCGCCCGAGCGGAAGGCGGCGATGTAGTTCATGCAGAAGTCATCTTCACCGCGGAGCAGGTCCAGTGTGATCCTGGCCGGCGGCGACTCCAGGTCGAGCGTCATGACCCGCCGGATTTTTGTCTCGACCGGGTTGATGATGCCGCTGTCCACGCCGTATTCGAGGGCCAGGTACAGAAAGACCTCGTTGATCAGCCGGCGTTTGGGGAGGCCGAACGAAACGTTGCTGATGCCCCCGGTCAGGTGGATCTCGTCCCCGAAATTGCGCCGGACTTCCTGCATCGCCTCGAGGTAGTGCAAGCCGTAGTCGCCCGATACCGAGATGGGGAACACGAGGCCGTCCACGAAGATGTCAGACTTCTCGATTCCTTTCGACAGGGCAGCCTCGACGATCTCTCCGATGTTGCTCACGCGTTCTTCGGCGTTGGACGGCATACCGTCTACGCTGGCGGCGGTGAGAACGACGCGGGCGTTGTGCTCGACTACGAGATCGAGCGCGTCGAGCCTTTCGAGGGCTACGGAGTTGAGGAGCGGCCGGCCGGCCGAGCCGTCATAGGCTTCGAGGCCTGCGGCGATGATGTCGGAGTTCGAAGAGTCGATGCTCAGCGGCGCCGTCGATATCTTTTGCGTGGTGTTCACGAGCCAACGCATCGAGGCTATCTGTTCGTCGAGCTTATAAGACGCCTCGTCAACGTTAAGGTCGAGATAGTCGGCGCCGGCATTGATCTGGCGCTGGACTTCCCGCTTTATGTAGGAAACACCCTGTTCCCGTTCGTCGTCGTCTCCGTGAACACCCTTCCACACGGCGATCATGAAGTGCTTCAGATTGCCCTGCTCGAAGGGCTGGGTGCGCGTGAAGTGCTCCGGCACGGTCAGGTGCCGTTCAGCGCCGGTGTCATCCTTGTACACGACCGCCTCAACGCCTCCGGGAAGGGTGGTGGCGCGTCTACCGTTTCGGCGCACCACGCGCGTGGTGTGGATGTTCTCGCCGATCGTGATGAACTGCTCAGGCGAGATGACTGTTCTGGACGTAGTCATTTGGCTTGCAAGTTGTGATTGGGTCATCGTAATCCAGAGGGAAGGCGGAACGGGCGGCGCAAACCGCCAATTCTACGCAAGTCAGGGCGACTACGGGGCGTGTCCGATGCCTGTCCTACGCCACGTCGTGCGCGGACCTCGTGTGGGTCACCCGGGGTGTTCGTCAGAGTCGGACTTCTGCGCGCCGTGGTGGTCGCGACCAAGGAACGTATTCGCCCAGGCCGAAGTGCCCCTGAGCGCCGTGTCACGGAAGACGATGGGACGCTCCAGCATTCGCCGTTCCTGCCCATGCGGCTTGAGGCGGTCGTACGCCCGTAGCCAGATGCAGTCCTTGTCCAGCACCTCGCACTTGCCTGCCCGGGTCCCGCCGCAAGGGCCGTTTCGCTGGTTCTTTACGCACTGCGATTCCGGACAAAGGTATGCGACGTCCGGCAATGAACAGTCCCCGCAGTCCCGGCAGCCGTAGATGGGCACCTTGGACGCCTGTTCGGCGGCGTGAGCCAGCTTCGAGACGCCGTCGGACTTTTCGAGGACCGAGTAGACGCCCCTGCCCAGCTTGAATCCCGGCGAGCCGTGTTCGAAGACCTGCGAGTGGACCAGCCGTCCGAGTTGGAAGGCGGGCGACTGGGTCAGCTTTCCTCGCAGCCGGGCCACCGTGGATCTAGACTCCAGGTAGGCCGGATTGACCTCGTCGCTGCTCAGGCCCTTGTTTTCGCCCTGTTCGAAGAAGTAGTACTCGTCCGGCCGAGGAAATGCGATTTCGGCCGCGAAGGACTTCCAATCGCCGCCGCCGAACGACCTTTCCATTTCGAGGATCCTGCGCAGCCTCGAGAGCCTGAGCCGGCCCGAAACGTATGCGCCACGATAGCCAAGTCCCCTCAACACCGCAATCTGCCTGGCGGCAAGTTCGTCGAAGAATGCGCGGCCGCGGTCTTTCGACCTGGCCTGCTTCGCTGCGAGGTCCCTGAGTTCATCGCTGACCGCCACTCCGGGAATGCCCCACCGGTTGAAGAACCTCGCAGCAGGGGCCGAAAGCACGAATACGGAGCCGAATAGGGGCACATCGAAATCGTTAGCGACTGCGTATCGGCGGACTTCGTCGAGCTTACGGGAGTCGTACCCAATCTGGGTGACGGCGTAACGGGCGCCTGTTCGGACCTTGAGTTCGAGCTTGAAGTACTGGGGCATCAGCTCGCCCTCCAGCTTCTTGAACGGGTTGACCGCCGCGCCCGGGTAGAAGCCGGTCGGCATGAGTTTCGATTCTCTCCGCGAAGACGGTCCGGCCTGGTGTGTCAGGCCGTCGTTCATCTGCCGGATCATTTCGAGCAGCCCCACCGAGTCGGTGTCAAAGACGGGCGCCGCGTGTCCGCCCTGTCCCTGCCCCGGATAGTCGCCGCTCAGCGCCAACACGTTGTTCAGTCCGGCGCTGCTCAGTGCCCACAGACGGCTTTCGAGTCCGTTGCGGTTGTAGTCCTTGCATGCGACGTTGATCACAACTTCCATTCCCCGGCCCAGCAGGTCCTGGCCGAGGAGTTCGGGCCGAAGGTGCGGATTTCCGCCGGGGTTGTCGGTTATGAATGCGACGTCTGCGTCGCCGTTCTCGGCCAGGCTGCGGGCCATGTCCTGCACGCGGCCGGCATCCTCCTCCATTGCCAAGCCGCGCGACGTTTCCAGTTCCACCGCGATGAGGAACCGGTCAGTGTTTTCGAGGAGGTCGCGGAGGGACATGCCGGAGATTGAGAGAAAGGGGTGCCCTGCGGCCGAAATACGAGACTCGTCCGATCTCAAAAGGTTAGCAGCCGGGAAGAGGTTTAAACTTGTGGCCCGGAATCCGGCGCGGTTGAATTAGCGCCGGGCCGTTGTTGTTATGAGACCGGCACGTTCTATGTTTCAACAGGTACCGGCCATTGGCTAGGGACTTCCGGCTGCGTCCCGGAGACACCGTTGCCCGCAGGCCCCGGTCGTCCCAGATCGCGCCCGTTCGCGTGCATGCCGAGACGCGGACGGTCTCAGTGCGCGGACCGGCGTCTCCAATGCTGTTGGTGTACGGCTTCCTTGGGCTGGTGGTCCTGGGTACGGCGTTACTCGTTCTGCCGATTTCAAATGTGGAAGGCGGCTTTACCTCGTTCACGCAGGCCCTTTTCACCTGCGTCTCTGCGGTGACGGTAACGGGCCTCATCGTGGTCGACACCGCGGAGGCATGGACCGCATTTGGGCAGGCCGTGATCCTGGGCCTGGTTTTCGTCGGCGGCCTGGGATTCATGACCGGCGCCGCGTTCATAGTGGTGATCGCGGGTCAGAGGCTGTCCCTGTCGAACCGGCTCATCATCATGGAGGGCCTGGGCGGCGGACAGTTGGGGGCGGTAGGCCAGCTTGTGCGCAACATCGTAATGGTCACCGTGGCGATTCAGATGGTTGGCGCCGTGGCGTTGTTCCTGCGTTGGTACGTATTCGGGGAGTTATGGACCGGCATCTCGCTACCTGATGCGATCTGGCACAGCGTTTTCCACAGCATCTCCGGCTTCAACAACTCCGGAATCGAAGTGCTGCCCGACGAGCGTCTTGGCGGAGGGGCTTCGCTCGTTCCGTTCAGGTACGACGTGCCGGTCCTGGCCATAATGGGTTCGCTCATCGTTCTGGGCGGGCTTGGGTACATTGCGCTGCGGGACCTCGTCACGGTGCGCCGCTTCTCCAGGTTCCGGCTCGAGTCGAAAATGGTCCTGGTTGGGACTGTCGTGTTGATCCTGGCGGGAATGGGTTCCTTCTTGTTGGGCGAGTGGAGAAACATCGATCTCGAGGCCACCGAGCCCGTCGGCATACGAGTGAGCGACTCATTCTTTCACTCCGTGAGCGCGCGAACGGCGGGGTTTTCCACCATCGACTACGACCAGATCCACGGAAATAACGCGCTTCCCACCATGGTCCTCATGTTCATCGGCGGGGCATCGGCGTCTACTGCCGGCGGCATCAAGATCACCACTTTCCTGGTGGTCCTGTTCGCCATAGTCGCAAACGTGAGAGGGCGCAATAACGTAACGGCGTTCGGCCGCGAAGTACCGCTGGCAATTGTGCGGCGCGCTTTCGTTGTGACGTTGGCAGCCGGGCTCGCGCTGTTCGTTTTTGCTTACCTCTTGATTGCGGTCCAGGACACATTGCCGTTCCGTGACGCCCTTTTCGAGACAGTTTCAGCTTTCGCCACGGTGGGCCTGTCTATGGGCATTACGAGCGAACTGAATGAACCCGCCAGAATTGTCATCGTAGTCGCCATGTTCCTGGGCCGCCTTGGGCCGATAACCCTGGCCCTGCTGATGGCCGGCCAAGGCACACAGGAACGTGTCCGCCTTGTACGAGAGGGGGTTAGAATTGGCTGAACTTTCGAACCCCGCTATGGGGCGATGCGCCGACGTATTCGAATGAGATGACCACTTCAGGCAGGCAAGGCACAAAACAGCAGGTGATGGTGATCGGCCTGGGCCGGTTTGGCTCCAATGTTGCGCGCACCCTGTACCAACTCGGCCACGACGTCATGGCGATCGACCGCGACGAGGCACTGGTCCAGCCAATGATGGGAGAGGTGACCTACGCGCTGCGGGGCGATGCCACCCAGGAGGCCGTGCTGCGGGACCTGGGAGTACAGAACTTCGACATAGCGATCGTCGCCATAGGAACGAATGTCGAAGCCAGCATCATGGTGAGCGTGCTACTGAAAACGTTGAACGTCCCGTACATCGCAGCACGGGCGCACAGCTTCCTGCACGGCAACACCCTGGAGCGGATCGGTTGCGACCGGGTCATCCATCCGGAGGAGGAGGCCGGGCGACGCCTGGCGCACTCCCTGTTCAACCCCGACGTGCAAGAGTACCTGGAGATCGGCAGCGCGTTCGGCATCAACCGAATCACGGTCCCGTCCCGGTTCGACGGCATGACCATAGGGGAGGCCGGGTTTACGGGGCCGAGGGACAAGTACGGGGTGAGCGTCGTCGCGTTGCGCCGCGGGGATGAGATCACCCTGAGGCCGGACCCCAACGAAGTTATGAAATTGGGCAACGCCCTCATCCTGGCCGGACCTGACGACCTGGTCCGGCGAATTACCGACTAACCAGACACTACAAAACGGGCAGATGGCAGATTCAAAAGTAATGGCCCTGACGACCGGTGACGCGTCGGACCGCGCAGTGATTACACACGCCGCCGACATCGTGCGCCTGTCTCATGGCCAACTCCTGGTCGTGTACGTGATCGAAGTGGACAGGTCCTTGCCGGTCGATGCTGAGGTCAAGGAATCCGTACAGCAGGGAGAAGAGGTGCTGGAAGAAGCTGAAAGGACCGCGCGGCTAAACAAGAATGCCTTCGATACGCAGTTGCTCCAGGCGCGCGAAATCGGCCCCGCAGTCATCCACGAATCCGTAATTCGTGAAATCGACGCAATCGTGATTGGCACGTCGTACTCCGGTGGGCCGGGCAGGTATTCGCTGGGACAGGACGTTAACTATGTTCTCGAACACTCCGCGAGCCGCGTAATTCTCGTCCGCGAACCGCCGTCCAGCGGAGGCCAGTCACGGGAAACAGGCAGACCTCCCTCAAACGGCGCACACTCCGGACAGCCATCGCTATAGAATCACCATGGCCTTGTTAAGGCCGCACGAGGTGATGCAACCAGGGTGGCGCCTGTCGGTTGGGAGTTTTGCATGTCGGGCGCACCCGCTTCCGCTCCCCACCTTTGGATACCGGTCCTCGCCGGTAAGAGGATGTGGGGCTGACCGGCCATTTTCCATAACAAAGTCAGATCATGAACGTAATCATCGTAGGGGCGGGCAAGGTGGGCTCGGGGATCGCGGCCCGGCTTGCGGACGACGGCCACTCCGTGACAATTGTCGATGCCGATGTATCGGGCATCGAAGCGCTGAACTCCCAGAAAATTGAGTCCGGAGAGATCAGCTTGGTTGAGGGGGACGGCGCAGACCCAGCCAGCCTGGAAATGGCGGGAATCCGAAACGTCGACGTTTTCATGGCGGTGACTCGCCATGACACATTCAACGGCCTGGCGGCCCAGCGAGCAAAGCATGAGTTCAACGTTCCCAATGTCTTTGTCTGCGCGCGGGACGAAGGACTGAGAGACCTTTACGAATCACTTGGCGTCAGGGCTATAAGTCCTACCAAGCTCACGGTGGACAGGCTCTCCGCCGGGATGCCGTCATGGTGAGAAGAGGGGTATAGACGTTGTACATCGTGATCGCGGGTGGCGGTCGCACTGGCGAGTCCATCGCAGCCGCCCTGATCGCCGGAGGCCACGAGGCGTTTGTCGTTGACCGCGACCCTGCGCGAGTCGCCTCCGTCCGTTCGCGGCTTGGCAGCGTCGCGGCGGTCGGCGATGTCGCCTCGACGATCTGCCTCAGCGACGCCGGGACGTCGAGGGCGCAAATCGTGGTGGCGGCTACAGATTCCGATGAGGACAACCTGGCCGTCTGCCAACTGGCCAAGAACAACTTCGAAGTCCCCAAGACGATCGCCCTGGCGCACCTCCCGGAGAACGCCCGGCTCTTCGAAGTGTGCGGAGTGGACATCGTGGTGAGCAGCACCGACCTGATCGTCTCCAGCGTCGCATCATCACTTCCTGCTCACCCCCTCGTCGACCTGATGTTAATCAGGGACCGCGGGCTGAAAATCGTCGCCGTCACCGTTCCGACCGGCGCCGAGGCCGTGGGAAAGCCGCTGCGCGATGTTCCGATCCCGTACGGGTCGAACATCGTGCTCATCCTCGGGGAGGGCGGCCCTCCCGTAACGCCAACGCCGGACACGGTGCTGGAAAGCGAGTCTATGGCAATAGCGCTGTGCCCTGTCGATGCAACGACCAAGTTGTGGGACGCGCTCACCGAGATGCGATAGATGAGCGACCCGAAATCAGTCGCCTTCCTGGGGCCGGCGGGAGCTTACGGGGAAGAAGCGGCACACCGCCACGCGCCGGACGCCCGGCACGTCCCGTACCCTTCCAACCTTCACGTAGCCGCCGCAGTGGAAGATGGGGTAGTTGATGAGGCTGTAGTTCCGATCGAAAACAGCCTCTACGGATCGGTCGCCGACGTGCTGGATGCATTGGTCGATGCCAAGCGGACGAAGATTCGCGGCGAACTCCTGTTGCCGGTCCGGCATTGCCTGATCGGCCAGCCAGGCACGAGAGCCGAGGACGTGGCGAAAGTGCTGTCGCACCCCCAGGCCCTTGGGCAGTGCCGCAGGTACCTCGCCGACAATTTCCCCCGCGCACTGCAGGAGGGAACGGCCAGCACGGCAGGCGCGGTGGAGGCGGTCGCCCGCGGCGACAAGACGGTGGCCGCCATCGCATCCGGCAGAGCCGCCGGGATCTACGGCCTGGTGGTGCTGCAGGAAGGTATCCAGGACAGCGACGTCAACATCACGCGGTTCGCGGTGCTGGCAAATGAAGACCATCCGGCCACCGGAGACGACAAGACCTCAGTGGCGTTCGACTTTCACACCGACGCTCCCGGGCTGGTCTACAGCGCGCTGAGGCCGTTTGCCGAGCGAAACATAAACCTGACCAAGATCGAATCGAGGCCGACCGGCGCGAAACTCGGCCGGTACGTCTTCATCCTGGATTTCCAGGGGCACCGGACCGATCCGCACGTCGTCGAAACGCTCGATGAAATCCGGCCGCACATGGCGGTCCTGAAGGTGCTCGGTTCCTTCCCCAGGGCGTACCTGGAAACCTCAGGATGAAGGCTGGCGGGTATTAGAGCTCGTCGCGGTCCAGGTCGAAGTCGTTAAAGCTGCCGCCGCGCACCTGTGAAGCAGCCCGTCTGCTTTCGAAGGCGGCCGATGAGAGCCGTTCTTTCGTTGCGGCGGCCAGCTCCTCAGCCTTGTCCCGCCACTCGTTACCGCGCTCTATCAGCAGCGCCCTCGTCTCTTCGCCTGATTTCGGCGCCAACATCAGTCCGGCGACGAACCCGATGACGCCTCCTATCATCAGTCCTACCATCAATCCACCGCCCCTGTTGTCTTCTTTATCGGCCATTTGAGACCCTCCTTATAATCGCCGACGGCAATGGAGTCACTCCGACTTCCTGCCTCGGGCCATTCCAAAAAACCATCCAAACAGGCGTGAAACGCCCGCCAAGCTGAAACCCTCCTGGGCCACGCGGGTGAGGCCCTGGAGCGTGCTTCCTAAAGTTTCCAGGCTCGATATAGCGGGATCGAGCCTGTCGAATGCCTCCTCGGCTCGCGTCGCGAGCCTGGAGATCCGCCGGTACAGGAGGACTGCCAGGACCGAAAACAAAAACAACACGAAGAAGCCCAAGAGACCCACCGCAATCACCACCACATCACGGATGAATCCGACTATCTCTGTTGCGTCGAGCGCTGCCAGCACGGTCATGTCAATCGTCTTAAGGAATTACAACTAAACGAATTTATCTTTGGACAATTTTAACAGCCGACAGGCCGAAGGTCTAGAAATGAAATGTTACTGCTTAATAAGTATATGCTTGATATTCGGCTCAGCGGCCAAACAGGGACCCGGGTTGGCATCTTCTGCAGTAGTTTGTCTCCCGACGATTGGTCGTGATTGACGTAATCGAATTGCCGCAGACCGGGCAGGGGTTCCCGCCTTTTCCGTGTACTTTGAGGAAGTCCCGGACCTTCTTGTGAATGTCGGCGCCCACCCTGCGACGCAGGACATCGACTGCCCGCGCGGGTGTTTCGTAAACGGCTTCCCGCAGGCGCGCGAGTTGGGCTTCGTCAAGCCGGCCGCGCTTTGTGAAAGGGTAGATCCTGGCATTGAACAGGATCTCGTCGGCGTATGCGTTGCCTATTCCCGAGATGAACTTTCCGCGCGTGAGGATGCCCTTGATCTCACCGCGAAACGGCTTCAACCGGTCCCGGAACTCCTCTGGACTGAGCCGAACATCCAGCACGTCCGGCCCCTGCGCTTCCAGCCGGACTATTTCCGCCAGCTTGTTCTCCGGCGCGTAGTAGACCTGGCCCATGCGCTTTTGATCGAAGTAACGCAACTGCATCCCGTCGTCCAGGTCGAACTGGAGGACCATAGACGCCATAACGCGCGTGGAAGGGGCGCAGTGCTGTAGTCCGCCGGTGAGCATCGGGCTGACTATCAACGAACGGCCGCCGCTGAGATCGACCAGTAGCAACTTGCCCTTGCGGCCGACGCCGGTCACTTCTCTGCCGGCGATGTCGTTGGTGAATTCTGCCGGGGCAAGATTGCGCAGTACCAGCGGCTTCCGTTCAGTCGCTGCCACGATCCGCCTGCCAACCAGGTGAGGTTGCAAGTACTCCTTTATGACCTGCAGGTCAGGCGCTTCCGGCATCTAATTCTCCAGTCACACGGCGCGGAAAGTACCACCAGACCGGCTCTCAGACAAACGGTCCATGACTACGACTGGCATGCGCGGCCTAATGGCCTCGCCCCGGGCGCGAGACGGGAAGTTGGGCGGAAGGGGTTAAGGGGTGGGCGCGGGCGCTATTCGAGGAAGTCCCGCAGGACCTTGCTGCGGGTGGGGTGTCTCAGCTTCCTGAGCGCCTTGGCCTCAATCTGCCGGATGCGCTCCCTGGTGACCCCGAACTCCTGCCCCACCTCTTCCAGCGTGCGGCTTCTGCCGTCTTCCAGCCCGTAACGCAGCTTCAACACCCGGCGTTCACGCAAGCTCAGCGTAGCGAGCACGTCGCCGACCTGTTCCCGCAGGAGGTGGTGGGAAGCGGCATCGGCGGGGGCGAGCGCGTTCTTGTCTTCGATGAAGTCCCCGAGGTGGCTGTCCTGCTCCTCACCGATGGGTGTTTCCAGCGAAACGGGTTCTTGAGAAATCTTCAGTATCTCCCGCACCTTGTCCGACGGCATGTCGAGGTCCCGGCCGATCTCCTCGCTCGTCGGCTCCCGGCCGTACTCCTGTACCAGTCGCCTGCTGACTCGCAGCAGCTTGTTGATGGTCTCCACCATGTGGACCGGAATGCGAATAGTCCTGGCCTGGTCTGCTATCGACCGCGTGATCGCCTGCCGGATCCACCACGTGGCGTAAGTACTGAACTTGTAGCCCTTGCGGTAGTCGAACTTCTCCACGGCGCGTATCAGCCCGATGTTCCCTTCCTGGATGAGGTCCAGCAGCGACATACCGCGACCGATGTACTTCTTGGCCACCGAGACGACGAGCCGCAAATTCGCTTCGGCAAGATGCCGTTCCGACCTCAGGCCGTCGCCGCGAATGCGGGCGTAGTGCGAACCGAACAGGAATTCATATACGGAAAGTCGCCGGTCCATGCCCTTCTTGAACAAGGCGCTTTCGAGTTTCGAGAATTTGGGGTCTGCCGCCAGGGCGTCCACAAGCTCGCGAGGAACGAGCGCGGAGACAATCGACAGTTCCACGACCTTCTGCTGTGCGTCAGTGATCTCACAGTCGAAGGTGTCCGACAAGTAGTTCAGCAAGTCTTCGTTGTGCGGACCGTCGATCAGTTCCCGAAGTTCCGGATTGAGGAGCAAGGTGGACAGCCGCATGTCGGGCGGCAGTCCCAGGAACCTGGCAACCGCCTCGACGACGGGTCGCTGCGGCAACAGCGTCACGAGAACGTAGTTTGTTATCCCGCAGGCAGTCGTCTTTACGCCCTCTTGCTCTTCCAGGGTTTCCTGTATCAGGTCCAGGCGCCTCTGGAGTTCCATGGCCCGCGCCAGCACACGTTCGTCTCTCGCGGTGAGCAGGGTGACCCGGCCGATCTCCCGCAGGTACATGCGTACCGGGTCGTCGGTGATCTCGGAATCTTCGATCGCCGGGTCCCAGATCATCGTGGCCCGGCGTTCGGCAGTTGCGGAGGAGGAACCCTGGTCCCAGCCTTCCAGTTCGGATGCGCTGGATGGCGCCGAGGCCGAGAGCAGCACCGAAGGGCCGGAGCCGTTGGAAGAGTCGTCGTCGAACCCGGTATCGGTCTGCGTTATGCCCAGCCGCAACAACTCAGCCGTGTCTGCCAGATCGACAACGGTCTGTTCCTGTTCGTCCTCTTCGGTAGTGCGGGGGCGACGTGGCATAGGCTCTATGGACGGGCTGTGAAGACCTGCTTCAGTTTATTGTCTGCTTCGGCGGCAGTGCGCCGCAATTCCTGCAACTCTTCCGCGGGAACATCCGGCGTAATCCTTGCGAACGCCTCCGTCTGCAAACGCTTTAAGAATCGCAGGTGGCGTTCGTGAAGGCGGTGCACGGTCTGGGAGACGTCCTGAACTTTCAGCAGATGGTCACCCGGTGGGAGCAGCCTGGATGTCAGCCGATCAACTCGGACCGCCAGATGATCGTCCATCGACGAATGGACCTCATCGAGTGTATGCGCGGAACGCCACATCGTAAAGATGGCCCTATTGCCAGAATCGTGGAAATGGTCTTCCGGCACGCCGGTGGCGTAGTCGCGCAACTCATCGTGGTTGAGCACCAACGAGAGCAGGTGTTCCTCCAAGCCGTTCTCGTTGGCCGCGTCGAGCGCGTTACTTAACTGCGCCGGGTCGAGACGCTCTTCGTTGGTCCGTCTTGCCGGCCCGGCGCGCCTGTCCGAGTTGCGGCCCGTACCCCTCTGAGCTGGTCGGGGCGCCTGTAGCATGGACCGCAAGCGTTCTGCAGGAACTTCGAGAAGTTCGCCCAGCCTGGTCAGGTAGCGGTCTTGTTCGAAAGAGTT
Source organism: Dehalococcoidia bacterium (assembly GCA_965220275.1). Taxonomy (GTDB): domain Bacteria; phylum Chloroflexota; class Dehalococcoidia; order Lucifugimonadales; family Lucifugimonadaceae. The sequence goes on along the minus strand of CBDCPN010000009.1, from coordinate 230,560 downwards.
GTCAATGGCCAGTACCAGGGGCCGGACATCTTCGACCAGCCCGGCCTTGCCCTCGCCGGACGTCAGATCGCGGCGTTCCGAATATGCGGTGATCAGATAGTCCAGCAGCGGCTGGCCTTCCGCGATCGAAGCCCGCCATCCTTCAGGATCTGAGCGGATCGCCTCGTCGGGGTCCTTGCCTGCAACGGACCGCGCCACTTTGACGGCGACACCGCTCCCGGAGCTTCCCGGGCCGCGCCCGGCGTCGGAGCGCCACGCCTCTTCGAGCCCGCGCAACGTCGCTTCCTGGCCCGCTGCGTCGCTGTCGAGGCATAGAGTGATGCCGGCCGTTGCGCCGTCCGGCGGGTTGGCGAGGAGTTTGCGCAGTTCATGCAGTTGGTGGGAGGTGATCGCCGTGCCCATGCATGCGACCACGTTCCTGAATCCGTTTTCGTGCGCGGTGATGGCGTCCATGTATCCCTCTACCACCACCGCCTGGCCGGACCTTCTGATCGTTTCGGCTGCCCAATCGAGGCCGTACAGGGTCATCGACTTGTCGAACAACTCGGTGGCCTGTGTGTTCAGGTACTTGGGTTCCGAACCATCGAGACTGCGCGCACCGAACCCCACGATCCGGCCCTGCGAGTCATGAATCTCGAACGTGATCCGCCCGCGGAACATGTCTCCCCACTCACCCTCGCGCCGGCGCGTGATCAAACCCGAGCCGACAGCGGCCGCAGAAGAGACCCCGCGCGCCTTGAGGTGCCCGCCCAGGGTTTCCATGCCGGAAGGGGCCATACCGAGGCCGCGTCGCTTGGACACGTCCGCAGTTATGCCGCGTGATTCCAGGTATTGGCGGGCATCTACGCCGTCAGGCCCAGCGAGCAACGAAGTGAAGTAGCGGGCCGCTACTTCGTTGGCCTCGACGAAGGCATTCTTGCGTTTCGAACGGTCCCTGTCGGCGAAGGCGTCGTGCTGGCTGACGTCTATGCCGTACCGTTCCGCCAGCCTGCGCAGCGCGTCCCCAAACGACATGTTTTCCTGCTTCATCAGGAAGGAGATGGCGTCGCCGCCGGTGGCGCATCCTCCGAAGCAGTGCCATCTGCCTTCCTGGGGATAGATGACAAACGACGGCGTGCGTTCGGCGTGGAACGGGCAGCGCGCTTTTGGAGTGCGCGACGACGTGTCGAGGTCGACGTAGTCCGAGACGATCTGGGTGATATCGGCCCGTCGTTTAACTTCGTCCAGTAGCGTCATGGGGATCGATGCGCGCGGGTTGGGGTCGGCTGGTAAGGGGTCCCGTCATCCTACCTGCATATATGACCTGATGGGCCGGCGGGGATTCGAATATCAAAGGTCAATTGCGACCCAAAAAGTTCAGGTCAGACCCTTCCCTGGAAGACGCCTTCGCTTATGCCCTGCCTGAGTTGTTCAGCCTGCGTGATCGCAAAGTTGTCGGTCATGCCGCACAGGAAGTCCGCCGCGGCCTGGTCGTCGGAGTCCGACAGGTCGCGAATCCAGTCCGGCGCCTTGTGGATATTGTCCCTGATGTCCAGGAATAGAAGTTCGACAATCGCGGCGGCCGCCTTGCCTTCCCTGCTGTCGCTTATCGGAAGGTAGAAGTTTTCGAACATGAAGTTGCGCAATTGGGTGACAACCGCCGTTAATTCGTCCGACATCCTTATCCACGGCCGTTCCTGCGTTCCAGTCTCCCCGGTGGCATCCCAGGACGCGGTCACTACGTCGTTCACGAGGGTATTTACTCGCTGCGAGTTCCGGGTTCCCAAGGCCCGGACCGAGTCTTGTGGAAGATCATCGAGAGACAGGTACCCGGAACGAATAGCGTCGCCGATGTCGTGCGTCAGGTAGGCCAGGGCATCTGAGAGGCGGACGACCTGGGCCTCGAGCGAAAGGCCGGTGACCGACTCGCGGTCCACGAACTTCCCCTGCGGCTTGGAGTGCCGCCGGATTCCCTCGACAACCTCCTCTGTCAGGTTCAGCCCGCGTCCGTTCTTTTCGAAGCGTTCGACGATGCGGACGGAGTGGCGCGAATGGTGAAAACCGCCGGGCAGTAGACGGTCCAGCACCGACTCGCCTATGTGCCCGAAGGGCGTGTGGCCGAGATCGTGGCCGAGCGCGGTCGCTTCGACCAGGTCCTCGTTGAGGTTCAGCGCCCGAGCGATCGTTCGGCCGATCTGTGATACCTCCAGGGTGTGAGTGAGGCGCGTTACGTAGTGGTCCCCGACCGGCGCAACGAAGACCTGGCTCTTGTGCTTCAACCTGCGGAACGAGTTCGTGTGCACGATGCGGTCGCGGTCGCGCTGAAACTCCGTTCTAAGAGGCGAGGGCGGTTCAGGATCGCGGCGGCCGCGGCACCTCGCCGAGCGCACGGCCCACGGTGAGAGGGCCTCTTCCCGCTCTTCGAGCCTGAGCCGCACACGGTGGTCTGCCATGGCTCTATCAGTTTCGAAAACCATGTGCGAAGAATACGCGGCTAGAGACGCGCCGGGAATCGCAAACAGTCCACCGGGCGTCAGGCCGCTTCGGCCCTTGCCTCCGCCAGTCGCCGTCCATCGAGGTGACGAACGTGGCGGGCGAACACGAATACACCCACCACGATCGCAATGAGAATGACTGCGCCAAGGCCGACTGCCACGCGCTCGTCGTACACCTCAGCCACGGCGCCACCGAGCAGTCCCCCGAGGGGTATGAGGCTGAACGTGATGCCGTGCATGCCCATGACGCGGCCTCGGAGGTGGTCGGGGACACGCAACTGGAGAACGGACATCGAAGTAATCAGGAAAAACGAGCTGAACAGTCCCATGATGAACAGGGACACCAATGCCAGCGGGTAACTGGGCGCTAGCGCGAATGCCAGGACGAACATACCGAACAGGAAACCGCCGAACAGCATGATTAACCCGGTGCGACGGCTGCCCTGGATTTTGCCCACGACAAACGTGCCGATTACGGCTCCGACCCCGGATATGGTGAACATGAGCCCCAACCCTTCTGCGCCCACGTCGAAACGCTTCGCGAATAGCGGCATCAGTTGCACGTATTGGGTCCCGAAGAAGTGGTTGGCGTAGGTGAGAGGAATGAGTACCGCGAATAGAGGGTCCTTCGCGATGAACTTGATGCCCTCCGCCAGGTCCTTCACCGCGTTGCGGCCGGATGGGGGTCTTTGCACCGGCGTCTTGAGGGAAAGCAGGACCAACACCATCGCGCCAAAGCCCGCCGCTCCGCCGATGAACACCGCGCCCGTGCCGAATAGCCGAATCACAAAGCCGGCGACGGCCGGTGAGACCACCCTGCCTCCCTGCCACAAGATCGAATTCAGGGCCACCGCGCTCATGAGGTGCGCCCGCCCTATGAGCGCCGGAAAGAAGGCGTTCCTCGCGGGCCATTCGAGGCCGAAGACCAGCCCTAACACTGCGCTTATTGCGATTACATGCCATATGCGAACAGCCTCGGTAATCACCAGTAAGGCCTGTACGGCCAGCAACGTCATCACCAAGGCGGACGTGATAATCAAGAGCATCCGTCGGTTGACCCGGTCTGCCACCACTCCGCCGAACATGTTGACCGCAATCGTGGGCAACGCGGAAGCGGCGCCGAGGTAACCGAGATCGATCGGCGAGCCGCCAAGCTCGTTAACGATCAGCCAGCCCTGCCCCACGATGACCAACTGGACCGAGCCGACAGAGGCCACCGACCCCAGCCAGTACAGCCGGTAAGCAGGCTGCGACAATGCGCCCATTCGCTGAACAAGCGCGTCGGTATTCAGGATTCCAGCAAGTGAAGCCAATGTCAGGGAGGTCCGGGGAGGTCAGGTTGGTGCGGACACACTACACCAGCGCGGCTAACCCCCAAACCCCGGTGCGCCCGCGGGTATCTGTTCAGTCTTGGTGAGACGAACGGTTACTCACACAAGGGCGGTTTGCGAACCGCCCCTACGCGTTGGGGCGCGATCCAGTGGAATCGGCATATGGATCACACCAATTCAACAGACATGGAAACGGGCCTAGATGTCTTTAGTGAACTTGTACGGCCCGTCAGCGTTGCCGGCGAATTTGCCGCGGCCGGATTCTGGGATGAGGGTTGCTATGCGGCGCATGATCTCGTCGGTGGCTAAAACCAATCGCCTGCGGGCCGGGATGTTGTCATCCTGGGCGATCTTGAACGGCGTGCCGATGTTCAGCCTGAGCTTGCCGTTCGGTCTGACCACTCCCATGACGCCCTTCAGCCTGCTCGTCCCGTCCAGGCCGAACGGGACGATCGTCGCATCGGTGACAGAGGCGAGGTGGGCTACGCCCGGCTTGCCGGATTGCAAGACCTGGTTTCGGCTGCGGGTCCCTTCCGGAAACAGGATGATCGCCCGGCCGTTGTCCACGAGTTGCGACTTGGCCCAGTTCAACGCTGCGAGGTCGGCCCCAGTCCTGTCGAGGGGATGGACCCCGTAACCGGCCAGCAGGAATCGCATCACCGGGTTCGAAAAGAGCTCTTTCTTGGCCATGAACAACGGTGACCTGTTGAGAGCCGATGCAACTACGGCCGGATCAACGGTTGCCAGGTGATTGCAAACGACGATGAGTGGCCCGCCGGCCGGAATGTTCTCCTTTCCGACGACTTTGTAGTCGGCAAAGATGCCCATCGAACCCTTGAACAGGAAGTTGGCTATGGGAAATATCCACTGCCGGCTCATCGGGCCGCCTCGACAAGTTTCGCCATTCTGTCTACTACCTCTTCGAGCGTCAGGCCGTCTGTGTGCAGGATGCACGCGTCTCCTGCCGGCCGCAACGGCGACGTCCGTCTCCCAGAGTCGATGCGGTCCCGCTCGCGCAACTCCGACAGCACCTCATCGTAACTGGACTCCTGCGACGCTGCGCTGCGTTCCTCGTGCCGCCGCCGCGCCCGTGTTTCTGCGGTAGCCGTTAGGAATATCTTGACGTCCGCGTCCGGGAGCACGACTGTGCCGATGTCCCTTCCGGCCAGAACGACGTCACCGGTCTCTGCGAATCGTTGCTGCTCCGCTACCAAAAGTTCCCGTACAGCCGGGATGGCTGAAACGAGCGAGACGGACCTTTCGACCTCGGGTTCTCGGAGCCTGCCGCCGACGTCCTTCCCGTCCAACATGATCCCCGCAGGCCGTCCAGTACGAGCCGCCAACTCGATGTGCGATTTTTCGACCGTAGAGGCTACGTCGGACTCGTCCGTCAGTCCCAATGCCGCCAGTGCTGCGGCGCGGTACATCAGCCCGGTATCCAGGAATGAGAATCCGAGGCGACGCGCCAGTAGCGACCCGGCCGTGGACTTTCCGGAACTGACCGGACCGTCTATTGCGACATTCAAGGACTCACACCCCGTGCGAACGTGAATTCATTGGATGAGTTTCCTGACCGTGTTCCCCCGGCCAGGCAAGACTGCGTTGATATACTCACCCCGCAGCATTCTGGAGGCAACCGCTTTCTCACGCCAGTCCCCGCTCAAAGCGTTCCAGAACACGGACGATTTCAATCGTACGCGTGCCCGCCGGTCCGGCGGGGCGCCGGCGAGTCCACGTTACGGCCGCCTGAAGGCCGAAGCGCCGAATCCAGGGCGGCCGACGAGATTTGGCCCCGCATGAACGTTTTTGACTGGATCGTGCTGGCAATTCTCCTTGCCTCCCTGTTCTACGGTTACAAGGTCGGTCTGGTCGACGGCGTTGTGACCGTCATCGCTATCTACGTGTCCCTGTTAATCGGCGGCCAGTTTGCCGGTCGAGTGTTGAGCCTATTGCCACTGAGCGTCGAAAACGAGGCGCTGTCTACTCCAATCGGCTACGTGATCATATTCGCCGCCGTATTATTTGCCAGCAGGATCGTTGCCGCCTCCGCAAACGCCACTTTGGAGAAAATATCGGTGGTGGAATGGGTCAACAAGGGCGGCGGACTCCTATTTGGGGTGGTCATATGGGTCCTGCTCGCGGGCGCCCTGATGACCGTGACGGCGCGCTACACATACGTCTTTGAGGACCCCAACAAAGGCGGGAATTCAAGCCAGAGGGTTGTGCGGGGACTCGTGGCGAGCGACGTAAGGACTAATCTCGACCGCATGCTCACGGAATCTGGATTCGTCCCATACTTGCTCGAATTCCGGGACATAACGCCAGGCGGAATGCTGGGACTGGCGCCCGCCGATTTTGATACCGCCCTGGACATCCTGGAAAAGCGGGCATCGAATTAACGGCCAGCACGAAAAATCTGACAAACTAAGCAGGTACCACGTTTTCGACAACGCGCGATGCTGACCAGATCCCCAGTCCTCGTCCTCAACCAGAACTATCAGCCGCTGAACGTCTGCGACGCCCGGCGCGCGATGTCTCTACTGGGACGCGGCAAGGCCGAGACGATAGAAGAGGGGCCGCACTACCTGCACAGCGCCACCAGGATTTTCCCGCTGCCGGAGGTCATCCGGCTGATCTACATGGTGAAACGGCCGATTCACCGCCGGAAACTGTCCCGGCGAGAGGTCTTCGTGAGGGACGGTTACCGCTGCCAGTACTGCGCCCAATACACGCGTGACCTGACCCTGGACCACGTCGTGCCGCGTTCTCGCGGCGGACTGCACACTTGGGAAAACGTCGCCAGCGCCTGCAAGAGATGCAACCACCGGAAGGCCGGCCGCACACCGCGCGAGGCAAAAATGCGACTCCTCTCCCGTCCGCGAGAGCCCGCGCCGAGCCCCTACGCCTTCTTCAACGCCCGCAGGATGCTGGCCACGTGGCGGCCGTTCCTGCCGTGGGTGCAGGAGTTCCAGTTCGAGGACGGGGCGTCGAACTCAAACGGGGTCAAAGCCGCCGCGAGAGACTAGGCGGACCACGCGCCCCGCCGGCGTGACAGCGCTTCCCTCGAGCAGTTGGTCCGGCGCAATGGCCACTTCGGCCTCAACGGTACTCGCCCCATCCGGCAACTCGACTTCGACCCGGTCACCGGCCACGACTTCCACTTCTTCTGCATAGACGAACCGGACCGGGGAGTTGCGTTTCGTGCGTATCCCCGCGACGGGGCGGCGCGGCGGCCTCACAATAGCGATGGCACACCTTCCTCTTCGACCGGCGCACCCGGTTGCGGCACGGCGGACCCATCCACGCCCGGCAGGTCGAGCATCATGACCTCAAGGGCCAGCCTGGGCATCGCGTTCGCCCTCAGGGCGTCGAGCGTGCGTTCGACGGCTTCCACCGAGGCGGATAATTCGCTGGAGCTGAGGGCTTTACCTACGGCCGACAGCGACCGCAGCCAGTCAGCGTTCACGACGTGCTGGTCCAGCCCGTTCGCCGAGAACGCCACGTCCCGCCACCAGTCGAGCCATGCCTCGACCTCTGCGATGCCTGCGGCGCGGTCCCGTGAGAACGCAGTTGAAGCTTCGCGCGCGTAACGGAACCGCGCTTCGATATCCCCGGTCAGCACCGACAAGATCCGTTGTGCCGACTGTGTGCGCTTGTCCATAGCCGTCGGATCGTTCAACGCGTCTATGGCCCATCCCGGGCAGCCGCGGGCGATTCTGGACAGCGTCGCAGCTTCCCCGGGTTCAGCGCCGAAGCGGTCTATCAACGCTTGCTCGATCTCCCGGCCCGGGACGAGTCGAAGCTCGATACGTTGACACCGCGAGACGACCGTCGGAGGCAAGCTCTCCAGAAAACTGGAGGCCAACACGATCATCACGTCGTCGGCCGGCTCTTCAAGGGTCTTGAGCAGGCGGTTGGCCGCCTCGGCCGACATCGCTTCAGCCCCGTCGACGATGAACACCCTGCGTTGTCCTTCAAACGGCTTGAGGGCGGCCTCTCGCTGCAACTCGGCGATGTGCTCGATGCGGATGTTCTTGCGAGTTCTAGATGTACTTGCCTGGTCAGACCCGGAGCCGCCTTCAGCACTCGGCAATTCGGTGTCAACGTCAATCACGCGAACGTCGGCGTGGAGGCCGCGCGCGATGCGGTCGCAGGACTCGCACCTGCCGCACGGCGGCTGCGGCGTTTCGCCGAACAGGTCCGTCGACGGCGTGCAATTCACGGCCCGTGCGATGTCGATAGCAAGCGTCCGCTTGCCAACCTGTTCCGGTCCGGAAACCAGGTAGGCGTGACTGGCGCGCCCCAGGCTGATCGCCCCAGCCAGCAGGCGGATTGCGCCGGGATGGCCGAAGGTCTGCCAACCGTCAAGCGACTGCTCAGACAACGTAAGTCGCCAGCAGGTCCTCGTAGGACTCTCTACGACGCATTAGCCGGGCGTCTCCGTCTGCAACCATGACGATGGCGGGTCGCGGGGCCATGTTGTAGTTGCTTGCCATCGGCACGCAGTATGCGCCGGATGCCGGCAAGGCGATGAGGTCACCGGGCTCGAGGTCCGGGAGCGGAACGTCCTTCGCCAGCAGGTCGCCTGACTCGCAGAACTTGCCGGCGATGGTCGCGTCCTGCGTGGTCTCGCACGCAGGTTGCGTTACCGGGGTCACCGTATATGCCGCGTCGTACAACGCCGGGCGTATGTTGTCGCCCATGCCGCCGTCCACGCTGATGTAGGTGCGGACTCCGGGGATGCGCTTGATCCCGCCGATCCGGTACACGGCCACGCCGGCCCTGCCCACGATTGCCCGGCCCGGCTCCACCGTAAGCGAGGGCAGGTCCAGTCCGTTCGCGTCGCAGCCCTCGCGTATCGCCTGGGCGATTTCGGCCGCGTAGTCCGCGATGGGGGGCGGAGGGGAGGCGCTCACGTAACCGATGGCGAATCCTCCGCCCGGGTTGAAGTGCCGCAATTCAAGACCGTACTTTTGCCGCATCTCCGCCGCGAACCGCAGGACATATCTGACGGCCTGCGAGTACGGCTCGAGTTCGAAAATGGGTGAACCCAGGTGGAAGTGCAGACCGTCCACCTCCAGGTTGCGCGCTGCCATCGCCTGTTCGACCGCCTTGTCGGCGTCCCCGGTCTCGATGGAAAAGCCGAACTTGGAGTCTAGAATTCCTGTAGTCGTGAGCAGGTGCGTGTGTGGGTCCACGCTGGGCGATACGCGAAGCATCACCGGCTGGACAACGTCGCGCTCGCGTGCCACCTCGTCGAGCAGTCCGATCTCGTGGAACGAGTCGACCGTGATGTGGCCGATGCCGTATTCGAGGGCTTCTTCGAGTTCCGGCCGGGTCTTGTTGTTGCCGTGGAAGTTCAGTCGTCCGGCCGGAAACCCGGCGGCCTTCGCCACCGCCAGTTCGCCGCCTGTGACCACATCCATGCCGAGTCCCTCGGATTCCAGCAGGCGAGCCAGCACGGGAGAAGAAAAGGCCTTGGATGAGTAGGAGACCGAAGCGCCGGGGTATTCACGCCGGAACGAGCCGACGAAGTCGCGGCACATGTGCCTAATCGTCTCCTCGTCGTAGACGTAGAGCGGCGTGCCGAACTCCCCTGCGAGGTCGGACACGGCGCACCCGCCGATAGTAATTTCGCTGTTCGAACTGAGAGAGGCCGTGACTGGAAATAGTTCCTGGCCGGGGAATTGGTCTGTCATATCGGTTCGAGTATATCGGCCGGGCCAGTTCGCGGCGGCAAACACGGCAGCATTGCGCGCCGCCCTTACAATACCCGCAGACCCGTTTAATGGTCAGGCAGCGTCGCTGCCGGAAACGTGGGCCGTTGCAGATGCAAACCGAGCAAGAAAACGTAAGGCTGACATCCCTCGCCAGTTGCGCAGGTTGAGCAGGGAAGTTCAGCCAGTCTGAACTGGCGCAGGTCCTGCGCCAACTGCCCGTCAACAACCTCGACGATTCAAACGTCCTGGTCGGCTTCGAGACCGGGGACGACGCGGCCGTCTACCGGTTGTCGGACGAACTCGCCCTGGTCCAGACCCTCGACTTCTTCCCGCCTATCGTGGACGACCCGTTCGACTACGGCGCTATCGCCGCGGCAAATGCACTCAGTGACGTGTACGCCGTGGGCGGGCGGCCCATCAGCGCGCTAAACGTGGCGGCGTTTCCGCGTGACCTGCCGCTGGACATATTTGCCTCGGTCCTTGCCGGGGGCATGGAGAAGGCCACGGAGGCCGGTTGCTCGATCGTCGGGGGACACACGGTAGACGACCGCGAGCCCAAGTACGGCCTGGCCGTGACCGGGCTCGTAGAACCCGGCAAGCAGGTGAGCAACGCGGGCGCGCAGGCCGGTGATTGTCTTGTACTCACGAAGGCCATCGGAACGGGTGTGATCACGACCGCGCACAAGAACGACAAGGCGTCTCACGGGTCCTTAGCCGAGGCGGTCAGGTCAATGAAGACACTAAACCGTGGCGCGTCGGAGGCTATGACAGCGGCCGGGGCGAACGCCGCCACCGACATCACCGGATTCGGCCTGTTGGGCCATCTGCACTCGATGATGAAGGCCAGCGGGACGGCAGCCCGCCTCAGCAGATCGGCGATACCCGTGCTTCCCGGGGTACAGGAGCTGCTGGAGCAGGACGTTGCGCCGGGCGGAACACATCGAAATATCGAGTCCCTCGAAGGCCACATAGATTGGGACGACTCGCTCCCCGAGTCAGACCGGTTGCTGTTGTGCGACCCACAGACATCGGGAGGCATGCTGATCTGCATCCCGGCGGAGAAGTGCGACCTGTTAGTCGAGTACCTGGTCGAGAAGCAGACGCTTCAAGCTGCTATTGTCGGTGAGGTGACGGACGGCGAACGGGGCACGATTTCGATCAAGCCCTGACGGGCGTCTACCCAGCCGCCTGTTCCCACACGGTCCTCATTTCGTCGGCCGATAGCTGGCTCAAGCTTCGGGGCTCTATGGCCTTTTCGGCTCTCATGATCCTGTTCCGCAGTTCCAGGCCGTAGCTTCGCAGCGCCGTTTCCGGATCATGCCCGGCCTCCTCGACGCGCCTCGTTACGCCCAAGAGGTATCTGCCGGCGTCGGACTCAGAATCAAGGGGCGTCTCGCCGCCATTTACCTCGGGCGCCACGTCGTCGATGGGCACCCCGGCCTTTGCCGCCCTGCCCATAACCGAGGCGGCGTATGACAGCGCGGGCATGGAGACCGGCAGGCTTTCGACTATCGACCTGCGGCCCCTCTCGCGCCGCTTCAGGTCCTCCCATTGCTCCACCACGTCAGAGGCGTCCTGCATCTTTGCAGCATCACTGAACACATGCGGATGTCGCCGCACCAGTTTGTCAATGACGCCCGAGATGACGTCCTCCGCGTCAAACTCCCCTGCGCGCACCGCTATGTCGACGTGGAATGCGATGTGGGTTAGAAGGTCCCCCAGTTCCTCCGAAATCTGTTCCGATCCCCCATCTTCGATGGCTTCCAGCGTCTCATATGTCTCCTCGAGTAGGTATGACCTGAGCGATTGGTGAGTCTGTTCTGCGTCCCACGGACATCCGCCGGGGTCCCGGAGCGTTTCAACGACGCGTAACAGGTCCTCGAATGTTCTGCCCGTGGGTTTATCGTCGGTGGTCAATTGACTGCTCCAGTGGTCTACGGCACGACGCCGTGGGGCGGGACCTGCGTATCCTTGGCATCATGAATTCGTCCGGATCGGGTGGGCTGACGTTTAGGGTCGCGGCAATCGCTGCGGCGATGACGGTCGTCGCGCTAGTGCTGCCCATTTTCTTCGTAACCGCCAACGTGCGCCACATCGCCAACAGCCACTGGATCTACGGCTACAACTGGTGGCGAAACGGAATCCCCGAACGTTCCGCCATTGCAACGTCCGAGCTCGATCGGGCGGCTGACCAGTTCATCGACTACTTCAACAACGATGAAGAGTTCCTGGACGTGCGTGTGGTCCTGAGGGGCGCCGAGGTGTCCCTGTACAACGAGCGGGAAGTGCTGCACATGGTGGACGTCAAGGGTCTCATAGCCGGAACCATGACGGTCAGCCTTTGGACAGGCGTGTTCCTGCTGGTTACCGGGGTCGGCGGCGCGGTCCTGTTAAGGCGCCGGTTCTGGGGTCCGCTCTACAAGGCGGCTGCATGGTCGGCCCTGGGCTCACTCCTGCTCATCGGTATCCTGTTTGTCGCCGTGCTGATCAATTTCAACGCAGTATTCACCACGTTCCACTTCATCAGCTTCGCCAACGACCTGTGGATGCTCGACCCGTGGCGGGACTACCTGCTAATCATGTTCCCGCAACGATTCTTCTTCGAGGCGACGCTGCTCATCGCGGTTATGACCGCCATCGAATTCGCGGGCCTCGTCGTGGGCGCGAGGCTGCTGAGGGACCGGTACGGCGCGCCACCCCAAGGGCCAAGTCGGACTTAAAACGAATCCGCCCTCAAGGCGTGACCCGCCTCAGAACCGGACTTCAGGTGGGCTTCTGACCGCTCCTGGTCCCACCCAGGTCTCATCGCCGGCGCTGGCCTCATAGAGGTCCCCGCGGCCAAGGTCCTCAGCCGTATCCGCCGGCTTTTCCTATCCGGCAAACGCGGCTTGCCGGTGACATATTTCTGCGACATTTCATTCCTAGTCTCAGTTGCATCAGATGTTTCACGAAGGAGGTGAAATGATGATTCGCAACAAAATAAATAAGCTGACGACGAAGACAGTCCTGATTGCGGCCGTGCTGGCGGCGCTGCTCGTGGCGGTGGTAATCACCGGTTGCACAGGAGATAACGGAAGAGAGAACGGCAACGAAAACAACCGCACCACGACAAGCCAGGAATCCCCCGAGAGGGGCGGAGGCGAGTCCGGTGGCGAGCACGGAGCCGGAGGTGAAGGGAGTGAGTCCGGCGGTGAAGGCGGCGAGGGCGGAGGCAGTGAAGAGGCGAGCGGCGCTACGTTGGCGCCGGACGCGACCTTCGACGCAGTCCGCAGCGGCGCACGTCTGGTCCTGAACTACGACCCCCCGACCAACGCATTCGCAGGCACGGTTGAGAACACGACCAACGGCGTACTAGACCGGGTCAGGATCGAAGTGCACCTGTCGAACGGTACGGAGCTTGGTCCCACGACTCCGATGAGCCTTGCGCCCGGTGAAATCGCTGACATCACTCTGCCATCCACGCAGGCCCCGTTCACCGGCTGGATAGCCCATGCAGAGGTTGGCGGCCAGGGCGGCGAGTCCGCAGGCGGAGAAGGCGGCGAGAGCGGTCCCGACGGACCTGAAGGCCCCGAGAGCGGCGGATCCGAAGGTGAAGCGGCCCGGGAAGCCGCCATGTCGAGCCCGATCACTCCACTGGACCAGACGTGGAACGGCGTTCTTGGCGGACTGGCGATCTCGGCTCGGTACGACGCTGCCACACAGACCGTCCACTCGACGGTGCAGAACACGACCTCGCAGAAGCTCTGCTACGTGCAGGCCGAGCCCCACCTTAAGTTGGGGACGCAGACCGTTGGAGAGCTTGGTCCCGACGTGATTGGCGACCTGAATCCCGGCCAGACGGCGACTACCAGCATTTCGGTCGACACCGAGCCGAACCTCGCCGGCGTGAACTTCGACGGCTACGTCGTCCACATGGAAGTGTTCGACTGCGCAGGACCCGGCCCCGTGCCTCACACGAGCGGTGAAGGCGGCGGCAACGAAGGCCCAGGCGGTGAGGGGCACGGCCCCGGCGGAGAGGGCGGCAACGAAGGCGGCTCTGAAGACGGAGGCGAAGAGGGCACCGCCAACCAGTTGGCCCCGAACGAGACCTACGACATGGTCCGCAGCGGCGCACGGCTGATCCTGAACTACGATCCCGCGAGCAACTCGTTCAAGGGCACGGTGGAGAACACGACCAACAACGTGCTGACACGGGTCAGGATCGAGATTCACCTGTCGAACGGGACGGAACTTGGCCCGACGACACCTGTGAACATGGCGCCCGGCCAGGTGATGGCGGTCAACCTGCCCTCGACGGTCGCTCCGTTCGACGGCTGGGTAGCCCACGCCGAGGTCGGCGGCGGTGAGTCCGGCGGCGAACATGGCGGCAGTGGCGGTGAGGGAGGCGGTGAACACGGCGGTCGCGGCGAACACGGCGGCCGAGGCGAAGGCGGTGGCGAGCACGGCAGCCGAGGCGAGGGCGGCAGCGGCAAATAGGCGGACCGACGCAGGCCGGAGGAAGGTGCCAGGGTTAAGAACCGGACAGGCTGGCCACAGGTCCACCAGGCGAAAGGACGCGGTGCCTCGATTGAGGCGCCGCGTCCTTTCCGTTTGGGCCGACCGGGTCCGAATAACCTTGAAGTCCCGTGCGGCAAACCGGTCGGGCGCGCATCGATGATTGGCACGCGATGCTGAGGCGTCGGGCAGCCGTAAGAAAGGTCGGCTCGGTTTAAGGGATGCCGCCGGGAAGACGGTAAATCGCCGATAACTACTGAGAGCAGTTCACCCGCACGCTCCGCCGCAGCATGCCCCGCTGCCGCAACCGCCTCCGCCCATGCCGGCGACAGGGCCGGATTCACCCGAACGGCCTGTAGTCGAGGCGGCGAATACCGACAAAATGCGTGTTGACGGCTCGCCACACGAGGGGCAGTCGGCCTTTGCGGTCGACATGTCCATGGGGCGGAGCAACTCGAACTCACGAGAGCAGACCGCGCAGCGGTATTCATAGAGGGGCATCAGTTTAGTCCGTGGTTCGCAGGGTTGGTCGCCATGGTCATTGCGGGAGCCGGTTTCACCGGAACGCTCATATGTTACCGGGCGAGGCGAGCCAAGCGTCAACGATGGCGGGTATCTCGCTGATATCGACTGCGACGTAGTCGGGTTGCACTGTGAGTTCCGCGCGATTCGGGCCCGTCAGCCAGGCCGTCTTCATCCCCACCGCCGCGGCTCCGGCCACGTCCGCGGCCGGATTGTCGCCGACGTGGAGCGCGCAGGCGGGCTCAACTTCCAACGCATCCAGCGTGTGGTGGAATATCGCCGGACTGGGCTTGGCCATCGCCAGGTCGTTCGACAGCGACACCACATCGAAGAAGCCGTCTATTCCCATTGCCTTGAACATGCGTCCGTACGCCCTGCCGGACGAGTTGCCGGTGTTGGAAATGATGCCCAGCTTCACCGGTTTGCGGGACAGTTCCTGCACGGCTTCGAGGGCGCCGGGCATCAACGTGGGAGGCGAATCGTCGAGCGATGCGTCGATGACCTCCCACAACTTCTCGATGCCATCCGGGTCGATCCGGGCAGGTAATCGCTCATCGAGCATGGCCAGCGTCTGCACGATCCGGTCCCCAAAGTACATATCCAGGCCGAGTGCGTGGTCGGCATTGATCGTCTCGGAAATGACGTCGAACACGTCTACCACCCGCGCCCGGTCGAAGAATTCGCCGTATTCGGCGAGTACCGCCAATGCGCCATCGGCGCGGAGGATCCGGCGGTTGGTGGAAAAGTTGCTGCCGTCCGGCTCCGATATGAGGGTCAGCCACAGGTCCAGCGTCACCGCCCGCGTTGGCTCAGTCATGTTTCGAAGTTAGCAGGGGGACCACGGCGGGGCAAACAAATTCAGGCGGTGGGCAAGTACCGTGAAAGAGTCACCAACTGGCGGGTCTGGCTATTGTGCCCGTTCCCGTTTAGCTAAGAGCCTGAAAACCCCTGGGTATTGACTCTTATCGACAATACCTCGACCCAGGATTCCCCTTCTTGGCTTTGTAATGTAGCGAAGCCAGAGCCTACGGTTTCGTAGAGTCTTTTGGACGCTGTTTCATTGGAAGCCGTTTCGAATTGATCCACTACGTTTCCGTCCAGCAAGACGCGATAGGTGGTTGCCATGCTCAGATAATCTCCTACTCAAGGCACGCCTCGAGTCGCTTTCGCTCGACGTTGATGATCGCTCGCTGTTCCCTCACAAAGACAGAGACCGCCTCAGAGGCGGTCTCGACCCAACCGTCGAATCGGTAGGGGTGGTACGCAAATGCTACCACAGGCCTATCTGATGCAAGCGCGCGTTCGACAAACCGGAGCGAAACCGCGTGGAATCGTCGACATTCTTTTGCGGGCGCAAAGGGAGATACCGTGTCACTTCGAAGTTAGCGGGGGGACCGGGGTGGGGCAAACGTACGAGGCTATCTCCGTCAAGGCCGGTCACTCACGGGCCCAGCGGCAAGCCTCCCAAGTCCGATTTGTCCATGTCCAACCGGTGCTGCAAGGTGGCGGGGATGCAACCGCTAAATCAGTGTCCGCATAAAGCGCTGTCGACGCCCTGCGCTTCCCCAACCACCCATGCGGGCGCGGCTAGCGGTTGTCGGCTGGTTTTCGCATCGCCTACGTTCACGGTTGCCATCGGTCGCCCCATTGTGAACAGTCGGCGCGAGGAATCGTTCCCCTTATACTCTGTTGACGGAAACGTCTTTGGCCACTTGCTTGAAACAAATACCTGCCGTCCCCGCTTGGCAGGTTGGCACGTTCCGGGGCGTAGTTGTGATTGAACGCGGAAGGTATGAGCTCATGCGCGGCTTCGCGATGTGACAGAAGCCGGTCAGTGGATCATGACCATGCGTACAATTGTTCTGCCAAAATTGGTTTAGTGAGATGACCAGCAGCCTCGAACCCATCCCAGATTGGGATCTCGGCGGCCGTCTCCCTCCATTCGTTGGTTCTCCAACCTCGGGGAACCAGCGTTCACCGTATCTCGTCGGGCTAACCGATATGGCCTTGAGGTTAGGCGACACTGCGACTCGCCGCAAACTCTTGAACGGGTTGTTGGACTATAGGGCCAATCTTCACGCGGCCGATCTGCGAGATGGCTTCCAGTGGGTCAACGGGAGCTTTGTAGAGAACACCGAGCAACGCGATCATCGGGCACCAAACGACATAGACGTGGTAACGTTCATGCGTCTACCGAGGGGGCAGTCGCAGGCTGGCTTGGCTGAGGCCAATCCGTCCTTATTCGACCAAGACGCCAACAGAAATCTCTACGGCGTGGACACGTACACTGTCGTTCTCGACACGCATGATCCGATTTTCCTAGTTAGGGTGGCTTCATACTGGAACAGCGTATGGTCCCACGACCGAAGACTTCAGTGGAAGGGCTATCTCGAGATCAACCTGTCAGGCGATGAAGACGCGGCGGCGAGAGCCGTGTTGCAGCAAGCGGCATTAACGGAGGAGGAAGGATGAGCGCCCAAGAACGGCGGTACCATTACCTCCGCGGCGAATTGGCCGATTTGGACAAGCTCCTGTCAACAATCCCTGAATCGGCGGTGCTGGACCGCATGAGTCTGGAATACCGCAAATCACAGGTGCAGGCGGAGTTGGAAACCTATCCGCGACCTGCCCGATGGCCAGTAACTGCCCATCTCACCTTTAATGGAAAGCCGATTGTAGATCAGCAGGGGATTTATGCTGATTTTGCGGGTGCTGCAATGGGTGCATTCGCCAAGGCCGTGACATCTTTGGCCGCCAGCCAACAGGCCGTGTTAGGGGAACGCGGCATCATTCCTGGTCAAGACAACTACCGGATGTTGGTAACTGGAACATCCCATGGTTCTTTCGGCTTTGAAATTGAGGAGGCTGTGCCGCCGCAAGCCTGTATTCTTGATGAGGCATCAACTGTCGAAATGGCCATTGGGCAAGCCAAGGGAATCCTAGAATCTCTCGTCGCCGATGAAGAGGCGATAGCAGAGGCAGTCGCTGACACGGACGCGCGGGCGTTAAGCGATTTGCGTGACTTCTTGAATGTGATGGTAGACGGTGAAGCGGTCTGCTCGCTGTCGTTCAAAAATACGGCATTTGGATTCCGAGACGTCGGCCAGGTCCAGCGCGGCTTGGCCAGCCTAAAAGAGGACAACATACGAGAAGGCGAAAAGAAAATAGTCGGTCGCTTTCAGGGTTTCTTGCCCCACAGCCGCAGGGCCGAATTTGTCACAAGTGAGTCGGGAGACGTACTCAACTGCGGGGTTGACCGAACCGTTGACAATGCCGAATCAATCAACTCGGTTCTGGGCGAAAACGTCATTGCGCACACTCGATTCAGGCAAGTCGGCAACAGCCGTCCCCGCTACACCATCCTGGGTTATTCACTCGTCTTACCCGACAACAATTCAGTATCCGGTTAACAGGCAATAACTCGGATGGTCAGGTTGGAAGGCTCTTCAGTCCTATCGGCCTGCGACAGCGGTCCGCCAAAGCCGGCATTCCTGGGTTCTATGTAGATTCGGACGATCCCAAAGACGTCATTTGGGGTGGCTGAGCGGATGTCACGGGCTGTGACTGCACAATTCAAGCCCAACGGCCAGTGATGCGTCACTTACGAAACCCCAAACACTTCCGATTCAGGGAAGAAATCTGTCCAGGCGAACCAGAACACGTTAATGGCGTGCACCCTCCCCAGGGCCTTGCCGGCCAATTCTCCGTCGATGGCCTGCGCGGTGAACGGCACCCATTTCGTGCCCGTCTGATCGTCGACTAGATAGACGCCGTCCTCGGTTTCGAGCAACTCGAACGTAAGTTCCTGGCCGTCCACCGTGCGGTCGAACGCCAGGGCGGTGGCCGTAATTGGGTCGAAGTAGACGAGGACGGGGTCGCCCGCCACGGAGTCGTTTACCAGGCCTGATTCCGCCAGGGCCGAGTGTGGAAAGGCCTTTGGCTGGCTATCGAATCCGATGCCGAGGACCAGTTCCTTGATCGGCAGTCGGTCGTCCTCGTGCCTCTCGCCAATCACACCGGGTTTCCTGTCCTGGTAGTAGCGGTCGTAGGGGTCGCTGGAGCCGGCAAAACCTTTGTCGAGCGCCAGCGTTTCCGGGTGTGTCTCGACCCACTTCGACCACGGCGTGAGCGTGAGAGGCACGTTTTCGAGCATCGTCCCCTCGAGCGCTCCGGATATGGCTTTCGACAGGAAGTGGCTCCACAGCGAACCGGTCTCGCGGTCGAACATGACGAGCGCGTTCATGATGAGCTTGCCGGAAACGCCGAAGTCCAGTACCTGGCCGTTCACCTCTCTGGAGTACCCGACTCCAGTGAAGCAGAGGGGTCACCAGGTGACCGCGATCGGCTTCCCTCCCACCACGTCGTTCACGATTTCGTGTCTGCTGAGCAGAGGGATTGAGTACGCCCGCGCGTCGCCGTCGATCTCAACGCCCAGCACAAGCTCATGCTGGTCGTACTGATCGTCCGCCTCATCGGCCGACACGAATGCGGGGTCGGAGATGGCCGGAATGGCGTCGGGCGGCAGGAGCGTGACTATCCGGTATTCGGGTCCCGCCGTTGACTCGGCAGTCGGCGCGGCGGCGGCCGTTGTAGGGCTCGGCGAATCAGTCTGCGGCGCGGTTGTTGCGGTCGGCGTGCTGGCCGTAGCGGGCGGCGAAGGAGTTGCAGTCGCTGTCACATCCTGACCCGGTTCGGCGGTTGACCCGCATCCGGAAAGCAGGATGATGGCCGCGACGGCGACGACCACCAACAGGACCGCGAGTATGCCGACGAACAGTGTAGACGCGACTGCTTTCAAGAGCTGGCCAGCCATGCCCGCGGCGGCGCCGACAGCGGCGACTGTCAAAGTAACCACGCCGGTCGCGATAGCAACGATTAGTTTCGACAAGTCATATTTCCTCTGCCGATGAGCGTCTTCGCTTCATGGCCCCACATAAAGTTTGATGAAACTGGCGTCGTCGGGATGCTCCGGTCCGGTGCTACTATTCAGTTCCCGTGCGCTGAAACGGTAACTCGGGCCCGATCCGCCACTCCAGACCACCGTACGAGGTGTAAGCCATCCATCTTTCAAGGCTCGCCCTCGCGGGATTCCGCAACTACACCTCCGCCGAATTGGCGCTGGAGCCCGGCCTCAGCGTCTTCGAGGGCGAGAACGGCCACGGCAAGAGCAACCTGCTCGAGGCCGCATACCTGCTCGCAATCGCCAAATCGCCGAGGGCATCGAACGACCGCGAACTCGTAAATTGGGAAGTCGCCGCGTCGGGGGGCCACGTGCAGGTGCTCGGGGTAGCACGACAGCACGACTTGACGGTCCAGGCCCAACTGGACGTCGAGGTGTCGCCGCCCTCCCCATTGGGTCCGACGTCGTTTCAGAAATCGCTGCGGGTGAATGGCGTAGTGCGGACCGCCGCCGAATTCGTGGGCGCGGTCAACATCGTGTTTTTCCAGGCCGACGACCTCGAACTCGTCACCGGATCTCCGGCCGTCCGGCGGCGATACCTGGACATCCTCATTTCTCAAGCCGACGCCGCCTATCTCAAGAACCAGCAGCGGTACTCCCGCGTCGTCATGCAGCGGAACCAGCTATTGCGGCGCATTCGGGAGGGCCTGGCGTCCATGGACGAACTGGAGTTTTGGGACAGCCGGCTGGCGCACGAGGGATCGGCCATCGTCGAGCGGCGCCAGAAGGCGGTCGCTGATCTCGTCACGCACTCTACCCCGGTCCACGAGGCCCTCAGTTCCGGCGGCGCGCTGGGACTAGACTACAGGCCCAGGGTATCGGGCAGCGGCAGGGAACAACGTACCGGCGGCGACTTCGGGAGTGTGTCCATTGCCGACAACATCCTCAACGCCCTGCGCGCGGTGCGCGCACGCGAGGTCGCTCAGGGCGTCACGGTGATCGGGCCGCACCGCGACGACCTTGACATCGCCCTGGACGGACAGCCTGCCGGTGCGTTCGCGTCACGCGGACAGGCACGCTCCATCGCCCTGGCCCTGAAACTCGCCGAGGCGGCCGTCGTCACCGAGTCGGCCGGAAGAAAACCTATACTGGCCCTTGACGACGTACTGTCCGAACTAGACGCCACGCGCAGGAGGCTGGTCCTTGACGGGGTGTGCGGATACGATCAGGTCCTGCTCACCACGGCCGACTTCGGGTTGATCGACGACGAGTACCTGTCGAGCGCAAACAGGTTTGCCGTGCGCGAAGGCGCGGTCTCGCAACATGCAG
Source organism: Dehalococcoidia bacterium (assembly GCA_965220275.1). GTDB lineage: Bacteria > Chloroflexota > Dehalococcoidia > Lucifugimonadales > Lucifugimonadaceae. Next base: position 209,790 of record CBDCPN010000009.1, on the reverse strand, counting down.
CTTGAACAACAGCAGAAACCAGTGAACGGTCACCGGTCGCAACTTTCGGACTCGATAGACCGGGCTGCCGAGATGATCACCCGAAGCGATTACGCCGTGGCGATGACCGGCGCCGGCATGTCGGTTGAGAGCGGCATACCGCCGTTTCGGGGCGCAGACGGCCTGTGGACTCGCTATGGCACGCCTCCGATGGACGCCTACAGCCGGTTCAAGGCCGACCCACAGGGTTACTGGCACCGCGAAATGAACCGCGAGATCGACGCGCACATCCTGGAACTGCGGACCGCGCTCGCGGCCGCGAAGCCGCATGCCGGTCATCACGCGCTAGCCAGGATGGTCCGGGACGGCGCGTTGAAGAGCGTGATCACGCAGAACATAGATGGGCTGGACAAACGGGCCGGAATCACCCGGCTCACTGAAATCCACGGAAACCGGAGCCGGTTGAGGTGTACAGAGTGCAGCGCCCGGAGACCCCTAGGCGGATTCGTGCTGGACGGCCCGCCCAAACCCTGCGGCGCGTGCGGCGGCGCGGTCAAGTACGACACCGTCATGTTCGGTGAGCCCGTGCCCGAAGACACGATGCGGGAAGCACGAAGGCAGACGGGCCTGGCAGATTGCATGGTCGCCATCGGAACGTCGGCCACGGTTCGGCCCGCAAGCGGGCTGCTATGGATCGCCCAGGCGAACGGCGCACGCATCATCGAGATCAACCCGAACGAGACCAAGCTGACCCCGATTGTCGACCTCGCCGTCCGCGGCAAGGCGAGTGTGGCCGTACCCATGCTCGCACGGGCCGTCTCACGCCTAATGTCAGCGCGAATGGCCGGTCTGGGGCGGGATTTACCAGCGGCGGCCGCGCGGTTAGCATGACGGCAGCCAAAAAACAGTAGCCCGTATACAAATGGCGGCCGCGGCCGCCGGGAAAGACGAAAATGCCCGAATCTCTCCAGGTCGAACTCGACCGCTATGTAGCAAGCAACCAGCAGTCACTGGGCCTGCACGAACGCGCCGCGAAGGTCATGCCGGGCGGCGACTCACGCAACTCAATCTGGTGGCCTCCGTTCCCCGTTTATGTGGCGAGGGGCGACGGATCGAAGCTCTACGACGTCGACGGCAACGAGCGCGTAGACATGGTCAACAACATGACCACGCTTATCCTCGGCCACCGTCACCCCTCGGTCGTCAAGGCGATGAGGGACCAACTGGACAGCGGCGTGTCGTTCCCGGCCCCCAGCCCGCCGGTCATCGAGTGGGCTGAGATCATGGTCGACCGCGTACCGTCGGTGGACAAGGTCCGGTTCGTCAACTCCGGCACGGAGGCCACGTTGAACGCTATTCGGGCGGCCAGGGCGTTCACCGGCAAGGAAGTGATCGCCAAGTGCGAGGGCGCGTACCACGGCGCCCACGACGCCGTCTCGATCAGTGTGCAGCCGCCGCTCGAAAGCGCAGGCGACGCGCTCAACCCAGACCCGGTCATCGGTTTCGAGGGCATCCCGTCGCGGGTGGTCGATGACATCGTCATCATGCCTTACAACGACCTGCCCAACTGCGAAAGGATCATCCGCGCCAACGCCGACAAGCTCGCCGCGGTCATCGTCGAGCCGGTGAACGGGCAGAGCGGCTTCATTCCCGCCGAGCCGGAGTTCCTGGCCGGGCTAAGGGCCCTGACAACGGAACTCGGCATAATCCTGATTTACGATGAGGTCATCACGTTCCGGCTCTCGCGCGGCGGCGCGCAGGGGTACTACGGTGTGATCCCGGACATGACGGCGTTCGGAAAGATCATCGGAGGCGGCATGCCGGTGGGAGCGTTTGGCGGCCGGGAAGACATAATGTCGCTATATGACCCCAGCAACGGCAGCCCCCGCGTTCAGCATGCCGGAACGTTCAACGGGAACCCGATGACCGCAGCGGCCGGCATCAGCACGCTCAACGAGCTTACGCCCGACGCCTACAGGGAACTGGACGAGAAGGGCGAGTACGTCAGGGACAAGCTGAGCAAACTCGTTACCGAGGTGGAAGCCCCTATAGGCGTCACCGGAATCGGCTCGCTGTTCGCGATGCAGTTCACCACGACGCCCGTGACAAACTACCGGACCTATTCGACCAACGACCACGAGTTTGCACGCACCATGTTCGTTGGCCTGCTGAACGAGGGTTACGTCACGGCGAAGAGCGCCAGCGGCAACGTCTCGACTGCCCACGAACCGGCGGAACTCGACGGGTTCGTCGACGCGGTCGGCCGCGTACTGGAACGGGCCGGGTACGGCTAGGGCCGTGCGCTAGCTTGGCGTCGGACCGCCACGACCGACCCGGCCGGCCAACCGCCGGAAGTCCTGGCGCGGAGGTCGCATGGACACGATCACATTCATCAGGGACAGCATGGCCCAGGTGCAGTTGCGGTTGATGGGCACGTGCGACGGGCTCACGCAGGAGCAGGTCGTGTGGCGACCGAAGCCGTACGCCAACAACATCGGCTTCATCCTGTGGCACGTCGCGAGGGGCGAAGATCGCATGATCAGCGAACTGAGCGGCGGCGGCGGCGATTTGTGGGAATCGGAAGGCTGGTACCAGCGATTCGGCCAGCCGGTCGAGATGCCCGATCCCGGCGACCGGATGGGCCTGCGGAACCTGGCCATCCCGTCATTGGACACGCTCATAGGGTATCTGGGCGCCGCGCATCAAAAAACGAGCGGCTATGTCGCGACCCTTTCGGCGGACCGGTTAGCCGATATTCCTGCGACCTATCCGCGGGGCGTGACAATCGGACAGGCACTGCGTCACCTGATCACCCACAAGAACAACCACCACGGCCAGGTGGACTTCCTGCGCGGCCTGCAAGACCCCGAGTGGGACCTGCCGCGCGGCACGGGCATGGTTTTGCCTGGTTCTTAGCTAGGCGCGGCCGGGGCGGCTTCACTCCACGACTTCGAAGATATCCGTCGTGTGGGTCTCCGCCAACAGCGGGTATATCTGACCGAACACGTTCGTGATGCCGGGCGTTTGCCGCACCACGCTCCGGGACGCCTCGTATACGGCGATGTCCTGCCATTCCTGTTCAGTCTGCAGAGCGCCGTGCATGCCATGCCATCCCCGCAGGATGGTCGGCCGTCCGAACCCTGCCTCGGCCATGGCGTCGGACGCCTGTTTCACGAGGGTCAGCAGTTGGCCGCCCTTCCCCGGCAGCGGCAAATACGTTCGTCTCACGATGATCATGTTTTTGTCCTTGTTAGCTGGCTCGGTACCAGGTCAATTGGCGGGGTCGTCGGCAACCTATGAAAATTGGTGGGGTTGACCATGATAAGTGTGCACATGTGGTCAGCGGCACGCACGTCGCGGGTTGCGGTTCGATGATTTCGCGATCCCCTTGGGCGGCATCGTATTCCGCTGACCAGGCAGGCGGGTTTAAAACCCGCCGCTACGAGGTGAAACTGATTTGGTGCCTTTTCGACGTCATTCCGCGGGATGGTCGTTGCGGACGAGGTCGCACATGCGCTAGGCCACGGCGATTATCACAACCCCCGCCACGACTGCGGCGGTCGCCATCACCTTCAGGGCCAGGTCCGACCGCGTCATCTCCTCATCCGGCAAGAGCTTACTGGCCAGCAGGCCGATTCCCAAGGTGATGAGCAGCACGAAGACCGGTCGGGACGCAACTACACCGCTTACCAGCGATATTGGCCCGATGGCGATGGCCCAAAGGAGCAACAGGTTGCCCACGAACGGACCTATTCCGTCGTTCAGCACGATCGCCCCCGCCCTGGACGCCGATCTCATGTAACGGAACAGTTCGGCGAATGAACTGGGCCTGGCATACGGGAAGAACATTGCGGTGAAAAGGCCCAGCCCTCGGAACGCCATGAGGCTCCAGACCGATTGATCGCCCGACCCCTCCTTCAGGAGTAGCTGGCCCGAGCCGATCAGGATGGCGCCGAACAGGATCACCAGGAACGTGGGCCGTATCCCGAACCCGATGCCGAGGTCGCTGCTGCGCATCGAAATGGCTATCGCGCCGAATACGACTAGCGCGATGGCGAGCCATTGCAGCCACCAGAGCGACTCGCCAAGGAACAGCACCGCCATGATGGCGACGAATATGGGTGAGGTGTGCCAGACCGGGGCGACACGGGACACCTGTTCCCGGGTGAGTCCCCAGAACATGAGCGTGAGCCCTGTCCCCCAGAATGCGCCTCCGCCGAATCCGGCCAGTGCCGCGGATACGGGCACGTCCTGCGGCGGGTCGATCGCCAAGATGAACACCGAGACGATGCCCTGGCTAACGCCGGTAAACATGTAGAAGGCCGGCAGGCGAATCCCGATGCGGGTCAGGATCAGCTTGTCGCCCACCGTCACGCCGGCGTAGATGATCGTGCTCGCCAGGGCCGCAGCGACCCAGTTCAGGTCCGTCACGCGCGCTCCCTCGACGGTTCACCCGCGTAATTCGTGAAATTCAGACTCGGCAGCACGGCGGAGACAGTTTAGTCATTCCCTCGCCGCGTCATAAGCCTGCGGGGACTCGTTAGACATCGCGGCGGATTTGACGATTTGGTGATACGCACCTAGTCTCCGGGCTCGACACTGAACAGGACAAGACAGTCGGGAGGTCTTCCGCCATGTTCCGAATCAACCACATCCACCTCAAGTCACCGGACCCCAAGGCCCTGGCCGACTGGTTCGGTGCCGCGTTCAACCTCACCATCGTCAGCGACACGGTGCGCGTCTTTGGCGACCGGTTCATCGCCTGCGATTCGGAGGACGGGATGCGGGTCAACATCTCCGGCGCGAGGACCGGCGAGGAGATGGGACAGGGAGACGCCGACCCGCACTACGGTCTGGAGCACTTCGGCTTCGACGTGGTGGACATGGACGCGGAGATCAAGCGCCTGGAAGGTCTCGGCGCCGTTCTGGCAGACGGACCCCACGCCACGGGCGACGGCCGCAAGATCGCCTTCATAAAGGCCCCGGACGACATACGGATTGAACTGATCCAGCAGAGTTAGGGGCTGATCCTGCCGGGGAACACCGGAGGCGATTCCCGCCCGCGTTCGACTGAAAGGGTGTCCAAACAGGCTTTGGAATGCGCTGACCCGCGCAAATTCTCCCAGGCACGGTCTCGGACGACCGTTCGTAGGGGCGTCTCTTGTGGGCGCCCGATGGGGTGGGGCGCGGCAACTGACGCGACGCCAGTTCGTGATCGGTTAGGGACTTTCCAGACACCCTCTAAGGGCGCTGGTTCGCAGACCCGGTTCTACCCAGACACCCGGCGCCGCGCAATGTCCCGCGCTGCGAGCGCCCTTGAACGCGCCTGCTCCACGTCGTCTGCGACGGCCGTGAGGTGGCCCATTTTGCGGCCGGAACGGACTTCTGACTTGCCGTAGAGGTGTAAGGACACGCCTGGCACTGACAGCGCGCCGGCGAAGTCCGGTTGACCCCCGGCTTCGATCCAGACGTCGCCCAGCAGGTTAGCCATCGCCGCAGGCTGCGGCATCGAAACGTTGCCGAGCGGCAGGCCGCACAGCGCCCGCACCAGTTGTCCGTATTGCGAGGTCCGGCACGCCTCGATTGTGTGGTGACCCGAGTTGTGCGGTCTCGGTGCGAGTTCGTTGACCAACAGGTTGCCGTCGTTGGTCAGAAACATCTCGACCGCGATAAGGCCCACGACGTCGAGGTGGGACGCGATGCCTGCGGCAAGTTCCTCCGCGGCAGCGGCAACGGCTTTGTCGACGCGAGCAGGGGCTATGGTGAGGTCGAGTATCCCGTTTACGTGGACATTCTCGCCGCATGGGAAGGGCCGCGTATTTCCATCTGCGTCGCGGGCGCAAACCACGGACAGTTCCTTTTCGAAGGGAACGAACTGTTCCAGGACCAACTCTCCCGCTCCGGCCAGATCGGAGTAGGCGTCATCCGCGCCGTCGACTGACTCGATGACCGCCTGTCCCTTGCCGTCGTACCCCATGCGCGCCGTCTTGAGGACGGCAGGGAGCCCGACCGCATCGATGGCCGCCCGGAATTCGCCCGGGTTACTGACCGGCCGGTATGGCGCCACCGGAAATCCGGCAGTGGTGAGGGCCGCTTTTTCGAGGACCCTGTCCTGGGCTGTGCGAAGGACATTGCTCGACGGGCAAACCGGCGCAAACTCCCCGGCCGCGTCGGCCGCGCCGGCGTCAACGTTTTCGAATTCGTATGTGACGACGTCCGACCGGTTGCCGAGTTCCCGGCCCGCGTCACGGTCTTCGTAGGCCGACACGATGTGGTCGTCGGCCACCTGCGCTGCCGGGCAGCCGGGATCGGGGTCCAGGATGGTGACGCGGTAACCCATGTGCGCCGCGGCGATGGCGGTCATGCGGCCGAGTTGGCCTCCGCCGATGATGCCAATTCTCGATCCGGGCGGGAGCGGCGCGGACGCTGGCATCAGCCCGCGGACTTGACCTCGCTGTCGGCGAGGACCTCTTCGGCGGTTGCACGGCGACGGGCTTCGAGCCGCGCGCGGATTTGGGGCCGGCTGGTTGCGACGATCTCGGCTGCCAACAACCCCGCGTTAACTGCGCCTGAGCGGCCGATCGCCACGGTTGCAACGGGGACGCCGCGGGGCATCTGCACGATCGACAGCAGGGAGTCCAGGCCGTTCAGGGCTGCGCTCTCCACAGGCACGCCGATCACGGGCAACACGGTTTTGGAGGCGGTCATGCCGGGCAGGTGGGCCGCGCCGCCGGCGCCCGCGATGATCACCTCGAGGCCGCGTTCAGCAGCCGTCTCGGCGTACTCGAACATGGCGTCTGGAGTGCGATGTGCGGAGACGATGCGCACTTCGTGGGCAATGCCGAGTTCTTCGAGGACATCGGCGGCGTGCTGCATGGTTGCCAGGTCAGACCGGCTGCCCATGATCACGCCTACCACCGGATTGCTCAAGAGTCCCGCTCCATGCGCCCAGATTGTTCGTCATCCGGCGTTGCGCGCCGGAACCGTCTGCCAAGTTTACATTCGCGGTACGGCCAAGGCGCGCTGGTCTGCGCATTTGAAATAAGTGCCTGGCTGTGTGGAGCAGTTGGCGGGGGTCGCCTCGCGGGATCTTCATCACAGCCTGGACTGTCGAGCGCGTCTATCGCCCCTGATGCGGCCGCATTTATACTGGAGGCATCCTGTTCGGCCAGACTTGGCTGAACGGGCGAAACCGCGAAGCAAGTTAGAGTCCGGTAACTTCCGAACGGTTCGACCTCTCCGGGGCAGTCTTCCCCGACTTCAGGAAAAGTCTCCCTTGACCCTTGAAGCGCACGCCCTTCGCAGGACAGCCCTGTTTCTGGTTGTCGCAGGTCTGGCGTGGAACCTCGTAGAAGCCGGGTTCGGCTTGTGGGCGGGTCTCCATGCCGGCAGTGTGGCCATCCTGGCCTTTGGGCTCGACAGCCTCGTCGAGCTATTTGCCGGCGGGGTCCTCGTGTGGCGGCTGACGGCGGACAAAGACGAGGAGGATGCGGAGGCCTCGGAGCGCCGGGCGCAACGACTCATAGGCCTCACCTTCTTTCTTCTGGCGGCGTACGTAGTCCTCCATTCCGGCGCAAACCTGTTTGGACTTTTGCCCGCGCCGGAGCCGAGCCTCGTGGGCATCGCGATAGTCGCTGCGAGCGCCGTCGTGATGACCGTGCTGTACGTCGGCAAGATGCGCATCGCCACCCGGCTGCAGTCCCGCTCCTTGAGGGCGGAAGCCATGGAGTCCTTGTTCTGCGATATCCAGGACCTGACCATCCTGGTTGGCATCGGCCTCAACAGCTTGTTCGCATGGTGGTGGGCCGACCCGGTGGCGGCACTGCTCCTGGTCTACTTCTTCGTGAAAGAGGGCAGGGAGAACTTCTTCAGTCACGGCCATGAGGACGAAGAAGACGAGCCACCGGTCTGTTTTTGCGGCGGCTGCATCTTCGGCTTGCGCGCCTGTGGACGGTGCGTAACCGGCCACGACTGATGACCGTGCAGTTGGACCACCGGCAAGGTCATTCCGTTCGCATCCTCAACTACGAATCGGGATGAATAAACGGTTCGACCACATCATCGTTGGCGCCGGATCGGCGGGCGCCGTCCTGGCTGCGCGCCTGACGGAAGACCCTCACCGGTCGGTGCTTCTCGTCGAAGCCGGACCGGAATACCCCGCGCCGGAACTGGTACCCGACTCGGCGAAGTACGCCTACGGTACCGGCGGGTCGATCTGGGACAGCGGTCACCTGTGGAATTTTCGCGCCAGGGCCACGGACCAGGCGTGCATAGACATCCCACGGGGCAGGGTCGCCGGCGGGTCCAGCGCGGTCAACGACGCCCAGTTTCTGCGGGGAATGCCCGAGGATTTCGACCGGTGGGTGGAATGGGGCCACACGGAATGGGCGTTCGAAAAGGTCCTCCCGTACATGCGAAAGCTGGAAGCGGACCGGGACTTCCGGGACGAATTCCATGGCGCGGACGGCCCGATCCCCAGCCGCAGGTACCCTCCCGAAGAATGGGGGCCCCAGCAGCACGCCTTCTACCGGGCATGCCGAGACGCCGGGTTCCCCGACTGCCCGGACCACAACCGCCCAGGGTCCACGGGAGTCGGGCCGTTGCCCTTCAACGTCGACGGTCGCGTGCGGGTGAGCACGGCTATCGCCTACCTCGACCCTGCGCGCGGTCGGCCGGGTCTGACGATCCGGCCCGACTGCCTGGTACACGGGATCATCTTCGAAGGGCGCCGGGCGGTCGGTTTGCGCGTGGCAAGCAACGGCAATGAGGACTACGTGTATGGCGACGAGGTCATCCTCTGCGCAGGCGCGATAGGTTCGCCGCACGTCCTGGGCCTGTCGGGTATTGGACCCGGGGACCAACTGCGCAAGCTGAACATACCCGTTGTACAGGACCTCCCCGGCGTCGGGCGCAATTTCCGCGACCACCCCGACGTGCCGATGGCGTGGCGCACCCGCGAGGGGTTTCCGCTGAACGTCGATCAGGTCGCGACGGGCACCGTCACACTGCGTTATACGGCGACGGGTTCACCATTTGAAAATGACATGGTCATCTACATGGGCAACTACGCGTCGGAGCGGCCGATGCGCGGGCTGGACCACGAGACCCCGGTGGGCGTCGGCGTGAGCCAGTGTCTATACCTGGCGCTGAGCGAGGGTGAACTTCGAGTCCGGTCCAGTGACCCAGAGGTGCCGCCCTACCTGGACTTCAACCTCCTCGACGACCCCTTCGACCGGTCGCGCCTCCGCGAAAGCGTCAAGATGTGCGCCAACCTGTTCAGGCACGAGGCGTTCGATCAGATCGTGGAGGAGCGAATCGCGCCGTCAGACGACGTGCTGGACGACGACGACGCGCTGGATTCATGGATGAAGCGGGAGGTGATTACCGCTCATCACGTCTCGAGCACCTGCAAGATGGGGCCGTCGAGTGACCCGCTCGCCGTCGTGGACCAGTACGGCAAGGTCCACGGCGTGGACGGCCTGCGCGTCATCGACGCATCGATCATGCCGGACACGGTGCGGGCGAACCTCAACCTCAACGTAATCGCCATTGCGGAACGGGCGGCAGACTTGATTAATGGTGAAGTCCGCAACTGAGACTGGCGTTGCCAGCAACGATCATCAGACAAACACGGATTTTAACGCTTGCGCTGCCGGCAGAAGGCTCAGTGACTAAATGCCTGACCGACGCAGGGGATGTAGCCAACGCAATGCCGGAAAGCGGCTGAAGTCGGCATCGGCAGAGACCATTGTGCATCCATGCTCGATGGCCACAGCCGCGTGTTGGGCGTCCGCCACCAGCTTTCCAGTTGCCCCCGAGTCCCTGCACAGTTGCTCCAGGATGACGAGATGGTCCGGACCGGGGCCCACGATTCGTGCGGTTGGGCGCTCCACGAGTGACGATACGAACGAAAATGCCGTATCGACAGTCGATGGCCGTTCAAAGATCCGGGGATTAGTGGCAATTCGGACGAATCCCGCTAGTACCAGGACGGAGAGGGCGAAGGGTTCCCGCCCGGTGGCCAGACGGGTCAACCAGTTGGCATATTCAAGGTGATCGGGAGCGGAATCCTCAAAGTGAGCATAGATCAGGACATTGACATCGGGCAGCAACATCCGCGGTCAAGAAGCCCGGGGTCCATACTTCTGCTCGTCTTCATAGATCTCGAGCGAGCGCGGTCGGTCGAGGTCCACGCCGCTAAGCGGCCTACCCCCGCGTACGGTGATGAGCCGAAACGGGGGATGATCCGGTGGATCCTGACGCTTTAGGGCATCGTCCAGCGTCCTGGCGATAAAGCCGCTCACGCTCAATCCTTGAATTGAAGCCTCGCGGCGGACCCGTCGTGAAAGTTGGTCGTTCAGTGAAATAGTGGTTCTCATTATGCATAGCATACCATAGGTGCATCAGTTCATAACATTATGCGTTTCGTCGGCGCGCTTTGGGGCGGTTGCACATGAAATGGCGATCCGTCGAAGTCTCGAGTGCCAGACTACGCCCGCGCATCAGGCAGGATCGGCCAGTCCACCCGTGTAGAACGCGGTCGTGCGCCTCGCGGCCGCGCGTGCGTCGGAAGGCGGCGTTCCGGCTGCGACTGCCGCATCCCCCCATCCCTCGCTGCTACCTGCGATGAACGCCCTTCCTTCCGGCGAAGTGACAAAAGCATCCTCATCCGACAGTGTCTCGCTCGCCTGCTCGGCGTGGATCGCCAAGCCCAGGAGTGTCAGTTCCCATCCAACGCCCGCCGCGCCCGGTCCGTACTCGTCCCAGTGGGGGGAAAGTAGAGAGGTGTGCGTGAGGGTGAGTTTTGTTCGGCCGCGCCCATCATCCGAAAGGTAGACATCCACCCAGCTTACGTCCCCCGCGAACTCCCACGTGAGGGAGAAGTGGGAGAGTGGTTCGCAAGCCGTGATGACTCCGCCCGCGTTGCCTTCCAACTGGTATCGGCCGCCAAGTCTGAGTTCGCCGCTGATCGTCAGAAACCAGGTCGAAATACGCTCGCCGTTCGTCACGGCGTCCCACAGGTCTTCGGCCGTCGTCGCATAGCTTCGAGAAAGAGCGACCGCGCTGGCGGGTCGTCCCTCGCGCTCCAGCCACGACACGGAACGCTTTATGGCGCCGGGGTCGAAATCCACGGTTAACACACTTTTCCTTGCTGTCCGTTGTTCCATTTGGAATCGAGGGAACGATTCGGGCGGCACCTGCATAGTATCCGGTAGAGAGGCTTACGTCTCAGGCAGGGAGGATGCAGGTATGACCGAAGATCAGGCCGTTATGCGTTGCCAGCATGGCGAACGCGATGCGTTCCGCTACCTGGTGGAGCGGTACCAGGACATCGTGTTCGGCACGGCCTACAACATGACACGAAACCGCGCGCTGGCCGAGGAAATGGCCCAGGACGCATTCCTGGCGGCGTGGAAAGGGATCCGCAGCTTCCGGCGCGGCCGACCATTCAAACCGTGGCTGATGCGCATCCTGGTCAACACAGTGATGGCGCACCGCCGCAAGAGGACGGTGGAGACCACTCCGATCGAGGGCTCCGAGTTGGAAGGGGAAGACGACGCCGAAGGCCCCGAGGACCTTGCCGAGGCCAGGTCTGAGCAGCAGGCGTTGCAGCGGGCGATCGGAGAGCTGAGTCCGGACCACCGCCAGGTGGTCGTATTGCGTTACTTCTCGGAAATGACGGTGCCGGAATTGGCCCGGGCGGCCGGGCTGACGGAAGGCACGGTGAAGTCCCGGCTGCATCGGGCGCACCGGGCGTTGCGGCAGCAGTTGGCTGGCGCGCAGCAGTGGCAGAGGTGAGAGATGAAAACTAACGATTCAAACGACCGTGACATGGAACAGCGGCTGGGGCAGCATTTCGCCTCCGGCGCCGACAAAGTACCTCCCACACCGGACCTCTGGGCTTCGCTGGAAGGACGGCTGGGAGAGCAGGACCCCAAACCCCTATGGGCGGGGATTCGCGATTGGGTGCTTCCGCCGGGTGGATTCAGCGGAGTACCGCCGGTTGCGGCTGTGGCCGCAGCGGTGTTAGTCGTGGCCATAGCCGGGTCGGTGTGGTTCGTGGCCCAGGGATTGGCGCCGGAGGATGAATTTGGGCCGACTGGAGAACCCGGACTCCCCGGCACATTTGCGGCACCCCAAGTGCAGCCGACCTCAACACCGGCGGCCGCTTTGGCAATGACAGCTGCGCCAGCGCCGACCTCAGTGATCGAGAGAGTGGTTGAAACGGTGATCGTGGAAAAGCCAGTTACCGTGGTCGAAAAGGTGGTCGAGACCGTCGTGGTTGAAAGATCGGTGGAGGGCAAGACCGTTGTGGTGGTTGAAACCGTCGTCGTGGAAAAACCGGTGACTGTCACCGAGAAGGTTGTCGAGACCGTTGTAGTTGAGAAGGTGGTGGAGGTGCTGCCGACGGCGCGAGTGGATGCGATGCAGCCAGCCGCGACTGCCGCCCCCGCCCCCACGGGCACACCGGCCCCGCCTGGCGCGCTCACTCCGCCGCAGGGCGAACAGAAGTCGCTTCCCAATCAACCTGGCGCGACGACGTTTGAGGACTACGAGCGTCAACCTCTGACAGAAACCGTAGAAGATTCTGTTTCCACTTTCAGCCTGGACACCGACCGCACGTCGTTCCAGCTGGCCTTGAACTGGGCACGGTCAGGCTATGACGTGGATCCCGCGTCGGTGCGGGCCGAGGAGTGGGTAAACGCGTTCGACTATGGCTACGAGCCACCGTCGGTCGACGATCGTTTCGCCATCACATCCGACGTTTTCGAGCACCCGCTCGATGGCGGCAGGTACATGGCGCGGGTGGCCTTCAAGGCCCCGGAAGTGGTGACCGAAGGCCCGCTAAACGTGACGCTGGTGCTGGACGCCTCCGGCTCGATGGCGAACGGCAACCGGGTGGCAATCGCCCGCGAGGCAGCCGAGGCAATCCGCCGCAGCATGGACCGCGACGACCGGATCTCGGTGGTCCATTTCACGACCTACGTCATCGACAGCCTCACCGTAAGGAACGCTTCGCCAGACGATCGCGCGGTGACCGACTCCATCGCCCAGCTTGCGCCGCACGGCAGCACAAACGTGCAAGCGGGGCTGGACCGGGGCGTACGCCTTGCGGATGAGATGCGGCGGCAGCGCCCGGATGCGCTCAACTACGTCATCCTGATGTCAGACGGGGTTGCAAACGTGGACGCCACAGACCCGTTCGCCATCCTTGCGGCCACGTCTGCGCCGGACGGCGCGAACCCGCTGCGGCTTATCACGGTGGGAGTGGGAATCGAGAACTACAACGACAAACTGCTGGAGCAGCTTGCCCAGCACGGCAACGGCTGGTACCGCTACCTGTTCAGCGAGGAACAGGCCCGTCAAACATTCCGGCGTGACAACTGGCTCGCCCTCGCCTCGCCGGTCGCCGACCAGACGCGTGCCCAAGTGGTGTGGGACCCGGACGTGGTGAAGGCATGGCGCATCGTCGGATACGAGAACCGCGTCACGTCAGCGGAGTCGTTCACGCAGGACCGCAAGGAGTTCGCCGAGATCTACTCGGGAGCGTCTACCACCGTCTTCTACGAGTTGGAACTACACGACAACGTCCGGCTGAACGGCGGACTCGGGCAGGTGGAGTTGCGATGGGTCGAGCCGGTCAGCGGGCGCGGCTGGAGCCAGAGCACCGACATCGTGAGCACGGGGCAATTCACGCACTTGGCGGACGACCCGATGCTCGAGTTCGGCGCAGTCGTGGCGCTCACGGCGGACAGATACAGCGCGGTGGGTGACTACGCCGAACCCAGTCGCGGGCTCGCTCAGCAACTGTGGCGCCTGCGAGACCTCACGGTGGACCTGCAGAGCGACCTTGGCCACCTGGCGTCATACAACGACTTCGCATTCGTACAGGAATCGCTGCTGGAGAACGTACCGTACGTTTCGCCGGACAACTCGGGGTACAGCAGGTAGGGATGAGGGTCCTATAGGCGAAACGGCAAGGAGGGGCCGGGCGGATCGCCCGGCCCCTTTGCATTTCTATCGCAGTGGCCATGCCCACCAAGGCGAGCGCACACCACTTCGTCGTAGCCCCTTTATTCGTCTTTCCGGACCCCGATCCGGAACCCACGGTGGGGAGTGGAGGTGGGCACGCCCAACATGTACGACTTCCATCAGACAGGCAACCCCCATTTTTATCAACTCATGTGGCCTTGCCAAGGCCATAATGATTCCTAGTGCAGCTGAGGAATCCGAGTCGACTTTCGCCATCCGCGGTCCGTTTCAGACGACCGGGCCTCGCATCGATTCCGCGCGCCGGGCGATGGCCTTTATCTGCCCGCGGAAGACCCAGGAGTGAATGGGGTACAGCGCATACCAGTAGACGAGACCCATGAGCCCTTTGGGTATGAACGCCGCCGTCTGCTCCAGGTGGGTCGTGCCATCACCGGCTTCCCGCACTTCGTAGTTGAGCCAGGCCCGGCCGGGAAGCTTCATCTCGGCCCTGAGCCGGACCGACCGGTCCTCCTGCAGGTCCTCCACCCGCCAGAAATCGAGCGCGTCGCCGGTTCGCAGGTCATCCGGATGGCGTCTCCCCCTGCGCAGGCCGGCGCCGCCCAGCACGCGGTCGATCATCCCACGCAGTCGCCATGCCCAGTTGGCGAAGTACCATCCACGACCGGCGCCAATACCCGTGAACGTCCGGTAGACGTCACGGGCCGGAGCTTCGACCCTTTGCCGACGGCGCTCGATGATCATCCCGTGCCGTGATTCCAGGCGGACGGGTCCAGCCATATCCGCTGCGCCGCCTGCGGTATCGCTCCACGAAGTGTCGATGCGCCCCTCGTCGAGATCGTCGAGCACCCGGTCGATCGATGACGCGTAGTCCTGAGGCTCAATGTGCGGGAAGAGCGACCGGGCGATGTCATTCGTCACGACGACGTCGTTACGGAGCCCTTCGACGAGGGCCACGGTGATTCCGGCGGGAATGGGTGTGAACCAGTGCACCCAATAAGACGACAGGCGGGGGGTCAGTACCGGGACGGGCAGCAGCAGCCGTCGCAGGCCCCTCGCTTCGGCATAGCCGAGCATCAGCCTTTTGTAGGTGGTCACATCCTTCCCGCCGATCTCGATGGTCTTGTCCCGGCTTTCCGGCGTGTCGAGGGCGGACACCAGGTATTCGAGGAGGTCATCCACGGCGATGGGCTGTATCCGGGAGTAGACCCACCTCGGGCAGACCATGACGGGCAGCCGTTCCACCAGGTATCTGATCATCTCGAACGAGATGCTGCCCGTTCCAACCACAATGGCGGAACGGAATTCAGTTACGCTGACCCCACATTCGCGCAGCGCCCGCCCGGTTTCTTGCCGGGACCTTAGGTGGGGCGAAAGGCTTGCGTCAGCTACCCCCAGGCCGCCCAGGTAGATGATGCGCTTCACCCCTGCCGTCGCGGCTGCCCTGCCAAACGTACGCGCCGCCTCGATGTCCAGTTCGTGGAAGTCGCCACCCCTGGACATACTGTGGACCAGGTAGTAAGCCGTGTCCACGCCGTCCAACGCATCCGGCAGGGTCTCGGGGCTAAGTACGTCCCCCACCGCGATCTCTACGTGGTCAGACCACGCACGGGAGAGCGCCCTGGCCCGGCTTCGTACGAGCACGCGGACGCGGCGCCCGTCGCTGATTAGTCGGGGGACAAGCCTGCCACCAATGTAGCCGGTGGCGCCGGTTACGAGAATGGTTTCTGGTCGGGCCATGTGATTCTTTGACGGGATTGGGCTGCAGCTACGCGGCAATGCTTAAATTCTAGATAGAGTCGCGCCGCCAGGAGCCGCCCGGGCCGGTCCGACCCAGCCCGATGTCGAGACGGCTGAACCGGCATGAGTTGGGAGGAGTCTTTCGTTGGACGATCTAAACCGCCTCTATGGCGACCTCGCCCATTTGTGGCCGCTGATGAGCCCTCCAGACCATTACGAGGACGAGGCCCGATACTGGCTGCACGAACTGCGATAGCTTTTACGTATGAGTACCGAGGCCATGCTCTCGATCCGCTGGCGAGAACGCGAACAATTGCTAAACCGTATCGTCCGCCTGCTGCGTAGTGATTGCCGCGTGCGAGCCGCCTGGCTAAGTGGCTCAACAGCTCGCGGTGACGATGACGCTCTAAGCGACCTGGACCTGTACGTGGTCGTTGCCGACGATGCCATTGACGACTTTGTGGGCCACCGAAAGGTGCATGCAGCGAAGCCGGCCAGGCCCATACTCTTGATGGACAATTTTGCCAATGCGCCGATTGGCGGCGCCTATCTGCTCGCGCTGTACGAGGGAAGCGCCGGACCGCAACACGTCGACTGGTTCTGGCAGCCGGAGTCGGAAGCACTTCGTCCGTATGACGGGAAGATCGTGTTCGACCGGGCTGGCCTCGCTATTGCGCCAGGCGTAAAGCGGCGCGGGGCAGGACAGCGTTCATCCGGCCTTCCACTCGGTCCAAACCCCTCTCGCAATGATCTTCTGGAACACAAGATTGCCTTTTTCTGGTCGATGAGCTTCATTGCAGCGAAATACATCGCGAGGCGGAACCGAAAAGCCGCGGCAAGGATGACCGGTGTTGCAGCCCGAACCCTGTTGGAGGCCGAAGCATTGTGCGGCGACTCCGAGATCCCCTCGGATGGCGACTTACAGGCGCCTGCAATCCGAGAATCGACGACGGCGCCTGAGCAGTTAAACGCGCTCAGGGGGCTCACCAAGCATGCGGACGCGCTGGCCAGCCAACTCGTCGCTCAAGGCGTGACCGTTCCCACCGAAGCGGCAAGGCATATCAACCAAGTCTTCGAACTCGCTGAAGCTCTTGCAACCCGGAATGCCGATTTGGCTCTTCTTCCCACCAAACCGCATCGCCGCCAAGGTCACTTGGATTCGATGATGGAGGACCGCTGAGTACGAACTCGCGGAGCTGTAACCTGCTGCCCGACCACTAGCCTGGGGAGTCGTGGCAGCCCACTATAGATTCAAGATTCCTGCTTGAAAGTGAATGGACCGAGTTTCGAATTGGCCGAAAGAAGACTTGCGTTGGACGATCTAAACCGCCTCTACGGCGACCTCGCCCATTTGTGGCCGCTGATGAGCCCTCCAGACCATTACGAGGACGAGGCCCGTCACTGGCTGTGCGAACTGCGGTCGCGACTGCCGCCGGGCAGGCGGCGCATACTCGATCTGGGCAGCGGCGGCGGCCACCACCTCCACCCGCTGTCAGCCGAGTTCGACGCAACCGCGGTGGACCTGTCTGAAGCGATGCTCGATCACTCGCGCCGGCTGAACCCCGCCGTACTCCATCATATCGGGGACATGCGGTCCGTCCGGCTGGGCGAAGCGTTCGACGCCGTCCTCATCCACGACGCGATCTCCTACATGACGACCGAGGCCGACCTCCAGGCCGTCTTCGCAACAGCCCGCGCCCACCTACGCCCCGGCGGCCTGCTGATCGTTGCCCCCGACGACTACACCGAGACGTTCACCCCGCCCAGCGTAGAACACCGCACCACACGCGACGCCGAAACCGAACTCACCTACGTCGAATACTCAACAGACCTCGACCCCACCGACACGGCCATCGAGACGACGTACGTCTACTTCATCAAGCGAAACGGCAAGCTACAGGTGGAGGTGGACAACCACGTGACCGGCATGTTCCCAATCGCTACGTGGCAGCGCCTGTTGACGGAGGCGGGGTTCGCGGTGGAGCGGGTCGATTACCCGGTCAGCGAGGACGGGCGGGATATGTGGCTGTGGGTGGGGAGTCTGGCGGGCGCGGCGTAGTCTGGCGGGGTGTGGGAAGGCGGCGACGGGCAACGCCGGCATTTCGCTATGATGTAGCCCGCACCGAAGGGCCAACGCCTCTGGAGACCGCGTGAAGTACTCGCTGTTCAGCCTGGTTCGTAACGGACTGAGCAACCACGAAAAATGGCCGCGGGCGTGGCGCCATCCCAAGCCCAGGCGCAATTACGAAGTGATAGTCGTCGGCGCGGGCGGACACGGTCTCGCAACCGCCTACTACCTCGCCAAAGAGCACGGCGTCACCGACGTGGCCGTCCTTGAGAAGGGATACGTTGGCGGCGGAAACACGGGCAGGAACACGGAGGTCGTCCGCTCCAACTACCTGTGGGATGAGGCAGCCCACCTGTACGAGTTTTCGCTGAAGCTGTGGGAAGGCCTAAGCCGCAACCTCAACTTCAACCTGATGTTCAGCCAACGCGGCCTCCTGAGCCTGGGACACAGCCTCCAAGAAATGCGCGACATCGCTCGGCGCGTCCACGCCAACCGGCTGAACGGGATCGACAGCGAGCTTCTGACCCCCGGGGAGGTCAAGGAGATCGTGCCGATCATCAACATCTCGAAGGACGTCCGATATCCGATACTCGGCGCCTCCTACCAGCGCAGGGGAGGGACCGCGAGGCACGATGCCGTCTCGTGGGGTTTTGCGCGGGCGGCGGACGCGCGCGGGGTGGACATAATCCAGCAGTGCGAGGTCACCGGGTTCCGCCAGGAGAACGGGCGGGTCGTCGGCGTCGACACCACGCAGGGGCACATAGGCGCGCAGAAGGTCGCCGTGGTCACCGCCGGCAACTCGGGGGTCATGGCCGATATGGCAGGCTTCCGGTTGCCCATCGAGAGTCACCCCCTCCAGGCATGGGTATCCGAGCCGATCAAGCCGGTGCTGCACTCGGTAGTCATGTCGAACGCGGTCCACGCCTACATCAGCCAGACGGACCGCGGCGAGTTGCTGTCGGGAGCAGGCATCGACTCGTACAACGGCTACGGGCAGCGCGGCAGTTTCAGCGTGCCGGAGCACGCCATCGCCGCCATTATCGAGCTGTTCCCGATCTTCAGCAGGCTCCGGATGATGCGGCAGTGGGGAGGCATCGTCGACACGTGCCCGGACGCCTGCCCGATAATCAGCGACACGCCGGTGGAGGGCCTCTACTTCAACTGCGGCTGGGGCACCGGCGGGTACAAGTCGATACCGGGCTCGGGGTGGGTATTCGCCCACATGCTGGCCACCGGACAGGCGCACG
The DNA here is from genome assembly GCA_965220275.1 of Dehalococcoidia bacterium. Taxonomy (GTDB): domain Bacteria; phylum Chloroflexota; class Dehalococcoidia; order Lucifugimonadales; family Lucifugimonadaceae. Next base: position 190,764 of record CBDCPN010000009.1, on the reverse strand, counting down.
AACTCGCCGCGCCGTTCTCACTTGACCGGTTCAGGACCGGCCGCCTCATCGACGAACACGGAGCGGCCGGGGTCGCTCACTAGCCGCTAACGGAAAGCCGGAGATACATGCTGCTAATCGAGTGTCCCTGGTGCGGGGCCAGAGACGAGTCCGAATTCACCTACGGCGGTGAGGCGCACGTAATCCGCCCCGAAAACCCGGACGGCGTTTCTGACGAAGAGTGGGCCGATTACCTCTTCTACCGCAGGAACCCGAAGGGTGACCACCTGGAGCAGTGGTCCCACGCCGCAGGCTGCAGGCGCTGGTTCAATGTGGAGCGCGACACCCTGACCTACGAGATCAAGCAGATCTACCGCAGCGGTCAGACGCCTGCACGAGGTGAGCGGTGACCCAGCCCAACAGGCTCCCTGAAGGGGGGCGCGTCGACCGCAACCGGACGCTCGACTTCACGTTCAACGTCAGGAAGTACGCCGGGATTCACGGTGACACGCTCGCCTCGGCGCTGCTGGCGAACGGCGTTCGCCTTGTGGCCCGCAGCTTCAAGTACCACCGGCCCCGGGGCATCATCAGCAGCGGTGTCGAGGAGCCCAACGCGTTGGTCCAACTCGGGACGGGCGCTCAGACGCTGCCCAACTACGTAGCCACCCAGGTCGAGTTGTATGACGGCCTGGAGGCATCCAGCGTCAATTGCTGGCCGTCTGTAGAATTCGACCTGCGCTCCGTCCACGGGTTCTTCTCGCGCTTCCTCCCGCCCGGCTTCTACTACAAAACGTTCATGTGGCCCAGGTCGCTGTGGCCCTTCTACGAGCGACAGCTTCGAAAGGCCGGAGGGTTCGGGGTCGCTCCATCCGGGCCCGACACGGACCGTTACGACAAGATGCACGCCCACTGCGACGTCCTGGTGGTAGGCGCGGGACCGGCCGGCGTCGCAGCCGCCCTGGAGGCAGGGCGAGCCGGGGCTAGAGTGATCGTGGTCGACGAGCAGCAGGAGCTCGGAGGCAGCCTGCTGGCACGCCGGCAGAGCGTCGGGGACGCCTCAGCCACAGAGTGGCTGGCGACGACGCTGGCAGAACTGCGCGGCATGGACGAGGTCCGCCTGCTATCGCGCAGCACGGCGTTCGGGTACTACGACCACAACTTCGTCGCCGTGCTGGAACGGCTCACGGACCATCTTGGCCCGACCCCCGGCCACGGGCCGCGCCAGCGTATCTGGCGAATCAGGGCAAAACAGGTCGTGCTGGCGACGGGCGCCATCGAACGCCCACTGGTGTTCCGGAACAACGACCGCCCCGGCGTCATGCTCGCTTCAGCCGTATCCACCTACGTCAACCGCTACGGGGTGACCCCGGGCCGCAGCGCGGTGGTCTTCACGAACAACGATAGCGCGTACCGCACCGCGCTCGACCTGGTCGACGCCGGAGTCGACGTGCAGGCGGTCGTAGACGTCCGGCCCGAGACCGGCGGAGAGTTGCCGCGCATGGCTATTGACAGGGGGATCGAAGTGCTCTCCGGCCACGTGTTGGCCGACGTTCGCGGCAGCCGGGGCGTCAAGGCGGTCGAGGTGAAACGGCTCGAACGCGGGTCGGTCGCCAGCGGGTCCCGGTTACTCAAGTGTGACCTGGTGGCTACGTCGGGAGGCTGGAATCCGACGCTGAACCTGCACTCCCAGTCGGGCGGAAAGCCCAGGTTCGACGACGCCAGGTCGTGTTTCATTCCCGGTCCCTCCGTCCAGGCTGAGCGTTCTGCCGGAGCATGTAACGGGGGCTTCAGTCTTGGGGAGTGCCTCGCGCAGGGCTACGCCGCGGGCGCGGAAGCGGCCGGGTCAGCCGGACACGGCGACGGCGCGTCAATAGCATCCGCCCCGGAAACCGACGACCACGCCGAAGGCCCGACCAGCGCCTGCTGGGTCGTTCCGGGGACCAAGCCGGTCGGGAAGGACCGCAAGTATTTCGTCGACTTCCAGACCGACACGACCGTATCCGACTTAGCCGTCTCCGCCCGAGAAGGGTACGAGATGATCGAGCACGTCAAGCGCTACACCACCCTGGGGATGGGCACGGACCAGGGCCGGACGGGCAATGTCAACGGCATCGGCGCGCTCTCCGAAATACTCGAAAGGCCGGTCTCGGAGATCGGGACCACCACGTTCCGGCAGCCGTACACGCCGGTCACGTTCGGCGCAATGGCGGGCCGCGATCTCGGCGATTTCTTCGACCCTGTCCGGAAGACGCCGATGCACGAATGGCACGTCCAGGCCGGGGCGAGATTCGAGGACGTCGGCCAGTGGAAGCGCGCCTGGTACTATCCGCGGCCCGGCGAGACGATGCGCGACGCGGTCAACCGGGAGTGCCTCGCCGTGCGGCGCTCGGTCGGGGTCCTCGACGCGTCCACCCTGGGCAAGATCGACGTCCGGGGACCGGACGCGGCGAAGTTTCTTAACCTCGTCTACATCAACGGGTGGACGAAGCTGGGCCTAGGCCGCTGCCGCTACGGCTTCATGCTCAACGAAGAGGGCATGGTGCTCGACGACGGCGTGACCGCCCGGCTCTCCGACCACCACTTCCTGATGCACACGACCACCTCCGGCGCAGCAACCGTGATGGCGTGGCTCGAGCAGTGGCTGCAGACCGAGTGGCCGGACCTCAAGGTGTTCCTGACCTCGGTGACCGACCACTGGGCGACCGTGTCGATCAACGGGCCCCGCGCCCGGCGGGTCCTGGAGAAGCTGTGCAGCGACGTGGACCTCTCCGGCGCGGCGTTTCCCTTCATGTCGGTCCGCGCCGGCACAGTGGCCGGGGTCCCAGCCCGCATCTTCCGTATCAGCTTCGCCGGCGAGTTGTCATTTGAGGTCAACGTCGACGCCAACCACGGCCGGCAGGTCTGGGAGTCGGTGATGGAGGCCGGCGAGGAGTTCGACATCACGCCCTACGGCACGGAGTCGATGCACGTCCTGAGAGCGGAGAAGGGCTACGTGATAGTGGGCCAGGACACAGACGGCTCGGTGACGCCGGTCGACATCGGCGTCGGGCGCATGGTGTCGCGGCGCAAGGACTTCCTGGGCAGGCGGTCACTCGCGATGGAGGACCTCGTCCGGGACGACCGGAAGCAACTCGTCGGCCTGCTCACGGAAGACGACCAGGAGGTGCTGCCCGAGGGAGGGCAGATCGTCGACGACCCGTCTGCGCCCACTCCGGTCCCCATGCTGGGCCACGTGACCTCCAGCTACTACAGCGCCAACCTTGGGCGCTCCATAGCGCTGGGCATCGTCAAAGGCGGGCGGGCCCGAAAAGGCGATCTGGTCCACGTGCCTCTGGCCGACGGGCGTTCGATCGCGGCGCGGATCGCGAGTCCGGTGTTCTACGACCCGAAAGGGGAGAGGCAGAATGTCGACTAACGGGACGAGGCGGACAGGACGCCAGTCCGCGTTGACTAACTTCTTCGGCGCCGCGGCACCCGGCAGCCGTACTGACAGCGACGGGGTCGTCATCTCCGAGCGGCCGTTCCTGGGGCACCTGAACCTGCGAGGCGACCCGCAAGACGCCGGGTTTATGAGCGCCGCAGAGTCGGTCCTCGGGTTCGGCCTGCCAACGAAACCCAACACGGTGACCGCCAAGGACGATCTGCTTGCCCTATGGCTCGGGCCGGATGAGTGGCACGTCGTCACGCCTCCGGCTGCTCAGACCCCGCTACTGGACTCGCTCGATGCCGCGCTCAACGGCACGCACTTCGCCGTCACGGACGTGACCGGCGGCCAGACAGTCATAACCGTCAGCGGACCGCGTTCCCGCGACGTCCTTGCCAAGGGCTGCCCACTAGACCTCCACCCCTCGGCATTCAAGCCCGCCAACTGCGCCCAGACCCTCCTGGCAAAAGCCAACGTCATCATCCGCTGCGTAGACAACTCGCCCACCTTCGAGCTAATCGTCCGCCGCAGCTTCGCCGAATACACAGCACAGTGGCTGAACGACGCCGCGTTGGAATACGGGGTTGGCGTGGTGGGGCTGGGGTAGGCACCGGGCCGATTCACGGCGGTCGAATCCCGGCGTCGCCCAGCACATCGGGGACATGCGGATCGCCCCGTTCGGCGAGGGCTTGGACACCGTTTTCGTGCGCGACGCCATCTCCTACGTGACGACGGAAGACCGGTTCGAGATGGAGACGGGTGACATTCCTGCGAGTGAGTATGTCAAGGAATGGATTATAGGTGGTGAAATTGTGGTGACAAGCAATTCTTTTGGGCCTAATGCCAATATTTCATCTATGTTTCCATATGTCTTGACTCTGTAAAAGGCAATTGCCTGCCCGGGCAATGGTCTTATAGTGTGTCGAACTCGAATTATGGGTTTGACAATCGTCGCTCAATTGGTGCGTCCAGTGCTGAGAAGTGGCGGCTAAGCCAGCCCAGTTCGAAGTGTCAGGCGACCCTGAATTCGCTCTGAGGTTCCACTCAGACTTAAGGAGAAGGCATGAGCGGCTTCGCAGATGTTTACCAGAGTCTGTGCGACCGTTATCCCGATGAGAGAGATCGAGGGCGGGCATTCGAACCGCTCGTGACCAAGGTGCTGCGCACCGATCCCCTGTACAAGGCACGCTTCGCTCAGGTCTGGCACTGGAACGAATGGCCGGGCCGTGATGGCGGTGACATTGGGATCGACATTGTCGCCAAGCGTCACGACGGGGCCCTGGCAGCTATCCAGTGCAAGTCCCAGGACCGAATCGACAAGCCACATATAAATTCTTTTTCTGTCAGAATCCCAACGGCGGCTTATGGGAGAGCCGTACGCTGAGAGGTACATATTCACTACGGCGACTGAATGGAGCGAAAATGCCAAGCGCGCCATTAGTCGTATTGACCCACCGGTACAACGTGTCGACTTTTTTGGCCTCGACGGCGCAAACATCGACTGGGACGCATATCTACAAGACGAACACGCGCCACTCTCCCCTTCCACACGTAAACAACTTCGGCCTCACCAGGTCAAAGCGGCCAGTGATGTGCTCGCGGGATTCAAGGCAAGTGACCGCGGAAAACTGATCATGGCTTGCGGTACCGGTAAGACCCTGACCGGACTGCGAATCGCAGAGCGACTTGCCGGCTCAGGTGGGCGCGTTCTATTTGCGGCCCCTTCACTTTCCCTGCTCGCGCAGTCAATGCGTGAATGGGGTTCCGATGCCGAGACTTTTCTTCGCGCGTTCGCTGTCTGCTCCGATTCAAAGGTCGGAATGAACGACGGGGACAGCACACGCGTCTACGACATGCCGATTCCTGCAACGACCGACGCGAACGCGTTGTTCAACGCCGCCAAGTCCGACGCAGACGACCGGATGACCGTGGTGTTCACCACCTACCAATCGATGCAAGTTGTCGCTGATGCCCACAAATTGGGGCTTCCGGAGTTCGATTTGGTGGTTTGCGACGAGGCACATCGCACCACCGGCACCCACCGTGCTGGCGAAGGCTCTTCGTTTCTCCTCGTTCACGATAACGAGGAGATCCACGCGTCCAAGCGACTGTACATGACCGCCACTCCGCGCATATATGCAGAGTCCGCCAAGGCGAAGGCAAAAGAAGAAGACATCTACGTTGCTTCGATGGACAACGAGCAACAGTACGGCCCGGAGTTCCACCGACTGAGCTTCGCGGATGCGGTGGAAAAGGACCTTCTCAGCGACTACAAGGTCACGATTCTTGCGATCAGCGAGAAACAGATCGCTCGTGACCATCAGCGGCTGTTGGGGGAAGGTGAGGCCCTGGCCGACGTCGGCCGAGTAATTGGGTGCCTCAATGGCTTGGCCAAGATCGACCCTGAAGGCCAGGAATTCAAAGATGATCCTGAACCAATGCATCGCGCTGTGGCCTTCTCCAACACGATCAAATACTCAAAGCATTTCATCAGCTTGGTCGAACGGGAGCAGGATGAGGCTGCTCTCGCCGCGCGGAGCCTCTCTATTGAGGGAAAACACGTCGACGGAAAAAGCGGGGTGCTGGAACGTGACGGCCTACTAAAGTGGCTGAGGGAGGACATGACGATGGCCCAGCGCTGTCATGTCTTGTCCAACGCTCGTTGTCTCACCGAAGGGATCGACGTACCAGCCCTGGATGCCGTCCTTTTTCTACAGCCGAGAAAATCCCAGATTGACGTTGTTCAAGCAGTTGGCAGGGTGATGAGGAAGGCAGAGGGCAAGCACTACGGCTACATCATTCTCCCTGTGGTCGTACCGTCGGGGACTGACCCCGAACGCGCATTGGACCGCAACGACGCTTACAGCCACGTTTGGCAGGTCTTGCAGGCTCTTCGCGCGCACGACGAGCGCTTTGACGCTTACGTCAACAAACTTGACCTCAACAAGGGCAACGACGGGCCGATCTCTGTTATTGGCGTCGGTGACAAGGGTGATGTCAGCAACGGGGATGCAGTGAGAGATGAGGCCGCTGACAACATCATACAAAGGTCATTTGATTTCGACTTAGGTTCGATACGCACGGCCATCATCGCTCAGATAGTCAAGCGCTGCGGCGAGCGCCGATATTGGGAGAAATGGGCCGACTCCGTAACTGACATAGCCCGGCGGCACGACGAACGCATCCATGCGTTGATTGATGCCCCAGAAGGGAAAGTAGGCAAGCGATTCGATGAGTTCGTGTCGGCCCTGAGAGAAAACCTCAACGATTCAATCTCACGTGAGGACGCGGCGAGGATGCTCTCGCAGCACCTAATCACAAAGCCGGTCTTCGACGCTCTTTTCGGCGGCCAGGAGTTCACGGACCACAACCCCGTCGCGCGGGTCATGCAACGCATGGTCGACGAACTGGAAGGGTACGGGCTTGAGGCGGAGACGGCCGAACTCGCAGAGTTCTACGCCAGCGTGCGGCGAAGGGTGGAGGGAATTGACAACGCCGAAGGTAAACAACGGGTTGTAGTCGAACTATACGAACGGTTCTTCAAAAAAGCCTATCCCAAGGTTGCCGAGTCGTTGGGCATCGTCTACACGCCGGTCGAAATCGTGGACTTCATCATCCGTAGCGTGCAAACTCTGTTGCGCCGTGAGTTCGACGCCTCGTTAAGTGATGAAGGGGTCCACGTACTAGACCCGTTCGTCGGCACTGGGACCTTCGTGACACGGCTCCTGCAGAGCGGTTTCATAGAGCGGGACACGTTGCTTCGAAAATACGGGTCCGAACTGCACGCCAACGAAATCATGCTGCTCGCTTACTACATCGCAGCCGTGAACATCGAGACGACCTATGCTGAGATCGCCGGCGAGTACCAGCCGTTCGAAGGCATCGTGCTCACCGACACCTTTCAGGCGTCCGAGGCCAGCGACCGCGCAGACACGACGTTCTTCCCACGAAACAACGCCCGAATTGAGAAACAACTCAGCCTGGACATCCGAGTGATCGTCGGCAACCCCCCTTGGTCCAGGGGACAAGGGAGTCACGACGACGACAACGCCAATCAAACATATCCAGCCCTCGACAGCAAGATTGCTAGCACCTACGTCGCCCAATCAGATTCCAAAGGACTGAAGAACACGCTCTATGATTCATACGTGCGGGCGGTCCGATGGGCCTCCGACCGGGTTCGGACGGGTGACGGAGGCATTGTCGGTTTTGTCACCAATAGCGGGTTTCTTGACGGCAAAAGCTTTGACGGATTCCGTAAAGTCCTGGCTAAGGAATTTCACGAGATCTACGTTTACGACATGCGGGGCAACCAACGTACGTCCGGCGTTATTTCACGGAAAGAAGGTGGTCAGACGTTCGGTAGCGGTAGCCGCGCTGGGGTCGCGGTGATGTTCCTGGTAAAGCGTAAAGGCCCTGTCACCGGGACGAGAGTCATTCACTATTGCGATATTGGCGACTACCTCACTCGCGAGCAAAAGTTGGAGACCATCGGCCAGGCAAGGGTTGAAGAGATTACGTGGGTGGCCATTCGGCCGAACAAACAGGGCGACTGGATCAACCAACGAAGCGATGACTACCTTAATCACCGGCCTGTCGCGGTCATCCAGAGCGAAAATGCGACTCCATCCCTCCAGCCACTGTTTACAAGTTCGTCATTCGGGGTCAAGTCCAATCGCGACGCTTGGGTCTTCAACTCGTCCGGCGAAAGATTGCGCGAATTGGTCGAACGGCAGACAGCTTACTACGGCGAACAAGTAAAGGCACTGCAGGAGGGAGCTGACACTGTTAGCCGAGATTCAAATCGGTTCAAGTGGGATGGTACAGCCGAGCAAAGGGCAAAAAGAGGCCTCCTAGCAAAGGTTACAACATCAGGATTCCGTGCTGCCATCTACCGTCCGTTTTATCGGCAGCACTACTACATGGATCGCGTCCTGAATAACTCTATTTACTTGGTGCCCAGCATGTTCCCGACGCCTGGCACCTGCACCCCGGCCATCCTTGTCGAACGTGGACTCCGTGCCCCGGGACGTTCACCTGCTGTGATAGCCGTCGACTTGATTCCCGATAACGCAATAGGTGCAGGGGCATCTGGGCGCGCCTGCCAAGTCCTGCCGCGGTACACGTACAAAGATTCGGCAAATGCTCAGCAGGCAGAATTGGTCCCATCGGAACCGCAGCGGTGTGACAACATCACTGACAATGCCCTTGAGGCGTATCGCGCCCGGTATGGCGACAGGGTCACAAAGGACCTTATATTTACTTACGTCTACGGCATTCTGCACTCTCCAGAATATCGAGATCGCTATGCAGCGGATCTTGGCAAACTGTTGCCTCGAATTCCCGAAGTTGCGGCCGCTGAAGACTTTTGGGCAATCTCAGACGCGGGACAATCGCTTATTGATTTGCATATCGGCTACGAAAGTGCGGATCTGTATCCGCTGGAGGAACATATAACGCCAGGCGCTCCCGAAGGACCAGAACGTTATCGCGTACAAAAGATGCGTTGGAATAGGTCACTGAGGTCTGATGATCAATCGGCCATTGTGTACAACAAATGGATTACTCTCGCGGGTATTCCAGCCGAGGCCCACGAATATTTTGTGGGACCGCGTTCCGGTCTCCAGTGGCTCCTTGATCGATACAAAGTCGAAATAGACAACAAAAGCGGTATTGTCAACGACCCGAACGACTGGGGCGCGGAGATTGATTATCCACGTTACATCATAGATTTGGTGAAGCGCGTAACGACCGTAAGTGTGGAAACAATGAAGATTGTGAAGGCGTTACCGCCACTTGAAGAGGCCGAATAGAGAGCAAATGAATGAGATGTCGCTCAACGTCCTGAACCTAGCATTGCCGCCCGTTCGAATCTGGCCCGGTATTTTCTAGTCCGCCAACCCCCCACCCCCGTGTTAGCATCTCGCCACTTAATTTGGCCGGGGCCCAGTTAGGGGACGTGAAAGGTGCCTGCCGGTACGATGCCGAAGCATCCACGTACCTCTTCTCGTACCTCGAAACCATCAGGAGAACTCATTGGCCCTCAAGTCAACCCTGATCACGCTGGCCGCGGCAGTCGTCTTGCTGATGATCGGCTCGGCGTGCGGCGGAGGCCAGGGAAAGCCGGAGACCCCGACGCCACTGAAGATTGGGCTGCTGCTCAATTTCTCCAATTCCCCGGAGACGGCCCTGGACAGGAAGCGCGCCTTCGATCTGGCGATCGAGCAGGTCAATAATGCCGGAGGAGTACTCGGCCGGCCCGTCGAAGGCATCTCCGCCGATGTTCCGGTCGACCCGGATCTTGCGTTCGAAGCGGCTCGGCGGTTGGTGGAGGTCGAGAACGTCCACGCCATCGTCGGTCCCAGCGCCAGCGTCGCCGCTCTGCCGGTGTCGGAATTGGTCACCGGCCCGGCTGGTATCCCGACCATCAGCCCTTCGGCCACCTCCCCTCAATTGACCGAGGCCGATGACAACGGCTATTTCTTTCGGACCGCGCTTTCCGATACCGTCCAGGGCCCGGTCCTCGCCCGCGTGACCCGGGAACGAGGCTTCGACAACGTCGCGGTGGTCTACCGGGACGACCCCTACGGCCGGGGGCTGGCCCGCAGCTTCGAAGAGTCCTGGGAGGGAGGTCTGCAGACCATTTCCGTGACCGCGGACCAGACGACCTTCGTTCCCGACTTGCGACGGAGCGCGGAGGAGGGAGCCCAGGCACTGGTGGTCATCACCTTCGAGGACCAAGCCCTGGCCATCGTGCGCGAGGCCCTCGACGAAGGCATTTTCGACCAATTTGTCTTTGGCGACGCCGCCAAGCGGAAAAGTTTAGTCCTCGAGATCGGCGGCGACCGGTTGGGCGGCATGTACGGCACTGCTGGAGCGCCGTCGCCGGACAGCGCAGCCGGCGCCGAATGGAATAGGGCCTACACCGAAAAATACGGCGGGTTGCCGGACCTCACTTACGTCAAAGAGACCTACGACGCAACCATCGCCATAGCCCTCGCCGCCCAGTCCGCAGGCAGCGTCGAAGGCGCCGCCATCCGCGACCATCTTCGAGCGATCGCCAGCGCGCCGGGGCAGACAGTCTCCGCCACCGCCGATGGGGTGGCCGAGGGGCTTTCCCTGCTTGATGAAGGGCGCGAGATCAACTACGAGGGCGCGGCCAACACCCTGGACTGGGACGAGAACGGTGACCTCAGCAGCGGCTACATCGGCACCTGGCGGTTTACCCAAGACGAAGACATCGAGGACCTGGACACCGTCTTCTTCCAACGCTAGGGGGCAGGCCAAATACTCCCCGTATTTCGGCGTGTCCATCGTCTGAAAATAGCCTGCCAGGGAGGCACACCTTCACTCGTCCACTCGTCGTGCCGGACTCTGATCCGGTACCCATCGCGCGGGGTACGGGCGCGGCTATACCCACCAACCTGTTACGCATCCACACCCCCGCACGCCGGTCACCCACGCCCTGTAGGGGCGTCTCTTGTGGGCGCCCGCCGGGGTGGACGGGCAACGCGGCTATCCCCACCAACCTGCCAACCAGTCCACACCCCTCACTCGTCCCGCCCTCCATCGTCGCCCCGCACTCCGATGCGGGGCCGGTACCCATGGCGCGGGGCACGGGCGGGACCGTCCCCTCTCTACGACCCCCCATAACACCTCCCACCCCCTCTTCATGTCGTCCTTGAGCGAAGCGAAGGACCTCCCGTCCATCCAACAACCACGCTTGCTTCTCAGACAAACCCTGACTCCCCCACCACCGTGTTAGCATCACGCCACTTAATTTGGCCTGGTCTCGTCCAGGGGGTATGCGAGATGCCTGGCGGTACGGTGCCGAAGCACGCACGGGCGGTCGTCGTTGGAGCGGGGATCGCCGGTTGCAGCGTGGCATACCACCTGACACAGCTTGGGTGGCGGGATATCGTCGTCGTCGACCAGGGCCCGCTCTTCGAGACCGGCGGCTCCACATCCCACGCTCCGGGTCTCGTCTTCCAGATCAACCCGTCCAAAGCGATGACGGGGTTCGCTCGATACACCGTCGACCTGTGGTCACGGCTGGAACTAGACGGCGTACCATGCGCCAAGTCCGTAGGCAGCCTGGAGGTGGCCTGGACGCCTGAGCGGCTCGCCGACCTGAAGCGAAAGGCGGGGCACGCAACGAGTTGGGGCGTCGAGGCGCATGTGATCAGCACCGCCGAGACGCGCGAACTTTTTCCGATGGTGTCAGATCGGATCCTGGGCGCGATCTACGTCCCATCGGATATTCAGACACCGGCGACGAGACCGGCCGAGGCGATGGCGAGAGAGGCCGAGCGAAACGGCGCGCAGTTCTTCGGCGGCGTCAAGGTCACAGGCTTCAAGATCACCGGCGGCCGTATCAGCGGGGTCCACACCGACCACGGCGACATCGAGACCGACCTCGTGGTCTCAGCCGTTGGCATTTGGGCGCCCAGCCTGTGCGCCAAAGCCGGCGTGTCCATACCGCTGTCGCCGATGCAGCACCTCTACGCGGTCACCACACCCATCCCAGACCTGGCAGGCGCTAAGGAAGACATATCGCTGCCGTTCATGCGCCACCAGGACTCGTCGATGTACTTCCGGCAGGTGGGCGACGCAATGGGCATCGGCTCATACCTGCACGAACCCCTGCTCGTGGAATCGGATGACATCCTCGACCTCGAGGAAGCCCCCACTGCCCCGGCCGAGATGCCGTTCACTCCCGAACACTTCGAACCGGCCATGACAGCGGCGCGGGAACTGCTGCCCGGCATTCAGGGAGCGGCACTGACGCGCAAATTCAACGGCCTGTTCTCCTTCAACCAGGACGGCTTCCCCGTCCTAGGGGAATCGCCACAGGTGCCCGGATTCTGGTCGGCCCAGGCTGTCTGGATAACCCACGCAGCGGGCGTCGGCAGGGCGGTCGCCGAGTGGATCGTGAACGGCGAGCCGACCGTGGACCTGAGGGAGTGCGACATACGCCGCTTCCACCCGCACGCGTACAGTCGCCCTTACGTACGGGAACGGTCCGCGCAGCTATACCGCGAGGTGTACGACATCATCCACCCGCAGCAGCAGCCGAGCAGTCCGCGAAACATCCGCCTCACCCCGTTCTTCGTGCGGCAACAGGAACAGGGTGCCACCTTCTTCGAGAACGCGGGGTGGGAACGGCCGCAGTGGCACGACGCCAACCGGCATCTGCTGGAGGAATTGGACATCAAAGGGGCAGATCGCGCCGGCTGGGCTGCACGCGAGTGGTCGCCGACCGTTGCGGCCGAGCACGCAGCTACCCGCGAGCGCGTGGCCATGTTCGACCTAACCCCGTTCGCGCAGTTCGAGGTGACCGGCCCCGGCGCGTTCGAAGCTCTCCAGCGACTGGCCACCAACCAGATGGACAAGCCCGTCGGTTCGATCACGTACACATCGATGCTCACGCCCAGCGGCGGGATCAAGTGTGACCTCACTGTGACGCGGCTCGGTGAGGAGCGCTTCCTGGTGGTCACCGGCGGTGCGATGGGACTGCACGACCTGGACTGGATACGGTCGCACCTGCCAGACGACCGCTCGGTGGACGTGGCAGACGTGTCGTCGGGGCGGTGCTGCATCGGCCTGTGGGGGCCGAGGGCGCGAGACGTGCTCAGCCGCGTCACCGAGGACGACGTGAGCAACGACGGGTTCCCCTACATGACCGCGAAGCCGATGACCATCGGTGATGTCCCCGTCACTGCCCTGCGCATCTCATACGTCGGCGAGCTAGGCTGGGAGGTCTACGCTTCAGTCGAACAGGGTCTGCGATTGTGGGACACGCTTTGGGAGGCCGGCCGACCGCACGGCGTGATCGCCGCGGGAGGGGGCGCGTTCGACTCGCTGCGGCTCGAAAAGGGCTACCGGCTGTGGGGGAACGACATCCACACCGAGTACAACACGTACGAGGCCGGCATCTCATTCGCCGTGAGGATGAGGAAGGGTGACTTTGTAGGCAGGGACGCGCTCGTCGAGGCGCGGGCGCGGGGCTTGACGCGCAAGCTGTGCTGCATGACATTCGACGACCCAAACAGCGTCGTCATGGGCAAGGAGCCCATTTTCGTCGGCGACCGTGCAATCGGCTACGTGACCAGCGCGAACTACGGCCATTCGATCGGCCGGGGCATCGTGTACGGGTACCTGCCCATCGAGTACGCCGAGCCGGGAACGAATGTTGAGGTCCTCTATTTCGGCGAACGCCTCCCGGCCACCGTGGCCAAGGAGCCGCTGTTCGATCCTGACGGCAGTCGGATGAAAGTGTGATTCGCAATGCCGCCTGCGCGTTGGCGGCGAGTGAAAACCGGTAACCCAACCTCATTTGCCAGGAGGTGTTGAAATGGCGCAGACACTGGTGATCGACGGCCTGAAACGGCGGCGCGTGCCGATCAACCTTCGCCAGAGCGGGAACAGCGACGCGCGGATGCTGATATCGACCCGCGTCAGGAAGTCTCCGTGGTGGCACATGTCGAAGGCGGCTGGATGCTGGGCGTACACGGTATACAACCACCTGTACCACCCACGCGCGTACGTCAGGCCGGAGGACGGCGGGCTGCTGGAGGAGTACAGGTACCTCACCGAACACGTCAGCATGTGGGACGTGGCGGTCGAACGGCAGATCCAGGTCAAGGGCCCCGATGCCGCCGAGTTAGTCGACCTGCTGATCACTCGTGACGTTCACTCCCTGATGCCAACCATGACGGCACGCTACGTGATCCTGTGCAACCAGTACGGCGGCGTCATCAACGATCCGGTGCTGCTCAGGGTGGCGGATGACGAGTTCTGGTTCAGCATTTCCGATTCAGACGTCCTGCTGTGGGCGCAAGGCGTCAACTCCTACGCAGGTTTCAACGTGGATATCAACGAGATCGACGTGGCGCCGGTGCAGATACAGGGGCCAAAGTCCGTGTTCTTGATGGAGAAGATGTTCGGCCCGCGGGTGAGAGAGATTCCGTACTACCACATCATCCACGACACGCTGAACGGCCACGCCGTGACGATATCCCGAACTGGCTTCTCTGCCGAAGTCGGTTTCGAGATATACCTGCATGACGCCATGCGCCACTCGGACGACGTCTGGCCGTACATCCTGGAGCAGGGCGAGGAGTTCAACCTGCGCGTCATCGCTCCCAGCCACATTCGACGGCTGGAGGCGGGGATCCTGTCGTACGGCCAGGACCTGGACATAGAGAACAATCCCTACGAGGTCCGGCTCGGCTGGCAGGTGGACCTGGACAAGCGCAACTTCATTGGCAAAGAGGCGCTGGCCCGGATCAAGGCAGAAGGGGTAAAACAGCGCTTGGTCGGATTAAAGGTCGGGGGCGAGCCGATCACCTGGTATAACGAGGACTTCTACCTGGTAAAGGACGTGGAGACCGGCGACGACGTGGGCTACATAACCAGCGCGTTCTGGTCGCCAAACGTCGGTTCGAACATCGCCTTGGCCGTCATGCCGCGCACGCACTGGAGACGAGGCACCAGGGTCAAGGCACAACTCCCCGTGGACGGCCTCGTAGACGCGGAGGTGGTGAAGGTACCGTTTTTCGACCCCACGAAGGAAGTGCCGAAGACGGTGCTGACAGGCAATGGGGTGTAAGGAGCGGGCAGTGCCCCAGGTTTGGGCGTGGTCGCGGGCAACGAAGGTCCAACCGACTTCACCCAGACACATGGTTGTACGTGGCCCGGAGATAGGTCCCAGGCCATTGGCGGCAAGACCAGAGGGCTTAGAAGAGCATCAGAAGAAGGGACGACAATGCGCGGCGCTATAACCCGTCTGGCTCCGATTGAAGTCATGTACGTGCGGGAGTTCGAGAAACCCGACGCAGAGGCATTCGCAGAACTGGAAGCAGTCGTGGGGCTAAAAGGAAGGCACTTCTATGGGGTCTTCGACGAGAATGCGGGGAGGTACTGGGCGTGTGTCCAGCGCCGCGAGCAGGACGACCCAGCCGGAATCGGCCTCAGGACGTGCACGATTGGCGGAGGTTTGTACGCATCAAAGCGGATGCGCGGCGCTTACGAGGAACTGATCTCACTGATCGCCCCGACATTCGAGGATATGGGCGCACGGCATAACGTCGACCCCTCAAGACCGGCTATTGAGTTCTATCGCCGGCGCGACGAGTTCGTGCTGTACCTCCCCATTGCCGAGCCGTAGGTTCACGAATGGCCACAGGAAACCGAATATGGCTGTCTGGCGATTGCCAGTAGTAGCGCGTTACGCTATTATCAGTTCGTGATCAGGAGTTACCGGGACCGGGACACCCAGTCAGTAGCTGAACGGCGGCGTGTCCGAAGATTCCCGGGCGACATTCAGCGACGGGCACAGCGGAAACTCATGATCCTGAACAACGCGGTGGTTCTGAATGACCTTAGGGTACCGCCGGGAAACCGGCTGGAGGCATTATCGGGAAATCGGGCCGGGCAGCACAGCATTCGCATCAACGATCAATGGCGCTTGTGCTTTGTCTGGAGGGATGGAGACGCCTGGCAGGTCGAGATAGTGGACTACCACTGATCCCAACACACGAGGGACCGCCATGAACAGAAATATGCCGCAGACAACAGAAAAGCTACCGCCTATCCACCCGGGAGAGATCCTCAACGAGGAGTTCCTCCGACCGATGAATATCACCCAGTACCGGCTGGCCAAGTCCATTGGGGTTGATGCCCGCCGAATCCACGCGATCATTCATGGGGAGCGGGCCATAACAGCGGAGACTGCCTTGCTGTTTTCCCGCTTCTTCGGAAACTCCGCGGGTTTCTGGATAGGGCTTCAGACCCAATACGACCTGGAGACCGCTGAGGACCGTCTTGCCGGGAAACTGGATAAAGTGACGGCCCACTCTTCGGTGTGACGCGGCAATTGGTAGGGCACGGCAGCCTAACGTGCCTTAGGCTATGGGACCCGAGGGCATTGCTGGCTGGGAACGGCCGGCCTAATCCCCGCCCCCGTGCTTCCCAATCAGGGCCGCGATCCGCCCGTCCACCTGTCCAGCCAATTCGCGCCCGGCGTCGGACAAGGCTATCCCGAGATGAGCATCGCGTAGTAGCTGGTCGTAATCGGGAGTTCCCGCGTAGGCATCGTCCAGTTCTTTGAACAGGGCGTCCAGCGCGTCTTTGTCAAATGTCTTCATGCGGACAGGCGCGATGGCGGTAGCTCCTCGGAAATAGCAGGCCGAAACTATTCGTCGGTGCGCGAGACGCCTGCTTCGACTGTCTCTTTCAGCTCGTTGGCGAACTCGATGGCCTCTTCCTTGGTGGGACCGCCGTTCTTCTCGAGCTTTTCCTTGAACTGCTGGAACAGCCACTCCTCTTTGGTCCCGTGGGGGAACTCGAATGTCTCGCGGTCGAAGTGCGGCAACTCACCCGGTCCGAAGTAGCCCTTGTCCCGGAGTTCGTACCCCTCGAGGTTGGGCGTCCCTTTGCCGAGTATCTCGCCAGTCGAGACGTAGTGTTCCATGACCGGCTTCATGCCGTACCGCTGGACGGGGCACACCTTCATGCAGACGGCGCAGCCCTCGTAAGTGATCATTATTGGCCGGCACCGGTCATAGACCAGCTTGTTCTTCTTGACGCCGCGGTACCACACCTTTTCCCTCAGCAGCGCGCGGGCGGGGCATCGTACGACGCAGACCTGGCACTCCTCACAGAACTTGTTGATTCCGTAGTCGACCGGTTTGTCGTGCTGCAGCGGGGCATCGGTGGTGATCAGCATCAGTCGCGACCTGGAACCGAAGTGGGGAGAAAGTAGCTGTCCATTCGCGCCGAGTTGCCCCAGACCGGCATTGACGAACAGCGGTATGTAGATACCGGTGTTGTCGTTGGGACTGTGGATCTGCGCGCGGTAGCCCTTCGATCGAATGTATGCGGCGAGATCGAGGGCCAGGGCGCCGGCGATCTCATAGGTCCCGAAGTGAGCCCATTCGGCCTCGAGGCTGGGAATTTGCTGAGTCTGCCAGTAGTCCTGTTCGAGCGCGAGGCAGATGGCGTGGGTGTATTTGGCCCACTTCTTCTTGCTGGTGTATGTGTACCGCCGGTCATAGGCCGTAAAGCCGACTTCGCCGAATCCCATCTCCCGCGCCTTCGTGCGGATGTCTTCCGTCAGTTCGTCCCGCGGCTCTGGTTTCGCAGTGGGTTCGATCTCTCCGGAAACGGCGGCCGCTTCGATCAGAGGCTCGCTCGCCCTTTCGTGTTCCTTACGGTAGTCGTAGACCTCTTTGATATAGACCGTCCAGCCCCAATCGCGGTCGGCTGACTTTTCTACGGTCTGGGACTCAAGGGGGAATTCCCTGCTGTAGTAGGTAACGTCGCCGTCCAGGACCGGCGATCCCGGCGTTGTCAGCAGGTCCTCTGCTATGGGAATCTCCGTTTCCGGATCACCGTGCCGCCGACCTGGCCTGGTTACGACATGATTTACGACCTTGCTCATTTCTTACCCTTTTGGCTGTGGGGCGCGCATTCCGGCGAATCTTACCGCATCGGGCCAATCGTGTCCCGTTGTGACAACGGGCAACTTTGACGTATCCGGTTGCGTTCCCTTGATCGGCCGACGGAAACCAAGTGTCTGATAATCACCCAAAACGTGATTACCCGTTTGCCGGCAAGCAGAGCGTACGTCACGGATCGCCGCCGTCGGGCCAGCGGAACATTCGAAATTTGTTCCTCTGGCCGTCCGATTTGCGATCCCGCCCAATCTTCTAATGCTCGGCGACACTTCGATTAAGTGCACAGATTGAAAGTGGTACTTTCAATCTGTGCACATTTCCGGTATCATTCGACTCATGATTGAGCGTGAGATCACAAGCCGTCTGACGGGGTTGTTTCAGCAGTACCCTTTCGTCACCGTAACTGGACCAAGGCAGTCCGGCAAGACGACCCTATGTCGTTCGGCCTTTCCCGATCTCGCGTACGCCAACCTTGAGGCGCCGGACCAACGGGAATTTGCTGAGTCCGATCCCCGCGGCTTTCTCTCGCAACTTGGTGAAGGCGCCATAATCGATGAGGTCCAGCATGTTCCCGCGCTCCTGTCGTATCTGCAGGTCCTCGCAGACGACCTGGGCCGCAACGGACTCTTCGTCCTGTCGGGCAGTGAGCAGTTCAGGCTTTCCAGAGCGATCAGCCAATCGCTTGCCGGGCGCACGGCGCTGCTTCGCCTATTGCCGTTTTCTCTCAGGGAACGGCGGCTGACCGGAGCGCCCGAATCGATTGACGACATCATATTTTCGGGGTTTTATCCCCGGATTCTTGACCGAGGTCTCGATCCGCGGCAAGCGCTGGGCGACTACTTTGAGACCTACATTGAGCGTGACGTCCGCCGGTTGGGGGAGATACGAAACCTTTCCGGCTTCCGGCGATTCGTTCGATTGTGCGCGGGACGCGTGGGACAACTGGTGAATTTCAGCTCGTTGGGCTCCGACGCCGGCGTGTCCCAACCCACGGCTAGAGACTGGCTGACGGTCCTGGAGACTAGCTACATAATCTTCCAGCTGCCGCCATATCACGCAAACATTCGAAAACGCTTGATCAAGTCACCAAAGTTCTACTTCTACGACGTGGGGTTGGCCAGCTACCTTATCGGTATTGAAAACCCCGCGCAGGTCGCCACTCACCCGCTGCGCGGCTCCCTATTCGAAAACGTGGTCGTCGCGGAGGCTCTAAAGCACCGGTTCAACCGGGGGCTCCAATCCAACATGTCATTTCTCCGGGATTCAAAGGGGCTGGAATGCGATCTCCTCTATGAGACCGGCCGGGGCATCAGCGCTATCGAAATCAAGTCCGGCTCTACCGTTTCCTCCGACTACTTCGGACCCATCAACCGGGTTGCCGAGTTGATCCCAAACGTCACCGAAAAGATTGTCGTTTACGGCGGGACGACTCGCCAGTCTCGAAGCGATTGCAAAGTCCTGCCACTGGCCGAACTGGGCGGAGCATTAGAACGCTACGAAGTCACTCAAGGAGTCGCGACCTTCGTCAGAGAGAAGAGTGGGCCCTACCCCGTCGACTTGGATGTCAAGGCGTTGGATACCGTCTACAGGGCGCACATCCGTCCGACACTCGATGGGCTGGAATCTACTCTTGGACCACTTGGGGAGGGACTCTTTCGGTCTTTCAATCTGAGTTCGTATGTGAAATTTGGTCAGAACGAGACCACCTCCAGCGAACTTCTCAAAACCGGGAACTGGGCGGGGACAAAACAAAACCACATAGTGTCCAACGGCTTCAAGTTAAGCGACAGCCGGCCACTTGTACTAAGGCACGACTGCCGTTTCGATGGTTACACCGGTATCGGGCGCGGTGGGTTCGACTTGGTTCTCTCCGTCGAATGGACGCTAGGGAGTAAACGAGTCTCACGGCACGTGACGATAGGAGGGACCCCGGTCCCACAATTGGAAGCCGACGTCTACTATTCGGATCTGGACACCTGGAGAAACGAGATAGACCACACGGTTGCGGAGATTACCGGCCGGCTCATAATGCGAATCGACGCCCTGTCCAGGGAGTCGGCATAACCGGGAGAACGCCCCCGCCACCGCCTGTCGGCCCATGTTAGGCACTTTCTCCCGTCGGCAGGCGCGTTACCTGTACTAGGTTAGGCAGCGCCACCCAACCCAGCATTGGCCAAGAAGGCTTCCAGCAATTTCCGCATCTGCTTTTCGTGGTGCGGGGCGAACGCGGTGAACTCGCGGAGGTTTGTTGCCGCTTCTTCCTCAGGATCAAACCGGCTACCCATGAACTGGTAGTCGTCCCGTAGTTCCCGGTCCCAAACACGAAACTCCTCAAGCGTCAACTGGGGTTCGAACTGGAATGCATAGGACCGGCCATAGCGAAACGCCATGTTGATACGCCGGTAGGTCCCGTCTCGCCGCAACACATGGGAGTCGGCTAACTTGACCGCTCCATTCGGGATCGAAAAGGTGTCGCCGTGGAGCGTTGGCACTAGCGGAATCTCGATATTCGTGAATACCGGGTCTGTCCTGCCCTCGGACGTTACCGAAATCTTCTTGAGTCCAATCTGGTAGCCGCCGCTGGGTTCCACGACCCCTCCCAGCGCGGTGGCCATCATCTGTGCGCCCAGGCAGACGCCGAATACCGGCTTGCCCTGGTCCAATGCCTCTTTCAAGTAAGCCCGCTCCTTGTGCAATGCGGGAAGATCGTCATTTGCGGAGAAGGGGCCTCCCAATATCAGGACCATGTCGACGTCTGCCAAGTCCGGAGCGTCAAACTCATCGTAACCGGGCGCAGACTCGAAGGCGTTTAGCGTCTGCATGTCGAAGCCGTGCGACTCCAGGACTGACCGGAAGTTCCCGCCCAGGGTCTCGGGCGCAGCGTGGCGGATGATCAGCGCTCGCTTCACTGCTTCGTCTAGTGGATCGCGGCGGCCGGAGCGGCGGCCCGTTCGTTAACCAGCCGGCCTTCCTTGAACCGTGAAAGAGCGAAGGGCTTGATGAGATCAGGAGTGTTGCCGGTGGCGATCAATTCGGCGATCCGCTTTCCTGCCACGGGCGCTGCCTTGAAACCCCAACTACCCCATCCGCAGGTGAGTACGAGGCCGTCTAGTCCTTCGACTGGGCCCATGATGGGAGCGTAGTCGGGGGTCATATCGCACAAGCCGGTCCACTGGCGCAGGACGTTTACGTTTCTCAGGCAAGGGAACATCTCGAGCGTGTGGGCCGCAAGCTCTTCCAGCGGCTGCATCGTGGAACGGTGGCTGTAGCTCGGGTATGGATCGACGCCGCCCCCGATGACGACTTCTCCGCGGTCGGTCTGGTAAACGTAAGCGTGAAGGTTGGCCGATGAAATCGTCTTGTCCAGGAACGGCTTGAGCGGTTCGGTGACCATCGCCTGAAGAGGGTGCGTCGATATCGGCAATTCCAGGCCCACGAGATCGCCGATGGTGGAAGTCCAGCCGGCAGTGGCGCTTACTACCGTATTGGCCTTGACGAGCCCGCGATCCGTTTCGACGCCGGTCACCCTGCCGTTCGTGCGGTCGAATCCGGTGACCTCGGTAAAGGGGTGCAATTCGACCCCATGCTGGCTGGCGCCCCGGCCGTATCCCCAGACCACCGCGTCGTGACGGATCACACCGCACGGTGGGTGGTACAGGGCGGCCATAATCGGGAAGGGCTTGCCTTTTCGCAGGTCCATGGCTGGGACGAGCTTTTTGATTTCACTGGGTCCGATCATGCGGCTGTCCACGCCAAGCAACCGGTTGATTTCGGTGCGCATTCGGAGCCCGTACACCGCCGTCTCGTTGTGCCCCAGGTCCAGCCGTCCCATCTGGTTGAACAGCAGGTTGAAGTTCAACTCCTTCGCCAAGCCCTCGTAAAGTTCGACGCTTTCTTTGAAGAACGGGACACCTTCAGGGGTCAAATAGTTGGACCGGATGATCGCCGTCGTTCGTGCGCTGGCGCCCCCACCCAGGTACCCCTTGTCCAGGACCGCCACGTCGCGGACCCCGAGCTTGGCCAGGTAGTACGCGGTGGACAGACCATGCACACCGCCGCCCACGATTACGACCTCGTAGTGCTCCTTCAGCGGCCTCTTGTGCCACATGCGGTTTTTTTGAAATAGCTGGAGCATGTCTACGTTAAAGTCATTGCCGGGTCGACCGCGAGCCGGTCCGTAGCCTTGAGTCCAACGGGCGCAGCGCCGAATTCCTCACCCGCTTCGAATATCGCGTCCCACGCGTACTCGCCGAACTCACGTGAGAAGAACAAGTCATAGCTGGGCAGCGGGCCCAGATCGGTCCGTACGATTGTGCCGTGTATCTCGGCGAACCTGGATTGGGCGCAACTCATATTGGCGAAGGCGCCGGGCGACGTGTCGAACTCCGAAAGCTTGCTCAACAGGGCGTCCGACCCGGGCCCGACTAGCCTCACGCCGCACAGACCCGAAGTCTGGTCAATGATGTAGACGCGGTCACGGGTGGGTTCGCCCAGCGCGCTAATCCAGTCAGCAACCGCTTCGGGCTCGCAGAGTATTAGGCATTCGTCTGCGGTCAGCCTCGCCAAGCTCCCGCGTGCCGGATTCGAGACCTTGCGAACATCACCGACAGCCAGCGAATCGTCGAAACTCAAAACGGCGTTCAAGAATCCGCTCAAGTCGCCGCCCTTGAGTAGCAACTTTCCTGTCGGGCTGACATCGCAGATGCCGATGATTTCGGCCAATATTCGCGCTTCATGGTCTGCGCTCGCGTAGAAGGCCGGTTGCAGCCAGCCATCTCGTTCGACCATGTGAGCCCCCATGGCCAGTTGCCTGTGATGAAACGCGCTTTTCTTTACCGGACTGAATGACAACGTGGCTAACTCCGCAATCGCTCGCCATCAGGGTCGTAGAACGGCCGAAGAGTGACGCAGGCAGGCTCCGGTCGTTGGTCAATCAGCACGCTTATTTGTCGACCCTCCTCGGCCAATTCCAAAGGCACCCATGCAAGTCCGAACCCCTTGCCCGTCGTCGGGCTGCGCCGTGCGCTGGTGACTCGTCCTACGGGGGCCCCGCCTGCAACCACGGGGACCCCGTCGTCCGGGACCAACCCGTCCTGCATGACGAAGCCCACCAACTTGTTGCGCAGCCCTCTATCGCGAACGGCGATGAGGCCGGCGCGGCCGATGAAGTCTTCTTTGTCGAAGCGGACCGTCCACTCCATGTCGCTTTCAAGCGGGTTGGACACGGCGTCGGTGTCCTGGCCGACGATGACGTGCTTCTTTTCCAGCCGCAGCACCCGCTGTGCCTCCAGGCCGAAGGGAGCGATTCCGAATTCTCCGCCCGCGTCCATGATTGCGGACCACAGGTATTCGCCGTACTCCGCAGGTACGTGCACCTCCCACCCCGGCTCGCCGACGAAGCCTATGCGGAGCAACATTCCGGGTACACCCGCGATCTCACCCTGCGCGAACCGCATGTAACGGAAAGCCCTGGGTGACAGGTCGATCTCGGTGAGCTTGGATAGTGTCTGCCGGGCGTAGGGCCCTGCCACGTTGACAGCCGCGTAATTGGACGTCACGTTAGTCACATAGGCGCACTGGTCCGTCCCGGCGTTCCACCACTTGAACCACTCCTCGATCATGTCCACGTTGCCTGAAGTCGTCGTGACGAAATAGTGATCGTCGGAAACCCTCGCAACGGTCCCGTCGTCCAGGATGGTCCCGTTGTCCGAACACAAGACCCCGTAGCGGATCCTCCCGACCCGCAGGTTGGAGAAGCGGTGCGTGTATACCCGGTCCAGCAGTGCCCCGGCGTCTTTGCCGCGGACATCCAGCTTGCCCAGCGTGCTGACGTCGATGATTCCCACACGGTTTCGAACGGCGAGACACTCCTCTTCAGGCGAGCCGTAGCTTCTCGGTCTCTGCCAGGGTCCGGACTCCACCATGTCGGCGCCCAGTTCCCGGTGGATGCGGTCCAGCGGCGATCGTTTCATTGGCATGTGTGAAGGGCCCGCCAACGCGCCCAGCGGTACCGGCTCCAGGGGCGGACGCGAAGTTGTGACGCCAGTGGACTCCACGCTTTGGCCGGTGAAGTGGGCGCACAGACCGACCAGCGACTTCAGGCACATCTTCCCTTGGCACGGACCCATCGTCGCGGTGCTGTACCGCTTTAACAGTTGGATATCGTCGAAGCCTTCCCCTACAGCCTGCGAGATGTCCTTGACGGTCACGTCTTCACAGAAACAGACGAATTCTTTTTTGCCTGTCGGCGTCTGGTGTGGGTCGGCCTCCGGACGGCTGTCGCCGCGCCGCGCCTGTGCATCTGTCATCGAGTCCCGGGCGCTTTCAATGTCTGACTGGAGCTCTGGCAATGCGGCGCCAAGATGTTGCGCCGCTTCCAAACCGGCGACACGCCCCTGCATGAGCGAGGTCATGAGGTCCGGCGATCCGGTCACCCCTCCGGCCGCGTGAAGGCCGGGGGGCAGTACCCAACACGCGGGATCGCCCAGATCCCGGCTGTAATCCCGCAAAGCGCCGGCCTGGTAGAGCAGCCCATCGGCCAATTGGCTGTCCCCGGACATGCACAGAAGGTCGCAGCGGACTCTCTTTTGCGTCCCATCCGACGACTTTGCGTCGAGAGTCCGCACCGACACGTCCCTGAGTTTGGTCTTGCCCCGCGCCTTGCCTATCACGCTGGAAGTCAGGATCGGGACGCCCACCTCTCCCACGGCTTGCGCCGCGCCCGTTCGCTTCTGCACTGCGGGCCGGGAATCGACCACCGCGGCGACATCCACGCCCGCGTCCAGCAGGTCCAGGGCCACCTGGTAGCCGTCGTCGTTGCTGGTTGCTACGACCGCCCGGTTGCCGGGCCGCAGGCCATATAGCCGGATGAGGCGTTGGGCTGCGCTCGACAGCATGACGCCGGGCAGGTCGTTGTTTTCGAACAACAACGGCACGTCAAATGAACCCGTAGCTACCACGACCTGCTTGGCCCGTAGTTTCACGAGATCGTGTTCTCTACGAATGCCCAACAGGTTGTCCTGGTAGAAGGCGAACACTGTTGCGCCTGTCATCACACTAATGCGGTCGTTAGCCAACACAGCTTTTGTCTGGGTTTCAGCGGTTTCCATTCCTGCGGCGTGAGAGTCGCCAGGATTCGCGCGGGGATTGAATCGGAGGGACCCCCCCAGGCGGGTTTGATCGTCGATGAGGGTGACACTGGCACCGTGCTCCGCAGCCGCCAGCGCCGCAGCCATACCGGCCGGACCGCCGCCGATGACCGCAACGTCAGCGTGGAAGTTCCGGTGCTGCCAGTGGGTCTCGGGCACGTCGTTGATGTCGATCTTGCCCAGGCCGCCCACACGACGTATCACGTTCCGGGCAATCTTCCAGAGCAGCCGGGGTCGATGCAGCGCCTTGTAGTAGAAGCCCACCGGCATGAGCCATCCCAGGCGGTCTAGGACAGACAGGAAGTCCCACCTCAGCGAAGGCCAGGCGTTCTGCGAGCGGACCCGCATATCCGCCTTGACGGGCTGAACGCACGCGCGCACGTTCGGCACGCCGTCGACGTCTACAAGGCAGTTCGGGCACTTCCCGGCGCAGCACAGCAGTCCGCGAGGTCGGTGATACTTGAATCCGCGGCTGACGGTTGACACTCCCGAGGCATGAAGCGCCGAACCGATTGTGTCGCCCTGGAAGGCGGTCACCGTCTTGCCGTCGAACTGGAACTCGACTTCAGATCCGCGGTCGATCTGTTCGCCGGGTTGGGCGGGCAATCTGGGGCCGTTGTTGCGACTGGTCATCGGCTACGGCCAGTAGGTCTCGCTGACCTGGTTGTTTGTGGTATCCCTCAGGGCGAAGAACCACTTGCGGCAACCGTAACGGTGGTTCCACCACTCTCGTGCGACCCCGGCGGTGTTCTTCCGGGAATAGAAATAGTCGGTCCATTGGCCCTCGCTGTCATCAGGCGCGGGCCGCGAGGTCACTTCGCCGCCATACTGGAACTCGTTGACGTTGCGGGCCCCGCATTCGGGGCAGCTCATCAGGAAGGACATGAACTTCCTAGAACAGGGTCAGGTAACGGTCCAATTCCCACTGGCTCACCTGTCGGTGGTACTCCCGCCACTCCCCGTCTTTCAGGGCCTCGAACTCGTCGTAGATGACGCCCAGGGACTCCTGCACCACCTCGTCACGGCGTAGTTCTCCGAGAGCCTCGGCAAGCGACTGCGGCAGCATCCTGATGCCGCGTCGCTCGATCTCCTCCAAGCCCAGGTCATACAGGTTGCCCAGGTTGGGCTCACCGGGGTCCAGCTCGCGCCGGACGCCGTCCATGCCCGCGCTCAAATAGGCCCCCATCGCCAGGTAGGGGTTGCAGGCCGCGGACATGGTCCGGTCTTCCAGGTGCCCCGGCCCCGCAGTGCGAATCATCTGCGTCCGGTTGTTGTCCCCGTACGAAACGAACGCCGGGGTCCAGAGGAAACCGGAGGTCGAGCCCATCAGAGCCGAACCAACCTGCAACCGCTTGTAGCAGTTCACGGTGGGCGACATTACGGCGCACAGGGCCGGAGCGTGGTCGATGATCCCGCCGATGAAGTGGTACGCCATCTCCGACAGGCCGAGTCCCCGGGGGTCGTCTTCGTCCAGGAAGACGTTGTCACCGGTAGCCGCGTTCTCCAGGTGGTAGTGGATGTGTCCGCCGCTGCCTGTCCGATCGCTGAACGGCTTCGCCATGTGGGTGGCGATGGCGCCGTACTTCTGGGCGTACTGGCTGGTCATCATCTTGAAGAACGTGTACCGGTCGGCGGTAACCAGGGCGTCGTCGTACACGAAGTTGATCTCGTACTGGCCGTTGGCGTCCTCGTGGTCCGACTGGTAGGCGTCCCAGCCGATGCGCTGCATGCCGTCCATCATGTCCCGCAGGTAGTCGATGACGTTGGAGATGCCCTTGAAGTCATAGCAGGGCTTGGCCAGCGTATCGACCTCGTTGGGGTCCCAGATTGAGATCGATCCGTCATCGGCCCTCTTTACCAGGAAGTGCTCGGGCTCAATACCAACGTAAAACTTGTATCCCGCGTCGGCGACTTCGCCCAGCACCCGCTTGAAGTTCTGGCGCGGGCAGTACATGTGCGGCTCGTCGTCTACGAACAGATCGCTCGCAAAGCGCGCCACCCCGGTGGTCCATGGAAGCGGCGTGTAGGAGTCCAGGTCGATCCGGGCCAGCATGTCGTGGGAGTGCGGCCCCTGGCCCATGCCTGGCAGCGCGGCCCCGGCGAAGCCCGCTCCCTCATCGATGGCGTCGTCCAAGTGGACAGCCGGGACCATCTTGACCTTGGGAGAGCCGTTGACGTCGACGAACTGGACCAGCAGGTACTCAATGCCGTCTTCTTTCATCCGCTGCCGGACTTCTTCTCTGTCAGCCATGTTGGTCTCCTTGCGGCCAATCGCCGCAGCGTGGGTCAGCGAACCCGGCCCGCGTCGCTGCGTCCCGTCGGCAGCGGCCCTGGTCCCCACCTGCTGCCGGTTTATTGCTCAATAGACCTTGTTTGTACCGACCAGTGGCACCTGCGCCATGGCCGACGCCTCTATCGTGAGCGCCGCCAGGTCTTCAGGTTCGAGGCTGTGAACATCGCCTTTGCCCAGCGAACGGGTCAGCAGCGTCAACTCCATGGTCATGGAGTTGATGTAGTTGGCCACCCGCTCCGCCGCGTCGTCCGGATCGAGCCGCTTCGTCAGCTCCGGGTCCTGCGTCGTTATACCCACCGGGCACTTGCCGGTGTGGCAATGCCGGCACTGTCCGGCCGGCACGCCTATCTCGTTAATGAAGTCTGACTCGGGGATCTCCTTGTTGCAGTTGAGGGCCACGAGCGCGCCGATCCCTATTGCGACGGCGTCGGCGCCGAGGGCAATCGCCTTCGCTACGTCGGCCCCGTTGCGGATGCCGCCGGAGGCGATCAGGCTGACCTTCCCGTACAGCCCCAGTTCCCGCAACGCCTCCCGCGCCATCACGATGGCCGGCACCGTGGGAATACCGCTGTGCTCGATCAGCACTTCGGCCGATGCGCCGGTACCGGCGACCATGCTGTCGATGACGATGGCGTCAGCCCCCGCCTTGGCTGCCAGTTTCACGTCGTCGTCCACCCGGCACGCGCCCAGCTTCACGTGGATTGGAACGCGCCAGTCGGTCGCTTCTCTCAGTTGTTCGATCTTTACTGCCAGATCGTCCGGTCCCAGCCAGTCCGGATGGCGCGCCGGGCTGCGCTGGTCGATGCCCCGCGGCAGGTCTCGCATGTCGGCGATCTCATCCAGCACCTTCACCCCCATGAGCATCCCGCCCGTTCCCGGCTTGGCGCCCTGCCCGACAACTATCTCGACGGCCTGTGCTTGCACCAGGTGGCGCGGGTTGAAGCCGTACCTGCTGGGCAGCACCTGGTAGATCAGCTTGTCGGAGGCGTCCCGCTCCGACTGCAACATCCCGCCGTCGCCGGTGCAGCTTGCCGATCCCACCATCGCCGCGCCCTTGCCCAGTGCCGTCTTGGCGTTGGCCGAAAGCGCGCCGTAACTCATGCCGCTGATGTAGATGGGCGTTTCGAGTACCAGGGGGTTCTCGGCGCGCATACCGCCTATCACCGTCTGGGTATTGCAGCGTTCCTTGTAACCCTCCAGCGGAAAGCGTGTAAGACCGGTCGACAGGAAAGTCAGGTCGTCGAAGTGGGTCACCTTCTGGAAGGTGCTGAATCCCCGGATCCGGTATCGGCCAAGCTCAGCCTTGGCGTGGATGTCTTCCAGGACCCACGGCGACCATAGCTGACTGTTACCCGTAACCATGTAAGGCCGTTCCTCTTGTTGCCGCGCCAACGTGCGCGGAGGTCAGATTACCGACTTTTCCAGCCGCTCCAGTGAGTCGTAGTGGTACAGCTTCTTGGCGGACACGATCTTGTTGAAGCTGGGCCGCTCGCTGATCCCGTAGCTTTCCAGCGTATTGAGGACGTCGATCAGTTCGTCCTCGTCCATTTCCTCGATTGTGGCGTCGGCGCCCAGCGAGCCGATTTCACCGCCCACGTAGATGGTCCCCTCGTACATGGAGTCCCCAACCGCCTCGCCGACGTCGCCGCAGACGATGATACGACCCTTTTGCATCATGAAACCGGCCAGGAAACCGGCATTGCCGCCGACCACGAGGCTCCCGCCCTTCATGGAGATGCCGGCCCGCGCGCCCGCGTCGCCTCCGACGAACACTTCACCGCCACGCATGGTCGAGCCCACCGACGCACCGGCGTTCTTCGACAGCGTGATCTTGCCGGACATCAGGTTGTCTCCCAGCGCCCAGCCGGCGTTGCCGTCGATATTGATCTCCGGGCCGTCCAGCAGGCTGCAGGCGTAATAGCCGACGCTGCCCTTGATGTCTATCTTGCAGGATTCGAGGATCCCCACGGCGATGTTGTGCTGCGCCTGGGGGTTCTCGATGGTTATCTCCGAGTGTTCGGCCGCCAACTCCTTCAGCCGCCGGTTGAGCTCGCGCGTGGTCAGGCGACCGGCGTCTAGAGTAACCAAGTCATAACCTCGCTCTTTTGGGGCTCCAGCCGGTCTATCTCCTGGCTGAACACGCTCCGCAAGGCGACTTCCTCGGAGGCGATGGCGATGATGTCGTCGGTTTCCATGGTCACCAGCGGCTTGGCCGACCACTGGTCCTTGGCGTAGCCGAGGCCCTCTTTCGTAGAGACCAGGTAGGTAAACGTCCCGTCGAGGTCGTCCACCGACTCCTGCAGGGCCGAGTCCAGCGATTCCCCTTGAGCGAGCTTGTCGGCAAGGTAGACGGCGATCAACTCGGAGTCGTTCCCCGTCTGGAAATGGTGGCCCTGGTCTTCATACATCCGCTTCAACTTGTGGTAGTTGGTGAGCTGGCCGTTATGTACGACGGTCACGTCGGGGAAGGGGTAGGCCCAGAAGGGGTGGGCGTGGTTGACGTCGACAATGCTCTCGGTGGCCATCCGAACGTGGCCTATGCCGTGGGTTCCGGTCAACTGGCTCATGAGGTGCCGGTCGTCCATTGCGACCGGGGTGCCAACGTCCTTCACCACTTCCGAGTTCTCGCCGATGCTGTGCAGCGCGACCCCCGGCGTGTTCAGCAGGGCCTCGGCGAGCTTTGCGACCTCGCCCTCGTAGTTGACGATAAGCCTCAGAAACTGCCCGCTCGCTTGCTTCGAATTCACCACCCCGCCGGACCGTTCGATAGCGTCCGCGGCCCGGGCCAGCGTATCGGCCGCCTGACCCGGTTCGTCAGCGAAAATTCGAATGACCAGGTCGCCAGCCAGGTCCTCGCCCGCCACGGTGATGCCGCTCGAGTCCTTGCCGCGATGGGTCATCGACTCCAGCATCTTGACCAGGTCATCGCCAACCGGCCCAAACCCGCTGCCGGTAGCTTTCTTATAAAGGATTCCGCTTACGCCGCACATGGGTGTCGATCAGGGCTAGAAATGGGGTCCGGAAACGGGCCGGAAGGGGTGTGACCGCCAGCGGTCAAGTGTAGGCGGGGGGCATGTGAGCGTCAACAGAACGGGTACAGTTGAAATTACCACGTCCTCAGCCGTTGGCAGACTCCTCGTTTCCGAAGGGACTGAGTACCCTGACGCCCGTCGGCTCGAAGTGTTTGACGTTGCGGGTCACCACCGTCAGCCCGCGTTCCAATGCGGTTGCGGCGATCATCAGGTCCACGCTGTCGTGCCCCAACGAGGCTGACAGACGCCCCCAACGTTGTGCCGCGGGGACATCGAAGGCCAGTACCCTGTCCTCGAACAGGGTTAGCAATCGAGACAACCATGCAGTCAGCTCGCGGGCGAAGGGTGCGTTTAGGCTTTCCTGCCGCGTGATTCCCCGCCGTATCTCGCCAATAGTGACCGCGCTCAAGAAAAGTTGCGCGGGTTGCTGCGCAGCGAGCCATTGAGTGACTTGAGGATGCCTGCCTGGCCTTCGAAGGGCAGACAGTACATCCGTGTCGAGTAGCAGCATCACAGGTCCAGCGGCCGGGGGTCCAGCGGCCACCGCTCAAAGTCGAATTCTCCGCCCTTCGGTATCGCCAGCAAGTGGTCTACGAAGGTGGGGGCGCTGTCAGGCTCCCATTTGCGCAGCCGTTCGTACTCTTCGACGGCTATCACCACCACTGCCGGCTCGCCGCGCCGCGTCACCCTCTGTGGTTCCCCTGCCAGGGCGGCATTGACCACGGCGCTGAAGCGGTTCTTTGCATCCTGTAACGCCCAGTCGTCCATGGGATTCTCCTAGCTAGACGGACTGGCTAGATTATACAGGAAGGCCCGGCGTTACTTCAGTCGCCGTCCGGCAGGATGGCCAGCTTCAACTCCCCTCCGTGCGCCGGCAACCCGTCATCGGTCACTCGGCGTACATCTCGCCGATGACGCGGCGCAGCTTTGCCGCAACGTCGGATGAGAGACGGTCTATCCGTTGGTCGAGGCGTTGCTTGCTGATGGTGCGGATCCGGTCGACGGCGATCTCCGCGTCCTGCCCCGCGCAGCGGACCTGTATGCGGCCTCGCCAGCGTGGATGCAGCGCGGTGGTGAGCGGACAGACGACCACGGTGTCGAGGAACCGGTTCATCTCATCGCGGCTCACCACCACCACAGGCCTGACCTTGCGAATCTCGCTGCCAACTGTCGGATTGAGATTGGCAAAGTAGACGTCATACCGCCTGGGGAAGGGCGCCATCAGCCCACGCCGTCGGCCAGGACGACGTCGAAGTCGTTCCAGTCCTCCGATTCGGCTGCCATGGCGCGGTAGGTATCCTCCCAGGACATATTGTGCGTCTCCTTGCCCCTCAAGACGACGCTCTCTTCCATCTCTTCCAGAATCAGGCGGTCGCTCCACCCGTACTTGTCCAACAGTGACTTGGGTAGGGGAATGCCCTTCGAATTGCCGATGGGTATCAGCTTGACTTCCCTCGTGTGAGTAGACTCGCTCATGTCCTTCGTCTCCACCGCGTGCTTCAACGCCGCAGCTATTGTGATTATCCAATTTCGCGGGAGTCAAAGTCCCTAGAACTCGGTCGCCCACCAAACCCCAAACGCGCCGGGTTCTTCTCAGTAACTGCGGCTAATCGCAAGGTTGATATGCGGCTAATCGAAAATACAGAGCGAATTCGGGGCATTGAGCCGCCTACCCGCGGAAGGTGACCAGCCAGGCAACAGCGGTCCTATTCACCCAAGGGCGCCACACGCTCCCTTGCCAATTCGGCAGTGAAGTACAGCACGGTTGAGACGGGCATCCGATCACGCTTCACACAGCCACAAACTCGCCAGCTTCTCCGACAACGACTGCGCTGAGAGACGATCATGCCTGTTCCCATAGCCGCCTCATGGGTACGGCATACAACCCTTCCCCAAAACTGGCTGTGGTCTCACCGTCATATAGAACGACCCCAATCTTGAACCGGTCTTCGCAAACTCTCGCTAATTTGCGAAGTCCCTTAAAGTCGGATGAAGTCACCGTAGCTCCTGCCTTGACCTCGATACCAGCAATGTCAGAACCGGCCCTCTCAATCACTATGTCCACCTCCCCGCCATCCTTGTCCCGGTAGTAATGAAATGACACGTGGGACTCGTACCAACCCGCCTGCCTTCTAAGCTCCTGGTACACGAACGTCTCAACGAACTGCCCAGCCATCCGCCTGTCTGCGGCCAGTGCCCAGGCATCCATGCCCAACAGGGCACAACCGACACCGGTGTCGCCGACGTGTAGCTTTGGGGTCTTGACCAACCTGCGTGATCTGTTGGTGGACCAGGCCGGCAAGCGCTCCAACAGGAACGCCCTCTCCAACAACGTCTCGTAGTCCGCGATTGTTGGTCGAGTGATGTGCAGAGTCCTGGAGAGCGAGTCCTGGTTGAACAGACCTGCCGTCTGTGCAGCGGCGGCCTCCAGGAGCCTTGGTAGCTCTTCGAGGCGTCGGATGCGGGACATGTCGCGTACATCTTTCAGCACAAGGGTCTCAACGTAATCGCGGTACCAGTTCGCCCTTCGCCTGCCTGGCGGGATCACCATTGCCGGCGCGTATCCACCGGCCGTAATCCGTTCAAAAAGCTCATCTCCCATCCGCGCCGTATGTCCGTAGTTGAAGCTTCCGCCGAACAACTGATCCATGAATCCAGGCCTGGTATCTGACCACAGGTCGGCGGGAGCGCCCCCACCCATGAGTTCCCGCTGAGCCAAGGGGTGGAGACGTACCATTCGGAGCCGCCCTGCGAGCGATTCAGAAAGCCGTGGAAGCAGGAACAGATTGGTCGATCCGGTCAGGATGAATCTACCGGGCGTTCTATTCCGGTCCACCTGCAGCTTGATGGAGGTGAACAGCTCGGGCACTCGCTGTACCTCGTCCAGTATCACCCTCTCGGGCAGGTCGGACACGAATCCCACCGGGTCCGCCTGCGCTGCTTCCCGAAGCACATCATCGTCGAACGAGTGATAGACATACCCGTCGATCGACTCGCCCCCGTGAGGCGCCGCGCCGTAGGCCGGTGGTGGCAATGGGGAAGGGACGATCGGACTGCTAATCGGGACCGGATTGTCAATTGGGACTATGTTGGAGCGGCGCTGCCGCGGATTAGCCGGAAGGCTGAGGGTCTGTGCCAGCGTCGACTTGCCACACTGGCGCGGGCCGTGGATGAGGACGACGGGCGAGTCCGCCAACGCCTCGCGCAACCGTGGCAGCACGTAGCGGGGATAGAAGCCATGACCATTCATCGTCTAATTGTAAGATTAGGCTGCGGCTAATCGCAAGGTTAGTATACGGCCAATCGCAAGTTTGACATGCGTCTAATCGCAATTTGGCAATACAGGACCCCAAGTCGAACCTGACCAGGCAACGCAGCCAGGTAGCTGACCAGTGTAGCCGACTGGCCATCTCCAAGACCCCATGCGCCCTCGTCCATCCGCAACATAACACTCCAGCCAATCGCAGACTCACCACCCGTCCAATCGCAAATACACGCCGCATTCAGGCTCTTGCGCCACCTGCCGGCGGAGAGCGGTGAGCCAGTCGTGGGCGGTCCTATGCGCCCAGGGGCGCCACCCGCTCTCTCGCCAATTCGGCTGCATAGTGCAGTGTCGCCTTGACCGCGTCTGGGGAGACAGTCGGGTAGCTCTCAGTAATCTCGTCGACACTCAGCCCGGCAGCAAGACTGTCCAAAATGACGGTGACCTGCACTCGCGTGCCCGAGATGCAAGCCTGGCCATGACAGACCGCCGGATCGACAGATATGTAGTCTCGCCACTTCATGACTCACACCCACCTTCCGCGGAGAACTACTCAACGACGGCCTGGGTAAACGCGGTGATTAGGACCCCCAGGGGTTGACGATCATGAGATCCAGGTCGCCAAAGTCCTTCACGTTGCGAGTAACTATCGCCATGTCGTTGGCCATTGCGGTTCCTGCAATCAGCGCGTCGCCAAGTTCCAATTCGCCGCCATTCCTATGAACTCGAGCCCGGAGCGCCGCGGCACACTCGGCTTCCCGCCTCCCAATCGGCGATATCCGAGACGCGAAGTCGGCCAAAAGGAGAGACAGCCATGCCCTCAATCTAGCGCGGCGATGACCACCCGGGAGGAGCTGAATGCCGAGTTCAAGCTCTTCGACTACTATGGCGGATAGCCAAAGATCATCCTGGGTGTTCAGGAGATAACCGTTCATTCGTCTGAATCATCGACGAACGGGATTTCGCGGCTGCTTCCGCGTCGGCGCGGGATCACCAGGTTAGTCCCGCGCGGCGTGTTCTCGACGAGCCATCTTCCCATCGGCATGCGTTGGGGCGGCGCATGCTCCTCCCACACCCGCTCCGGTACCACGACGAAAGATGACCTCTTGCCTATGCGCTGAGGCCCCTCCGTTTCCGCAAGCCGCAACACCTCGGACAACCTGGCCTTCGCCTCCGCAACGGTCCAGACGCGGCCGGGTTTTGGGGGATCCACGATTCGCACCTCCAAAAGGAGGACATAGCCCAGCCTGAGCTACATAAGTTTCCAATTCGAGGCGGCAGTTCATTGCCCACCGACTTTGGCGACAACGGCCGCGACTTCATGCACTTACGGCGCAGAAGCGCGTGGGTTGCCTTTAGAGGCTGCCATGACCACCGCGGCATCATTCGTCCGTGTCCTTGAGGTCACTGAGAGTGAAGAGTCTATAACTCTTGACGCGGGCACCAATCTCGTAATTGGCCAGCAGCGCGGCAAGCTGCTCACCATTCATGAGGGCGACTGGCGCGGCGTCGGGTCGCGTCGCTTCATCCCTCGCGCCTTTGCTGAAGTCACTGGTGGTGATGATCAGACCTTGCTCGTGCGCCCCCAGCGAGCCACGCACCTGCTGAACAACCGGTTTGAGAACATTGCTCTTCCAGCGCTTTGCTTGTATCGCCATGCGGATTCGCACTGTGTCGCCTACGACCAACGTGCCGCGAACGTCGATACCCCCGTCGCCGGAGATATTCGTAACTTCCACCTCCTCGAATCCCATCTTCGAGAGGAGTACGCTAGCGAGGTCCTCGAAATCTTCAGGGGAGACCCCGCGGGCGCGTTCGAGGAGTGACTGCCTGACCTCCCGATTCTTTTCATCTATGAGTCCCGCGACTTCTTGGGGCAACCACGATGCCAAGCCGACCATGCCGCGACCGTGCTGCTCAAAACGCGGCGACTCACCACGGGACGCCCGGCGCCGTATTTCGGTCAGGATCGACGAGTACATCGTAGCGGCTGGCGTAAGTCCCTCGGTGCGTATCAATCCTAATTTCAACGCGCGCTCAGTAATTTCCCCATAGTGCAACGGCTCATTGTTGTTGGGTTGACTTAAGACAAATTCGGCCGCGTCAGTGAAGGAGAAATTCTTGCCTGTGTCTTCGTGCTTGTCATGCTCGGGGAGGGCCGACGTTTTAGCCGATGGCTCCTTGAGAATCACATCTGGATTGAGCGCAAAAACCCCAGGGCCCCACCGAACGAAAATCGATTCCTGGCCCCGATCCCTAATGTCGACGGCAATTCGGGCGTTTACCGTGCTCCAGGGAGTTTTGCCGCTAGTGGCCCAGAGTTCCTGTGCGAGCATTCGCTCGGTAATCTCGCGATAGTGAAGTGGTTCACCCGCATCCTTCAGAATGGCAGCGGCTGCGTTGATCGCATTCATCACGTCACCTCATACAGTAGGCATGAAACTCTCTCTTGACTTCGAACGCTTCTGTCGGCGCATGCGGGTCGTGAATCCTTCAACACAGACAGCTAACAAATTCTACCCGCCCGCCGCTGTTAGAAAAGCCAGCCGCCGCTTCTTGTCCGGTTATGCCGCGGATTCCTCCCGCTGTGGTTACGGCGATAGGTTTCGAGTCTATTAGCCTCCCAGCGCTTCGCGGAAGTAGGCGTCATCGCTCGGGTTTCCACCTTCAATTCGCCCCGTTTGCCGGCCTGCCGGTGTTCGCTGGCTCGTCGCCCCGGGTTATTGGTCGTTCCAACGTAATTGATACGGTTGTTCCTGCCGCGGAGGGTGTAACCACGTGTCGTCCGCGCACTGCCGGAGGACCTACTCTTTCCTCCACGTCCATTTCGTCTCATTTGGATTGTTCCTCTCTAATTGTCTGACTTCACGCTACACAAACGCGTACCAACCTCCAACACGCGCTTGGCACAACACCTTCAACCAAAACTCAAACCCCCTCAAACTCCCTACGCACCTGACCAGTCCCCACAAACTGCGACAACAAGCGATAGTTGCCCAGTTTGTGGCGCACCCTGCCGGCGACGATGGCTGGATGAACCTTGGCCTCCGATGCGAGGTCTAGGACCGCCATGGCATTGGGCCGGTCTAGGATGGCGCCGTCGTTCCACGCGCCAGGAGGTATGAGAGCCTCTTCCGCCAAACGGTCGGCCTGCGCCTCCCTTGGATCCCCCGAGGTGGTCTCGACGTCGCGGAGGCTGTGATCGTCCACGAAGGCGGTGTCCTCGCCGCCGTCGTAGAGGTGCAGGCTCACGTGCGCCAACTCGTGCATAAGCGTGTACCAGAAGTTGTCTATCCGGTCGTATCGGAGCGTCATGCCGATCACCGGTCTGCCATCGTGGAGTCGGATCGCTGCGCCGTCCAGGTGAGTTCGCGGGAGGTGGCGCACGTATTCGAACCCTATGCCGCTTTCTGCGAGGAAATCCCTGACGCGCCTGGGACCGCGACGTGAAGCGCTGAGACTCGCGAGCGCACGGAGAAATTCCGGGCTGACCGTTCCCGGCCTATAAGCCGCTGCAGGCGGGTTTTCCTGGGCCGCAGCCATCACCTGCCAGCACCACGCTCTCAAGGCAAAGTCGTCCGTCTTGGCATTCATGCGACGGTGGTCGTTTTTGCGGTACAGCGGAGCGACGGCGGCCTGCGGGCCTCCGGCGCGCTCGACCAGACCGCGGATCAGCTCTTCGGCTCGGTCCTTGAGGTCCGGCACGTCTGGAATCCACCCCGCCTTTGCCATGGCCTTCAGCGGGAACCGCTCAGGTTCGAGGTCTTCGTACGCAGGATCGAATCTTGCGCCCGGCTCCTGGAGCAGCACCTCGGCGGGTATGCCGAGGTGCCGGTGGAGCGCGCGGGCCATCGACATCGTGATGGCGCGTTTACCGGAGAGCACTTCCGACACCCTCGAGCGGCTCCCGAGGAAGGGGATGAGGTCCCGGTTCGTCAGCCCCGCCTGTTCCGTGCGGAACTCGATGGCTGCGACCGGCGTGGGGAAGCCGATAGGGTGGCGTTCATCCTCGTAGTGCTCGACCAGGATCGTGAGGACGTCGAGTTCGTCGTTCTCGGGCGTGCCTTCTTCGGCGTCAAATATCTGGTCGATCCTCCCCAGCGCCCGATCAAGGTCTTCATCGGTGCGGACCGGCTTGATGGCTGCCATTTCTACACCTCCATTGCGTTGATCCGGTCATACTCAGCATGTGTGCCGATGAACCGTATGTAGACGATGCGCCTGTCGTAGTGGACCCTCACCACCAGCCGGTAGTTGCCACCTTTGATCCTGAAGACAGCCCGATTGCCCGGGATCACGCTGGCCGTTGGGTATCTGGCTGTCAGTTGCGTGGGTGTGTCCCAGACTTCTGCCCTGACCTCTGCGTACCAGGATCGCAACTGTTGTTCGGCGTCCGGGTGTCTTGCCCAAAAGTCACGAAGGGTTCTCCTGGCGATGATTCTCACGGCGAAAAGTCAATCGTCCCATATTTGCTTATTCTAATATGTTCCCAAATATATATCAATTAGTATTCTGTTCGTCAGGCTCCTGGCAATCTAGGCCCCCACCCCCATCTCCCTCACCACCCACACATGCCGCGCCGCGTCGTACGACGTCCGCACAAAACCGGCGTCCCCAAATGCGAACGTCACGCCGCTGCTGTGGGAGCCGCGGGTTGGCGCTGGCAGGCCCAGGATGCAATACATGGCGGCGTTTAATGTGCCGCCGTGGGCCACTACGAGGGAGGACCGCTCGCCTCGCCTGACGACGCGTTGCAGGGCGCGAGCCCCGCGAATCATCAGGTCCCACGAACTCTCGCCCTCTCCGGTGGACTCGATGTACGGCTGGAACGGGTTGGAGAAGTCGGGCCTGGGGTACCTCTTTCGGCCCTCTTCGAAAGGGAGCCCGGCAAGCGGACCGTTGTCCAACTCCATCCAGTCGGGGTCGTACTCGATTGCAACGCCCAGCGTATCCCCGACGATCTGCGCGCTTTCGGCGGCGCGTGCCATTGTGCTTGTGAAGACCAGGTCGAACGTGACGCCGGCGCGCTTCCATTCCTCGGCCCGTGCCCTCACCTGGGTCCTCCCGACGTCGGTGAGCGGGGAGTCGTAGCGCCCCTCGTGCACCATCTCGTCGTCGGCCCGCGAGCGGCCGTGCCGCATCAGCGTTATGTCGATTTCGTTGTCCAATTGGTCTGTCCTTTCACACCGCGACCTGTGAACGTTTGTCAACAAGTCAGTTGACGTTAACAACTCCTGTTGTTGCGTATACTGGCGAGGCGAATTCTGAACGTCGCGGCCGGGGAACTGCGCCACCGGTTCCCGGGCGCCCACAGCCCAGGCGATATAGGACAGTATCCATGACGGAAAACCTGGCTCGAATCAGCGCGCGCAGGCCATGGGTCACTATCGTCTTGTGGCTCGGGGCGGCCGTGCTCGCGCTCGGGATCGTCGATCGCCAACTCGACTCAGCACTTACCACGGAACTCGGCTTCATCTCCACATTCAGCGAGGCCGAGTCCTGGACGGCCAAGGACATGCTCGAAGAGGCGGGCCTGGCGCCGCCGCTCAGCGAAGCGGTGATGGTGCAGTCGGAAACGCTGACGGTGGACGACCCGGCGTTCCGGGCCAAGGTGGAAGAGGTGACGGGCGCGCTCGTCGCCATCGGGCCGGAGGTGGTGGCCGGCGGCTTCAACTACTACCTGACCGGCGACGAACGGCTGGTCTCCGCCGATCAGAAGACGACCATCATCTCGGTGCAACTGGTTGGATCGATCGCCGAGGCGACGAAGAACGCTGAACAAATCATCGACGTCGTCGACGAAGCGGACCACGGGAATGACTTCCGCGTCTTCGTAGTGGGAGACGCGACCATAGCCTTCGAAAACGGGGAGCTGTCGGAGGCGGACCTCATAGCCGGTGAGACTATCGGAATCCCGATAGCGCTCCTCATCCTCCTGGTGCTCTTCGGCGCGCTGGTGGCTGCGCTCGTGCCCATAGGGCTGGCGCTGATCTCCATCTTCATCACCCTGGCCCTCGTCGCCATCATCGGCAACACGTTCGGCGAACTGGTCTTCTTCGCACAGCTCTGGATAACGATGGTCGGCCTCGCCGTGGGCATCGACTACTCGCTGATAGTGGTCTCACGCTTCCGCGAGGAATTGGCGAGGGGACTGAACAAAGAGGATGCCGTCATAAGGGCGGGCGCCACGGCGAACCGCACGGTGCTGTTCAGCGGGATTACAGTGGTCATCGCGCTGGTGGGCATACTGATCATCCCGCACACGATGTTCTTCTCGATGGCCCTGGCCGCCATCCTGGTGGTCATCATCTCCGTACTGGCCTCGCTCACACTGCTGCCCGCAGTCCTCGTCCTGCTGGGCCCGAAGGTCGATCTCCTCCGTCTCCCTTTTACACGCCGGAGCGGTGACGTTGGCCGGGGCGCGAGCAATGAGAATGAAGAAGGCAAACAACGGCCCGGGTTCTGGGAGTTCATCACACATTGGACCATGCGCTTCCCGATCATCAGCGTGCTCGTGGTGGGCGGCCTGATGGTCTGGGCGTCCTACTACTACTTCGACATCAACCGCGGCTTCAACAGCGTCGAGGTCTTCCCGGAAGACTCCCACACCCGCGCCGGGTTCGAAGTGCTGGAAGACAAGTTCTCGTTCGGCTACGTCAACCCCGCCAAGATAGTCATCGACGGCAACATAAACGACCTGCAGGTCCAGTCCGCAATCGCCGAATTGGGCGCAGCAATCCAGGCCGACCCCGAACTGGGGACGTTCATCCCGCAGGTAAGCCAGGACGGAGACCTGGGACTGCTCCTCGTGCCGGTGCCCGGCGCGCCCAGCGGCAGCGCGGCTTTTGGCGTGGTGGAACGCCTGCGGGACGACTACATCCCGGCGGCGTTCGCCGGGGTTCCGGCCACCGTGCTGGTCGGCGGCCTTTCAGCCGAATACCTGGACTTCAACGGCGTGGTGAGCACGTATACGCCTATCTCCTTCGCGCTGATCCTGGCGGTCAGTTTCTTCTTGCTGTTAATCGTCTTCCGGTCGATCGTCATCCCCATCAAGGCCATCATCATGAACCTCCTCTCCGTCGGGACCGCCTACGGCCTGATGGTGGTCGTATTCCAGCATGGGATCGGAGCGGACCTGTTTGGATTCCAACAGACCGAGACCATCGACGTGTGGATACCGCTGGTGCTCTTCGCGCTGCTGTTCGGCCTGTCGATGGACTACCACGTGTTCATGTTGAGCCGCATCCGCGAGCGGTTCGACCAGACGCACAACAACGCCGAGTCGGTGGCCTTCGGGCTGCGTTCGACGGCCGGCCTCATCACCGGCGCGGCCCTCATCATGGTGGCCGTGTTCAGCGGTTTCGCCTCAGGAGAGATGGTCGTGAACCAGCAGGCGGGCTTTGGCCTCGCCGTGGCCGTACTGCTTGACGCCACCCTTGTGCGCGGCATACTCGTGCCCGCCAGCATGCAATTGCTGGGCGACCGGAACTGGTTTATGCCGTCTTGGCTCGACTGGTTGCCGGACCTGAGGGTAGAAGCCGAAGAGGCGCCAGGGTAACCCGTGGTGGATGCGGCAAACATGAACATACCCACGGACTATCGGCCCGGGTACCAAAAGGCCCGCGCGGTTTCGCCGGAGGTGGCGGACAAATACATCGCGCACACGCATATCGGGGACCCGGTGGCCGACGAAATGATGGCGGCCCTCGACGAGATCGGCCGTAACAAGGCTAGGAGACTCATTCAGGCGGCAATGGACGACGGGGCAGGCGAGGCCCTGCGCGACGCCCCGGAAGCGATACGCAAATTCTTCGAGGACGCGGCGACTCCGCCCGATTGGCTCAACTACCCGGAGTTCGCACCGGGCGTCCGCATGTTTCACCGGAACTCACCGGTGATCCTGGCGGCGTTCGTCGCAGCCGTCCTCATAGAAGGCTTCAACACGAACATCTCCAAGTCCTTCTTCATCACCGGCAAAGTGCGCGACCAGGGCGTCAGACGGCTGGGGCAAAACAACCGTCACATGATCGAGATATTCCTGCCTGACGGGATGTACAGGTACGGAGACGGCTGGAAACTGTCTGTACGCATACGGATAGTGCACGCACGAATCAGGCGTCTGCTGAACAACTCGGAGGACTGGGACACCGACGCGTGGGGCGAGCCAATCAGCGCGGCTCACCTGGGCCTGGCGATTTCTTCCTTTTCAGCCAGACTGCTGATTCACATGAAGACCCTGGGCGCAAAGTACAACGAGGAGGAAGCCAGGAGCTTCATGGCAATTTGGCGCCACAGCGGCCACCTGATGGGTATTCCTGAGTCGATCCTGTTTCACGACATGGAGGAGGCGCTGAGGCTGTACGAAATTGGACAGCTATGTGAGCCGGAAACCCCAACTGAATCGGTTGTGATGGCACACGCCCTCATCAACTCGGCGCCGCTGCTCGCGGGCAGGATCGAACCGGCCGAACGCCGAAATCTGGCCAAGTACGTGTACAGGATTTCGCGGGGTCTGATAGGGAACGAAATGGCCGAACATCTGATGTACCCGCCCCTGTCTTCTTTTGGGGCCGTTTGGTGGTTCAAGATGCAGCAGCGTTACGGCCACATCCTGGAGAAGGTCGCCCCGTGGCATCACGAAAACAGCAACTTCACCAGGTTCACGGGTCTGCTTGGCGCCTCGCTGTTCGACGATGAGGGAATCGGCTACTCGCTGCCCGACCACGTCTACGCTGAGGAGTCATCTCCCTGGTAGAGCCCGTGGCCCGATCCGTCACTGGCTGAATTGCACCGCGCACGCGGCAACCAATTTGTCTGGCCGACGTGGAGTCTGCCAAACGAACGTCAAGCTTTTGAAATGGTTGCTAGGGTAGACGCTGACCCCAAAGCTCCCGTTCATGGTTGACCAGTGCGCGTCCTCATCGTCTCAGACATACACGCGAATCTCGAGGCGTTCCAGAGCGTCATCGAGCACGCAGGCAGCAACGGCGGTTTCGACCAGATCTGGGAACTTGGCGATCTCGTCGGGTACGGCCCGGACCCCGGCGGATGCATCGACCTGCTGCGGGACCACGCCCACGTAGGGGTGGCCGGTAACCACGATCTGGCCGCCGTCGGAAAACTCGGGTTGGAGCAATTCAATATGTACGCGGCCGCCGCGGCGCGCTGGACGGCGGCGCAGTTGAGCGACGAACATGCGGATTTCCTGCGCAGCCTGCCGCTCAGGGAGGAGATAGGCGACGTTACCGCAGTCCATGGCAGCCCGCGGGACCCGGTGTGGGAGTACCTGATGTCGAGGGCGTCGGCCAATGCGAACTTCGGCCAATTCGGCACGCGGTACTGCCTCGTGGGCCACTCACACGTGCCGTTCGTCTGCAGGCTCGAAGAAGGCGAAGCGGTGTTCTACGAGATCCCGCTGGACGTGCCGGTCCCACTCGGAAATGACCGGTGCATCATCAACCCTGGCAGCGTCGGCCAGCCGCGGGACAGGTTGCAGACCGCCAGCTACCTGCTCCACGATTCGGACGCCGAGACGATCACCCACCACCGTGCCGCGTACGACATCCCCGTTACCCAGCAAAAAATGAGGGACATCGGCCTGCCGGACTTCCTGATCGACCGGCTGGCCGTTGGTAGGTAGGTAGGGAATCATTCCATACTCCCTGCAACGCGATCCGGCCCGTAGGGGCCGTTCGCGAACGGCCCTGATGTGAGACGCGATTCCCCCCACCAGCGACCCTTGCAAACCCCCCCCTCCTGGAGGGAGAGGGTTGGGGTGAGGGCGAATCGCAAGTTGAGAGTAGGCCATTGAAGCCCGACATCGCCGGCGAATCGGAGGTTACGCAAGAGTCACCACATGAATTGAAAAATTTCCGACACCAACCGCGCGCGGGCAAGTAATCTCTACTCTTGTTATCCTACAGAGACCACCCCTATCGCTTCGCCGGTAGGGTCGAGACCGCCCACTCAGGCGGTCTCTGTCTTTTTAGAGGGATAGTGACTTCGACCTGCACGCCCGGTTGCCGTAAAGACGTGAAACGCTCGCTTTTCGTCGTATGGCGTAGACCAAAATGAGGGGATCGTGAACCAGCTGACAAAGCTATCGTCGCATGGGCGAGGATCCTGGTGAATTGAAGATCGACATCGGCAACGGCTACGCGCTGCGGGACTGGTCCTCCGCATGGAACGACGGAGACCAGGACCGCTGGATCGCCCTGGCCGACGACTACGACATCTGGGCAAACCTGGACGCCAGCTTCCCCCACCCGTACACACGCAAAGATGCCGAAGAGTGGGTGGCCCTGCAGTCCGCCAAGAACCCCGTCGAGCACTTCGCTACCTGCGACGCAGAAGGACCAATCGGCGGCATCGGCCTCAACACGGAGAGGGCCGATTCGCCGGGTTCTGCCGAACTCGGCTACTTCGTCGGCAAACCGTTCTGGGGTCGAGGGATCGCGACTGCCGCCGTTGAGGCGATCACGGTATACGGCTTCGACATGCTCAACCTGGACCGCATATTCGCAAAGGTCAGAGTGTCCAATATGGCCTCCGCGCGGGTGCTCGAGAAGGCCGGTTTCCAACGTCAGGAACTGGTACGGGGAGCAGTGTCAAGCCGAGGAGAGGCCACAGACTACCGGGTGTACTCCGTCCTGCGACAAGACTGGCCTGGGACACTTTCACATTTCTAGTCGACGCACAGTTTCCTCACGGTGAGATCGGGCTTAGGATTACTTGACGGCGTCACCCATTAGCCCCCTCAGCCCGAGCCAACCCGGAGGAGAACACAAGCGATCATGGAAATCGTAAAGCGGGTCCTGGCGCTTTTTCTTATCCTGACGGCCATCGCCGCCGCCCTGAACCTCATACTCACGCCCGTCTACCACGACGGCTCGCCGGACTACCCCATTTGGAGCATCCTGAACTGGTTCATGGCCGCCGCGGTGCTCGTATGCCTGGTCGAGGTCTTCCTGCAAAGCCGCGTCCCGTCTAACGAGAATGACAGCACGTTCGAGCGCGTCAGGAGGAGCGCGCTCTTCTACGGCGCAATCGTGCTCACCATGCTGTATTTTTGGGAGTGGTTCTGGACCCTTAATCCCGACAGCGAAACCGGTGA
This sequence comes from Dehalococcoidia bacterium, assembly GCA_965220275.1. Classification (GTDB taxonomy): domain Bacteria; phylum Chloroflexota; class Dehalococcoidia; order Lucifugimonadales; family Lucifugimonadaceae. The sequence continues at coordinate 146,054 of CBDCPN010000009.1, read as the reverse complement.
CGCCGTGACATCCCACATCGTCTACTTCCCCATCGTGGACGCGCTCTTCGTAGTAATCTCACTCGCCGTCGGTCGACATCTCTGGAACGACCGCGCAGCAGCGGAAGCGCCGGACGGCGCCCAGGCAGACGAGTCCGGGGCAGTCTCGTCTTGACCGCCGGCGCCGCAACCCAGAAGAGCGTCCTCAGGGACTACCTGAGCCTCAGCAAGCCGCGCATCATCCTGCTGCTTGCATTCACCGCGCTTGCGGGCATGTTCCTCGCGTCCGGCGGCCCTCCAGACCCGTTGCTGGCGATCGTCGTCGTGGGCGCGGGGGCGATGGCGTCGGCCGGCGCAAACGCCCTGAACCACTTCCTCGACCGGGATATCGACTCCCTCATGCGCCGCACGATGGGCCGGCCGGTGGCCGCGCTCCGCATCCAACCCCGGGAAGCCCTGGCTTTCGGCCTGGTCACCAACGCCATCGCATTCACCCTGTTCTTCACCCTGGTCAATCCCCTGAGCGCGGTGCTGACTCTCTCAGCCACGCTCTTCTACGTCTTCGTCTACACGATCGGCCTCAAGAGGGTCTCTCCTCAGAACATCGTGATCGGGGGAGCGGCCGGCGCGCTGCCGCCGGTCATCGGCTGGACCGCGGTGACCGGGAGTCTCGGGCTTCCGGCAGTCTACATGTTCGCCATCGTGTTCTTCTGGACTCCTCCTCACTTCTGGGCGCTGGCGTTACTGCTGAAAGACGACTACCGGAACGCTGGCGTGCCGATGCTCCCGGTCGTAGCCGGGGTCCTGGAGACCAAGCGCAACATACTTCTCTACACGCTGCTGCTGCTGGCCTTGACGCCCATGTTCTTCCTCACCCAGGCCGTGGGATGGCTCTACCTCGGGGCCTCGGTGACGCTCGGACTGGGGTTCGTGTACTTCGCGGTTCGTCTACTCAGGCGGCCCGGAATCGATGGGGCCATAGGGACCTACCTGTACTCGCTTGCCTACCTGGCCTTGCTTTTCACCGCGATTGCTATCGACGGATCGATCAACTGGAATCTCGGCCGCCTGTGACCGGTGACGTGAACCCAACAGGTGCGGAACGGGGCTCTCTTGGCGCCCAATTCGACTGATACTTAGTCCACAATGTAAGTGGGATGCGACTCCATTCGGTCATACGACCGGCTCAGGCCTGCATCGGAATGCAGCAATTTCTGCATAGATCTGCATAGACCGGTAGGCAGCACACGCGGAGAGAACAATCATGCGAATGTTGCTTGGAAAGTGGACTATCGCTCTCGCCCTTGCGTCACTCATTGTCCTGGTGATCGCAGCGTGCGGTGAAGACGAAGACGAAAGTCCCTACAGGATCGGCGTAATGGAGTCCCTCACGGGGCCCGGCGAGACCTATGGCACGGTGGCCAACCAGGCCAAGCAAATGGCCGCGGATGAGATCAACGCAGCGGGCGGCATAGACGGCCGAATGCTCGAGCTCGTCGTCGAGGACTCCAAGTGCGGCGCTGCGGACGCCATTTCCGCCTACCGCAAACTGACTGACGCGGACGGCATCAAGATCATCCTGGGCACATCGTGCAGCGGGGCCATGCTCGGCGTCGCGCCACTGGCCGAAGCAGACGGCGTGATCCTGTTCTCCGGCCTGGCGAGCAACCCCGACATCGCCAACGCCGGCGATTACATCTTCCGTACCCAGATCAGCGACATCCACGTCGGCATCGGCACCGGAAACACCCTCTGGGCTGACGGGGTCCGCAGGCTCGCTACGATCACGGAGGAGACCGACTACGCCGAAGGCGTGCGGCGCACCTCGGTCGCGCAGTTCGAAAAGCGCGGAGGGGAACTGGCTGCCGCCGAGCGGTACGCTTCGGACACCACCGACTTCAGGTCACAACTGAGCAAGTTGTTCGCCACCGACCCCGACGCGCTCCACATAGCGCCACAGTCGGAATTCTCGGCTGGAACGATCATCAAGCAGGCGCGGGAGTTGGGTTACGAAGGTCCGATCTACGCGGAAACGATTTCGGTCGGAACGACCGCCCTCGAGATCGCGGGCGATGCGGCGAACGGCATGAAGGCCATAACGGCCGACCTCGACCCGGCCAACGCAAAGGGGCAGCAGGTACTGACCGACTTCAGGGCGCGCTACAACTACGTGACGCTGCCCTGGCACCTGGGGTCCGCATACGACGACGTCTACATCGCGGCCGAGTGCCTCAGCCAGACCAAAGACGACCAGGACGCGGACGGATTCCGCGACTGCATGTACGAAATCACCTGGAGCGGCGCGATCGGCGATAACTACAGCTTCGACTCCAACGGAGAAGTCGTGGGCCTCTCGCGAGTTGTCGTGGAGGTCCTGCCAACCGGCGAGCGCACAGCAGACAAGACATACAAAGTCCTGGGCCCCGCCCCTTCAGAGTAGAAGCGACGATCCGCGTCACGCGTAGGGGCGGTTCGCGAACCGCCCGCGAGACCGTTTCAGATGTCGCGCGGGTAAATCACTTCCTCTCCTGGGGGAGAGGATTGAGGTGAGGGCGTCACGTCCGGCAACCGGAATCGTCGTACCGATAAAGGGACCTACGATCACACCTCATGCCCTCAACCCCTTATCGAGTACGGGGTAGGTTCTAACCCTCTGCCGCGAAACGGGAGAGGGGACTAATGAGCCAGGCGCCCGGGAAGCCTTTACCCAACGACATCGATCCCCATGTCGGCGAGCATGGCCCTCACCCGCGCCTCGACCTCGTCCCGGATTGTCCGGACCTTTTCGACGGGCTGGCCGGCCGGGTCTTCCAGCCCCCAGTCCTCACTCGGGATGAACACAGCCGGACAGGCATCGTCAACCGCACAACCCATCGTTAACGCGTGATCGGCGTCGTCCACCATCTGCTGGTCAATCACCTTCGGATAGTGGCCGGCCAGCGGAATACCGCGCTGCTCCATAACCTCCGCCACGACGGGGTTCAGACCCTCGCTCGGCATCGTACCGGCAGATTTCGCGTCCACAGCTCCGCCGGACAACGACCGCGTGAACGCCTCCGCCATCTGGCTCCGCCCCGAATTGTGGACGCACACGAACAGGATTTTCACTGCTAACGCTCCCCTAAATCACCATCTCCATCGGCAGGCCTTTGCCGTCAATTGGGACGACTTCCGGGATCGTCCTAAGCTGGTCCTGGCGTTCGCGTGCGACCAAGGCCGCGACGAGCGAATCGAGCACGTCGTCCCTGCCGACGACCTTTCTGAGGAACTTCGAACAGGCCTGTTCGTATATCTCCTCCGACCGCGAATCTTCCTTGCGCAGAACGCCGAGACGCTCAGCCCGTCCCGCCGACCTCTTCTTGCTGAACGCCATGGGCTGGCAGTCGTTGAACGCCCGGAAACACAGTTCCGGGTGGACTTCTCGCACGACGGGCTTCGCGCCCGCAGAGCGAGGTCGCAGCACGGCATCGACTTCCGCGATCTTGGGCGAAATAGCGAATGCCTGGCGACTGATGCCCTTTCCGGCATATCGGCGTTCGATCGCCAAAGCCGCTCGGTAGTCTTTCGGCGACGCCGCAGCCTGTTCCACCGTCTGGCGGGTCGGCGCCGGGAAGACGCTGGAGCCGCGACGGCCGAGCAGCTTCCGGGCCTGCCTGTCGCACTCTCGCCGTTCCGGTCCCTCCGGAAGCCCGATAGGTATGTCTACGAGGACCAGCCTGGCGTGACTGTAGTGCGCCAGTAACCCTTCGAATGTTGTGAAGACCTCCACTTCGTTGCCGCCGAATCGGTCGAATCCCACGCTGAACCAGCCGGCAGGGCAACCGTCTACGCCAACGAACTCCACTTTACTCATTCAGCGCGCCGTCTCTAAAGAAGCCATGTGTGTAGGTATGTGATTGCGAGGGCGGGTTTTAATGACCAGTCTCAAAAGCCACCACCCAACGTCATTCTCGAGCCGTCCCTTATGTCATTCTAGAGCGCAGGGAAGAATCTCCCGCCCCTCACTCACAACCGGCGTGCTCGCGACTCGCCGTACCGCACCCCGACGCGGTACCCACGGAAGGGCCCATACAGCTTCGTCGTGCCGGACTCCGATCCGGGACCCATGGTGGGGCAAGGGTAATTGGGGTGCCTTCGACTTCGGACCGGCTCGAACCAATAGCATACCCCCCACCATCGCCCTACGATGGAAACCGGCTTCCGCCAGTAAGACGGACCTCCGTTCCAACCACCTCGAGCATCTCCTACACCCTTTCACGTCAACCTGTACCGCCGTCATGTCATCTCAATCCTCCTTCACGTCACCCCGTGCCTCCTTCATGTCATCCCGGCCTTTCTTAATGTCATCCCGGCCCTTCTTAATGTCATCCCGAGCCCTCTCTGTGTCATCCCGAGCGAAGCCGAGGGATCCGAAACACCCATACCCTAAACAGGCCCAATCCCACCACCAACACCCTTCACCGTCTTCCCCGACCTCCGTACCCCGTCTTCCCCGACTCCGATCGGGGACCCAGGGGCCTACGGGCGCGGCTACCCCCACCAACCTGCTACACACACCCACACACCCGTTCACCAACCTCGCCTGTAGGGGCGTCTCTCGTGGGCGCCCGCCGGGGCGGAGCTACACGCCACACCCGTCAGGCAACAACCCACTTTTTCGTCGTGCCGGACTCCGATCCGGTACCCACGGTGGACGGGCGAAGGTGCGGGGCCACACCCAAACCACTACAACGCCATTCCCCCTCTCTTTCACCGTCTTCCCCGACTCCGATCGGGGACCCAGGGGCCTACGGGCGCGGCTAATCCACCAACCGCGACGCAACCTCATCCGCACGTTCACCAACCACCCCTGTAGGGGCGTCTCTTGTGGACGCCCGCCGGGGCGGAGCTACTCGCCACACCCGTCAGGCAACAACCCACTTTTTCGTCGTGCCGGACTCCGATCCGGTACCCACGGTGGACGGGCGAAGGTGCTGGGCCACACCCAAACCACTACAACGCCATTCCCCCTCTCTTTCACCGTCTTCCCCGACTCCGATCGGGGACCCAGGGGCCTGCGGGCGCGCTACCCCAAACCCGCCTCACATCCACACACCCGCACACCAGCCAACCACGCCTGTAGGGGCGTTGGGACGTGCGCGCCCGCCGGGGACGAAGGCAACGCGGCTACCCCACCAACCTGCCACCCCTTACCCACATCCGGCATTCTCCCAAACCGTCTTCCCCGACTCCGATCGGGGACCCAGGGGCGGCGCGGCTACCCCCACCAACCCGCTACACACCCACAACCCGACGCTGGCCAAACCCACTGGTAGGGGTGCCTCATGTGGGCACCCGCCGGGGCGGACGGGCGGCGCGGCTACCCCCACCAACCGCCATGCGCACCGACCCACCCCCCAAAATCCATGCCACAAAACATTTGACAATGCACGAACACCTGTTCTATTATCAATATCGAGGCGTGCGGTAAAACGCATTCATCACAGCCATTCTGATCGAACAGCAACGGGAACAACTGCTGCAGCCATCGGGGGTAAAAGTTCCTCCCCCCGTGTTAAAGCCCGTTGCAGAACGAGAAAGTACATGCTCTCCAGGGAAGCAGGCATGGGCTATGCGTGGATTCCAGTGCCCCACGGCTGCAAAGCCGGTAAGGGTCACCGGAGCGACTCGCACATAATGCTGTCTGCGTTGGCGTGGCAGCTTTAGACCCCGACTATGGTGACTCGGGGCCCGCAGGCTGAGAGATGCCTGGGGAGCTATCGGAAGTTCGCCCCAGAGATCAAGCCGAGGATCCGATAGCAAATGCGTCTTTCCCTCAGACGCCCATAAGCGCCCCACAAGCCGGGCGCGGCTGTAGAGCCGAAAACGTCTTCGGCCCCGGTTCGACCGCCGACGCGTGAGCGAGCAAATTGCCGCCACTACCGTTGGTTGTTGGACTGTGCGGAGAAGACCGAGGAAACATACTTCCCAACAACGCCTCACGGTTCCGGCCGGGCGTGGGAAAGACTACAGAGACACTGTCAACCGAGGCAACTCCGGGAACCCCCCGGGGTTGCTTCAACGCGCCATAAACCAACCCGTCGTACCGGACTTTCCATTCACGTCATCCTTGAGCGAAGCGAAGGACCTCCCGGCCATCCCACAGCCACACTCTCCACTCACCCAACCGGCGTTCTCCCAACCCGTCGTGCCCTCCATCGTCTCCCCGCACTCCGATGCGGGGCCGGTACCCACGGTGGGGCGCGGGACGGGCGCGGCTACCTCCCATCCACACAATCACACCCCGCCCGTTCAACAACCACCCCCTTAGGGGCCGTTCGAGAACGGCCTAGGTGCGGTGCGCGGCTACAACCTCCCACCCCTCACTCACAACCGCCATACCCCCAACCCGTCACCCCGATGCGCCACCCATCGCGCGGGGCACAGGCGGAAATCAGGATTGCGGCTTGCGTGCGATGACCTCGCCAAAGGCGAATGCGCCGCAGGCCCCTGGAGCGTCCCGCCACTCGTCGAGGCCTTGTCTCCACGCGTCGAATTGCTCGTGTGTAACCAATCCGTAATTCGTGGCAGCTTCAATCACGTCAGGCGAAAAGTACCAGTCATCAATGAAGCGGCGAAGAAATGCAACATCATCTGTCGTGCCGAAGAACTGGAATGACCCACTGGTCCGCAGGTCCGAGAACCCGGCCTCGAGCGCCGCGCTCTTGAGTTCCTTTCCCATTTGCGGGTGGCCCCCGTTTGCCGCGAGAAGACCCGCGAATCCAGCCCACGCCTTGTGAGTATTGTCGTCCGTGGGTTCAAGGAAAGATGAATCGACGATCATCTCGCGGCTGGCGATGATTCCGCCGGGCTTGAGTACCCGCTTAACCTCGGCCAGCGTCGCAGCAGTATCCGGCACGTGCATGAGAACGGCGTGGCAATGGGCGACGTCGAAGGAGTCGTCTTCGAAGGGCAGAGCCGTCACGTCGCCAACGTGAAAAGTTGTGTTGATGTGACCACCCGCCTCGGCTGCCGACCGGGCCATGGCAATCTGCGATTCCTCCATGTCAATGCCGTGCACCTCCCCGGGTTCAACCGCCTTCGCCAGGCCGACTGTGATGGTCCCCGGTCCGCACCCGAAGTCAAGGACGCGGTCGCCCGACCTCAGATGCGGGAGCAAGTACGCGGCGTGAGTCGCGGCGCTGCGGCGGTCGAGAAGCTGAAGAAAATCTTCGGTGTAGCCCATCGTGTAGTCGGGTGTGGCCGATGACTGGTCTGGCATGTCTGATTACTCCTGCGCATGGCTGAGGTATCGCAAACGGCGTGCGACTCGTGGCGAAATCATATTCACGTGAATTCTGTATTACACATTTTCGCGAAACATTCCGGCCGCGCGGGTTAATGCGAAGGCCAGGATCAACTCGTCTTCTGAATCAGGCGCTGGCGCCTTCCGGGACAGCTTGCGGACCCTGATTCTCGAGCAGCCGCTTCGCGACATCCCTGGCCTCGTCCTGGTCCTTTACGAACCGGTCGTCTGGGACTTCCTTGAGAACGTTGAGAGCCTTCAAGGTGGTTTCGGGCATGCCCTCCAGAGCCATTATGATGACTCCGGTATTCTCCGCAATGGCGACGTCGATCATCTGCTCCACCACCAGGGCCGCGCTGTCATCCATATACACCGTGTCGGTGAAGTCGAGGATGACGACCTCGTGGTCCCGGATGTCCAGGCTGATCGTACTGATCAGCTTGTTGGCTGACGCCACGGAGAAACTGCCCCTCAGCGAAACGAGACCGACACGCGCTGAATACGGGTCCACCTTGCTCGCATCTTCTTTACTCGCGAGGAAAGTCCGGTCCAGCAACGGTACGGAAATCACGCTGTCCAGTTCGAGCCGTTCGAACTGGCGCGCGCTGGCCATCATGGCGGCGATCAGACCTATCGCTACAGCGGTAACCAGGTCAAGGAACACTGTGAGCCCCAGGGTGATCACCATGACCAGCAGGTGTTCCCGCTGAACGCGGTGGACCCTCGTGATGAACCGCCAGTCAATGATGTCCCAGCCTACCTTCACCAAAATTCCGGCTAGGGCCGCATGGGGTATCGCCTCGACGTAACGGCCAAGTCCAAGGACCAGCGCGAGAAGGATGGCCGCCCGAATTACTCCTGAAATTTGCGTTCGGCCGCCCGCGCGGATGTTGACCACGGTGCCCATCGTGGCGCCTGCTCCGGGCAGACCCCCGATGAACCCGGCGATCGTGTTGCCGATTCCCTGGCCCACCAATTCCTTGTTTGGATTGTGTCGCGTACGGGTAATCGAGTCGGCCACAAGGGAGGTGAGCAGGCTGTCTATGGATCCCAGCAGTGCGATGATCAACGCAGGTTGGACTGCGCTCGCAATTATGTCCAGGGAGTAGTCCGGCGTTACAAATTTCGGGAGGCCGGTCGGCACATCACCGATGATCGGCGCATTGGTCAACCACAGGACTCCCATGAGCGTCCCGGCGATCAGGGCCGCCAGTGTAGCCGGCAGGAATTTCTTCAGTTTTTCGGGCCACAGGACACCCACGCCAAGCGCAACAGCCGCAATGGCCAGGGCTTCGAAGTTGACGTTACTTACAGCATCCGGCCAGGCCCGGACCGCTCCCAACGGCCCACCCTCTGCGACGGACATGCCAAGAAAAGGCAGGGTCTGCAAAAGTATTATGATCACGCCGATTCCGGACATGAAACCGGATATGACCGAGTACGGCGTATAGGCCACAAACCGGCCGATCCGCAGGACCCCCAACGCAATTTGCAGGAGGCCCGCCATGATGACGATCGTGAACGCCGCGGCGAGGTTGTCCGCATGTGTCGTAACAATGACGGCAACGGCAACGGCCATCGGTCCGGTGGGGCCCGATATCTGGGATCGTGTGCCGCCGAATACGGCCGCGAAGAAACCGACCGCGATGGCGCCGTAGAGGCCGGCCACCGCTCCGAGACCTGACGCTACGCCGAATGCGAGGGCGACGGGCAACCCGACCACGGCGGCCGTAACGCCGCCGAAGATGTCACCTCGGAGGGTCTTTGCGTCGTAGTCGAATTTAGGGAGCATCCGTTGGCCTGTTTGAGCTGCGGTCCGAAGGGATCACGGCTAACCTCCTGGTCCCACTCACATGATCGTCACAGCCACGCTTCGTTACCGTTAGTCTCATTGGCCCCCCTGAGACATTTGCGGTGTTCGGAAGCAGCAAGCCGAATGATCAGCCCGCTCTCGCCGGGACTTACGCTTCCGCACCCTCGCCCGACTGGCCGGGCCAGAGGCTTCATGGCATTTGCCCCTGGGCTCTTAATCGACGTGGCGTTTGCCCAAGGACGAAGGCAAATATTGCCTGAAAGTCGCCCCTATGCCAGCCGGCCCGTAATCTGGTAGACCATCCTCGTACCGGAGAGACCGGGGCATTAATCTACGCGCATCCCAAGTGCCCTTACTTCTACCGCCTTGCGACTTTATATCACCGGGGGTAAGGCTGGGAATGCCTTGCGTGACACCTGCCTAACCGCGCTTGCCTGAGCTGCGAGAGTGCAGTATCAAGTAGATAAGTCCAGCCACGACTCCCGCCGCTGCCAGGGCGAACCACCAGCCGTTGATGGGACTGGACTGGTCCTGCCCCTGTAGTGCTGCCGTCGGCGTTGGAGCGGGCCGTATGGTGGGTCTACTTGCAGGTGTTGGTGCGGGCCCCTTGGGCGTGCCTACTGCTGGCGACGGCGTGGGCGGCGTATCCAGAACGACTGTGGGCGTCGGAGTTGGCGCCGGCGCTGCCTCCTGAGGCTCCTGCCCGGCCGCCCCAACCATCGTGTAGATCCCGCCGTCGAACCCGAGAACGTATAGCTCACCGTCGGCGTCCTCCCCGAATGAGGAAATTTCGAAGGGCGCCCGGGCCAACTCCGCCTGATCCGTAACAGCCGCGCCGTCGTGGCGAAGACCCCATAGGCGACCGGAGCAGAAGTCTGCATACAGGTACGCCCCCTCGAGTGCGGGTATGCGCCGGCCCCGGTATACATAACCTCCGGTAATCGAGCAGCCAAAGTCTCGGCCATATTCCGTTACGGGGGCCTGAAAATCGTCTCCGTCGCACGACGGTGAACGGAAGCACCTGGAACCCTCCATGACGTTCCACCCGTAATTGGCCCCAGGAAGGACTATGTCCACCTCTTCGAGGGCGTTCTGGCCGACGTCGCCCACCCAGAGGACGCCGGTCTCCCTGTCGAAGGAGAACCGCCAGGGGTTGCGGAGCCCATAGGCCCATATCTCGCCGCGTGCGCCGGCCTTCCCGTCGAACGGGTTATCGGCCGGAATTCCGTACGGGACGTTCTCCTGTGGCTGCTCCGGGTCGATCCGTAGGATCGTGCCCAACAGGGTCCCCAGGTCTTGCCCGTTCCGCTGCGGGTCCCCGGCCGAACCGCCATCGCCCAATCCGACGTAGAGCATCCCGTCCGGACCGAACGTGATCATTCCGCCGTTGTGGTTGCGGAACGGTTGGCCGACTTCCAGGACCACCTCCTCGGATCCTTTGTCGCCCAGCCCGTCGGCGCCTGTCGTGAATCTCGACAGAACGGACCGTCGAGGACTCGCCGCACTGTAGTAAACATAGAAGCGACCGTTATCGACGAACGCCGGCGAGAAGGCGAGACCCAGGAGTCCTTCCTCGTTTCCGCCGCGGTTCACGCGTGAGCGGATGTCCAGGAACACCTCCGCCTGCCCGGGCGCGTCCGGGTCGAGCCGGTGGATGACTCCCTCCTGCTCGATGACATAAAGCAGTCCTGAACCATCACCTGCGTGCGTAAGGAAAACGGGCCGTTCAAAGGTGAGCGCGGGAAAGACCCTGACCACTTCCAGCATCGGAAGGGAGGAGTCCGCCGACTGCGCCGCGAGGACCATGGCTGGAAGCAGCATGAGCAGCAGTAATCGGACGCCCTTTTTCATCATTAAGCCCTGCCCGGCGGGATCACAACCGCCAGGTTGCCAATTGGATATCCTCGAGATGATTCTTGGATTTGGAGAACTCTATTAACGTTTCGCCGTAGTTCTCGGCGAAGGCAGAGAGATGAGACCCTTCGGGCTATCGTGGTTCCTGAAACTGAAGACTCGTCTGTCAGCGCGTCAAAGGCCCCTGGGCATGACCAGCATGACACGATTCACCTACGGGCGCGGTAGCCCCGAGCCCGTATATCAAACCGAGTTGGCGCCAGTCGGCCTGGAGTGGGTCGAAGACGTTTCTCCGGCGCAGTGGGTCGAGGAGAGTCTGTCCGAATTCGCTAAGGTGCGCTCGCTGCTCCCAGGGGGATTTACAGCTTACGCCCGTGTGTTCCACCCGGCCTACCTCGATGATGCCAGGGAACAGCCGGTCCGGTGGTCCGCGGTGGCCTCTCGGACTGGCCGGACCGTCCATCCCCTGATGCAGTTCCCGCGTGTGGCCGACCTGAGCGAGAACCCACGGGAAATGTACAAGGACCCTCCCTGGGGACGTGCTCCACAGCATGGTTCGATCCCGGAGGATGAGTGCCGTGCGCTGGTCGGAATCCTCAAGAATTTCACGTCGACTCCCGACCTGTGCTACTTCTGCCTCTGGGATGGCTACGGGAACTTAGACACCCGCCTTTACAAGGCGAAGTCCAGGGTGAAGGGCCGGAAACGGGACTACCTGCTCTTCAGCGGCCCTCTCGATGCAGTCATGTCGTTCTTACACTGGGATGACGGCTTCTGGGGTGACTCTCCCAACATCTGGTGGCCCGCAGACCGCGCCTGGTGCGTGGCAACGGACATTGACCTCTACGACACCTACGTAGGCGGGGGCGATGACTGTATCGCCTCAGTTCTCGGCAGTCCGGACTTGGAGGCACTCCCCACGACCCCGGACGCACGCGTCGACATTGGCGGAGACCAAATCAATCCCCCGCACAAGCCGCGGGACTGACCCGTGTCTTACGAGTCAGTCCCGGTGGTCACCTTCCACAGCCCGCGGCAGTCCGTTTGGCGCGGACCGGTCCTATCCTCCAGGACCTTGCATGAATGCCAGGTCGCACTCGGCGGCGGCGGCGAACAATGCGATGGGCGGTCCTGCGTCAGGAGTCAACATGGCGGCCATGCCGTCCGGTCCTCCAACTTTGTCCAACACGCACTCCAAACCTTCTGGGTTGTACGGGCCCAGCTCGAGGGCCGGGCTGGCGGCTTCCCATTCTTCCTGGTTCAGGCAAGACAGGGTAACGATGAATCCTGTCAGTCCACTGATCTGGGCTGCTTGATCGTCAGGCCCCGCCAGGGAACCGAGCATCAGCGAGCGCAGATCAAGGCCCCCGAATCCGATCCGAAGGCATGCCGAAGTTTCCACGCTGAAAGCCCCTGTCTGACTGGTGAACGGGACCAGGAAAAGGGCGAGCAGCGCTTCGTCCCCTAGGCAGTTGATGAACCCTGACGCCTCCTCGGGCGTAGCGGCGTCAGGGTCGCTTGACAGGGTCCCCAGAACTTGAGGATCGACATTTTGCAGGATGCACCCCAGTTCCTCGGGCGATAGCGCTGACATCATTGCCTGCTGGTCCTGCAGATTCAGTGGACCGATCACTCCGGCCCCTGGGTCGGGCTCGGGCGCCGCCGTCGGCGCGGGCACCGCAGTTGGTGCAGGTACAGGAGTTGCGGTTGGGGCAGGCGGCGGTGCAGGCTGTTCGCCTGTAACGAACGCCAGGTTGCACTCCAGTGCGGCGCCGAACAGGGCGATAGGCGGACCTGCGTCGGGACTCGTCATCGCGGCCAGTCCATCCGGACCGCCGACCTTTTCAAGCAGGCATTGGAGACCTTCAGGATTGTAAGGCCCCAGTTCCAGGGTTGGGCTGGCAGCTTCCCACTCTTCTTCGTTCAGGCAGGAAAGCGTCACAATGAAGCCGGTCATCCCGGTAACCATGGCCGCCTCATCGTCGGGAGAGGCGTAAGAGCCGATCAGCAGGGTTCCGATGTCGAGTGACTCGAATCCAGTCCGAATACACGCCGAGGTCTCCAGGCTCAGCGCCCCGGTCTGGGTGGTGAATGGTATTAGGAAAAGGCTGAGCAGGGCTTCATCCCCCAGGCAGCCAACGAATCCCTCAGCCTCTTCGGGTGTGGCGGTCTCAGGAGCGCTCGCCAACTTCATGAGGACCTCTGGATCGGCCTTCTCCAGGATGCAACCCAGTTCCTCAGGCGAGAGCAGTGACATGAGGGCAGTTGGGTCCTGCATATTGACAGGCCCAATGACCCCGGATTCCTTATCCGGCATGGCGGGCGCGGCTGTCGGAGGGGGTTCAGGCGTCGATGTGGGCGGAACAGGTGTCGCGGTCGGAGCGGGTGGTGGCGTCGCCGTGGGCGGAACAGGTGTGGCGGTCGGCGCTGGCGGTGGCGTCGCCGTGGGCGGAACGGGTGTAGACGTGGCTTGTGGCGCCTGCGTCGGAGCCTGAGTAGGGTCTGGCGCATCCCCGGTGCAGGCGAGCAGGACCGACAGAGTCAAAACGATCATGAAGCCGATTAATCTTCCCATTTGATCCGAACCAACTTTCTGTGGCCATCACGGGGTCTTCCGTCGCGAGGACGGACGACATAGCTGCACCGCGGGCCAACTTCATGCGAGGCGTGCACACACCTCGCGCCAAATCGAGACCCTCGTTGGCGACGCGGCATCGCACCCACTTCCGCGCCGCTCCACCTGCCTCTACACCATTGTCGGCGCGCGCGTGTGCAACGGGCAACCTTCGACGCGGCGATTTATGTCCAAAACGCCGCCCGGCAAAAGGACTCGCCGGGACTTTCCAGGATCTTCCTACCTTCGCCACGCACTACGTTCATGACATCCAGGTTTGCAGAGGCCTATCGGCCTTACAGCACCTGCATTTCAGGTCAAACGGGAGCTGGCGGATTATTCTCAGTAGCAATGATCCGCTGTACCAGGCTTGAATGCCCATCGATCATTGGTGAGCATCACACAAAGAAAAGGGGCCGGCGATTGCCGGCCCCTTTTGCAGTTAATGACTGCGTGTCGGTTACTGGACCTTTGCGCACACCACGTAAACGGTGATACCCCAGTTTCCTGAACTGCCTGCGACTGACTGGGCGGTTGCCGACCAGCCACCCGGAACTTCGCCTGCAAGCCCGCTCGGGCGGGTTTCGATGAGAGCTACGTTGCTGGTCGCACCTGTCAACACAGCTCCACCGGCAATTGCTGACAACTCCTCGCCGATTGTTGCGCACTGACCGACGACTGTCTTCGGGCTAGTGCCGTCCGACTGGCTGCTGACCGTGACTATTTCGAGTTCCGCAATGCCCGGCTCGCCTTGTACACCCTGTGGTCCGTGCGGACCCTGGATGCCCTGGTCTCCTACCGGTCCGCGTTGTCCTGCGATCCCTGGCGGTCCCTGTTGTCCTGGCGGTCCCTGTGGTCCCTGCGGCCCTGTCAGTCCTACAGGTCCCTGCGGTCCCGTGTCACCCTTGATGCCGCGGGCGCCGATGAGTCCCTGCGGTCCGGTCGGGCCCTGAGGTCCAATCGGTCCTGGCGGTCCACCCGGGTCGCCCCGTTCACCCTGAGGGCCTTGTGGGCCCGATGGGCCTGTGGCGCCCCTGGCGCCCTGTGGGCCTTCCGGTCCTGGAGGTCCTGGAGGTCCGCCCGGGTCGCCCCGTTCGCCCTGAGGTCCTTCTGGACCTTGTGGGCCTATGCCTCCGTCGCGGCCGTCTTGCCCATTCTGCCCGGGGATGCCTTGCGCACCCGTTGGGCCTCTCGCGCCTTGTGGGCCTTGCGTGCCTTGTGGGCCTTGTGGTCCCGTTGACCCGTCCTGGCCGTCAGCTCCCGAGGGTCCTTGTGCGCCGGTTGGGCCTTGCGGACCCTGAGGGCCCTGAATGCCTTGCGCACCCTGTGGGCCTGGCGGTCCCTGCGGGCCCTGTTGGCCCTGGGGTCCCGTACACGCGGCGATCACAAGAAAAAGTGCCACCAGAACCGTGAGCGCTGTGACTCCCAGCCACACACGCATTGTCCCGGATGACTTCCACTTACTTTTTTCGAAATTCGACGAGATTTTCATGAATGCGGCTCCTTGATCATTAAGCTACCCGCTCGAACATTGACAGTCAAGCAATACGGGCCTAATCGCAGGCGTATGTTGAAGAAGAATTTCGCCGGAAGATGGTATAGGAATCCTATGGGGAGTAACACCCCCTCGAATGGGGATAGCTTAAAATAAACCAAGGGCAATGGCTAGGCCCCGTCAATTTAAATTGCTGGCCCTGCAAGGGCAGCATTGACCGGTCCATCATCGACGGCGCTGGCCAGCCGGACAAGTCTATCGACCCCCTCGCGTGGTCCTTGGCCTGCCGGACGTACGACTCAGTCACGTTAAGCGCCTGCCGAACCTCTCATGCCGGACTTCGAATCCGAACGCCGAGCCGCATGGTACGAACTGCCGACCTGGCGACCGGGGCTTGCACAGTAACACGAAATCGCATGCCCTAAAATCCCCTAAACCCCGTCTCGATGAGGGCATCGTGGAGCTTGCGAACGCCACGGCAGCCTGACCATCCTCGCATTGGTTGACCGTCACTCGGGTCTGCGTGCCTCGATCGCCACACCAGAGCATGTTGTCTCCCGGACCACGCCGGTCCAGTCAGCCTGATTCCGTCATCTGAACGTGCCCAATCGGCAACCTGTTTATCCCCTACATCTTGTGGTGGCGCAATTTCCAAAACGCACGGATTCAACTGTTTCGATCCCTTCGACGGTCACCGACCAACCCTGATTACTGGGCTGGCCAGGCTAGTTCGACTTCTTCAAGGGGAAAAACCTGGTTCGGGTCATGAACCGTTCCGCAAGGACATTGCACCGCGCCTCAGATTGCAATTGATCAGTACGTTTAGCAGGCGTCAATTCCCATGCCGAACGGGAGTCTTCGTTTCCCACTTTCCCCGCCTGCGCGCGCCTCTCCTTGAGATGCGCAAAATGCCCAGGGTGTCCGCAAGTGTCTGGTTGACTAGCATCGCCGCCTGAACCGGTTGAGTTCTGCGCTTGATGGGTAGGCCGCAACCTTGGTCGCGGCCGATGAGGCGCGTCATTCGACCACGCCTTGGGGCCGCACGAAAGCGTCAAGGGGTGTTTCAATTTATCCGGCAACCCGACGACAATTGACGAAAATTCGAACAGGTCGGACATTCAGTTGTTAGAGGTACACAATTTCAACTCACAAACGTCCCTATCTCGAACAAAGGCATCAATAACTGGCCTGTCATTTTGTCGCGTCACTACTAACACAATCTTACATTCGCATCTCCTTTGAGCTGAAAGTCAAATTCAAGAGAACATTGGCCGACGTTCATGATTCGCTGTTACCCGGAGACGCAACCTTCTCAAATACCTTGGTTTGCATGCAGGCCCCCACAACTGAGGGTGGTCGAACAGCTCGAACCTGGAATCATCAACGGCCGTTCGATACCTGTGCGGCCCCGTCCCTGGTGGTTTGACTGCTTGCTTCCGCCATCCTTGCGAGGGTCAGTGTGTCAACACGTTTCCTCGTCTCTGCTGCCAACTGCCTTGAAATGGACCCGGCTTATGCAACAGCGAGTCAGGATCTGTTGCGCCGGCCGACGGGCATGAATCCCCCATGGCCCACGAGCCTTTCAAGGCGGTCGTGTCAAGCCGAAGAAGCGTCTTAGTCGGACCGAATTCGAGACGGGATTCGCCTTGGCCAAAACCTGAGTCTTCGCAACTCTGCGGACGGTGAAAACTCGTCATGACTGTGTAGGACTGAACAGGCGTTTTGCCTCTGGAATTCAGCATGGAATTACTCGAGGCACGAGAGAAAGTCTGGTCCTGCCGCTCACACCGTGCTCATGAGTGGCCGGGGATTGACCACATCGAAGCACGAACCTATCATGCCCCTACCTCGCTCGGAATGCCTTCTGCCGTCGAGGAAACGCCCACAGAAAATCCTGGACTTGCCCAGGTCCTTTAGGAGGAATGATGGAAGCCTTAGGACTTATTTTGATTGCAGGCGCGCTCTTTTGCCATTCGTGGTACATCCTGGGGTTGTATCCGGACGGTCGCACCGTAGGCATCTACGTAGGCGCATTTGGCCTCGCGGCCCTCATCGCTACTACGATGGCTCCGATGCTCCTGATAGGCGGAGACTCCGTGGCGGTCGCGGACGCCGGGGGAGACACATCCAGGAATTTCTATTCCATAGCCGCCGGTCTGGCCGAGACCACCATGATGAAGACCCTCATCATAGTCTGGGCAATCTACGCGGTAGGCGTAGGGGCCCAATCAATCTTCGACTACGATGAACGGGCGGTCGGTTTTTCCGGCGCTGTCGCCGCAGTGGTCAGCCTGTTCGCCCTGTTTTTCTTTGCGGGTACGCTGCTCGACCCCTACGGCGAAGATGCCGTTCTCGTCCTGTCAACGGCCGCGCTGCTGCTGACGATAGTCGCCGGCACGATGTTTGCCTATCTCGGCGTTCCGTTCAGCAACCTCAGGCCGGTTGCCGGATGGTTCAACCTCGTAGGTTCTATCGCCATATTCCTCATGGGAGTCATAGTGGCGACGGAGATTGTCGTCCCGAACCTGGCTTGAGCCGGCCGCCAGTACGAAGGCTACTGGCTACACCCGAAGACCGACCACCACGCCCCTGGTTGTTGGGGAGCCAGCGGCGTGGTGTCCTGTCGAATGGAGCATATTGAGTAATCCTTCGATAAAGGCCATCCTGGCCGAAAGCGAAAGAGCGTCTGCCCAATACTCGTGGGATGGGACCTTCGCCGATTACCTTGAACTGGTAATCGGCAACCCGGGACTCTCGCGTCTCTCCCACAAGCTGATCTTCGAATCGATAGCAGATGCAGGCATTGAAGTGTCGCCCGGCGGCCCGCCCGTCCACAAGCTGTTTGACGGTGAGATCTTCGGCCTCGATGACCAGCTTGACCGGCTGGTCCAATACTTCTCCTCAGGCGCCGACCGTTTCGACATACGCAGGCGGATTCTCCTGATGATCGGCCCGCCGGCGAGCGGCAAGTCGACCATCGTCGCACTCATCAAACAGGCCATCGAGCGCTACACCCGGACCGATGCCGGCGCCACGTACGGGATCAAGGGCTGTCCCATGCAGGAAGAGCCCCTGCACCTGATCCCTCACGAGGCGCGTCCAAAGCTGATGGAGGAGTTCGGTATCTATGTAGAGGGGGACTTGTGCCCTCGATGCCGTTACATCCTCCGTTCAAAGTACAACGGCAAGATCGGAAAGATGCCTGTGTCCCGTTTCGTGGTGTCCGAACAGGAAGCGATTGGCATCGGGTTCTATGTCGCCACTAACCCCAGTCCCGCCGACGCCTCACTCCTGACAGGCACCGTCGACACCACCCGATTGGAAGGCGACCGGGTAGAGGTTGCCGGTAAGGCATTCAGAATGGACGGCGAGTTGAACGTGGGCAACCGCGGGCTCGTCGAATTCGGAGAAATTTTCAAGGCGGACCCACACCTGCTGTCAACGTTGCTCGGTTTAGCCCAGGAGCAGCTAATAAAAATGGAGCGTTTCGGGTCCGTCTATGTCGACGAAGTCGTCATCGGCCACTCCAATGTAGGTGACCTGGAAATCTTCATGAAAGATGAGAGTTCGGAGGCTCTCAAGGACCGGCTGATCGCTATCCAGGTCCCCTACAACGTCCGGGTCGGAGACGAGGTCAAGATATACCGGAAAATGCTTTCGGACGGTATGTCCCATTCGACACATCTCGCCCCGCTGACCCTTGCGACCGCCAGCACCTTCGCAGTGCTTTCCCGATTGGAACCTCCGGCTCGGAAGGGGCTGAGCCGGCTGGACAAACTGCGCGTATATGACGGGCAGATTATGCACAACGTAACGGCAGACGACGTACGCGACATGAGGCGACGCCATCCTGACGAAGGCATGGAAGGCTTGTCTCCCCGTTACGTCATTAATCGGCTGAGCGCAGCGCTGAGCGAACAAACTGTCGGCTGTTTGTCGCCGCTGAAGGCCCTGGACGTCCTCTGGAACGGGCTGAAGGAAAACGTCAGCCTGGATCCCGAGAGCCAGGCGACGTACCTGGGCTTCCTGAGGGACTCCGTTCGAGAGTACGGGAACCGGGCGGTGCGCGACATTCAGCGTGCCTACAAAGAAGGATTCGAGGCGAGCGCGAAAGAACTCCTCGATGAGTACCTGGGGAACGTGGAAGCCTTCTGTGAAGGTCTCGACTGCCCCGAGCGCGACATGCGGGACCTGGAGAAGAACGCGGGCATTTCAGAACGGAACAGGTCTGACTTCCGCCGCGATATAAACCGGGAGTTCTCGAATCTCAAATCGAGAGGAATCCCTTTCGATCACACCTCGGAAAACAGGTTGAAGGCCGCAATCGAGGCCAAGCTGTTCCCGACTCGGCAGACAATTGAGCGCACGCTTACCTTCCCGCGGTCTGCTCCCCAGCGGGCGGAGTGGAGACGGTTGCGCAGCGCCGTATTCAAGAGGCTGATCGCAAGCTACGATTACTGCGAGGCATGCGCGGACGACGTGATCTCATTCGCAGTCCTCGTTGTCGGAAGAGGCATAGTACTGCGTACGCCGAAAAACGAAGGCGTCGAGTGGGTTTGGGACCTCAACCCGAACGGCCCCGCGCCGAGGCCCAACGAGTAGGGTCCGGTCTCGTCGACCGGTGTGAGGGGCGCCAACTTCACTTCAGGCACGGGCAAAGTCGGTTTTCGCGCAATCAGTGCAGTTTGACCCGGACCGACGGTGGGGTTCTGGCCGTCGGCATCTGCAGCCAAAAGGAAGACAGAATGGGCGCAGTACATGACATGGGTGGGCGGCCGCGCGGCGAACCGATCGATCGTTCGGAGCACGTCCTGATGGACTGGGAACGCCGTACAAACGCCCTTGTCGGAGTGCTCAGGGAGAAGTCACTCATCAATACCGACGAACTGCGGCGCGGCATCGAATCGATACCGGCGCCCGAGTACGAAAACCTCTCATACTACGAGCGATGGTCTGCTTCGCTCGAGCTTCTGCTGGTGGAGAAGGGAATTCTCACCTCCCGGGAGATCAATGATCGGGCCGCCGTGCTAAGGGATAAGTGGGACTGAGTTGAATAAGTTAATCCCCGGTGACCGGATCAATGTCCGTTCCGCCTCCGTCGACACCCACCACAGGACTCCCAATTACATCAAGGGCAAGTCAGGACGAGTGCAGGCCTTGTGCGGTGTCTTCCCAGACCCGGAGTCACGCGCCTACGGCCGCAGCGGAAGACCGGAGAGAGCCCTATATCGGGTCGAATTTGAAATGACCGAACTGTGGGGTGAAAAATACGGCGGTCCGGCTGGCGACACGTTGCTGATCGACGTTTACGAACAATGGCTTGCCCCGGCCTGAACACGCGGACCTGGATAGGCGAATACGGACATGAATGCACACGGGCACAACCACGACGGCGAACACGAAGACCACGACCACCCAGGTATGGAGGGCGATGTCCAGTTGAGCGAACGTGGCCGACGACTGCTCGCCATGGAAGACCTGCTGGTTGAGAAAGGCGTGATCCGCCGGGACGACGTTCAACGCGTGGTTGACTCCGCCGACGCCAGGACTCCCGCAGACGGGGCCAGGGTGGTGGCCCGCGCCTGGGTAGACCTCGATTACAGGCGGCGGTTACTGGAAGACCCGGAGGCCGCACTTGCCGAGCTCGGCTACCCCGTCATTGGCAGCGCCAAACTGGCGGTCCTCCAGAACACCGGCAAGTTGCACCACCTCGTCGTATGCACCCTGTGCTCCTGCTACCCGGCCTCTCTGCTCGGCCTGCCGCCGGACTGGTACAAGAGCTTCGCCTACCGGTCCCGGGCCGTTATCGACCCTCGCGGGGTCATGCGCGAGTTCGGCTTGGAACTCGGGGACGACGTCGAGGTAAGGGTCGTAGATAGCACAGCCGACCTCCGCTACCTGGTCCTCCCGCTGCGACCAAACGGGACCGGCCATTTGAGCGAAGAGGAACTCGTTCCGCTGGTCACCCGTGACAGCATGATCGGAGTCGGCGTGCCCAAGGCCCCATCCGTCAGATAGCAGCAGTTGCTGTCATTTTGCGGCTACCGCTATCGGCGCCCGGTATTTGAAATCCGGTTGCGCAAGCTTGACCCGGGCAGAAGACCATTCGCTCCAGCATCAGTTACTCGACATCGACGGTGGAAAAGTGCGACACAAGTTCTGACATCGCCATCTGCCCGGGACAAGCGAAAACTCGCAAAGTAACTATGTACCTGGGATTCTGTCTCAGTATGTGCCCTCCACACGTAGTATGATGAAATCGCCTTCGGCACCCCCGGCATCCGGCCCGCACTATATTTGCGGCCGATTGCCTTAAGGCGGCCGACACTGGTATGCCGGAAGTTGGGGTTCCGCGCTACCCACGGCAACAAGCAATGACTTCATCTCGCGAGGGACACTCGTCCCACCGTCACGACCATAATCACAGTGACGATCATCATGACCACGATCATGATGATCAGGCCGGGCACGAGCGCCACGACCACACCGGGCACGACCATAGCGACCATTCAGCGCACGACCATCGTGACCACGCCGGGCACGCCCATGGGGACCACTCCGGGCACGATCACGACGAACACGACGGGCACGACCACGGACATGGCCACGGAGGCCACGACCATGCTCACGACTTGCGGGGTGCCAGCCGCAGAAGCCTGATCATAGCCCTGGTGCTCATCTCGACCTACATGATTGCCGAGGTGATTGGCGGCATTGTCTCGGGCAGCCTGGCCCTCATAGCGGACGCCGGTCACATGCTCACCGACGCCGCGGCCATCGCCATGGCCCTCGCGGCAATGTGGCTCGCAGAAAAAAGCGCATCCGTTCAACGAACCTTCGGATACCACCGCACCGAAGTCCTGGCCGCGCTGATCAATGCCCTGGCGCTGTGGGTGATTGCCGGATGGATCGTCCTCGAGGCATATCACCGGTTCACGATTGAAGGGACGGAAAACATCGACGGCGTCGTGGTGCTAATCGTCGGTACCGGCGGGCTACTGATTAACCTTGCCGCCGCCTGGATTCTTCACCGGTCGTCCGAGCACAGCATGAACGTCGAAGGCGCCATGCAGCACGTGATAGCAGACATGCTCGGTTCGGTGGGCGTAATTATCTCAGCAGTCCTCATAATGACGCTTGATTGGACGATCGCCGACCCCATTCTCAGCGTCGTCATCGCGCTGCTCATACTCTGGAACACCAGGCGGTTGCTGTACACGGTGGTCAACGTGCTGTTGGAGGGGACCCCCGAACACATCGACGTCTACAAGCTATGCAGCGACATAGAAGACGTTGGGGGAGTCACCCTCATTCACGACGTCCACGTCTGGACCCTGACGTCCCAGGTGGAGGCGTTTACCGCCCACATCCTCGTGGACCCGGAATGGAAAGGAAATCCGGACGCGATGCTCAATCGGATAAAGGACATTGTCCACCGGGAATTTGGAATCGATCACGCCACGATACAATTGGAGCGTACGGCGTCGAATTGCAAAGAAGACCACCACGTTGAACACCTGTGGGCACGGGTGCGCCCGGCGAACTGACGTCTCTTTAGCTAACCACCGAATCGACAGGATTCAGGCGATATGACCTCACTGCGACACTCGCGCACAGGCATCCTGGCGGCCATTGAAGACCGCGGGTACCGCTCCACGGCCCCCAGACGCGCCATCGTACGGGTCCTGTCTGGAAAGCAAGAAGGCTTCACAGCAGAGGAGATCGTCAATGAACTGCCCGGAGTGGGCAGGTCGACCATCTTCCGGACGCTCAAGCTGCTTATGGAAATTGGTGTCGTTTGCCGGCTGAACCTGCGGGAAGGCGACCCCAAATACAGCCTTTCCAGCGTTGAACACCACCACCACACAATTTGCGTGTCGTGCGGAAACGTAGGTGAATTTCAGGCCGCCACAGTTGAACGCCTGATGCGGGGCATGGAAGAAGACATCCCCGGCCAGATCGTCGGTCACCGGATCGAGCTCTACGTCACCTGCGACGGGTGCGTGGAGCACGACAGCTCCTAATTCAACTCACTTTGTGATCTCTTGATTAAGATTTCACACGGGTGATACTCTATATCACTCGCTGGCTGGGCGTAATGTTGGTTCGCGCCTGGTACCCAGACATCAATGGAGTCAATGATGATACTGAGTCCCATCGTTAGAATTTCTCTATTGGCAAAAGCCGCCCTGGTGGCAGTCGCCGTGCTCGTGGTAATGGCCGCGTGCACAAATGACGGCGCCGACCCCACAAGCGCGCCGGCTGTGTCGCCTCCGACGGCGACAACCGCGCCTACTGCCGCCCCGGACCCGACGGCCGCTCCGGCTATGTCTGACCCGGTTGACGTGGTGACAACTACCAACATCGTCGCGGACTGGGTCACCAATATCGGCGGAGACCACGTCAACGTGTTCAGCGTGCTGCCCGTCGGCGCCGACCCACATGGTTTCCAACCCGGCGCAAGGGACGTTGCCCAGATTGCCGATGCCGATTTGGTGCTGAGCATCGGTCTCGGACTTGAGGCGTCCTGGCTAACGGAACTCTTGAATAACGCAGCGCGAGACCCGTCGACGATCGTGGAGCTTGGTGAGGCAATCGACCCCATTGAATTTGCGGAAACCCATATTGAGGATGTCGAATTTCTCGAAGACCTGGCCCACGTCATCCACGAGGTCGAGGATGGCGAAATCACCCCTGAGGAGGGCCTGAAGGAGATCGAGGAACTCGTCAAAGCCTTCGAGGCGATGGAAGAAGGTCATCACGAGGAAGAGGGTGACCACCACGGCGATGAAGAAGAAGAAGAGGGTGACCACCACGGCGACGAAGAAGAGGAAGAAGGTGACCACCACGGCGACGAAGAAGAGGAAGAGGGCGAAGACCACGGTGACGAAGAAGAGGAAGAGGGTGACCACCACGGTGACGAAGAAGAGGAAGAAGGTGACCACCACGGTGACGAGGAAGAGGGCGATGACCACGGTGACGAAGACGACCACGCAGACGAGGAACTAACTGCGATGATCCTCGAAATCATTCACGAGGTCGAAGAAGGCGAATTGGATGCTGGCGACGCCATCGAGGTCATCGAGGGCATGACCGAAGAGGGCGAGGACGCCCACGGCGGCCACGGCCACGGCCTTGAAGACCCGCACTTCTGGTTCGACCCTCTTCGCGTGAAGATTGCGGTCGACGAAATAGTGTCGCAACTTTCTGCGCTCGACCCGGACAACGCCGATGCCTTCGCCGCAAACGCCTCCGCATACAAAGAGCAATTGGACGAATTGCACACCTGGACCCTGTCGCAGGTCGAAGTAGTCCCGCAGGACCACAGGCTGTTGGTGACTTCGCATGACAGCCTCGGCTACTTCGCGCTTCTCTACGGATTCGAGGTTGCCGGGGTAATCCTGTCGTTCACCACCGAAGTTGAACCTTCGGCAGAGGACCTTGCGCATTTGGCCGAAACCATCAAGGACCTGGGAGTTCCGGCCGTCTTCGGTGAGACTACCGTCAGCGAGCGCCTTGCCGCAGCCCTGGCTACGGAGACCGGCGCTCAGCTTGTCCGGCTCTATTCGGGCTCCCTCGGCCAGGAAGGCAGCGGGGCGGAGACGTACATCGGAATGGTACGCACCAACGCCAGCCGCATAAGCGAGGCCCTGAAATAACCGGTCTGCCAGGGATATAACGGTCTCGGAGAAAGCTTTCGTCCCAAGAGTCGCTGGCGTCACAGGTCGGAGTACTCTTGGGGCTCGGAGGCCGACCTTACCGGAACGACGCTTAAGGTCAAAAATTGGTCACTTCCTCCTCTGAACCCGGCATCACCGTCGAGGACGTGACCGTCGAACGCGGCGGGCACACAGCGCTTAGTGAAGTCAGTTTCAGCGTGGGCCCGGGCACCATGATGGGTGTTCTGGGCCCCAACGGAGCGGGCAAGAGCACACTTTTCGAGTCCATAGTGGGGATCCTGCCCCTTGCGCACGGTCAGGTAACGCTCCACGGTTCGGCGGCCCTGGACGGCGGTCTGTCGTACGTCCCCCAGCGGGACAGTGTTAACTGGAGTTTCCCGGCCACCGTGCATGACGTCGTCACGATGGGCCGATGGACCAATTCCTTTTGGCTCTGGGGCTCCGGAAAGAAGGACCGCGACCATGTCAGACTTTGCCTGGACCGGGTCGGGATGTGGGACGAACGCTCATCCCTGGTAACCGAGTTGTCTGGAGGCCAGCGTCAGAGGGTATTCATAGCCCGCGCATTGGCGCAGGAGGCCAGCGTCATTCTCCTGGACGAGGCGTTCAGCGGCGTGGACGTGGGCGCCCAGGAGGCCATCGTGGAGGTCCTGCAGTCCTTGCGGGATGAAGGCAAAATCGTCCTCCTTGCCACCCACGACCTTACGAATCTCGCGGATCGATTCGACGAGGTCCTCTGCATTAACCACCACGTTTGCGCATGCGGTCCGCCCGACGAGGTGTTCACCAACGAAGTACTCGAAGAGTTGTACGGCTCACACGGAATCGAGTTCGCCCCCAATCACCACATCGCCCCGGGGCAAAATTCATGATCGACGATATCGTCGGGCCGTTCCAATACGGCTTCATGGTGCGGGCGCTGATCGTATCCGTGTTGGTCGGTGTCATGTGCCCCGTCCTGGGCGCATACGTCATAACGCGCGGGCGCGCTTTTATGGGCGACGCCCTCGCACACTCCGTGCTGCCTGCAATGGTCGTCGCGTTCCTGCTTGGCATCAGCCCATTCTTTGCCGCCGTGCCGGCTGGTATCGTCATTGCCGTGCTGATGGGGGGAGTCGCCCGGCGGACCGGCATAAGCGAGGACACTTCGATTGGCATCATCTTCGCCGGCATGTTCGCGCTCGGCCTGGTGATGCTCTCGACCTCCAACAACATCACCGTCAACATCGAGGACCTGTTGCTCGGACAGGTGCTCGGGGTGTCGCAGACGGACGTTTATGTATCGCTTGGCCTTGCGGCCCTGGTGATCGCCGGGCTGTATGTGTTCCACCGGCAATTGGTCTACACCACGTTCGATCCCGTGGGAGCTACGGTCATAGGCATCAGGACCGGCCTCATCGAATACGTCCTGCTGGCGCTTCTCGCTCTCGTCATCGTCATTGGCATCCAGGCCGCAGGAATCGTCCTGGTAATGGCCATGCTCATCACGCCTGCCGCAGCGGCGTACCTGATCGCCAAGCGGTTCACCGGGGTCATGATCATTGGCGCAGCGATCGGGGCCATCTCCGCCGTGGTAGGCCTTTACTTGTCTTTCCACGCAGACCTTCCCTCCGGCCCGTCCATGGCCTTGGTCGCGACCGGAATTTTTGCGCTAGCCGCCGTTGCCAAAAGAAGGTGGCCGCTGTGGGGCAGCAAAGCGTGAAACCAGTTGCAGCCGCATCCGGCCTCGTACGGCTGTATTGCCGCAAACGTCTAGACCAGGGAGCGTGCAGACCATAGCCATCGAGGTACGGAGCGCCATTTGCGGCGTGATCGTCGGGAGATTTGTGAACTAGTAGCGTGGGACTTAACTCGAAACCACGTAGTAAAACATTCCTCTAAACAAGTCATTTAAAAATTATGAAATTGAAGGCGTGAACGGGCAGACGTTCTGCGCTTATTTGTATTTAGTCTCATTTATCTTGACAGGCCGATAGGCAAAACCTAAAGTCGACTTACGGAGTCAACTATTCCGTTAGTTAACTTAATGGCCGACCGGCCCGATGGGCCGAGGCTAGAAAGGGGTTTTCCATGACAGACGCCGGTCACGACAAGCACGAATGCGACGACCACGAACATCACGGGGACGAGGCGGGTCACGTGCACGACCAGCATGAGTGCGACGAACACGAACACCACGACCATGGTCACGAGCACGACCAGCACGAATGCGACGAGCACGAGCACCACGGCGATGAGCCCGGTCACGAGCACGACCAGCACGAGTGCGACGAGCACGAGCACCACGGCTAAACTCTAAACACAACTTAATTTAGTCGCAGAGAGGCTGAACGGAAAGGGACAACCTTCCGGTTCAGCCCTTTTTAATTTATGGAAGATTATTGACTTTGAGTCTCAATACAAGTTTGTGAACGCGGAATACACGGCAGTAGTTCACTCATGCGCTCATTGGACCGGGCGTGGTTCAAACACATTCGCGCGCCGCGGAAATGAATGGAGCCTGCCATAGAATCGGCAGGCTCCGCACCGTACTGACTGAGGCCGCGCGAAGGCGTTCAGTCTTCGTCCAGTTCTTCCGGCATGATCACGAATTCGGGGTAGGCCTCGAGTCCCAGTTCAGCGACGTCCTGGCCGATTCGCTCAGCGTCTCGTGACACGCGCACGCCGATCGCGAATTCAAACCCGCGCCACAACAGCCACGAAATCGTGAAAACGAACGCGCCGATTGCCGCGATCCCGATCAGCTGGACACCAAAGTTGCCGCCTGCGGCTATGCAGACCGCCAGCGTTCCCCAGATTCCGGCGAACAGGTGGGCCGGCACTGCTCCCACGACATCGTCCAGCTTGACCCTTTCGAGGAGTTTGAGGCCGAGTGTGCACACGGCGCCGCCTACGGCGCCGATGACCACCGCCCAATATGAATCGACGATATCGGGTCCGGCAGTGATTGAGACAAGCCCGGCTATGGCGCCGTTCAGACCCGCGAACAGGTCGACGCGCCCGAGGATCGGCCGTGAGATAAGCAGCGCAGTTAATGCGCCGGCCGCTCCCGCAAGATTCGTATTGACCAGCACGATGCTCATGCTGACGGCGTCAGACACGGTCCCAAGCGCCAGTTGCGAGCCGCCGTTGAACCCGAACCAGCCTAACCAGAGAATGAAAACGCCCAGCGTAACCACCAGGACATTGGATGGCGGAGTGGCCCTGACCGAGCCGTCCCGCCGGAATTTTCCGAGCCTCGGCCCTACAACCAGGATGCCCGCAAGGGCTGCCCAACCGCCGGTGCTGTGAACAATTGTTGAGCCGGCAAAGTCCTGGAATCCCATCTCAGCCAGCCAGCCTCCGCCCCAAGTCCACGCGCCGACGATGGGGTAAATGACAGCCGTCAGGCAGAGAGTGAAGAGAAAGAACGTCCACATCTTGGCCCGCTCGGCCAGAGCGCCGGACACGATGGAAGCAGTGGTGGCTACGAAGACCATCTGGAAGAACCAGTCCGACATTACTGAGTAGCCGGCTTCCTCCACCACTGCGGCTGCGCTCGCGCCCTCCGCACCGGTTATCAGGGCTACCTCGTTGGCCGACGGACCGTAGAGGAATTTGAACGTCCCAATCACGTTGACGACGTCGACGTACATGAGGTTGTAGCCGATGAAGAAGTAGGCCAGCCCTGCGATGGAGTACAAGCCGATGTTCTTCAGGCAAATCATCGAGGCGTTCTTCGTGCGGACCGCACCGGACTCGAGCATGGTGAATCCGGCGCACATCCACATCACGAGGGCGCCCCACACCAGGAACGAAAACGTGTTGAAGACGAACTGCGTCTCTTCGTCCACCCCGGCCGCATGGGCGATGGACGGCCAACCGAAGTAGAAGATGAAAGGGATGGCCGTAATCACCGCCACAACGGCAAGGCGATAGCGGCTCAAAAGGACGCGCGTGAGAGCAATCATGTCCACCTCTCGTCAGACGATTTTGTATTCCGTGATCTCGAAAGGATGAGACTTCGGCTCACCCAGGACGTCTACGGGTGTTTATCACAATGACTCGGGAATTGTCACCGGACACAGGTAATGCGAAGTAGCGACGGACTAAAACTAACCAGGTTCCAACTCGGCGTTGAAGAACCATGCTGGGGAAACAATCGGTCTCGGTCATTCCCGTGGTCCGACGGGAATCACACCTGCCTGAGCCTCGGGTCCAGCCGGTCTCGTATCCAATCCCCTGCGAAGTTAAACGCCATTACCACCAGGAAGATCGCTATGCCCGGGAATAATGAGACCCACCAGGCTGTGGCGAGGTACGACCTGCCGTCGGCGACGATCGACCCCCAACTCGGAGTTGGAGGAGGAACGCCAAGACCCAGGAATGAGAGCGTACCCTCCGCCAGGATCAGCGAACCGGCCTGCAACGATGCCAGCACCAGGATTATCGAAATGGTGTGCGGCAGGATGTGCTGCAGCATGATCCTCGTATCCGAAGCGCCCGCAACCTTCGCCAACGCCACATAGTCCGCCTGCCGCAGGCTGAGCGTGAGCCCGCGCACCTGCCGCGTGAATCCCGCCCACGTCGAAGCGCCCAGTACGCCCACCAGCAGTGGAAAACTCTGCCCAATTGCCACGACGAGCACCAATACGATCATGATGAACGGCACCGCCAGCCAGACGTCGATCAAACGCATGATCACCTCGTCTGCCCACTTGCCGAAGTACCCGGCAATCAGGCCAAGAGCCGTACCCGCAATCATGCCCAACCATAGTGACGCGGTGACCACAATCAACGAGATCCTGGCGCCGTGTATGAGGCGGCTCAGCAAGTCGCGTCCTTGTTGGTCCGTTCCCAGGAGATGCTCGGATGTGCCTTCTTCCGTCCAGGCTGGCGGGGCGAAACGCGAACGCAAAATCGCCAGGTTCGGTTCATAAGGTGAAATCCAGGGAGCGAGGATCGCCACCACAATGAGCGCCAGGATGACCACGGCTGGGATGATGGGCCAACGCCTGAAGAACCGGTAGCCTACCGCGAAAGGATTCCGCGAGGGCATCGTCGCTTCTTCATATGTGTCGGTCCGTACGCTGACCTGTTCCATTTATTCGCTCTTCATGAAAACTGTATCCGGGGATCGATCAGGGCATAGCAGATATCAACCAGGAAGTTCGCCAACACATACGCCACCGTGGCGAAAAGCACTATGCCCGCAATCAGCGGAAAGTCCGTCTGAGTAACTGCTTCAATCGCCAGGCGCCCAAGCCCAGGCCAAGCGAAGATGTGCTCGACCACGATGGTCCCGGTCAGGAAATTGGCCAGCAACAGAAACGTCAGCGTTATGGGCGGAATCAGCGAATTGCGGAGCGCATGCTTGTAGATGACCTTAGCGTTGCTCACCCCGGTAGCGCGCGCAAACTTGATGTACTCGGAGTCCAACACTTCCAGCATCGCTGAGCGCATCAATCTCAACTGCGCCGCGCTGGTGGACCAGCCGAGTACGAACACCGGCAAAATGAAGTGTTCCCACCCTTCACGACGCGCTGTCGGGAGCCACTGGAGGTTCTCGGCAAACAACAGGATCAGGACGATGGCCAGCCAGAATCCGGGTATGGCCTGTCCGAACAGGGCAAAACCCCGGCCCGCATAGTCCATCATCGATCCGCGCCTTACGGCCGATAACACGCCCAGCGGCCAGCCCACGACGACCGAAAATATCCATGCGGCCACGGCTAGTTGAAATGTGGCAGGGATACGCTCCGATATGGAGTCCCACACCGGCCGCGACTCCCGCAAGGACGTTCCCAGATCACCTTTCAATGCGTTGCCCAGCCAGTTGAAGTACTGGACCAACACCGGGCGGTCCAGCCCCAGGTAGACGCCCAGTTCATCCCACTGTTCCTGGGTCATGTATTCGCTGAGGTACATGTACCGGGGGTCGCCCTGCGCGCGGGCAAGGGCGAACACCAGCACCGACACGACCAGCGCGACCAGTACCATCGTGAAGGCCCGGCGAATCAGAAATGCGGTCATCGAATTGCGTTCATAGGCTGACGGTCAATAATCTTCCAGGCTGCGATACCCGAAGCCGTAATAGTCTGGGACATACGACACGCCATATCGGCCGTGCACGGGTGGTTGCGGACCGTAACAGGATGATTCCGGCGCGATGGCTCCCAGGACCCGTTCCACCTGAGGAAATGAATGGCCCAGTTCGCCAGTACCCGCACTCACCACAGCGGCCATCTCGGGGACTGAGACCAGCAGCGGAGGAGCAGCGCCGTTTTCGTTGTCCTCCTCTTCGGTAAGAAGGACCGTCGCGATGCCAATCCGTTCCAACGCCTGGACGGTGAGCACAGTCTCAAGGAATCTCTGGCCCCGGTAGTTCGTGGTCACGATGGCGCCCGATGCGCCCAGGCGTTTCGCAAGGAGTGCGGCGCGTTGCGCCATCAAATCCTTCTCGGACTGAAGAGTCCAGTTGGTCCTCTGGATGATGCCGCCCAGGAAATTCAGGGTCTTCCCGTGACGTCGGGACAGCTCCATCACCATGGGATTGTTGGATAGGTGCCACGTCTCCGGACGCCCGTATCCGTAAGTCCCGAATACGGCGCCGTCCATCATCTCTGTCGGGTAGAGATGCCACGGCGCGGACAGCCGGGTCTGACCGTAAATGGACGGGCCCAGCACCGACCTCGCCCCGGATGGAGCTTGCCATTCTGCCGAAGCCAGGTGAGGAACAAATACTATCCCTGGAAGTGAGGGATGATCGCCCTCAAAGTCGAATCCCTCGGTGTGCGGAGGAGTCAGACCGGTCATTGTTTTGGCAAGCCTGTCGGCTACTCGCAGGGCCGCTGAATAGACGGCTGTTTGGACCTCCTCTGGCCCCAGACCCTGCTCAAGTCGCATCGTCAGGCAAACCAGCGAGAGTTCATCGTACGGCGGAAGCAACCCCGGGCCGGACATGTCGATAAACCGCGCGGGCGGCCTCGACGCGGTATTGCCGGTCCGCCCGTTCCGGGACTTCTCGGTGTCTCCGCCATTGCGGCCGCGGTCCGGGCTGTCGGGACCGTCCAGGCAAATCATCAGCCCAACACCGTCCAGGCGGAAGGTCGTCCCGCTGCCGACCGCCGTTGCGGGCCGACCGAAAACCCCTGGATAGACAGCCCCTTGACCGCGGATCTTTGCCTTCAACTCCAGCAGGTCGACGAAGTTAATCACCCGCGCCCGTTCACCCGGCCGGGCAACATCCACGGAGGCCGCGCTTACTCCCGCTTCGGACATCGCAATGTCCACCAATTCACCGCGGTCCATTTCCAGCCGCGACCCCACCAGGCGAGTCTCCGCCGCGAACGCTGCCTCGCTGACCGGGAATGTGCCGAGTTCAAGTTTCATGACTCTAGGAAACTGCGCCTGAATCAAAGAGAGTAGGCTCGGCTACATCGGTTTCGAGCGCTTCCAGGGCCTTCTCGACAATTCGCGTCGCAATCTTGGCGTCGTTTTCGGCCGAAAGCCGTGGATCGCCGCATACATGCTCAACCCTCACACCCCTCACAACGCGGCTGACGCCTGCTGCCAGCGGTATGGTTGGAATGGCGCTGATGAGTGCGGTGGTAATTCCGGCCTTTTCCAGTTCTTTGGAGATCGTTGCGCCGCAACGATTGCAACTGCCTCAGGTGGCCACCAGCAGGGCTGCCGAAATGTCGTTTAACGCAAACTCCCCGGCTATCTCTGCGCCCATTCGCTTGGCATTGGTTACGGAGGTCCCGTTGCCGACTGTCGAAAAGAAGACCGGGTGGAGCGACTTTATCCGGCCGGTATCCTCGAACTTTCTCAAGGCTGGCAACGGCAGCACGTAGTTGGGGCTCCTGGTGTTGAGGAAGACCGTGTTGAACCCGCCGTGTACCGATTGCCACTCACTGGTGCTCAGTTGCCGCAGGTCTTCTATGGAATACCTGAACGCCTGCTCGGCAAAGCCGGATACCTGTCCGTCAGGATTGTGCTTCGGGACCAGTCCGCCGCTGGTAACAAGGCCCAGCTTCACCTTCGAAACGTCCCTTGCGGCAGGGCGGACCGGCACGTCTTCGTAACGCTGGACCAAAACTTCTGACGTCCACGGCTGACCACCCAGGCGCGCCTCCAGCATGTCGACCGCCCGTTCCCACGCCGGTTTGCTCCGGATCGTGTGTTTCCTGATGCCGGTCGGCAAGTAGCCTTCAGCCGCGGCCGGTCCGAGTTTTTCGCCGCGGGCCAGCCTGAGGCCGAGTCGGACCATCCGGCCCAGCGCGTCCTGCATGTCGCCGGCACTCGTCCCTGTGGGCACGCACACCAGTTGGCCTGCATGGGTCGTATAGCCGGGATTGTCCCTGTGCATTCCGGTCACGGCAGGAATACCCAGCTCTCGCGCCCGAACGCTCACGTTGGCACAGGCGTAGCCGTAGCGGCCCGCGTCGAAGGCCGGCCCGGCAATAACGAGGTCCGGCTTTTCGCGGCGCAGAAGTTGGTCGAGCGTAGCTGTGGCGCGGTCCTGCTCATCCACGAAGAAGTTGTCTCCACAGATGATGGTCGACACAACCTCGCCATCCTGCCCGAGTGCCGTCTGCAACGCCCGTCCGGCGCCGACCGCGGCGCGGCGCATCTGGGGAGGCGTATTGGCTTTGTCCTCTCCCCCGATACCGCCGAAGAACTGGTTAAGGAATTGGACTACCCGTTTTGCTTCTGCCATGGAGTTCTGCCGATTCAGGCCACGTGGGTATCAGAAACGATTGCCAACATTCGAGCGACTCATCCTCCGCCCAGGCATACGCGACCGGCTAACGGTCAGTGTTTCGCCGGCACTGTCACACCCTATCCTGTAATCACCACAACCGAACTTAACCGGTAGGCTGCTGACTTCAGACCGGTCCCTGCGCCCCATCGCAAGACAGGGCGCAGGGACCAAGTCCACCTTAACCTTCGCTCAAGCCGACCAGTTCGATTCGAACGACCGGCCCTGGTGCTCAGGCCTATGTCACCTCACTGGGACCGCGGTGTGGATCCAGTTCGGGTACGTCGTGGCGCCGGGACCCAGGGCCCATTCGGCGACTCGCGGCCCTATTGGCCAGAACGTGTCCCACGTCACGGTGCCGATGGCCCAGTGGTTATTCCACCACCATTCGTAGTAGTCCTCGAGAATGTCCCACTGGCGTTGGAGGTCACCTATGTCCCGGCAGATCAGGTAGTTCTCAGAGCTTTCGTCGAACTCCATCACCGGGTTGAACGAGTGCTGCACGCCAGGTGA
Source organism: Dehalococcoidia bacterium (assembly GCA_965220275.1). Lineage (GTDB taxonomy): Bacteria > Chloroflexota > Dehalococcoidia > Lucifugimonadales > Lucifugimonadaceae. The sequence continues at coordinate 112,078 of CBDCPN010000009.1, read as the reverse complement.
GTTGGGCAGCGAGCAAAGGTCGGTCACGTTACCCCAGATGAAGGTGAACAACATGTCCGACTCGCGGGCCAACATCCCCGGCCGCAACGCGCTGTATGCAGCCTTCGTGATGTCCACGTTCAGGCCCGCTGCTTCCCACATGGGCGCCAACGCTTCCGAGATCTCCGCGTGCGTCGATCCCAGACCACTCGGGATGGCGTATTGGATCGTTGCTCCCTCGGCGCCGGCCTCTGCAAGGTATTGCTTGGCCATGTCGACGTCGAAGTCGTAGTCCCACCGTTCCTGGAAGAACGGGTTGCAGTTGTCCATCTTCATGATGATGTACTTGCAGCCCGTGCCGGAGAGGAAGACATCGTTCAAAGCTTCGCGGTCAAGTGCCAGTGAAATCGCCCAGCGGAACTTGCGGGCGCTCTCCAGTCCCGCGGGGTCATCCGCTGCGCCCACCCATGGCCTGTGGGTAGCGGCCTTGCGCGGCGGGTCAAGTGGATTGCCGTCCAGGTCCTTGGTTGCGTACAACAGACCCTGGAACCAGACATTTACCCCGCGTCGGTTGGAGTTCTCGGACGAAATCAGGCGAATGCCCGGCTCGTCGGCCACGCGGCCAAGGTCCACGACGCCAACCTGCACCAGGTCGGCCTCCCCGGTCTTGAGCATGGCAATGCGTGTCGCAGGCTCAGGTACCTCTAAGAACCGGACCGTCTGGAACCCGGGCGTGAAACGCCAGTGGTCAGAGAACGCTTCCGTTACCTTCTCGTTGTCCGGCACATGCTTTGTGACTTCAAACGGACCGGTACCAACTGCGTTGAGAATCGCCCAATCCTCGCCGTTCGCTTCGTATGCCGCCTTGCTGATGATGCCCGCGGCTCCGCCATTGGGCGGCCCTCGGAAGTCACCCGGATTCCGCTTCAACTGGAACCGAACACTGTATTCGTCCGTCGCAGTTATGTTGTCTCGATCGTAGAGCTGGTCGAGCGACCCGAACGCGGTGTGTTTCGTGCCGTCACGCATCAGGTCCTGGACGGACCAGATGACGTCTTCTGCGGTCAGTTCACCGTAACCCTTGTGGAATTGGACGCCCTTCTTCAGCCTGACGTCCAGGAAGAACGTTTCGCCTTGCTGGTTGATCTCCCACGAGTCCGCGAGGTCGTTCTCCTGAGTCCAGTTGTCCAATGCCGTACGGGTCAAGCCCTCGAGGATTCCCGAACTGGCAGCGTAATCGTTGTGCGGCCAGGACATCGTGAAGTTCGTGTACAGGGGAGTGCCTACGTCATCGACGGCTATCGTCAGGATGCCTGAAGGTTCGCGCGCAGCAGCCCTGGGCGTCGGAGTGGCCACCACGACCTTCTCCTTTTCCACGACCACAGTCTGGACTACCTGCTCCGTGCGGGTCACCGGCCTTTCAACAACCACGGTCTCCACCACCGTCACTGTCTGACCCTCGACCTGTCTCTCGACGACCACAGTTTCGACCACCCGTTCGACCTGGGTCACCTGTTTCTCGACGACGACGGTCTCGACAACCTTTTCAACAACCGTTTCGACCTGCGTCACCGGTTTCTCGACGATCACGGTCTGGACAACTGTCTCGCCACCACAGGCAAGCGCCGCCGATAAGGCCGTTGCCAGCGCTGCCAATACGAAAAAGCACCGCCAGCGTGATAATACTGATCCCATGATGTCCTCCTGACTATTCCGATTAACGGACTCGGAGTTGAATCCCTGTCAGCCACGCGAAATCCGTCATCTCAACTGGCTGGCATGTTATTGCCTATCCGAAAACCGTGCAATCGCGACGAATTAACGTAATCGCTACTCACGGGAAGGCGCGGAAACTTTCCGGCCGCAATCTGGACCTGCAGCCGTACTCGCGCGCAACTGCGCCTGGCGCGCGAGCGAGGCGAGTGACGGGAGTTGAAGGGACCGGCTGGTTGGACCGGGCGGAGCTACGCCGGGCTCTGGAGCCAGGCAAATGCGAAGGCGCTACGCCTGCGGGACCGCAGGCCTTTCTCTGAAGACACCTGTAACGTCGGTGTTTTCCAACTGCGCAGACTCGCTATACAGGAAACAACTGGCCGTTCGGTTCTCGCCGACCGCGTAGAGGGGAGGTAACGCGCTCGTGCAGACGTCCATTGCCATACGGCACCTGTCCGCAAACTTGCATCCGTCCTGCATCGTCCCATCTTCCCCGGCGCGCACCCCTGAGTCGTCTTCCCCCCAACGTCTATCGGGGTCCGGCTGAGGTATCGACTCGATCAGGAGTTGTGTGTAGGGGTGCTTGGGGTCCTGGATAACACTCTCTACGGACCCAGCCTCGGCGACCGAGCCCTTGTACATGATGATGATGTTGTCGCTGATCTGGAACGCGGTGGTCAGGTCGTGGGTTATGTAGACGATGGCGATGCCCTGCTCGTGGTTCAACTTGCTGAGGCTGTCCAGGATCGTGGCGCGGAGGGACGCGTCGACCATCGATACCGGCTCGTCCGCCAGGATGATCCGGGGCTTCAGGAGCAGCGCCCGGGCCACCATCACCCGCTGTCGTTGACCACCGCTCAACTGGTGGGGGAACCGCCCCAGCGTTTCCGCAGGACGCAGCCCAACCATCTCCAACGCTTCCTCGATCATCTCCCGCCGCTGCGACCGGGGCGTCCCGCGCATGAAATTGCGGATCGGCGCATTCAGCACGTGGTCGATCCTGTAGAACGGGTTATAGGACTCGAAGGGGTCCTGGAAGATCGGCTGCACTTCCTGCCTGAACGTCCTGCGCTCCTGGCGGCCCATTTCAGCGACGTCCTTGCCCTTGTAATAGACCTGACCGGACGTCGGCTCCAATACGCCCAGCAGCAGCCTCGCCAGCGTGGTCTTCCCGCTTCCACTTTCCCCTGCAATCGCCGTTATGGACGGGTTTTCCGACTGAATAGTGAACGAGATGTCGTCCACCGCAACCGTTTGGACGGTCCGCTTTAGGAATCCGCCCCCGAAGGCCTTGGTTACGTTCCGGAGTTCGAGTAACGGTGTCACTCGCCGCCTCCTTCCTCGTGCAGGTGGCAGGATACGAAACGGCGGTCCTTGACCTGCAGGAATGACGGTTCCACGGACCGGCACTTGTCGAAGACGGCAGGACAGCGGGGATTGAACGAACAGCCGGTGGGGAGATCGAGAAGGGTCGGGGGCAGTCCGGGGATTGCTATGAACTCTCCCTTGGCGGTCAGAGATGGAAGGCTCTTGATCAGCAATTGCGTATACGGGTGCAGGGGGTCCCGGAAAATCTGCCGAACGGGAGCAAGTTCTACCAGGCGGCCTGCGTACATCACGCCGATCGTGTCTGCAAATTGGGCAACCAGGCCCATGTCGTGTCCAATGAGGATCGCCGAAGCGTCGAGACCTTCTTGCAACTTGCCGAGGGTCTGCATGATCTGGCGCTGCACGACAACATCCAGCGCGCTGCTGGGCTCGTCGGCCACGATGACCGATGGTCCGAGCGAGGTGGCTGTTGCCATCGCCACGCGTTGCTTCATACCGCCGCTCAGTTCGTGCGGGTACATGCGCCCGACGGACGGCGAAAGTCCAACGTTGCTCAACAGCTCATGCACACGCGGCCGCAGGTCCGAAACGGTGGGGTTTCCATCATCCGTGTGGTCGATGATGCCGTCCGCAACCTGCTCCTCGATGCGCATCACCGGGTTCAAAGAGTTCATGGCGCCCTGAGGCACCAAGGCGATCTTGGAAAGGCGGACGCGACGGACCTCCTCGGGGGCGAGGGAGAGCAGGTCCTGGTTGTCCAACATCACGCGTCCACCCACCACGCGGCCGGGTTCGCGTGTAAGGCGCATCAACGCCATCGCCAACGTGCTCTTGCCGCTCCCGGACTCGCCTACGATGGCGAGCCGCTCTCCTTGACTGAGAGTAAAGCTGACTCCGTCTACGGCCTTTAGCGGACCTCTGGGCGTGTCGTAATAGACCTTGAGGTCCTCTACAGACAGGACAACTCCGTCATTCACGGCCGGTGTGTCCGCTGGCGAGTCTATGGTCGCTGGGTTCGTCAATGTCTGTTTTCGTCCGATGAAGTACCGCTGCTGTGGTAACTATCGGCTGACAGCCCGGTACTGGTTACAGACCTGTCTATCCGGCTCTCCGAAGTCTGGGATTGGCGATCCTGTCGAGGCCGGCTGACGTGAGAAACAGGCCTATAAACAGCAGCACGATGATGACGATCGGCGGCGCAAACCACCACCAGAGGCCCCTTACGAAGGAACTGTTGAAGAGCGACCAGTAAATGGTCATCCCAAGGGTGTTCTCGTTCTGAGGCCCGAGTCCGAGAGCCTCGATACCGATGGAGCCCAGTATGGCCTGGGCGACAGCGCCCACGAACGAGACCGCGATGTACGGAAGCAGGTTTGGCATCAATTCCAGGAAAATGATCTGAAATCCGTTCGCGCCAGAGGCACGCGCCACATCCACATACGCCCGTTCCCGCATCGACAACACCTGCGACCTTATGATCCGCGTCGGCCCCATCCAGGTCAGAGCAGCCAACAGCAATGCCTCCTGGTTCACCGTCAATGCGCCCGATAGGGTGGAGGCCACGACGACCAGCAATAGCAGGACCGGGACGGTGAGCAACGTGTCCGACGCACTGCGGATTATTGCGTCCGGCAACCCGCGATAGAAGCCGCTTATAAAAGCTAGGATCACCCCGATTGCCGTGCCCAACGCGCCGGCGATTATGCCCACCCTAAGCGTCAGTGGCGTGCCATAGAGAATCGTCGGAAGCATCTGCCGGCCCGACGTGTCAGTCCCCAGCGGGTATTCCCAGCTTGGCGGCTGGTCGGGCGGAGCGTAACCGATCTTGGTGTCCTGCTCGTCGATGATGTGGGGCCCGATCAGGCTGATCAACAACAGAACGCCAATGATGAAGCCGCCAGCTGTCAGCAGCTTGTTGTGTCCAATCCACCTGGCCGTCGCGTTCATGCCTGTTGGTACCTGATGCGCGGGTCGAGGATCGGGTTAACAAGATCGATGATCAGGGTCGACAGGGCCACGGACAAGACCACCATGAACACGATGCCGTTGATGACGAAGAAGTCGAGTGTGCGGATCGCGCTGAAGAGCAGGGACCCAATGCCCGGATAGCTGAATACCACTTCAACGAGCACGCCCTGCGTAATGATCAGCCCCAACGTAAGGGCCAGGTTCGTAGCCTGGGGCAGTATTGCGTTGCGCACTGCGTACTTGAGGAAAAGACGTCTGCCCTTCAGGCCTTTCGCCTCGGCAAGATGCATGAAGTCCTCTTCCTGCCCGGTGACCATCATGCCGCGCATGTACAGACCCCAGAGCCCGATCTGGGCAACCACGATGGACAACGCCGGGAGGACTGCGTGGTGCGCCGCCTCCCTGATGAATCCCCAGCTGATGTCAGGAATCGTCCCAGGGCTGTAGCCCCCGCTGATAGGGAAAAAGGCCCAGGTGAAGGCGAGCACATATACCAGACCTATTCCTAACAGGTAATAGGGTATGGCCGACAATGCCAGGATCGGCGGCCCGAGAACGGAGAGGAATATCGAGTCGCTTCGCCACACCATCAGAGCCCCGAGTGCCGTGCCCAGCGCGAATGACATGATTGTCGCGAGGCCGATGACCATGATGGTCCAGGGAAGCGCCTGCATAACTATCTTCAACACGCTGGCCGGGAAATTCACGATCGAGAATCCAAGGTCGAATCGCGATACGTCTCCGAGGTAACGCACGTACTGCTTCCACAAGGGCTGGTCGAGACCGAATTTCCTCTCCCAGGTCTTGACCGTCTGCTCGAAGATGCTTTGTTCCTCACCGCTGGCCCGCGTGGCAGTCACGCCCGAAGCCACGCCAAACGCCTGGATCCTGGTCAACCTCTGGCGGATCGGGTTGACCTCCGCCAAATGCGGTAAGAAGAAGTTCAGGCTGGCCGCAAGCCAAACGACCACAAAAAATATGCCGATCCGTCGTACGACGTAGCCTGATGACATTTAAGTACGGTTCTTCTGGGGGGGGTGCGCGGGCGTCCAACCTGCCTGCGCCCGCAGGTTCGCCAGTTTACTTTCGGCAGCACATTCGGTCAAAGGGTCGAAGCGAAGCGGCCAGAATACACCCCCGGAAATGGCTTGCCGCCAGCCTCAGGGAGGCGCGTCAAAAACGAAAGCTCTCCCAACCGGCCGCTCCCGGCTAGCCTTGCCCGGCGAATTCATCAAGGCCCACAGGCTGCAATCTGCAAGATTCCTTCGCGTCAAGCCCAATTGACGGGGGATATCGCAATTGGTTGACAGGTTAACTGGCCGTTAATAGACTGCGCACGCGAACGCGTCCGGCGGTGAGTCGACGCTGACGGCGTGTGCGCGTATTTCATGAGTTCGCCCCGGAGAGTCGCGGGGTGGAACCCAGAGTCCTAAGGGGGAATTACGGTGACTTCCAAACTACGTTTGACAGGTATTGTCCTGCTAATGGTCAGTGCCTTGCTATTGGTTTTGGCGGCTTGTACCAGCGAAGAAGAAGAGCCCACCGCCGCGCCCCAGCCAACCGCGACGACGGCCCCGGCTGCGACCACTGCTCCCGCCGAGCCAACTGAGGCGCCCGACGACGCCATGATGGACAAGGACGTGGCCCGCAACCAGACCATGATCATGGTCATCGGTGAGGCGGGCTCCGGAGGCAGGAACCCCGGCTTCGAGAACTTCAGCATGTTCCTTGGCTGGCCGACCTGGCACACGGGCGGGCACGTCCTGCAGAACGACCCGGCAATCATGTTCAACGTTCTCACGGGTGAGTGGGAGAACTGGACCATCGAGGGCTGGGAGTACAACTCCACGTTTGACGAAATAACGGTCGAGTTGAAGGACCACGTCTACTGGGCAGATGGCAAGCAACTGGACGCCGACGACTGGGTGTTCATGTTCAACTACCTGCGAGACGCAGCCGGCACGGTGAGCGAACTCGCGGCTATCCATGAGATGGAAGTGGGCGGCGCATCCAAGGTCGACGAATTCACCGTCAAGTTCAAGCTCGAAGAGCCCAACCCCATCTGGTGGAATACCACCATCAGCAGTAACCACGGCGTGACCGAACAGATGCTGCGCGAGGACATCTGGGGCGACAAGGACATCACCGAGTTCAGCAACTACGACCCTGAACAGGGATGGCCCATGGGCACTGGTCCCTACGCCCTGACGTCAACCACCGCTGAGCAGACCATCTGGGACCTCAGGGATGAGTGGTGGGCCGCGGAAGCCGGTTTCAAGCGCATGCCTGAAGTCCAACGGGTCGTGATGCTGCCGGGTCGTGAGGAGAGCGAACAGCTCCTCATGCTGGTCCGCAATGAGATCGACGCCTCCGGCCAGATCTCCGTCGCATCCGTAAAGAGCGCGATCGATCAAAACGAACACGTATCGACGTTCACCGGTCGTGACGGCGCCTACGGCTACATCGACTGGTGCCCGCACGTGCTCGGCTTCAACGCCAGTGAACCGCCGTTCGACGACAAGGAAATGCGCTTCGCAGTCAACTGGGCCATCGACCGCACCAGGTTGATCAACGTCGCAGAGTCCGGCGCCGGCCTGCCCGCGCTCCACCCGTTCGTACCGAAGGGTGTCGGCCGTGGAGGCTACTCCGAGACCGGATGGTCGAAGCCCTTCCTCGACATCATGGACCCGATCGTCGAGGGACTTGGCATCGACGCCGTCGCTCACCTCGACAAGCAAGAAGAGATCATGACCCGCAAGGGTTACGAGATGAACTCCGACGGCCTGTGGGAGAAGGACGGAGAGACCATTCCGTTCAACTTCTACCTGCCGGAATTCTGGAAGCACTACGGCCCACCGCTGGCAGAGATGCTGCGTGAGGGCGGATACGACGCAACGTTCGACACCTCCCCCGGCAAGACCGAGCAGCACAGCGCTGGCGAAATCCCGTACTTCGGTTGCAGAGGCCCGAGTGGTGTCCAGGGAATGGACCCATGGTTCATGATGGACATCTACCACTCGCGGCACAACAAGCCGACCGGTGACCCGGGCGCGGGTTGGATGCCCGACCGCTGGGCCAACGACCGGTTCGACGAAATCGTAGACGAGATCAAGACGCTTGAAGTCGACAGCCCGAGGATGTTCGAGTTGTTCGAAGAGGGCATGACCATCTGGATGAATGAGTTGCCGCAGGTCTACATCGCGCAGCTCCACGTCCGGAACCCGAAGAGCCACAAGTACTGGACAAACTGGCCGACCATCGAGGACCCCTACGGGGTCGACCTGCCGGTACAGCAAGAGTTCCTGAAGGTGATCATCAACCTCACGGCGACAGGCGCCGAGTAACTACTCGCACTGACGAGCAAACAAGAGGGGCGTCGCGAAGTTCGCGACGCCCCTCTCGCGTCTCAGGCGCTCCGCGAAACGGGCGACCATGCGCGTTATCCACACGTCTGAGCGGATTACGGCGAATCCAGGTGAATTAACGGCGGCCTGTCATCCCTCACCCAGGCGCTTCTTGTCGTCATTCCCGTGAGAAGAGACCTTTGCACGCAAGTCTCCACGCCCGGTGATCCGTCACTCCACCTCATGCAGGGTTCGCTGGGACGTGGGCGCCCGCCGGGGCGGAAGGGCAACGCGGCTACCCCATCAACCTCTCACCCCTTACCCACATCCGGCATACTCCAAAACCGTCTTCCCCGACGCAGATCGGGGACCCAGGGGGGCGCGGCTACCACCACAAACCTGACACACAACCGCACCCCGACGCTGGCCAAACCTACTTGTAGGGGTGCCTCTTGTGGGCACCCGCCGGGGCAGACGGGCAACGCGGCTACCCCACCAACCTGCAGCCCCTTACCCACATCCGGCATTCCCCGACCTCCGTACCCCGTCTTCCCCGACTCGATCGGGGACCCAGGAGCGGGGCGCGGATACCTCAACAACCTGCCAAACTGCCACATTACCGCCTGTTTGCCGATCGCCCCGTAGGTTGCGCTGGGATGTGGGCGCCCGCCGGGGTGGGCGTGCAACGCGGCTACCCCACCAACCTGCCGACCCTTACCCACACCCGGCATCCCTCCAAACCGTCTTCCCCGACGAAGATCGGGGACCGAGCAACTGTCTTGAATGTCAAGCCTTAAGGCCGTGGCTACCCCCTCCAACCCGCCACACATCACCCACCCGCACCAGCCAACCACCCCCGTAGGAGCCGTTCGAGAACGGCCCTGGTGCGGTGGCGCGGCTACAACCTCCCGCCCCTCACACAACCGGCATTCTCGCGACCCGTCGTGCCTTCCATGGTCGCCCCGCACTTGATGCGGGGCCGGTACCCACGGTGGGCGGGTGGGGGGCGCGGCTACCACCCTTTCACTCACCGTCTTCCCCGACTCCGATCGGGGACCCAGGGGAGCGCGGCTACCCCCACCAACCTGCCATGCATCCACACCCCGGCACATCGACCAACCACGTCATGTAGGGATGCCTCTTGTGGGCACCCGCCGGGGCGGACGGGCAACGCGGTTGTCCCCACCAACCTCCCACCCCTTACCCACATCCGGCATTCCTCCAAACCGTCTTCCCCGACGAAGATCGGGGACCCAGGGGTGCGCGGCTACCTCCACCAACCCACTACACAGCCACACACCCCTCTCCCGTCGTGCCGGGGCAACCCGGTACCCACGGTGGGGCATGGGGGGCGCGGCTACCCCCACCAACCCGCTACACAACCACACCCCGACGCTGGCCAACCACGTATGTAGGGGTGCCTCTTGTGGGCACCCGCCGGGGCAGACGGGCGGCGCGGCTACAACACACCCCCCAAATCCACCCCACAAACATTTGACAACCCACGAACACCTGTTCTAACATCAATATCGAGTCGTGCATTACGACGCATTCAGCACAGCCACTCTGATCGAACAGCAACGGGACAAACTGCTGCAGCCATCGGGGGTAAAAGTTCCTCCCCCCGTGTTAAAGCCCGTTGCGGAACGAGAAAGTACATGCTCTCCTGGGAAGCAGACATGGGCTATGCGTGGACTCCAGGGCCCCACGGCTGCAAAGCCGGTCAGGGTCACCGGAACGACTCGCACATAATGCTGTTCACGTAGGCGTGGCAGCTTTAGACCCCGACTATGACGACTCGGGGCCCGCAGGCTAAGTCTGAGAGAAATGCCTGGGGAGCTATCGGAAGTTCGCCCCAGAGATCAAGCCGAGGATCCGATAGCAAATGCGTCTTTCCCTCAGACGCCCATAAGCGCCCCACAAGCCGGGCGCGGCTGTAGAGCCGCAACCGTCTTCGGCCCCGGTTCGACCGCCGACGCGTGAGCGAGCAAATTGCCGCCACTACCGTTGGTTTTAGGACTGTGCGGAGAAGACCGAGGAAACATACTTCCCAACAACGCCTCACGGTTCCGGCCGGGCGTGGGAAAGGCTACAGAGACACTGTCAACCGAGGCAACTCCGGGCAACCCCCGGGGTTGCTTCAACGCGCGCCCAACAGTTTCACCGTCCCCAACTCCCCATTCCTGTCATCCTCGAGCGCAGCGAAGGATCTCCCGCCCTTCACACACAACCGCCGTTCTCCCAACCCGTCCTACCGCACCCCCACACCCCATCTTCCCCGACGCAGATCGGGGACCCAGGGGGGCGCGGCTACCCCCACAAACCCGCTACACAACCACTCCCCCACACCAGCCAAACACCCCCGTAGGGGCCGTTCGAGAACGGCCCTGGTGCGGTGCGCGGCTACAACGTCCGACCCCTCACTCACAACCGGCATTCCCGCGACCCGTCCTACCACACCTCGTCTTCCCCGACCTCCGTAGCCCGCCTTCCCCGGCCTCCGTAGCCCGTCTTCCCCGACTCCGATCGGGGACCACGGTCGACGAACAGGGGTGACTTCTCCGACAACAGAATGGCGCCTCGACCGAAGCCGAAGCCCCCTCAAGCACGGGCGCTTTCGCGCGGCCAAAAGTGGCCGCCTTCGATTGCAAGGCTGGCTTTCCTGAGAGCGACTCCGAGATAGAACCGGGACCCCCGGCGCCTCGCTAACTTGCCAATTGGGGCAGTTAACAATTAACTTGACGAGATAAATCGTCTCCATCGAGAACGTAGCGCCTGTACCCATACCGGGTACATGAGTCAGGGCGCTTGTTGGCTTTAAGGACCCCGTCGCGTCGTGCACTGGTCCCGTTCCACTATATCTACCCAGTTGCTGGTCACCTCTCGCTTCTGGTTGGCGGCCAGCCTTGCCGTGGTAATCGTGGCCGCAGTCGCGGTGCGCCAGGCCGATAGCAACGTCCTTTCCAGTTTCAGCGTTCGCTTCCTTGGAATATTCATCGAGGCGGTCCCCTTCTTGCTGCTGGGGACCATCGTGTCGGGCTTCATCTCCAGTTTCATCAAGCCCTCTCACGTAACGCGCTTCGCCCCGCGCAACCCGTTGGCCGGCGCCGCGGCGGGATCGCTCCTCGGCTTCGTATTCCCCGTCTGCGAGTGCGGCGTCGTGCCGGTCGTGCGCAGGCTCCTCACCAAAGGCATGCCAATGTCCATCGGCATCGCTTTCCTGTTGGCTGCTCCCGTGGTGAACATCGTGGTGCTGTTCAGCACCGCGGCGGCATTTGGATTCGGGACTGTATTGGCGGCCCGTTTCATCATCACGATCTGTGTCGCTATCGCGGTCGGCCTGGTCTTCTCCGTGCAGACGCGCAGAAGCGAAGTCCTGCTGGCAGTCCCCTCACCGGCTATTGCGGGCGGCGCCGTTGAAGTCGCAGGTGATGCGACCTCGTGGAAGTCCGGCGTGACCAATAGCCTTGAATTGGCGATCTCTGAGTTTTTCTCGATCGGCAAATTCCTCGTGATCGGCTGTCTGCTGGCGGCCGGCATCCAAACCCTTGCCTCCCAGGACCTGGTGCTTTCGATTGGCCAGGGCCCCGTGGGCTCGGTTATAGCCATGCAGGCTCTTGGCTTCGTCCTCAGTGTGTGCTCGACCGTAGACGCCTTCCTCGCCCTGGCGTTCGTCGGTACATTCACGACCGGCTCCATCCTTGCCTTCCTCACGCTGGGTCCGATGCTGGACATCAAGAGCGTGACGATGTTCCTCGGCATCTTCCGGCCCAGGGTCGTGACCTACCTGGTACTCCTCCCAGTGTTGATGACTATGCTCGTGGCGATTTTCTACAACCTGAACGTGGCAGCGTGACCGATATGTCAATCCACGACCACGCACACCATTTCCACGCGGGGGCGGGGCACGGACGCGGTTCAACCCACTCGAGCGGGACCGCCGGTACGTGGTTGAAGTCCGCGGTGATGGGCGCGACCGGCGGGTACCTGCTATTTGTCCTGCTCAGCGGCAACGCAGCCAACTACATCAACCTGGCCTACGCCCCACTCACGTACCTGGCCGCCGCGTTGCTCCTGGTCCTCGCGGCGGTTGCCGCCAGGGACGGCCTCAGGTCCGCCTTTTCGGGGCCCGCGTTCGATCATGTCTCATGGATCGCCGTGGGCATACTGGCGATCCCGGTGCTGCTGGGAGTTTTGGTGCCGTCGAGACCATTGGGGGCGGCCGATGCATCAGGGCGGATCAACACCGGCCTAGCCTCGTCATCGGGCGGCGAGTCCTTGCCGGCCGAGACTCTGGACTGGAATGTTCTCGACTGGATCACGGCTCTCAATACAGCAGATGATCCTTCGAAACTGAACGGGCTGCCCGCGCAAGTCGATGCGTTCGTAAAGCACAGCGATGAATACCCGCCGGACCACTTTGTGGCGATTCGCCTCTTCATCAGTTGTTGCGTGGTGGACGGCCAGTTCGCAGGTGTACCCGTTCAGTGGCAGGGTTCGTCAGACATACCCTCCGACGCCTGGGTACGCGTGACTGGCGAGGTGAAAGTGGGCGAGTTCACAGGCGAATCGATGCCCATCATCGTCGCCAGCGCCGTCGAAGTGTCCGACGAAGACCCTGACCAGCCCTACCTCTACCGCTGAGGACCGGGTGAACTCCAGGCTATTGAAAGCGGTCCTCCGGCGCTGGAATCAGTTTGGTCTTCTGGACCGGTTGGCCTTGCTTTCCAGCCTTGCCCTGGCCGGTCTTGTAATCGCGGTCATCGCCGTCGGTGACCGGGTTGGAGTACGCATCGAGGAGGCATACCCGCTGGGCCTGGCGACCGAAACGAGCCTGGTCTCATTCCGCTTCAGCGAGTCCATGGACCGGTCTAGCGTTGCCGATCGTTTCACTTCAGACCCGGAGGTTGACGGCGAGATTAGTTGGCGCAGGGACCGCGTGGTTTTTCAACCGCGCGGCAAACTGAAACCCGGCACCGAGTACCGATTTGCAATAAGGAGCGGGGCACAGGGGAAGAGCGGACGTGAGGTCCTGGAAGACTACGAAATCAATTTCCTGGTCAGCAATTCGATCATCCTGTTCGTGCGACCTGATGAGGGTGGCATCGCCAACATTTGGGCTGTCGACCCGGCCGATCCCGAGACCGCCGCGCAGTTGACCCACAGCCCCGGCGGGGTGGGCGAATTCGACCCCAGTCCGGACGGCAGGAAAGTCGCGTTTACCGAGCGGGACGAACTTACAGGCAACTTCGGGCTGAAACTCCTCGACCTCGACAGCGGCGATTTATCAACCTTGACCGACTCTCAGCAAGCCAGTGCATTCAACCCAACGTGGCATCCGGACGGCACAATTGTCGCCTTCGAAAGGGTAGAAAACCCCGGATTTTCGACGGGTCGGGCGCCAATCCCCCTGATCTGGGCCGTGGACCTCTTTACTAACCCTCCGAATGAACGAAGGTTAATTGCGAACAGAGAATTGCCGGGCTACGCGCCAAAGTACTCCCGCGACGGCAGACGGATGGCGTGGGGCGCCGACTCACCGGAGTCGTCGGGCCCGGGTGTGTTCGTATACGACTTCATCGCTGCAGAGTTCGATTTTCACGACACCCTCATGAACACGTTGCATGCATTTTCGAACGATGCCAGCCGGCTCATGTTTCCGATCGCCGAGTCGCCGCGGGGTGTCGTTGAGACGAGTCTGTCAATAGTCGATGTCCAGACGGGCGAGACCGGCACGGTCGAATTACGCGACGGACCCGCGATGGACAGATACCTGGCGTGGAGCCCCGATGACCGGACGATTACACTCATCCGTCGTTACAGGGGCCCCGGCGACGCACCGGGGCACCAACTGTACCTCCTGGACGCCGAATCGGGCGAGTTAGACTCGATCATGGTCTCCGTAGTCCACGACGCCAACAGCGTCTCCTGGGATGCCTCAGGCCAACTGCTCGCTGTGTGGAGGACCCTGCGCTGGGCCGAAGACGGCACGGTTCTCACCGATCCAGTCGACGAGTTGTGGGTCTACGACACTGCGACGCAGGAATCGCGCCTCGTGCTCACGAATGCAAGCAGCCCGACATGGCTGCCTTGATCCGGGTCATAAATATGAAAGTGGGGCCTGGCCGTTGGCAGTTGCAGTTGTCGGGTGTACCCACCTCCGCGCCCCACCGTGGATACCGGCCCCGCATCGGGGTGCGGGATGACGTTCTTTTGCCGGTAAGACGACCAGGGATGGTCCCGGATACTTTCATAACGATGACGTACGAAGGGCGCTATTTGGGCACCAACCCGCCCCGCGTGGGTTCGCTGGCCTTATCCTAATTGTCATCAGAGCGTGAAGATGCCCGAACCCGTCCTCCACATTGACGGCCTGACCAAGACGTTCGGCCGCAAAACTGTCGTCGACGACGTCACCTTCGCCGTCCAACGCGGAGAGATGTTCGGCTTCCTGGGCCCCAATGGATCCGGCAAGACGACCACGATCCGCATGTGCCTGGGCATCATCCGGCCCAATTCGGGGTTAATACGTATCCTCGGCTCTCAACCTGATCGCGAGGCCCTCAAGCGCGTCGGGTACCTGCCCGAAGAGCGGGGGCTGACAAAGAAAGTACGGGTAACGGAAGTACTCCGTTTTTTGGGCCGGCTGAAGGGATTGTCGGCTGCGGAGGCCGAAAAGCGCGCCCTCGAACTGCTCGAACGGGTGAACCTGTACGAGCACCGCGACAAGCAGGTAGAGAGCCTGTCCCGAGGGATGACCCAACTCGTGCAATTCATAGGCGCAATCATCCACGACCCCGAATTCATCATCCTGGACGAACCATTCGCCGGGCTTGACCCCCTGAACGTCGAGTTGATGAAGGAGTTACTTACGGAGCGGCAAAAAGCCGGCGCAAGCGTCATGTTCAGCACGCACATCATGTCCGATGTGGAGGAGTTGTGCGAACGCGTGGCCCTCATTTCGGACAGCCGTCTGCTGCTTTTCGGAGACCTGGCAAAGATCAAGCGGCAACGGGGTGCCAACTCGGTGCATGTGCAGGCGAAGTGCGACATTCCGGCTGCCCTGGCCAACTCCAGGCGCAAGAGTCTCCCCGGCGGAGTCGTCGACTACGCCATCGACAACGGCTTTACGCAGGAGACGATTCTCCGTGCATATCTCGACGCGGGAATAGAGGTTGAACGCTTCGAACTGGCGTTGCCTTCCCTGAACGACATTTTCGTGGAGGAGGTGACCCGTGCCCGGACTGCCGTATGAGTTGCGCATCATCTTTGCGGAGGAGTTTCGACGGCAGGTCCACAACAAGGGGTTCATGTTCTTCACCGTGCTGATAATCGTGGTGATGATCGCCGCAATCCCCGTGACGGGGTTCGTCGTGGGCCTGTTGGAGGATGCGCAGGATGAAGCCATCGCCGGCGCATCGGCTCCTGAGCCGGCGCCCGACGAAGGCGGTGTAGAGACTACGTTCGGCTACTTCGACCCCGCAGGTATCCTGCCGGGCGCCGCCAAGGACGAGTCTCCTCTGCGGGAATTCGGCAGCAAGGATGAGGGCATCGAAGCGGTGCGCAGCGGTGAGATTGACACGCTCTTCGTGCTGCCTGCCGACTACGTCGAATCGGGCCGAATAGAGGACTACTGGACGGTCCGCGACAGGGGCCCGTTATGGGCCAACAACGGCCAGGCTGAGTGGCGATTCAGGGCGTTCCTTGAGGACGCACTGACCTATGGCCGCCAGTTTCCGCCATCCGTGGCACGCGCGTTCGACACGGGCCACTTCGAGCAGTTTGACGTGGAGCAAGAGACCAGCGCGGTTGAGGGGTCGGGCGTAAACGTGGCGCAAGGTCTGGTGGAACTGCTGGCCTTCCTGCTCTTCGGTGTCCTGCTGATGATTGCGGTAATGACCGGAGGCGGGACGATAATCCGAAGCGTCTCCGAGGAGAAGGAGACGCGCATGGTCGAGATGCTCATCACCTCCGCGTCTCCCATGTCGATACTCACCGGCAAGTTGTCGGCTGTCGTGCTGGCTGGCCTGCTTCACATTGCGGTCTGGATACTGGTCGGAGCATTCGCGACGCCGGCGATCCTGGACCAGTTACCTGTCGCCGGCGAATTGACCATTTCGACCCGCTCGCTTGTCATCGTGTCGTTCTGTTTCGTCCTCGGCTACGTCCTGTTCTCAGCCTTTTCGATGTTCGTCGGCACAGTAGTCTCCTCTTCGGCAGAGGGACAGCGTCAGACGGGACTGCTCAGCTTGCTCGTCGGCCTCCCGGTCTGGCTCGTGGGCCTCATCATCAACGTTCCGGATTTCATCGTGCTCAAGGTCCTGACGTACATCCCCTTCACCGCTCCGACGATGATCATGATGCGGATGGCCGCCGGGAGCGAATTGTCGAATGTCGAGATCGCAATAGCCCTCACCTTAGTTGCTCTTTCAGCGGTGGTCATGACCTGGATAGCCGCCCGCACGTTCAGCGTCGGCATCCTGCTCTCCGGCCAGAGCATCACGTCCCCCCGCAGCCTGCTGGCAGCTATTCGGGGGACGGAATAGCCTAATCTGCTAATTCACTGGCCGGTAAAAGACCCCTCGCCTCGCATCCGACCAGTCGAGAATCTCCGGCGCGTCGGTCGTGTCGATCTGGTCGTCAGGCAGGTTCTCCAGGGCGCGGATCTGCTCCTGAACCTCTGGCGGCAACTCACTAATGTCCATATTCATAAGCCTACCTCGATCGCCTCCCTTGGTACATGACACGAATTGGAGAGTAAGTACTACCTAACATACCCATTCTGTCACCCGCGCCAAACCGCGCCCCTCCTGCTACCATGCGGCGCTAGCTGAGTGTATTCGGGAGCCGGTCATGCTCGAAAGATTCCACGTTCCAGAGTCGGAGGCGGTGCGCCTGCGAGCCGACGACGTCCACGCCGTCACTGCGGCCATTTTCGAGAAGATGGGGCTGTCCCGTGGCGACGCCGACCGCAGCGCCGAAGTGCTCCTCTATGCAGACCTCAAGGGTATAGACACCCACGGCATCTCGAACATGCTGCGCATGTACGTCCACGGCTACCAGACCGGCCAGACCAACCCGCGACCGCAGCCCAGGATCGTTCGGGAGTCTCCGGCCGTCGCCACCATGGAGGGCGACGCCGGGCTGGGGCTGCACGTCGGCGCCGATGCCATGGAACTGGCCATCGAAAAGGCGAAGTCGCACGGCATGGGCGCGGTGGCGGTGCGCAACGCCGGACACGTCGGCGCCGCCGGATACCACGCGGCCATGGCCCTTGAACACGACATGATCGGCGTGTGCATGGCGGGAGGCGGCGGAGCAGCGCTGTTGCCCACCTTCGGGGCAGAACCTCGCTTCGGGACGAATCCCATAGCCTGGGCCGTTCCGGCGAAGGAAGAGCCACCATTCATTTTCGACATCGCAACGACGCAGGTAGCGGGCAACAAGATCCGCCTTCTCCAGAGAATGGGCGTCAACGCAGCCGCAGGATGGCTTGCCGACTGGGACGGCACGCCGATCATGGTCGAGTCTTCGCCGCCCCGGGAGGACCTCCACGCAGATAGCCGCCACTGGTACATGCTGCCGGTCGGCGGCACGAGGGAGAACAGTTCGCACAAGGGTTACGGCTTCGCCTGCGTCGTCGCCATCATGGGCGCCACGCTGTCCGGATCGGAAACGAACGGGGACCTGGCCGGGGGAGGCTCATACTTCGGCGCCTACCGCATCGACGCGTTCACGGATGTCGATTCCTTCAAGGAGGACATTGACACATTCCTGCGGGGACTCCGCGAGACGCCGCCCGCGCCGGGCCACGAACGCGTCTACTACGCCGGACTGCCCGAGTACGAAGAGGAACTGGAGAGGAGCGAGAAGGGCATCCCCTACCACCCCGAGGTAGTCGAGTGGCTCAATTCAATCTGCGCCGAACTCGAACTGGGCTTCAAGTTCTAGCAGGCTCCTCGGCCGGGGGACAAGCGCCCGTCAACCTGGAATTACGTGTTCAAAATCAACACAGTAGAAGCAACAGCAATCCAAAGCGCGATGTTGATGATGAACGGCTTGTCGGTCAGCAGGATCTCTTCCGGCGTCTCCGCGCTGTTGCCGCGGTGCACCAGGTACAGGTACCGGAACAGTCCGTACGCCACGAACGGCGCGGTGAGCATCATGGCGTTGTTCTCCGGCACGTTCGCCCCGGTGATCCCGCCGCTGAAGCTGTAGAGGGTGTACGCCACGAGCGTGGATGTGGCCACGATGGCCATCAGTTGGTCGAGGAACGGCAACGAGTACTCGGAGAGAATGGGACGCTGCGAGGCAGATCTTTCACCCGCCTCGGCGAGTTCCGACCTGCGCTTGGCCAGGGCGATGAACAGTGCGCCTAACGCCGTCACCACGTAGAGCCACGGCGAAATCGTCAGGTCCAGCGAGGTCTCGACGCCGAGCCGGGTCAACGCGGGCTTATCGATGGCGAGCGATCCCGCGGTCGCCCGGAGTACGAACCCGGCTGCGATCGCCGACACGTCCAGGATCACGACGCGTTTCAACACCAGGCTGTACGCCGCGTTTAGGCCGATGTACCCCAGCGCCACGTAACCCATGTCGTACGACATCAGGAACGACACCGCGACGCCAACCACGGCCAAAACCCCTGCCGTCCCGAACGCCAGCGGCACGGGCACTATGCCGGCGGCGATCGGGCGGTGACGCTTCGCCGGATGGGCGCGGTCGCTCTCTGCGTCGAGAGCGTCGTTGACCAGGTACACCGCGCCCGACATAAGCGTGAACAGGACGAACGCGGCCAGCCCGAGGCCCACTATCGCCAGCATGCCGCCGACGTCGTCCGTATCCCACCACTTGTTGATGGTGAAGAAGACCGGCACCAGGACCAGCCCGTTCTTCGCCATTTGCCTCGGTCTGGCGGAACGCACAAGTCCTCGGGCTACGGCCAGGTATGTCCGGTTTTCCGACGCGGCTGCGGTCGTCATGAGTGGAAGATGGTCGTGAGTGAAATTCGCATGATTGAGACTTTCAACCGGCAAATTCTAAACGTTGCGGGACTGACGGAAGCTGTGATGCACTGTGACCGTGGGTGACAAATCTCGAAAGAACCCCGGCAGAGTCCGGCTTGACAGGCTCCTCGTCAATCGCGGCCTCGCGGATTCCGGTGAACAGGCCCGCGCCCTGATCATGGCGGGGCTGGTCACATTGCCTGGTAGGGGGCGAACACGCCCCACCACCGGCCTGCGTGTCCGAGAGGACGAGAGGGTGCTGGTTAAGGAGAGGCCGCGCTACGTATCCCGCGGCGGCGACAAGCTCGAACACGCCCTCGACGCGCTTGAGATAGACCCAGGCGGCAAGACGGCTCTGGACGTTGGGGCGTCAACTGGCGGGTTCACCGACTGCCTTCTCCAACGCGGCGCGACGCGGGTGTACGCGGTCGACGTAGGCCGAGGTCAGTTGCACAACCGGCTTCTCAACGACGACCGCGTCGTGTCGATGGAACGTGTCAACGCCCGCATGGGATTCGCCCTCCCGGAACAGGTTGACCTGATTACGGCCGATGTCTCGTTCATCTCGCTTCGCCTAATCCTGCTGCCGATGCTTGCACATCTCAATAACCATGGCGTGATCATCGTTCTGCTCAAACCGCAGTTCGAAGCCGGGCCCGGAAAAGTCGGGAAGGGCGGCATCATACGAGACCCCCTAACCCATGCCGAAATCATCGGCCAGTTCGTCCACTGGGCCACATCCTTACGCCTACGCGTCCTCAACCTGGCAGCTTCCCCCATCCTGGGCGACAAGGGAAACCGCGAGTTCTTTATTTTGATTGCCAAACCCGAACTCACCTGACCTTGCGACCCACTCGCCCGGAGCTTCAGCCGGATACCGACCACATCATTGCCGTTCCCGGACATTGTGCGTAGAATCACAATGCTAAGTGCAGGGGGCGACAAATTCCGTCGGAGCCGGTAGGAACAACGCCGTGACGCGGCTTGATCCAGGCGTGCGGATCCGACCATAGCTCCCAGCACCTGCCCTTACAGGCGGAGACGTGCTCCAGGTACCAGGCCCTGAATCCGGGCAACCGGATAGCGACAAGCCGCGCGAAGCGTGCGGCGTTATCGGCGTATATCTCCCCAATGAGGACGCCGCCCGGAACGCTTTCTTCGGACTCTTCGCCCTCCAGCACCGCGGGCAGGAGAGCGCCGGCATCTCATCGTCAGACGGCTTCCGGCTCCACACGCGCACCAGCATGGGCCTCGTCAACCAGGTGTTCCGCGAAGAAGACCTCTCCGAGTTGCCGGGTCCGATCGCTATCGGTCATACCCGCTACTCGACGATGGGTTCGAGCGAACAGTGCAACGCCCAGCCCCTCCTGGCCGACGGCCCCGCGGGCAAGCTCGCCTTAGGCCATAACGGGAACCTGATCAACGCCCCCCGGCTGCGGCGCGAGTTGTCCCGGTACTGGGACGTAGAGTTCCAGGGCACCACCGATTCCGAGGTCATTGCCCACATGTTCGCCAAAGCGCCGGGCGCGACCTGGGAAGAGCGTTCTGCGTACTGCATGCGGCGCATGGAAGGCGCGTACTCCCTGGTGATTCTCACCCACGACGAGTTGATCGGAATACGCGACCCGCTCGGCGTGCGGCCGTTGTGCATCGGCCGCTTGAATGGCGGTTGGGTGCTGGCGTCGGAGTCGTGCGCGCTCGACAACATCGGGGCTGAACTGGAACGCGAGTTGTTGCCGGGGGAGACGGTGATCATCAATTCGGGTGGGGTCAGGTCATACCGGCGACCCGGTGCGTCGGGCGCTCATTCGATGTGCATATTCGAGCACATCTACTTCTCCCGTCCCGACAGCATCCTCGACGGCAAGCTCACCTATATGACCCGCACGCGTATGGGCGCCGAACTGTACAAGCTCCACCCGGTCGAAGCGGACCTGGTGATGGGCGTACCGGACTCATCCACTCCTCACGCCATCGGATTCGCCGCCGCCGCCGGAATCCCGTACGGCGAAGGCATCATCAGGAACCGTTACGTCGGCCGTACGTTCATCGAACCGGACCAACGGATGCGCAACGTGGGCGTTCAGACCAAGTTCAACGCCATGAGGGAAATAATCGACGGAAGGCGCGTGGTGGTAGTAGACGACTCGATCGTCCGCTCCACGACTACAACGCGCGTCATCGCGATGCTACGGGCAGCCGGGGCGAGCGAAATTCACGTCCGCGTGGCCGCGCCGCCCATCGTCTCCACCTGTCCGTTCGGCGTCGACATGGCGACGCTCGGGGAGTTGATCGCTGCAAACATGACGGTCGACGAGATTTGCCGTTATATCGGCGCCGATACGCTGGGTTACCTGGATGTCCCCGGCCTCATGCGAGCGGTGGACACCAGCGGCGACAACTACTGCAAGGGCTGTTTCACCGGCGAATATCCGATTCCTGTGCAACTCGAGATGGACAAGATGCAACTCAGCCCGGTGTAGATGGCGTGATTCGCGCCATTTCACGCACGGCGAACGAACAGAATCCCACCCAGTCCCACCACTGAATCAGGCCGCCCGACCATATACTTGGCCGTATCCCCGGTTATCCGAACGACCGGCCCGGGGCCCCTCCGGAGACGCGTAGATGGCCGTGAACACGACCGGCCGCACATATCGTGACGCGGGCGTCGATCTCGACAAAGCCGCAGCCGTCAAGGAACGGATCAAGTCGCTTGCCGCAAACGCCCTCGGGCCCGGCGTGGTCGGCGGCCCGGGGTTTTTCGGCGGGGTCTTCGACCCCGACCCGGACGGCAACATGCTGCTCGTGTCCAGCACCGACTCCGTGGGGACGAAGGTCCGCATCGCCCAGGCGTTGGGACGTTACGACACGCTTGGCCACGACATCGTCAACCACTGCATAAACGACATCCTTCCGGCAGGCGCGTCGCCGCTGTTCTTCCTCGACTACATCGGCGTGGGTGAGTTGGACGAGGAGATGGTGGCCGGTCTCATTTCGGGACTTGCGGACGCTTGCTCCAAGGCCAACTGTTCGTTGCTTGGGGGCGAGACCGCCACGCTGGCAGGCATTTACGAGGCTGGGGACTTCGACCTTGTCGGATTCATCGTCGGCGCTGTCGACCGAGACCGTCTGCTCACACCGGACGCAACTCAACCCGGCGACATACTGCTCGGCTTGCCCTCGAGCGGCCTGCACACGAACGGGTACTCGCTGGTCCGGTCCGTTTTCGGCATCGACGAGAACCCGGCGGTCATGGAATCTCCCGTCCCGGACGACGGCCGCACACTGGGAGAGGCTCTGCTGGCGCCGCACCGGCAGTACCTGGCCGAACTGCGGCCGGTGCTGACCCGCATAAAGGGACTGGCGCACATAACCGGCGGAAGCTTCTACAAGAACGTTCCCCGTTCACTTGCGCCCGGACTGGCGGCGGAGGTCGACGTAAGCACGTGGGCCGTCCCTCCCCTGTTCCGCCTGATCGAGAGTCGCGGCGTGGAGACCGGTGAGATGTTTCGCGTCTTCAACATGGGTGTAGGCATGGTGATCGTCGTCGACGCCGGCGACGCCGATTCGGTGCGCGAGGACGTGCCGGAGTCATGGGAACTCGGCAGGGTGGTCGAACAGGAAGGCCCCGGCCGCGTGAGGTTCGTTGGAGCAGGGTCGGAACGTATAACGTGAACCGGCTGGCGTGCGCATGAACGAAAGACAGACCCGCGGTTACGCGCTCCTGAGCGCCTATGACAGGACCGCCCTGGTTGAATTTGCCCGCGTACTGGCCGACGCCGGATACCGCCTCGTCAGCACGGGAGGGACGTTCGGGGAGTTACAGGCGGCCGGGCTCGAAGTGCTCCAGATGTCGAAAGTGACCGGATCCCCGGAGATCCTGGACGGGCGCGTAAAGACGCTGCATCCGGCGATACACGGCGGTGTGCTGGCAAGGCGGTCCGTATCCGACCACATGGCGCAGATCGCCGAACACCGAATTACGCCGATCGACATTGTCGTCAACAACCTCTACCCATTCACCGAGACCGTTAGCAGGGTCGAAGCGACGCTCGACGACGCGTTGGAGAATATCGACATCGGCGGACCGGCGATGACACGCGCAGCCGCCAAGAACTTCCCGGACGTCATCATCGTCGTGGACCCGTCCGACTATGAAAGTGTGGGGGCGCAGATCACCTCGGGCGGCGTTCCCCTCGACGAACGGCGGCGGCTGGCTGCGAAGGCGTTCCAGCACGTTGCCCTCTACGACACCGCCATATCCACCTATCTGCGACAAGACGTCGGCTCGGAAGCGGACATGCCCGCCGAATTTACCGTCGGATGGTCGTTGGCGAGCATTCCCAGGTACGGCGAGAACCCGCACCAGGCCGGCGGCGTGTACTCGCTGCCCGGCGAGTCAGGCGGGGTCGCCAACGCCGAAAAACTCCACGGCATCGAGATGTCATACCTGAACTACTTCGATGCCGACAGCGCATGGCGGATTGCAAACGGGTTCCCGGAGCACGCCGTCGCCATCGTCAAGCACGCCAACCCGTGCGGCCTGGCGGTACAGGAGCAGCAGGACGAGGCCTTTCGCCGGGCGTTGGCCGGAGACCCCATATCAGCCTACGGCGGCATCGTCGGGTTCAACTCGCTCGTCACGGTATCAACCGTCGCCGCCATGAAGGGCGTGCTGTTCGACGTCATCGTTGCCCCGGGATACGAACCGGACGCGCTGGAAGCCCTGAAACGCCGCAAGAGGACCCGTGTGCTGAGGGTGAACGCGGCGTCAGATTCCCGGGTCGAAGTCAGGACAATTTCGGGCGGCGCGCTGGTGCAGACCCCGGACTCTTCAACAGATGATCCCGCAGCGTGGAATATCGTCTCGGCGCGCAAGCCCACAGTGAGCGAGCAAGCCGATCTCGAATTCGCGTGGCAGGCGTGCAGGTTCGTCCGCTCAAACGCAATCCTGATCGCCAAAGACCGGTCCATCGCCGGCATGGGGGCCGGCCAGCCAAACCGGGTCAACAGCGTTGCGCTCGCGGCACAGGCTGCCGGCGAACAGGCAACCGGCGCGGCTCTCGCTTCAGACGCCTTCTTCCCATTCGCCGACGGAATAGAACGGGCGGCCGAGGCAGGCGTTACAGCTATCGTGCAGCCCGGCGGCTCGATCCGCGACGACGAGACGACCGCGGCGGCAGACCGGCTTGGGCTCGCCATGGTCCACACCGGTGTACGTCACTTCCTGCACTGACTCGAAGGCCCCAACTACCGCGAGATTACAGACTGCAAAATCCTGACCAGCCGAGATGACCACCTCAGTCGACATAGTAATTCCGGTGCTGAACGAAGAGCGCGCCCTGCCCCGGTGCATCTCCACGCTTGCAGAGTTCGTTGCCGACTACCCTGCACGCGACTGGACGTTCACGGTGGCAGACAACGGTTCCACCGACCGCACGCAGGAGGTGGCCCGCGTACTGGCCGCAAATGATGGGCGAGTGCGCGTCACCAGGCTGGAACAACGCGGCCGCGGCCGGGCCCTCAAGCGGGCGTGGCAGGAAAGCGAGGCCGACGTACGCTGCTACATGGACGTGGACCTCTCGACCGGTTTGCAACACCTGCCCGAAATTGTCGACGCGGTGGCTGAGCAAGGCTACGACATAGCCATCGGCTCGCGTCTGCTGCCCGATTCGGACGTGATAGGGCGCAGCCTGACGCGCGAGATCACGTCGCGCGGCTACAGCCTGCTCTTCCGGTCGATGTTCCTGACCGGCTTCAAAGACGCGCAGTGCGGCTTCAAGGCGATCTCGGCTGAGGCGGCGGCAGACTTGACCCCCCTGGTCAAGAACAACCACTGGTTCTTCGACACCGAGCTGCTGCTGATCGCTGAGAACTCCGGCTACCGCATCAAAGAGATACCCGTCCACTGGGAGGACGATCCGGACACGCGGGTCAAGGTGGTCTCGACTGCATGGGAAGACATCAAGGGCCTGCTCCGCCTGAGATTCGGTGGTCTCCCGCGGCCGGATCGCGGCCCTTGACCCCCAACTTGGGCCGTCGATAGAGTTGGCCCCCAGTACTGTTGCACGTGAACGTGAATGCCGACACGGCCAAGTAATGTCGAAAGACCACTATGACTACAAACGAGCCTGAAATTGCACGACCGGTGCTTGTTGGCGACACCGCCGACATCTACCTGCACCGCACCCTTACGATCCTCCGCCAGGAGTCCATCAACCCCAACGTGGTCATGGAGTTCTACCCCGGGGAGGACTGCATCTTCGCAGGAATCGGAGAGGTGGTGCCGCTCCTTAGCCGAGTCCTGCCGGAGACGGGAAGGGAAGTCTGGTCACTGCCGGAAGGATCTTCGGTGGAAGCCGGAGAGGTGTGCCTGCGCATACGGGCGCCGTACGCATCTTTTGGGCTTTATGAGACCGCCGTGGCCGGGACGCTCGCATCCGGTTCCGGGTGGGCTTCTGCGGCAAGGACCTGCGTCGAAGCGGCTCAGGGCATTCCGGTCGTCTCGTTTGGCGCCAGGCGCGTCCATCCGTCGGTCAGCGGCATCATGGACTATTCGGCCGTCGTAGGCGGCTGCGTATCGTGCTCGTCGCTGCTGGGCGCCCGTCTCGCCGGGCTGACGCCGTGGGGCGGCATGCCTCACGCCTACGTGCTGCTTGTAGGAGACACGGTGAGGGCGACCATGTCGTTCGACAGGCACATGCCGCCTGAAGTGCCCAGGGTGGCGCTTGTGGACACGTTCAAGGACGAGGCCGAAGAGTCCATCGCCGTGGCCCGTTCGTTGCGGGAGCGCCTGCGCGGCGTACTCCTGGACACACCCGCCGAGCGGGGAGGCGTGACGCCGGACCTGGTCTACGAGGTGCGTGCAAGGCTGGACCTTGCGGGGTTCAGGCACGTCGACATCTACGTCAGCGGCGGCTTGACCCCTGAACGGATCACCGAGTTTGTCGAAACGGAAACACCGGTGAACGTCTTCGTGGTCGGCCAGTACATCGCCGGGGCGTCACCGGTGCAGATGACGTGCGACATCAAGGAAATCGACGGCAGTCCGATCGCAAAACGCGGCCGAATACCGGGCGTGACCGACAACCTCCGGCTCGTCAGGGTACTCTAGCCGGGACCTTTCAACTCCAGCCGCAGCACCCGATCCGCCGCGTGGCCCAATCTCGCCCACTCGGCGGGTCGATGGCCCGCTACCCAGGCGATTCCGGCCCTCGACTCCACCAGCGGGACCCTGTCGCGCCACCTGCGGGGCACACCCGCGTTTACGAAGAAGTCCTGCAACTTGACCGGGCCGGGCATCCCGAGCGGGTGAAACCGGTCGCCGGGCCTTCGGGATCTGACCAGGAGCGCGCTGTCCAGGATGGCCGGGTCGAGTGTTGCAGTCCATTCTCTTCCCGGTTCACCCACATTGCCGCGGCGTATCTCCGCGACCAGCCTGAACCCGTCCGCAAGGTCGATTTCGCCCGGCACGGACAGGGCTTCTTCGTGAACGGCGGACGGGTACGGGCAATCGGCATCCCGTCGCCCAGGGGCGGCAAGCCTTGCGGTATGCCGGTCCCCCGTCATCGTTACGCCATCAGCAAGGTCGACCGACATTCCAGCCCTACCTGTTGCCACGTCAATCATGGCGTTGACGTGTGCGGATTCCAGGCCGTCGAGCGTTCCTGAGACGGACTCGTAGGCAGCCGTCAGCACCCGTCTGGCTACCGGTACCGGCAGGCCGCCTACTGCGACTTTGGAGATTTCGGCGTAGCCGTCTCCGGTGATCACCCCAGCGCCGAAGGCTTCGGCTGAAACAGCGTCAATGACTTCGAAGTCGTCGCGGGCGGTCTGGGCAAGCCGGCAGATGGCCTCGACGACATTGGGGTTGATCTTCTCGAGGTCAGGGATTACATCACGCCTCAGCTTGTTACGAGGGAAGCGTGTGTCTTCGTTGCTACTGTCGAGAAGTGGCGACAGCCCGCGGTGCAGGCAGAACTCGGCCGCTGCGCTCTTGTGGAGTCCCAGCATAGGCCTTACTACGCGCAAAGGGTCCACACTACCCGGGACTGGCAAATCAACCGCGCTGCGCATCGCTGACAAGCCGCGCAGGCCAGACCCCCGCGTGATGTTGAGCAGCACCGTTTCGGCCTGGTCGTCCATCGTGTGACCGGTCGCCACCGCCTGTGCGCCTGTAGCTTTGGCGGTATCGGCCAGAAAGGCGTACCTGAGCTCGCGTGCCGCCGCCTCTAATGACTGGCCTGTCTGTCGTGACTGGGCGAGAGTGTCTCCCGATCCCATGATGCACTCGACACCATAACGGCGACAGACCGCCGCGGCATGGTCGGCATCGCGGTCGGACTCGTCTCCGCGCAGGCGGTGGTTGAAATGGGCTGAAATGATGTCGAGCCCGCGCCGGTCCTTCAACGCGATGCAGGCGAGCAGCAACGCCGACGAGTCCGGCCCGCCGGAATACGCGAGCAGAAGTGGCTGTTCGAAGTCGACTCCGCACCGTTGCAATCCGGCGTCGACCGCGTCCACGAACCGGGTCGTCTTTGCCCTCGCGGCCATCAGGCTTCGTCCTGCTCCAGCACCCGCGGCCCACGCCTGACGGTGATACGAGAGATCTTGCGGCCGTCCATTTCCAGCACCTGCATGCGCAACTCGTTGTAGCGCAGCCTTTCGCCCACCTCCGGAATGTGTTGCAGCAGGTCCACTACGAACCCAGCGACCGTGTCGTAATCGCCCTCGGGGATTCCTAGTTCGAGTTCGTCGTTCACATCGTCCACCGACATGCCGCCGTCAACGACGAACGTGTTTTCGCTGATCGTAACGATGCGCTCCTCCGGTCTCCGTCCCTCCTCCCCGGTCCTGCCGACAATCTGTTCCACGACCCTGGTGAGAGTGATAATTCCCGCAACCCCTCCGAATTCATCGACCGCCAACGCCATCTTGTGACCGGTCTGCTGGAGCATGTCAAACAGGTCGTCGAGCCGCTTCGTCTCGGGCACGAACAGGGCCGTCCGCATGATCCTGGCGACCGGCTGGTCCAGGTCTAGTTCGCCGCCGGCCAATGAAGCCATGGCGTCCTTCACCGAAAGAACCCCGACCACGTCGTCCTCCTCTTCGTCGTACACCGGAAAACGTGTGTGCGGGTGTTCACGGTAGATCTCCAGGAACTCGCTGAAGCGCGTATCGGCGTTCACCCAGACGATCTCGGGACGCGGCGTCATCACCTCGCTCACTTCGGTCTCCCCGAAACGGAAGATCTTCTCCAGCATCTGACCCTGGGTCGATTCGACCGTGCCTTCCTCCTCTCCCATGTCGATGAGCATGCGCAACTCGGTTTCCGTGACGCTCGGCGTCCGGAGGGCTTCGCGTCCGCCCAACAGTTTGGTCATGCCCCGTGGTATGAGGGTGAACAGGTAGACGAAAGGGCCTATTACGACCATCAGGGCACGCACCGCGGGCGCCGCCGTGAGCGACCATCGTTCCGCGGCCAGCGTGGCAACCGACTTTGGGGTTAGTTCGCCGAAAACGACAATCAGCACCGTGGTGATCGCGGTGGCGACTGCGACCGCCGCGCCGGAGTCGCCGCCGATCCTTATGGCGAGCGCCGTGCCGACCGATGCAATCAGGATGTTGAAGATGTTGCCGGTGAGCAGGATGGAGCCAAAGAACTTCTCGTGCTCCCCTAGAATGCTCGTGGCCGCCGCGGCACGGCGATTGCCCTCCGCCGCGAGGCGACGGATACGCACGCGGTTGACCGCGAGCAGCCCGGCCTCGGACGCGCTGATGAACGCGCTGCCTGCCAGGGCCACGACGATAATGACGATTGAGAGGACCACTTCTTTTCCCTACTTGACGGGTCCGCAGGCCACAAGGCCGGTGAATCCATAACCCGTTCTATAGGGAAAAGTCTATATCGCGACGTGAAGTCGCTGCCGTCGACCGCTTGTCAGTCGTTAGGGCGCCTCTTGGAGCCTGTCTCAATAGCCCCCTCTCCCGTTCCGTGGGAGCGGGCTAAAGTCTGCCCCGTACTCGATACGGGGGTGAGGGCACAAGGTGAAATCGTAAGTCCCTTGATCGATAAGACGATGCCGGTTGTACGACGTGGCGCCCTCACCTCAATCCTCTCCCCCAGGAGAGGAAGTGGTTAAGCCGCGCCCCCCGTCGGGCCCGTTCCGCCCAAAGAGACCTTTGCGTAACGTTCGATTGGCCGGCGACAGAGGGGTCCAGCGGCCTGATTTCAACTTGCGTTTCGCCCTCACCCCAACCCTCTCCCTCCAGGAGAGGGGGTTTTGCAAAGGCGTAGTTTGAGCGGGTTCGCCTGGTCCGTTTCGGTCTAAACCGATCCGCGGATCGCTGCCTCGATCTCGTCACGAATGTCCGTGTTGTGCCGCAGGAACTGCCTGGACGCCTCGCGTCCCTGTCCGATGCGAGTCTCGCCAAAGGAGAAGAAAGAGCCTCGCTTGGACAACACACCGCGTTCGACTCCCAGGTCGAGTAGCGCGCCTTCCTTGCTGATCCCCTCGTTGTAGATGATCTCCATCTCCGCCTTCTTGAATGGCGGGGCCACCTTGTTCTTCACCACGCGCGCCCGCACCCGGTTGCCGATGATGTCGCTTCCGATCTTTATGGATTCTGACCGGCGCAGGTCAATGCGCACTGAGGAATAGAACTTCAGCGCCCTGCCGCCCGGCGTCACCTCAGGATTGCCGAAGATCACCCCCACCTTCTCTCGAAGCTGGTTGATGAAGATGACGACGCTGCTCGTCTTGTTGATCGAGCCGCTCAACTTGCGCAGGGCCTGCGACATCAGGCGGGCCTGCAAGCCCATGTGGACGTCGCCCATTTCACCCTCGAGCTCTGCCTTCGGCACCAGCGCGGCCACGCTGTCGACCACGATTATATCGAGAGCGCCGCTGCGTACAAGGTAATCCGTGATTTCGAGCGCCTGCTCAGCTGAGTCGGGCTGCGAAATGAGGAGCTTGTCCACCTCCACTCCCAACGCCTTCGCGTACGTCGGGTCGAGGGCGTTTTCAACGTCGATATAGGCCGCCGTGCCGTTTTTCTTCTGCGCCTCTGCGATGACGTGCAGCGCGAGGGTCGACTTGCCGGCCGACTCTGCGCCAAAGACCTCGACGATCCGGCCGCGGGGCAGCCCGCCCACACCGAGGGCCATGTCCAGCGCAATCGAGCCGGTGGGGATGGCGTCTACGGTGCGGTCGAGCGATTCGGCCTCGCTCATGCGCATAACGGCCCCTCTTCCAAAGGCCTTTTCGATTTGCGCCAAGGCCAGTTCGAGGGTCTTCTCGCGCTCGGTGCCGCTTCCGTTCACATTCTTGGCCGTTCGGGTGGACGTACCCTTCATCTATTTGCTCCCAACTTTCAGCTTTCGGGGACCAGCGCCACTCCAATTCCGGCGGCGCAGTGACAGGTAGACACTAGCACAAGTGTTCTGGCCTTGCAATCACCGCGTGGCAGACACTTCAAGCCACCCCGAACCAACACCCCATACTGGCCCTTTCCCCGTTGACATCCAAATGGTCCCCGATCGGGGTCGGGGATGACGGGGGACGGCGTCCGGGGAAGACCCCGTATCGAGTACGGGGCAGGCTGCCTCATCGGCGTCCTGCACGACGGGGAGGGGGTAGCTTGGCGGTTGTGGGTGAAAGCCGCGCCCCTTGTTCCCCCCAAGGCGGGTTTGAAACCCGCCGCTACGAAGGGTGGTGGGGTGCGAGGGTGTTTGGTGGTTTTGTGGGTTTGGGTGGTAGCCGCGCCCATATGGGTCCCCGATCTGCGTCGGGGAAGACGGGGGACGGCGTCCGGGGAAGACGGGGTACGGAGGTCGGGGATGACCCCGTATCAAGGACGGGGCAGGCTACCTCATCGGCGTCCTGCACGTCGGGGAGGGGGTAGCTTGGCGGTTGTGGGTGGAAGCCGCGCCCCATTCCCCCCAAGGCGGGTTTGAAACCCGCCGCTACGAAGGGTGGTGGGGTGCGAGGGTGTTTGGTGGTTTTGTGGGTTTGGGTGGTAGCCGCGCCCACCTGGGTCCCCGATCTGCGTCGGGGAAGACGGGGGACGGCGTCCGGGGAAGACGGGGTACGGAGGTCGGGGATGACCCCGTATCAAGGACGGGGCAGGCTACCTCATCGGCGTCCTGCACGTCGGGGAGGGGGTAGCTTGGCGGTTGTGGGTGGAAGCCGCGCCCCTTTCCCCCCAAGGCGGGTTTGAAACCCGCCGCTACGAAGGGTGGTGGGGTGCGAGGGTGTTTGGTGGTTTTGTGGGTTTGGGTGGTAGCCGCGCCCACCTGGGTCCCCGATCTGCGTCGGGGAAGACGGGGTACGGCGTCCGGGGAAGACGGGGTACGGAGGTCGGGGATGACCCCGTATCGAGTACGGGGCAGGCTACCCCTGGCGGGAGTGGTGTGGTGGGGGGTGTCCCGGATATGTTGATGGGTATGACGGCTGGGAAGTGGCCCTGCTACAAGGGGCCGCCTGTGTATCTCACCAAGTCGCGGAGGGGGATTCTTATTTCGTCGGGGTCCCTGTAGGGGCGCGGGTTGTCGTCCGGCGGGTCTTCTTCGTCGGGTGGGCCGAGGTGGATTATCCGGCGTGTTTTCTTGCGGGGCTTGGGAGGTTCTTCGCCGGGTTCGTTTGACGGGTGTTGAGGGTCACGGGAGGGTTTGAAACCCTCCCCTACGGAGGGATCGTCAGGTTGGTCGGGTGTGGAGGGAGATGGGGGTTTTGTTGGCGCGGGAGGTTGTTCGGTGGGTTCGTGTGTGACCCGTGGGAGAGGGTCTGGGTTTTTTGGGGGGTTGGTTAGCAGGTGGCGGCTGCGTTCGAGGTATTGGAGGGTGTTGGGATCGAGTGACGCCGTGTCGGCCCCGGCTGCGAGGCTGCCGTCTTCATTTATGAGGCGCCAGTATTTGTACTTGTAATATTCCGCCACGGCTTTGGTGGCGACCCTGACGGTGTCGTTGTTGCCGTAGGAGATGCGCAGGGCCCTGTAGCCGTAATGCCCTTTGCAATAGGGGTCGTCCTCTGGGTTTTCGATCGGGGTCATGTCGCGGTCGGGTCCGGGTCCTTCCGATAGCACCTTTCGCAGGTGCTTTTCCGCAACCCTGTCTGCGAGCCTCTCGGCGTCCGTTCCGCCGTAGATGTGCACAAGGGCTCGTTCGCCGCATCGATCTTTCTGGTATTCCTTGTAGTCGTAGTTGTCGAAGTCGAACGGGTCGTCATCGTCGTTCAGGATTTTTTCTTCG
Source organism: Dehalococcoidia bacterium (assembly GCA_965220275.1). Lineage (GTDB taxonomy): Bacteria > Chloroflexota > Dehalococcoidia > Lucifugimonadales > Lucifugimonadaceae. The sequence goes on along the minus strand of CBDCPN010000009.1, from coordinate 79,487 downwards.
ACATCATCATCATCATCGTCCCATTCCTCGTCGTCCCATTCCTCGTCGTCGCAGTCGTGATAGCAGTCGTCCAGCAGGTAATGGCGTAGTTCTTTGGCGGCTGCGATGCGGTGGTACAACTTGGCGTCTGCGACACGGTCCCGCACCACGTCCAGGAGGAAGCGGAGAACGTCTTTGCCGTTGTCGGTCTCGTTTCTTACGAATTCAATGAGTTCGTCTCTTGGGCAGGATGAGGCGGCCGGGTCCGCAGCGTCAGATTCCGTGCGGGGTTCGGCCGCTTCTTCGGCGGCCTCGATGACGACCTCAGGGATTTCGATGCCAAATGCGCGGAATTGCCGTACGGCTTCCATGCGGTACCAGAGCGTCGCGCCTTCCAGCTTTCCCTGCACCACGTCGGCCAGGAATTGGAGAACAATGCGGCCGTTGTCGGTCACCTCGAGGGCGACTTCGGCGAGGGTCTGGGTCTGTTCTTCGGTTATGGTCTGGCATTGGCAGTCGTACATATGTTCTACAGTAACGCCTGGAGGCGGATGTGGTCAACAGGGGGATGGCGGAAGGGGTGTGGGGATGGGGGTTTGGGGTGTAGCCGCGCACCGTTGCCCCTGGGTTCCGGCCTTCGCCGGAATGACGGTAGGGGTGGTTGTGTGTGTCGGTCTCACGTGGAGGTGTTCTGGGTGTGTCCCTGCTGCGCCACCCGTCTACCGCGGGTACCGGAGCAAGTCCGGCTCGACGGGGTGGGGGTGCCAGAGGTTTGTCGGTATGGCGTGGCTGAGTCGAGGGTGGGGTGCGTGGGAAGGGTGGTTTTGGGTATACCCGCGCCCCTCACCTGGGTACCGGATCAAGTCCGGCACGACGGGGTGGGGGTGTGAACGCCTTGGTGGTAATGTCGCGGAGGCGGTTTGGGTGGTGCCGCGCCCCGGGGATTCCCCGAGGAGGGTTTGAAACCCTCCCCTACGACGGGTGTTGGGGTGTGAGGGTTTTTGGTGGTGTCGTGGGTTTATGTGGTAGCCGCGCCCCGCTCCTGGGTACCGGATCAGGTACGGCACGACCCCGTATCGAGTACGGGGCAGGCTACCCCGGGATCGTGAGAACGGGTGGGGGGGTAGCCGCGCACCGCTGCCCCTGAGTCCCCGATCGGGGTCGGTGAAGACGGCAAAAGAGAGGGTCTGCCTGCCGGTTTTGCGTGGTTGTGGGATGGGCAGTCAGGGGCGGGGTATGCCTTGTGCGCGCAGTATCTGGTCGAAGGCCTGGCGGTCTTCTTCGGTCATGTCCGGGAATGGCTCGCCCCGGCGTCTCAGGCCGCCTGTGTATTCAGCGTCCCGTTTCGCTACGAACGCTTCCCTGGCCTCATCGACGTCTGTAGTGGTGGCGGTGACGAATGAGTTCATGAGGTGCTGCACCTGCCATGCGGCGTCGGTCGGGACGTCTCGGAACCGGATGGCGAACTCCTTCATGAAGCGAACGGCGACCGGCGGCATCGAGGCAAGGTGTGCGGCGACTTCTTCGGCCCTGGCAATCAGTTCGCCATGCGGCACGACTTCGTTGACCAGCCCTATCCGCAGCGCTTCGTCGGCGTTGACCGGCTGGTCCATCAGTAGGATGCGCATGGCGTCGGCGTAGCGGACCTGCCGCATGAGCAACGTGGCGCCCGGGCCCGCGCCGACACTGCCGCGGGAGGTCATGGCGAGGAAGTAGCGGGACTTGTCGGACGCGATCCGAATGTCGGTCGACGACAGCAGCAGGTAGAAACCTGCTCCGGCGGCCCAGCCGTTAACGGCCGCTACGACGGGTTTCCAGATCCGCGGAAAGTGGTCGCCCATCCTGCCGTCTGCCCCGACGCGCGTCCCGTTCACCGTGCCTGCGGGAGGCCAGACGAGCCGTTCGATCGTGTACCGTTCCCGGTCGTCCGGCGTGAGGTCCGCCAACGCTTCGAGGTTGTGCCCGGCGCAGAAATGCCGGTCGCCGGCGCCGGTTATGACCACGGCCCGAACGTCGCGGTCCTCCCACGCCTCGATCCATGCGTCCGAGAGCTGTTGTGAGATGTCTCGGTCAAGGATGTTGGCTTTGCGCGGGTTGTTGATGGTCACGTATGCGACGTGCTGCCGCTTGTCGTAGTCGACGGGCATCCCCACCTCTTTTCTTTGGCTTAGACGGGTGTGTAACTCATTCTAGGGTTGCCGACCGGTTCGTAGGTGGCATTTTATTGCAGACGTCCGGTTAACTCGGATGACGGTCGTCGACCGGTTCGAGCGTGGCTGCGTTCGGACGTTTTTTTGGCTCAGACGGACGGGTAACTTGGGAAGACGGTGTTGACCGAATCGTAGGTGTTTGTGGTCGGGCGTTGTTTTGGTTCATACGGCCGGGCATGGCGTTTTTTGGTGTAGGCTTTTTGACCGTCCGATTTTGGGACCCGCTCTTGAGCGTCCACGGCAGCACCGTTAGTGAACATCTACTTCGACATCGATTACACGCTGATCGCCTACACGGGTGAGTTGCGACCGCTGGCGCGCCAGACGCTTGAAAGGCTGAACGAAGACGGTCACACGCTCTATATCTGGTCCGGAGTGGGCGTACGGACGGACGAAGTGAAGCGACTGGGCCTTTTCGACCTCGTTGTCGACGTCCTCGAAAAGCCGACAGAGAAGTTCGAGGAGCGGTTGCCTGAGTTGGGCGTGACGGTGCGCCCCGACGCCGTGGTAGACGATCACCCCGAGATCGTGCAGCACTTCGGCGGCGTCAAGGTCAGTCCCTACTTCTGGCCGAGCGAGTCAGACCGCGAGTTGGCCAGGGTGTACGAGGAGTTGGACCGGCTTGCGCAGGAGCTCGACGGTCGCGCGGACTCCTGACGCCCAGCTCAGGCTGCGGCCAGTTCGAAATCGGTAAGCCCGGTTTTCGACTGGCCGGGCAGCGCCTGGCTACGATGCCCCAATTGGTACGGGAATGCCCCACGAGCCTGAAGACTCCCGAAACGGGCAGTACCGACCGTACCTTACGGAGGATCGCAAGTCCCACTCCCGCCAGATGCCGGCTGGGAGCGGTGCGATGGTCCGAACCGTTCCGGTTTAGCCTACCAGCGGGAACGCCTGCCCTGACCGCCGCCTCGGTCTCCCCGCGGCCTGGCCTCGTTGACCGTCAACGTCCGGCCTCTTTGTTCGGTGCCGTTCAGGGCCGATATTGCGGCCTCGGCCTCTTGTTGATTCGGCATCTCGACGAATCCGAAACCTCGAGAACGGCCAGTTTCACGGTCGGCTATTACTCTGGCAGATTGCACCTCGCCGTGTACCGCGAAGGCGGCCTCCAAGGTCTCATCCGTCTCGTCGAACGATAAGTTGCCTACATAGATGTTCAAATGACACTCCCTGTGTGCTGATCTCCGCATCGCAGCAAGTGTCAAGTTCGAACCGGGGCTTAGTCGCTCTGCCAAATTCGAAGCTGGACAATTTTGCGTTTGCCATTGGAGTCACCTAAAAATTAGCACATACTCACGATATTCGTATCGATGGCGTAGCGAGAATTATGGCATCGATTCCTTTCGACCAAGCCGAGTTGCCTGGATCTTGGCGGCGGGTTTCAAGCCGGGCAGGCCCCTGCCCGGGACACCCACACTCTCGCTCAAGCACGGTGGCAGCACTACGACTGTGTACTAGCGGTCCCCGCTTTCCACCGCGGCCAGTTGCGGCACGACCGCTTCCTTGAGCAGCTCGGCGGACCGCTGCCATGCGTCGAGCGGGTCCCACTCGTGCGCCATGATCAGCAGCACGCCAAAACCCCCGACGAACTCGTACAACTCCGACAGCTTCTCAGCAACATCGTCGGGGCTGCCCACCACCCAGACGTGTTCCATCATGTATTCGACTGTGCAGTCCTCGTCAGCCATGTCGGGGTCTATCTTCGTGAGCTTCAGCATGTCGTCACGGTGAAGCAGCGGCCAGAAGTAGTTCTCCCAGTCTCTCCGCATGACGCCGTTGAGCGCCTGGTCACGCGCCTCCTGCGTGGTGTCGGCGATGAACACCTCCCGGGCGATACGCCAGTTTGCGCGTTCGGGCTGCCTCCCGGCCTTCTCTGCGCCCTCGGCATACGCCTCCCAGTGCGTCTTCAGGACCCAGTTAGGCACGAGGTTGATGCTCATTGGAAGCCACCCGCGAGCGCCGGCCGCGGCGAGAGAACCGGACTTCGGCGTCACTCCGGCGATGCCGATGGGCGGGTGGGGTTTCTGGAACGGCTTGACGTGTATGCCGAGGCCTATGTTGGGCTCGGGCTCAGGCACGGAGTAGTCGTAAAACTCGTTTGAATACAGGCCGGGCGCCGGGTCGTTCCACAGGTCCAGCACGTCGGAGACCGCCTTCTGCATCATGACGCGGTGGTCCTTCTTGTCCTCGCCGTAGCCGAACACATCGAGGTCGCCGGGAAAGCCGCCGGCGCCGACGCCCCATTGGAACCGGCCCTGGGCCATGTTGTCGAGTTGAGCGATGCGGTGGGCCAGCACGAATGGGTTGTGGTTCGGCATGCAGGAAACGCCGGTGCCGAGTCGGATGTTCCTGGTCCGGCCCAGCGCCTGCGCGATGAACAGGTCGGGCGCGGGGATATTCTCCCACGCGGCGGTGAAGTGTTCGCCGATCCATGCCTCCCGGTAACCCAGGCGGTCGAGGTGAACGACCTGATCGAGGTCGTGCTCGAGGGTTTTCGCGAAATCAGACCCCGGCGGGTGCAGGGGCATCATGAAACAGCCCAATTCCATGGGAATAAGTCCTCATAAAGTGAATCGGCGGCCAGGCCCGCCGCGGCAATAAGTTAACAGAGGAATGGGGCCGATTTGCGAAGTCTGCTCCAGGTTTGGGCGAAGGAAGCGCGCGTGGTTACGGGGTCTTAGGGTGGACCCAAGCTTTCGCAGCCCCGGCACTGGTCAATCCGGGTCGGATTCCGGCGGCACGATGCGTTCGAGATGTTTGATTAGTGATGGGATGTCTACTTGGACTGTCTGCCAGACGATGTCGAGGTTGATACTGAATTACGCGTGAACGAGCCGGTTTCGCATGGCAATCATGTTTTGCCAATCAATCTCAGGCGCTTGGGTCCTAAGTGAATCGGATACCTGGCTCGCCGCTTCACCAACGATTTCGATGTCTTTGACTAACGACAGGACCAATTGGCGGTCGATCTCCATGTCGCTACGCACGCGATGGCGCGCGAACGACACGGCTTCACGTGCCGCGTCAAGCATATGGTGCAAGCGGATTTCGTCATCCCTGAACATACTGGACTTCCGCCGCGTCCAATACGTCCTGTCGGAAATAGGGACTCAAGTCCTCGGGTGTTCTCAGATCGACCTTGCGTCCAGAGAACAGCCCGGACAACTCAATTTCCATGCCGGCAACACCGAGGAGTCCCGGAATTCGATCCGGTTCAAACTCGACAAGCACATCTATGTCGCTACCTGGCCCGAAGTCCTCACGCAGGGCTGAGCCGTGAATGGCCAGTCGTTTGATCCCGTTCTCCTGGCAGAACACGGCGAGTTGCTGGCGGGGTACCGAAATTTGCGGGTTCATTGTTCGTGATCCTGAGTAATGGCGTTTGCCTTTCCTCGTTCCCGGCGCCAGAGTCGCGCATCGAATACTTATCGGAATCATCGTAAACGATCTCGTACGCGTTTTTCGGTCACCTGCCGCCAAGTCCAGGTAGCGGTCTGACGCGTTGCCTTGCTGGTCCCGACCAGGCGACGGGCCGGGGCCTTTCGTTGACTGCAATTGTTCCTAGCTATACTCTTAGCTAAGCAGTCCCGCGGGAGCAGACGATGGTTACGGTGAACGTTCACGAGGCAAAGACCAACCTATCCCGCCTGCTGGCGCAGGTGGAGGCTGGGGAGGACGTGGTGATAGCCCGAAACGGCAAGCCGGTGGCGCGGCTGGTGGGCGTTCAAAAACGGGGAAGGCCACAGCCCGATGTCCTGAAGGGCAGGTTAGTCGTGCCAGACAGTTTCTTCGATCCGCTGCCTGAAGAGGAGTTGGCCTTGTGGGAGGGCCGCGGGGACAGCACCCTTAGCTGAGTAGATTCCTGGGAGCATCAAATGGTTACGGTCAACGTACACGAGGCAAAGACCAACCTATCGCGCCTGCTGGCGCAGGTGGAGGCTGGAGAGGACGTAGTGATAGCCCGCAACGGCAAGCCGGTGGCGCGGCTGGTGGGCGTTCAAAAACGGGGAAGGCCACAGCCCGATGTCCTGAAGGGAAAGGTCAACATACCCGACAGTTTCTTCGATCCGCTCCCTGAAGAAGAATTGGCCCTGTGGGAGGGCCGTGGGGACGAAGAGTTGACGAGTTGACCGTTGCGGCTCTTGCTGGATACCCACGCGTTGATTTGGTGGCTCACAGATAGCCAACGCTTGACCGGCGTGGTGCGCGATGCAATTGTCGACTCGTCCAATGAAAAGCTGATTAGCGCGGCGTCGGCCTGGGAGATCGCGACCAAACATCGGATCGGCAAATTAGCGGACGCAGAGACCATCGCCCTGGATCTACGGGGAACCATCGCCAGCCAGGGATTTGAAGAACTACATATCACGGTAGAGGAAGCCGTACGCGCAGGACAGCTGCCTGGCCATCACAACGACCCCTTCGACCGAATGCTGATCGCCCAGGCACATACCCACAACCTAGTCCTCATCTCCAACGAGACTCTTTTCGATCGGTATGGTGTGCGGCGGTTGTGGTGATACCACTCTTGAGCAGGAGCGAATGCGGCGATATGGACGGGGGTTTTGATTCCCGCGTTCGAGAGAATGACGCGGATCCGATGAAAGCAACCACATACTGTCAACTGCCATCAGGGATCCTGAATGTCTGAACAATCGGCTGTTGGGCACAACGGAGGTCAGGCAACTGTAAAGGTGGCCGAAGCCGTATCACCCGAACTCGAGGCTCCGGCGAATCTAACGGAAGCCGGCAAGGCGCGTGTTGCCGACGTTTTCAGTCGGCATTTGGGGGAGGGGCTGCATCCTGGGGCTGGGGTGGCTGTGTGTGTCGATGGGGATTTGGTGGTTGATTTGGTTGGAGGGATGATGTCGGACTGGCATCCCAGACCTGTGGACAAACACACGCTATTTCGGGTGTTTTCTTGCAGTAAGCCGGTTGCGGCGGCGGCGTTGTGGGTGTTGAAGGACCGGGGCGAGTTGGAGTGGGACGATCCCGTCGCCCGGCACTGGCCGGAATTTGGCGCCAGCGGGAAAGGCGGTGTGACTATCGAGCAGGTGTTGACGCACCGCGCCGGCCTCCCAGTCGCGCCCGCGGGTTTGGGGTGGTTCGACTTTTCGGACTGGGGACGCATGGTGTATGCCATCGAGGACGCCGAACTGCAGTACGAGCCCGGCACGCGCATCGAGTACCACGAACACACATATGGGTGGCTGGTGGGAGAACTCGTTGGGCGGATTTCCGGGATGCCGGTCAATCGGTTCTTCGAGGAGGAGGTGTTGCGCCCGCTCAGTATGAATGACACGTACTTTGTGCTGCCGAATAGCAAGATAGACAACGTATCTCCCGTGACCGCCATGCCCGGGTCGGAGCACGACCTGTTCGCCTTGAGCGTGAACGACGAAAACTCGTATACGGCGCTCTTTCCGGCCGGCAACTGCTTTGCGACCGCCGGAGACATGGCGCGGTTCTACGACGTGCTCGCATGCGGCGGCATGGCGGGCGAAACCAGGTGGCTCAGTGAGCAGACTGTGGACGAGGTGACGAGTTGTTGGGCCGACATGACGGATGAGGAAACGGGTAGAAGACGGAGAATGGGCCTCGGCATGCGGCTCGCCGAGGGTGAATTCGACAAGTTCGGCACTGCCGGCGAGGCGTCCACGTTCGGGCACGGCGGTTTCGGTTCGTGCGAGACCTGGGGAGACCCTGCACTCAAAGTCTCGGCCGCTTACTTGACGAACGGACTGCAGACGCAAGAAGCGGACGATCAACGACAATACGAAATGTCGTCGGCCATACGCCAGGCCGCGCGTGAGGCCGTCACATTGATCAAATCGCCGCCATCTGAGGAATTGCCATGATCGCCTCTGGAGTCGAACACACGCCCGGCACGGAGTGGGACGTCGTCGAACCGGAAGAGGCGGGGTTCGACCGATCCCGACTGTCGCTTGCGGGTGAGTGGCAGGCCAACGACGCCGATGGCCAACCCTACGCCGTACTGATCGCACGCGGCGGGCGGATAGTGGCGGAGTGGAACTTTCGTGTCGACCCCATGGAATCTGCCCGCATGGCATCTGCGTCGAAGTCACTCTACTCGAGTGTTTTGGGCATCGCCGTCGATGAGGGCGTAATCACGTCGGCCGACGACCGCGTGGTCGACTACTACCCGGAATTGATGGACGTGCCGCCGGGCAGAGGGCCCAAAGACGGCCGCCACGCGTTCCCTGAAAACGAAGGAATCACGTTCCGGCAACTCATCGGCAACACGTCCGGCTACATGAAACCCGGGGAGTCGCCGGGGAAGGTGTTCAACTACCAGTCATGGGGCATGGGCGCTTTGACTCACGCCGTGGCATCGGCTTACAGCCTGTACAAAACGTCGGACCCAGAGCGCGGCGGCGGGTTCGGCACGCTCACAGAGTGGAAACTGCGCAGGCCGATCGGCGGTTCGTGGAACTGGCGGTACCACAATCCACAGGTCCATGCCGAGGCCAACCTGCCGGTTTTCGGGTACATAACCACGTACTACATGACGCCGCGTGACATGGCCAGGGTGGGCCTGCTGTGGCAGCGGGGTGGCGAGTGGCGCGGCGAACAGGTCATCCCGCGTGCATGGCTCGACGACGCGACGCGGGTGTCCGACGAAATCCTGGAAAACGAACCCGAAGAGCGGCAGGTATATGGCCTGGGGTTCTGGTGCAACGACAACGGCGTTCTGTGGCCGGCGCTACCCCGGGACTCGTTCGCAGCAAGCGGCGCGGGTAGACGCCTGATCTGGGTGTGCCCCAGCCTCGACCTGGTGGTCGTCCAAAGTCCCGGGTCGTACGCCCAGTCAGGGGTGTTCGACTCTCCCGAGGGAATCAGGTGCCACCGTGCAATGGAGGAGTTGCTCGGCCGCATCGTCGATTCGATCGTCTAGGCCGTAGGTCCGGACCGTCGCGTGATATGGCCGCTGCGCGCTGGGTGTTAGACTTCCGCCTCCGTGTACTTTCGTAACACAGGATCCGGAGCCAGCCCGTGAAACGACTCTATGCCCTGTCAATCGCCGGAGGGCGCGGCGAACGTCTGAAGCCGATCACAGACGACCTGCCCAAGTCCATGGTCCCAGTCGACGGGCGACCGTTAATTGAACGGCAGACAGAGTGGTTCGTCTCGCAGGGTGTTACGGACGTTGTCTTCCTGTGCGGATACCTTGGCGAGAATATCCAGGACCATTTCCAGGACGGCTCAAGATTCGGATTTCGCGCGCACTATTCGTTTGAGGAGACCCCGCTCGGGAGGGGTGGCGCGGTCCGCAAGGGACTGGGACTAGTGCCGCCCGGAGCCGGTCATGTGATCGTGACGAATGGAGACAACCTGACGTCACTGCGCCTTGAAGAGTTGGTAAACCTGCACACCGCCCGACACGCCGTGGCCACCATGATGTTGACCCCATTCCAGAGCCAATATGGAGTGGTCGAGGTCGGCGAGTCAGACATGGTCACGTCGTTTGTCGAAAAGGGCAGGCTTCCGCTGTGGATCAACGCCGGGATTTACGTGTTCGACCGTGAAATCGAAAGCATGCTTCCGGAAATTGGCGATCACGAGACGACGACGTTTCCGAGGCTCGCCGACGAGGGGCGTCTAGCCGCGCTGCGGTCAGAGGCGCCGTGGTTCACGATCGACAGTCCGAAGGAACTGCGCGAGGTGTCTGAAAAGTTGCGGTCGGGTTCGTTGGGGACGACCGTTTAGCCCGGGTTCAGGACTTCCGCGCCGGTATCGGGACTCCAAATCCGTTCGGGGATCAGGCTTTCAGTAAAGGTCGAAAGATCTTCAGGAAGTCATGGCGGGACACCATTCCCACCACCTTGTCATCTTGCAAGACCGGCATGTGGTGGACGTGCTCTCTGACCATCGTGCTGGCGATGTCACTTACCGGCGTCCCGGCGTCCGCAACCGGGTGATCCGGCCGAAGCACGTCGCCCACCTTGACGCCCCCGGCTTTTTCCATCGCTTCCTCGATGTTTCGCGCATCACCCATCCACTCGCCAAGGAGGGAGAAGGTAGTGCCTCGCATCAGCGGGTATCCCTCCTCCTGCGGCATGAACCAGCTTTCGGTCACGATCCCGAGGTACTCGCCGGATTCGCCAACAACGGGTATCCCTCCGAACCCTCGTTCGAGCATGATCGAAGCCGCCTCGCCCACGGTGACTTCGGGCCCAATTGTCACGACCGGCGATGACATGATGTCCGAGGCCAAGTACGTGATTTCGTTCATGTCCATGTCACACGCGCCGTACAGAGATTTAAAAAATTGGGGAGCCCGAGTTTCGCGACGTGCACTCCCCGGGTGGACCTGTCAGACTTCTATCGTATCCCCGTTTGACGGAGCGGAGATTTGATCCTCAAAGTCGAACTCACCAGGATGGTCGATCGCTTCCAACCGGGCAATGGGAATCGCAGGGAGCGTGGTGATGTGGACACCGGCAGCCACGCCCATGCCCAACGAGAACCGGGCGATACTTGCGTTGTCGGAAGATTCGACGATGGCCACGAAGTCGTAATTGCCGAGCACGCCGTACAGGCCCAGCATCCTTGTATCGGCAGACCTGATCTCGTTCTCGGCTTGCAGGACACGTTCCGGGTCGGCGGCCATCCGCTCGCGGCCTTCAGGCGTCAGAGTCATGAGCAATATGTATCGTGCCATCAGCCGACTCCTCGTTGCATCTCAGGCGCCCCAGAGCGCGACTCTATGTCGGAGCGACGCCGGTGACAAGTCCGCACCACCCTCGGCCATTGCGTCTCGGCCTGACTAATATGTGCCGTTCCCGGGTTACAGCGTCAGGCGCGGGTTTTTGAAGCAAGACGTGGCGCCTCGGACTGCAATTGCGCGGACCTCGCCAAATTATTCGGCGCCGTTGCCGCGCGGCTTCCTCGTCTAGTCCTCATCCACCTCCGGCGGTTCGCTCTTCAACATGCGATAGCCCACTCGGGGTTCGGTGTAGATGAAAGCAGGGTTGTCTGCGTCGTCGCTCAACTTGCGTCGGAGTCTCTTGATGACATCCCGGACCAGCCAGGGTTCGCCGGTCCTGCCAGGACCCCACACCTGGTGCAGAAGGTGATTGTGTGTCAATACCCGACCGGTGTGGACAGATAGTTCGTATAGCACGGCGTACTCGGTGGCGGTCAGGTGCACCGGACGGCCCGCCACGATCACACTTCGTTCCGTGTAGTTGATCTGGAGGTCCCCCTTCGAATAGGGCTCGGACGGCTCCGCCTGGTAGGGCGCCGACCTCTTTCGCAGGGCCGCCCTGATCCGCGCAGCGAGTTCAGTCGGCGAGAAGGGTTTGACCACGTAATCTGACGCCCCCATGTCGAAGGCGTTGGCGATGACTTCCTCCTGGCCGTACACCGAAACGAATATGACGGGCACGTTTGCCGACCTGAGTATGCCCTTCATCAATTCGATCCCGTCACTGCCCGGCAGCATCAGGTCCAGCAGGACCAGGTGAGGTTTCTCCTCATCCATTAGCCGGGGTACTTCCTCCGGGTCGCCGGTGACGATGGGAACGTAACCGGCCTTGTTCAGGGCGTCGCGAACGTACCTGAGCGCCTGTGGATCATCGTCCACAGCCAAGACGCGCACTTTCCCCCTGGCCTCGCGGCGCGAGGGCAGGACTATGGAAGGCGGCAGGGGCTGTGCAGATACCGCATCCACCAGCACGGGAATGGTGAAGGTGAACCGCGCTCCAAGTCCCGGCCCGTCGCTCTCGGCCCAAATGCGGCCACCGTGCGCTTCCACGATTCCCTTGCATATCGCGAGGCCCAGCCCGGAACCTGCTCCCCCGCTTCCCCGGTCGCTGCCATCAAGCCGGTGGAACTTCCGAAAAAGGTGCGGCACCTCGCTTGATGGCAAACCCCTTCCCTCATCGGTGATGGAAATTGCGACGTGGACACCTTCCCGAGCCACCTCCACGGTGATGCGAGATCCTTCCGGAGAGTATCTGGCCGCGTTGGAGAGCAGGTTGCTTATGACCTGGACAATGCGTCGCCGGTCAGCCATGACAGGCGGCAGGTCCGGGGACAGGTCGAGCTGAAGGTGGTAGCTGTCATTGCCACTCAGCACTCTGTTCCTGGCTTCGTCCACCATGTCCGCCACGTCCGCCGGTCCGGGGGTGACCGAAAGGGTGCCGGTCTCGATGCGAGCCACATCGAGCAGATCGCCAATGAGATACCGCATGTTGTCTGACTGGTCGCGGATGATCCGGAAGAACTGAGTCATCTCGGCGATGTCCAGTTCGGGTGCGGCCTCCAGCAGTGTAGTAACCGACCCCTTGATGGAGGCGAGCGGAGCACGCAGTTCGTGGCTCACCATGCCGAGGAACTCGGCCCGCAGTCGCTCCAACTCTTCCACAGGAGTCAAGTCCTGCAGGGTCATTACGAATGACTCGACTCTTCCGTCCTCCAGGCGGATGGGCGTGGCGTTTAACAGGGCGGTTACGCTGCGCCCGTCGGGTACCAGGAGGACGATCTCTTCCGCGCGCACAGTCTCTCCGGCGCTCAACAGTTCAGCCAGCGACAGATTTTTGAGAGAGTATTCGCGTCCGTCCGCCCTTCGGCAGGTCACCACTTTGAGAAGGTCTTCCGGAGACTGGTCCGGGAGTCGCAGGTCTTCGACGATCCTCAGCATCTCGCGGTTGAACGATACCGGCGCGCCCGTGTTGGCATCGAAGACCACCACGCCAACCGGTGAGGTGTTAACGAGGTTTTCAAGGTCCGTCCTGGCTCGCCGTTCATCCCGGTATCTGCGGGCGTTGGCTATCACCATCGCCGCGTGGGAAGCGAACATGACCAGTATCCCCTCGTCATCTCGCGTGAATTCTTCCCTGAATTCCTTATGCGCAAGGAAGATGTTGCCCACCCGCTCGCCCCGGTGGAAGATAGGCGAAGCCAGGAACGGGATCTTTGGTCCCACCCGAAGGGGAGGATTGAAGTTTGGCAGGCCGGCAGACCGAAGGTGGGCGACAAGGTCGTTGACCCGCAAAGGCCCCGGAATGGCGCCCAAGTACTCGAACGTTCGTTCCCCGTCGGGCAAGGCCCACAGTTCTTTCGCCTCTTCCGCAGACATACCTGAGGAAAGGGAGTCTTCTGTATCGCCCGATTCATCGAGCAGCACGATGATCCCGTATCGGGCGCCTGTCAGCGATCGCGCGGAGTCCAGAACGCCCTGCAGGACCACGTCGAAGTCGAGGCTCTCATTGATTCGAAGGCTTGCCTCGCTCAGGCGGGACAGCCGTTCCCGTAATCGTGCAATCTCAAGGTCCCGCTCGTCAGGTCGACTCATATGACTCTCTTATTTCGGTCTGCGCCGGAATGACCCGCCCTCGACGCGGCGGCTGCCTTGGAAGGCCGGATGCGCCTGGCGTCCGGTCCGAGGTGGTCACCCTTATTCATCAATCTGGTAAGCATCATACAACGCCTCATACATACTTTCCGACGTTTGTCATTCGTAAGTCACACAGGAACTGTGGGGAATTTGTGCCGATGCCTGGTTGCTAGCATGGGAATACCCAACAATGGAGGCGCTTGGATGGCTAATTCGATTGAACTTGACAAAGGAAGGGCTGCTGGGCGGGTTGTTTTGATCACCGGCGCCTCCTCCGGCATCGGCAAGGCGACCGCGAAGAGACTTGTCCAGGAAGGCTTTACCGTATACGCCGCGGCGCGGCGGGTCGAGCAGATGAAAGACCTCGAGCCCATGGGCGCCACGGTGCTGAAGATGGACGTTACCTATGAAGAAGACATCGCCGCGGGTGTCGAGCGAATCCAAGAGGAACGGGGCGGCGCCGACATACTCGTCAACAACGCCGGCTTCGGGCTGTACGGTCCGGTAGAAGAGACACCGCTCGAAGCCGCCAGGTACCAGTTTGAAGTGAACCTGTTCGGCGCAGCGCGATTGACTCAACTCGTCCTTCCCGGCATGCGTGAAAAGGGCGCCGGAAAGATCGTGAACATCTCCTCGATTGGAGGGAAAGTCTATTCCCCGCTTGGGTCCTGGTATTACGCCACCAAGCACGCACTCGAAGGGTGGTCGGACTGCTTGAGGTGGGAATTGAAACGCTTTGGCATAGACGTCATCATCATCCAGCCTGGGCTGATACGCACTGAATTCGGTGAGGTAGCGTTTGGGAGCCTGAGGGAGAACATGCGCGACCCAGCCTACTCCCGCATCTTCGACAGGCTGACCGAAAGGATGGGCGGCTACGGAGGCGGGTCGTCGCCGTCCGTCATCGCCGACACCGTGCTCAAGGCTATCCGGGCGAAGCGGCCCAGGACGCGCTACGCCGCAGGTCGATTTGCAAAGCCGACGCTACTCTTCCGCAAATTTGCCAGCGACCGGATGTTCGACCGTCTCCTGGACCGGCTGGCGGGTTAAGTCTTAGGCCCTCTTTCGGCATAAAGCTCGTCGACCAGCGTCTGGCTCCTGGGCGTCCGCGCGAAGTGCGGCCCCCAGTTGTCGATCAGCGCGTAGCCGGGCTCGTCGCTGACGCGTACGGTGGCGTCCGGTCTTTCTCGCACGCCTTCCTTTAGCCGCGTGCCTACGCCCGGCCTTTGGGGCGCGTGCAGGTACCCGTCCCGGATGTCCAGGTTTGGGTCCACGAAGTCGTTGTACCAACCCTTGTGCATGCTGGGCACGTGCTCCTGGACCATCGCATTGGGCGAGCTGATGCATATCTGCGCGCAGGCGAAGATGTTCACCGGGCCTGAGGCATCGTGGGGCGCGAAGGGCACCTGGTGTGCCGAGGCGAGGATTGCGACCTTGTGGGTCTCCGATATGCCGCCCGTCCAGATGAGGTCAGGCATGACGATGCGGGCCGAGCCGTTCTCGATGAATTGCCGCAACTGCCATCGGGTCAGGAGGCGTTCCGAAATGCACACCGGGGTCTTCGTCGAGGCCTGGAGACGGGCCAGGGCATCCGGATTGTGCAACGGCATCAGGTCTTCCTGCCACATCATCTCGTACGGCTCCATCGCCTGGGCGATCCGTATTGCAACCGGCAGGGTCCACTTGCCATGGCCGTCGTTGGCGATCTGCATATCCATGCCCACGGCATCCCGGATGTCTCGAATGGGTTTGAGGGACTGGTCCAGTTCCTTGGGCGAGAGCGACTGGCCGTCGGTAGCCTGGGACAGAGCGATCGTCGGGCCGCCCTTCATCGCGGTAATCCCTTCGTCCAGGAATTCCTTCGCGACCTCTCCGGCGTTGTCGTACGGCATGTAGGTCGCGTACACCGGCACCTTGGACCTGACCGCTCCACCAAGCATTTCGTAGACGGGCAGTCCCACAGCCTGGCCCTTGATGTCCCACAGGGCGATGTCCAGGCAGGATATCGCCCGCATTTCGGCCCCTCCGTACCCAGCGTGGTCCGACAGCCGGAACATAGCCTCCCAGTGCCTTTCGATGGCGAACGGGTCCCGGCCTATCAGCAGCGGGCCGAACCAGTCGTGGATAGCGGTTTCGACGACTGAAGGCGCGTAGAACGTTTCGCCGAGTCCCACGATGCCTTCGTCGGTGTGCACCTGCACCCATATGACCATGGGCTGCTCAGCCACCCGGATTGTCTCTATCTGTGTGATCTTCATGGTCACGCTCTTTTCCGGGCCTCCCGGAGTTCAAAAGGGCATGCCGCCGGGGACCTGGCGGCGTCGAAGATGGAGGCCGCGGCCATGTTACCGGACGGGGAATCGCCAACCGTCAGCGGGACTCCTCACCCCGGCTGACTGCACCGGGTATATTTGGCTGCGAAGTCACTCGACATTGGCGCGCATCGCGGTCTTTGAGAGGAAGTAGTGCGGCTGTTCCAATCCTCCCTCGCCAGGAGTCTGGTCACCCTGGCGGTCCTGATTGCGATAGGCATTTCCGGTTACATGCTTATCGAAGGCTGGTCGCTGCTCGACGCCGCTTATATGACCATCCTGACGTTTACGACCGTCGGCTTTGCGGAGGTGCACCCCCTTTCCCGGGAGGGCCGCATCTTCACGATTTTCACCATGGTCGCCGGTGTGGGCGTGATGTTGTACATCCTCACGAGCGCCGTTCACATGGTGGTGGGGCAGGAGGCGCTGAGAAACCTGGTCCGGAGGCACGCAATGAGAACGCGTATTTCAAGATTGAACGGGCACTACATAGTTTGCGGCTTTGGACGCGTGGGCCGGGCTGTGGCGCTCAAGATACGAGACGAGGGTTCCCCGCTGGTCGTGATCGACACAGCAGAAGACGCCGTCGCCGAGGCCGAGCAATACGGGCTACTAACCGTGCACGGGGATCCGACCAGGGACGCCGTTTTGCGGTCAGCTCACATCGAGGGCGCCACAGGTCTGATAGCTGCAACCGGCAATGACGTCGACAACGTGTACATATCCCTGACCGCCCGCGGCCTGAACGCCGGGTTGCACATCGTCGCCCGGGCTTCGCAGACGGATGCTGAACACAAGCTGCTCAGGGCCGGAGCCGACCAGGTCGTCTCTCCTCACACGATAGGCGGCGAACACATGGCGCTCACGGCGATTGGGGGGTCCTCGCGTTCGCGAAACGAATAGGCGCGACTTCACGCTCACAATGGGTGCGGCGCTGACTGGTACGACTTCGCTGGGAAAGGCCCGGATTCGGACCGCATATCCTGCTTGACGGATTGGTCGCCAACGGCGGCTAAACGTCACAAGCCGTCGAGACTTGGGTGAGCGGTAATCCCCGGAAGGGGCCAATAGGAATCCGACCTCAGGTCCCAAACGAACTACAAGAGGGGACTTTTGCGTAACCTCGTCGAGTGTCATTCTTGAGCGCAGCGAAGAATCTGACGCGCGTCACACAATAACGCACCACCCCTCTTATCCAAGATCCTTCGGCTTCGCTCAGGTTGACATCGGGGTGCCCAGAGCTTGTGAATATCTCTCCGCTAATGCCCTCATTTGAGACTAGTACCAAACGTGAATTGAGACTAGGAATTCACTTTTCGCCGAAAGGCTATTGCCTTGTTTAGGCCGCACGAGGTGAATAAATCGGGACGTCGACTTGCGGCCGCGGGGCGGGCGGGTTTGAAACCCGCCCCTACGACAAGGCACGGCGACAGAGACCCGCAAAATGTCGGATCCGGCCAGGCGCCCCAGGTCGCCGAAGGGCCGGACGATTCGCCGAGCCCGGGGCCGGCGCCATGGAACAGGCGGCTCCGTCTGGACAGGCGCGGGACGCTGCTATTGGTCGCGCTCGGCGTAGTTGCGCTGCTAATCGCCTTCTTCGTGTGGAGGACTGTAGGCACTGACGAACAGCCCATCGCGTCTGCGGACGCAGAGGCGCCGGCGGAGACTTCGGACGGTCCGATTCCACCTCAAATCGACTCCGCGCAGGTCTACCAGTCCATAGTGCCATCCCTGGTGGTGGTGCAAACGGACAACGCGCGTGAAGGCGAGGAATTTGGCCTGGGAACGGGGATTGTGGTCAGCAGCGAAGCGCATGTGCTTACCGCATTGCACGTTCTGGAGGGCTCGTCGGAGATCACGCTCACCTTCGCAGATGGCTCCAGGACGCCCGCGACCGTCGCCAACGTGGACCCGGATAAGGACATCGCCGTACTGACTCCGAGTGCCCTGCCCGGGCTCATAATGCCGGCGACCCTCGGGAACGGCGCCGGTTTGCGTGTGGGCGATGAAATCTTCGCGGTTGGCCACCCTTATGGCCTGGCAGGCTCGTTCAGCGCGGGCGTGGTTTCCGGACTCGAGCGGGAATTCAGGCCGCCGGACGGCGGGAACCCCATTCGAGGGTTGATCCAGTTCGACGCGGCGGTCAATCCCGGCAATTCGGGTGGGCCATTGCTGAACCGGAACGGGCAGGTGGTCGGCGTCGTCACCAGCCTTATGAACCCGACCGATCAGGACTTCTTCATTGGCATCGGATTCGCGGTGCCAATCGAAACAGCGGCCAGCGCCGCCGGACGGCCGGCGCGTTAGTAGACCGAGAGGTGTTTTTCAAGCATGACCAATAACGTGAGCAGCCAGCCGATGGAACGGGTGCTGTACGAGGTGAAGAAGGTGATTGTGGGCCAGGACCACCTGCTGGAACGCATGTTGGTGGCGTTGCTGGCGAAGGGACACATCCTGGTGGAGGGTGTCCCCGGACTGGCAAAGACCATGGCGGTGAAAACGCTGTCGCAGGCCATAGGCGGAGAATTCCAACGCATCCAGTTTACGCCCGACCTCCTGCCGGCCGACCTCATCGGCACCCGCATCTACAACCAGAGGACCGGGGAGTTCAACACGTCAAAGGGGCCGGTCTTCACGAACCTGCTGTTGGCCGATGAGATCAACCGCGCTCCCGCCAAGGTGCAGAGCGCGCTGCTCGAGGTGATGCAGGAGCAACAGGTGACCATCGGGCGCGAGTCCTATCCGGTCCCGAAACCGTTCCTGGTGATGGCCACCCAGAACCCCATCGAAGCGGAGGGCACCTACCCCTTGCCGGAGGCCCAGGTGGACCGCTTCATGTTCAAGGTGCTGGTGGGCTACCCGAGCACGACTGAAGAGTTCGTCATCGTAGAGCGCATGACCGGGGCGTTGCAGGCTGTCCAGCCAGTCCTGAGCACCGACCAGTTGACCGATCTCCAGGGAAGAGTGGGAAGCGTTTACGTAGACCCGGCCCTGATCGAGTATTCGGTGCAACTGGTCACCGCCAGCCGGCAACCGGAGATGTTCGGAGTGGGCGACATCGAACGTTACATACTGTTCGGCGCAAGTCCACGCGCATCCATCAACATGATCGTCGCGGGACGCGCTTTGGCTTACGTTCGCGGTCGCGAGTACGCCCTGCCGGAGGACGTTCGCGACGTGGCCCTGGACGTCATGCGGCACCGGCTCGTGCTTTCCTACGAAGCGTTGTCTGACAACGTCCAGAGCGACGACATCCTCGGGAGGGTGATGGAAGCCGTTCCGATGCCAGAGGTCCCAATTCGTGAGTACGCAGGCGCCCACCGTACAAAATAATCACGAGGACCCCGAGCGCCTGCTGCACCGCCTGGAGTGGCAACTTCTGCGCCGGCTCGACGGGCTGTTCCACGGAGACTACCGGTCGCTCTTCATGGGCTCCGGCCTAGACTTTGCCGAGCTCAGGGAGTACCAGCCGCCGGACGACGTCCGCCACATCGACTGGAACGTGACGGCGCGGATGAACACGCCGTACGTGCGCCAGTACATGCAGGACCGGGAGGTCATGGCGTGGTTCCTGCTGGACCTCAGCCCTTCAATGGCCTTCGGAGCCGTGGAGAGGCGCAAGGAGTCCGTCCTGGTGGACTTCGTGGGTCTGTTGGCGCGTCTCCTCACACGCAACGGGAATCGAGTCGGCGCCGTGCTGTACGACAACAACGTCCAGTACGTCATCCCACCCCGCAGCGGCCGCCACCAGGTGCTTCGCCTGATTAGTCACATCCATGAGCAACAGTCCTCGCCCGGTGGAACGATGACGGACCTGGCAAAGTTGCTGGAGTCATCCTTCAACAGGATAAAACGGCGCTCCCTGGTCTTCCTGATCTCAGACTTCATCTGCCTCCCAGGTTGGGACAGGGCTCTGGACCGGATGAACAGGAAACACGACCTGCTGGCAATTCGGCTGTGGGACCCCCGCGAGACCGATCTGCCCGACGTAGGGGTGGTGCTGGTCGAGGACTCGGAGACCGGCACTCAGTTGACCGTGGACACGAGCGACCGTGGGTTCCGTCAACGGTTCCACGAGGCGGCGCGGCAACGTGAAGAGGAGTTGGCGCAGACGTTCAAGCGCGCCGGCGTGGACGAGCTGCCGCTTTCTACAGAGGAGGACATGGTGATGGCAGTCCTCCGGTTTGCGTCCCTCCGCAAGATGTCGCGGCGGCGGCAGGTGTAGGGGGTAGCGGCGCGTGTCCTTTATCTGGCCGTGGGTCCTCGTCGGGCTACTCGCGCTGCCCGTGTGCGTCTACTTGTACTTTCTTCTTCAGCGGAAGCGGGCCAAAGATGCTGCGAGCCTGGGGGCTTTGGGGACCGTGCAGCAGGGGGCCGCGAACTCGGCGGGACGTCGAAGGCATATCGCGCCGGTCGTCATTCTCATCGCCGTCGGTCTCCTGGCTGTGGCATCGGCGCGGCCACAGATAACATTGCCGGTCCCCCTCATGGAAGGCGTTGTGGTGCTGGCAATGGACGTGTCGTCCAGCATGGTCGCCGATGACGTCGAGCCCACCAGGATGGACGCTGCGAAGGCGGCTGCAAAATCAATTGTGGACCGGCGTCCCGCATCGGCCAGGATTGGCATCGTGGCCTTCGGAGAGGGTGGGCTGATAGTGAACCCGCCAACCGACGACGACCAGGCGTTGTACGCCACCATCGACCGCCTCGAGCCGAGTAGCGGGACGTCGCTCGGCACGGGGATCCAGACCGCCCTGAACCTCGCGTTGTCCGAGTCCGGTCCGGGCTCGTCGAATACGGACGAAAGCGACTTGGCAGGGCCCCGTGGCGCCTTCGCGCCTGCCGTCATCGTGCTCCTGTCGGATGGCGAGAACACGGAAGAGCCCGACCCGCTGGAAGTGGCCCAATTGGCCATAGACCGGGGAGTCCGCGTCCACACGATTGGAATCGGCACGGAGGACGGGGCGACCATAGAGGTGGACGGCTTCAACCTGTTCACGCAGTTAAACGAGCCCGTCCTCCAGGAGATCGCGCAGCTCACAGAAGGGGACTACTTCGAGGTGGAAAACGTCGAAGACCTGTCTTCGGTGTACGAGGGGCTGGAGACCGAGTTCAAAGTCGAGCCGACCGAGGTGGAGGTCACGTCAGCGTTTGGGGGCATCGGCGCGTTGCTGATCCTCGCAGGCGGGCTTCTTTCGTTGTTCTGGTTTGGTCGGATGCCGTAGGCCGGAGGACACTCTTTGGGACTGCTTTGGCCGGACTACCTGCTGCTCCTGGCCTTCATACCTCTCCTGGTACTGGCATACGTTGTCGTGCTCAGGCGCAGGCGGCGCTTTGCCGTCCACTATTCCAGCCTGTCCCTGATACGCCAGGCTATGCCTCGACGATTTCAGTGGCGGCGGCACCTGCCTTTCGCGCTGATGGCGCTGGCCCTGGCGCTGTTGATTCTGGCCCTGGCGCGCCCCTTCACCAGCGTTGCCGTTGCCTCAAGCCGGACTACCGTCATGATTGCGCTCGACGTTTCTTTGAGCATGTGCGCCGACGACGTCGATCCCAACAGGCTTACGGTGGCGCAAAGAGCCACCGAGCGGTTCATCGAAAGCCAGGAGCCCGATACGCGGGTCGGCATCGTGGCATTCGCCGGCATCGCCCAGGTCATCGTGCCCCCGACCACCGACAGGGAGCTTCTCCTGGAGGCGGTCAACAACCTGAAGACTGCTCGCGCTACCGCCGTTGGCAGCGCGGTTGGCCGCTCGCTTGCCGCGCTTGCGGAGATCAACCCGGACATTCCGCCTCTCAATGTGTACGTAGAGCCGCGTCAAGACTCGGCGGATACAGACCTGGAAGACAGCCTGCAGCCGGACGTCATCGTGCTATTGACCGACGGCGCCAGCAACCGCGGGGTGAGCCCCCTCGTTGCCGCCCAAGCCGCCCGCGACCGGGGTGTCCGGGTGTACACGATCGGCTTTGGCACAACGCAGCCGACAATTCTCCGCTGTACTCCGGACCAACTTGGCGGCGACCCCATAGACAGGCAAATCGGGCAGGGTGGTTTCGGGACCTTTTCGCGCGGGTTTGGGCTCAGCAACTTCCTGATGCTGGATGAGCGGACGCTGAGCCGCGTTGCCGAGATAACGGACGGCGAGTACTACGCGGCCGAAAGCGCGGACGAACTTCTCGAAGTCTTCGCGGAGATCCCGGTGCAACTCGAAGAAAAGAAGGAACGCACGGAAGTGTCGGGCATCTTCACTGCCCTGGGCGCGCTCCTGGCTCTCGGCGCCATCGGACTAGGCCTCCGCTGGAGCCCACTTCCCTGATTCCACTCTAAACGGCCCGCGGGGGGCGTGACGGAAGGCCCGGCAAAAGGCGGCCAATACGGCGGCTGCATGAAATCCTGGATCGTCGATTTCAAGAAAACAGGATTTGCGTTCTATCGCCTTCGCGTGAGCAGTTTCGAGTCCCCTCGTGCGCATAGCTATAAAGTGTGGACGTGAATAGCCAACCAAGCGTCCGATATTCGCCTACTAAGAGGAATTCAGGCGGCCTTTTCCGTCAACGCTGCGCGTCGGCTGTGACGCACCCAGCAACTGTAACCGCGCTGGCGGTGCTACTGCTGAACGATCTGTTTTTCAAGGCGCTCTGGCCGCATGGATGGGTCACCGGCAAACTAAGTGACCTGGCATGGATGGTCTTTGCGCCGCCTCTGCTCGCTTTCCTGCTGTCACTGGTAACTCCCAGGAACCGGGCCGCCGAGCGTGCGGTATTCATCGCGTCCTTCGTGGGGCTCCCCCTCCTCTACGCAACCTTCAACACTTTCGCTCCCTTTCACGATGTTGTCATACGGGGGCTTCTCCTCCTGTCCGGAGCGGCGGCCGGTTCGCCGCTGGACGTTACCGACTCGCTAGTCATACCACCGGCACTGGCAATTGCCTTGTGGACATGGCGACGTCCCCCTGCACGGCCATCCAGCGTCCGGTCCAAGTCGGGTTTGTTCCTGGCTGGGGCCATGGCCCTCGCGGCTGTGGCGTCAAGTCCCATCCCCGTAGCCTTGGGCGTCACTTCCGTCTCGATGGGACCTGATGGCAATGTCACGGCGGAAGCAACCTATCGTTACAGCGGACCTGACTACTACGTTTCGTCTGACAGTGGCTCAACGTGGCATAAATTCGAACCTGAAGATCGAATCCTTCCCAGTCACCGGTGGGTCGACACCCCGCGTGGCAAGTATTCAATCCGGGGAGCAACGATCGTCCTGACAAAGCCAGATGGCAGCCGGGTGGAGGCATATTCGGCTGAACACTTGAGAACCGATGCAAATCGGTGGGTTCAGGACAGGACATCTTCACTCGGGGAGGAGGAAGCGTATGCGGGCTTCCACATACTTGCGACCGGTCCCGAATCCATTACATACGATTCAAGCACCGGGAACGTCATCGCCGCAATGGGGTTACAGGGAGTGCTGGTGGGCGCGAGGGATGGCGGATGGACACCGGTTACCGTAGGCGTCTATGAACCTGCAGACTTCTCTGCGATGGCCAAACTCAGGCTCATCTCCTCAGATGTATATACCTGGCTCATCGTCATTGCCACCACTGCAACCTTCGCGACTGCCGGCCTGATTGCCTCTTTCACCCGCTACGGCGCCAAGACTCTTGTTCTGAGCATCGGGATCGGGGCGCTTTTTGCTTCGCCTCTCTTGATATCCGCCAACGTAGATGCGTGGGGTTATTGGACGCTGTTCCTCCTCGTCGCTCTTTTCGCACCATTTCCGGTGGCTGTCATCAGCAATTCAGTTGGAAGAGTCCTCAGGCCGTATATCGTCACTTGTTCGTTCATTTTGCTCGTCACCACCTGGTACATGTACTTTTTCGCAACATACGTAGGAGATCAGTCCAAATACATTTCCGACGGGTCTATGCCGGTCATCGCGCTAGCGTTTGTGTTTGTACCCGTAGTCGCGCTGGCAATCCCTTATTTCAGTTACATCCGCCAGTGGGACTTGTTCAGGGTAATGGTCTTGGGGGCTGCGGGCGTATTCGTGGCATCTGCGACAGCTATCTTTTCGTGGCTCCTGACCGAAACATCGATAATTTTCGGCGTCGCCACTGCGTTCATCGTGTCAGGGCTCATCATGTTGGCCGCTGTCCGCCAGCTTCGGGAAGTGGGGTCTCGGGAGAGGCGTCCGGTGGCGCAAAGCCGACGACTGGCAGTCGCCGGCTCGAACGTTGTGGCAGCCGTGGTCGCTGCTTTCTTTATTACGCCCGTCTTCGGAATCGCATTTGTGATGCTTTTGCCATGGTGGCCCTGGGCGCAATCCACAACAATGTTTGATTTTATCGCTGGAACCCTCATCGCCGCTGGTGTCGCGTGGGGGATCGTACGGTTCGTGGCCCTGGGTCAGGATTTCGGTTTGAGCGCGCGGTATCGGCGACGGTGGCAGGTCGTTTTTGGGACTGCTCTGGCCATTGTCGGCCTTGCGCCCACGTTTTATGCGTGGTCGCTATACTTCGGGTACCAAATTATTCCGTTCCTGCCCGCGTTCAATTACGTGGATTTCATTCCGCTCGTCCTGATACCTGTCCTGGTCGCGTTTGGGCTCGTGCGCTACCTGTCCCGGCTACGCAATGCAAATGACGAGGACCGGCAAGATGTGACCTGAATCGAACGTGACATGCCGTTACATCCCGACCGGTCAAAATACCCGTAAGGCAGCCTTTCCCGAATGCGTGGCGCGGAGTAAGACGCGTCCAAATGCCGAGTTTCTCGCCGCGTAGGCGTGGACGGCTGTCCAGGGAGAGTCACTCGTGATTCGGTCGTCTTCAGACGGCCCGGACTGCGCGAAGCTCATTCGAACCAACTCTGAATTTATCGACGTCTCGGCGGTTCCAGGGATCCCAGATGAGCAAGTCTCAGCGGACGATTCTCAGGTGCACCGCGGACCAACTTGGCGGTGACCCCATCGACAGGCAGATCGGACAGGGTGGTTTCGGGACCTTTTCGCGCGGGTTTGGGCTCAGCAACTTCCTGATGCTGGATGAGCGGACGCTGAGTCGCGTTGCCGATATAACGGACGGCGCGTACTACGCGGCCGAAAGCGCGGACGAACTTCTCGAAGTCTTCGCGGAGATCCCGGTGCAACTCGAAGAAAAGAAGGAACGCACGGAAGTCTCGGGCATCTTCACCGCCCTCGGCGCGCTCCTGGCCCTCGGCGCCATCGGACTCGGCCTCCGCTGGAGCCCATTGCCCTGAGCCCACGCCGGAGGATCGGCGTATCCCGGTCCCCATCGGCCACCTTTCTCACGGTACTCCAGCGTATCGAGCGCGGAGTACTCCTTTTAGCTTCCATTCGAAGTCGGCACGCGGCAACGTGAAATCCAGGAAATTACCGGCGCTGCGTGTCCGTATTTGCTTCACGGCGCGACTCAGTGTTCAAATGCGTCCGTCAACGCGCCGCAACCCGCGCTCAACGTACTAAGATGTCGTGGGAAATCTCGCGGGATGCTGCCAGTTGCATGAGGCCTCACCATTTTGATGGGCACACGCCTTAACAAAACTCGCTTTTGCTGAATCGACTGATTCATACGAACCCCAATTTCCTGTTGCAGACGCTTCGAGGGGACATCCTCGGCGGCGTCACGGCTGCGGTGGTCGGTCTCCCGGTCGCGCTCGCGTTCGGCCTGGCTGCCGGTCTGGGTCCCGCCGCGGGGATCTACGGGGCAATCTCCGTAGGCTTCTTCGCGGCCGTGTTCGGCGGCACCAGGTCCCTCATTTCAGGCCCCACCGGTTCGATGACGGTTGCCATGGCGGTAATCGTAACTGCCCACGCAGACAACATCGGAGAGGCCTTCACGATAGTGATCATGGCAGGGGTGATACAGATATTGTTCGGCCTGCTGAAAATCGGCCGTTACGTCACGTACACCCCGTACTCGGTCATATCCGGGTTCATGACCGGTGTCGGGGTGATCATCATCCTGGTGCAGACCCTGCCCTTCCTCGGGGCGCCGGTTGCGGCGGGAGGCCCGATCGAAACGCTCCGCAACGTTACGAACGTGTTCGAGCACTTCGAGGTCAGCGCATTGGCGATCGCCGCCATCACCCTGGGCGTGGCTCTCCTGTGGCCGAGGAGATTCCAACAGTATCTTCCCTCGACCCTGGTCGCGCTGGTGACTGGTACGGTCCTGGGCGTTTTCTGGCTTACCGACGCACCTGCTATTGGCGTCGTGCCCACCGACCTGCCGACCTTCCAATTGCCGGATTTCGACCCGGGCGTGTTTGTACGCAGCATCGAGCCGGCCGTAGTCATTGCCCTCGTGGGCTCAGTGGACACCTTGCTGACTGCGCTTGTCGGCGACTCGATGACGCGTACGCGTCACGACCCCAACAGGGAACTGCTGGCCCAGGGCATCGGGAACGTGTTCACCGGTCTCATAAGGGGTCTGCCGGGATCGGGCGCCACTCCCAGCACTGTGGCAAACATCAGGGCAGGCGGATCAACTTTTGTCGCCGGAGTGGCTGCCGTAGGCATCCTGGTCGTCCTCGTGCTGTTGCTTGGTGACGTAGTAGCTTCGATACCGAACGCTGCACTGGCCGGCATCCTGGTGAAGGTGGCCCTGGACACAATCGATTGGCGATTCGTAACGCGCATGCACCGCGTGCAACGGGAGCACCTGGTGGTCATGCTCCTCACCCTCGGACTGACGGTATTCCTAGACCTGGTTGCCGCCGTGGCTGTGGGCATGATTGCCGCCGCCGTGACGAGCGCGCGGCAGTTCGAACGTCTTGAGATGGACAGCGTGATCTCCGTTCCCCTGCTGGACAACAAATTCTTCGGAGCAAAAGCAAGCGACACGGAGATCGATCGATTTTCCGCAAGGGTCGGCCTGGTGTCCCTCAGGGGCACCTTCACAGTCGCATCCTCCAGCAAACTCATCGACACCATTGGCGGCGACATCCGAGACCATGACGTCGTCATTCTTGATTTCACCGAGACCGTTTACGTAGACGACAGCGCCGCCCTGGTGGTGGAGCAACTCGTCGAGACCGCGAATACCCATAACACCCCGTGCATAGTGATGGGCCTCTCGGGCATGCCGGCGCGCAATCTGACTGCGCTCAACGTACTGAGACGCGTCCCCTCCGACCAGATAGTCCGCAATTGGGACGAGGCGAGGCAGACCGCGGCCAGGCTGCTTGAAGAAAAGGACGCGTAGAGCGGACTCGGCGGTCAGGTACCGACGGGGTAGACGCCGCACACTAGGCATCCAGTGCCCCCGGCGGATCTCAATTGAGGGCCGGACCGCGGTGCGCCCACGGGTTGGTTGGCTGTTCGGTTTTCTGCGGCCCATCGCAGTTTGCGTGTTGGACTAAGAAATACAGTGAAATGATACTCAAAAAAGCATTGTATTATCCTTAACAAATTATTATCTTTGCCATATGACCCATGCCTTACGGAAGCTACGCGAAGATCGGTTGCTGACTCAGCAGGACCTAGCACAGCTTGCCCAGTTGACCATTACTACTGTGTCTCGCATCGAGAATGGAAAGACCCAGGCGCGACCCCGGACAATCCGTGCTCTAGCCAGAGCGCTCAAGATGGAGCCAATGGAATTGCGTCGTGTCTTGCGGGAACAACCCCCATGCCCATAGCTGACGGCTCATTAGGGGCTTTTCGGTTTGACGAAGTCTTTCGCTCCACTGGCAGGGTGAAGGGATACACCCATGACTTCTACAAATACCCGGCGCGATTTGCTCCTACCTTCGCTCGATACATTCTTGACTCCCTGACTGAACCGGGAGACTACGTTCTGGATCCATTTATGGGTGGCGGCACCACGATTGTTGAGGCCGTCGCATCAGGAAGGCGAGCCATCGGTACTGATGTCAACGAACTCGCCAGATTCCTCACGAGGGTCAAAACGACCCCGTTGAGTTGTCATGACATCGCGGAAATTCGCGGCTGGGTGCAGAACGTAAAAGGCGCGGTAGTAGATCTGAACCTTGATGCCCAATCACCCGAGAGTCCAATCCGTAACCTGCCAGATGGCGCGTACCAGTTTTTCGCCATGGCAACCAAGCACGTTGAGGACCTAAGGTTTCACCGTCGACGACAGTTTGCGCGATGCGCTCTTGTTCGGGTAGGGCAATGGGGGTTAGATGGGAGGACATACACGCCAGATGCTGAGGCTTTGGGTGACGAACTCCAACGACGGGTAGAGTTAATGCTGAACGGCTTGGGGGAGCTTGTCTCGGCAGCCAGGACCGGGGGCGTTTACAAAAACAAGATGACGGCAACCCGCCGGCTGATGGCCTATTCGGCAGCAGACTCCCAATTAGCGCGCACTTTGCGACGGCGACAGATACGCCCCAAGCTCGTTCTCACATCTCCCCCGTATCCAGGCGTCCACGTCCTGTATCATCGCTGGCAGGTCATGGGCAGGCGCGAGACACCAGCCCCATATTGGATCGCTGACCTCCGAGATGGCCACGGTGCTTCCTACTACACGATGGGCAGCCGATCACCTCTCGGCCTGAGGAACTACTTTGCTGGCCTAACTCTCGCGTTCAGTAATCTGCGACAGATCATCGCTAATGACGCGAAAGTTGTCCAAATGATTTCTTTCTCCGACGCTACCGTCCAAATGCCGCTGTACTTGGACGCCATGACGCAAGCAGGATTTGAAGAAACTAGCGAGGGCGGTATCGTTTCTCGGCAAGTCAGGCCGGTACCTAACAGGAAGTGGTATAACCAAGGTCGGCCATTCAATGACGCCTCTCGTGAGGTCCTACTGATCCACCGTCCGGCAGGCTAACGGCGTTGGTTTAGGTATCGGAGTTCATTCCGAGCGGTTCCAAATCACGTTGCCAAGTCCTGATCCGACAGGGCACCCAGATGCTCGATCAGAGGTAAGAGAACCGGGGCTATGGCTGCCGTTGCTTTTGCCATCTCCTCCTCAGGCGTCATGCCGTTGCTGTCTTCCAAGGAGTGGGCAGCACCGTTAGTGGCGTCCGGCCCATTCAGAGCTCGCAGCAGGGCCATCCCAACGATTACCATGCCGTACTGCCATCTAGACTTCACTATATCGGTGTCAAGCTTGGTGACCTTAAGCTCGGTGTTCAGAAAAACATTGTCCATATTGATGTAGTAGGTGTGGGATCCGGATCCCCCGTCCCCATCGTCCGTCAGATCGTGAATGGCCTTTAGGGCCGAGTTCCGGTCAAATCCGTACCTGTCCCAATCCTGCTCATACACGAGGACTGGCGTAGGGAGTGCCAGTCCGTGAAGGGCCTCTTCTCCGCCCTCTTCACCACTGGAACGCGGGCGGCGGGTGCCGTTTCCTCCCGAATTCTCCTGATGTGGTCCCACGGAGATAACGAATGAATTGACGAAGGGTTCCACCAACGTCACATCTCCGACGACTAGTTCATAGCGATAGGAGTCTCCGACTTTCGCGCCGCGTGGCAAATTCAGATTCAGAGTGGCCGTGCCATCATGCAAGTTAAGCGTATGGTCCGGGATTGGGCCGTTAAGCGGTGCCCGGTCCTGAGAGTGTAGGACGTGCTCCCCAGCATACTCTCCACGGCTAAAGTAGTCGTTCACTACATCCGTCTCGAACATGATCCTGCTTCGCATATTCGCGGCGGTCGTTCGCTGGAGCTCGTTGCCGTAGTCCAAGTTTCGAAACCGAAAGATTGACGGATGCTGTTTGCCAGAGAACTGACTGCCGGCTTTAATTCGCTTAGATTTGAAAGGATCCGACAGGGGCCCGGTTCCTCCAAAGAGGTTAGTCAACGACGGCGACTTTCGAAGAATCGACTCCAACACTTCCTTAAACGGCTTGGAGTCTTGCAGCGTGGACGCCACATCCTCAGCTCGACGTCGCTCCCTAAGGTCCCGCAGGAGTTTGTTGCCTTTAAGGATTGACTCGATTTCTCGTTCTATAGCACTCAGGAACTCACCTCGCTCCATCCGGTCTCTGCTGTTCATGAATAAGTCTTCTCGGTGCCGACCCCCAATGCGGCTGCAGTCCACGATAACCAGCATCGAATCTTCAAGCCTGTTCATTCCAACAGAACGTCTGCTGAAGAACCTCCGAGACAGGCTGCCATGCGTCTGGCCATTTACTGAGAAGACAATGCCTTCCTTCTTTCTGTAAGTGTCAGCCTTGCCGCGTTTGAAGGCGTAAACCTCGGCGGTCATCTGCTCTCCCCGTATTGTGAAAGAACTGCTGGTGGGGAACCCGGGCTCGAGGTTTTCGCCCCTACCGTCACTCAGCCGGACTCCCATTCCATTGAGTGTGGTGTCGAAACTACCCCGATTCCCACTGTAGTCCCTACACTCGTGGAGCCTTACCGGGAGTGCAATTCGCGGGAGGAGAAGGTCGAGACGTTGAAGTAGGCCGTCGCCCCGCAATATGTGGCTCCTACCTGTAATCCCGTATTCGTAGAGCTTGACAGCGGTCCCCCATTTGGCTTCTCGGCTGTAAGCCCTATTCCCTTCGGGGAAGAGAGGCATGGCTCCTGAGTCGAAGCGTAGAACACCGTTTGAGAGGGGGGCCAGATAAGTGTAAGTCGACACCCGCTTGAGTTCTGTGGGGTTCTCCCTTCGTACAACGGTGAATCCCCACTGACCATGAGATTTGTCCGCCGAGACGGGCTTGATATTTGGATTGCGGCGGCTGATCACGAGCTGCAAGTTGTGGCGGCCACAGAACCGCAATGCCCCGGTGCCGCCCATATTGAACTTGCCCTGGACAAAGTGGACGTCGACCTTATTCTGCTTGTCAAGGGACAGGAGAGTGTCAGGCATAGAATCGGGGGTCTGTCCTTCCCCGCTGTCGACTATCGTGAAACTAGGATTACCGCGAGCGCCTGTAGCAGCCAAGGTAATTCGGCGCGACACTTCTCGGCGCCGTCCGTTAGGCCAGTTGGAGATTTGGCCCAAACTAGCCGCTTTGGTTCGATCTCCGTAGAAGAACTGAGCGACTGCCTCGGAGATACTTTGTGGGGCATCTGGAGAATTCGGCGGAACCCCAGCCGACCAACACTCACCCATCAACACTGCGTCTACGGAGTTGATCACTTTTTCGACCAGGGCCCCGTCGGCGCTACTCGATTGATTGCCTATGGTCGAAAAATTGTCCTCCCGGTTTCCAAAGGGACGCCAAACGGTGGGATCGTCCCAATAGCCGCGGTCCCGCAGGATGGCGATTACCTCCTCTTCCGTCTCCGCCTGCAACAAATCTAGGCAAAACTGCTGCATGTCAATCTCAACTCTAAGCATCTCAGTCGGCCCAAATAGGTTACTGATTCACGAAAGCGTAAAGCGCCCCCGCCCTTTTTTCCCCTCACGGAACTTCGACTTCGCAGCATTTACATCTTTCTGGATCGCCTTGAAGATCGCCTCAACCTGTGCGTCTGAATATTCGTAGTTGCTTTTGTTGGCTAGCTGACCGAGGAGGCGGATCCTATCCAGGATGGCATTTACACGCTGTTCCGCTAACCGCCTAAATCGTTGCTCTCGTGTCTCAGGGGCTTCTGCCATTTGTCTTTCGTCCTTCTAAGCTCGCATATTGCCTATATATGATCACTGTAGGCAATATTACAATATCAGCACGGTTTTTCGGTGTCAAATTCGAGCTCTGTAATTCCCTTGGAACCCCTCATGAGCTGCCAAAGACCGTCCGTTAACCTTCACATACCTAGGGCCGATCATGCATGCTGGTGGCCAGCAGCCCAGAATTGACTGAATAGCCGCATGGCGCGGTCCTTGACCAGCCGGCCCGGCCTGGAGTCGGCCCAACCGTAACCGAGGGCCTGATATTCGGAGTCCGCTTGCCTTCTGTTGAGGACCCGTCCGTCACCTGGATGAGTACCGATTCCGGTTTGGGCTCATGCCTCCGGCCGCGTTAACTGACCAGCGCGTGGTTCATCCTTCTGAAGCGCGGCGCAACTCATCCAGGTCGATCTTCTCCATCTTCAGTAGCGCTTCCATCACCGGCTTGTGGTTGCGCTCCATCAATTCGCCCAGCATCGCGGGAACCACCTGCCAGGAAAGTCCGAACTTGTCCTCGACCCACCCGCACTGGCTCTTCGCGCCGCCTTCCGAGAGCCTGGTCCAGTAGTGGTCGATCTCCACTTGCGTGTCGCAGGCAATGACGAACGATACTGCGGGAGTGAACTTGTACATTGGTCCGCCGTCCACGGCGCCGAACCTCAGGTCGCCGATTTCGAACTCCACGAACGAGTTGCCTTCGGCGGGGCCCGCGTCCAACTTCGATACGCTCAACACCCTGGAGTCCGGGAACACGGAGACGTAGAACTCGGCCGCCTCTTCGGATTGTCCGTCAAACCAGAGAAACGGACTTACTTTTGGGGTGACGTTCATGATTGGCAAGTCTTCGCTTTCCAGAGTACCCAGCCGCGTCATTCCTGGCTGCAAAAGGGTGATTGTAAGGGCGGATTCGTCGACCGGATTTGCCTGACCCCGAGGTCACTGATCTTCGAACATCTGGGACCGTTTTTGCTTAGAGGACAGCTAAGTATTAGGATTCCCCTATGAAGTCCCGAAAGAAACTCGTCAAACAGCTAGCCAAACACATGACGCGCGTGCAGAGGCATCTGCGCTCCGGTCAACCATCCGCCTGGTCCGGGCTCGACCTGACTATGCCGCAGGTCAAGACTCTGTACCTCCTGAATGAAGGACCAAAGCGCATGAGGGAGGTCGCCGCACGGCTCGAC
Source organism: Dehalococcoidia bacterium (assembly GCA_965220275.1). Classification (GTDB taxonomy): domain Bacteria; phylum Chloroflexota; class Dehalococcoidia; order Lucifugimonadales; family Lucifugimonadaceae. Next base: position 46,884 of record CBDCPN010000009.1, on the reverse strand, counting down.
GTGGAGATGCCGTCTGCCACCACCATGATCGACCGGCTTCTTGCCAAGCGGCTGGTCGAGCGAAGCCAGGACCCGGGTGACCGGCGGGCCGTGGTCTGCTCCCTCACCCCGGCCGGCAGGGACGCGGTTGAAAGATTCTGGGCCCTCCGGATGGCCAGGGTCGAGGCATTAGCCGCAACACTCAGCAAGAAGGAACTCGAGATCGTTGTTCCGGCCCTGAAGATCATGGCCGACGCCGGACGCAGGGCTGCTAAGGAGGGTGTGGGCGATCCGGACACAGGACGGCGACCCGGCGAGTCACTCGAGGAGTCTGCCGCATGAGGGTGGTGTTCCGCCTGATGAAGTACGCCTTCAGGCACAAGCGGTACCTCGTCGGCGCGTACGTCGCCATGGTGGCGTCAGCGTTGTCGGCGATGGTCATCCCGCGGATCCTGGGAGACGCCATCGACGAAGCCCTCGCCAGCGGTCTCCAGAGCCGACTCCTGCTGCTGGCGGTCGTGATCGTGCTGTTCAGCATCCTAAGGGGGGTGTTTTCCTTCGGGCAAAGATACCTCTCCGAATCTTTGTCACAGAGAAGCGCCTACGACCTGCGGGAGGAGTTTTTCCGGAAGCTCCAGGGCATGAGCTTCGGTTTCTTCGACAAAGAGCAGACCGGAAACCTCATGTCCAAGGCCACACAGGATGTGGAGGCGGTCCGCATGTTCATCAGCATGGGCATGGTGCGCGGCCTGTCGATCTTCGTGATGCTGGGCGCGGTGTCGGTCCTCATGGCCCTGACGAATTGGAGGCTCGCCATCGTCAGCATGGTCTTCGTGCCGTTCATTCTCTGGAGGGCCGTCGCCATGTCCAACGTCCTCCGCCCCACGTGGATGAAGGTACAGAGGGAGACCGGCGAACTGACCACCGTCCTGCAGGAGAACCTGGCCGGCATGAAGGTGGTCAAGGCTTTCGGAGCGCGCAGCTACGAGGAGTCGAAGTTCAATGCGAGGGCCGACGCGGTCGCGAACCTGACCTACGCAGCCACACGGGTCTTCGCATCCCAGGGTTCGCTGATGACCTTCATCTTCACTGCGGCTATCGGGGCCATCCTGTGGTTCGGCGGCAGAGAGGTCGCCGCCGAAAGGCTCACCGCCGGCGGCCTGGCGTCATTCATTCTGTACATGGGCCTCCTTGGAATGCCCATCAGGATGAGCGGATGGATGGTCAACACGTTCTCGCGGGCTTCGTCGGCCGGGCAGCGTCTGTTCGACGTGCTGGACGCCCGGTCGCCGGTCACGGAGAAGCCGGACGCACGGCCACTGCCCAAGGCGGCCGGACATGTTGCATTCAAGGATGTCTCGGTCAGCTATGACGAATCCAGGAGCGCCGTCAGGAACATCGATTTCGAGGTCCAGCCCGGGAAGGTGGTGGCCCTCCTCGGTGGTCCTGGGTCCGGCAAGAGCACGATTGCCCACGTCATCCCAAGGTTCTACGACGTTTCCGAAGGGCGAATCACCATAGACGGCCACGAAGTCAAAGACGTCACACTTTCTTCGCTCAGGCGCAACGTGGGCATCGTGATGCAGGACGCGTTCGTCTTCGCCGCCAGCATCAAGGACAACATCGCTTACGGTGTGGACGACGTGGACATGGAACGGGTCGTCCGTGCGGCCAAGATCGCACAACTTCATGACTTCATCGAAGGCCTGCCCAACGGTTATGACACGTGGGTCGGAGAGCGGGGCGTTACCTTGTCCGGCGGCCAGCGGCAACGGCTCGCCATCGCCAGGACCATCCTCCTCGACCCGCCGGTGCTCATACTGGACGACTCCACCTCCAGCGTGGACATGGAGACGGAGCACCGCCTGCAACAGGCGTTGGCCGACGTGATCAGGGGCCGCACTACGTTCGTGATCGCACACAGGCTGTCCACCGTCCGGCGGGCCGACATGATACTGGCCCTGGATAACGGTGAGATCGTCGAGCGCGGCACCCACGACCAACTGCTGGAACTTGGCGGCCTGTACCGCCGGATCTACGACCTGCAACTCCGCCCGCAGGAGGAAGACATCCAGGGCATCCCGGCGACTTTTGGAGGCGACGCCCGATGATGGGGGGAGGTTTCGGCGGTGGACGCTGGATGGGCCGTATGGGACGGGGACCCTACGCGCGCGGCGCGGCGGGCCGGCAAGGATATGAATACGATGACGAAGGCGGGCAGATATACGACCACACAGTGGTGACCCGTCTATTCCGGTACCTCCTGCCGCACTGGCCCAGGCTCCTGCTGACACTGGCGTCCGTGATGGTTTACACCGGCGCCGTTGTGGCTATCCCGTGGATGGTCGCCCTGATAATCGACGACTATGTGCAGACGGGGGACCTGTCCGGGCTGAACGTGATCGTCCCGGTCTTCGTGGGACTCGCGCTCATCCAATTGGGCAGCCAGTACCTCCACCTCAGGACAATGGCCTGGGTGGGCCAGAAGGTGCTCTACACGTTACGCGCGGGCCTCTTCCGGCACCTCCAGGGCCTTTCCATGAACTTCTACAACAAGAACGAAGTCGGGAGGGTGATGTCCGTCGTCCAGAACGACGTGCAGCAACTCCAGGAGTTTCTGACCATCGTCATCGTCACCTTCGCGGACATTCTCAGCCTGGGTGGGATCATCGCCGCCATGGTCATCATGGACGCCCAGCTTGCCCTGATAACCCTGCTGGTCATCCCCCTGCTCGTGGTGATGATGGCGATCTGGCAGAGATTTGCGCGCCGGGCCTTCATGAGGGCACGCCAGGCGATCTCCGCCGTCAACGCCGATCTCCAGGAAAACATCTCCGGCGTGCGCGCCGTCCAGAGCATGAACCGGGAGGACGCAAACATCCGGTCGTTCGGCGTGGCCAATTCAGAGAACCTTGGCGCCAACCTGGAGGCGGGTAAGATGCAGGCCGCGCTGTTCCCGGCCGTGGAGTTTCTGTCCGCTCTCGCCCTCGCGCTCGTCATCTTCTTCGGCGGCTCGCTCGTACTCGACAACGCCATCGAGGTTGGCGTGTTGATCGCGTTCGCCCTCTACATCCAGCGGTTCTTCGAGCCGGTGATGAACCTCACCATGCAGTACGGGTCCCTGCAACGCGCCATGGCGTCCGGGGCTCGGATCTTCGAGCTTATGGACGTGAAACCCGAGGTCGTGGACCGGCCCGGCAGCAGCAAGACGGCGATTGCAGAGAAGGGCGACGTGCGGTTCGAGCGCGTCGACTTCCAATACCTCGAGGGCGAGCCGGTCCTGCGAAACGTCAGTTTCCACGCCCCGGCCGGGAACAAAGTTGCGCTCGTCGGTCCCACCGGGGCGGGAAAGACGACGGTGCTTTCCCTCCTGATGCGCTTCTACGACGCAACCAGGGGCCGCGTCATGCTCGACGGCGTCGACGTAAGGGACATGAGCCTCGACACTCTCTCGCGGCAGATCTCGATCGTCCCGCAAGAGCCATACCTGTTCTCAGGGACCATCCGGGACAACATCCGGTACAACCGTGTCGATGCGACAGACGAAGAGGTGGTGCGGGCTGCGAAGGCGGTGGGCGCTGACGACTTCATCCAAAATTTGGAGAAGGGCTACGACACACCGTTGCAGGAACGGGGAGGGAACCTGAGCGTCGGTCAGAGACAGTTGATCAGCTTCGCCAGGGCGCTGGTCGCCGATTCACGCGTGCTGCTACTGGACGAAGCGACGGCCAACGTGGACACCTACACGGAGATGTTGATCCAGAAGGCACTCGACGAATTGCTGAAGGGCCGGACCGCAATCATCATCGCTCACCGTCTTTCCACCATAAGGAACGCCGGTCAGATCGTGGTGCTGGACCAGGGGCAGATAAAAGAGACGGGCAAACATAACGACCTGCTGGCCCAGGACGGCTTATACGCTCAACTGCACTCCTTCTCCGCCGAAGACGCAAGACCGGCGGACGAGCCCGGTCTGGCCGGGGCGAGATGAGACCAATTGACGCCTGACCATTAGCGCTGGCAATGCTCAGGGAGTACGCGCTGGAAAGCCGGTTGGAACGGAGGCGAATCCCAAATGTCAATCGACAGCACCAGCAACCCGAAGGATGTCCATGTCGCGTTGCTCCGCGGGATCAACGTCGGCGGGAAGAACAAGCTGCCGATGAAGGACCTCGCCGCAATGTTCCGGGACGCCGGTTGCCAGGATGTCCGGACTTACATCCAGAGCGGGAATGTCCTGTTCAGCGCCGAACCTTCGCTAGCACGTGACGTCCCGGCCCTCATCAGCGCGTCGATCTTGAGCAGCTTCGGCTATCGCGTCCCGGTGGTCACCCGTACAGCCGGCGACCTACGGGAGGTCGTCCGGGTCAACCCCTTCGCTCAAAGCGGATTCAAACCGAACTGGCTACTTGTCCTTTTCCTTGCGGACCTGCCTAATCGGGCCCTCGTTGAGTCCCTAGACCCGAATCGCTCGCCCGGCGACGAGTTCGTGGTGGTGGGACGCGAAGTCTTCGTTAACTACCCGAACGGAGTCGCTCGCAGCAAGCTCACCAACAACTACTTCGACTCCAGGCTCTCAACCATCAGCACCGCCCGAAACTGGAGGACGGTCAACAAGCTCCTCGAGCTGGCCGCGTCGACAGGCTAAGGCTAGGCCATTACCGGCCGACGGCCGCAGGGTGCGGTACGGCGCCGCCCTGAACGACTTCGAGTTGGCCATAACCTGGAGTGGCGACTGCTACGCGATAAGCTACGTTCGAGAAGGGATTTCTCAGGCAAAGGCCCTTCGCCTGGCCAGTGCGACCAGCACAAATATTCCGCTTGCGACCAGGGTCATTGCAGGGCCGGCGGGCAGATTGAAGTGGAATGAGATGTAGAGACCGGTCACGGAGGCCGCTGTCCCTACCACCGCGGCCACCTTCATCATCGAGACGAAACGCCTGGTCAACAGGTGTGCCGTGGCTGCAGGTATTACCAGCATTGCCATGACAAGAATAATGCCCGCCGCCTGAATTCCTACCACAATCACCAGGGCGAGCAGCGCCAGGAGCAGGTAGTCGGCCAGGTTGGGACGCGCGCCGACCACCTGCGATCCCACAGGGTCGAAGCTGGAAAACATCAAGCGGTGGTGAAACAGGAACAGTGCAATGATCACCACCGCGGTTATCGACAGGGATACGTAGATATCGGTCTGAGAAATGGCGAGGATCTGTCCCAGTAGCAGGTCTTCGATGTCGATATTAACGGTCCTTGCGCTCGCCAGCATGATGAGGCCCAGGGCAAAGGTGGTTGCGAAGAGGATGCCAATGGCGGTGTCCGCGCTGAGTCCGGCGCGACGACTCACGAGCCTCACCAGCATTGCAACGGTAACCCCGGTCGGGACAGCGGCTATCGCAGGGTTGATGCCGACGATGAACCCAAACACCATGCCCGGGAGCACAGCATGGGCGAGCGCGTCCCCGATGAACGCAAGGTTCCTTGTGACGACGTAAGCGCCGACCAGGGGACACATCACCCCAACAAGTATGGAGCCGATGAAGGCTCGCAACATGAAGCTGTACTCGAACGGGGCGATTATGAGATCGAACACGTTGCCTTGCTAACGTTCCTCATACGTTGCGAACTGGACACCGTGCGACCCGTACAACTCCTCCAGGACCTCTGAGGTGAATACCCGGCCAGGAGGACCGCAAGCGCATACGTGCCGGTTCAGGCAAAGCACCTGGTCAAAACGACTGGCCAGGTTGGTCAGATCGTGGGTGGCCAGCAGGACGATACGCCCTTCGTCCCGCAGTGTCCGGAGGACCTCGATGAGGTCCTCCTGGGCCCCGGCGTCAACTCCACTAAACGCCTCGTCCAATAAGAGCACGCTTGCTTCCTGGGCCAGCGCCCTGGCGACGAAAACCCTCTGTTTCTGTCCTCCCGAAAGCTCCGTCATCAGGGCGGAATGATGGTCCCACAGGCCAACTCGTCCGAGGCAGGCCCTCACAAACTCACGGTCTCTCCTCCCGGGCCGCCGGAACCATCCCAGTTTGCAGCACCGACCCATCATTACAACGTCCTGCACCGTCACGGGAAAACGCCAGTTGACGCTCTCACGCTGGGGCACGTAGGCCAGGGCTCCGCGCCGCTGGTCCACGCGGTTCAGGGTTACTTTCCCCTGGCGGACCGGGAGGAGACCGGCAATAGCATTGAATAGTGTGCTCTTGCCGGCTCCATTCGGTCCAACTACACCCATCAGGGTGCCTGCTTTGACGTTGAAGGAGACGTTGTTCAGGGCCTTTTGCCCACCAAGCTCGACAGTCACGTCCTCGAGGGACATGCTCGCGCTATGTGAGTTGGCCCCGTAGCTCACTTAAGGGCTCCAACGATCCGTTCTACATTTGCTCTCACCATGCCAAGGTATGTGTCGGCGCCGCTGCCCGGTTCCCCAAGGGATCCCGAATAGAGCTGGACCAGCTCTGCGCCAGTCTCCCTCGCTACGGCCTGGGCCAGCTTCTCGCTGACCGTCGTCTCGCCGAACACCGCCGGCACGTTGTTATCGCGGATCACGTCGACCAGTTCCGCAATGTGTTCCGCCGAAGGCTCCACGTGAGTTGCCAGGGACGGGATGACGAGCCCGACGATCTCAAACCCGTAAGCCGCTGCCAGGTAGGAGAGGCTGTCGTGGGACGTGACCAGCAGCCTGCGCTCCGGCGGCACCGCTTCAACGTGCTCCAGGATCCAGGAGTGAAGTTCGTCCAGCTGGTCCTCGTAATCCGAGGCGTTCTGGTGGTAGTAGTCCGCGTTTTCAGGGTCCAGGGCCGAAAGCTTTTCAGCGATCTCGTGAACCGCGATCTTCACGCGAATCGGATCGAACCAGAAGTGGGGGTCCAGAGGGCCGTGGGCGTGGCCGTGCTCGTCTTCGTGACCGTGTTCGTCCTCGTCTTCGTGACCGTGGTCGTCCTCGTCTTCGTGGCCGTGGTCGTCTTCCTCTTCGTGACCGTGATCGTCGTCCTCTTCGTGGCCGTGTTCCTCATGCTCTTCATCGCCCGAGTCGGCAACTCCGAGGAACGCCAGGCTCGACGGCGCTCCGCCGAGTTCCCATTCCTCCTCGATCTCCATGTGTTCGAGGTGGACTCCCAGGACGTGGCCACCGTTGGGATCGGCGACGTAAAGCCACTCGCCGACGACGATCATGGCGGGTCTACCGGCGTCTCCCGGCTCGACCAGGTCCATTGTCGTGACCAAATCGCCGTCATGCGCGTCCAGCGCGTGCAGCACGCCGTCGGCGCCGAGAACGTAGAGCAACTCTCCATCGCTGGAGAATTTCACAGAGGAGCTCGGCTCGTCGAACACCTGGAGCATTTCGCCGTGGTCCACGTCGATCAGCCAAATGCCATCGTCGGCGAAGCTCTGGCCGTCGCGGTAGGATGCCCTGCCGAAGAAATGCTCAACGTGGTGGTGACCGTAGACCGACCCGATCCGAGAGTCTTCGCGCATCTCCGGGGGATTGGCGATGAAATCGTGCTCGTACGTGTCGTCGTGAGCATGCAGGTAGAGCACACCGCCGATGCACCCGAAGACGACGCCATGCTCATTGTGGGACTCGCCGTGCTGGCCCGGGCATGAACGATTGCTGGCGTCGTAGACGACTTGATCGTTGAAATCGCGGACTTCAACGCCAACAGGCAGGCTGTCGTCGGAATTCTCGGGGTAGTCCGGGTTCTTAGTGGTAACGGCGACGTGGTCGTCCGAGATGACAACCGCTGCGCCATGCTGAGGTCCGGCCTCAAGGACTACTGGCTCATAGTCGCCCTGGGTCGCGGTCAGTTCATCTTCGTTGATCAAGAAGACGTGACCGTGGGCGTCGGCGAAGATCGCGGTCCACCCGTGAGTGTTGACGTAGTGAATCGGCCGCTCGTCCGCGATCTCCAGCGAGTGGCGGGTGACCGGCTCCTGGACGAGATCGAAGTGATCGCCGTGCTCGACGAGGAAGACGCCGCCGTCGAAGACGTGGACCCGGTCGTCGTTGTCCTCCGGCCCGCGGGCCAGAACGATGCCGTAGCGATGCGTGGGACTGGGGTACACGGTCGCGCGGGGCGCGGCGACACTGAAGATTCCGCTGTCAACGTCGTCGGTCGATAGATCGATGACGGAGAGGTGTGCTTCTTCCGCGTCCGCAACTAGCAAGCGCCCCACGATCGAGTGATCGCCATGCTCGTCTTCGTGCTCCATGTGGCCGTCTTCGTCATCCTCTTCGTGACCGTGGTCGTCATCCTCTTCATGGCCGTGGTCGTCTTCTTCGTGTTCCATGTGGCCATGAGGGTCGGGCCCGGAGAACTCCAGGGGATCGACATGTTCGCCAAGTGCAATGACCTTTGATTCATCTGAACTGGCGTTGTGCAAAAGTTCGGATAACCACTCGGCCTCAAGCCCGAGTCCGACCGTAAACACGACATCGGCAGTTTCTACCCTGGCGACGTCGCGAGCGCCCGGCACGAACGTATGCGGGTCTCCTCCCGGCGGTAGCAGACCATAGACCTCTACCCTGTCTCCTCCTACAACCCGGGCCCAGTCGGCCACGAAGTTGGTGGTTGTAACCACCTGGACCGGCGGCCCGGCAGGTGTTGGTGCATCAGAAACCGTTTCGGTAGGTTCGGCTGTGGGAGTCTGCGCCGCCTGCGTTGGCTGAGGGCTTGTGGTCGCGGCCGCAGTTGTTGCAGTAGGTTGTGGGTCTTGTGTCGCCTCAACATCCTCGTCACCTGTGCAGGCGGTCGCGAAAATCGCGGCGAAAACGACGAGACCCACAGCAACAGTGAGGGCCAGGCGTCCCAAGTAGTTTTTGGCACTTAGTATCACTTGCATCGCAAGTTCTCCTTGTTGTTGTTCTTGACTGGTGTCAGTTCTGCGTTTAAGTGACCGTTGCCGAAGCCTGGTACGTTTTGGAATTACGCATCACTTCCTGGCATTCAGCAGACGGTCCTGATCTGTCGGTGAGAAGCAAGTCACTCGCCGTCGTCGGTCGGGCAGTGACCACAGTCCACGTACAACTCGAAGCGATGGTCGACGACACGACCTCGAAACTCAGCGCTGACTGCGCTGAGCATCCGCTCGATTGTTGCTGCCTTGAACTCCTCCACTACCCCACACTCGACGCATACCGAGTGGTGGTGGTGATGATGCTCCCTGGAGAGGCTGTATACGCGGGCGCCGTCCATGGTGGCGACGTCGCAGACGATCCCCACCTTAAGAAATAGTTTGATGGTGCGATAAAGTGTTGCCCTGCCAACCGTAGGCAACTCTTTCCTGAGCGCCTCGATTGTGAATCCTTCTTGCTTCTGCTCCAGGTGATCGGCTATCGCCATCCTTAGAGTCGTGGGTTTGTAGCCTCCGCCCTCCAGTACGGCCATCGGATGCGGCCGTGGTGATCGCAACTTCTTGTTGTCATTTCGTCTCAAGCGAGTGCACAACTTTGCCGAGGATGTGACCGTGAGGAAGTGATACACGGTATCAATTCAAACCCGCACGTGTCAACCGATTTTCCACCCCACAGCGCTCACCCCGGCGGAGGCGACGCGGAAGTAGGCCGCGATGCCATTCTTCACCGCCAGAACGGTGTGGTTAGCCCCGGCGCGTCGATGCCTACCGGACCGCCGCTCCACCGGTGGAAATGAGGTTGCCGAACAGCCAGGTCCAGCCAAAATCTGCATCGACGGCTGTGATTAAAGCGGTCGCGGGGCAATATTACAAGATGTCACGGTGTGCTCAGCGCATGTGACGACTAAGTTACACGCGCATGATAGCCTCGCTCGCTGAGTCAACCAGAGGCTGAGGGGTGACCAAGTGTTTGTCGACCGGCCCGGTGATGGACTGCCGTCGTGGGAGTCGCCGGCACTCGGTCCGCGCCGGTCATCAATCCTCCCTCATCCTCCAATGGAGTCGGCTCCGAGTCGCGGGCGTGCAATGTCCCTGCAATCTGCGGTCAACAACGATGCCGCAAGTCCAACGTCGCCTTGGGTGTGGTGGCGGACAGGTCATCCGGCGTCACGGCAGGCGCCGAAGTGCGGTGTCTAACGTCAACGTCGATAGGCCTGCGAAGGCCGTCAGGGCCCACAGGGACCGGCCCGGGGACGGCATGTGCCAGCCGCAACGGAAGTTCCGGGTCGATAGCTACCGGTGTGAGGTCAAGTCCGTCAGCGATGCGGCGAACATCGGGGTAAACGTGCATTTGCCTTCGCGACTCTGCAAACCGTGGCGCCCTGTTGGGGTCTGTTACGAATGACCGCCTGGATCTGGACCGGAATCGGCTGCGTCATTATCGTCGCGATCCTCTCGTGGTACGCCGCATGGCGCTTCGATGTGCCTCGAATTGGGGCACTGGTTGCTGGCCTGGTTGCACTGGGGTTGGCGATACTCCTCGTATATTGGGCCGGTCGGTCAAAATACCAGTAAGGCATTAGTCCGGGTGAATCGCGAAAACTATGGACCAGTGTCCCGGCGTCAGCCGGAGTCGATACAGGTTCTCGCGATTGGCTGATATCAGTCCGACTGGCCCAACCTGTCGGTTAACCGCATCGCCTATTAGCGGGTTTCTGCATAGGCTTAACACACCCCCTGCGGGCCGCGGGATCCCGAATTCGATCGCCGGGGTCATGGCTATCACGCCACAAAATTACATTAAGTCATATATATACAGCCGGGAGGTTACGTACGGGTTATTCACGCGTGTTACTCTTCCCGGCCAATTCGGATAGACACTGGAATGAGACTTAGTGTTTCTAGACCGGCGTCGAATTGGACCGTAATCGTGAGGTAATGGCCGAAGAAGTTGCCGGGAAGTGTCCCGGTCTTGTGTCCCCCTCGCTGACGACACGCCCGCCAATCTGGACCAACCCTCCTGCGGCCACCTCCAAATAACGTGTGGGCAACCGTCAATTGGCCGCAGGGGGCGCTGATTCCGACGTGCATCACTACCGCACCACAACTCTGTGAAGGCGCTTCTCCCCTCGGCCGAGTGGGACACGAATATCCAGCATGTACATCGTAAGCATCGTCAGGTCGACAGGGGTCGTCTGGTTGCACCTTGCAGATTCTCCCGACCCGCGGTGCGACCGTCGCCAGAAGATTTCGTCGGACGGAGTCTGGCGGCTGTTGGATACTCAGGAACAGGCCCGGGAGCTTGCGTCCCTTTACTCCATGCGGCTTGAAAGCTGCGAGATCTGCAAGCCATGAAAAAGGACTGGGCAACGCCGGTCACAGAGACCCTTGTTGCACTAGGCGCCCTCGCAGCAATTGTGTTCTTTATAGTTGCCCTCCTGCGACTGACCAAACGTCAGAAGAGTTGAATGACCCGTCTTACGGCTGCCAACTATGGAAACCAGTCGGATATTCCTCCTACAGGAGGCTGGGAGAGTTCAATCCATGCAGAAAATTGTGATGGCGCGGCACGTAAAAGGAAATTCACATGAACCTGTCATCCAACGTCATAGGAAAGATGGTAAGACCTCTTGCGATGCGCGGGCTGCTGATCTGGGAGCATCTGGAGTCCGGAGTTGCATACAACCCTCTTTCGCCGGAGCTACGCGCAAATCCGTACCCAATTTACGAGAAATTGCGGCGCAAGGACCCGGTGCATCGGATGCGCCTGCAGGACGCCTGGCTGCTGACCGACTACGCCGATGTCGACATGGTGTTGAGGGACTCCCGGCGGTTCGGAAATGTGGGAAGGGAATTTGGCTATATCCCGCAGGTGAGCATGTTGGACCTGGACCCGCCGGAACATACCAAGATCCGGGGCCTGGTGTCTCACGGATTCACCCCGCGCTCGGTGGCTGGTCTTGAACCGCGCATCCGGGAAACGGTGGACCGCTTGCTGGGCGGCGTGGATCGCAATGAACCCTTTGACCTCATCGCAGTCCTGGCTTTTCCCCTGCCGGTAATTGTCATCGCCGAGATGTTGGGAGTCCCGCCGGAAGACCGGGAACAGTTCAACGAGTGGTCCAACGTCGTTTCCCTGATCGTCGACCCCCTGTTGGATGAGCGCCAGATTCGCCGGGTGCAGCAGGCCGTCGACGAAGTATTCGCGTACTTCGAGAAAGTGGCGGAGGAGCGGCGCCGCTCACCGCAGGATGACCTGGTAAGCGCACTGGTGACGGCGGAGGTTGACGGAGAGAGGCTGGAACGGGACGACCTGCTGGTGAACCTGCTCCTCGTGCTGGTCGCGGGCAACGAGACGACGCGCAATCTCATTGGCAACGGGTCACTTGCGCTGCTGCAGAATCCAGACCAACTGCAAAAGCTGCGTGGCGACCCGGCTTTGTTGAACGGGGCCATTGACGAATTCCTGCGCTTTGACAGCCCGGTGCAGTTGGACAGCCGCGTAGCCCGGGAGCCGGTCGAGTTGCGCGGCAAGCGCATTTCCGTCGGCCAGCGAGTTATCTGCCTGCTCGGAGCAGCCAACCGGGACCCAAAGGTGTTTCCAAACCCGGACCGGCTGGACGTAGATCGCTCCGCTGCAAACCACATGGCCTTCGGTCGGGGCATCCATTACTGCCTTGGCGCACCCCTTGCGCGACTTGAAGGGCGAGTGGCATTTGAGGCCCTGCTGCCGCAGTTGGGCGAACTGCGCCTGGCGGAAGAGCCGCGCTACCGGGACCAGGTGACCCTGCGGGGGCTTGAGTCCTTGTGGGTTGAACTCGCTTAGTGCTGCGCTGGCAAGAACCTGATCACGAACTCTGGTATTGCGACGTGTGATCCAGTTCACCTCATCTATAGGGTGACCCGCCTGGATACTCATATTCCGCAAGTTCCGCCAGTTGGAAGTTGCAGAACACGCAGTAATTCCTGAAGCAGTGGCGCTTCGCTCTCAGGAACCAGGGAGGGGTTCACTGCCCGCCTTCTCTCCGCGGGGCATCCGGTAGCCGATGCGAGGCTCGGTGAAGATGTAGGTTGGGTCGGTAACGTCGTCGCCAAGTTTACGTCGCAGCTTGCTCATCACGGTTCGCACCGGCCGCACGTCCTCGCTGCCCTGCGCCCCCCAGACCCGATTCAGCAAATGCTCGTACGTCAAAACTCGTCCGCCGTTGGCCGAAAGCTCGGCGAGCAACCGATACTCCATAGCGACCAGGCGCACGGAATGGCCGGCGAGAGTCACGGAACGCTCCGAAAAATCGACCACAAGGTCGCGCCAGACGTACGGTTCCGACGGTTCGGGAACCACCCGCCTTCGAAGCGCGGACCTGATCCTGGCCAGCAGTTCCGTGGGAGAGAATGGCTTGACAACGTAATCGGCTGCCCCCATGTCGAAGGCCCTGACAACGAAGTCGTCCCGACCATAGGCGGAGAGGAAGATGACGGGCACGTCCGCCACCTCCACGATCGCCTTCATGAGATTGATCCCGTCGGTCCCGGGAAGCATCATGTCCAGCAGCACAAGCTCAGGCCGCTCCGCCTCCATGAGACTCACCGCTTCCTCCGGATCCCCCGTCGTCACAGCCGCATAGCCCGATTGGACCAGGGTGTCACGGACATATCGAAGAGTTTGAGGGTCGTCGTCCACCACCAGGACGCGTTCCCGCTCCCGGGGTTCTCGCTGACCGCGCCGCGAAGGTCGGTCCGGCGTTGAAAGTAATCTCCCCGCCGGGCTGAATCCGGTTTCGACGACTGTCGGAAGTGTGAAGGTGAACCGCGCTCCCGTTCCCGGTCCCTCGCTTTCAGCCCAAATGCGGCCGCCATGTGCCTCGATGATGCCCTTGCAAATCGCAAGACCTAAACCAGTGTCGTCTGAATGGTCGTCCGATTTGGCCCTCGAGAACATGCGAAACAGGTGCGGCAGGCTATCCGCTGGAATACCTCGACCCTCGTCGGAAACCGAGACCGCAACGTGAACGCCATCCCGTACAACCGTGACTCCGATCGCCGAAGATTCGGACGAATAACGGGCAGCGTTGGATAGCAGGTTGCGCAACACCTGGACTATGCGGCGTTTGTCTGCCATCACGAGTGGCAGGTTAGGATCGATGTCGATGTCCAGGTGGTTCGCGCCGTCAGCGTTAGCAAATCCGTTCCTTGCCTGGTCCACCAGCGCCACAATCTCGGCCGGCTCGGGACTCACCGCCAGCGTGCCCGTCTCGATCCGGGCAACATCGAGAAGGTCCGAAACTAACTCGTGCATGTGGTCGGCCTGGTCCTCGATGATCCGGAAGAATTGCCGCACTACTCCTGGGTCCATATCCTCGGACGAACCCAATACGGTGGCAGCGGAACCCTTGATGGAGGTCAGAGGCGCCCGCAGTTCATGGCTTACCATCGCCAGAAACTCGGCCCGCATACGCTCGAGCTCTTCGACGTCGGCCATGTCCTGAAGCGTGACAACCATCGATTCGACTTGTCCCGCGTCGGAGAAAATGGGCGTTGAGTTGAGCAGCACGGTCACACTTCGTCCATCGGAAACACGCATCACGATCTCCTCTGCACGGAGCGTTTCGCCTATGTTGATAAGTTCGGCCATTTGAAATTCACGTAGCGACACCTCCCTACCGTCGGCCCTCTTGAATGACAGCAGTTCTAGGAGGTCCTCAGGCGCCTGGTCAGGGTCCCGCAGGTTGTCAATGATCCTGCGGGCCTCCCGATTGAAAGACTTCGGAGCTCCAGTCACGCCGTCGAAAACCGCCACGCCAACCGGGGATGTGTCGATCAGGGTTTCCAGGTCGGACCTGACTCGAAGCTCATCTCTGTGTCTTTGGGCATTTGCTATGGCCATTGCAGCCTGAGAAGCAAAGAGCAACAGGGTCTCCTCGTCCTCCCGCGTGAACTCCCGGTCGGCCCGCTCATGGCCCAGATAAATGGTGCCTACCCCGACCCCCCGGTGGCGAATCGGCGCCACAAGCAAAGAGGTTATCGGCACAGAGGGCCAGAACTCCGGCATACCCAGATTTTTGAGGTGGCCGGCGATGTCCGACACCCGCAGAGGCTCGACAAGGCCGCTGAGGTACTCGAAGAACCCCAGTCCTTCCGGCATGTCCCACAGGCCCTGGTGCTCCTCTTTGGTCAGGCCGGAGACGATAAAGTCGGACAATTGGCCGTCCTCTCCAAAGACGGTGATCGCTCCGTAGCGCGAGGAGGTGAGCGACCGCGCGCTGTCCACTACGCCTTGCAGCACGGAGTTGAAGTCGAGGTCTTCGGTAATCCGGAGGCTGGCCTCGCTGAGGCGCGAAAGGCGCTCGCGAAGGGCTGCGATCTCTCGGGATGCTTCGTCTGCCTGGCCCATTCCATACTCTTGGATGAACTATTGTTGATTTTTTAGATTCCGGACTGACGTCAACAATTCGCCGAGTGCCGGGGCAACTATGCCATTGCCGGTCGCCAATTACAAGATGTAACTCTTTTACATGCCTTATCTCATATTTAACTCATATGTTGCTGGGAGTGTCGCAATCGATTTGCGGCGATCACTGATTCGCCTCGACCAGTGCAATTACCCCCACGACATCAGTCCCGAGTCGATTTGGACAGGTTTCCGACCATGAGCAACTGCGTCACCACTTGAATGGCGGCTCGCAGAAACCGGTGTCGTGCGATCGGTGCTTTCCCAATTCGACCGACGCGAATTGCATCGGCTGCATACGACATTCAGCGGAACGCCAGGTTCTTCCTGTTCCCTGGCGTTAGTGCATTGTCCGCCCGAATATCCCAGCTCACCGGCGCTTCATTCAGGCGCGCCGGGTTAGGGGGTCGGCGAACTCAAGGACTGTTCCACGGGCCGGTGGCGCCCAGGGCCACGGCCAACGCCCCACTCAACGCTCTCAGAACGAGGCCGCCGTTCACTGCCCTTCGGACATCGAAGGGCCAGGCCGCGGCCTCGTCCGCAGAGGATCATCAGAAACCGAGGGCGGCCAGAAGAACTTCCGAATTGCGGGTAACCAGCCCTTCCTCAACGCTCGATCTCCTTCGCCTCATCAAAGCCGCGATGAACAGAAGTAACGGGAAGAAAGTCAAAAGGCTGACAATCACGAAGACGGTTTCGTTGATGCCCGTCGTCCCCATCGCCTTTAGCACGGCGAGCGGACCGTTCCCGGTTGTTGGCGGCCCACCGCCGGACAGAGCCCCGGCCGCCCCGGAAGTGGGGGTAGGAGTTGAACTCGGCAAATAGGGCAGAGGTCCGGGAGTCGCGGTCGCATCCACCGGCTCGTGAGACGGTGTTGCCGTGGGACTGACGCCGGACGCGTCCCCAACAGGGGTGGAAGTAGCCGCGGGCGCTCCCAACGTGTCTGCGGACCCGTCTCCCGCTTGCGCCCCATCAGTCCCGTGTCCGCCGGGCGTAGCCGTTGGTGTGGGTGTGACATGCACAGGCCCGGGTGTCGGAGTCGCGGTAGCGGTCACCAGATTTTGGTTCGCACGAGTACTGCTAGACCCAGATGCAGGGGCAGGCGAAGGCGTCGGAGTCGGCGTAGACAAAGACCCTCCCGCAGGCGTCGGCGTGGGTGAAGGGCCCCCTCCGGAGGTTGACGAGGACGAAGACCCTCCGGGCGTTGACGAGGACCCTCCCACTGGCGTTGCCGTGGGTGAAGACCCTTCTGAAGGCGTCGGCGTGGACGTAGGCCCTACGGGCGTCGCCGTAGGCGTGGGCGTCGCCGTAGGTGTGGGCGTAGCCGTTGGTGTGGGCGTTGCCGTAGGCGTGGGCGTTGCCGTGGGTGTCGGTGTTGCTGTTGGCGTGGGTGTAGGTGTACCAGGCCCGGGAGTAGGCGTATTCGGCGTTTGCGCGGACTGATCAGAAGTGGAATCTCTGCCGGGACTCGACCACGGGCTGGCGCCTTCGTCGTTGTAGGCCCGTATCGAGACTTCGTAGGTTGTGTCTGCCTGCAGTCCTGTGATGACCGTGCTGGTAGCCAGACTGTTGTGGAGGTGTCTTGTCCACACGGTTCCACCGGTCGTCTTGTACTGGACGTCATAGGACGTCAGAGGCGGCCTGCCCGTCACATCCGGTGCCGTCCAGGTCACGTCCAACTCGGACGCGGGGGAGGTTGAAGACCGGGTTACCGAAGGCGCGTCAGGCCTGGGCGGAGGCTCGATCGCATCCGTCACGTTGACCGTCAGAGACAGCGTGTCAGTGTGGGCGTGCCCGTCGTCCACAGTCACGGTCAGCGAGCCATAGACCGACTTGGACTCGAAGTCCAGCGGCAGCCTGGTCCGGAGTTGGCCGGTGGCGCTGTCGAGCGTGAATGCGCCGGCGTCACCGCCGCTCAGTGTGTAATTGAGCGTGTCGCCATCAGCATCCGTCGCCGATATCGGCGCGCCAATGGCCGTGCCCGCCGGCGTGTTCTCTGCTACGGAGCGAGAGGCGTCATTGTTCTCGTTGAACTCCGGCGGCGCGTCATTGTCCGCTATTGCCACCCTCGCCGTATCGTCACCGATCACGACTTGGCCGGAGCCCTGTGTTCGGGATCGGGCCCGGTCCCCAGATTGGCCGTTGGCATAGCCGGAATCAGACACAGTGACCTGCTGGAGGACAATCAGGAAGTCCTCCAGGTCCTCGTGCTCCTCGTCGTCCAGGATGGTTATCGTGATAGTCGCACCCGTCTGCCCGGGCTGGAAGGTGACAGTCCCGGAACTGGGTTCGTGTTCGTGCCCCTGTGTGTGCGATCTCGCGCGCGATGGTTGGTCCTCCGAGGTCCCGCGAACACTGTTCTTGGGCGCCGTGTTCGAACTCCCTGTGGACCACGTCACTGTGACCGTAGAGTCCACGGGCTGGGAGAGACTGACCGGCAGACCCACGGTGGATCCCTCTGAAACCGGGTCTCCCGGTTCGGAGATGGACACTACGGCGGGGGCGTCGGACAACGTGACGGTCGCCGGATTTACGATAAAGCCCTCCGCGCTTCCCGCTACCACGATGGTCTCATCCGGCTCAGCCGTCTCATCGTCCACCGGTGTCAGCGTTAGTGTGGCTGACCCGCTCGTGCTTCCCGCTGTAATGACCACGTTGCTGATCACGGCGGTGTAGTCAGCAGAACTCGCCGCCGTGCCTCCCAGGACGATGGAGATCGTCAAGTCATCGGCCAGGGTCCCGGACTGCACGAACGACGCGCTGACCAGGATGTCCGTCTCGCCGTCTTTCTCGCCCAGAGTGGTCGGCGACGCCGACAGGTTGATCGAGGTTGGCGTCTGAGGCGGTGGTTGTGGTGGAAGCGGCGGCGAAGGCGGTGGCGGAGTCGGCGGTGGGGTCGGTGGCCTGGACCCATGGTCAGGGTCACTGCCTTTGGCCGTAAATGGCTCGCTGTAGGAACCGCCGAAGCCGTCGTACGCGGTGATGGTTATCTGCGATCGGCCGACGTCGAGGTACCGCCATGTTACGGTCGACCCATCCACATCTGCGGCGCCGATCAGGCTGGTGTCCTCCGTGGTCACGCTGTACGTGAGAGAGTCGCCTTCGGGATCGCTGAAGTAGTCCCCGGCCGACAGGCTGCCCTGTGAATCAACCGAGCCGCTTTGGACCGGTACTGCGGTGGCGATCGGCGGCGTGTTGGCTGTGCCTTCACCGGTGTCCGACCACGGGCCGGGGTTTTCGTTTTCGCCGAGGGCCTGCACCTGCGCCTCGTAGGTCGCTCCCGCTTCAAGGCCGGTAAGGGTCAGGCTCGTAGGCGTCGCCGGAAGTTGGCTGGTTTCATTATTGCTTTCGTCGGTGTAGGTGTAGACCGTCCATTCCGTGACGGCCTTCTTGCGGTACTGGACCTTGTAGCCGGTGACGGCCGCGCCGGTGGCGGGCGCAGTCCACGTAACGTCCAAAGCGGGCTCCGACGCTGCGTCGAATGCCTTCCGGATGAGCACGGGCGCGTCGGGCTTGCCGATGTTCGCGTCGGTCACGTTGATGGTGAGGCTGACGGTAGCCGACTGGCCCTGCACCGCCCAGCCGACCTGGCCCGCGTAGGAGGACGTGGTCTCGTAGTCGAGGGTTGCGCCTTGCTTGACGCTGATCTGGCCGGTGGAGGAGTCGATGACGAAGGCGTCAGCGGCGTCGCCCGTCAGGGTGTAGGTCAAGGCGTCTTCGGTCTGATCGTCACCGTCGTCGTAGGGAGTTCCGGTAACCGGTTCGCCCACGGCCGTGCCGGCGACGGAGTTCTCGACGATGCTGCGAGTCGCGGACTTCGTGCCGGTGTAGGTGACGGTCCGGGTGGCGTAGCCGCCGTACCGGTCGCTGGCCCCATACGTCACGGTGGAAGCGGTGGGATTGAGCGCGGTTACGGTCAGGGTGTCGGAGTCGTCTCCGGTAATCGCGGCGGTGAGCACGCCGGGGTAGGCCGACGATGCCGAGTAGGTCAGCGTGTCGCCGTCGTCGTCTGCAAACTTGCCGCTGATGTCTTCGCTCGTGGCGGCGCCGACAGCGATCGAGCTGTCGTCAAGGTCCGTGCCGATGGTATTGGGCGGCGTGTTGGCCGTGCCTTCGCCGATGTCCGACCAGGGGCCGGCGCCTTCCTTGGCGGTCACGGCGCGCACCTGGACCTCGTAGGTGGCGCCCGCAGTCAGATCCGGTAGCTTGACGGTGGTAGGCGTCGCGGCCAACAGACTGATTTGGCTGCCGGGGTTGTCCGGGTCTTCATATTCATAGAGCGTCCAGGCGTTGGCGGTCTCACCGTCGGCGACCTTTATGCGGTACTGCGCGTTGTAGCCCGTGATGGTCGCGCCGTTGGCGGCAGGCGCGGTCCAAGCAACGTCCAAAGCCGGGTCCGTAGGCACGCTGAACCGGGTGCGAGTCACGGTAGGCGCGCCGGGCTTGCCGGCCTCGACGTCGGTGATCTTGATGATCACGTCGATGACAGAGTTGTGGCCGTTCACCGTGTAGTTCACCTTGCCGCGGTAGAACTTGGCGATCACCTGGCCGTTGTAGGTCTCCGTTTCCCGGTGGGTGTTGTCCGTCTCGTAGTCCAGCGTCGCGCCCGTCGCCACGCTGATCTGGCCGGTGGCCGAGTCGATGACGAACTTCCCTGATTCATTGGCCTTGCCGGTCAGTGAGTAGCTCAGCGCGTCATCGGTCTGATCGTCGCCGTCGTCGTAGGGCGTGCCGGTAACCGGGGCGCCAACGTTCGTGCCTCCGGCCGAGTTCTCGGCGATGCTCCGGGACGTCTTGGCGGTGATCGTGATGTTTGCGCTGCGAGTTACGGACCCGCCGTAGGGGTCGCTGGCCACGTAGTTGACTTTCGACGCGCCCTGGTTGAGGAGGTTTGCCGTCAATACAGCGCTCCCCGCCGTGCCGGTCAGGCCAACCCCGAGCAGGGCGGGTTTCTCGGCTGAGGCTGAGTAGGTCAACGTGTCCCCGTCGGCGTCTGTGAAGAATACGCCACTTCCGAGAGGCGCTTCCTCGTGCCAGGCGAAGCTGCCGCCCATCCCCAACGAGCCGCCAAGGAAGGAAACGCTACTGGCGACCGGCGGACGGTTGGCCGTGCCTTCACCGGTGTCCGACCAGGGGCCTTCGCCCTCTTCGGTGGTTACGACGCGCACCTGCAACTCGTAGGTCGCGCCCGCCGTCAGGTCCGGCAGGTTGAGGCTTGTCGCCGTCGCACCCAGAGTCCCGCTATACGCCGTCCACGCGTTCTCCGTTTCGCCATCGGCGACCTTGATGCGGTACTGCGCCTTGTAGCCGGTGATGGTCAGGCCGTCGGTGGCTGGAGCCGCCCAGGTCACGTCGAGTGCCGGGTTGGTCGGCTCGCTGAACTGGGTGCGGGTAACCGTGGGAGTGCCGGTCTTGCCCGTTTCCATATCCGTCACTTTGATGAGTACTTCGATGGCGGAGTTGTGGCCGTTCACCGTGTAATTCACTTTGCCCCGGTAGAACTTGCCGATAATCTGGCTGTTGTAGGTCTCCGTTTCCCGGTACGAGTTGTCCGTCTCGTAGTCCAACGTCGCGCCTGTCGCCACGCTGATCTGGCCGGTGGACGAGTCGATGACGAACTTCCCTGAGTCATTGGCCTTGCCCGTCAATGAGTAGGTCAGCGCGTCATTGGTCTGGTCGTCGCCGTCGTCGTAGGGCGTGCCGGTGACCGGGCTGCCAACGGCCGTGCCCGCGGCGGAATTCTCCGCGATGCTTCGGGATGTCTTCGCGGTAATGGTGATCGTCGCGCTGCGAGTGACCTGTCCACCGTAGGGGTCGCTGGCGATGTAGTTGGCTTTCGAAGCGCCCTGGTTGAGGAGGTTCGCCGTGAGCACCGCGCTCCCGGCCGTGCCTGTCAGGCTGACTCCCAAAAGGGCGGGATGCTGCGCGGAGGCCGAGTAGGTCAATGTGTCGCCGTCGGCGTCTGTGAAGAATGCGCCACTCCCGAGAGGCGCTTGCTCGTGCCAGGCGAAGCTGCCGCCCATCCCCAGCGTACCGCCGCCGAAGGAGACGCTACTGGCGGCCGGCGGGCGGTTGGCTGTCCCCTCGCCGATGTCCGACCAGGGGCCCTCGCCCTCTTCGCTGGTAACGGCCCGCACCCGCGCCTCGTAGGTGGCGCCCGCCGTCAGGTCCGGCAGGTTGACGGTCAGAGTCGATGCCGACAACGTGCTGGTTTCGACATTATTGGAGTCGGTGTAGGTGTACTCCGTCCACGCGTTCTCCGTTTCGCCATCGGCGACCTTCTTCCGGTACTGCACGTTGTAGCCGGTGATGGTCAGGCCGTCGGTGGCTGGAGCCGCCCAGGTCACGTCGAGTGCCGGGTTGGTCGGCTCGCTGAACTCCGTGCGAGTCAGAGTGGGCGTGCCGGTCTTGCCCGTCTCCATATCCGTCACTTCGATGAGTAAGTCGATGGCGGAGTTGTGGCCGTTCACCGTGTAATTCACCTTGCCGCGGTAGAACTTGGCGATGACCTGGCCGTTCCAGGTCTCCGTTTCCCGGTAGGTGTTATCCGTCTCGTAGTCCAGCGTGGCGCCCTGCTTGACGCTGATCTGGCCGGTGGACGAGTCGATGACGAACTTGTTGGAGTCCGCAGCGTTACCCGTCAGTGAGTAGGTCAGCGCCACGTTGTTGTAAGGCGTGCCGGTCACCGGGCTGCCAACGGCTGTGCCCGCGGCGGAGTTCTCTGCGACGCTCCGGGCCGTCTTTGCGGTGATGGTGATGTTTGCGCTGCGAGTGACCTGTCCACCGTAGGGGTCGCTGGCCACGTAGTTGACTTTCGAAGCGCCCTGGTTGAGTAGGTTCGCCGTGAGCACTGCGCTCCCCGACGTGCCGGTCACGCTGACCCCCAGAAGGGCGGGGTGCTGCGCGGAGGCCGAGTAGGTCAACGTGTCGCCGTCGGGGTCTGTGAAGAATGCGCCGCTTCCGAGAGGCGCTTGCTCGTGCCAGGCGAAGCTGCCGCCCATCCCCAGCGTACCGCCGCCGAAGGAGACGCTACTGGCGGCCGGCGGGCGGTTGGCTGTCCCCTCGCCGATGTCCGACCAGGGGCCCTCGCCCTCTTCGCTGGTAACGGCCCGCACCCGCGCCTCGTAGGTGGCGCCCGCCGTCAGGTCCGGCAGGTTGACGG
The DNA here is from genome assembly GCA_965220275.1 of Dehalococcoidia bacterium. Lineage (GTDB taxonomy): Bacteria > Chloroflexota > Dehalococcoidia > Lucifugimonadales > Lucifugimonadaceae. The sequence goes on along the minus strand of CBDCPN010000009.1, from coordinate 24,436 downwards.
TCAGAGTCGATGCCGACAACGTGCTGGTTTCGACATTATTGGAGTCGGTGTAGGTGTACTCCGTCCACGCGTTCTCCGTTTCGCCATCGGCGACCTTCTTCCGGTACTGCACGTTGTAGCCGGTGATGGTCAGGCCGTTGGCGGCAGCGGCGGTCCACGCCACGTCCAGCGCCGGGGCAGTCGGCTCGCTGAACTGCGTCCGGGTCAGCGTCGGAGCAGCCGACATGGCTGCCTCCACGTCCGTCACCTTGACAGTCAAGTTGATCAATGCCGCCTGTTCCTGCACCGTGAAATGCACTTGCCCGGTGTAGGAGCTCTTGGTCTCGTAGTCCAGCACGGCGCCTGTCGCCACGCTGAGCTGGCCCGTGGACGCGTCGAGCACGAACAGCCCGGAAGTCGCCACCTCGCCCGTCATCGTGTGGGTCAGGGCCACGTTGTTGTAGGGTGTCCCCCCGAGATTCCGGCCCACGTGGGTCCCGGCAGGGGAGTTCTCGGCCACGTCCCGAGTCTCGTCCGCAATGCCTGTAGCAGTGAGAGTGCGATGGACGTAGCCGCCGTAGGAGTCATGCGCCCCATAGGTCACCGTTGAAGAGCTGGGGTTGACCGCCTTCATCGTAAGGACGTCAGGGTCAGTCAACCAGATCTGGATCACGCCGGGATATTCCGATGAGGCCGAGTACGTCAGCGTGTCGCCGTCGCCATCCGCAAAAAATTGCGACACGTTAACAGGTGATGAAGAGGAACCCCACGCGAAAGAGTAATCGTTGATGCGCGAACCGGTGGTGTTCGGCGGGGTGTTGGCCGTGCCCTCGCCGATGTCCGACCAGGGGCCCTCGGCTTCTTCGCTGGTGACAGCGCGCACCTGCACCTCGTACGTTGCGCCGGCTTCCAGGTCCGGCAGGTTGACTGTCAGCGTCGACGCCGACAGCGTGCTGGTTTCAACGTCGTTGGCGTCGGTGTAGGTGTAGACCGTCCACGCGTTGGGGGTTTCGCCGTCGGCGACCTTCTTGCGGTACTGCACGTTGTAGCCGGTGATGGTCAGGCCGTTGGCGGCGGGCGCTGTCCAGGTCACGTCCAGGGCCGGGTTCGTGGGCTCACTGAACGTGGTGCGGGCCAGTGAGGGCGCGGCGGGCTTGCCGGCCTCCACGTCAGTCAAGACGAGGAGGACTTCAATCGCGGAGTCGTGGCCGTCAACCGTGTAGTTCACTTTCCCACGGTAGAACTTGTTGAAGACCTTGCCGGAGTTTGGCGGCCAGTATTCGATCTCCCGGTGGGTATCGTCCGTCTCGTAGTCCAGCGTAGCGCCCTGTTTCACGCTGATCTGTCCGGTGGCCGAGTCGATGACGAACTTGTTGGAGTCCGCAGCGTTACCCGACAGCGTGTATGTCAGTGAGTCATCGGTCTGATCGTCACCGTCGTCGTAGGGCGTCCCTGTCACGGGAGCGCCCACGTTCGTGCCTCCGGCGGAATTCTCGGCGATGCTCCGGACCGCCTTTGCGGTGATGCCGATGGTCGCGGTGCGTGTGAAGGACCCGCCGTAGGAGTCGCTGGCCGTGTAGTAGATTTTCGACGAGCCCTGGTTGAGGAGCGTTGCCGTCAGCACGGCTTCCCCGGCTGTCCCAGTCAGAGAGACCCCGAGCAAAGCCGGGTGCTGCGCGGCGGCCGAGTAGGTCAGCGTGTCGCTGTCCGCGTCTCCGAAGATGACTCCCAGCCCGCCGTCCCCGGTCTCGCTCCATGTGACGATCGTGCCGACCGGGAATGTGCCGGCGCTGAAGGAGACGGTGGTGGCGTTCGGCGGCGTGTTGGCAGTGCCTTCGCCGATGTCAGACCACTCGCTATCCCCCTCGTTCTGGGAGATCGCCTGTATTCGTGCTTCGTATACCGCGCCCGTCTCCAAATTCGGCATGTTGAAGGTGCGGTTGCTCGGATCGGAGATGTGCGTCCAGACCGTCCAAACCGATACTCCCTTCTTGCGGTAATTCGCCCGGTAGGCGGTGATCGGAGCCCCCGCGTCGGCCGTAGGCTCTGCCCACGCCGCGTCCAGGGCCGGGTTCGACTGCTCACTGAATTGCGTGCGGGTGAACGTCGGAGCGGGGGGTTTGCCAGGCTTGGCGTCCGTGACGTTGATGGTCAGATAGGCGACGGAGGTCCGGCCCTGCACGGACCAATGTATCTGTCCGGTGTAGGAACTTTTGGTCTCATAGTCCAGCGTCGTACCCTGTTTCAGGCTGATCTGGCCCGTGGACGAGTCAATCACGAATGCGCTGGTCGCATCATCGCTCGGGCCGTCCGTCAGCGTGTAGGTCAACGTCTCATCCCCATATGGCGTCCCGCGCTTGGAGATGGTCAACGCCTGGGGGGTCACGTTCTCGTGGGCAGACTCAGTCAGATTCCATCTAACGGTGAAGATCCTGTCGAAGGTTAAGCACCCGCCGTAGCCGTCACACGCGCCGTAGGTGATCTTTGATTCGCCCGGGTTGTGAGCGGTCAGGGATATGTTGGTCCAAGTCCCCTCGATTACCGGCGCGAGCACTCTGGCGCTGATCAGGCCAGGGTATGTCGACGTGACCGTGTAGGTCAGCGTATCGCCGTTGGGGTCAGAGAAGATGTCTTTCGAATTGCCTTCCGAATCGGTTATGCCCAGTGGAAAGGACAAACCGTCGATGTCCTCGAGGGTTGTATTGGTGATGCTATGTGCCAGAGCCGTGGGCGGCGTGTTGGCAGTGGCTTCGGTGCTAACCCAGTCGCTGAAGTACTGGCCTCCTTCGAAGTACACCCCTCGCACCCCCACGACGTAGGTCGCGCCTGCTTCCAGGTTGGTCAGGCTCGCGGTGCGCGTACTCTTGGGGCTGGTGGTGGTCGTCCAGTTGGTTGCGCCCTTTTTCTTGTGCCGCACCTGATAGTTATCGAGGGAATCGGCTGGGTTCGGGGCATCCCAGGTTACGTCCAGCGCCGGGGCTGACACTCCGCTCAACTGCTTGCGGGTAACGCTGAGGTTTTGGGGCTTGGGTATCTGTACCTGCTTTGCCGTCACCGGGGCGGCTTGCACGGTAATGGTGAAATTGAAAAAGGCTTCGTCGCCATCCTCGTCGGTGGCGGTGTAGGTCATGGAAAATTCGCCGGCCGCAGTGGGCGTGCCGGAAATGACGCGGGTTGACGAGTCGAAGGACAGTCCCGCGGGCAGGGCAGGGGTCAGGCTGTAGGTGAGCGTGCCGTCCCCGCCGTCGGCCTCGGGTAGCGTGGTCTCGCCGGCGTCTTTGCCTTCCGGGAACGACAAGCCGCTGATGGCGAGGGAGAAGGACGGCACGAGGTCTATTTCCGACGAAGACGCAGATGAGGACCCGGATGCAGGGTCGGGCGTGGCCTCGGGCGTCGGGTCAGGTGTGGCCTCCGGCGTCGGCTCGGGCGTGGCTTCGAGCGTCGGGTCCGGCGTGGCCTCGGGTGTCGGTTCCGGCGTTGCCTCGGGTGTCGGCGCGGGCGTGGACTGGGGCGCGGGTGTTGCTGTCGCCGGTGGGACAGACTGACCGCTCACCTCTTGAGCGCCGACCTTGGAAATGGAGAACAGGACCGCCAGGGCGAAGAAAGTCAGGGCGATTATCAGAGTGAACAGCCGTCCGGCCGGGATTCCCTTTTCGTCCCTATGCATCGCAATACTCGCCTTCGCGTCCGGGGGTTCCTGGGATGGAGTCCTGTCTTTCCCCTCCAGGCCCCTTCACGCCGGTCGCGTGTCGCGACGAAGCGGAGATGACTTGGAGAACTGGAAACTCAGACGCGCAGGAAGCGACCGCGGTATATGCCTTGAAGGGCCGGACGCGAGGCGAGTAATATGCGTACGGCGGAAGCTCCGGATGCGTATTCGAGGTGCAAGTCGGTCGCATTGGGGCCATGCTGGCTGAAACCCGGCTCTTTCTGAGGGCCGGGTTTCTACATTCACAAGCTAATGGTTCTTTCAATTTCCGCTCCTTTGCCCGCGGGTCCCGGGGGCTGTCCGCCGGCCGCGCGGGAAGGCAGTGGGGCCGTGAAGTAACAAGTGGCCTGGAGAGTTGCCGCCTGGTAGTGGCGAGCGGTTTAGGAACCCCGGTTGGCGGAACGCGGGACGCGCTGGGGGCGTCTGCGTGGAACGGCTTGAAGAGCCGAATGGGGGAAGAGTAATATGCGTGCGATCAAGCTTCGGACGCGGATTTGAGTTGAGAATCAGCCGCACCGGAGCCGTACTGTCGGAGACCCGGCCCTGAGAACGGGCCGGGTTTCTACAATCGCAAATTGAGGTTTCTTTCACTTCGAGTTCCTCGCGCCTGAGAGGTCGCACATGCGATGCCGAATCTACGGGCCGTCCCGGGCGCCCTTCGTCGTCTGGGACGCGGCGCCGGTCCGGTATGTGAACTTCGAGCATCATGTGCTTTCCACAAATCTTGCGGAATACATTAACTGCGCCCCACAATGATTGTCAAGTGCAACTAATGTGTTCGTCATGTAAACTTTATGTTACGTACAGGACCAGCCTGCCGGACGCCGCGCTTCGCCCTGCAGGAATGGACAGAACGGCGACTCCATGGTGAGCGAAAAACCAGGCAGAACGACCGCGCTTCACGTCCCTTCGAGTGCCGGAGGCGCGCGAGCCGCGTCGTTCGTCATTCCCGGAAACGTCTTGTACTCGACTGCTACGAGTAGACGTGACCCTGGAACCGCAGTGCGCAACTGCGCCGCGGGGGGTGTTTACGTCGCCGGCCTTGCCGTGGAAATGCCCGGAGTCCCTGTACCGGTCGCCAACGGTGGCGAAGCGCCTGGACCCGCACATCGTCCTGTGCCCGAGAGGTTGGCCCGCGAGTGACTGGTCCCCAGGAACACACGCAAGATGATAGCGGCCGACAGCAGGCAGCTGCGGAATCGGACCTGGCGGGGTCCACGACCAGCTTAGTGGCCATCCTCACCAGGGCGACAGCGGTAGAGATGAAGCCCTACAACATCAGGCCGATGGAGTTCAATGTACTGAGGCACTGCTTGGTACGCGGCGACTGCAACGCCACGGAGCTGGCGGAAGTCTTGCCGGTCGACGCGTCCCGCATAAGCCGCCTCGTGACCGGGTTGGTTGACAGGGGCCTGCTGGTCAGACACCGTCAGCCGGAAGACCGCCGCGTTGTGACGCTGCAAATCACAAACGAGGGAAAGGTGTTGGTTGCCCTGCTCCTCCAACGCATGGGAACTTACATCTCCAGGCTTGTAAGGGACGTTGGGGACGAAGAGTTAAGCGTTTTCGAGTCCGTCGCCCGGGAGATAATCGACGCACACTACAGGCTGCGAACGAGCCAATAACCGCTAGGGGGCAGACTGTGCCCTGGGCGCTTCCCGTGACCAGGTCCGGCGGGCTGGCCGGGTCTTTCAGAACAGGGGCTTGTTGGCTACGGCCTCGCCGAATGCGACCCCGCAAACGGCCCCCGGATGGTCCTTCCACCTTTCGTACGCTACGCGTATCTCTTCGACCAGTTCCGGGGTAGAAGCGCCGTACTTTATGGCCGCATCGGTGATCTCAGGCGCCAGGAACCACAAATCAGCGATCCGGAAGATGTGTTCAACGTCACGCTGCGTGCTGTAGATGTCTATTGTCGCGGTCACGTCGACGTTTTCGAAACCTGCTTCCAGGAAGTGGATTTTCAGGTCCTTGCCTATCTGCGGATGGGCGTCATCCCCCTCCAACAGGTCTTCGAACATGTCCCAGGCCTTCCTGATGACGCCGAAGTCGGGGTGCGTGTATGAGGATGCGGAAATCATCTCCCTGCTGGCGATGATGCCGCCGGGTTTCAGGACGCGCCTTACCTCTGCGAGGGCCGCGCCGGTATCCGGAATGTGCATGAGCACGTTGTGGCAGTGGGCCACGTCGAAGTAGCCGTCCTCGAAGGGCATGTCCGTGATGTCGCCGACGTGGAACGTCGCGTTGTCCAGTCCGTCCGCGGCGAGGACGGACCTCGCCAGTTCGATCTGGGACTCTTCCATGTCTATGCCGTGCAATTCGCCGGGCTCGATGGCCTTGGCCAGACCCACGGATATGGTGCCGGGCCCACAGCCGAAGTCGAGCAGGCGATGGCCGGGCCTGAGGTACGGGAGCAGATAGGCTGCGCTGGCCTGTGCCGTATATCGCCTCATAGTCTCGAGGAACTCATCACTGAATCCCATCGTGTAGTCGGGGGTCCCCGATGTTTGGGTCGTCATGTATTTGTCTTACCTCTTCGTCTTCCGCCAAATACTGAAATCGTCATGTGAGATTGGGGCGCAGCACAGGCCGTCGTGATGAAAGCGGTGGGGCAACTTGTCTGCCTGGAATTAGCGGGGAAAGCGGTTGCCACAGCCATCATGTCTTCGGCACTTGTGGGCGTTGTGTGGCGGTTTCCGGCGCGAGCAGTCGCCTCTCTGACATAAGTCAACTTGTCCTAAACGGCGCGCGAAACGAAAAATGTTACACGATGAGTGTGACAATAATGTGACATAGATCATCAGGTGTATCACATTTCATAATTATTCGCACGGTTCCTGCCGGAGTCGCTCAAAGGGGCCCGTCTTGGGGATGTTGGGCGGTGCTCGCGCGCCGTTCCCCCGGGCGTCCGTGTGATGTCCCGTAAGATGACTCAAATGGCCGTCTGGCCGCGCTCTGTTGGTACGAAAACAACCCGTAACTCCCGCACGTCGTCTTTCCGGCGGATGCCGGTATCCGCTCCGGGGTCAGAGGTGGATGCGCGCGACGTGTTAACTCCCCATCCGGCAGGCGCCATCCCATTCTCATCACCCCGCGCGGCCACACCAGGGACAAAGTGATTATTGGTTGAGGCCGGACCATCGAGTGCAAGCCCGAACGCTGACGGGCGTCGCGCGAGCCTGCCGCGATCTCGTTCTCTGCCGCAAACCCAGTAGCCGGTGATCTCGGGCATCGCTCGCCAGAATCGGGCGGCGGCGAATAGGATCGGACCTTGGGAACCACGTCGAATCGCCGTGATTCTGAAGAATCGTGACAAGAAGTGACGTTAATACGCTACTTAAATCACAACCAGGTGACATTAAAAGACTACCCTGTAGCAGTTGGATGACACTTCTGCTCTCGTTCTCGAGAATATGCAACGAGAGTTCGAAAGCGGTTAGGTGCGATTCCAACCTGTGGGCGGGGACGGAAGGCCCATGAACCTTCAACACGTTTGGAACATGAGCCTCCCGTCCCCATTTAATGGCCCGTCCCCTCCTCTTGTTGCCCGACTCGCATCCACGGGCTTGGTTTCCCACACTTAGGAGAGGGCGGGCCTCCATTCGCGGAGGATGCCGAACGCCGGATAACGGCCGGCTTCGGCGCCAGAGACGAAACTCAGGCGGTATTGAAGAGGGGCGGGAGTCGGAAGTGCCGGCATGTCTGGTGGAGCTGGGGGGACTCGAACCCCCGACCCCCTCAATGCCATTGAGGTGCTCTCCCAGCTGAGCTACAGCCCCACGTTGTCGATGTCGAAGTCAACTGCCGGACGGCAATGCCCTGATCAGGGATGCGCAGGTCCGGCGATTCGAACTGGCCGACTCTGAAATCGTAGCATGCCGCGGACGGGCAGTAACGTTCGCCTGGTTGCGGCCTTACAGGACCTCACCCTCTGCGCACGTCCCTACACGCGGGTCAATTCGTAGAAGCGGCGAAGAAAGTACGCGATTGTGGCACCAGCGGCGATGCTGCCTACGAATACTGCGCCGGGGACCACTACGAACGGCAGCCAATGCGACGAGCAGGCTGATGCGCCGGAACAAATCCACACTGACGCAGCGGCGTACCCCGCGGCAAACAACCCGCCGGTCAGTCCGCCAAACAGCGCGCCGACCTTCAAGGCCGTGCGCCGGCCCGTATTTCCTTCTGCCTGACCGGCCATCACCGCGCCATGGCGTAGGCGTCAGCTCGTAAGTCAGCGCCCGCGGCAACGGCGCTCGTCGAACGGTCGGTCGCAATCCCGCACACGTCGCCCATGCCTCTGCTGTACGCGTCCACTCCGGAGACCTTGTGGCCCCGTCCCTCAAGATCGGACACGACCTCATTCGAAATCCTTCCTTCCGCGTCCAGCCTGCCCGGTTCGTATGAGTGCGGCCAGAATGAGTTCGGAAAGCTCCACGTCAGGAACCTGGGCGCCTCGATTGCCTCCTGCGGCGTCATACCGAACACGGTCATGTTCAGGAAGAACTGCAACGTTGCCTGGCACTGGGCGTCTCCGCCCGGCGTGCCGAACGGCATCCACGGCTTGCCGTCTTTGAATGCAAGAAGCGCGTTCGGCGTCAGCCGCGGCCGCTTGCCGGGCGCGAGTACCGACGGATGGCGGGGGTCGAGCCACGACTGCGTGCCCCGGCCCGACGGTGTGAAGCCCAGCGTGGGGGCCACCGGGGCCATCGACAGCGTGTCCGAAGGGGTAACCGAGAACATGTTGCCCCAGCGGTCCACCGCGCAGGCGTAAGACGTGTCCGGTTCGGCAGTCCCGCGGACCGGCGGTGGCGGCTCGTACGCGTAATCGGCGGGCCTGGTACGACCTTCGAACCGCCACGGGTCGCCCGCGGCCGGCATCGCCGGTGTGGCGCGTGCCATGTCGATCTCACCCCGTCGCGCGTTGGTGTAACCCCTATCGAGTAGGCCCGCAATCGGGACGTCGACGTGGTCGGGGTCGCCGTAGTAGGCGTCGCGGTCGGCAAAGGAGAGCTTCAGGGCCTCGGCTACGAGGTGGATATAGTCGGCGGAATTGTGGCCCAGACCGGCGAGGTCATCGTCGGCCAGCATCTGCAGAGTCTCGGCAAACACCGGGCCCTGGCACCACGGACCGTTCGTGAACACCTCGTACTCGTGGAAATTGCCGGATACCGGCGGCTCGTGCCCGGCCCGGAACGACGCCATGTCGTCAGACGACAGGAACCCGCCCGCCTCACGCACAAATGAGACCAGTTCCTCTGCGATCGGCCCCTCGTAGAAGTAGGTTCGGGCCGCGTCGATCGCTTCTTCCCGGCCGCGGTGGGCGTTCGCCTTTTCGGTAGCTATGAGCCGCTCGAATGTGCGCGCCAGGGCGGTGTTGACCGATACTTCGCCCTGCTGCAGCGGGTGGCCTTTGGGCGCGTAGATCGCGGCGGAGGTGGGCCACTGATCGAAGTACTCTGCGCACCCGGCGAGGTTATTTGCGAGGGTCTGGCTGACGATGAAGCCGTCCCGCGCCAGTTCCAGCGCGGGCGTCACGACCTGCTCGAAACTCATCGTGCCGTGTTCGATCAACGCCGTCATCCACGCGTGGGCCGCCGCCGGTATGACACATCGCTCGACGCCCGGCGCCATCTTTCCGCCTCGCTGTTCGATGAAGAAGTTGGCGCTTGCCTCTGCCGGCCACCGGCCCAGCCCACTGATGCTGTGGACCTTGTTGTCCCTGGCGCTGTAGATCAGGATTGGCGCCACGCCGCCGAAACTCGTGCTGGCAGGCAGGACGACGTTAATTGCGATGCCCGCCGCAACACCGGCGTCGATGGCGTTTCCGCCCTGTTCCAGGATGCGAAACCCCGCAGCCGTCGCAAGATACTGCCCGCTCGCCACCGCATGAACATTGCCCGTTACCGTAGGTCTAAATGTTAGTTTGGAGCTAAATGATGTGGTTTTCATGGTTCTGGCTGACCTTCTTTCGCGCGTCCACCTAAGTGTTTGCCGCGTCCGGCACGTTTGTGCTTGAGACTGTTACTCGTCACACGCCCCCTCAGCAACGGCCCGGTCCATTTCCTCTAGTGTCACAGGCGGACCGTCGTACTTCAATGCGCCGAACAGTCGAGAGGTGGGGCGCACCGGCAAGATCATGACCTTGTCGTCGAGGATGACGTAGCGCAGCCGATCGCCTGGCTGCACATTTAACGCCTCCCGGACGGGCTTGGGCAGTGTTGTTCGACCATTCGAAGTGAGGTTGGACTCGATCATGGAACATGGTCCCCGGCGCACCGTGGCGACAATTTCCTTGCACGGTGAAGTGTTGCGGCGGTCATGCCATTGTCGCATGCCTCTAAATCTCCCCGATGCTCTCATCTCTCCTCCAATGCGCTCCCGTGTTTTGGGAATGGCCGCTCTGTCCGATAGTGCGGCCGAGGAGGCGTTAGTGGCCGCGCACGGGGGCTATACTCGGCGTAGTCACCGCCAGCCACTACGCAAGGCAGAAAAATGACCACCAGACCAACTGACACCGTCCCCGCTCCCAACGACATCGCCGGTTTGCGGCAGGCCGCCATCGACCACCTCTTCGTCGGCACACGCAACGCCGCCCAGCTTGCCGAGGACGGCGGGCCGATGATCGTCGAGGACGCAGACGGCATATATGTCACCGACTCGTCAGGTCGAAAGTTCGTCGACGGCATCTCCGGTATGTACTTCCGCAACGCCGGCCACGGCCGGGACGAGATCGCCGAGGCAATTTACGAACAACTCAAACAGGTGAGCATGCACGTTTACGTCGCGTCCACCTCTTCCACCGTCCGCCTCGCCGCCAAGCTGGCGCAGATAACCCCCGGCGGACTTACGCGGACGTTCTTCACGAGCGGCGGATCGGAGTCGAACGAGACCTCGATAAAGATGGCGCAGGCCTACCACAATCGGACCGGCGGCAAGGGCAAGTTCAAGGTCATCAGCCGCAAGGGTTCGTATCACGGCGGCACCCTGGGCACCATGTGGCTCGGATCGCATCCGTTTCTCCCGCGGGAGGAGTACCAACCCGTGCCGGCAAACGTCGTGCACGTTCCAAACCCCAACCCGTATCGCTGCGAACTCGGCGGCAGGACTCCCGAGGAGTCCGCCGAGTTGTGCGCCAACGCCATTGAAGAGGCAATCCTGTTTCACCACCCGGACTCGGTTTCGGCCGTGATAGGGGAGCCGATTACGCAGCCGCTGGGGGGTGTCGTCCCCGGCCCGGGTTACTGGGAACGGGTGCGTGAGATCTGCGACCGGTACGAAGTGCTGCTCATATTCGATGAGGTCATAACCGGATTCGGGCGGACCGGCGACTGGTTCGGCGCTGACACCGTGGGGGTTACGCCGGACATCATGAGTTTCGCCAAGGGCGTGACCTCCGGTTACTTCCCGATGGGCGGCTCGATAGCAACGGCAGAAGTGTCAGACGTCTTCTCCGGCGGGCCCGACAAAACGTTCAAGCACATGTTCACCTACACGGGTCACCCGGCAGGCGCGGCCGGCGCGCTCGTGAACATCGAAATCATGGAACGGGAGGACCTGCCCGGCAACGCGCGGGCGCGCGGCGAACAGTTGAAGGACAGACTGAACGAGATGAAGGAGAAGCACCCGTCGATCGGCGACGTGCGCGGCCTGGGCCTCATCCAGGGCATTGAATTCGTCAAGGACCGCGAAACAAAGGAGCACTTCGGGCCGGAAACCGACTGGGGACCGCGCATCACCCAGGCCCTGCACGACCGCGGCGTATGGATCCGCGTCGGGGCCTACATCCTGCCTCTCGCGCCCCCGCTCATGATCTCAGCGGACGAGATAGACGCCCTCTGCACAGCCATAGACGAATCCATCACCGAAGTGGAGACCGCGGTAGGGGTGGGTTAGTCCCACATTTTTCCGCGGCTGCCGAGCGTGTCCTCATAGGTCGAAGGGAAGCAACAACACAATCATGCGCGCAATAGACGTTCACGTTCACGTGCCGAGGCAGCCGGGGCTCGAGGAGTTCGGGATCGAGGAGGGGCTGCGGGCGATGTTCCGAATGCGCGAAGACCCTCCGGACCCGGACGGCATGGCGGCGATCTACCGCGACCTGGACGTGTTGGGGGTCATCTTCTCGGTTGACTCCCAGACGGCGACCGGCGACGTACCTGACACAAATGACTACGTCGCGGAAATCGCGGCATCGCACCCAGACCAGTTTATAGGGTTCGCATCGGTCGATCCGCACAAGGGCGAGTGGGCGGTGGAAGAGGTGGAGCGTTCGGTAGCTGAGTTGGGGCTGAAGGGACTCAAGCTCCACCCAATTCACCAGGCGTTCTTCCCCAGCGACGAGGCGTTCCGTCCGCTCTTCGACAAGTGCGAGGAGCTTGGCGTGCCCGTGCTGATTCACTCCGGCTACGCCGCGGCGGGCGCAGGCACGCCCGGGGGTGGCGGCTTCAAGCTGAAGTACGCGCGCCCGATACCTTATATAGACGACCTCGCCGCAGACCATCCCGACCTGACCATCATCATGGCCCACCCCGCCTGGCCGTGGGTCGACGAGCAGGTGGCGGTGGCCCTCCACAAGCCGAACGTCTACATAGACCTGTCGGGCTGGGCGCCGCGCTACATCCCCCGCGACCTCATCCGCGAAGCCAACACGCGCCTCCAGGACAAGATGCTATTCGGATCGGACTACCCATACATGCCGCCGTCGAGATGGCTCCAGGAGTTCGAAGAACTCGAAATGCGCGACGGACCAAGGCAAAAGATCCTCCTCGACAACGCCAAGCGGGTGCTGGACCTTTAAGAGGGGCGTCGCCGAACGCAGGTCGTTCCCGCGGTCACGCAAATTCGCGTTCCTGTCCGTCGGGTGCTAGGATGCGAACGCCTGATGGCGCAGCGATCCGTCTGATTAAGCCGCTTTCAGCCTCCCCGTGCAAAAGCAGAACCGCCGCCGACCAACCCGCACAAGCTCGTTCGGTACGAGTGGTCGCATCAGTCACGACGCCTCGCCCTACTACGCCCGCGCCCTGCAGCCCGACCCAGCCGAATTAGACGTCAGGCCTCAGCCGGAGCAGGCCATTCCCGCAGACCGGCTCGACCGGATATTTCGCCACACCAGTGAGGACATGCGCGAACTGCCCGACCGGTCCGTCCACCTGATGGTCACCTCACCGCCTTACAACGTCGGCAAGGACTACGACCAAGACCTGACGATGGACGAGTACCGGCTCCTGCTCAAACGGGTCCTGGCCGAGACGTTTCGAGTGCTCGTCGACGGCGGGCGCGCCTGTGTCAACATCGCCAATCTGGGCCGACGGCCCTACATCCCCATCCACTCCTACGTCATCGAAGACGCGCACGAGGTCGGTTACTTCATGCGCGGCGAGATCATCTGGGACAAGGCCGCGGGCGCGGGCAACTCGACTGCATGGGGCAGTTGGATGTCCCCATCAAACCCGGTCCTGCGGGACACCCACGAATACATTCTCGTCTTTCAAAAGCCGCCGTTCAAACGGGCTGCACCGAAAGAACGAGAGGCGACCATCTCGCGTGACGAGTTCCTGGAGTTAACCCGCAGCGTATGGACATTTGGGCCTGAGTCGGCCAAACGGGCAGGTCACCCGGCCCCGTTCCCCGTGGAACTCCCGCGGCGGCTGATCGAGCTCTACACCTATTCGAACGAAGTCGTGCTCGACCCGTTCATGGGCGCGGGCGCCACCGCCCTCGCGGCGCTGGAGACCGGGCGGCGTTACGCCGGATACGAGACTGACGACGGATACGCGGACCGTGCAGAACAGCGCATAGAAGAATGGCGAACTGTTTCTGCCGCAACAGCGGGACCTGGCAAGCCTTTATAGAGTCCCACCCATCCTGGCAAACACTTCATCGCGGCTCGGCACGCCCAACATACCCCGTCGTTCTATCGAAATCGCCGCCGCGGCCGAAGCGAAGCTGGCCGCAGACGTGACTTCGCCCGTCTCGACGAGCCTGATCGCAAAAGCAGCAGCCCAAACATCCCCCGCGCCCGTGGCGTCCACCTCGGATGCCGCAACCGGCGGGACATCGCGGACCCGGCCATCGGCATACACGCGTGTGCCCAGGCGTCCCCGGGTAACCGCAACGATGGGGAATGCCTCCGTCCACTCCTGGACGTATATTGAAGGCACATCAGCTTCGGATATAACGACCGCTTCGATCCGGTCGGCCAGCCCACCGGGCACGGCCGGCGAGACGACTACCTTTCCTGTTTCGTCGCGCGATCTCTGCCATCCCTGCGGCACGGCGCATACGAACGAATCGTCGGAAAACCAGCCGGCAGCTTCGACCGGCAATTCGTTTGCCACCGGCCCAAGCAGGACGATCCGGGCCCCGGACCAGGACTCAGGCACATCTTCTCTCCTCAGATCGGCAGCCCTCGACTTGAGCCACTGGGTTCGCATGCCGTCGTGGAGTGAGTATTCGAACGTAGTTGTGGCCGCGGACCGCGCGTTGACCACATCGGCCGATGGCAACAATTCGTCTAACGGGTAGCCAGGTGCGGAACTCGTGACGATGCCCGCGCTGAGTCCCATCGCAACCGCTGTTCTTGCGGAGTAGGCCGCGGCTCCGCCGGGCTCCGGCCGGTCCGATTCGCCACCGGACAGTCGTCGCACATCGAATGTGACGTGACCAATGGCCACGAAGTCCGGGCGTCCCGTCGAGTCGGGCGCGCCGCGTTCGCCGTATCGCACAGAGGTGTAGCCTTTCAACAAAGGGCATTTGCAGGTTGCCGGGTCGTCCTGGCAACACAAGCGGATGAGGAGAAGGAAATGAGCAGCGCTGACCTCAAGGCCACCGTGCGGAGAGCTTACGGCAAGATCGCATCGGACGCCGACGCATCGTGCTGCGGCGGAGGATGCGGCACCACCCAGGTTTCCGAACGAATAGGCTATTCACCGGACGAGTTGTCAGACCTTCCGGACGGCGCCGATCTCGGCCTCGGCTGCGGCAACCCGCTCGCACTCGCATCCTTGCGGGAAGGCGACGCAGTCCTCGACCTTGGGTCTGGCGCCGGCATCGACTGCTTCATCGCGGCGCAGGCGGTGGGACCTTCAGGCCGAGTAATCGGTGTCGACATGACGCCTGAGATGATCGAACGCGCCAGGGCCAACGCCGTTTCCGCCGGATACGCCAACGTGGAATTCCGCCTTGGCGACCTCGAATCGCTGCCCGTGGACGACGACAGCGTGGACCTGGTCATCTCGAACTGCGTCATCACCCTCGTGCCGGATCGAACGCAGGTCTACCGTGAGGCGCTGCGCGTGCTGAAACCGGGCGGACGTGTGTCGGTATCCGACATGATTCAGACGGTCCCGTTGCCGGACTCGCTGCTCGACACAGAAGCGGCCAAAGCCGGGTGTCTCTCTGCGGTCGTAACTACGGAGTCCTACTTGGCGTCGCTAAGCGAGGCGGGGTTCGCTGAGGTGCGGGTCGACAGCGAGGTCCCTTACCCTTGCGACCTCGGATTCGAGGAGCGCCTCATCGAAGGACTGCGCGACGAGCAGGGCGTACCCGAAGAGGCCGTGCGCGCTGCAGCCGGCTCCCTGGTCAGCATCGCAGTTACGGCAATCAAGCCGGGGTAGGGGGCTTAAGGCCAATCCCGGCGCGCTGGACGCCGAACGCAACCTGCCCCGGCATAGTAGCGCCAGATCGCTATGTCAGGCGGGGTTTCTTGCGGTCGATATCCGACGCGACCGCCTAGTCCCGGGGCAGAATCACTACCCGCCGGCGGTCGCCCTTGCCTTCGCTCTCGGTACGGACGCCGGGGTGGTCAGCCAGCGCCATGTGCACAACCCGGCGCTCTGCAGGGGACATCGGTTCAAGCGACGACGCGCCGCCTGACGAAGCGACCCTTCCCGCGGTCCTGCGGGCCAGGTTCTGCAACATATCCGCACGACGCTCCCGGTAGTCCTCCACGTCCAGCATGATGTACGCCTTCCGGCCGAGTTGACGCCCGACGATCATTCGCACAAGGAACTGCAGGGAGTGCAGCGTCTCTCCGCGGCGGCCGATCAGGAGACCGGCGTCAGAACCCTCGATTTCGAATACAAGCGAACCGCCTTCGCGTTCTTCACGCACGTAGGTTTCTGCATGTACCCCCAGGGTCGCAAAGAAGTACTCGAGGAGATTGCCGACGGCCTGTTCGGCCTCCTGGTCGTATTCCTCGGGTGGTTGGTCTTTTTCCCGTGACCGGTCCGGCTGCTCAGGCTCCGACTGTGCAACGTCTTCCGACATCATCACAGGCTGCTTCTCGTCATCGGAGGACTCAGCTACCGCCTGTTGCCGTTCCCGGCCGGCGCGCTGGCCGCGCTGACCTCGACGACCACCCTGGTCGCGTTGTCTGCCCTCGCCGCGCTGTTCTCTGCCGCGTCCTCGGCGCCGGCCGCCCCGGTTCCTTGGCGGGCGTTCTCGACGCTGTTGAGGCTGTGGCTGCGACTCGTCCTCGGGCCCGCCGGCGTCTTCTACCGCCGGTGTCGCGCCCGCATCCGAAAGCAGCCGGACCTCGATCTCGGCCGCCTCGCCGCCAAACCCCAGGATTCCTGAGCGGCCCGGGTTAACGACGGATATTTCTACGTCTTCGAGCTTGACGCCGAGGGTGTCTAGGGCGAGGTCGGTTGCTTCTTCTACTGTCTTTCCTGCGAAGGTCTGTTTGCTCATCGTCGCTGCTCTCCTCGATGCTTGGCTCCGGTGTTTCCGGCACGGCCACGCTCGTGGTCGCACCGGATGGACCGAACTGCCTGCCGAACAACGTTATTGGTTTCCTGCCACCGATAAAGTACTGAATTGCTACTCCGATCAAGTTCGAAAACAGGATGTATATGCCCAGCCCGGCCGGGAACTGAAGGGTAAAGAACCCAAACATGATCGGCATCATCCAAAGCATGATCTGGTTCGTTTGAGCCTGCCGCGGGTCGGACGTATCCGGCGTCATCATCTTCTGCTGCACCCACATGGAACCGCCCACCAGCACCGGAAGTGCGAAGTTCAGCGGGACCGGTGCGTACTGGACGAAGTCCACCAGGTCCATCCCCGCGAACTGGCTGTCCAACGGGACGACGGCGCGCGCCGGGTTCCACCAATAGAACGCCTCTGAAAGGTTGGCGAGGCCCTCCGGAGTTGGTGGGACGGACCGCAATATCGCCCGGTACAGGGCAATCCAGATGGGCATCTGGACCACCAGCGGGCCGAGACAACCAATCGGGTTCACCCCTGCCTCGCGGTACATTTTCATCGTCTCCGATGAAAGCTGCTGCCGCTCTTCCCTGCTCTTGCCCTTGTACTTTTCCTGCAGCGCCTTCATCTTGGGCTGCAGTTCCTGCATCTTCATAGTCTGACGCGTTTGACGGACCTGTAGCGGGATCATCAGGATCCGCATCAGCACGGTGAAGACGATTATGCTCAGGCCGAAATTGTCGAACAGGACGTCGTACAACAGCGTCAGGCTGTTGATCATGGGCCGCATGAAGACCTCGTCCCAGAGGATGCCTAGGAATTCCAAGAGGCCCCTCCATACGAGGTCAGGCGGCACGCGTCACGGCGGGTCCGGATCATCCGCATGTCCCGCCTTCCCGTGTCTCCACGCAGCGCCGTTCAGTCAGATCGCCGGCTGAGAAGGTCTTCAGTTCTCCGTTCTCCATGTGGACGTAGACGAAGCCTTCGTTCACCACCGGAGACGCTTTGACCGGGCCGTCCGTAAACAGTTGGCCCAGCACCTCACCGCTGCTCCGCGACACGATGTACACGTCAGACTTGCCGGACGGCACGGCGAGCGCAGGCCCGCGTGCGTGGTCGATGAGCGCCGGTTGGGCGACCACCTGGCCTTCGATGACCGCCGGTGACTGCCACACGTCCCGGCCGGACTGTTGATCGATTGCGAAGACCCGTCCGCCCAGAGTGGACGCGTAGACGATTCCGTCGTGCGCGAGAGCCTGCGCCCAGACCCATTCGCCCACCTCGAAGTTCCACTCGCCCGTGCCGGCCGCCTCGGTCTCGGAAAGCGTACCGCCGCGCCTGCCGTCCAGGCTGAGGGCGTAGAAATTCCCGGCGAAGTCTCCAAAGTAGATATGCCCGTCTGAAATGAGCGGCGGGGCGGTGATGGCGCCTTCGGCCTGGAACTTCCACAGCAGCCTCGACTCCGGAAAATTCTCGTACTCCGGCAAATCGGCAAGGTCAACGGCGTAGAAAGCGCCGCTCATGTCGCCGAAGTAGGCCACGTTGTCTTCCACGGCTGGGCCGCTGAAGACGTTGCCGGCAGCGGGGAAGCGCCACTTTATGCGTATTGCAACCGGTGTCTCATCGGAGGCAGCGTCGGGGGTAGGGTCGATGGCGTACAGAAATCCCGGCGGGTCGTCGTTGGCCCCCACCTCGGCCGTCCCCAGCACCAACGTGTCGTCGCCCATGGCGAGCCGGCCCACGATCTTTGTGGAGATGTGGACGACGTCTTCTTTCCAGACCGGCGAACCGGATTCCACGTCGACGGCGAACACGCCTCCTTCGCAGTCATTGCCGGTGCAGGCATAACCAGCGGCGTAGAGCAGACCGTCTCGGATCAGGGGTGAGCCGTAGACGGCTTGCGTGCGCGGAACGGCTGAACACCCTCCCAGGAAGCCGGTGGACGGAGCTTCGGATACAACGGAAAGGTCTTCGTCGGTGGTCGCCCGCCAGTTTCGGTCGAAACTCCCCGACTGGGCTTCGACCCGGGCAATCCTGCCGGCCTTGTTGCCCACGTAGAAATACCCGTCCTCCAACACCGGGGCCGACCATCCTCCTTGCGGCGTCAGGTCGTTGAGACAGGCCGCGGCCGACAGGAAGACGGCGAACGCCAGCAATGCAAATACGCCGACATTCCAGGGCCGGCGGCCGGACTTCCTGGAATGAGCGCGACTATTGGGCTGATTCAGCCGGGTGTCCTTCGCGGGTCCCCGGCCGGGGCTTTCCGGTGGCGTTACGGGCCTCCGAGTATCTGTATTCGCCCTGTCCCCGCCCGTGCTGCGAAAGTATCCCGGCAGCGGCGGAAGTACAGGACGGTTTGTTTACATAGTTGTGGTTTTTGGTTCGGGCACCGGGTCGTACCCGCCTGCGCGGCCGGGGTGGCACCTGGCCAGCCGCATCAATCCCAGTCCGGCGCCTCGCGCAACACCGTGTTGCTCAATGGCGACCGCGGCGTAGTCGGAGCACGTGGGCTCATACTTGCACATCGAAGGCAGATAGGGCGAAACCGCCGCCTTGTAGGTCCTGATCAGTATGAGAGCTAAACGCTTCATTGGGTTCCCGCGTCGGCCTCCCGGCGCATTCGACGGGCATCGTGTCCGTTTGTTATTTCAAGCTTCGACGCAATCCGCTGCATCGAGCGCTCGAGCTGAGCATAGGCCGCGTCACGCGCCGCCGGCCTAGCGGAGACAACCACGTCCCAACCACCATTGGTCGGAATACGCCTGCAAATCTCTCTCAGCCTCCGTTTGATTGTATTCCTGTGGACCGCGCGCCCTACGCGCGAAGAGACCGCAAAGCCGAATCTGGATTCGTCGTTGTCCGCCGGCGCGGCGGCTACGGCCAGGAACTTGTCACCCTTCCTGCGGCCGCGGGCGAATGTTTTGCGAAATTCGGAGGATTTGCGCAGCCGCCGACTGTGCGGGAGTCCCAATTCCGAATTAGACAGTTAGCTTGAGACGCCCTCGGGTCCTGCGCCGCGCTATCACGCGCCGGCCCGCCCGGGTTTTCATCCGGCTTCTGAATCCGTGCACTCTGGCACGGCGGCGTCTCTTGGGTTGGTACGTTCTTAGCGGCATGGGTTCTGCAGGTCCTGAAACTCGAATTGTATGTATCGGTCAACTTGAGTGTCAACGCACACGCGGGCGTGACTGTTCGGAGTTGAATAGGTTCATTTACTGCGTCAACCGGACAGTGGTGCAACACGTAGGGGCGGTTCGAGAACCGCCCTTGTGTGAGACGCGGTCGTCGCACCAGAATGAACAGTTATATACGCCGCCCAATTTGACTGTCCAAGCCGCCCAAAACTATCATGGGAGACGGCTGGCGGCGTTCCTCCCACCTGGCGACGGGGCGTGATTCACTTGACTGGAGCGGAGATTTAGCTGTGGCGACCAAGACAGAATCCATCCCAACGTCGATCAATTCGTCCGTAACGGAAACGTTCCAGGCATACGTCCGTCAACTGCCGGACGACACGAAACAGCAGGCCCAGCCGGAAATAGCAAAATTCGTGCGGTGGGTCGGCGGCGAAAGAGAAGTCGGCTCGCTTACTGCGTCCGAGATCGGCGAATTCAGCGACGCCATCGCATCCCGAACCTCGTCCGCGGGCGCGGCCGAGCGCGCGCAGCACGTCAAACAGTACCTCGCCTTTCTAAAGAAAAAGGGAATCATTTCCGTAAACCTTTCGCAGCACCTCAGGCTCCGAAAGTCCCGGACCGCCATGTCCGTCGGACGCGCTAGTCGCGATTCGATCGGGCGGGTGGTCCGCCTGACAAGGTCCGGCTACAACGATCTGACGAAAAAGCTCGCCGATCTGCAGGAAGAGCGGCTGCGGCTGGTCGAGGAGATTCACAAGGCCGCGGCGGACAAGGACGTCCGGGAGAACGCCCCCCTGGAGGCGGCACGAGAGTCTCAAGGCATGATCATGGCCAGGATCACCGAGCTCGAGGCCACCCTCAAGGCCTCGGTCATCATTGACGACAACGAGCCCGACCGCAAGACCGTCCGGATAGGGTCCTCTGTCAAACTGAAGGACATCGGGACCGGACGCTCTACCGGATATCAACTCGTCGAACCGAACGAAGCAAACCCGCTGACAGGCAAGATCTCGATCGCGTCACCCGTGGGCGCTGCCATCCTGGGCCGGGATGCCGGTGAGGAAGTAAAGGTCAACACCCCTCGCGGCGAGCAGTCTTACCAGATAGTTTCGACCAGCTAGTTCCCACTGCTCAAGCCTCGGTCCGGCATGGTTGTCGGCGTGAGCGAACGCAGCCAGACACTAGGGCCAACCGTGCACCCGTCTCCAGAGCAGCGACGCCCGGTTCACGGACACTCGGCGCGATAACTGATGCTCGATAGCATTTGGACCTGGGTCGGCTTCAACGTAGCAGTTGTAGTACTGCTGATACTCGACCTCGTCGTCCTCACCCGCAAGGACCACGTAATCGGCATGCGGGAAGCCGCGTGGCTGACCGTGTTGTGGACGTTGGTCGCCGCGGCCACCGGCGTCTTCGTGTTCATCGCGTCCGACACGACCACTGGCACCGACTACATTACGGCCTACGTGGCGGAGCGGGCGCTCAGCATAGACAACCTCTTCGTCTTCCTGGTCATCTTCAGCTACTTCTCGGTCCCGGCCCGGTACCAGGCACGGGCGCTGCTGTGGGGCATCGTCGGCGCACTGATCGCCAGGGCTGTATTCATCGCAGCCGGTGTGGCCATCATTTCAACGTTCTCGTGGGTGCTGTACGTCCTCGGGGCCTTCCTGCTTTACACCGCCTACAAGTTGGCCTTCGCCGGCGACCAGGAGGTCGACCCCAGCAAGAACCTCGCCCTGCGCCTGGCAAAGAAGGTGACGACCGTCTCGTCCGAATACGACGGGCACAACTTCTTCACCCGCATTAACGGCGTACGCGCTGCCACGCCAATGCTGCTCGTGGTGCTGGTGCTGGGCACCACGGACATCGTCTTTGCCGTGGACTCGATTCCCACGGTATTCGGCATAACTACCAACTCGTTCGTGGTCTGGAGTTCCAACGCCATGGCCGTCCTGGGCATGCGGCCGCTCTTCTTCCTGATCGCCGGTCTGGTGAGGCTGTTCACCTACCTTCAGTTCGGTCTTGCGGCCATCCTGGGATTCGTGGGCGCCAAGATGATCACTGAAGAGGCGCTCCACGCGTTCCACGTGACGGTCCCCATCAGCAAGCAGCAAATCACATTCATATCCCTCGGAGTGATCGTTGGAATCCTGGTGCTGAGCGTCGTTGCATCCGTGGTGTTCAAAAAGGATGAGGACCCTCATCACCTGCCTGAATCACCCGTGGGTGGAAATCCGGCGCAGTGACTACCGCGGCCTCGCCTGCCCGCACGCCCGCCACGGAGACGTTTGCACATCGTCGGCTAATGTTAGTCCGAACGCCCTCATGTCATCCTTGGCGCCCTTGTGTCATCCTTGAGCGAAGCGAAGGATCTCCCGGCCGTCACACGCCAACACCCGCCCTCACCGCACGAGACGCTTCGCTTCGCTCAGCGTGACATGAAGTGGGGATTCACGGAGTAGGGGCCCAATTACGCAAAGCTCTCCCATGCGAGAACTCGAACACGATCTGAAACGCGCCGTCGCCGGTGAAGTCCGGTTCGACTCGTACTCGCGGGAGATGTACGCCACGGACGGCTCCATCTACCGGATCGTTCCCCTTGGAGTCGTATTGCCGCGGGACGCCGATGACGTGTCGGCGGCCATCGAAACGGCGGCGCGGCACGGCACGCCCGTCCTGCCGCGCGGCGGCGGGACCGGACTGGCGGGACAGACCGTGAACCGGGCCGTGGTCATCGACTTTTCGAAGTACATGCACGACGTGCTGGAACTGAACGTCGAAGAGCAGTGGGTCAGGACGCAACCGGGCATCGCAATCGGCGAACTTAACCGCCGGCTCGCCCAGACGGGCCTGCACTTCACGCCGGACCCGAGTACGGCCAACCGGGCGAACATCGGCGGGGCCATCGGCAACAACTCCTGCGGCGCGCACTCCATCGTGTACGGCAAGACCGTTGACCACGTACTGGACCTCGATGTGACGCTTTCCAACGGTTCCCAGACGCGGTTCAGCCGTGTTGATGCCGCCAGGCTGGAATCGAATATGTCGGGCAATGGGCTCGACGCGGCCATATATCGGGAGGTCCGCCGGGTGGCGGAGGATGCCCGGGACGAGGTGGCGCGCAGGTTCCCGAAGATCATGCGCAGAGTCGGCGGCTACAACCTCGACCTGGTGCAGGACACTGCCGACTACAACCTTGCCCGCCTGATCGTCGGGTCCGAGGGGACACTGGCCGCGGTAACCGGCGCGCGTCTGAATCTCGTCCCGATCCCACGGAACAAGGGGCTCGTCGTACTCCACTTCTCCAGTATCGACGAGGCCATGGAGGCGACCGTAGCGACACTCGAGGAGCACCCCGACGCCGTGGAGCACATCGGGAGCATGATCATCCAGCAGGCCCGCCAGTCACTGGGCTTCGCCAGGAACATCGGCTTCCTCCAGGGCGACCCGTCGGACATTCTCGTGGTCGAGTTCTCCGGCGAAAGCCCCGCGGAAACAGCCGACAAGCTGGACAAGCTTGGCGAGCGGATGCGCAGGAACGGGCTGAGCTTTGCCATCACGGACCTGGTCGAACCTGCAGCGCAACGACAGGTTTGGAACATGAGGGAGGCGGGCCTGGGCCTGTTGATGAACGTGCCCGGCGACGCCAAACCCCTGCCGTTCGTCGAAGATACGGCGGTATC
Organism: Dehalococcoidia bacterium; assembly: GCA_965220275.1. GTDB lineage: Bacteria > Chloroflexota > Dehalococcoidia > Lucifugimonadales > Lucifugimonadaceae. Next base: position 1,220 of record CBDCPN010000009.1, on the reverse strand, counting down.
GCCGGAGAAGCTGCCTGAATACGTCAGGCGGTTCGACGAGATCGTCCGCAGACACGACACGGAGGCGGGCTACTACGGCCACGCCAGCGTCGGCTGCCTGCATATTCGCCCGGTGGTGAACCTGAAGAGGCGGGACGGTGTCGAAAAGATGTACGCCATCGCCGCTGAGGTGTCCGACCTGGTGCTGGAGTTCGGCGGCGCCATGTCTGCCGAGCACGGCGACGGCATCGCGCGGTCGGAGTGGAACGAGAAGATGTTCGGCCCCGAACTGTACAAAGCGTTCAGGGAGGTCAAGGACGCGTTCGACCCCGAAGGAATCATGAACCCGGGCAAGATCGTGGACGCCCCGCCCATGACACAAAACCTGCGCTACGGGGAGGCGTACCAAACGACGCCTTTCGAGACCCGCTTCGATTGGTCGGCAGACCTCGGGTTCGCCGGGGCGGTGGAGCGGTGCAACGGCGTGGGCGCGTGCCGGAAGGTCAACAACGGCGCAATGTGCCCGTCCTACATGGCCACCCGCGAAGAAGAACACTCCACGCGAGGCCGCGCAAACTCGTTGAGGGCGGCGCTGTCAGGCGCGCTCCCGCACGATCAGATCGCCGGCGACCGCATGTTTGACGTCCTCGACCTTTGCCTCGAATGCAAGTCGTGCAAGTCCGAGTGCCCGTCGAACGTCGACATGGCAAAGATCAAGTACGAGTTCTTAAACAACTACTATAAGAGTCACCGGCTGCCGCTCCGGAGCCGGATGGTGGGGGACATCCACCGGCTGAACGCCATCCTGCAACCTTTCGCGCCAGTCGCCAACGCCCTCTCCGGTTCGGCCGTCTCGCGTCGCCTTGGCGAGGCGGTCGCAGGCATCGACCGCAGGCGTCGCTTCCCCGCTCTGTCCGGCCAAACGTTCGAGTCGTGGTTCCGTTCTCGCACCCACGACACGACCGGCTCGCGCGGCGTCGCCGTCCTCTTTCATGACACGTTCACCAACTTCAACCACCCCCAGGCAGGCATGGCGGCAACGCGTCTCCTGGAATCACTGGGGTTCGATGTCATGATCGCGGACCGCAAGTGCTGCGGCAGACCGATGATCTCCAAGGGGATGGTCGAAAAGGCGGCCGCCAACGCACGCCACAACATAGACGTCCTGTACCCCTTCGTTGAAAGCGGAGCGCGCGTAGTCGGGTGGGAATCGAGTTGCCTGCTCACCCTCAAGGACGAGT
>CBDCPN010000008.1:0-122265 GCA_965220275.1 Dehalococcoidia bacterium | reverse complement strand
CGGGACGGGGACCATCACCGACGACGACACCGCGGCCACCACCGCGTCGCTGAGCGTCAGTCCGGCCTCGGTGGGGGAGGGAGCGGGCGGAACGACGGTCACCGTGACGGCGACGCTGGGCGGCACATCGACGTTCGCTGAGGACAAGACGGTGACCGTCACGGTGGGCAAGAACTCCGACGGGGCCGTCTCTGGCACGGACTACACGGCGGTCGATCCCATCGCTGTCACAATCTCAGCGGGTACGTTGAGCGGGCGGAAGACGTTCACGCTGACGCCGACGCAGGACACATTGGACGAGGCGAACGAGGCGATCACCCTCTCCGGCGCAGCTTCCGGCCTGACCGTCACCGACGCCACCTTGACCATCACCGACGACGACGCCACGCCCACGACGGCAACATTGAGTGTCAGCCCATCGAGCGTCGGTGAAGGCGCGGGCGCTACTACCGTCACTGTCACTGCCACGCTCGGCGGCTCGTCGACGTTCACGACGAACAAGACAGTTACTGTTAGCGTAGGCAAGAACGGCGACGCGGCTGTCTCTGGCACGGACTACGCGGCGGTGGGGAACTTCAATATCACCATCAGCGCAGGGGCGCGCAGCGGAAGTAGAACGGTCACCTTGACGCCTACGCAGGACACCTTGGACGAGCCCAACGAGTCGCTGACAGTACACGCGACGTCGTCGGGCCTTACCGTAAGCGACGCCAGCGTTACCATCACCGACGACGACGCCACGCCGTCCCTCACCATCGGGAACGCTTCGGTCTCCGAGGGCGGGAAGGCGGAGTTCACGGTGAGGCTCTCGGCCGTCTCGGGGCGGGATGTGACGGTGCAGTGGACGACGGGCGATGACGGAACTCGGGGGGCCAAGCAGGCGACGGCGGACACCGACTACACGGCGGTGACGACGGCGCGGACGGCGACCATCGCCGCCGGGTCCACCACCGCCACCATCGAGGTGCATACCAACGATGACCTCCTAGCCGAGGGCGACGAGACCTTCGCCGTCACCCTGGCGTCGCCCACCAACGCGACGCTGGGTTCACCTTCCTCCGGAAAGGGTACTATCACTGACGATGATGTGGCGCCGACGACGGCAACGCTGAGCGTCAGTCCGGCCTCGGTGGGGGAGGGAGCGGGGGCAACTACTATCACCGTCTCAGCGGGTTTGGACGGCATTACGACGTTCGCTGAGGACAAGACGGTGACCGTTACGGTGGGCAAGAACGGCGACGGCGCGGTGTCGGGCACGGACTACGCCGCGGTAGCGAACTTCGACATCACCATCGGCGCGGGATGGTCGGGTGGGCAGATGACTTTTACCTTCACCCCTACGCAGGACGCCCTGGACGAGGGGAACGAGACGCTCACTCTCTCCGGCGCCGCTACCGGCCTCACTCTCGCCGACGCTACTTTGACCCTCACCGACGACGATGGTGATAGGAATCCACAAGACGGCCGTCCGGTGATTAGCATTAACCACCCGAAGACGCATGAGAAGGACACAACTACGGCGGATCTCGTGTTCGTTGTAACGCTGGACCTTTCCAGCAGCCAAGAGATAACAGTGGACTATGCTGACGCTGCGACGGGAACGGCAACCTCGGGGACGGACTATACGGCTATCACGGCGGGGACGCTAACTTTCGCGCCAGGGGAGAAGTCGAAGACGGTAACCGTCACGGTGACGGGTGACGCAGATGTAGAGGGCGATGAGACAGTGGTATTGCGGCTGTCGTCGCCAACCAACGCAACGTTGTCTGGCGACGGTTCAACGCTGGACGGAACGGGGACCATCTGGGAGAACGATGGCGCCTACGCCAACCGGCCGCGGGTCTCCATTATTTCGGACTACGCAGGGCTTCAGGGAGGAATGCTGTGGTTTGCAATTAGGTTCTCGAAGTCGCTCAGCGAGGAGGTGCATATTCCGATTGACGTGGAATACATTACCGCCGACGATGATGAAAAGTGCGGACACGGTGGTGTAATTGACGAATATTGCACCTCCGACACGCTGGAGGAGATAGTTCTCCATTGGACTCTCCTAAGCCCATACTCGGAAAACGGCGACCCGAGCCCTCGCGAAATGTATGCGAACGAGCCAGTGGGCAGCAGTTACATCATAAATCCCGCTAGGCCCTATTACCAGACCATGCCGGCCGGCTTAACCTATATACCGAACAACTTCTACATACGGCAAGATGGCGACGGCGATAACGAGCGTTTCCGTATCGTTTTCGATACCGATCATCCGCATTGGCCCGCGGACCTGCCGCCAGCGGAGTATTCCGGCTATGCGGAAGGACTGGTTATGGACAAGGTAAACTTCCCGATGGCCGGTTGCTGGTGGGAACAGCTTTCGGCCGATGAGCGCGAGCGAATGCTCATCGGCGGATTCCCGGTCACAGGCATCCGCGACGGAACCCTAGCCGAAGCCATCATGTCATCCTATGGTCGTCACATCATGGAGGGTTTGGAGATTCCGTTCAAGTGTAGGGCGGGCGCATTGGCTGGTGAGCTGGTAAACGCGGAGGGCGAAGACGAGCTGAGAGACGCGGGACTGCGGGTCCTAGACCTAACCTCGGTAGACACATGGTGGGACTCGATGGACTGCCGGCTGCGCAGGGTGGCCGTCGGGGACGGCGTTACCGACGACCCAACGAATCCCTGGTGTCAGGGCACGTTTGCGGAACTGGGACAAGCCGAGAAGGACAGGGTCGAGGCCATCTTCGAAGCGCTCACGTCAATAGACTGCGTTATACATCAGACGCAGGAAATCAGCATCACCGCCGGCGCTAGCATTACCGAGGGCGAGAACGCCGTCTTCACCGTGACAGCTGACCCAGCTCCCTCAGCCGACTTGGACGTAACCGTTACGGTGTCGCAGACCGGCGACTTCGGCGTAACACCCGGCTCACATACGGTCACTATACCGACGAGTGGCAGCGTCACGCTGACCGTCGCTACCAGCGACGACAACGTTGACGAGGCCGACGGCTTCGCTGCCGCCACGGTGAGCGAGGGCGAGGGCTACACTGTGTCCGACGCGGCGGGTTCGGCCACGGTAGTCGTGACGGACGACGATGGAGCGCCGACTAAAGTCTGCACGCCGAATCTTCCTTCCGACGCCATAACTGTGGCGGAGGTGAAAGGCTGGCGTGACGAGTTCAGCCATTCCGAGCATGTATCGCGCTGGAACCGAGTGCTTGCCGCCCTGGGCGAAGACTCCGGCGAGACAGCGATGACGGCCGCGCAAGCAGAGGCCATCAAGCAGCAGTTCGACAACTCCCGCTGGGACCGCACCCTCCGTACGCTGGAAGCGCTGGAGGATTGCTCCGATCCCCCCGACACCACGCCGGAAGTGAGCATCACCGCCGACGCTAGCATTACCGAGGGCGAGAACTCCGTCTTCACCGTGACCGCTAGCCCGGCGCCCCACGCTGCGCTGTCGGTCACTATTGCGGTGAGCCAGACCGGCGACTTCGGGGTTTCACCTGGATCTCAGACTGTGACCATCCCGACCACCGGCAGTGCCACGCTGACGATTGCTACGACGAATGACAACGTTGATGAAGCCAATGGCTCCGTTACCGCCACCGTGAATTCGGGTACTGGCTATACCGTGTCCACTACGGCAGGCTCGGCTACAATCGCAGTCGAGGACGATGACGATACGTCGCCACCACCGCCGACCACGCCTGAAGTGAGCATCACCGCCGGAGACGACATCACCGAGGGCGGCAACGCAGTCTTCACCGTGACCGCCAGCCCGGCGCCCAACGCTGCGCTGTCGGTCACTATTGCGGTAAGCCAGATTGGCGACTTCGGCGTCACCACCGGCTCGCGGACAGTGACCATCCCGACCAGCGGCAGTGCCACACTGACCGTCGCTACTGTGAATGACAGCGTGGACGAAGCCGACGGTTCCGTTACCGCCACCGTGAATTCGGGTACTGGCTATACCGTGTCCACTACGGCAGGCTCGGCTACAATCGCAGTCGAGGACGATGACGATACGTCGCCACCACTGCCGACCACGCCTGAAGTGAGCATCACCGCCGGAGACGACATCACCGAGGGCGGCAACGCAGTCTTCACCGTGACCGCCAACCCAGCGCCCAACGCTGCGCTGTCGGTCACTATTGCGGTAAGCCAGATTGGCGACTTCGGCGTCACCACCGGCTCGCGGACAGTGACCATCCCGACCAGCGGCAGTGCCACACTGACCGTCGCTACTGTGAATGACAGCGTGGACGAAGCCGACGGTTCCGTTACCGCCACGGTGAGTACGGGCACGGACTACACCGTGTCCAGCACGGCAGGCTCGGCCACGGTAGCCGTGTCCGACGATGACACCGCGCCACCGGCCACGCCGTGTGTGAGCATCTCCGCCGGCGATGACATCACCGAGGGCGGCAACGCAGTCTTCACCGTGACCGCCAACCCAGCGCCCAACGCTGCGCTGTCGGTCACTATTGCGGTAAGCCAGATTGGCGACTTCGGCGTCACCACCGGCTCGCGGACAGTGACCATCCCGACCAGCGGCAGCGCCACGCTGACGATTGCTACGACGAATGACAACGTGGATGAAACGCACGGCTCGATTACCGCCACTTTGCACAACGGACAGGGCTACACCACAAAATTGGGGGCCGGGTGGGCAAGAGTGTCGGTGTCGGACGACGATGAATCGCCACGATCTAACATCACCATCTCCATCGCGGATGCTTCCGGGCCGGAGAGCAATGATATCGAATTCACAGTGACACTGTCGGAAGCGGCGCCCCACGAGATCCGGGTGTGGTGGGAGTCGGTCATTGATTACAGCCGGAATCACGCCGCCGTCTGTAATAGCGATTTCTTTTGCATGGATGGCTGGCTGGTCTTTGCCCCGGGCGAAACCAGCCAGACGGGAGTTGTGTGGCTGCACAATGACACCCGCCAGGAATCCAACAAGGAGTTCCTGGTGCAGCTGTCCAAGCCGGAGGGGGCGGTCATCGCCGACGGCGAGGCTGTCATGACCATCATCGACGACGACTAGGGTTTCTTCAGGGACGCACCGGCCCAGATGGACCAGATATAATGATGGAGACGCATCGATCGATGCGTCTCCATTTTGTGAATTACGAGGCAAGGGCGCCCTAGTAGGTGACGAGGGTATCGTCCGCGAGGCAAAATCAACCAGGCCATCCTGCATCAGAGTAGCACCTCCCACCGGAAAGTTCGCAATTCAGTCTTGGCAGGCCCACCAACTCATAGCTAAGACTAGAGGGGACTCGAATCCTCACGCTGCGTGGGACGGAGGTGGAACCGTAATGCAGACGATGATCGGGAACCTCGGTTTCGCTCTGACAGTGGCAGTTGCACTGGTGCTCGTGTCCGCAGCGTGCAGCAACGACGGCAGAACCTGGGGTGATGCGCGCTACACAGCCGAGATGCGGAACGCGTAGGGCGACGCCAAAGGCACCGTAGTCATGCAGCAAGGCTCAGGGGGATTCTTGGTGACCGTCATGGTGGAAGGCATCGAACCCGGCCCGCACGGCATCCACATCCACTCAGTCGGGACGTGCATGCCCGATTTTGGGGCGTCAGGCGGCCACATCAACGTGGACAACCGCCAGCACGGGCTGCTCAACCCCGACGGCCCGGACAACGGCGATCTGCCCAATATCTACGCCGCCGCCGATGGTACCGTGCAGGCCGAACTATTCACGACCCTGGTTGATCCAGACCTGCTGATGGACGACGACGGGTCAGCCATCGTGATCCACGAGAACCGCGATGACCATAACACCCAGCCCATCGGAGGAGCCGGGGGGCGCATCGCCTGCGGCGTGCTGAACTAGGCGCGGTGCTCTAGTCCTGCGACAGGCAGGGCCTGGGCCTGTCAGTAGCCGCCCAATTGAGAAGGCTCGGACAGCTCATTCAGGCCGTCCTAAGCCTCCCAGCCAAAGCTCCAAGATAGTGCTAGCTACCGTACACGTCGGCCCACCACCGTATTCAGTAGACATAACCGCGCTGAGTACGGTCATATCCTCAGCGGGCAGGGTATGCTGCCCAGCGAATGAGGATGTCTGTCCATTTGCGGAAGTACGGTTGGCCCCTGGTGTTGTTCGTGGGCATTCCGTTCGTCGCGACTATTAGCCGCAATGTAACTGCGAACGTCTACGACCTCTACGGCTCCGACATCTCAGACTCATTTCAGTTGTCTCTCTGGCTACCGGGAGTAGCCAGTTTCACAAAGGCCGTGCTGCTGGGCGTCCTCTATCCGCTCCTGCGAAAGACGGAACAGGTCACGCTACGTCTCGCCTGGAGCTTCACGCTCGTGCTCGCGGTTATGTCGACGCTGCTGTACTTGGGCGCTGCCTTCACGGGATATGGCGACTCCCTCGTTCATATTTTCGGGGTGTATTCGCTGGGTACCGCGCTAACGTTTCTGCCCATGCTGTGGTTCGCCCGCCGGGCGTCCAGGATCAGCCTTACGCATGCCTACTTCCTCGTGTTCATCGTCGGAGGAGTGACGCTGCCTGTCCTTCCGGGATCTCTGCCGTTCTACGTCGGATGGCTTTGGAGCCTCGCCGCAAGCATCCTTGCTGTCTGGTTGCTGGCCAACTTCGACGTGCGGAGTTTTTGGTTCCGTAGGTCCGCCGCCGTTGCGGTTGTGATACTGGGAACGCTGGCCTACGTGCCAGCACTGTTGCCCCCTTACTTCCTCCCGTTCCTGCCCTTGAGAGCCGTCCTCCTATGCCTGTTTCCGCTGCAACTGGTTCTCATCTACCTTGTCCGCGTCCACCGGCCCGCCCCCGAACCAGGACTCTCACAGGACGACCTCCCAGCCATTAGTTCGCAGTACAGTTAGGCTCTCCTGCGCGTAGGTAGACAGAGCCGTCTCTGGGACATGGCAACCAATACGGAATACTACGCGGGTGCCAAGTTCAGCCTCGTTCCGACGCTAGTTGGCTGACGGCGTCGACCAGCAGGTCTATTTCCTCTTCTTTCAGAAAAAACGCCACGCTGGCGCGCACGGCTTGAGTCGGCACATCGCTGCGTTCCGGGATCCGCGACCATGTCATGGGGACCGATTTGATTTCGATGTTCCAGCGTTTCTTGAGTTGGCTAACGAGATCGTCGCTGTCCCAACCTTCGAGATGAAACGTCACTAGCGCGGCCGAAAGGTCTGGCGATTGCGGTGTGAACAACGTGATGCCCGGAATCTCCAGCAAGCCGCGCTTCAGGCGACTGGTCAGCGTCACGGTGCGGTCCCAGATGGCCTCAAGGCCGATCTCGGTCAGCCAGTCGAGTGCGAATGCCCAGGTGTGCACCAGCGGCCAGCACCACGGGCCCGACTGAAGCCTCATCGCCGAGTCCGGCACCTCGAGAACGTCTTCAACAGGGTCCTTGAGGTTGAGGCCGCGATTCGGAGACGCCGCGTACTTTAGCTCTCCCATGCTGTCCCGCCGGACGTAAAGGACTCCGCAGGCGTACGGAGAATAGGTCCACTTGTAGTTCGAGACCCCGGCGAAGTCGCAGTCCATCTCGTGCAGATCGATGTCGTACAAGCCGACCGAGTGCGCCATGTCATTAAAGGTCAGGACACCGCGCTCCCTGGCGACGCGGCATATCTGGGTTGCGGGCACACGAAAACCGGTCTCGGTGGTCACGTGGCTGAAGGCGATGAGGCGAGTGCGGTCGGTGATCAGGTCTGCTATGGCGCTGACCTGGCCCTCGATGTCGTCAACGAGAGGGGCCTTGAGCGTTTCCACGCCGCGTGTCTGGCCGAGGTGCAGCGATGGTCCCAGGATGGCCGCCGCCTCTTCCTCGGTGACGATGATCTGGTCGCCCTGACGCCATTCGAGTCCGTTGACGACGGTGTTGAAGCCATCGCTCACGGCCAGTTTGAGGGCCACCTCGTCTGAGTCCACGTGCAGGAACTCGGCGATGCGTTCCACGCTGGCGGCCCGTCGCGGCACCTCTACGTCTGGGTGCAGGAGGTGCATCGGCCCCTTTTCGTAGAGTTCCCGCATGAGACGGGCGTGTTCCTCGGCGATCGGGGTGGGGGTCAGGCTTACGAATCCATTCTGGAACCAGACGAAATTGGACAACGCAGGGACCTGCGATCTGATCTGTTCTACGTCCACCGGATACTCCTCCCTCACCTGTGGCCTGTTAGCACGACAGTGTACGTTCCGACGCCACCCGGTTGTCACCCACGAGCGCTTCAGCCGCGGAAGTCAGCCCAGCCGTGCGGTCAGCGTGATGTGCGAAGGCCAACGGCTGCCGTAGTGGACATTGTTCTCGGCCGGGACCCCTTCGGACTCCTTGGCGAACGGGCCACCGGTGTTGAGGTTCCGGTCCCACCTTGGAAACCAGCTACTCGTAACCAGGACCCTGATGCGGTGGCCCTTCCGGAACAGGTTGCTAGTTGACCAGAGATCGACTTCCACTTTGTAGACCTCGCCGGGTTGCGCCAGCCGTTCGACCGACGGCGATTCTCGATAGCGGGCCCTGAGGATGCCTTCGGCCACAGGCCGGGCGGCGCCGTCCGGTGAGACGTCGGAGAGCCTGACAACCCAATCCGTGTCGGGCGCAGACGAAGACACGAACAGGGTCGCCTTGACCGGGCCGGACGCCTCGATGTCGTGCTCCAGCGGGGCCCCTGTGTAAGTGAGGCAGCGCGGTTCGACCGGCCGTTGATCGAATGGCCCGCTGAAGCCCTCGTACTCCGGCCCGAACCACGGGTACCCGATCATCGTTCCGCCGAGGGTCCTTACCGGGTCTTCAGGATCGTAGACGTAGCCGTCGCCACCGCCAACAGGAGGCGGCCCTGGCGTCAGTCGACCATCGTTCAAGGAGTCGGCGGTGTCGCTTGGTCCCGGCGCCATGTAAAGGTCCAGCGTTTTGCAGTCGCTGGGCGGCCAGGTGTCGGCCGACTGCCACTCATTACGTCCCATGATGAAGTACTGGACCGTCGGCCAGTCCGACGCGGTATTCATGCCCTTCAGCCAATGGTCGAACCATGGCAGGCGCAGCGAGTTGAAGTCCACGCCGGCGTCCGGCCCGAATTCAATGTCTCCGAACTTCGTCCTCTGCGACGTCGTGGGGCCGTGGAACCACGGTCCCAGGACCATGCGCTGGTTGCTACGGGCGCGCCGGGAGCGGGCCCGCGACGAAATGCCGTTGAAGTTGTTGACGGTCCCCTTCAGGAACGTGTCGAACCAGCTTCCGAAGTGGCATATGGGGGCGTCGACCTGCTCGTACCCCGTCGCTACATTCCATTGCCGCCAGTACTCACCTTGGGCCGGGTGTTCCAGCCAGTCGTAGTACCAGGGCGCAATCCCGCGCACGACGGGAAACTCGGAGAGCGGAAGGAATTCGTACCAATCCGAACGCCGCTCCAGCGCGTTTGCGATCTCCCGCGTGCGCCGCGACCGTTCCGCGGCGTCGGACATCTCCCGCTCCACCAGGTCTACCGACTGGACGAGCGCCCAATCGAGGTTGAATTTGAGTTCGAACGAGCCGCCCCGGAATATCCACCCATCGTGGAAATCGTCAATCGAGTGGCGCACGAACTGGGCCGACAGGTGAGGCGGAGCGGTGGGCGCCATGGCGTATTGGGTGTGCCCGGCGTATGAGCCGCCCAACGTGCCCACCCTGCCGTTGCACCACTTTTGCTTGGATATGGCTTCTACGGTGTCGTAGCCATCACGGCGTTCGCCCCAACCGTCGTCGCGAAAGGGGTAGAACTCCCCCTCCGACTTGAACCTGCCGCGCGTGTCCTGGATCACCACGGCATAGCCGCGAGATGCGAAGTACTCAGGCGATCCGACCTGGCTTACTTCTACCGAACCCTCCTTGTTGTACGGGGTGCGCTCCAACAGCACGGGCCACGGTCCCGGCCCCGACGGCAGATACAGGTCGGCCGCAAGCGTGACCCCGTCGCTCATGCGCAATGGAAGCCCGTCCCGGTGAGATTCGTACTGCTTGTCAGGCCGGGAAAGGAGTTTGTGGTCTGTTCGTTCGGGATGGTTGCGGGGCATCGGTTTTCAACGAGTCTGGGGGTCTGAGACGACGATTGCCGTTACTGGCGACTCAGGATAATGTTCGCGGCGGCTGCAGTTATGTTTCCTGGTGTGTCCAAGCCCTTGGCAGTGGCGAATTGAAGAGGTGAAAGCGATGCGTATCGAGCGGGTTGAGGTAATCACGTTAAAAGTCCCCTGGGGGCCGGACGACTGGGGCGAGTCTCGCGAATGGCCGGTTGTCAGGATTCACACTGACGACGGTCGCGTCGGAATGGGCCGCGGTGGGGATGCCCGGCTGATACGGGCCGAGTTCGAGGAGTTGCTCGTTGGCCAGGACCCGGCCCGCATTGCCCTTCATTGGCAGCGGATGTTCGACAAGGCGTGGCGGTTCCGCGGTCCGGGGCGGGACGCCATGACCTCTATCTGCGGCATCGACGTCGCCCTTTGGGACCTCCTCGGCCAGTCGGCAGGCCTCCCGGTGTGGCGGCTGCTTGGCGGACACAGCAACGCGGTCCCGGTGTACGCAGACGGCATCGGCTATGAAGACGAGGACGCAGACCGCATGGCTGAAAAAGTAGCCCTTCACGCCGGCCTGGGATTCAGCCACGTCAAGATACACCTGCCCGGGCCGGACCCGGACGAGAATGTGGAAAAGGTCCGGCGGTCACGGGAAGCGTTGGGGCCGGACAAGAAACTGTTGCTGGACGCCTTCCGTCACTGGGATGGACGGACGGCCGCAAGGGTGGTCAGGCGGCTCCTTGACTACGATCTCTTTTGGGTCGAAGAGCCGGTGCGAATGGACGACGAACTCGGCTACCTGCGCATGGTGCGGGACGCGATGATCGCCGCCGACACGGACTGTTACCTGGCGGCCGGTGAGGGCGAGAACACGCTGTCGGGCGTCGCGCGGCTCATCACGCTGGGCGGCGTACAGGTCATTCAGACCGACCCGGTTTCGGTGGGCGGTTACACCGGCCTGATGCGCGTCGCGGCGGTCTGCAATGCTCACAACGCTCTCCTGGCGCCGCATGGTAGTCAGATCCCGGAGATCAATTGCCAGATCGGCGCGGCTATTCCGAATCTGTTGATGATCCCGGCCACGCCCGCCATCGAACCTTTCCAGATTTGGAGCCGGCTGTACGATCCGCCATTCGTGGTTGACAGCCCGACGTTGGAACTAACCGAGACGCCCGGCATGGGCCTGTCGCTCAACGACGACTTCGTGAAAGACCACCGGATCGAGGTGTGATCGGCAGTTTTGCGACGGGCCAAGGCGCGGTTGAGCCTTCGTCAAAGCGTCTGATGAACTGACTTGATCAGGTTGACGATGTGAAATACCGGCCTGCCGGTCGCCGCCCTTATGGCGTCCGCGTATGGTGGGAAGTTCGTGCATTCCAGCACTATGGCGCCGATCTCGGGATGCGACGCCACGAACTCCTCAGCACGGTTGACAATGATCGCCTCCAGCCGTTCCTGGTCTTCTGGTAGCAGGTAGCGACCCTTCTGCCCTCGCAGGATGTCGCCAAAGTCCGTGTCCTCGACTCCGGCCGTGAGCACCGGAATTTCTTCCGACGACCATCCAGAGGCCCGGTAGTACTCTTCGCTCAACAACTGTTTGTTTACGGTCATGATGCCGATGCGCCGGTCCCGCCCCAGCAGGTTCGCCACCAGCGGGACCCACAGCAGGGCGGAGGAGAACACGGGAACATCTACGGCTGCAGCCATGGCCGGCTGGTGTATCGCCATGAAGCCGCATCCGCCGCCAATGCCCTTCACTCCGGCCCGCTCAAGTTCGCGGGCGGCCTGTACCCAGGGCTCCGGCGCGGCGAGCGCGATGCCGGGATCGAAGAGGTCCCAGACCGTGGCATCTTTTACCTGGTGGTAAAGGACTGGAAATGGAAAGGACTTGGCATTCCCGACGTCCCCAACCGGCCGCCGCACCGTGTCCCGCTGCATCACTATCCCGACGTCGAATCCGTCGTTGGTCAGGTCCATCTGATCGATCGACAGAGCCATCACACACCTCCCGAACGGTGGATCTCGCGGCCCGCGGCACTAATGCGCTCGCGGCAGTATAGGGAGGGGCAAATTGCCGGTCAATCAAGCCGACAGAATCCCTGGTGCGTGGCCTTTTCAGAGAATAGTCGTTCGGCAAGCGTGAAATCGACTAAACTCTACGCTCCACCCATGCACATTGATTTGGAACGTGCGCAAACGGTCAGGAAGGTGTCGAATGGTCGCCGAATGGAAGTGGGAGACGGCGGTTCCCGAACTGAGCCCGATAACCGAAGGGCCTGCCTGGGATGGGCGTTACCTGTGGTTCGTCTACACGGCGATCGACGGGATTATGCGGTTCGACCCGCAGAACGGCGAGTACGAAGTCGTCTACTACCAGTCGAACGGGTGCGGGGGCCTGACCTTCGATGCCGCAGGCCGGCTGTATGGCGCCGAGGGCGGAACGCGTCCCCCGCTGATCGACCACTCCGCCGTCCGGCGCATCGCTCGCTACGAAAAAGACGGCAGCCGGACCACAATTACGGATCGTTTGAAGGGTCGTCGCCTCAACGGGCCGAACGACCTGATCGTGGACTCGAAGGGCCGGGTCTGGTTCTCTGATCCCGTATCGGAAATTTCGGAAGTGCCGCGCCGTCTCGGGCCGAACACGAAACCCCAACAACTCACGCACTCGTCTCTGTTGCGCGCCGACCCTCAACCGGATGGGAGCTACATCTGCAGCCGGGTGACTTTCGACATGACGGGACCGAACGGGATGGTCCTGTCGCAAGATGAAAAGACGCTCTATGCGACCCAGTTGGACTACACCGGTTACGCGCGGCGGGAACTGCGGTCGTATCCGGTCAACGACGATGGCAGCCTGGGCCCACACACCGTGCTGCACGACTTTGGACCCCACCGCGGCATTGACGGCATGTGCCTCACGACGGAAGGCAATATCCTGGGAGTCGCAGGTTGGGCGTCCACCGGCCCCGGCGGGATGATCTACATCTTCGATCCGAAGGGCCGCATCCTGGAAACCCACCCGACACCCTCCGCGAGGCCCACGAACGCCTGCTTCGCCGGACCCGACATGAGCGAGTTGTACGTTACGAGCATCCAGGGCACCGTGGACCGGGTGAGGGATACGGGACACCAGGGCTACATGCTCTTTCCGTAGTTGAACGACCAAACCCCGACGCGAAACGAAAGGCGAATGGAAGATGTCTTCTGACCGGTGGAGCAACTGGGAGTGGGAGCAAATTGCCGACCACGACAGCCTGACCGAAGGTCCGGCGTGGGACGGTTCCGGGCTCCTCTACAACGAATGCGCGGCCAGCACGACCTACCGCTTCGACCCTGCAACGGGACGGAGCGAAGTCTGGCGCGAGGGGACAAACGCCGCCAACGGTTTGATTTTCGACCGCGATGGGCGTCTTTTCGCCTGCGAAGGCGCCGGTCGGAGGGTCGTCCAATATGACGGTGACTCGACGGTCGTGATCGCCGATCAGGTCGGCGGGAAGTGTTTTAACGAGCCGAACGACCTGGCGGTGGACGGTCGCGGCCGGATCTGGTTCTCCGACCCCAACTACGGCGGCCGGCCCATGGAGTTGGACAGCGAATCGGTCTACCGGGCGGACCCGCAGTCTGACGGTTCATATTCCGTGACCCGCGTGGCGTTCGATACCGAACGGCCAAACGGCGTGCTGTTGTCCAAAAACGAAAGTGAGCTATATGTCGCAGATAGCCCGCACGCCCCCGGCAACTACTACGGCGAAGTAGCTCGGGATGCCCCGCGCCAACTCTACTCGTACGGCATCCTGGCCGATGGTTCCTTGGACGATTTCAACGTCCTGCACGATTTCGGGCCGGGGCGCGGCATCGATGGCATGTGCCTCGATTCGGAGGGGCAGATCATCGCCACCGCCGGACACTTCGCAGGCGGCCCGGGACCGATGATCTACGTGTTCGGGCCAAGGGGCCGCGTGATGTCCACACATCCGACGCCAGCGGACAGGCCGACCAACTGTTCCTTCGGCGGAGCGAACCGGGACGTGCTCTACGTGACGTTCGGCGGCGGGGAAGTGTTTCGAGTGGCAAATACAGGCCTTCACGGCCTGCCACTGGACTGAACGGCTCAGGTGACGCTCTTTGGGACGAATTCAGGGGACCGTCGTTGACCCATGCAAGTATTCTGGGTATGTTGGACGGAATCTGTACGCTGAATCCGGATTGACAGTACAGAGAAGAGCACCATGAAAAGCGCCCTCAGTTTAGAAAAGGTTCTGTTCTTGTTCGCAGTCGTGTTGCTGGCGGTGGCGGCGTGCGGAGGGGAGACCAGTGAACGAGAGCAAAAAGAGCAGGATAGGCTCTCCGCCACAGGTGACTGTGAACAGGTGCCGGCCGCCACGATTACGCAGATCACCGATTCTCTGACCGTCGAAGGCGGCAGCATAAGGGCCGCCCACCAGGTGCGTTCGAAGCTCTACAACAATATCTACATGGTGGCGGCGGACATCCAGGGCCCCGGTCTGGACGGGCCGGACGATATCGGCGTCTGGGCGTCAGGAGAGATACAGGGCACAGACGCCACCTTGTCCTGGGTCAATTCAGAAGCCCGGGACAACACCGAGTTGCTGGGCGGGTCCCAGCAGGGAACGACCCGCTTCACTCCAACTGCGCACGGGATCCGCGAGTCGATCCAGTGCGTGAAAGACGAACTGTCCGGCGGCTAGCCGCACCCGCTTCTTCTGCTCAGACCGCTCCAATGGGCGGGAATTCGCGGCGCGTTTCGTATTTGAGCGGCCGGTTGTCGTGTAGCGTTACGTTTTTCACAAACTCGGCGGGGGTTGTAACTTGTTTCCCATGCAGTATCATGCCACCGGAATGCAGAAATGGCTGCATTACGAAGTAATTTGAGCGATTTTCAAACGATTCAGGAGGACACCGTGATGCGAAAAACCACGATCTGGCTAGGTCTGTTAATTGCCTTCTCGGTTGCAATCGTGGTGGCCTGCGCCGATGAAGCCGAACCCACCGCTACCCCGGCGCCCGCAGTCCAGCCAACGGCTACAACGGCGCCTGAACCCACGACTCCCCCGGCACCGGACACCGCCATGCCCGGCGAGGTCAAAGACGTGCCGCGTGATCGAACGGTCAAGCACATCATCGGCGGACGTGAGGGCAAGTACGTCGGCCACGAGATACACAACCCGTACAGCACCTCGGCAGGAGAGACCGTGGCGCGGGTGCTCATTCGTGAGCCGCTCTACTATTTCTCGGCTTTCGAAAACAAAGAGATCCCTTGGCTGGCGACGGACTGGGAGTACACAGACGACTTTCTGGGCCTCACGTACAAGCTGCGCGACGGCGTGACTTGGAGCGACGGTGAGGCATTCAACTGTGATGACGTGGCCTACACGTACAACACGTTGACCGAACTGGGACCCAAGGTCCGCTGGGGCACCGACGCCGAGCAGTTCGTAGAGAAAGTCGAATGCACGGACGATTTGACCGCGGTGTTCACGTTCAAGCGCCCAGCGCCCAAGTGGCACCACTTCATCAGTTACAAGTTCGACATCGGCATACACCTCGTGCCGGAGCACGTCTACAGCGCCGCCGGGGATTGGACCGAATTCAGGGACTTCGACCTGGATAAGGGCTGGCCCTTGAGCACTGGCCCATGGAGCGTCGTGGCAGCCTCGCCGGAACAGATTGTGTTCGACCGCGTAGCGTCCGAAGACGACTGGTGGGCCTCAAGGCAGGGTTACTGGAAGTTCCCTCAGGTCGAGCGCTTCATCCAGTTGCCGCTGGTTGGCGGCGCCACCCAGGCGGCCCAGTCGCTGGTCAAGAACGAAGTCGACACTGCCGGCCCGGGCGGTCTGCTCTCGGTGGCATTGCACGAAGAGGTCCAGGCACAGAACCCGAAGATCATCACCCACAACCTGCGGGAGAAGCCCTACGGCTTCCTGAACTGGTACACGGCCAACATCGAGATCAACAACGAGAGACCGCCGTTCGACGACAAGAACGTCCGGTGGGCCATCAGCCTGTTCCTGGACCGCGAGAAGATGATCGACACGGCATTCAAGGGCGCAGGTAGCATCTCGAGGGTGCCGTGGCCGGCATTCGCGGGCTTGCAGCCGTTCACCGAGGCCATCGAACACCTGCTCCAGGGTGACTACCCGACTGACGCTTACGACCCCGAGGCCGGAGCCGCGCGGCTCATGGAGTCGGGTTACGAAAAGAACGCGGACGGTATGTGGGAGAAGGACGGAGAACTGATCACCTGCGACATCATCGGGTACGCGAGTTTCGCGGCCCAGGGCCCGGTGATCGCCGAGTTGCTGAGGCAAGAAGGCATCGACGCCTCGTACAGCATGCCCCCCGACTTTGGCACCAGGCGGGCTACCGGCGACTACAGTTGCGCGACGGCTGGACACGGCGGAAGCGTTGGTGACGACCCGTACTTCACCTTCAGGCTGTACCTGTCGCAACACTCAACGGCGGGAACAGGAAACGTGAACGTCTACCGCTACTCGAACCCCGAGTTCGACGCCATCATCGAGGAGATGGCAGAGGTACCCAACACGGACCAGGAAGAACTCAAGAGGTTGACCGTTGCGGCCATGGAGATATGGCTCGACGAGTTGCCGGACGTCCAGTTGCACGACTTCTACCAGGCGCCGGCTATAAACACCTGCTACTGGGAGAACTGGCCCACGTACGCCAACGGCAGGCAGGGCATGTCCGGCACAGGACACCTGACCTACAACCTGGCGCTGTACGAGTTGGAACACACCGGCGGCTGCTAGTAACCGACAGTGAAAGAGCGCGCCCTGTCAGGCCGATGCGCCCGGCGGAGTTGAGCAGCAGAGAGGGCACGGGGAACCGTGCCCTCTCTCAGACGCCTTGAAGATGACGGTCAAAATTCGGACCGGTGTGCCGCGGGTCCTTCGCTTTCGGAGCGGTGTGTTACGATGCCGCCTCCCGGTGAACAGAGCCCCGGCGCGTCTCGCCATGCCTGGAAACCCGCCCGTCGAACGGTTACCAGGCCCGCCCGGCGCACAAGTTCTTCGGAGAGGGTCAGATGTGGGCTCCGCGCCCTTCTCTACCGTGTCGCCGGATTCGCAAAGGCAGATCGGGTAAGAATTTACCGTGAAGGCCGACTACGTAATAAAACGAGTGCTGCTGTTCATGGCGGTTGTTTGGCTCGCCGCCACGATCAATTTCTTTATTCCCAGGATCGGAGGTAGAGACCCGGTCCTGGAGAAATTGATAAGTGAGGCCGCGCTCAACCAGGGGTTCTTGCAGACGGGCTACCAGCAGATGGCCGAGGAGTACCAGAAGAAATTCGGTCTTGATCAACCTCTGATATTTCAGTACTTCACGTTTCTCAGAGATACGGCTCAGTTGAAGCTGGGCAGTTCTATCTCGCAATTTCCGGTAACGGTCAACGAATTGCTGGTCAATGCCATGCCGTGGACGATAGGCATGCTGGGAACGGCGACCGTGATGGCCTTCGGCGTTGGGTCATTTCTCGGCGCGTACATTTCGTGGCGCGGCGCGCCCAACTACGTCAAGGCCATGGTCCCAGCCCTGTTTACGATATCGGCGATTCCGTATTACCTCCTCGGGCTGGTCCTGCTGTACATATTCGCCTTCACGCTGTCCTGGTTCCCGATATTCGGAGGCTACGACGCCGGGACTTTCCCGGAGTGGAGCGTCAGCTTCATTGCGAACATCCTGAAGCACTCATTCCTCCCAGCGCTTTCTATCGTGCTGGCCGGGATCGGGTTCTGGGCCCTGGGAATGCGCGCCATGATGGTCACCATGCAGGGTGAGGACTACATGGTGCAGGCGGACGCGTTGGGTCTGAAGGACAGGCGGATCTTCTGGAAATACGCAGTGCGAAACGCCATTCTGCCTCAGTCCACGGCCTTTGCGCTGTCACTCGGCCACGTGGTCTCAGGCGCGGTGTTGGTGGAGGTCATATTTGGCTACCCGGGGATAGGCAGCTTGCTGTTCCTGGCTATACGGGAATTCGACTACTTCGTAATTTCTGGAATTGTCCTGATAGTCATCGTGGCGATAGCGTTGGCCATGATGGTTATCGACCTCGTCTACCCGTTGATTGACCCGCGCATCACCTACGCGAAGGCTTGAAAATGGCGTTGGCAGCGGAAAGAGCCGGATTCGGCATAGAGCGGTACCTGAGCGGCAACGCGCTGCTCACGTATCGCTACATGCGCCGCAACCCGTTGCTTCTGGGCGGCCTGGCAATCCTCCTGGCCCTCTTCCTGTTCTGGGCCATCGGTTCGCTGATCGTGTCTCCGGAAGAGACCAAGCCCCTGGCGGCCATTCCGCGCCAGAAGCCGTCTATGGAATTCCCGCTGGGCACGGACGAGGTTGGACGCAACATCTTTGCGGTCATGGTGTCCGGCACCGCGTTGACTCTGCGTATCGGCCTTATCGCCGGTGCGGTTGGCCTGGCCATAGGGGCGATCATTGCCTTCATCGCGGGCTACTACGGCGGTGTGGCTGACACCGTCATAAGGGGCACCGTGGACACTCTGCAGACGGTGCCGCAACTGCTGATCCTGATCATCATCGCCGCATCGGTCCGTAGCGGGTTGAATGTGGACCAGATGGCGCTGATCATCGCGACGCTTGCCTGGATAACACCTGCCCGGACAATCCGCGCCCAGGTCCTGACGCTCAGAGAGAGGACGTACATCGATATCGCGCGGCAATCGGGCATGAGCGGCCTGGAGATCATCTTCAAAGAACTCATGCCGAACCTCATGCCTTACATGGTGGCCAGTTTCGTACTGGCCGTCGCGTCGGCAATACTGGCGTCGATCGGCCTCGAGGCGCTCGGTCTCGGACCCCTCGAGTCGCCAACGCTGGGGATGACGATCTATTGGAATATCTACTTCGGGTCCCTTCTGCTTGGCCTGTGGTGGTGGTGGGCGCCGCCGATCATAATCATCGTCCTCCTCTTTGTCGGGCTGTTCCTGGTCACGGCCGGTCTCGATGAATGGGCGAATCCCAGGCTGAGACGACGCGTATGACCTTGGCCCAATCCGACACCCGCACAACGCCCGGACCGGCCGACGAACGCGAGGTGGTCCTGGACGTTCGCGGCGTCTGCGTCGAATACGGCACGGACGAGGGTCAGGTCCAGGCCGTCGATGGCGCCACCTTCGCGTTACGGCGGGGCGAACGCCTCGCGTTGGTGGGTGAGTCCGGTTGCGGCAAGACGACCTTGGCAATGGCCCTGATGCGCCTTACGCGTCCGCCCGGGCAGGTGACCGACGGGCAGGTTCTTCTCGACGGCAAAGACCTGTTGCAGCTCAACGACCAAGAGATGCGTGAGACCCGCCTTGCCGGCATAGCCCTGGTGCAACAGGGCGCGATGAATTCGCTCAACCCTGTACTACGGGTGCAGGACCAGATGATCGACGCCCTCCAGGACCACGGCGTTCAGGGGGCCAAGGAAGAGCTTCGCGAGCGGGTGGGCGACCTGCTGGAACGAGTGGGCCTGAGGCGCGAAGTAGCCCGAATGTACCCGCACGAGCTGAGCGGCGGCATGAAGCAGCGGGTTGGAATAGCGACGGCGACGTCCCTTGACCCGAGAGTGATCGTGGCGGACGAGCCCACAAGCGCGTTGGACGTGGTCGTGCAGAGACAGGTAATGGTCACGCTCGGCCGTCTGCAGCAGGGGCTTGAGGCGGCGGTAATACTGGTCGGGCACGACATGGGACTGGTGGCGCAGTTCGCCGACACGGTGGGTGTGATGTACGCCGGAAAACTGGTGGAGGTCGGGCCGGTTGAGCAAATATTCGAGGAGCCGCTACACCCTTACACAAGTCTCCTGATCGAGAGTCTGCCGAACCTGCGTGAAAAGCGTGAACGGCTCGAAGGCATTCCGGGCCTTCCACCACCCCTCATCAACCTGCCGCCGGGATGTGTCTTCTACCCCCGGTGCCCATCCGCAATGGACCATTGCGCCCAGGTCTCTCCGACTTTCGAAGAAACCCGACCCGGTCGCCACGTCGCATGCCACCTCTACCAGGACACGGGGGCGCGTTCATGACCACAGGGAACGCCGGCCTGGAATTGCGCAGAGTCACTAAGGAATTCGGAGGCGGCTACTTCAACAAGGACGTCACCGTAGCCGTCGATGACATCTCCCTTTCGATCTCATCCGACCAGCCCGGCATCACCGCCATCGCCGGCGAAAGCGGGAGCGGAAAGACGACGATAGCGCGGCTGCTCATGGGCATCGTCGCCCCGACCTCAGGAGAGGTCCTCTACAACGGCAAGAACGTTGCGAAGATGTCGCGCTCCGAACGCTCAGAGTACCGGCGCGAGATACAGCCGATCTTCCAGGACCCGTTCGAGGTCTACAACCCGTTCTACAAGATCGACCACATATTCACGACACCGGTGTCGAAGTTCAAGCTGGCAGGGTCGAAAGCAGAAGGCCGGAAACTGATCGAAGGGGCGCTGGAGTCGGTGGGCCTGCGCCCGGATGAGACCCTGGGACGCTTCCCGCATCAACTGAGCGGCGGACAGCGGCAGAGGGCCATGGTCGCACGCGCGCTGATGTTGAAGCCGCGCATCATCCTCGCTGACGAGCCCGTGTCGATGGTTGACGCATCGATTCGCGCCACCATCCTCGACAGCATCAGGCAACTCAATCGCGAACTCGGCATCGCCGTCGTCTACATAACTCACGACCTCACGACCGCCTACCAGGTAGCTGAAAACATCGTCATCCTCTACCGGGGTTCCGTTGCAGAGGCCGGCAACGTGGAACAAGTGATCAAGGACCCGAAACACCCGTACACGCAGCTACTGGTGGAGTCCATCCCGCAGCCCGATCCAAAGCGGCGATGGGATGAATACAACATCGGTTCGGTCGCGGAGGCGCGACAGACACAAGGTTGCAAGTTCGCTGACCGGTGTCCGGCAGTCATGGAGGAGTGCTGGACGACTATTCCAGAGCTGTACAAGTCCGACGAGAGTCGCGCGGCAAGCTGTTTCCTGTACAAGGAAGCTCCGATGCTGGCGGACCGCGACCTTGCCGCTACGTTTGCGCCTTCACCCCAGGCCGCCGGCAACGGCCAGGGGCCATAAGCCGGGGTCACAGTCTTCCTGGGCTGGTCGGCGTGCGGGTCACGCCCGGTGCGCGGCGAAGAAGTCCTCGTCGAATTCCAGTCCCAGCCCGGGTTGTTCCCTCAGGTAGCAGGTACCGTCACGCAGGTCCAACGTCTCCGCATATAGCTTCGACCAGAGTTCCGTCTCTTCTCCAGCCGGACCGGCCGATACGATGAGCCCGTTCGGCAGAGCCGCGATCAGGGGCGCCAGTAACTCCGGGAACGAAGCGCCGTGCGGTGCGGCCTTGACGTGAAACGCCTCGGCGAGGGCCGCCATTTTGAGCCAGGGTGTATAACCCCCGGCGCCCAGGATGTCGGTCTGGAGGATCTTGATGCCGCCGCGCTCGACGAGGTCCCGGCAGGCGTAGAGCGTGCACTCGCTCTCACCGGCGGCAACGGAAATACGAGTGTTCGCCGCCAGGAACGCCATTCCGCCCACTTCGTCGTCCCACAGCACCGGCTCCTCCAGCCAATAGACTTTGTGTTCCTCCAGCCGCCTTGCCGTTTCGACGGCGGTCCACGGGTCCCATATCTTGTGGACATCGATCATTAGGAGGGGCTCTGGGCCGATCGCCTCCCGGATGAGTTTGGCCGTGAGGACTATCTGGTCGGGCGGCTCCCCCATCACGTGGTACTTCGTCGCTCGATAGCCCATGTCGTGGATGAAGTGCGCCGACCACTCAGCGTGCTGCTCGGGAGTGCGTAGGGCCATGCGGCCGTCGGCGTAGGCCGGGATTTCGTTCCGGAACCCACCAAGCAGGCGGTGCACCGGCGTATCCAGCATCTTTCCCTTTAAGTCCCAAACGGCGATGTCCAGCGCGCCCATGCCGTTGACCAGTTCCCGCTGGTCGCGCCGCAGGTTGCCGATGGACTTGTACATCGAGTGCCAAATTCGCTCGTTGTTCATCGGGTTCTGGCCGACAATCAACGGTCCCAGTTCGTTGATGGCTTCACCGTGGTGTTCCAGCACGTGGCAGATTCCGGTGAGGCCCTCGTCTGTGTGGACCTTGAGGCCGGCGTGGGCCGAGCTGTTGTAACCCGTCCGGGTTGTGGCGGTCAGCGGGATGAACTCGACCTCTGTGATTTTCATTTTGTCCTCCCCCGTTTCTGGTTACCTGTAGTTGAGCCCGTATGCGCCTGGTCCGCCGAAGAGCGTGGTCTGACCATCATTCGCGGGCATTCAAGCGGCGTAGCGTTCCAGGAACCCTTCGTCGAACTCCAAACCCAGCCCGGGACGGTCGCTCAGTTCGATGACGCCGTTGCGGATTTCGATCGGCTCGCCGTAGAGCCTGGACCATATCTCCGGTACCTGGCCCCTTGGAAACGCCGAGACGATCATGCCGTTCGGCGCCGCTGCGACCAGGGGCGCGGCCAATTCGGGGAACGATGCGCCGTGAGGCGAGACCAGGGCGTGGTAGGACTCAGCAAGCCCGGCCATCTTCAGCCACGCCGTGAACCCGCCTGCGGTGAGGATGTCGGTCTGCAAGACTTTGACCCGACCCCGTTGGAGCAGGTCTCGACAGCGGTACAGGTTGTATTCGCTTTCCCCGGCCGCCACGGCGATTCGGGTGCCTGCGGACAGGTACTGCATGCCGCCTACCTCGTCGTCCCAGGCCACGGGCTCCTCCAGCCAGGTCACGTCGTATTCTTCCATCTGCCGGGCTGTGTGGACGGCAATCCGCGGCCTCCACCGCTTATGGACGTCGACCATGATCTGGATGTCTGGCCCAACGGCGCGGCGAGTCCGGCGTACCGTCTCGACCACCACGTCAGGCCCCTCATCCATCACGTGGTACTTGATCGCGCGATACCCCTCGTCGACATAGCGCGCCGCCCACTCTGCCATACCGTCGGGACCGCGGTAGAACATCGCGCCGTCGGCGTAAGCGGGTATGGAGTCACGGTAACCTCCCAGTAGGCGATGCACAGGGGCTTCGAGTATCTTGCCCTTCAGGTCCCACAGCACGATATCGAGTGACCCGATGGCCGTTACGGTCCCTCGCCGGTCGGCGTCCAGGTTGCCGATGCTCCGGTACATGGTCTGCCATAGTCGTTCGGTCTCAAGCGGGTCCTGTCCAACGAGCATCGGCGCCAGCCGGTCCTCGATGATGCCCCTGGTCGCGGCGAGACACCTGCTGATTCCGGTCGGCCCGCCGTCGGTATGAACCCTCAACACGCCGTGCTGCGCGCTATAGCGCCCATACTGGCGTTCAAGTTCCAGTGTCAGGACTTCAATGCTCTTTATCTTCATGTCGAGGACTTGACCGGTCACGATATTCGCAAGACTTTGCCTGATGACAAATTCGGGACGCGGGCATTGTAGGGGGCTGGTCGAATTTGGTCACGCCGCCAATGTTCTTGATGCTTTCCAGTCTCCCCATGCCTCCAGGGCGGGGAGAAAACCTGTCGGCGGTTAATTTTGGGCCGACTCCCGTAAGATGGGCGCACAGGATTCCTTGAGTCAGGAGATAGACATGGGAGCCCCACACGACAGCATCGGACAAGCGATCCTCGACCGCCTCGGCATCGAGCCGATAGTCCAGGCAGGCGGCCCGAACACCAAGCACTCAGGCTCAAGCCCGCGCCCCGAAGCCTGGGCCGCGATGGAATTCGCCTCCCAACACTTCTTTCAGATGGATGAACTGCTGATCGCGGCGGGAAAGGACATCGCCAACATGATCGGCGTGCCTGCGGCCACGGTAACCGCCGGGGCGGGCGCCGGGTTGGTGGTGCAGGCCGCCGCCGCCGTGGCGCGAGACGACCAGGACCGGATCGCCAGGCTTCCCGATACGGATGGGATGCCGAACGAGTTGATCCTCCAGCGAGGGCACCACTTTGGTTACGAGAGGCTCTATCTCGTCGCGGGTACCAAGTTCGTAGAGGTGGGCGACGCAGACCGCTGTACGGGGGAGGAAGTGGAGGAGGCGATCACGGATCGGACCGCAGGCATAATCCACCTGGAATCTGCGTTCCTGCCGAACAACCTGGTGCCGCTCCCCGAACTGGCGGAGATTGCACACTCACGCGGTCTGCCCATCCTGTGCGACGCCGCCTCCGTGCTTCCGCCGAGGGCCAACTTGACGCGCTTCGTGGAACAGGGCGCCGACCTCGTGAGCTTCAGCGGCGGCAAGACCATCAGAGGGATACAAAGTTCCGGACTGCTGCTGGGCAACGAGGAGTGGGTGGAGTACGCGCGGTTGAACAACGCGCCGAACAGCGGAATTGCGCGGGGTCAGAAGGTCTCCCGGGAAGAAATCTTCGGGCTGATAGCCGCAGTTGAGGCCTTCCTTGCAGGCGACGAGGAACAGGAGACCGCAGAGTACCGGCGGAAGATGGCAGGTGTGGTGGACCGCATCGCCGAGATACCGGGAATCCTGGCGCGAGTCGAGCACGATCCACCAAACCATCGCATACCGCACGCAGTGGTCTACTTCACCGACGATTGGAAGGGTCCCGACAGGATGGAGATCCAACGCCGCCTCCTCGCCGGTTCTCCCCGCGTATACATCCAGATCATAGGTTCGTCAGGGGAGTTGTACGTCGATCCCATGAACCTTGACGACGACCAGCACGAGGTAGTTGCGGAGCGTCTCCGCGAGGTGCTCCTGGAGGCCGCGGGCGGGCAATAGGCAGATACGTTTTGTTATCCACCAAAAGGGACAACGGCCGAAGCAAATAGGTACGCTAATTCATCTAGGTTGCGCCAGGCGATACCACACTTGTAGGGGTGGGTTTCAAACCCACCCTGACTCCACCGTGGCATCCTAGGCCGTCTCCGGACATTGCGTCATGATGACAACATTGCCGCCGGGCAAGGCCGAAGACAAGCTTAAATCCCGCCACTACGACTTGGTTTGGCGGATGCCCCACAAGACCCGCCGGTGAGTACATCGAACAGGCGTCTCGGTGAACTGAGGCGACAGGAGTCCGAACGGCGAGCCGAGGAGCGCCGGTACCGGTTCACCCTGGTCCTGGCGGTCGCCCCGGTGAGCGCCGCAATGGCCCTGGCGGTGCTGTACGTCACCGTTCCGGCAACGTTTGCGGAGCGATACGTCTACTCAGAGATAGCTCGCCCGCCACTGGGTGAATTCATGCGAGCCGCCGTGGTCGTGCCAATCGTTGGCGCAATGTTGGGCTCGGCGCTGACCTACGCGGCGACCGATCTCCTTGGCGTTCCCCGCAGCCCGGCGCGACTTCTGTTCACGTTCGTAATGGTCGGTGTCTTTTTCGGCCTGTTCGTACCGCTGGCGACGGCGCTGGTGCTTCCCATCAACCTCTTGATTGTCGAAGTGGCCACGAATTTCAGGTCCGGCGAGGAACTCGTCGACGATCTGCTCGCAGCCGCATTCGGGACCCCGGGACTTCTGTTCATCTATTGGGCTCAGGGCCTCTATACCGGGGTAGTGTCGGGTCTCGTGGTAGCCGGGGTGTCGTTCTTAAGCGTGCTGGCAACTGGTCGCGGCGCAGACCCGGCGTTCAATCTCAGGCCCGCCGCGCTCTCGTTTGTGATTGGGTCGGCGCTTCTCGCCCTTCTCCTGGCCGGGCCGTTCAGCCTCTACGAAGGCCTGATAAGGCAGATTGCAGGAAGATGACCGGCCGGTGCGAAAGCGGCCCGAAGATTGACACCGTTTTCGGGCGGGCATAGTGTAGCGCTACCCAATAAATCGAAATCCATCTTCAACAGGGAGAACAAAATCAATGGCCAGGGCAACAAACGTTTCGGATATCGTGGATGGCGAGGTTGAGCTTGTAGCGACCGGGTTTACGTTCACCGAGGGACCGGTATGGCACCCGGACGGCTTCCTGATCTTTTCAGACCCCGGCGGCAACCGGCAGTACCGCGTTACGCCGGGAGAAAACGCGACGCTGATCCGCGAGGGCGAAAGCCCCGACGGCGCCACCCTGGATTTAGACGGCCGGCTGGTGACCTGCGACCAGGCAGGGCGGAAGGTGGTGGTCGTCGATTACGAAAGCGGCGACCTCGAGGTCCTGGTTGATAGTTACCAGGGCAAGAAGATGAACATGTGCAACGATGTCGTGGGCAAGTCGGACGGAACGCTCTACTTCTCAGATCCGGAGGCACAACTCACCGACGATCAGAAGGAAATCGGCACGAACGCCCTCTTCAAGTTGACCCTGGACGGCGAACTGACGATGATCGCCGACGATGTCGCCTATCCGAACGGCATCGCCTTCTCCCCGGACGAGTCCGTGGCGTATGTTGTCGACACCCGCCCCGATCCGCACGTAAAGGTGTACGACGTAACTTCGGACGGTATGTTCGCAAACACCCGTCGATTCGCGGACATGCCTTACGTTCCGTCTTTGTCGGCCGCGCCGTTCACTCACACCGTCAGCGCCAAACCGCGCCCGGCACACGAGGCAGCCGGCGTGCCTGACGGCATAAAGGTAGACGTGGAAGGCAGGGTCTATTGCACCGGCCCGGCAGGGACCTGGGTCTGGGAGTCGGACGGAACCCACCTTGGCATCATCACCACCCCGGAACTGCCCGCGAACTGCGCATTCGGCGACGCCGACAACCGGACGCTGTACATCACCTCCCGAACATCCGTATACCGGGTCAGGATGACGACGCCCGGGTGCCCGTTGCCGCGGCGTTAGTCATCCAACCTGGCACCCCGCCCGCCCACCGTGGGTGCCGGCCCCGCATCGGAGTGCGGGGTGACGATGGAGGGCACGACCCCGTATCAAGTACGGGGCTGGGTACCGCATCGGGGTGCGGCAAGACGGGTTGGTTTTTGGCGCGTTGAAGCAACCCCGGGGTTTGCCCGGGGTTGCCCCGTTTTGCAGTGTCTCTGCTGTCTTTCCCACGCCCGGCCGGAACCGTGAGGCGTTGTTGGGAAGTATGTTTCCTCGGTCTTCTCCGCACAGTCCTACAACCAACGGTAGTGGCGGCAATTTGCTCGCTCACGCGTCGGCGGTCGAACCGGGGCCGAAGACGGTTTCGGCTCTACAGCCGCGCCCGGCTTGTGGGGCGCTTATGGACGTCTGAGGGAAAGACGCATTTGCTATCGGATCCTCGGCTTGATCTCTGGGACGTACATCCGATAGCTCCCCAGGCATCTCTCTCAGACTTAGCCTGCGGGCCCCGAGTCACCATAGTCGGGGTCTAAAGCTGCCACGCCTACGTGAACAGCATTATGTGCGAGTCGTTCCGGTTACCCTTGCCGGCTTTGCAGCCGGTGGGGCACTGGAATCCATGCATAGCCCATGCCTGCTTCCCAGGAGAGCATGTACTTTCTCGTTCTGCAACGGGCTTTAACACGGGGGGAGGAACTTTTACCCCCGATGCCTGCAGGAGTTGTTCCCGTTGCTGTCCGATCAGAGTGGCTGTGCTGAACGCGTCGTAATGCACGACTCGATATTGATATTAGAACAGGTGTTCGTTCATGTCAAATGTTTGGTGGCACGGATTTTTGGTAAGGGTTTGGGGGTATGGCGGTTGGCGGGAGTAGCCGCGCCCGGCGTCCCCTGGGTCCCCGATCGGGGTCGGGCAAGACGGGTCGCTAGAACGCCGGTTGGGGGCATAGCGTGAAATCGTAAGTCCTTCGATTGATACGACGATTCCCGTTGACAGACGTTTCGCCCTCACCTCAATCCTCTCCCCCAGGAGAGGAAGTGGTTTAGCCGAGCGGCTATTGAAACAGGCTCTTGAGACTCGCCACTATGAAATGATGGTGGGAGCCGGCGGGGGGTCGCCGATGCAGGCTTGATCTAACTAGGAGGACAACATGAGTGGGACGACTTATTCACCGGCTTCGGGGCGTGCCTTGATGAGTTGCGGGACCGTCATGGACAGCGCCGACGCGGACGCCGTAATCGCACGGTGTCGGCTGTTGAAAACCGACCGCGTGGCGCTGGCCCGCGACTCGTTGCCGGGGTTTGACAACGAGACCTACTCGGGCGTGCCGGCCGCCGGTTACCTCAAAGAGACCGTCGAGCGAGTGGGTGAAGCCGGCATAGAGGTCTACGCCGTCTCCAAGCCGTATTGCATGGGCAAGGACATGGACGTGATCCGGGACCCGGCGGCCCACCGGCGGGAGATCGACGAGATGATGGAGACCGTGGATGTGGTCGCCGGCGCGGGAATCCCCGTGATGCTCCAATACGCGCACGTCGAAGACCCGGAGGATCCCGCGGAGGACGAGGACCTGTGGGGCGGCGTCGCGACCATCTACCGCGAGGTCGTCGCCCAGGCGGAGTCTTCGGGTCTCAAGCTGGCGAATCATGGTCGTTGGCCGACGCCTGACGACGCAGCACGGGCGAGGGCCGCCGAGCAGGGAATTGGCTACGAGGACTACCGCCGCTTCCGCGTACCGGAGTGGGAAGGACCGTTCATGATTCGCAATGGCGACCACATCGCGCGGCTGGTCGAGCAGGAAGCGCCGAGCCCGAACCACGGCGTCTGCATGTGCGCCGGCATGGGCATGAACGGCACCGACGTGTTGGAGGCGGTCGACCGGTTCCGGGGCAAGATCTTCTTCGCCCAGCCAAGAGACCTCAAGGGCACGTGGCCGCAGGTCGAAGAGGTGATGCCCGGCGAAGGGGACATCGACTTGAAGGAGTTCCTGCGGCGACTACACGCGGGCGGCTACACGGGCATGGTCCACCCCGAACACTTCGAGGACACCAGGCGAGAAAGCGCCGATCCTGAGGAGGATGCCATCGCCATCATCCAGGGATGGATAAACGAGGTCACCGGCGCTTCAGACTGATTCTCGGACGCCTGTTGTCCGGTCCATGCGCGGCTCGGCTCTCCGCTGGGGCAAGCGCGTCGTTGTAGTTAGGGGGCGTTATCCTCTAGCCTAGTCGACGGACAGGCCGATAGGAGGACCGCATGAACAGAGACGAAGTTCTCGATGCCCTGCGACAGCACAAGCAGGTCCTGCGAGAACGCTTCGACGTGACCGGTCTCGCCCTGTACGGCTCCTTCGCCCGGAACCAGGCCACTGCTGATAGCGATGTGGACATTATTGTCCGTTTCGGCGGGCCGGCTACATCCAAGTCGTACTTCGGGACCCTGTTCTATATAGAGGACCTCCTTGAACGCAGGGTAGATCTCGTGACTGATAAAGCCCTGCGTCCAGAACTCCGCCAATCAGTTGAGCAGGACGCCCTGGATGTGTGATGGCGGTGGGCGGGCGTCGCAGAATTGGCGGGTTTACGTTCAGGACATGATCGACTTTGGAGAAAGGGTCGTAACTTACACGGCTGGGATGGATCAAGACGCGTTCATCACTGACTCGCGCACATACGACGCAGTATTGCGCAACATCGAGCTGATCGGTGAGGCAGCCACACACGTCCCCGCGCCGGTGCAAGAGAGGAATCCAGAGATTGAATGGCGGAAAATCATCGCCGCCAGGAACCGCGTGGCCCACGGCTATATGGGGGTGGACAATGATGTCATCTGGGACATCATTCGAACCGATGTCCCAGACCTGCTGCCAAAGCTCCGTTGCATGCTGGATTCCAAGTAGTCGTAACGTCATTGATGTCCGGTTGATGACTCATTTAGGGACGCGAACAGATTATGAACAGGAATGATGTTCTCGACACACTGCGACAGCACAAGCGGGTCCTGCGGGAACGGTTCGACGTGACCGGTCTCGCCCTGTACGGCTCCTTCGCCCGGAACCAGGCCACTTCCGAGAGTGATCTGGATGTCCTCGTGGAGTTCGGCGATCCGCCGGATTGGCGCAGTTACTTCGGCGCCCAGGCCTACCTGGAGGACCTCTACGGCCGACCCGTAGACATGTCGACCATCCGGGAAGTACGCAGCGAAATTCGGCCCTACGTGGAGCGAGACGCGATCAATGTGTGATGGCGGGGCGACACAGATGATTCCAGCGATCGAGGATCGTGGTGAAGAGTTGAGGCGCCTCTGCGTCCGATACAAGGTTCAGCGCCTGGACCTTTTTGGATCGGCCACAACACGCAAGAACTCGTCGAAGGTCAACGATTTGGACTTGGTGGTTGAGTTTCAACCGGCTGCCTTCGACGCCTATTCTGAGTCCTACTTTGGCCTGTTAGAGGCCCTGGAACAGTTATTCGAAAGTCCTGTCGACCTCGTGGTTGGGTCCGCCATAAAGAACCCTTACTTCCTGCAGTCTGTGGAGGAGACTAGGGTACCCGTCTATGAGGCTTGAGGCTCGCAAATGCCTCTACGACGTCCGGCACGCTGCCGTCTAGCTAGAGGTTATGAGGCAGACGAGGCGATTAGAGGTTGTCTAAAAAGCCGCTAACCGATCACGAAGTGGCATCGCGTCAGTTGCCGCGCCCCGCGCCCTCGGGCGCCCACAAGAGACGCCCATACGAGTGGTCGTTTGCGAGTGTGTCTGGGGGATGTTGCGCGAGCCGCGGATTTCACCTGCCAAAACTACTCAGTCCCCGCTTTGCCTTCAGTAGCCACATTGGGAATCCTGTACTCAGTTATCAACCGGTCCAATTCGGCTACACCGTCGTCAATTGTTGCGCGCAGGGCGGCCAGTTCGTCTCCGGCCTCGCGGCTCAGCACTTCGAACACGTCATAGGCCTGGCGGGGCGGCGCGAAGTCGGCGACCGCCACGACTTCGCATAGCTCTGCCAGCCGGGTGTTGATGGTGGGACGCATGTTTGGCCGGTCGAGCGCGCCGCGGAAACCGACTTTCATGAGCCGTTTTTCTGCGCCGTCGAGATCGTCGATCAAGCGACCGCACACGCGGGCCAAGTCGCCAGCGTCGCTACCTGCGGACTCCGCTCGGCCTGCCCACCCGGCGACCTGCTGCCGCACGTCGCGCAATCCGATGATGGCCGAGTTGACTTCCGAAAGCCGGTCGCGAATGCGGGTGTGCAGATCGAATCTTTCCTGGAGGTCCGCCTGGGTCGCCGCGACCCGGGGATCCTTGGCGATCTCGAATTCCTGGGTCAACTCGGTTCCACCGCCGGTCAGGCGCACTGCGTAGCGCCCAGGAGGGGCATGCGGCGCGGTCGGCTTGCCAGCGGTCGCGAGATCGCCGGGAACCTGCCTGGCGGCGGGATAGAGCATGTCCCACATGAACCGGTTGAGTCCGGACGAGGTCGGCGCGACAGGGTCGTCAGTGGTCCCGGTCGTTGTGCTGGAGAAGGTCCGTATGACCTCGCCCGCGTCGTCGAGTATGGTGATCTCCACCACAGCAGATTCCGGCAAGTGGTAGTAGACGACCACCCCGCCCGGCGGGCCCTCGCCTGCATCAAGGAAGCTGCGCACCGCGTCGCCGTCCGCCGTTTTCCGCATGACGTACGTAGAAGCGGCGCCTATGCCGTGTTGGTGGTAGTTCTTGCCGGGGAGTGGGCTGTCGCGCATGATCGACCCGGGCAGGCGGTACGTCCGACGAGGCGCAAACAGGCGCAGTCCGTCACTGCCGGCCGACTCGGCAATCTGCCGGACGACGTTCAGGTCGTCGAGTATCCATATCGAGCGGCCGTGCGTTCCGGCAATCAGGTCGTTGCCTTTTACCTTGATGTCGTAGACCGGGTTGATGGGCAGGTTGGCCTGGACCGGCTGCCAGATTTCGCCGTCGTCGAACGACAAGTGAATTCCTAACTCAGTCCCGGCATACAGTAGGCCCGGAGTTTCGTGGTCCTCCCGTATTACACGGGTGTACTCACTTGCAGGTATTCCCTCGGTGATTTCCACCCAGGTCGCGCCGTAGTCCGAGGTGCGCATGAGGATGGGGCTGAGATCGTCGAATTTGTACCGTGTTCCGGCGAGGTAGGCCTTGCCGGGTACGTGGTGTGAGGGTTCGATCGTGCTTATGAGCGTCCACTCAGGCAACTGGTCCGGTGTAACGTCCTGCCAGGACGCTCCGCCGTCTCGGGAAAGATGGACCATGCCGTCGTCGCTGGCCGCCCAGAGTTGGCCCTTCTCGAGGGTCGATTCCGCCAGCGCCTGGATCGTGCAATAGGTCTCTCCGCCGGTAGCCTCGCGGGTGATCTCCCCGCCGGACGGTCCCATCTTTGACGGGTCGTTTCGAGTCAGATCGGGGCTGATCGCCGTCCAACTGCCGCCTTCATCGGTCGACTTGAATACCCGCTCGCCTGCGACGTACAGCGTGTTGGGGTCGTGGGGTGAGAATAGGATGGGGAAGGTCCACTGGAAGCGGTGTTTCATGTCCCTGGCGCCGACGCCGGAGTAGTCCTCGGGCCAGACGGTAACGATGCGGGTCTGGCCTGTAGTGCGGTCGTGCCGGAGCAGGACGCCTCCCCCGCCCGGCGCGCTGCCGATGGCGCCGGAAAACACGACGTCCGGATTCTCAGGATGCGCCGCGATGTGCCCGCTCTCCGAACTGCCCACCGAGCGGCAGTCGGCCCAGTTGATGGCGATGTCGTCAGCGGCCGACGGCACCATGATGGCGGTGTTGTCCTGCTGCGTGGCGTAGACGTTGTAGGGGAACCGGTTGTCCGTGTCGAGGCGATAAAACTGCGCCGTGAGCTGGTTGTAGAGGGTGGACCAGGTGTCGCCGCCGTTGAAGGAGACGCATGCGCCGCCGTCCGCGCCTTCGATCATGCGTTGCGGATCGCGGGGGTCGATCCACAAATCGTGGTGGTCTCCATGCGGCGCCGAGACCTCCTCGAAGTTTCGTCCGCCATCGATGGATCGCCACAAGCTGTAGTTGAGGACCCACACGGTGTCGGGATTCACCGGATCGGCGAAGATGTGCTGGTAGTACCAGGGTCGGCCCTGCAGGTCCCGGTCGTCGGTGAGCAACTCCCATGTTTCGCCGTCGTCGTCTGACCGGTACAGCCCGCGTTCGCGCGCTTCCACGGTCGCCCAAACGCGGCCCGGCATTGCGGGCGAGACCGCCACACCTATGCGACCGAGCGGTCCGGAAGGGAAGCCGGTGTTCTCGGACAAGTCGACCCAGGAGTCACCGCCGTCGGCTGAGCGGAACAGGCCGCTGCCTTGTCCACCGCTCTCGATGTTCCAGAAGCTGCGTCGCATCCGCCACGTGGCGGCGAAGAGGCGCCGGGGGTTGGCAGGGTCCATCGATAGATCAATTGCGCCGACCTCGTCCCCCGGGGCCAGCACCTTATCCCACGTCTCGCCGCCGTCTGCCGTGCGATACACGCCCCGGTCGGGGTGCGGTCCGTATGCGTGGCCCAGCGCCGCTACGTAGACGAGTTCCGGGTTGCCGGGGTGAATGCGGACGCGGGCGATGTGGCGCGTGTCCCTGAGGCCAACGTTGGTCCAGGTCTTTCCGGCGTCGGTGCTGCGATACACGCCGTCGCCGTACGAACCGTCCAGCCGAACACTTGCCTCGCCCATGCCGGCGTAGATTACGTTGGGGTCCGACTCGGCTACGGCGACCGCGCCGACGGCTGCGGTATCGAAATATCCGTCCGAAATGTTCTCCCAGTACGTTCCGCCGTCGTAGGTCTTCCACAGGCCCCCGGCGCAGGCCCCGAAGTAGAAAATCGCGGGTGTCGACGGGTCGCCGGCGACGGCAATGGACCGCGCCCCGCGGGGCGGTCCGATGCAACGCCAACGCAGCTTGTCCAGAACGTCCTGTTTCATGTCGGTACCCATGGTGGCGCCTCGATCGATTAATAATGCCGGCAGATGTTCGTCTCGCTCGGGCCGGTGACGATTTCCGCCAGAGTAGTGCGCCCAGTCGGCGGGCTGCTGCCAGTATAGGCCCGCGTCCGCTGGATGAAGCCTGTTTAACCGCTGCTAAACTCTGCCTGCGGCCAGCACGATGGGGGTGGGCAATGAAGTACCGGCGATTAGGGCAATCGGACCTCGAAGTCTCGGAGATCGGACTGGGTACTAATAATTTCGGCATCACCCCCGGCCCAACGAACTACGGGAGCCAGATGTCCCTTGAGGCTGCGGCGGGTGTGATCGACGCCGCCCTCGACGTCGGAGTCAACCTGATCGACACCGCCGACATCTACTCCGCGGGCGACTCGGAACGTTACATAGGGCGGGCCCTGAAGGGTAAGCGCCATCGCGCCATAATCGCGACGAAGTTCGGCGGGTGGTGGCTCGGCGGCCCGAAGGGCGCGGGCGGATCGCGCGACTACATCATGTCTGCCGTTGAGGGCAGCCTGGAGCGCCTGCAGACCGACTACATCGACCTTTACCAGATACACGGCCCGGACCCGAGAACGCCGATCAATGAGACGCTGGGCGCCCTCGACGAACTGGTCCGCCAGGGCAAGGTGCGCCATATAGGTCACTCGAACTTTGCGGCGTGGCAGATAGTCGAGGCCGACTGGACCTCGAGGGAGTCCGGCGGCGCGCGCTTTGTAAGCTCCCAGTCGGAGTACTCCATGCTGGAGCGGGACCTCGAGGAAGACGTGATACCGGTCTGCGGCAAGTACGGCCTTGGGATCCTCCCGTTCTTCCCGCTGGCCCACGGCTTCCTGACAGGCCGTTACCGCAGAGGCGAGGCAGCGCCGGTCGGAAGCCGCCTGGGAGTGAACGTCAAGGCCGGCGAACGAAGGCTGACCGAGGCGAACTTCGATGTGATCGAACGCCTTTCCGACTGGGTGGAGGAACGCGGTATGACGCTCGTGGAGTTGGCGTTTGCCTGGTTACTGGCGCGTCCGGAGGTTAGTTCCGTCATAGCAGGCGCGTCGCGGCCCGACCAGATCCGCCAGAACGCCGCCACGGCGGAAACCCGGCTGACGGCTGAGGACGTGGCGGAACTGGATTCGATATTGGCAGGGGCCTAGCAGTGCGTATTGGGCTGGTGGACACAGAGCCACAGCCCTGTCGGGCCCCCGGTCATCCAGGATGGGCAGTTAATCAAGCCGGCTGGGGCGTCGGTCTAACGCCCACAATGTCGGAGGTCCCAGGCTGCTACTCGCCCACACATTCCGGCCCATGCGGCTCTGGACTAATGACACCGGGTGCTAGTTGGTTGCCGCCGTGCATCGGGGATGATCAAGGACTATCGGGCGAACGTCATTCGTTCAGTGGAAGGCGAATCTTCACGGTTGCGCCCCGGCCGGGGCCTTCGCTTGACGCTGTAATGGTCCCACCGTGCGCCTCGACTATGGCTCGAGTGATGGCCAGTCCCAGGCCCGTGCCGCCTATCCCGCCGCTGCGAGCATGATCGGTACGGTAGAAGCGATCGAAGATGTGTGGGAGGTCCGAGGCGGGTATGCCGATCCCATCGTCCGCTATCGAGACAGCCAGCGCCTCGTCGGTATCCAGTCTGGCCCGAATGACAATGCTCCCGCCTGGCTCGGTGCAGTTGAGGGCGTTGCTGATGACGTTCCCCAGCGCCTGGCTCATGCGCAGCCGGTCCAGGTCCAGGTCGGGGAGGTCATCGGACACCTGTAGCGACAGTCCCACCTTTCGGGTCCGGGCCTGCGGATGCCAGCGGTCCACCTCAGTGGCAAGCAGTTCGTGTACCGAACTCGGTTCGCTGGCGAGCCTCAACTCGCCATGGTCCGTCTCCGCAAGCCAGTCCAGGTCAGTCACGAGGCCGCGCAGCCTGTCCACTTCCTGGATGATGTGGTCCGACGCGCCCTCTGGGGTCTGAAGACCGTCGCGCAGCCCCTTCGCCTCCAGCAGAATGACGCTCAGCGGCGTATTCAACTCATGGGAGACATCGTTTATCAGCCGCCTGCGGAGTTCGCGCTGCGTCTCGAGCGCGGAGGTCATGCGGTTGAAGGCAACGCTCATGCGGCCCAGTTCGTCCGAGGACGTGACCGGGAGCCGGGCCGTGTCCCCCTGGGCGATCACCTGGGTCGCCTCCGTCAGGGCCGTCACCGGCGCTGCGATGCGCTTGGACAACCAGGCGGCCAGTAGCACAGCGACGCCAACGGTTAGCGCTCCGGCGATGATGATCACCCACAAGAGCGTGCTCAGAAACCCATGCGACTCAGCCGACAGGAGTTCACTGTTCACGTCTACGTAAACGTGGCCCACGGGCTGGTTCGTGGTCAGGTCGAACACCGTCTCACGATGACCGGTCAGGTCGGCTGCGACGGTCCCGGGCGATAGCTCGGACAGGTTGTCCATCACGACCCGCCCATCGGTGGCGACGATGACGACCCGCACCCGGTCCTCGTGCAGAAGCTCGGAGTGGACCTCTTCCGTTCCTTCCGACCGCTCCCTCTGCGCACCTCCACCGTAGAGGTATCCGGCTTCGGCAAGGGGACTGTCCACCGTCTCCCAGCCACCGGAGGCGGTGTACTCGCGGCTGAGGCTTTTGGCCAACCGGCTCGCCTCGTCGCCGCCTATCTCGTTCACGAACACGCCCAGGCGGGACTGTGTAGCGTAGTAGCCCACGCCGACGCTGATCAACACCGTGAGAACGATGACGAGGACCATCGGCGCCATGATTCGCCAGCGCAGCGACATCACTCGCCCTCCGCCACGAATTTGTAGCCGGCACCGTACACGGTCTGGATGGGCTGCCTGCCATCCCGGCCGATCCATCTCCTGAGGCGGGCGACCTGATTGTCGATGGCGCGGTCAAACCCGTCGAAATCTCTGTCGAAGGTCAGCGAGATCAGTTGGTCGCGGGTGAGCACCTGGTTGGGGTGACGCATGAAGGTCGACAGCAAGGCAATCTGGGCTTGGCTCAAGTCAACGGGTTCTCCGCTGACTGTCACGGTCCCTGTGGTCTCGTTCAGCGTGATGTTGCCGCTGGTCAGGACCTGCTGGACCCGGTCCTTGACGCGGCGAAGCACGGCCTGGGCGCGGGCAATTAGCTCCCCCGGATCGAAGGGTTTGACGACATAGTCGTCGGCACCGCTTTCCAGGCCGATGACCCGCTCGGTATAGGCCTCCCTGGCCGTCAGCATGATTATGGGAACGTCCGATTCCTTGCGTACGATCCGGCAAAGTTTCACGCCGTCGAGACGAGGAAGCGTCAGGTCCAGGATTATCAGGTCCGGGCCCAGGTTACGGGCCAGTGCCAGGCCAGCCTCGCCGTCGTGGGCGACCTCGACAGAGAACCCCCCACGCTCGAAGTACACCTTCACCCAGTTGGCGATCCTTTTGTCGTCTTCGACTATCAGTACCGTACCGCTCATCGCCGGCCTTCTAAGTGCCCAATTTGGGAGGCGGGGCCCTTTGAGATGGCCGTCTCCCCGTTCACTGGGACTCCTGGTCCGATTATCTCATTCGGAGCCGCGGGTCTTGGTTTGTCCGTACACCCGATGACGAGTGCCGCGGAGAACATGACCACCGGGACGCCGTAACCACCAAAGTCTTCGTCATTACCTTCTTGATCTTCCTGCCCATCATCGTCTCACCTCCTTAGTTAGCGTTCCTGTCGCTACTCACGTTAAGGGCGAAATGTCGCAGAAATATGTCAACTGCTCGCCTGACCGGTGGCTGCCCCGGCGGGGTATGGCGCCTGTGGAGGATGGCTCACACTTGCCCCTGCGCGGGCGAAGGCGGCGTCGCCGTGTCCAGAGATTGAAACGAGACCCCAATTGAACGGTTTACTACCGGCCCGGCGCCTGCGGGCGGGACTCTGCGACAATCCCGTAGTATCAACTGGACCTCTGCCGGGAGGTCCGCAGGCGGCTCCAACGCCAATTTTCGCTCCAGGAGGAAGAACGCATGCTGCAGACGGGAACGGCACTGACGGCCATCCTGGTGCTGTCGATTTTTCTGGCCGCGTGCGGCGGTGCCTTGGAGGTCACGGTCAGCAAGGAAACCGCCAATCCCGAACCCACTACGGCGTCGACAGTAGTGCCACCGGCGGAGCCCACCCCGGCGCCTGATCCAACACCCCGGGCGGAACCGACTCCCGCCGAGAAGTCGACCGGCGGTGAGGCATCCGGCACATCTGCGCCCACTGCAATACCCCAGGTGGAACCCAGCCCAACGGAGGAACCAGCCCCTGACGAACCAGTAGATGTGGCAGAACACCTCAGCGAAAAGACCATGCGCCTGTGGGACGTCTACAACATGCACGATCCGGACCTACTCGAGGAGTTCTACTCGGCGGACTATTGGAAGGAAGAAGAGAATGAGGTCCGGTCGAACATGGAACCCTTCAAGAACCGGGGCCTGACCTTCACGGCTGAGGAGACGTCTCCACCCACGGAAATCGAACCGGGCAAGTGGGAGGTCAAGCACACTGCACGTTTCCAGGGGGGCGCGGTGAACATGGTGTTCATCTACGAGGAGTTCGACGGGGACTGGCGGTTGACCTACGCAAAGCCTGAGTAGGGCGGAATCGCAATGGCCTCGGCCTCCCGAGGCCTACGCGTCGCGACCCGTCGCAGGTCGGTCCTTAGTCAGGGAATCAGCACTGTGCGGGCCACTCTGCCCTTTGCGAGGTCTTCGAACGCCTCGTTGACTTCGTCCAGGGGCCGGCGTTTCGTGACCAGTTCATCCAGCTTCAAGTTGCCGTTGCGGTAGTGCTCGACCAGCCACCGGAAGTCGGCGCGGGGACTTGCTGAGCCGGCGCTGCATCCCATGAGCGTGCGGTCTTGGAACAGTGGCTGCATCGGGATGTCCACCAGTCCGCCCTCCGGCGGCGCTCCCATCGTGACGCACGTACCGCCGGGCCTGAGCGAATCGAACGCCTGCCGCGTGGTCTTCTCGTTGCCGATGGCCTCAAAGGTGTAGTCTGCGCCTCCGCCGGTCAGTTCGATCACCTTGGCGATTGGGTCCACTTCCGACGCGTTGACCGTGTCGGTTGCGCCAAATTGGCGGGCAAATTCGAGCTTGTTGTCGGCTAGGTCCACTGCGATTATCTGGGACGCGCCAGCGATGACGCAGCCCTGCACCACGTTGAGGCCAACGCCTCCGCTGTAGGGGATTTAACGTGGCACGGGCCAAATGAGAACTTTTTGCGCCCACCCGGTTGATAGAATTGGCTTTGTGAGGCCGGCTGGTATCCAGGTCGTCACTGTCGGCAATGGCGACCCCATGGGACACGCCTTAAGCGAAGGCAAGTCTGGAGCATAGTTTCACCTCGGTCACTCCTGATTGGCGGTGTGGTTAGCCGGTTAGAGAGTCTAACTCACTCTCAGAAGATCGGAGGATTGAGTTCTCCACCACCAGGTTCCATAAGCCAGAGTCAGTTCACGAGAGAATGCCATGACTGGATCACCAAGCGGCGATGACGAGTTGAGAAATCGAGCAAAGAAGCTGGCGTTGGAGGGCAGGACCATTACCTACATCAGCAAGACGCTGGGGGTTAGTTGGGGTGAGGCAAGGCAACTTACACCGGGCTGGCGCGGGGCCAAGGTGAAGTTGACGAATCGGCTGAATAAGCTAATTGAAGAGCCAGACCAAGCCAAAAGGAAAAAGATGGCTGATGAAGCGGACAACTATGCAGATTTCCTTTACGACGCCGCTAAGCACCTTAGAGGCCAAGTTGACGCCGCACGAAGGGCGCTTGATCGATAGAGGGTAAGACTGGAATTTACCGCACAGCCCATCAACAGAATCTGAGAGGGTCAGAAACTCAGTGCGATTGGGTACGTAAGCCGCCGGCACATGGCAACGCGCTCATTCAGTTCCCTACTCGGGCCCAGGCCATATCTCGATAGCTTTGGCGGCGAGTCGCTCAGCGCGCGCGCGGATCTGCTCCGGTCCCCACTCTACCTCCTCCGCAATTTCTCTGTTCATTGCGAGATTGCTATCGAGGAACAGGCGGCGTTTGTCATTGAAGGACCGATTGCTCAATTCGGGGTTATATCCGGTGAGTGTGAGGTTGCCCAAGGTGTGCAAAAGACGAGTATGAATTTCGTTGGCGCCTAGCCCGAGAGCATCCCGCCAATCGTCAGTCAGTTCCTGTGGCATGATGTGTTCGACCGTTAGACCCCTCAACTCGGCTGGCTCCTTGTGTGCGTGGTCTTGTTCAAAAGTTTCTATTATCAATCGGCGCTGCTCGGATCGAGATCCCTCGTACAACTTGTATGCGAGTAAACCTTCCTTGAATTCCTTGTTTTTGGGCCAGCGTCGACGCCCAGAGGGCTGCGATAGCGCGTTCCGAACGGCTTCCACTATGTTGCCATCGGGAATCTGTGTCACAAGTTCCATGAAAAAACGATTTGAACCCGCGGTTGGTATGCCGCAGAAGAGGCGCCGTACCAAGTACGACTCGATGAGTCTCAGGACCCTCGACATTTCCATTGAATTGACACCCCTACCACCTGCACCTTCAAAGAGCCAGAGCACGAAGGGGTACATAGTCTGTCCACCCCAACGGTTCAGTCGTTCCAAACGCTCGCGGACGGCAACATTCGGCTCCGCTTCGGGGTCGACTAGTCGCTTGAAATATTGTGCATAACTCGCGAGTTCTCGCATTTTCGTAGCAAGAGCTTCAGGGTCCAGGCGTTCTAAGTTACTTCGCCACTTGAGATAAATGTCCTTCTCCCGGACAAACTCTCCGGAGGACATGTATTGATAGCGAAAAAACTCAGCCAGTGTCTTCGAATCTAGCATTGTCTGCATCGCAAGCCAGACACTGTCATAAAGTGTTTGTTGCTGATGGGCTGGGATACGCATAAAGAAATAGTTTCGGAGGAGATCCGCTTGCGAGAGCGGAGCGCCCTTCCAGTTCAGACTCTCGAATATACGATATTCGTTGTCGTCATCCCCCAATGTGATGCTAACTACCTCTACCTCGTCAAGGAGCAATCTTTCCAGCCGCGTGAGATCAGGGGGCTGGTCGTCTTCTTCGTCAGCATTACTGCATAGTGCCTCTAAAAAGAAGTCGTATGCTTGACGTATAGGATTAGGTTCTTCCTCGTGCGCGGAGTTGTCGGTACCATCAATCACCGCGTAATAAGAAATGCGATCAGCCTGTGTTGGTCGAATCTTGTAGTGGTATTCGTCTTTGGCATACTTGTTCATGAGGCAAAGATCAGCGACCCGCTCCCCAGCCGACGGGTCGGTCACGCTGATCCTGTCGCGCAAGGCTGCCAGAATGATGGACAACGTGGTGAGACGCTGCTGGCCATCAATCACGATGTAAGGTGAAACGCCCTCGGGGGTGCCTGGCTGGGATTTGGAGACGATGGAACCTAAGAAATGGCCTCCAGTAGGGTTAAATCGGTACGTCTCGATAATGTCGTTCCACAGGGTCTGCCATTCATTGCGGCGCCAGCTGTACGGCCTTTGAAACAGCGGGATCACGTAGTGTTGCTGGCCCTCCAACAGGGCTCGCAGGCGTGTTTCGGTGGCTCTCATGTCGGGTTCACTCCTTCGCTGTTACCGGACCGGGTTGGAGTAGATTGCCCGACTTGAACCAAATAGTTGCCTGGCAGATCAAGAAGGCTCTCTATACCCGCCCGGCCGTCGGATTCGTAAAGATTGTCTCCAAACTCGTCGAACAATCAGTACCCTACAAGGTCATTCAAAAATTTTCTCGAACCCCGTCGCGTAATCATTCGGCGACACGACACTCACTTTACGGAATCAGCACCGTCCTCGCCACTCTGCCTGCGGCCAGGTCTTCGAACGCCTCGTTGACTTCGTCCAGGGGCCGGCGTTTCGTGACCAGTTCATCCAGCTTCAAGTTGCCGTTGCGGTAGTGTTCGACCAGCCAACGGAAGTCTGCGCGGGGGCTTGCCGAGCCGGCGCTGCACCCCATTAGCGTGCGGTCCTGGAACAGTGGCTGCATCGGGATGTCCACGAGTCCACCCTCCGGCGGGGCGCCCATCGTGACGCACGTACCGCCGGGCCTGAGCGAATCGAACGCCTGTCGCGTGGTCTTCTCGTTGCCGATGGCCTCGAATGTGTAGTCGGCGCCTCCGCCGGTCAGTTCGATCACCTGGGCGATTGGGTCCTCTTGGGACGCGTTGACCGTGTCGGTTGCGCCAAATTGGCGACCGAATTCGAGCTTGTTTTCTGCCAGGTCCACGGCGATGATCTGGGACGCGCCGGCTATGACGCAGCCCTGGATCACGTTTAGGCCGACGCCGCCGCTGCCCCAGATCGCGACCCGCGAGCCCGGCTCGACCTTGGCGCGTTTCACCGCGGCACCGACGCCGGTGATGACGGCGCAGCCTACGAGGCTCAGGTTGTCGATCGGGATGTCGTCACCGACCTTCACGACGTAGTCCTGCGTCACCACGGTGTACTGCGAAAAGGTGGCGCTGCCGTGGTAGAGGGGCTCGCCTTTCCTGTAGATGCGTGATGCCTGTTCGAGCGGCCTGGCCCCGTGGCCTACGCAGAGGTTGAACTTTCCGCATGCGCAGTACTCGCAGACACCGCACGACGGCCGGATGGCGAACACCACCGGGTCTCCCGGCTCGAAGGCGTGGACGCCCGGGCCGACCTGCTCGATGACGCCTGAGGCTTCGTGTCCCATCACCATTGGCAGGTTTTCCACGTACCTGAAGCCGTCTACCAGGTTGTAGTCGCTGTGGCACACGCCTGTCGCCGCCACGCGCACCATGACCTCGCCGGCCCGCGGCGGCAGGACCTCCACCTCCTCAACCGTCGGCGGCTTCCGTTGTTCATCGAGGACGACTGCTTTGCTACGCATGGTGGGTGCTCCCGGTTGGTGACGACTGCGACGGGGCTATTGTCTCGCGGAGGGGCGGGGGTGTGAAGTGGGGGGGTGGGATTCTTCGCTTCGCCTTAGAATGACCTCGTTTTGAGCACGGAGCAGGCTACCCCTCGCGGGAGTGGTGTGATGGTGGTATGTGTGTGGCCCCGCTCCTCCGCTCGCACACCGTGGGTAATGCATCGGGGTGCTGTACGACGAGTCGCGAGAGTGTGACCTCCTTGGCGGGTTGTATTCGTCGCAATGGCGATGAGTGAAGTCCCTTGATGCCGCACGCCATAAATCGAAACCCTGCTGGCGTTCGTAGTAAAGTGCGGCGAGGGTCCGCCATCGCGCGCGTCGCGGGTGCGTGACGCGGATACAATCCCACCCCACCCATTCGTGAATTCATACAGCAGGGAGTCCAATGTGACTACAGCCGCAGATCCAAAAACGCTTGTCGAGACGCTCGTCGACAATATTGGGCAGGTAATCATCGGCAAGCGAGGCGTGGTCGAGCTTTCGCTGGTCAGCCTGATGAGCAAGGGACACCTGCTCATCGAGGACGT
This sequence comes from Dehalococcoidia bacterium, assembly GCA_965220275.1. Lineage (GTDB taxonomy): Bacteria > Chloroflexota > Dehalococcoidia > Lucifugimonadales > Lucifugimonadaceae. Next base: position 79,051 of record CBDCPN010000008.1, on the reverse strand, counting down.
GCCGGGCGTTGGCAAGACCATGCTGGCGCGCTCGATCGCCGTGACGACGGGCTGCGAGTACCGCCGGATGCAGTTCACGCCGGACCTGCTTCCATCCGACGTAACGGGCGCATCCGTTTACAACCAGAAGGAAGAAGAGTTCCAGTTCCGGGCAGGCCCGGTCATCGCTCAGATCGTTCTCGCTGACGAGATCAACCGGGCGACCCCTAAGACGCAGTCGGCCCTGCTCGAAGCCATGGGCGAACGGCAGGTCTCGGTCGACGGCGTCACCTACGAGTTGCCAGAGCCCTTCATGGTCATGGCAACGCAGAACCCCATCGAGTACGAGGGGACATTCCCGCTGCCCGAGGCCCAACTGGACCGGTTCTTCATGCGCGTGTCCCTCGGTTACCCCGACTCGGCGGAGGAGGTGGCGATCATGGACCGGCGCGAGCAGGTGGACCCCATCGACGAACTGACCGCGGCATGCGGACCGGCCGACATCATCAAACTCCAGTCAGCCGCCGACAACGTCTACGCCGACGAACTGGTCAAGCAGTACATAGTCGACCTTTCCAACGGCACGAGAGACCACGACGACGCGACCCTGGGCGTGTCGCCCCGCGCGTCTATCAACCTGATGAAGGGCTCGAAGGCGATGGCCATGCTGCAGGGCCGCGACTACGTGGTCCCGGACGACGTGAAGGGAATCGCCGTGCCGGTGATGGCCCACCGCGTCCTCCTGACTGCATCTGCGCGCATGCGCGGCATTCGCCAGGAGTCGGTGGTCAACGAGGTCCTCGACTCCGTCCCGGTGCCGGGCTCCGCGGGCGGCCGTTCGTGATAGCGACACGTGAGACAGTTTCGACCGATGCCTTCAGAATCACAATGGCCTTGTCCAGGCCGCACGAGGTGATGAAAGTGCGGCGTCGCTTGTCGGATGGGAATTGTACAAGTCAAGCGCACCCACCTCCGCACCCCACCGTGGGTACCGGGTTACCCCGGCACGACGATATGGGAACTGACCGGCTTATATTCAGAAGAATGCAAGCGGACCGCTGGCCGTCCGGCGGGCGCGAAAATCGGTAGACCCTACCCCTATGCAATACGATCGCGCTTCAGGCTATTCACGGATCGGGGCTGCGCGCTCCCGATCTGCTGACGCCGCGTCGCGCAACAGGGACCCGGGCGGCCAGCGAGCGGTGCGCGCACTCCGCCGCCACCCGGTTCTGTACGGCATTGCCGCGCTGATGGCCATCTCTTTGATGGCGGGCATGGCCACCGGGTTCGATCTTGCGTTCCGGCTCGTCTACCTGCTTGCGGCCATAGTGATCATCGCCTACGGCCTCGCCAAGCTCGGCGCCAGGCAGATCTCCGCAGAGGTGCAACGTCCGCTGGGGCCTTTCGCGGTCGGCGACACGTACCGGGAGACTGTCACCGTGCGGAACCACGGCAGGACGCCCAAGGCGTGGGTGGAGGTTGAAGACAAGACGAACATTCCGGGCCTGACAATCAGGCAGATCGGCAGCCTGGGAATGGTGGTCCCGTTCAACCGTGTGGAGGTGTCCGGCACGCTCATGCAGCGCGGCGAGTACGAAATCGGTCCCCTCGTGGTGCGGGCGTCCGATCCGCTCAACCTGTTCCCGCAGGAAGTGGAATTTGAGGGCGTGGACAAGATCCTCGTCTATCCCCGCGTGGTACAGGTGCCCGACTTCGCGTCGCCGGCGATACATCTGACCGGCGACGGCTCGAGACGGCAGCGCGCCAACATCATCAGCACGGATGTCTCTTCGGTGCGCGAGTACACGGCCGGCGACAGCGTGAGCAGGATTCACTGGCTCTCCACGGCGCGGGTCAACCAGTTGATGGTCAAGCAGTTCGACAGGGGCTCGGCGAGCCACGTCTGGGTGCTGTTCGACCAGCACCGCGACTCGCAGGCCGGCGACTCGCCCGAGTCCACAGACGAATACGCCGCCACCGTTGCGGCTTCGGTGGTCGACCGCTACGGGCGGTCCATGCTGCCAATCGGCTATTCAGCCCACGGCAGCGAGGCGCTGGTGATGATTCCCGACAGGTCCAACTACCAGATGGAAACGATCATGCGGCACATCGCGTCGAGTCGTCCGGAGGGCAACACCCCGATGATCGAACTGCTGGCCGAGATGGACCGTGAACTGAGCCAGACGTCGTCATTAGTGGTAATCACCGCGGCGGGCAGCGGCGGTTGGATCGATGCGCTGGCGGGGCTGCAGAGGCGCGGGATCAGGGTGAGCACCGTACTGATCGACCGCGGCTCATTCGGCGGAGAGCCGAACGACGCGGCGCTGATGGACCTGGTCAACAGCGGCGTCCGAACGTTCAACCTCCAGCAGGGCGCTTCGATCCCCGACTCGCTCTCGGTGCCGGTTGGCGCGGCCGCCGGAATGACAAGGCCCTCGCTCGGACACGATGTCGCCGTAACGGCGGAGGCCGCACTATGAGCACCGCCGCGCAGGCGCTCCCGCAGGCTGATCCGGTCCCTCAACGCACGGCGCTGCTGGAGAACGCCAGGGCGTTGGTGCAGCGCGTCGAACTGCGCGACTGGGTAACGCTGGGTCTGCTGGCGTGGATGCTTGGCAGTATGGCCTGGTCGGTCCAACTTTCCAATTGGGGTGACCTGCCTTCGATCCTGCCCACCGCGTTCCTGGGGCTGATCGCCGGGTTCGTAATCACTCGCAGCAAGATCGCCTGGTGGATCAAGGCGCTCGCTCCGATCGGCATCGGCCTGGTGGTAATCCTGTGGCAGGGGTCCATACCCGTTGGCGAGGGCGATCCGTTCAGCAGGGCCGCGGCGGCGTGGGAGCGGATGTTCATATGGGTAGGGGACGCACGTGAAGGGGGCATCAACAGGGACACGGTGCCCTTCGCGCTGATGTTCATGACAGCCACTTGGATCGTGGGGTACCTCACCTCTTGGATCACATTCAAGTGGCGAAACCCGTGGGCGCCCACGATCCTCCTGGGACTGGGCATGCTGACGAATCTCAGCTACCGCCAGGGGCAATTCGAATACATTTTCTTCATCTTCATGCTCGGCGGCATTGTGCTGTTCGCCCACCTCACGACGCTCACCCGTATGGCGAGGTGGGAGGCCGAAGGCACCAGCTACCCAGGCATCATCCGCTGGACCGGGGCCCGTAACGCGATCGTCGTGGGCGTGGTGGCCCTGCTGATATCTGCCCTGCCCCTGGTCGAGCCGCGAAACTCCTCGCTCCAGACCACGTGGGACCTGCTCAAAGCGCCGTTCGAGCTGGTTCGGGACCCCGCGTCCAGGCTTCTCGCCGGGGTAAGCGGCAAAGGTGAAGGCGTACTCGACGCGCCTGGCAAGGCGTTGCCTTTCCGGGGCCCGATCAACCTGACGGACGATCCGGTCATGTGGGTCAATTCCAAGTACCCGACCCTGCTCCCCGCCAGGACGTACGACACGTACACCCCGCAGGGCTGGCTCACCGGAGAGCACGCCGTCTTCACGGCCGAGCCCAACGCCCCACTGACGAACCCGCCCGAAGAACTGTCGAGAGAACGAATCGACCAGACGATCCTGCCACTCTTTCCGACCGACGCCATACTGAGCGCGGGGACACTTTTCAGCGCCTCGCGGCAGTCGCAATTGGACATCCTGGCGCCGCGTCGCTACACGATCCCGATCGACGACCCCGACGGCCGCCTCCCGTTCATGCCGCCGGACATCGATGCCATGGCGCGGGGCCTTCTGTCAGGCCTGTACGGACAGGGCGCAGCGGCAGACGGAACGCAGTTGACAGAACAGCAAGTGATGAACGAACTGCAGGGTCGTACGCCTCCCGACGTGACGATAACCCTTCTCAGGGACGGCGGGTTCGGCCAGCCGACTCACGTGGTGGCCGAGCGCATAACGCCGCCGGAACAGACCAGCGTGCAACTGTTGGACGAAGTGCTGGAGCAGGAGTCCTACTCGGTCGTCACCTTTGTCTCCCGGGCATCAGACCAGGAATTGGCGCAGACGGGGGACAACTACCCGCGTTGGGTCACGGACCGGTATCTCCTGCTTCCGGCGGCCATTCCCGATCGAGTCCTGGAACTGACCAGGGGCCTGGTGAACGAGGCTGGCGCAGTGACGCCGTTCGAGAAGGTGCAGGCGGTCCAGGACTTCCTACAGTCCCAGTCCTACTCCCGGCAAATCAGCGGGCCCGAAGCTGACGAAGGCGGAGTCGACTGGTTCCTCTTCGAGTCACAATCCGAACCATGCCCGGCAGGCTCCGAGGAATGCGAAGAGTCTGACATCAAGGGTTACAGTCACTACTACGGTTCGGCTGCGTCCGTAATGTTGAGAGCGGTCGGCGTTCCCACGCGAATGGTGGCCGGCTGGTCGGCCGGGCACTACATTCCGCAGGCCCGCCAGTTCCTGATCCTGGACAGCGACCGCCACGGCTGGACGCAGGTCTATTACGAGAACTACGGTTGGGTCGACGTCGAAGTGACGCCCGGCCGCGTCGAGCCGTCCAAGGAGTTTGAAGTCCCAGAACTACCCGAGGGCGGCACCGCCTTCGATGAGGACGAACTCCTGGAATTCGGGGATGAGATCTTCGACGAGTTAGACGAAACCCTGCTGGAGGACCTGGGGCTCGTGCCGAACTTCCCGGGGGATGTCGGATTTACGCAGCAGTCCTCGCAACCCACCTGGCTGTACATCCTGCTCGGAATAGTAGGGGGCGCCGTGCTCCTGGCGGCCGCGTTGTGGACGTGGCTGCACTGGGGGCTCGACCCCGAACGCAAGGCCTACGCAAAGATGGTCCATTTCGGCAAAGCCATTGGAATGGGCAAGTTGCAGAGCCAGTCCGCGGCCGAATATGCCAGGCATTTGGGATTCCTGGTGCCGCCGGTCGAAGAAGCGGCGGTCCATATAGCGGAGAGCTACGAGCGAGTCCGCTACGGCAACACGGAATCGGACCCGGACGCGGAAAAAGAACTGGGCCGGGCGTGGAGACGCGTCCTGCGGGGCCTGTTGGCATACCGGGTGGGTTTGACCGGGCGTCGAAGAGAGGGCGGAACGGCCGAAGAGATGATGCGGGCCCGGGGACAGGTCGGGTTCGCCGCGACCTCAGGGAGCTAATGATGACCAGTAACACGTACGACGTCTTCGAGACCGCGCTGGGGTGGGTGGCGATTACGGCCCGCGATGGCAATGTGCGCCGCTCCACTCTTCCCGAGAATTCACGCCTTGCCGCGTTGGAAACAATCGAGGCTGACATCAAGGGAGCTGAGTACGACGAGGACGCGACAACACACGTTCGGGATGTGATCACCAGGTACTGCGCAGGCGAGGACGTCGACCTGTCGACGCTGCCGATCGACTTTAGCGACGTTACGCCCTTTTTCGCGCGGGCCTACGCCGCGTGCCGGTCCATACCGGCAGGAGAGACCCGTTCTTACGCCTGGCTGGCCAACGAGGCGGGCAACGCCCGAGCCGCCCGGGGCGCGGGACAGGCCATGGCGCGAAACCGTTGGCCGCTGTTGGTTCCCTGCCACCGCGTCATAGGCTCGGACGGCAGCCTCCACGGTTTCGGGGGCGGCACCGGCCTTCCTCTGAAGGCCCGGCTGCTGGAGTTGGAACGCAGCAGCGAGGCTGCGGCGTCACCTGCGTAAAAGGCAGCGCAGCTGGATCGCCGGTCGGGGTAGGGACGACGGTGCGGGAACGGCCGTTCGCCGGAGACCCTGGTCAGGGATTGACGATGTTCTGGGGCTTGCCGTTGAGGAAGGCGAGGGTGTTTTCGACGACGCCCTGGTTTAGTAGATCGAGGCCTTCGGGGGTCATGTCGGCGATGTGAGGCGTCAGGATGACGTGTTCGCATTCAAGCAACGGGTGATTCTCCGGCAGCGGCTCCTCTTCGAACACGTCGAGGGCTGCGCCGCCGAGGTGGCCCGAGTTCAGAGCGTTGACCAGCGCCACCTCGTCCACAATCGGACCGCGCGCCACGTTTACGAGCAGGGCGCCCGGTTTCATCCTCGCCAACTCCGGTTCGCCGATCATGTGATGCGACTCCGGCGTCTGTTGAATGTGAATGCTTATCACGTCGGAACGGGCAAGCAGTTCGTTGAACTCCACGAACTCCACGCCCAGCCTGGCCGCTCGCTCGTCTGACGGGTTGAAAGTCCAGGCGATGACGTCCATGCCGACGGCGCGGCACAGCCTGACCATCTCCGCACCGATGTTGCCGGTGCCTATGATCCCGGCGGTCTTTCCGGCTAGAAAGACGCCGTCCATCTTCGTCCACAGCCCGGCGCGCATCGAGTCCATGTACCAGGTGAGTTGCTTGGCTATGGCCCACATAAGGGCGAACGAGTGCTCGGCGACAACCGGGGCGGTCTTGCCGGGGATGTTGGACACCAGGACGCCGTGTTCTTTCGCCGCCTCGAGGTCTATCGAGTCCGTGCCGATTCCGCAGACGGTTATGTGCCCCAGTTCAGGGAGTTTTTCGAGGGCCTCCCTGGGCCACTGTACGTAGCTGCGCGAGTTGATGATGGCCGACGCGCCCCGGACGCGATCGATCTGCTCTTCGAAGTCGACCGGCCGGTCCATGAACAGGCGGATTTCTGCCTTTTCGCCCAGTTTTGCCAACCACGGGGACCCCTGGCATTGTGGTGGATCGTCTGAGGGTATGGCGACAATTGGCTTATCGGTCAAGGCGCGTTTTCCTGTGCTCAGGGCGGTTGGCTGTTGCCGGGTCGGGAAATTGTAACCGCTATGACGTAGCGTCGGCAGCGGCTAGGCGCCCTTGCTCAGGCGCATGAGCAGGTGGCGGCCGCCCCGCGCTGCGTACGGCGTGATGTTCTCGTTGACGATCTGCACGAGTTCCCTCGCCGGGAGCATGCCTGCCTGTGCCAGGAGCCGAGCCTCTTCTTCCTTGGCGCGGTGGAACGCAAACGCTAGCGGGGTGACGTCCATTCCCGACTCGAGTTCCAGGTCCCAGTCGGACGCAAGGGACTTGAACGTCGCCCGCGGATCGTCCCAATAGGTGCTGAGGATGAACGTCCCGCCGGGCTTCAGGACCCTGCGGACCTCCGACGGGTCAAAGATGTCGGTGGAAATGGCCAGGTCAAAGTGGTTGTCGGGGAACGGAAGGTCGTCTGCGCGGGCGTTAAGGAACGAACACAGCTCCTCGATTCGTTCGATCTCCGCCAACTCCCTCGCGACTTCCAACTCTCCCTCGTCGATGTCGATGCCCGACACCTCGCAGCCGTAGAGAGACGCCAGCCAGCGGGCGTTGCCGCCAATCGCGCAGGCGATGTCGAGGGCGCGCATTTCGTCCGTGAGTGCCAGCCCTTCGAGGGCGACCCTGAGGAGGGTCTGGTTCGCTCCCACGTGCATGAATTCGCCGTAGGACGCCACGTCCCAGTTCGGGTGCGTTTCGATCCACTTTTGTAGCCGCTGCGTCTTGTTCATGTCACATCATTCGGACCGCGGAATGAAGTTGTGCAATCCCGGTCCGCGTTGCCAACGCGGGCAACTTGGGGCATTATCGCCTTGCGTAAGTGTAAATGTACCCGCGCGATGGAGTAGCCGATTCACATGCCGGAAATAACACCTGAACACATTCAACAGTACGCGTCTGACCACACGACCCAGCCCGGCCCGCCGTTCGACGAATTGGCCGCGACGACCCGCGAGCGGATGACGTCTTACGGGATGATGTCCGGCAACACCGTCGGCCGCCTGTTGCAGGCCCTGGTCCACGCCCTCGGCGCAAAACGGGTCCTGGAGATCGGCACGTTCACCGGGTACAGCGCCTTGATGATGGCCGAGGCGCTGCCAGCCGACGGACGGGTGATTACTTGCGACGTCGATCCCGAGGCGACCGGCATTGCAAGGGAGTATTGGGCGAAGTCGCCGCACGGCGTAAAGATCGACTTGCGGCTGGGTCCGGCGCTCGAGACCCTGGACCGGCTGGAGGGACCGTTCGACCTGATATTCGTCGACGCCGATAAGGAGCCATACCCCGAGTACTACCGGCGCAGCATCGAACTACTCGCACCGAAGGGCGTCATCGCGGTCGATAACGTGCTGTGGGGCGGAAGGATCATCGACCCCGACCAGCCATCCGGCAAGGCAATCGCCAAGTTCAACGACATCGTCCAGAAAGACGAAAGAGTCGTAAACGTCCTGCTGCCGATACGGGACGGGGTGATGCTGATCTGGAAGAGGTGAGGGGGTTGCGGGGGGCGCAGGATTGGCGGGTACGGGTTATCCGTAACGGGACACATATCCTGTTGAGGCGCTCGACTTTCTCTTCGGCGGTAGTCTCGGGGATCACGGCAATTATCGAAGGCTGTTTGGTCAATCGGAATCCATGTCGTTCCCGGTATGCCTCGCCGTGAAAGGCTGCCGGGGCCAACGGGGAAACAGGACTCGAATGTAAGCTGTCTGTTCTGTGATCTGGCGATCTCCTTCGCCAAGCCTACGGCGGGCCCGAAGTCCCAGTCCTGACTCACAATGATGGCCGCCTCATACTGCCGATCGTATGTAGCTCGCACCAGATCCAATGCTAAGCTGACATCCACCCCCTTCTCCTGGCCTCCGGCGTTTACCCGGCCCCGATAGACGTAGACCCCTCGGTTCCTCAGACGCCTGATCTTATTTGACCAAAAGCCGTGCCAGAGCCGCTGCGAAGGGCCGGCCGCCGGATTCGGGACGCCCGTATAGAAGCGAGTCTCTTGTAATGTGCGGCCGGGCGTTCTGGCGACCAACATGCTCGCCAGCTTCTCGACGTCATAACTTGGCCAAGAGTACGGAGAACCTGGCCCTGAGGCCCAGGCTCTCCGGGCCAGATGATAGAGATTCTGACCATCAATTAGGACTAAAACCCGCATAAAAACACCCGCCCAGGGATTAAGGCCGAAGCCATGATCCAGCGGGCGGGGAAGAAGTCAGAACTATGTTAACAGTCGCGTGGGATGAGTCAAACTTTCGCCCACTTGCCGCACCTGTTGCCGTTCATGGGACCAATCCGGTTCGCTCGGATGCGGGACGTCTCTAGGGCCTTATCGAAGCGGCATTGAAATCGCCAAACTCGGCTACATCAGTGAAGACTCCGGCCAAGGGCACAGAGGGGTCGCAGACAAGCCCGCTACCGCGTAAAAATAGTCCCCGTCACGTATTCGGCGTCGTCGCTGGCCAGGAAGGCGCAGATGCGGGAAATGCCGTCTGGGGTGACGAGTATGTTCATCGTGTTGTCGTAAGTCTCACGGTCTCCGGTGACCTTCAGGGCCTCTTCCGTGGCTGCGACCTTCAATGGCGTGTCGACCGACCCCGGGGCGATGTCGTTGACCCGTATCCCGTACTCAGCCAGCCGTTGGGCCATGACCATGGCAAGGCCGTGCACGCCGCCCTTGCTGGAGCCGTACGCGAATGACGAACTGCCGCCCTTTACGCCGGCGCCAGAAGCCGCCAGCACTATCGTGCCGTGCCGCTGTTTTCTCATGAACGAGACGACGTGCTTGGCTATCAGGTACGAGCCCTTGAGGTTCGTGTCTACGACCATGTCCCAGGTGTCCTCCGGGAACTGGTCGATATCGACCGCCACGCCTTCGAGCACCCCTGCAAAGTGGAGCAGCACGTCGATGCCGCCAAGCCACGATTCGGCGGCGATTACCCCACCGGATACGGCCGCTTCATGCGCCACGTCGACGTGCCAGTAGCGGGCGTCGCCGCCGGACTCGTTGATGTCGGCCACCGTGGCGCTGCCTGCGGCGTCGTTCACGTCGAACACGGCGACCCGGGCGCCGTAGGCTGCGACTCTTAGCGCAGTCGCCCGCCCGATTCCGGTGGCGCCGCCGGTAACGATGATGCGTTTGCCCTTCAAGTCCATGCGAGCGAGTCCTCTGGTGAATCCCGTATCTCTTAATTCTAGGGATTATCGAAGACGATGCCCGCCGATGCTGCAGCGCGTCTCAGTCCCTGCGCCGCGGCGGGAACCAGGTCGTCCGGCAGGTGTTCTATGAGTACGTGGCCGTCTGGGCGGACTTTCTGCATTCCGGTGAGGAACTCGTGCTGGTCCAGCATGCCGCGCCCGATGACCTCCTCCTCGATGTGGGGCAACAACGCGTCCAACAGGCGGAAGTCCTTGGCGTGGGCGCCAAAAATACGGTCCGGCAGCAGGTCGTAGAACTCCCGTTGCAGCGAAGCGGTGTCGTATGCCTGCTCGATCGAACCGACGAAGTTGACGGGGTCCATATTGAAGCCCAGGTTGGGGGATCCCACGGCATCCAGGAAGTCCCGCACCCGGCGCGCCGAGTAAAGCGGGCACACGACGCCGCCCTCAACGGACACCAGGACGCCTTCGCTCTCGGCCGTCGCACAGATTTGCCTTGCGGAATCCACGAGCCTGTCGAAGACTCGCGGGGACCGGTTGTCGGGATGCGGAAACCACGGGCTGGCGGAGTTAAGGCTGCCCGGCCTCAGGTAGGTGTCCGGCGCGTTCAGGATGGCCGTGACGCCGCACATGCGCTTCATGAATTCGATGGCCGCGGCTCTTTCGTCGCGGTCGGCTGACACGAGTCCGCCCCCGTAGTTGCCAACCGTCTGTCCGACCACCACGCCGTGCTCTTCGAACAACTGCTTGAGTGCCTGGGAGTTGGAGGGACCAAGTTCGCGCGGGTCATCCACGCGGATTTGAAAAACGGAGAAACCAAGGTTATGCACGTTCCGCAGAACGCCGGCGTCAATAGCACGCCAGTCGCCATTCACGAGACCTGCTATGCCGAGTAACAAACCTGGTTGCCTCCCCGCTGGGACCGGCCGCGTGCAGTTGGCCGTTACATTAGTGCCGGTCTGCGCGGCCTATTCGTGTTACTGGGCGGCCCGGGTTTGCTGGACTCGCCGCGCTTTTCGCTTTCGAGGCGGGTCTTCAGCACGCCAAGTCCCGTTTCGATGACCCGGTTGACCTCGTTCCGGAACATGCCGCTGAGCCCTGCCCATCGGGCAAGCGGGCCTTCAGCCCATGTTTCGCAGGTGATGGTGGTCCGGCGATAGTCGCCGTCTATCCTGAACACGTGCCTCGTGGTCGAGAACCAGATGGCCGATTCCCAGGCGAATTCGCGTTCTACCCGGGAGGTCTCGATCCGGGAGTTAAGCGAGAGGACCTTTCGGAGGCGCAAATTGAATACGCCGCCGTCCTCATCGCTGACCCACCTCGACGCATCGATTTCCGGGTGCCAGTCCGACCACAAGTCGACGCGGCTGATCCAGTCCCACACCATTTTCGGAGGAGCAAAGACCTCTATCTCGTGGTGGGCCTTGATGGCGGCGGGTTGAAATCGAATCGAACTCATTGTCAAAAGGCCGCCCATCCGGCAAATGTTATCGCCGCGCAGCGTGAGCGTAATGGTGTCATGGAGTACAGTCAATCCAGCGCAACCCGGCCCGCAGATGTGACAGCCAGATTCCGGCGGGCAATTGGCCGGCACGACGCGTGGGCCAGGGAGAGCAGGATGGTCCGGTCGCCTTGAGTAGCAGCGAACGTTGGACGCAGATGGTGCTTGCCGAGCATCGACAGTCCGAGCGCGTCATGGCAGACCTGCCGCCGAAGGACTTTTGGAGCGGGCTTTCACACCGGTTCGTACCTCCGCGCCCCGGCGAGTGCGGGCGCGACGAGACCCTGGACGCCCTGCTTGCCGTCGTACGGCCTGAACACACGGTCATGGACGTGGGGGCCGGGGCTGGACGTATTGCCGTACCGCTGAGTCGGCACTGCCGCGAAGTGACGGCGGTGGAGCCGTCGGCAGCAATGCGCGCCCGGCTCGCAGAGATGGCGGACTTGTGGGAGGCGAACAATTTGTGGGTGATTCCGGAGCGCTGGGAAGATGCGTCCCCGGAGCCCGCCGACATCGTTTTTTGCGCCCACGTCGTCTACACAGTGACGGACATAGAGCAGTTCACCGCCAGGCTGGATAAGCATGCGCGGGAACTCGTAGCCGTCATCCTGTTCGAAAGACCTGCTGCTGCCAATTACTTTCCCCTTTGGGCAATGGTCCACGGCGAGGAGCGGCTTATCCTCCCGAGCGCCCCGGAGTACACGGATGTCCTGGCGGAGATGGGCGTCGACTACGAGGTGCGTGAACTGCCGCCGTGGGGACCGGAGCCCTTCGCCGACATGGATTCGGCCTTCAATGAGTGTTCGGCGCGGCTATTCGTCGAACCCGGCTCCGAAAAGTCGGACCGGCTGAGGGCCGCGCTGCGCGAGAACCTTGTGGAGGTGGACGGCGGCGTCGGGTTCCGCTGGGCCTTGCCCAACACCCCATGGCTGATCACGTGGAAGCCACAACTGGGCGGGCAATAGCGCCAGGCGGGCGAAAACCATTGACGACGACCAGCAAAAACGTCGAAGACGAGGTCCCCGACGCCGAACGGTTGGCCGACATCGAGGACCTGGTCCGGGAGCTGATCGAAGAAGGCCGCGCTGATGCCGCGGCTGAGGAATTGATCGGTCTGAGGCCTCCTGACCGCGCGGCTGTGTATGGGGACCTGGAATCGGATGTGCGCGGCGTTTTGTTGGCCGCGGCGAGCGACGAGTTGACCGCCGAGGCATTCGCCCACATGGCGCCGTCCGACGCGGCCGAAGTCATAGGACACGTCGGCCCCGAACGAATGGCCGCCATGCTCGACCTGTGTCCGCCGGACGTGGCCGCCGACGTGCTGCGCAGACTCGACTGGGAAGAGACCGGTCCAGTCTTGGGCCGGATGACCTCCCGCAGGGCCATTGGCGACCTGCTGTTGTACCAGGACGACGAGGCTGGGGGCCTCATGTCCCCGCGCGTTGTGGGTCTTCGCGATTCCTGGCCGGCCGCCCACGCCATCAACGTGCTCCGATATTCGGGTCTGGATGCCGATGAACTCCGGCAGCTTTTTGCCGTGGATGAGGACAACGTCCTCGTCGGCTACCTAGACCTCCCGGAACTGGTATTCGCCCAGCCCGGCGCGACCGTTTACGACGTTATGTCGGCAGACGTCATCTCTGTTGAAACGGGTACCGACCAGGAAGAGGCCGCGAGGTTGATGGCGCGCTACGAGCTTCGCAGCGTTCCCGTCGTGGACCATGTTGGCAGGCTCAAAGGGGCCATCGCCATCGAGGACCTCGTACAGGTCGCAAGCGAGGAGGCCACCGAGGACATGTTCCGCATGGTGGGTGTTAGGCTTGGCGGGCGAGAGACAGGCCGATTCCTTGCGTCTGTGCGCGGTCGATTGCCGTGGCTGACCATCAACCTGGGGACGGTGTTGCTGGCGGGGTGGGTGCTGAGCCTGTTCCAGTCGACCCTAGACAGCCTGACGATCCTCGCCGTATTCCTGCCGGTGGTGATGGGACAGGCCGGGATAGCCGGCACTCAGACCCTCACGATCATCGTCCGCTCGATAGCCCTGGGCGAATTCCCGACCTCCGAAGCTCGCGGCGTCCTGATCATGGAAACGGCGTTGGCCATCGGCCAGGGCCTCGTGGTCGGCGCCATTTTGGTCGGCATCGTCTGGTTGTGGCGCGGCGATTCTTACCTGGCGCTGGTGGTTGCCGGCGCGCTATTGCTAAACATGCTGGTTGCGGCCCTCGGCGGCGTGCTCGTGCCCCTGGTACTCCGGGCCGTGCGAATAGACCCGGCCACGTCGTCGGCCGTGTTCGTCACAACGCTCACGGACGTTTCCGGCATCGCGCTTTACCTGGGGCTGGCGACGGTGATGCTGTCGGCGCTGAAGGCGGGGTAGGGGTGCGCTTGTTGGGGAGGGCCGGGCATCATCGCCTTAATGTGGGTCCCCTTATCGTCACTCCACAAACGCCGCGGCTACGTGACGGCGTTGGATCTTTCCGGTGGCTGTTCGGGGGAGGCTGTCGGCAACGTAGATGCGGTCGGGGACCTTGAAGCCGGCGAGGTGGTCCCGGCAGTGCGTCAGGATGTCGTTTGAATCGCATTCTGCGTCCAGCACGACTGCGGCCTGGACGCACTCACCGTACTTTTCGTCCGGCACGCCGAAGCACACCGCCTCCGCCACCGATGGATGCTGGAGGAGCACGGCGTCCACCTCGAGCGGCGATATCTTCTCTCCGCCCCGGTTGATCAACTCCTTTATGCGGCCGGTGAGGGTCAGATAGCCGGTCTGGTCGAGCATCCCCTGGTCTCCCGTCCTGAACCAGCCGTTGGCGAAGGCGTCGGCGTTAGCATCGGGGTTGTTCCTGTACCCGTGCATCACGTTGGGGCCCCTGATTACCACCTCTCCCCGTTCGTCTTCGCCGAGGAGTTCACCCGGGCGTTCCATGTCCATGATGGCGATGTCTACGCCTGTGCCGGGCCCCACGGTGCCCGGCTCCCTCCGGCCAGGCGGCAGCGGATTCGATGACATCTGGTGCGCCGCTTCCGTCATTCCGTACGCCTCGAGCACAGGCGCTTCGAATCGGTCTTCCAGTTGTGCGAAGACGGCGGGAGCGAGAGCCGAGGAACACGAGCGGATGAACCGGAACGAGCCGCGGGGCGCTGCGTCGGCATCGGCTCTCTGGAGCAGGATCTGGTGGATGGTTGGGACGGCGGAGTACCACGTGGCATCCGAAGCTTCCTGGTCGGCCCAGAAACTGCTCGCCGAGAACCTTGGCGGGACCACGACCGTGCCGCCGGAATAGAAAGTGCTGAGGGTCGCTCCGAGCAAACCGTGAACGTGGAACAGCGGCATGACGATCAGCGACGTGTCTTCGGGCGTCAGTCCGTACGTGTTGCTGATGTTGGCCAGCGACGAGACGAGGTTCGCATGCGTGAGCGGCACGCCCTTGGGCCTGCTCGTGGTGCCCGACGTGTGGAGGAACAGGGCAGGGTCGTCAGGCGACGGCGCGACGGGATCGGCCGATGCGGTCAACGCGCGCCCGTTTCTCATCAACTCCAGTTGCGCGCCGTCTAACGATACGTCGACACATGGCACACCAAGCTGCGCCGCCGCCTCCCGTCCCGGATGATCACCCGCCGGCAGAATGGCGAGCCCGGAGGAGGCGTCCTCCATGTAGAACTTGAACTCGTCGACGGTGTAGGCGGGGTTGAGAGGAGCGGCAACGGCGCCGCAACGGGCGACGGCGAGGAACACGACCACGAATTCCAGGCCGTTCGGCAGGATGATGGAGACCGTTGTCCCCGGCGAAGCCCCGGCCGCAGCCAGTCGCCCCGCAACTCGCTCGACCTCGTCGCCGAGCCATGCGTAGTTGACCTTCGGCCCGCCGGGGATGTCCACTGCAACATCGGCGTGGTCTGCCGATCCGAGTACGTCACGCAGGGTGTTGATCGTCATGTGGGACCTTTCCGTTCATATCGCGGCCCCGATTGTAAAACCCCCGGACCGCGGCCGCGGTCCGGGTACCCGGCGATTCATCCGCGCCTACGTATCCCCGGTCTGTTACTGCCGCCGAATTTGGCCGGACAACCGGCCGAAACGTGTATTTCCTGGTGGTCGGCCGATGAGACCGGCGACCCTATAATTCATGGGCAATTAACCCTACTCACTCCCAGAGGACATCTCCATGGCAGACACCAGCTTCGACCTCGTCGTCATCGGCGCCGGCCCGGGCGGATACCACGCCGCCATAAGGGCTGCGCAACTTGGTCTCCGAACGGCCGTGGTCGAGAAGGACGACGGCACCGGCATCGGCGGGCTCGGCGGGGTTTGCCTTAACTGGGGCTGCATTCCATCAAAGTCTCTCCTCAAGAATGCGGAGCTGGTCAGCCAGTTGAAGAACGCCAGCGACTGGGGCCTTTCGTTCGACAATTTCAGCGCCGACATGGGCAAGGCGGTCGACCGGAGCCGCCGGGTGTCGGCCACCCTCACGCGGGGCATCGCATTCCTGCTCCGGAAGAACAACGTCGCTGTGTTTCGGGGCAAGGGTACGCTCAGGAGTTCGACTCTTGTGGAAATCGAGGGCGGACCCACTCTGACAGCCAACAACATCCTGATCGCTACCGGCGCGCGGCCCCGCGGACTTCCGAACTTGGAGATCGACGGCGAGACAATCATCACAAGCAGGGAGGCCCTGGAACTGCGGGACAAACCGGCCGCCGTTGGCATCGTGGGCGCCAGTGCCATTGGGGTGGAATTTGCCTATTACTTCAACGCGTACGGCGTCGAAGTCATGTTGTTCGAAGTCCTGCCACACTTGGTTCCCAAGGAGGATGTGGACATCTCGGTCGAACTCGAACGGGCGTTCAAAAAGCAGGGCATCAAGTTCGCTACGGGCGTCATGGTCACGGGAGTCGACACTGCCGGGCCGCGCCCGGTGATCAACTACGAGTCGGGACGCGAGGACCTGACGTTCGAGTGCGACAAGGTCCTCCTTGGCGTTGGAGTCCAGCCTAATTCAGACGGCATGGGCCTCGAAGAACAGGGCGTGGCGACAGACAACGGATTCATCCAGGTTGACGAACGGATGCGCACGAACGTCACCGGCGTGTACGCAGTCGGTGACGTCACCGGCAAACTGCCGCTGGCGCACGTGGCGTTCACTCAGGGCGTTATAGCGGCCGAGACGATCGCCGGCCACTCCCCCATGGAAATCGGCGACTACGCAGACATGCCCCGCTGCACATATTGCGTCCCGCAGATCGCCAGCATAGGTCTCACCGAGGCAGAGGCGGAAGCCCAGGGTATCGAGATGAAGATCGGCAGGTTCCCATTCAGGGGAGCGGGCAAGGCGATAGCAATCGGAGACTACGAAGGGTTTGTGAAGTTGATCGCCGACGCCGAGACCGGCGAAATCGTGGGGACGCACATGATCGGGCCGGACGTGACGGAACTCGTGGGCGAGGTCGGGATGCTGCGGCTGCTTGAGGGAACGAACCTCGAGTTGGGGGCGTTGACTCACGCACACCCGACGCTGAGCGAGGCGCTGAAAGAGGCCGGGCTCGCCGTCGACGGCGAAGCGGTCCACGCCTGACCTTCAGCAGGGGGCTACCCGCGCCGCCGGGTCGCTTTCGCGTCCTTCATCAGCTCTTCGAGCCTCGACCCGTCAATTCCGAGGTCCCTCGCCCGCGCTGCGTCAGCCTCCGCGGCAGCGATATCGGCCAATTCGACGTAGACGACGGCGCGGTTGGCAAAAGCTTCCGCGAAATCCGGGCGCAGCCTGACGGCCTCCGAGTAGTCCTTGAGGGCCGACTCCCGGTGCCCCAGCGCGTGGTGCGCATTGCCCCGATCGAGGTACGTGTCGGGGTAGCGCGGGTTGGCGCGCACGGCCGCGTCGTAGTCGAATATCGCCTCCTCATGGCGATCAAGTTCCGCAAGGGCCCGGCCGCGGTGGTGGTTCATGTGGCTGTCCACACCGGCGGCGCGGATGGCCGCCGTAAACTCCCTGATGGCGTCTTCGTGTCGACCGCCTTCGGAGGCTGCCGCGCCGCGACGGTAGTGGCGCATAGCGTCCTCGGACGGGGAGATGTCGACGGGGCGCGCCAAGGCTTTCGCGAGTAGTTTCCGAAGTTGGTCTAGCACGCCGTCACATCCGGTGGGGCCACAGTGGCCGCGCCCGATGGCATTGGCCGGCGAGGGTCGAGGAGGCCAGGGGCTCGGTTTGGGCCCTTAAAACTCAGTCGATCCCTCCGGCTTGGGATCGCGTTCTGCGAACTCGAGCCAATTGCCGTCGGGGTCCTGGAAGTACACCGCGTACCGGCCCCAGGGGTATGGGACGTCTCGCAGGGTGGGTGGACCGGTGACCCGGACGCCGTGTGCCTTCAGGTGTTCGTACCAATCGAGCACGCTATCGACGAGCATGCCGCAGTGTGCTGCGCCGACCTTGTTGCGGTCCTCCATGTGGTCTCGTCGGCCGCCGTTGGGCTTCTTGTACTGGAGTAATTCGATCGACGAGCCGCTGCCGATTCCCACCATGGCCAGGACCATCGTCACCTCGTCGTATCCGACCACATCGGCCAGCCATGACGAGGACACCTCGGTCGGCTCCCGCTCCACGCGCATGCCCAGCACATTCGTGTAGAAATCGATGGACTTCTGCATGTCGCTGACCACGAACCCCGTGTGATAAGGATGAATAATCTTCATTGTTTTGGCTGACCGCCTTTTCTGCCGGCTCGGTATTCGATCGGGCCCGGTGACTTTTCGACGCTCGATAACAACCGGAAAGTGGCGGGCAAACAGATTTTTCTTTTCGTCTTACCGGCGAAAGCCGGTATCCATGGTGGTGAGGGGGCTGGGTACGCCCGACGTGTTCGAATTCCAATCGACAAGCAACGCCGCACTTTCATCACCTCGTGCGGCCCAGGCAACGCCAGAGTGGTTCGAATGACCGGGGAGTCATACGAGACAAAAACGTTCGCTACCGCACGGGGTGGTCTTTTGGTCAACCCACCTTAGTCCGTGTGGAAGACCTCTTCCAGTTCGACCATGCTCTGGTCTGGTCGTGCGCCTTCCGGGATCTCGAAGTACGGAGCCATCATTGCCTGCCACTTCAGGTTGATTTCCTCTCCGGCTATGCCGTCAAGAGAGGCCTGGAAGGACTCGTCCACCTCCACGTAACCGAACATCAGGCCGTCAGGCCGCATGAACAGGGAGTAGTTACGCCAGCCGTGCCGCCGCAAGGCATCGAGCAGGTCTGGCCAGACTTTCGTGTGCCACACCTTGTACTCGGGAATGACCTCTTCCTTGACCTTCAACATGAATCCAACTCTCTTCATTGTTTTGGCTCCTTGCCTATCTTCCGGGTTCGATGCTCGACCGGACCCGGTGACTAACTGCCTTTCGGCTGTATGACGTTATTTTGGCTCCTTGCCTGTCGATCATCGTCAACGTTCGACTGGTTACGTGAAGATACTCTATTACGGTGGTTACAGGACGGTTAGGATGGGGCAAGCCGCGGGAATCTGGGGCGGTCCAATGGCAGGTCAGTTGCAGCTGACTTGTTCACACCAACGTGCGAAAGGCGGTCAAGTAAAGTCCGCAACTACAAAGTGGGACCGTTGGTCACCTTTCCGCTCAACCACACGAACATATGAAAGGCGGTCAAGCAAAACAATGAAGGCATTTGGAGCAGCGCTCGATCTCAAAAACGACCCGGAGATCATCGAGGAGTACAAGGAGTACCACCGGAACGTCTGGCCGGAGGTTAAGGAAGCCCTCGGCGAGGTCGGAATCACGGCCATGAGGATCTTCATCATCGGCAATCACATGTACATGTACATGGAAGCGAAGGACGACTTCGAGCCGGGTCGTGATCTGCAGGAATACCGCCGGTTCCCGCGGGCGATGGAGTGGGACGAACTCATGCGGCCGCTGCAACAAAAGGTGCCCGAAGCCGGCCAGGACGATTGGTGGGCGCCGATGGAACTTGCCTTCGACCTGGACTGGGTGAAGTAGCAGGCGCGAACAGGCCGCCGTCATCGCCGCACCCTGCCCATCCCCCGTTACTGCCCGCCGCCCGCGTGTGACCGCGGGAAGTCTCCCTCCGGGCGTATGATGCGGGCAGATATGTACGAGGATGAACTGGCGGCCCCCCCGTCTATTGTGGAAATGCTGGACGAGGCGGTGCGGTTGGCCGAGGAGCTTGCCGCCCCGCCGGCGGACCGGTGGGTGGCCGACCGGTTGAGGGATGATCTGATTCCGGCGCTTTACGATGTCCGCACCTACGTGGAGATTGGCGCCTATGGGGCCGCGGAGGTCAGGACCGGTCTGTCTGGCGCCGCCGTAATCGCCAGCGATCTGCTCGACGCGGACCCTCGCTATGGGCCGCTGTACAGTCGGCTGAGGGTGCTGCGGGAAGAGGCCGGGTCTGCCGCGCGGGGCTAAGGTTTTGAAGCATCCCTGTGCTAGGATGACCCGACCCCGGGAAGGCATTTTGCGGTGCGTCCAGACCAACTCTTAGAGGTGATCGTCGAGGCCGGTCCGGCGGACGGACTGCTGGTGGACCTGGTACGGCGGACGGCCGGTATAGCGATGCGCCAGCCGCGCCGCGGCAGCGCCGTCACGGGACTGCTGTTCAACCTATCCGGCGTCACGGTCCTGCTCACTGGTGACGATACATTGCGAGACCTGAACCGCCAGTTTGCCGGCGAGGACAAGGTGACCGATGTCCTGGCCTTTTGTTCGGGCTCAGGGTTTCCGGGTAACGAGGGAGACGCCGCAACTTTGGGCGACATAGCCATTTCGATACCGCAGGCGCGACGCCAGGCCGCCGCGGCCGGTCATTCGGAGGACCGTGAGATCGCCATGCTCACCGCGCACGGAGTGCTCCACCTGCTGGGTTACGATCATGCCGAACCCGACGAGGAGCGGGAGATGTTCGGCTTGACCGACGCAATAATGGAAGAGGCGTTTCAGCCCGTTCCCGCCGCGGATAACGCTGTATGACCCAGTCCACCCAAGTCTTCTATAGAAAGTGGCGGCCGCAACGTTTCGGCGAGGTGTCGGGGCAGGACCACGTCACTCGCACGCTCAGGCGCGCCGTCGCTACCGGTCGCGTGGCCCACGCCTATCTCTTCACCGGCCCGCGCGGCGTCGGCAAGACGTCTTCCGCCCGCATCCTGGCGAAGGCCCTTAACTGCCTCAACCCGTCTGATGGCGAGCCGGACGACGCCTGTGAAAACTGCGTAGCCGTCAACCAGGACAGGATGCTGGACCTGATCGAGATCGACGCCGCCTCGAACAGGGGCATAAACGATGTCCGGAATCTTCGGGACAACGTGCGTTTCGAGCCGACCGCCGGCCGGTGGAAGGTGTACATCATCGACGAAGTCCACATGATGACCCTGCCGGCCTTCAATGCACTGTTGAAGACGCTGGAAGAGCCGCCGCCGAGGACCGTCCTGGTGCTGGCCACCACCGACGTTCACAACATCCCGCTGACGATCATAAGCCGGTGCCAGCGTTTCGACTTCCGACGGCTCAGCAACGACGACGTGGTGGACCGCCTCGCAGAAGTTTGCGGGGCGGAAGAGATCGAGTGCGACCCGACTGTGCTGTACATGATCGCCCGAGCGGCGTGGGGCAGCTTGCGGGACGCTGAGAATATCCTCGAGCAACTCGCCGTATCGGCCGCGGCCGCCAGACCGACGGAAGGCGAGATTTCGATCACCGAGTCGGACGCCCGCGAATTGCTCGGGCTGGGCGACAGCAGCGCTTCACTGGACCTGGCGACGGCGTTGCTGGAAAAGGACGCGGCCAAGGCCCTGAATGTGATCAACTCTCAGGCTTCGATAGGCTCCGACCTGCAAGCGTTGCGTAACGGAACGGTGGAAGCCCTTCGCGCCGGACTGCTGATAAAGGCCGGCGTGCAGGACGCGCATGACCAGCCTTCCGAGGTGCTTGAGGCCATGCGCAGCAGCGGTCAGTCGGCGTCGGTGGACCACCTGCTGCACGTACTGTCCGCGTTGGGTCAGGCCCAGATGAGAGGCGGCACGTCATCTCCTCTATCCCTCGAACTGGCGGCCCTAAAGGCCGTGACGCCACCGGCCGCCGCGCCGCAACCGGCCGCCCGGCCCGCGCCCGCCGCCGCTCCCCAAAGACGTCCCGCCCCATCCCGGCCCGCTGGACCTGCGCCTCAACGCGGGCCAGCCCCGCCGCGTGGGGCTGCCCAGCCGCGTGGGGCCGCCAGGTCTGCGCCGCGCCCCGTTCGTGAAGAGTCGGGACCACCACCGCCGCGGCGCGAAATGACGCCCGCCCAACAACGCTGGGGGCAGGTGCAGTACGCGTTGCGCCGCACGAAGTTCCGCAAGTACGTTATCGGGGCGCTGCTCAGGAACGCCGAAGTGGGGGACCCATCCGGCGGCGAATTACACCTGAATTTCAAGAGCAAGTCGCTGCGCGAGAACTTTGTGGAGGAACTACAGGACCCGAGGGCCAAGGCAGCGCTGGATAACGCGGTGAAGGACGCGTACGGGAGCGAGCTGATTGTCCGGGTCGGCGACAACGGCGCGCCTCGACCGGCGAGCCAGGCCGCGCCCTCTGCCGAGTCCAGCCCACTCGTGCGCGCTGCGTTGTCGATGGGAGCGCAGATCGTCGAGTCTGAGTAGACGATCACGTACACCCGCATCGACGCCATCCCGATAAGGGGGTCCCGCGTATTTGGGATGCCGACTGCGCGCATCCCCGGGGCGGGTTAGGATAGGGGACTAACGCCGTCGGAGCGACAGATTCAACGCGCGCGTGCATGATTCTGCGCAGTCGAATGTCCAGTGGGGGTGGATCTCGTGAACCGCAATATGATGAGACAGGCCCGCCAGATGCAGGCGCGGCTCGAAAAAATTCAGCTGGAACTGGCTGAGGCCCGAACGGAAGCATCCGCCGGTGGAGGCGCGGTGAAAGCGGTGGTGATCGGCGGCAATCGGGTGGAATCGATCGAGATTTCGCCGGGACGCGGTCGATCCCGAGGACGTAGAGCTACTCGAAGACCTGGTCACCGCGGCCGTCAACGAGGCTCTTGAATCTGCCCAGGCGAACGCGGCTTCCAAGATGAGCGCCATAACGGGCGGCCTCAATATTCCCGGTCTCACCTGAACATGACTACCTCCGGCATCGCGCCCTCGACCGCGCCGCCGGTGGCGCGGCTCATCGACGCCTTCCACCGACTACCCGGTGTTGGTCCCAAGGGCGCGCAACGGCTCACCTACTTCCTGATACGCATGCCGCGGAAGGAGGCCGAGGAGCTGGCGGAGGCGATCATTTCAGTCAAGGACCGGATCGTACTCTGCGAAACCTGCGCCAACATCGGTGAGAAGACCGAATGCGCAGTTTGCGCCGACCTGGCACGCGACCGTACCCGCATTTGCGTGGTAGAGGAGCCACTCGATGTCGTCGCGATAGAGCGCACCCACGTATTCAAGGGCATGTACCACGTGCTGCACGGCGTCATTTCTCCGGTGAACGGTGTGGGGCCGGAGGACCTGAAGGTGCGGGAACTCCTCGAACGGCTCAGGGACGGGCAGGTGCAGGAGGTGATCCTGGCGACCAATCCCAACCTCGAGGGCGAAGCGACGGCGATGTACCTGCAACGGCTTATCGGGCCCCTCGGTATCAGGGTCACGCGACTCGCCCGGGGCCTACCCTCAGGGGCCGACCTTGAATACGCTGACGATGCCACACTCGCACACGCCCTGGAAGCGCGCACGCACCTTGATGGAGCCACTCCGCAGGGACCGGCTTAACGGTCGAGAATCGACCGAGGGTGAGTGACGGTGACCACACGCTCACGCACGTACTCCACGGAAGGCGTGGTGGTCCGCCAGCGCGACATCGGCGAGGCGGACCGGCTGCTGTGGATCATCACGCCGGACCACGGCATCATCCGGGCGGTAGCGAGAAGCGCGCGCAAGCCCGGTTCGAAACTCGGCGGACACATCGACCTGCTGCGCCACGTCGCGCTATCGATGCGGACAGGCAGGACCCTGGACCAGGTGTCGCAGGCCGAGACGGTCTCGGGTTTCATTTCGCTGCGGCAAGACCTCGTCAGAGCCACGACGGGCTCGTATGTGGCGGAACTGGCTGAACGCTTTAGCGTCGAGGGCGGGTCGAACCGCCATTTGTTCGAACTGCTGGTGTCCGCACTCGACTACCTGCAGACGACGGAAAGGGCACAGTGGCTGCCCCGTTGGTTCGAACTGCGGCTGCTATCGATTTCGGGCTTCATGCCGGAACTTTACGCATGTGTCGACTGTGTGGGCGAGCTTGTTCAGGAGGGCCACGTCTTTTCGTCGGAGCGCGGCGGTCTCGTCTGCCCCGACTGCCGGGCCGGCGGCAGCGACGTCCTTCTACCCGCAAGCGAGGGCGCCATCAAGCTGCTGCGGTTCCTGCACACCGCCGAGTGGCAGACGCCGAGCGATTGCAAATCAACGACGAGGTTTCCCGCCAGACGTCCCGCATTCTGCGCGCCCACATGCGCTACGTGCTGGACCACTCGATCCGCTCCATAGCGTTTCTGGATGAGGTGAATAAGCGGTAGGGGATGAGTGAGGGTGTTGGAACCCGCTGGATGGATCCCCGGGCGGGGCTTTTGAGACTTGACGATTTAGCCTGAATCGTGATGTACGAGAATGACTGGATGGGAACAATCGGGTTAATGTAGGCCGCCGGGCTCGTGGGTGGCCTCCAGTTCGCGAGAAAGCGTGGCGAGATCGGGTGGGTCCTCCACGTGGAGCACGAAAAGGCGCTCAGCGGCGCGCATGCGACGTTTATGCAGGCGTCATCGGTAACGCTAAGCACTGCCTCGGGGTCAGGACAGCATTTCTGTTCGGCGTCGAATCGTTCGTCCATCGTTGTCAGTTCCATTCCGTCGAAAGATCACTTGTGGGCAGATTCAATCGCCCGTCACGGCAACGACTCCAATCTATTGTCCAGCACACGAGGATGTTTTGGAACTATCTCTGAGGCAACGTGTTGACTCGAGGGGCTAAGAGGGTGTCCAAAAGGCAATGGGATGCGCCGGCCCGCGCAACATCCCCCAGGCACATTCTCAGACGCCCCTACGGGGTGGTAGCTGAACGGGCGGGTGAGTGATGTTGGATGGCATGTTGGTCGGAGTAGCCGCGGCGCCCCGTCCGCCCCGGCGGGTGCCCACAAGAGGCACCCCTACAGGGCGTAGTTGGTGGACGTGTGGGGGTGTGATTGTGTGAATGGGGTTGGTTGGGGTAGCCGCGCCCGTCCCTCGCCCCACCGTGGGTACCGGGGTCACCCCGGCACGACGGGTTGGGAGAACGCCGGTTGGGGGAGTGGAGAGTGTGGTTGTGGGATGGTCGGGAGATCCTTCGCTGCGCTCGAGGATGACAGATGGACGGCTCGAGGATGACAGGAATGGGGAGTTGGGGACTACCCCGTATCGAGTACGGGGCAGGCTGGAATTGTCGGGCGCGCCTTGAAGCAACCCCGGAGGTTGCCCGGAGTTGCCTCGGTTGACAGTGTCTCTGTAGCCTTTCCCACGCCCGGCCGGAACCGTGAGGCGTTGTTGGGAAGTATGTTTCCTCGGTCTTCTCCGCACAGTCCTACAACCGACGGTAGTGGCGGCAATTTGCTCGCTCACGCGTCGGCGGTCGAACCGGGGCCGAAGACGTTTTCGGCTCTACAGCCGCGCCCGGCTTGTGGGGCGCTTATGGGCGTCTGAGGGAAAGACGCATTTGCTATCGGATCCTCGGCTTGATCTCTGGGGCGAACTTCCGATAGCTCCCCAGGCATCTCTCAGCCTGCGGGCCCCGAGTCGTCATAGTCGGGGTCTAAAGCTGCCACGCCAACGCAGACAGCATTATGTGCGAGTCGCTCCGGTGACCCTTACCGGCTTTGCAGCCGTGGGGCACTGGAATCCACGCATAGCCCATGCCTGCTTCCCAGGAGAGCATGTACTTTCTCGTTCTGCAACGGGCTTTAACACGGGGGGAGGAACTTTTACCCCCGATGCCTGCAGGAGTTGTTCCCGTTGCTGTCCGATCAGAGTGGCTGTCATGAACGCGTCGTTATGCACGACTCGTTATTGATGGTAGAACACATGTTCGTGCGTGTCAAATGTTTTGGGGGGTGGATTTTTGGGGTGGCATGGCGGTTGGTGGAGGTAGCCGCGCCCGTCCCGCGCCCCACCGTGGGTACCGGGTTACCCCGGTACGACGGGAGGAGGGGGTGTGGGTGTGTAGCGGGTTGGTGAGGGTAGCCGCGCCGCCCCTGGGTCCCCGATCTTCGTCGGGGAAGACGGGGTACGGAGGTCGGGGAAGACGGTTTGGGGAACGCCGGGTGTGGGGTAAGGGGTGGCAGGTTGGTGAGATAGTCGCGCCGCCCCAGGGCCGTTCACGAACGACCCCTACGGGGGTGGTTGGCCGGTGCGCGGGAGGTTCTTCGCTTCGCTCGAGGACGACATGACGAGGGGGTAGCCGCGCCGCCCGTCCACCCCGGCGGGTGCCCACAAGAGGCACCCCTACATACGTGGTTGCCCAGCGTGGGGTTGTGGGTGTGTAGTGGGTCGGTGGTGGTAGCCGCGCCCGTCGGCCCCTGGGTCCCCGATCGGAGTCGGGGAAGACGGGGTACGGAGGTCGGGGAATACGGTTTGGGGGAATGCCGGGTGTGGGTAAGGGGCGGTAGGTTGGTGGGGGTAGACGCGTTGCCCGTCCGCCCTGGCGGGCGGGTTTGAAACCATCAGTTCCAACTAATTCGATGAAATGGCGGATTTCGCACCTGATTTGCCCTTGTTCGGACGCGGTAACAGCCTCCAATGGCCCTGATGGACCCGTAGTGCGGCCGTTTGCTCGCTCGGAATCAGGACGACAGCGGGACTACTCGGCCTATTTTTAGGACGCTTTTTCAATGCTGAAATGGCAATTAGTTGGAACGGATGCTCTTGTGGGCGCCCGAGGGGGTGGTGCGCGGCAACTGACGCGATGCCATTTCGTGTTCGGTTAGGGACTATTTGGACTCCTTCTAAGTCGTGGGCCCGCGTCACCGGGTTAGCGAAGATCCGACCCAGAACTTAGCATGTTCTTATGGCTACTACCGTGCTGAACATGCAAGAAGCGAAGACTCACCTGTCCAGCCACATCGCCGGTTTGAAGCCTGGCGACCGTATCATCCTGTGCCGCCGGAACTGCCCGGTAGCGGAGATCCGGCCGATCTCCGACCGCCTAGACGAACCCCGCCCGTTTGGGCTAGGACGGGGTCTGGCCGAGGTTACGGACGCGTTCTTCGATCCGCTCCCGGAGGACATTCTCGACGATTTTGACGGCGGCCGCCGGCGGCTCACCGGCCCTGATACATGACCAGGTCGGCCGGGACCAGTCGCTGTTCTACGGGGTCCACCGCCAGCGCCAGACCATTCAGCGTATAGGCCCCGAGTAAGGCTGGGCCTTCGTCTTCGCCAAATGCCACCAGGGTCGTGACGTTCTCGCCGTCGATCGTGATTTGGGCGCGTCCAACGTCCATTTCGTCCCGCTGGCCGTAGGCCGACACAAACCTGCGCCTGCCCGTCGGTGTGATCCCCGTCTCGCGAAGAAAGCTCGCGGGCAACGTCGTGTAGGCGACGCTGGCATCTACCGTGGCTTCTATTTCAACAGACCGCTCGCCGTCCATGCTGGATATACGAATCGGCCAGTTGAAGGTTCCCATGTCAGGTCCTGCTCCTTAACGCTCCAAACATACCACGCACGCCTCGGTGGCCATCCCTCCTGCGTCACACCGCTCCAAATCGTTGGCAGTGGCCACGAGACTTCCGCGCCAGCCGGCCCGTCGGCCGCATTGGGTAGACGGTGTCGGTGTTTGGGCTAGACACTTTGAATGACATGAGATGAAAGTCAGGCATAACCATATAAAATATGGCATAGATGCATTTATTTCAGAGTAATTTGGTCTCTGGCCCATAAAGGCTCCCCGCTTGAAACGATATTTCCTGGCTGCAGCCGTCCTTGCCGTCCTCATCGGCGCAGGGGTCGGGATCACCCTCGTTTCGATGGCGCTGAACTCCGCCGTGCATGAGATTGGCCGGCTCAATTCTGAGTTGACGCAATTGAGGTACGACCAAGCGGTGTTGGAGAGCCAGCCTCCACCCACACCGCAACCGACGGCGACGCCTCAACCGACGCCCACCCTTCCGCCGTCGCCAACACCGCTACCCACGTCAACGCCGGTCCGGCTACACCCGGCGCCGACTCCGCCGCCGACCGCCACTCCCCAACCGACAGCCACACCCCAGCCGATCCCGTCGCCCGGAATTGCACCCACGCCTCAGCCGACGGCAACGCCGCAGCCCTGGCCCACTCCGCAGCCGACTCCGATCCCTATGCCGGTTCCACCAACCGCAACACCTCAGCCAACCGCCACACCGCAACCCGCGCCGACGCCTCAGCCGACTCCTACCCCTCAGCCGACATCGACGCCCTTCAATTTCGTGTTGACGGCCACCGCAACGCCGACTCCCTCATGGGGTGATGTCTACTCGGACCTCCGCAAGTCTGTGGTACGTCTGGCCGCCCCGACCGGCGCCGGCACTGCATGGGTCTATGAACCGGGATGGCTCCTGACTGCCGAGCACGTGGTACGGGGGATGTCGGCGGTTGATATCCGGTACTTGGACGAGGACAACAACTCGAACCTGGTGACCGGATACGTCAGGGGAACGGACCGTTACCGGGACCTTGCGGCCATCGTGGTGGATATTGACCTTCCCGGGCTGCCGGTTGCGTCAGGTGTATTTACGCGTCAGACCGCGAAGCCTGTCATGAGCCTGGGCTACTCTTCCAATCCGCCCACGGGATTTCCGAACGTGAGGGTCGGTGTCGTGACCACCGCCTACAGCCTCGATGAAGGTGAACTGGCGGCGTTTGAGACCGATGCAACCTTCGATCCGGGCGACTCCGGCGGTCCGGTGGTGGGCCTGGACGGTCGGGTGATGGGCATGAGCCAGGCGTCGAGGGTAACCGCCGGGCCGAACTACTACCGCGTTCAGGGCCAGCAACGTGCATTGTCCATTTCCGAGGTAGTGGAAGTGTGGGACCGGCTAAAGCGAGGCGACATCCTGAACGCCTCCAGCACAACCTACTGGTGGCACAGGGAGTAGGGTAGGCGGCACGATGGGGCCCTGCAGCCCGGCGGCTACTCCTCCCCGGTCAGAAGTCTGCTGGGATTGTCGTGCATGATGGTGTGGAATTGCTCTTCGGTGAGTCCTAATTCACCCCCCAGGATGGCCATGCCCTGGGTCGACAGGTAGTCGTACCCGGCTCCGCCGTTCATCGCGTAGTCGCTCCTGTAGCACACGTCGTGGGAGAGCAGCAGGTTCCTGATATATCCGGCATCGATGATCATCTTGATGCGCCGAAGGGTCCGGTCCCTCTCGAAATTGTTGAATGTCGGGAGCATTCCCATCCTGTCGAATGACACGAATGCGCCACGCCTGGCGATCTCCGTGTGATAGGTGTGAATAGGGAATGCGCCGGAGTGGGCAATTGCAACCCTGCGCGGGTCGACTCCTTCCTGCATGAGCACGTCAAGTTGGTCCAGGCCGTGCGGTCCCAGCGTGGCGTGAGTTACAAGACCCGCGCCGGTCTTCACCTGGGCGCGGCCCGCGGCTCGCAAGACGCGTTCTTCTATCCCCGACAGCCGGTTGAAGTGGGCGCCGATTTCTCCGATGATTCCGGCCCTGACATCTGTTCCGTCGATGCCCTCGGTCAGGTCCCTGAGAATCTCCTCCTCGATCTCGCCGGTCTTCATTTGCCACAGCCGAGGCGCGTAATAGCTCTCCCTGTACCAACCACATCCCAGGACGATGTTGAGCCCGGTCTTCCTGGCCATCGCCCGGACCGCTTCCGGGTGTTTCAAGTGATTCAGCTCCTTGTCGAACACGAGGTCCTGGTCGTTGCCCTTCAGTCCACCGGAGGTGAGGTCGACCAGCGTGGTACCCCCTGCGTCTGCATACCGCTGGACTTCGATCTCGGCCATCTCGATGTCGTTGAGGAGGTTGTTGACGTGCCACCTATCGCGCATCAGGTCCAGGTAGATGTGCTCGTGGGCCAACGTGAATCCAAGCTCGTCGCTTGAAATCGGACCGGTAACGGTCATGACTTGAGTAGACAACTTCAGGCCTCCCGTGGCTGGCATTGTATTGCGGGCAGGGGCAGATCAAGTAGTCAACGTTTTCGACCGGCCGGGAGGTTCAAACTGCAAATAAAGGCCAATCACTGAACTGTGCGAAAGGCCGACGAAGCGTGAGACGCTGTCGGCCGACCGTGGCATTCAAAGGTCAAAACAAAACAATGGCGCGCTTGGCGGGATTCGAACCCACGACCTCAGCCTTCGCAGGGCTGCGCTCTATCCAGCTGAGCTACAAGCGCGCGTAACGGGTATTTACGGGGTTGTGGTGCCGAGGGTGAGATTCGAACTCACACGCCCTTACGGGCACTACGTCCTGAACGTAGCGCGTCTACCATTTCGCCACCCCGGCACGTTGCCACCGTTCGTACCTTCTAAGGATAACGCCTTAAGGGGTCGCGGCGCGCTCCGACCTGGTCCGGTTTGAACTCTTCCGGTTCCCTACGGGCTGGAAGCCTCCCGCACCGTTGATGAAACGTTACGATGGGGGCGACTGTGAAAAAAGGCAGGAGGCAGGAACGTTCAGCCCGGTGTGACGACTGACCATACCCCGTCGGGGTCGACCGGCTCACCGCCGTTGCTCCAGGTCCGAGACGTCGTCAAGGAGTTTGGGGGCGTCCGGGCGGTCGACAATTGCTCGCTCGACGTTTACGAAGGCGCGATTACGGGTCTTATCGGCCCGAACGGCGCTGGCAAGACGACGCTGTTCAACCTGGTTTCCGGCGCGTTGTCTCCGACCAGCGGGCGGATTCATTTCAACGGCCGGCGCGTCGACGGCCTCGGGATGCACCAGACCTTTGGACTGGGTCTGATGCGCACCTTCCAGATCCCGCGGGAAATGAAGCGCATGACCGTGCTGGAGAACCTGATGCTGGTGCCCGAGGCGCAGGCCGGGGAACACCTGTGGGCGTCTTGGTTCATGCCGCGCAAGGTGGCTCGTGAGGAACTGGTCATCGAGTCACAGGCGATGGAAGTGCTGGACCTGCTCAGCCTTTCCCACCTTGCCTCCGAGTACGCCGGAAACCTGTCGGGCGGCCAAAAGAAGCTGCTCGAGCTTGCCCGCACGCTGATGGCACAGCCCAGGATGGTGCTGCTGGACGAGCCGGGCGCCGGTGTCAATCGCACCCTACTCCGGGAGATCTCCAGGAACATCCTGGTGGCCAGCGTCGAACGCAACATTACCTTCGTGATCATCGAGCATGACATGAGGTTCGTCATGACCATGTGCGATCCGGTAATCGTCATGGCCAACGGGGCCGTCATCGCTAACGGTACGCCGCAGGAAGTGCAGACGGACCCGCGTGTGATGGAGGCATACCTGGGAGGTCCCACCGGGTGACGCTGCTGACAGCCTCCGATGTTGTGGCCGGGTACGGAGAGGCCGAGATTCTGCACGGCGTGTCCATCACCGTGGCAGAGGGCGAGATCGTCACGATCATCGGTCCGAACGGGTGCGGCAAGTCCACCCTGATGAAGGCCATCGTAGGTCTCGTTGACGTTCGGACGGGAAGCGTGAGATTTCGGGGTGATGACATAACCGGCGTTCCACCGGAGATGATCGTCCGGACCGGCTTGTGCTACGTGCCTCAGACCAGCAACGTGTTCCCGTCCCTGACCATCCGGGAGAACCTGGAGATGGGCGCTTTCGTTCGTTCCGACGACTTCCGAGGACGCATCGACGAGATGTTCAACCTGTTCCCGGACCTGGCGGTGCGGCCTGGCAGGAAGGCAGGCAG
This sequence comes from Dehalococcoidia bacterium, assembly GCA_965220275.1. Lineage (GTDB taxonomy): Bacteria > Chloroflexota > Dehalococcoidia > Lucifugimonadales > Lucifugimonadaceae. The sequence continues at coordinate 47,767 of CBDCPN010000008.1, read as the reverse complement.
CCTTTCGGGCGGGCAGCGCCAGATGCTCGCAATAGGCCGCGCCCTCATGCTGGACCCCAGGTTGCTGATCCTGGACGAACCGTCCGCCGGGCTCTCCCCGGCGATGACGAACATGGTCTTCGAGCGCATACGGGAGATAAACCGGAGCGGGGTGGCGGTACTGTTGGTCGAACAGAACGCCCGGCAGGCCCTGCAGATGTCTAACCGGGGCTACGTGTTGACTGCCGGGGAGAATCGCCTGGAAGACTCCGGCCCTAATCTGCTGAACAACCCGGAAGTGGCCACCCTGTACCTGGGAGGATGAACGAGCCTTGCCGGATGTTCAAAAACGGGCGGTGGTAAGCCCAAAGTGACTGCCATGCGACAGACCGCAAGACAGATCAGGCTTGCCTGGACGCCGGGCTACACCATTGCCGTCATCGTGGCGCTGGCTATAGCCATCGGGTTCCTGCCGTTCGTCAAGATGGGGTTGGTGGTCAACGGAGTTTTCATCGGGTTCATCATTGCGCTTGGGGCCATCGGGCTGACCCTGATTTACGGCATCCTGAATTTCGCCAACGTGGCCCACGGTGACTATATGACCGTAGGGGCCTACGCCGGGCTCTTCATCGTCGCCGGCGTCCTGCCGCGACTGGGCATCGAGGGTGGGACCCTGGGCCCCTTTACGTTTGGCTATCCGCTGCTCATAGCGCTGCCGCTGGCAGTGATCGCCGTCGCCGCGATGGCCATATTGCTGGACACGGTGGTGTACCGGAGGCTGCGGGACAGGGGCGTAAACGTCGTGGTCGTTTCCATGGCCTCGCTGGGAGTCGCCATCGCGCTGCGCGGGCTCGTGCAACTCATCTGGGGCGGGGATGTCCAGCGCTTCCCGCGTGAGACGCGGCAGGTGTTTCACCTCCCAATGGACGTGCGGATACCGCCCGACGCCATATTCATCGCCATCGTCGCAATCCTCCTCGTGGCGACCGTTTACCTGGTACTCAACAGGACCAAAATGGGCAAGGCGATGCGGGCCACGGCGGACAATCCCGACCTGGCCCTGGTGAGCGGAATTGGTACTCGCCGAGTGATCTGGTGGACGTGGGTCATGGGCGCGGTGTTGGCTGCAACCGCCGGCATACTGCTGGGGGTTTTTCAGGCGAACATGCTTCCCATCATGGGGTGGAAGTTTCTCATTCCCCTGTTCGCCGCAGTCATCCTGGGCGGCATCGGCAACCCCTACGGCGCGCTGGCCGGCGCATTCGTTATCGGCGTCTCTTCGGAGGTCTCGACCCAGTGGATCAACCCGAGTTACAAGCCGGCAGTGGCGTTCGCCCTGATGATTGCGGTGTTGCTGGTACGGCCGCGCGGGATATTCGGGGGCGGTGGGAATTGACGCCCAGGATTGCAACTGTTCGTGGAAGGGTTTCCAGCCGATCGGGTGTAGACGGATGGAAGTAATCGGAATAATCGACTACTTGGTTGGCTTTGCCATCGTGGCAGGCATCTATGCCATCTTCACTTTGGGTCTGAACGTCCACTGGGGATTCACCGGGTTGTTCAACATTGGAGTCGCGGGCTTCTTCGCGCTCGGGGCCTACACGTCGGCCTTGCTGACTACTTCTCCTCCGGACGCGGCGTTTTTCGAGGACTTCAAGTTCGGCGGCAACTGGGCAAACCTGGGTTACCTGGACTGGGGAGTTGATGTCTGGTTCGTGTTTGGACTGGCGTTTGCTGCCATTTGCTGCGGGGTGATCGCCCTGATCATCGGCTACGTGACACTTCGGCTGCGCGACGACTACCTGGCGATAGCCACTCTGGGAATTGCCGAGACGGTGCGCCTGGTCTTCCTGAATGAGAAGTGGCTGGCGAACGGTTCCAAAGGGCTGTACAGGATTCCCAAGTTCCTGGGGGACTGGCTCGCACCGGACATGTACAACTACCTGTACGTGGTGGTGGTCGCGATTGTGCTTGCCGGCCTCTACTTCGCCGTCCAACGGGCGGTGAACTCTCCGTGGGGACGGGTCCTGCGGGCCATCAGGGAGGACGAGACGGCTGCGGAAGCCAGTGGCAAGGACGTGTTCAAGTTCAAGCTACAGGCATTCATCCTGGGAGCGATGATCATGGGTGTTGGCGGCGCGCTCTACGCACACCACATCCGCTTTCTCTCCCCCCTGACTTTCGATCCGCTGCTGGCCACATTCGTTATCTGGGCCATGCTGATGGTGGGTGGGTCTGCCAACAACCGGGGCGCAATACTCGGGGCGTTCGTTGTGTGGGGGATCTGGACCGGGACGCAGTCATTACCCGGAGTGCTTGCCGACCCCAGCTTCCGTCTCTTCCTGATCGGCGCCCTCATCATTGCGGTAATTCTGTTGCGCCCCGGCGGCATACTAGGGGAACAGCGCCGCATTGCGAGGCGAAGGGTGGCGGTTTCTGCCGCGGCCGAACCGCCCGAACATCAGACCGGCGGCACATGAAAAACGCCGGGACGTGGAGAATTTTCTCTCCACGTCCCGGCGAAACGGACTGGTATTGCTCGTCGGCGGTATGTCCGGGTCCGGACTACCTGCCCAGGTTGGCCAGGTCTACCGGTACCTGGCGCTCTGACACGATCTCACCGCCTTCGATTTTCCAGATCTCGATGTGACCGGAGATGACATCACCGTTCTCGTCAAGGTCGACGGAACCGGCAGCGCCTTCGTAGTTGACCTCTTCGCCTGCAGCTATAAGCTCCAGCGCTCGCCTGATGCCCTCTTCACCCGGCCGCACGACCTCGCCCGGCGCGTTCGCCACGTCCCGCAGGGCGTCTCGAATCGCGGCGGAGTCAGTGGTTGTGCCCGCCTTGGCCGCAGCGAGGCCGATGAGGATCATGGCGTCGTACGTCTCGTTCATGAAGGGATGTTCAGGTTCCCTGTCGTACGTTTCGATGTAGGCGTCGATAAACGCCTGGGTCGATGGATTGGCCTCGAAGCCCGGCCCTGTGCCGTAGCTGCCTTCCAGGAGGTCCCAGCCGACCACCTCGAACGATTCGGGGATCTTGGTCCCGTCCACGAACAGGAATGTGTCGGCATAATCGCCTTCCAGCGCTTCGCGCAGGTAGACCTCGGCTTGCTGGTAGCTAAGTGCGAGCAGCACGTCGGGGTCGCCCTCGGTAGCCTTCTCCAACTCGGAGACGAAGGTTGGCTGGCTGTCCTCGTGCGGCACAGACGCGGTCACGGTCCCACCTAGGGCGGTAAACGTTGCGGAGAACTGGGCAGCCAGTCCTTCCCCGTAGGCGTTGTTGATGTACAGGATCCCGGCGGTCTTGTAACCAAGCGCGTTGGCCAGTCCCCCAAGGACCACGCCCTGCGTGGCGTCGGACAGTGCGGTGCGGAAGAGGAAGTCATTGTCTTCGAGCACCGTTATTGCCGGGGCTGTCGACGAGCCGGAAATTTGAATGACGCCGTTTGGCACGGTGACGGAAGTTGCGACCGGGATCGTTACGCCGCTGGCCAGGGCCCCGACGATCGCCACCACTCCCTGGGCGTTCACCAGCTCTTCGGCTGCTGCGACCCCCTGCACCGGGTTCACACCGGTGTCGCGGTGGACCAGGACTACGGAACCGCCCTGGATTCCGCCAGCCCGGTTGATGTGGTCGGCCGCAAGGCTGATGCTTGTGGAATGGGCCTCGCCGAAGTATGAGAGCGATCCGGTCAGGGCGTTCAGGTGGCCGACGATCAGCGGGTCAAGGGTCTCGGCCGGTACGTCGACTGGGACCTCCACTGTGACTTCGACTTCCTTCTCGACCTCTACCTGTTTTTCAACCTCCCGGGTAACTTCAACTTCAACTTGCTTTTCCACCTCCACCTGTTTTTCTACTTCAACAGGGACCTCAACCGTAACTTCAACTTCCTTGACGACCTCGACGGTCTGGACGACGGTCTCAGTCTCTCCACATGAGACGACCGCCAGCATCAAAACGGCGACCAGGAACGCCGCCCCCAATCCCAACAACTGCTTTCTGATTCGGCTGCTGATCATGATTACCCCCATTCGTATTGCAGAATTGTCGGCTGCACTGGTGGAGCCGCGCTTTTCATTAATTTCTAATTAAAGCACCGCGCGTCAGCCCTGCAAAGTGAAACGGGCAGGTTTCCCGGGAACGGGGTGGGCCGCGAGAGGGCTATTAGTGAACGCGACCGTTTACAGGCTGGTCGCCACACCCAATAGCTCGGCGGCGTCCGGCAACGACCCCGGCGGGTAGGTGCGCGCGTCCCTGACCACACCCTCTGCGTCGATCACGAAGGTCGCCCGTCCGGCGATTCCCCGTTCATCGTTGTAGATGCCGTAGGCCATGGCCACCTCGGCCTTAGGATGGAAGTCTGCGAGCAGCGGGAATGAAACGCCGCCGACTGACTCAGCCCATGCCTTCTGGATCGGCGCGTTGTCGACGCTTACCTCTAGCAGCCGGACGCCGGCCGAAACGTAGTCATCGTAGTTCTCACGGAACTCAGTCAGTTGGTTCGTTCAGCCGCCTGTGAAGCTTGCCGGATGGAACGCCAGCACGACGGGCGCGCCGCGCAGGTCGGAAAGCGTGACGGGTGAGCCCTCGTGCGAAGTCAAAGTGAAGTCCGGCGCCGTGTCGCCGGGGTTGATTGCCATGTCGAACACCTTCAAGAAAGGAATTGGCGACCTCCGCCAAGACTGCAAGCATACCCCGGTTACCCCTGGAACGTTCGAAGTTCGGCGCTTTCGCGTTGGTCCAGTTCGGCGGGACCCGTGATGCTGTTTGTCCCGGACTTGATCCAACCCGTTAGCCGACGTGGTAACGCCGGGCCGTCAGCCAAATGTTGGCTTGTTCACCATGAGATACAGGGAAATGAGCGGCAATCCAATTGCTATTGCTCCCCAGAAATACCACCTGCGGAGGGCCGAAAAGAACTGCGACGGAGGTGAATCGGGGTATTTGGACGGGTCCGAGTACACGGCCATGCGATGTTGGTCTGGAATCAGCGCCCCCACCCAAATGACGCCGGAAGCGATGAACAGCGCGAGGGCGATGGATATCCACGAAAACTCGTGGAACGCGGCCCACCCGCCCCAGCTTGAGACCGCCATAACGAAACCGTTTATCACGATCAGGAGCACGCCGGGCAATGTGAACAAGAGGTCGGCGCGGATTACCGCCTTGGCGGAGAAGTGGATGACGTTGTTGCTGCGCGTCCGCTCGGCCATCAACATCCAAGCGGCGGTGACGATGATGTTGCCCAGGAAGACCACCGCGCCCGCTATATGCATAAACGTGTGCCACCTGTACGGGTACAGCGGCAGGGACACCGCCACCGCTGCCACGACAAGCAGCCCGTAGGCTACCCATTCGTTTCGGCCGATGTATCCCAAATGTCGGTCCCTTAGGTGAGTCCGCGGCTGTGCCAGACCTTGCTGACCGGCGACCCGAGACTCCGAAATTCGTCGTCGTTCTTACAGTTCAGCATAACCCGCAGCCGACCCCGGTGTGATGTGTGGCGGCGGATGAGGTCGGCGGATTTCAAGTACCCGCAGATTGACGAACAAGCCGCCGAAGACAATCGGCGCCGTTACAGCACTTCGACAGTCTTCTTACGGAAGTAGTCCCAGTCCCACTCTGCGCCCCAACCAGGACTATCCGGCGGGGTGACGTATCCGTTTTCAGGCAAGGGTGGATTCGTCATGCCGATCTCCTTGCCTATTTCGTCTCGGATGCCGCCGGGGAAGAACTCGTAGTAGCTCGTGTTGGAGATGGCGCAGTTCAGGTGCGTGTGGACCAGGCCAAACAAGCCGCCGGCGCCGTGCATCTCCACGTTCGTGCCGTGCAACTCAGCCAGGTGGGCAAGCTTCAGTACGGAAGTTGCGCCGTGCCTGGCGCTTACCCGCAGAAGGTCGGCGGCGCCGGAGATGAGCCACTCCGCGCTGAAGTCGATGGCGTTCGTCAAAGACTCAGGGTTTAGGACGGGAATGTCGAGGGCCTCGCAGAGAGCTTGCAACTCGTGCCGCCGCACATCGTTCATGGGCTCCTCCAACCAGCGAAAGTCGACCTCTTCCAACGCCCGCCCGATCCGGACAGCCTCGCCGAACGTGTACATACCGACCGGGTCGTGCATCAGGTCGATGTTGGGCCCAACGGCGTCCCTGACTGCGCGGAACCACTCGATGTTCTCCTCCGGTTCCTGCACGAAGTGGTCCTTGATGGCGGGGAATCCCACGCCAACCGCGAACTCGGAGTCCTCAACGGCCTTTTCCATCGAGTCGCCGCGGATGTTGTAGTAGGCGGGCGCGCGTTCCCGCACGCGGCCCATCAGGGCGCATACCGGCATGCCGGCCGCCTTTCCGGCGATGTCCCACAGGCAGTTGTCGAAGGCCCCGAACCACCCGTAAGGGGCGAACGCCTGCCGCGTCGCATGCTTCATCTTCTGGAACAGCCGCTCGCGGTCCAGCGGGTTTTCGCCGACTGCGAGTATCCGCAACTGCTCCAAAGTCGGCACCGGCATGGTCATGTACCGGCCGTCTCCGACCGGGCACACGCCTTCGATGCCCTCGTCCGTACGGACATGCAGCAGGTGCATAACGCCAGGCAGTGAGGGGCGCGGCTGGTGCCTCCAACGCCGGTGGCCCGCCCGCCCGGACTCATCGAGGTCAAACGACGTGAGGACGCCGGTCATCTCAAAAACGGAGATTGTGATTTCGGTGATTTTCATGGTGCGTACCAGGAGTGGATCAGGTGGTGTGTGGCAGCCAATTTCTGCCAGCGGAAACATGCTCCTTCAAGTGACTAGAGGCAACCTCGGATAGTTTCGCCCGGAACGTCCCCCATGTCACCCCATGCGCGCCACGTTCACCCTGAGCATGCCACATGTCATCCCCTGCTCCCTACTTGTCACCCTGTGCGCCCTGCCTGTCACCCTGTGCTCCTTACATGTCACCCCGTGCACCCTACATGTCACCCCGAGCGAAGCCGAGGGGTCTGAGACGACGGACATTCACTCGGCGCACGTCGCACCAACCCCGTCACTCCACCGCCCACCTGTAGGGTGCGCTGGGATGTGGGCGCCCGTGGGTGGGGCTGCGCGGCACGGTCTAACCAAGGACGCGGTTGCCGCCGCCACCGTCGTTCCGGACTTGATCTGGAATCCAGGAGAGGGCCGCGGCTAGCACCGAACGTCGCCGATACGGTAACGCATCCGTTACCATTACAGCATGATCGAGACCCGGGAATCAATTTACGACCGGAGACGTAGCCATTTGGGTCGCTAGTTCGGAGGTCTCGGCGCCAGCGCAACTAGCGGGATTACGATGGCCTTCGCTCGGGTGCGGGCGCAAGCGGCAGGAGACTTAGTGAATGGCGCTCACACGTGATTTCAGGGAGACCGTGCAGGCCCGTGCCCGGCGCGACCCGGCTTTTCGAGAAGGGTTGCTGAAAGAGGGGGTCGAATGCCTGCTTGCCGGTGACATCGATACGGGCAAAATCGTGCTGCGCGACTACATAAACGCCACGATCGGATTCGAGGAGCTTGGCGTCCTGACGAACAAGCCGCCGAAGAGTCTAATGCGCATGTTCGGACCATCTGGCAACCCCCAGGCCCGCAACCTCTTCGAGGTCATTGGCTGTATGCAGCAGCACGAAGGGGTCCAACTCGAAGTTAGAGCCATTCGATAACGATAGCGTGCGGTCTCCGACTGAGACCGGCGTAGACCCCGCCACCGTCTTCGTATCGTCCGACTAACGAGACGGCGCTTTGCCGTTCCCACCCCCGGCCGGCCGACGGCGCTGCGGACTGGCACCAGCGCTGGCAGTGCGGCGGCCGAAGCCAATGACCTTCGTGCCGAAGCCGGCCCGAACAGCGAACAGGGTGGCGGGGACCAGGAATACGGCCGCAGGGGCGAAGTAACCGCCGATCAGGTACACACCGGCGGCGGCCGACAAAATGAGTATGAGCGCCGAGTACCTGGGGTGATTCAGCGCCATCAACGCCCCGCCTGCAGCAACGATCGATGCCAGCACGGCGAGCATGCCCCGCCAGACCGCCACGCTGTTTTCCTCAGAGCCGAACTGGGCTACAAATTCACCCAGGTTCAGGACGGACACACCGCCCAGGACCGCAACCGTCGCTCCGCCCACGAATCCGATTACGGCCCCAAGCAGGCCCAGTACAAGGGCGCCTATTTGCATCCTGCGCTCCCACTCACGGTCTCTACTCCTCGGGCCGCCAGCGCAGGTAAGGCCGGCGGGCCGCGGTGGCCTCGTCCAGCCGCGTGTTCGGCAGGTCGTGCGGGGCGTCGTGTAGCAACGACGGGTCTGTGTCGATTTCGTCGTCGATACGGCGCATCACCTCGATCAGGCGGTCCAGCGTCTCCTTCGACTCCGTCTCGGTCGGCTCCACCATCAGAGCTTCGTCCACTATAAGCGGGAAGTACATCGTGGGGGCGTGTATGCCGTAGTCGAGCAGCCGCTTGGCGATGTCCAGGGCCGACACGCCCCGGGCCTTCTGGCGGCGGGCGCTCAGGACCGTCTCGTGCATGCAGTAGCGGTCGGCCGCCAGGTCGTACCGGTCGCGCAGCCCGGCCTGGACGTAGTTGGCGTTGATGATGGCGTTCTCCGCCACCTCGCGCAGCCCGTCGCGGCCTAGCGAACGCATATACGTATAGGCGCGCACGAGGATCGAGAACGAGCCGTGGTAGCCGTTGATCTTCCCGATGCTCTTTTCCGGCCGCGTTAGCCGGTACTCCCCATCGGACATGGTCACCACCGGGGCCGGAAGGAACTCCGATAGCTGGTTCGTGACCATCACCGGCCCGGCGCCTGGACCGCCGCCGCCGTGGGGCGTCGAGAAGGTCTTGTGCAGGTTGGAGTGGCAGATGTCGAAACCGAGGTCGCCCAGCTTGGCAAGGCCAAGGAGCGCGTTCAGGTTTGCCCCGTCTGCGTAGACCAGTCCGCCCGCGTTGTGAACGGCGGCCGTCAGTTCGAGTATGTTCGGGTTGAACAGGCCCAGCGTGTTCGGCAGCGTCAGCATGAACACCGCCGTCCGTTCGTCGCAGGCCGCGGCCAGGGAGGCGAGATCGAGGTTGCCGTTCTCATCGGACGGTACGGTCACCACTTCCAGCCCGGCCATTGCCGCCGACGCCGGGTTCGTTCCGTGCGCGCTGTCGGGAATGAGCGCAACGGTCCTTTGCGACTCACCGCGGCTTTCGAACCACGCCCTGGCGATCAGCAGGCCGGCGTATTCACCCTGCGCTCCGGCGAGGGGCGTGAGGCCGACGCCTGGAAGGCCCGTGACTTCACCGAGCATCTGCTGCAATTCGTACAGGAGTTTCAGAGCGCCCTGCACGGTCGCATCCGGCTGGGAAGGGTGGATCTGGCTGAACCCGGGTAGGGAGGCCGCTTCGTCGTTCAGCTTCGGGTTGTACTTCATGGTGCACGACCCGAGCGGGTAGAAGTTGGTGTCGATCGAGAAGTTGAGTTGGCTCAGCAGCGTGAAATACCTGACCAGGTCGAGTTGCGACACCTCAGGCAGTTCCAGGTCGTCCCTGAGCAGGGCCGCGTCGGGTAGTTCGGCTGCGGGCACGTCGCTCGGGGCCACCCTCACGGCTGAACGGCCCGCTACGCTGCGGTCCATCAACAGTCGCCGGTCCGGAGCGCGGAGGCTGTTCATGCCGATTCTCCTGCTTCACCGAGGGCCGCCACGAGGGAATCGATCTCCTCGCGCGGGTTCATCTCGGTGACGCACAGCAGCATCGTGTTCGGTATGCGGTGGCTGACGTCGTATCCGCCGATGATCTTGCGCTCCAGCAAGTGCCGGTTGATCTGGGCCGGCGGAAGCGGGCACTGGACTGCGAACTCGTGGAAGAAGTCTCCCTCGACCGGCAGCGAATAGCCCGGCAGGTTGGCGATCTGGCTGGCAGCGTAGTGGGCCTTCTGGTAGCACAGTTCGGCGACCTGTCGCATACCGGTCTTGCCCATCGCAGCGACGTATGCGGTCGCCATGAGCGCGATGAGTTGCGTGGACGTGCAAATGTTCGAGGTGGCCCGTTCGCGCCGGATGTGCTGCTCGCGGGTCTGAAGCGTCAGGGCGAACCCGCGCCGGCCGAGGGTGTCGGTCGTCCGGCCTACGATGCGGCCCGGCATCTGCCGGACGTGCGTCTGCCTGCAGGCGAGCAGGCCGACGTATGCGCCGCCGAAATTGAGTGGAACGCCAAGCGGTTGTCCCTCAGCCGTCGTTATGTCTGCGCCGTATTCACCCGGCGGCTTGAACATGCCAAGCGATATGGGGTTTGGTGTGCACGACCGCCAACGCGCCGCCGGCATGGGCCGCTTCGACTACCGCTCCCAGGTCCTCGACGGCACCGAACACGTTCGGCGACTGGGCCATGAGACATGCCGAGCCGTCGGACAGAGACGATGAGGATTCGACCACGTTGATTTCCACGCCCTGGTAGCGGGCATAGGAGTCCAGCACCTCCACGAGCCTCTCGTCGACGGTCTCGAGAACGGATACAGAATTTCTCCTGGTTATCCGGCACGCCATAAGCGCGGCCTCTGCGAAGGCGGTTGCGCCGTCGTACATGCCGGCGTTCGCCACTTCCATTCCGGTCAACTGGCAGACGGCTGTCTGGAACTCGAAACCCACCTGCAGCGTGCCCTGGGCAGCCTCCGGCTGATAGGGCGTGTAGGCGGTGACGAACTCGCCGCGGGAGGCGATGGAGCGCGTTACGGCCGGAACGAAGTGGCGGTATGCGCCTGCGCCCAGGAAGCTCGCGTAGTCTCCCGGCGTCGCGTTGCTTCCGGCCATGCGCGCCAACTCGGCGGTGAGCGCCGGTTCCGGCGCTCCTTCGGGGACGTCGAGGTCCGGGTAAACGTGGCGCGGACGGTATGTCCGCCACCAGTTCATCGAATCCCGGCACGCCGATAGCGTCGAGCATTGCGGCCCGGTCGGCGCCGGTATTGGGTATATACGGATGCGGAGACGCCGCTGACGGGGAGTTGGAGCGCGGGGACGACATGCCGGGTTAGCCGGACTCGGCCAGCAGCGCCTCGTACGCCTCGGCGGACATCAGGTTGTCCTGTCCGGCAGAGTCGTCGATTCGCAATTTTATGAGCCACCCGTCCCCGTAGGGATCGGCGTTCACCCGTTCCGGATCGTCGACGGCTTCCTGGTTCACCTCGGTCACCGTGCCGCTAAGGGGGGTGAACAGGTCGCTCACCGCTTTGACCGACTCGATCTCGCCGAATTTGGCGAACTGCTCCAGGTCCGTGCCGGGGGGCGGCAGGTCTATGTACACGACGTCGCCAAGGGAGTCCTGCGCGAAGTGCGTGACGCCGATGGTTGCCGAGTCGCCTTCCACCAGCGCCCATTCGTGCTCTTTCGAGTACTTTAGTCCGGAGGGGTTCTGTTCAGACATGTTTTCGTGCGGACCTCGGATGCTCAGGATGAACGTCGATAGAAAGGCAGGGGCGCCGTTTCGGCCGCCACAATCCTGCCGCGAATGTCAATTTCTATTGGAGTTGACGGCGCAGCGTACTCTGGGTCAACGTAGCCCATGCCTATATTTGCGTCAAGCGTTGGTGAATGCGTACCTGAAGTAACCGTGCCGATCCTGCGTCCGTCTGAAAGGACCGGGTGGCCGTGACGGGCGATGCCGCGGCCGGTCATCCTTAAGCCGGTCAGCCGCTTCTCCGGGCCGGAATCCCTGAAGGCGCGCAGGGCCGCAGCCGCGACGTAGCCGGGCGAGTCCAGGTAGACGAAACGTTCCAGGCCGGCCTCATAGGGGTTTTCTTCGACCGTCATGTCGTTGCCGTGCAGCAGGAGGCCAGCTTCCAGCCGGAGCACGTCGCGTGCGCCGAGTCCGCAGGGCGCTGCGCCCCCGTCTTCCAGGGCCGACCACAAGTCGGCCGCCCGGTCCGCAGGGGGCATGATTTCGAAGCCGTCCTCGCCCGTATAGCCGGTGCGCGCGACTCGGCATGGAATGCCTGCTATTTCAGCGTCGCCGATGGCGAAGGGGCGAAGCGATGAGACCGGTGAATCGGACAACCGTTCCGTCAACCCGACCGCTTCGGGCCCCTGGATAGCGATCATCGCAACTTCTTCAGTGGTCACCGTACTGTCGAGGTCTTTGACGCCAACGGCATTCGTGGCGATCCACTCTGACACTGCGTCGTAATTTCCGGCGTTGACGATCAGCAGGTAGCGCGTCTCCTCAAGCCGGTAAACGATGGCGTCGTCGATAATGCCGCCTGCCTCGTTGCAGATGACGTGGTACCGGGACCGGCCTCGCCGCAGTTTCGCGACGTTGGCGCTTAGCAAGCTGTCGAGAAACGGCCCAGCGCCGGCGCCCCAGAACTCCATGCGCCCCATGTGGGACACGTCGAAAATGCCGGCGTTGGTACGTACGGCGGCCACCTCCCGCAGAATGCCGGTCGGGTATTGGATCGGCATGTCCCACCCGCCAAACGGCGCCATGCGCGCGCCTGCTGCCGTGTGCGAAGCGTGGAGGGGAGTTTGTTTTAGGTTCTCGGTTGTCATGCGTACGTGATACCTACGGTCAAGGAAGAGGAGACCGGGTTGGGAACCCGAACCAGGACGAGGTATCTACTTAAAATCCTACACGTTCGAAGTTTAATTCGACACGGCATAGGCGCGACCACACATAGTGATACGTATCTATCGAGATTAAAGTGCCTTTAGGCTTCTTGTTCTTCAAGGCAGAACATCAGAAACATATAGTGCCGGACTATTCGAACGTCCCCTCCCATGAGATGCCGGACATCCTGGCCGCGTCGGGGTACCGGCTGGCCAACAGCGACGCATGACCGGCGCGAGTGTCCAACAGTGGCAGGGGTAGCGGGCGACCGGCCCCTGGAACGTCAGATTCGGTCAAGGCAACAAGGCATTCGGCGGGCGCGTTCCTGGCGTGAATCGCCACCCTGAACCTCCCCATGCCCTGGGGGTTGAGCAACTCGAGAATTCCAGCCCTGTTGGCGGCCTGGTCGAAGTGGGACATGCCGTAACACCTCAGAGTCTCGACGAAGTGGCCAGCGCCCAGCCGGGTAAGAAACTCCCCCTGTGAGGTCTGGCCGGTTACGTTGAAACCTCTGTAGCTGAGCGCCTCGTCCACGGCCGTGAAGTCTACGTGGGCCGTCATGTCCTGCCGCCCGACGCGGGCCAGCGGATCGTCGACGTGGGAGTGCCGGTAGTAGCACCGCAGCGTACCGCGCCACCGCGCCGGTGCGTAGAGATTGGCGCGGTCGTGCCCGTAGTCGATAGTCAGCAAGTAACCTGATTCGAGCGTGTCGGAAACCAGGTCTGCCCACCAGGCGTCGATGCCGAGATTCACCTCGCCCCGGTAGCCGTCCGGCAGTCCTCGCGCCGACTCCCCCAGGCGGTCGGCGATTGCCGGGGTCGAGAGTGGGCCGACGACCTCGCAAAACCGGTCTCCCTCAAGACCAACGTAGAGCTCCCGCAGTTCACCCTTTTCGATGACGAACCGGTGCACCGGCATGGCATCAAGCAATTCGTTGGACAGTATGCAACCGGTGATTGCCGACGGGACACTGTTTAGGCCATTCACCGGGTAGTACGCGTCGCGTCGCGGGACTCGGTCCACGGCCAGGTATTCGAGCGCGCCGGCGAAAGCCGGGTCGAGACCTTCTGCGTAGGCTGTGACATCGCGAGCGAGCAGACCGTCTCCCGCTCCCAGTTCGACGACAGTGAAGTTGGCCGGCATGGCCATGCGTTGCCACATGTCCCGCAGTTGTACGGAGATCAGGGCTCCGAAGGCCGGGTGCGCCATAGGGCTGGTGAAGTAGTCGGGCGGACCGCCGGAGTGCGTTGATGCGGGCGAAGCGGCGAGCCGTGTGTAGTAACCGCCTTCAGGTGAATAGAGAGCGGCCTCCATGAACTCGGCGAACGTGATCGGACCGGAATCGAGGATTCGTTGCCGTATGGCCAGATCAAGTTCGTTCATGGCTGGCAGGATACCGCGTTTCAAACGGGCCCCCGCAAGACTGTTCCGTGCCGGCGCGTGCGGGGTGAAGAGAATTGCCAAAACGCGAAAGCGGAGCGCCTGCAGGCGCTCCGCTGCGGTTCTGGGTGTGTTTGGACTATCCGGCGGCTCGTTGCCTGGCCTCGGCTGCCTTTCGCCTGGTCTCAGGGGTGCTGCGTTGCCAACCGGTTATCGGAATGGAGTTCTTGAACTCCTGTACTTCGCCGCAGTACTTGCACGTGCCTTTGCTTGTTGGACCATTGGGCGCTTCAACGCGCCAGAAGTGAACGCAAGTGCCGTTCTTTGACGCGCCTTGCGCGGAAGTCTGGCTTTTCAAGATTCATCCCCCTTTCGCCACGTTGGCGTGGCTCGTGCATCTTTCAGGCGTTTCGGTTTTAGCGGTCGTCTATAGGTACGTATTCGCGCTCCCGTTCTCCGGCAAATAGCAGCAGCGGACGAATAAGGATGTTGTGGCGATATTGCTCGACGACCTGGATTGTCCAGCCTGGTACGCGGCCGACGGCAAATATCGGTACGAACAAATCGTTCGGGATTCCTATCAGGTGGTACATCGCCCCTGCGAAGAAGTCGACGTTTACATGGATTCCTCGGCGGGCGTACGGCTTCATGGCCTCGATGACGGCCTCCAGGATGTCGTACCACTTGGGTTCGCCCATCTCATGGCTGAGTCGCCTGACGCCCGAGCGCAGGTGACGGGCTCTCGGGTCTTCAGCCCGATATACGCGGTGACCGAAGCCCATCACGCGCCGGCGGGTGGAGAGCAACTCTTTCACGTAGGCAGCGGCATTTTCAGGCGAACCGATCTCCTCCGTCATGGTCATGACGTTCTCCGCAGCGCCGCCGTGGAATGGGCCTGACAGCGCGGCCACACCTGCGGTTACGGCGCTGTGAAGGTCTGCGCCGGTGCCTGCGACAACCCGCGCCGTAAACGCCGAGGCGTTCGAGCCGTGGTCGGCGTGCAGGATGAAATCGCGGTCCAGCAACTCTGCCGTGTCGTCACTGGGCCGTTCGCCGTTCAGCATGTAAAGGAAGTTGGCGGCGTGCGACATCCCGGCGTCCGGTTCGACGATCTCTCGTCCATTACGGATGGCGTTGTGGGTCATCACGATGGTCGGGACCTGGGACGTCAGCCTGACTCCCTTGCGGAAAGTCGCCTCGGCGGAGTTGTCCCCTATGTCCGGGTCGCTCGCCGCCAGTGCGGAGACCGCCGTCCGAAGAACGTCCATCGGGTGCGAGTCCTGCACTTTCCTGATGATGTCCACGACATCCCCAGGGATTGGCCGCGCGGCCTTGAGTTGGCCGTCGAACTCTTCCAGTTCGGCGCGAGTGGGCAATGAACCGTAGAGGAGCAGGTATGAGGTCTCTTCGAAGGTCGATTTTTCGGCGAGGTCGTGGATCGAGAAACCGCGGTACTCAAGGACGCCTTTGCGGCCGTCGATGAACGTGGTCTCGGTCCGGTCGAAGTAGACGCCTTGCAGACCGCGATGGAGTGTTACTTTTTCCGAACTCACTGATGAACTACCGGGCGCTGTGGCAACTGCCGCGTGCATGCCTGGACACGCGGGCTGGGCCGATTATCAAAAGTACGTCGAGGGCGACATTAGTGGTCGAAACGGTGATGGGGAGACGTTCTCGAATTTCTGAGGTTCTCAACCTTGCATACCGTCCAAACCGGTGCGCGCAATCACACGCGATGTCGCTTCCCGGAGCACCGTTACACTAGCATCGCGCCGGGTTACCGTCAACTTTGGCGCGAACCTGGCCCATACTTGCAGAGCCTACGTCCTGGACCTGGATTTGACTTCCTCGACGATGTGTTTCGTGAACTCATCGACAGGGCGCGCGCCGAGGTTGCCGCCGGTACGGGTGCGCACCGCAACCGCGTCGGCCTCCTCCTCCCGATCGCCGACCACCAGCATGTAGGGCACTTTCTGTAGCTGGGCACGGCGGATCTTGGCGTTCATACGGTCGCTGGAGTCGTCCACGACGGCCCGAATGCCGACGTCGGCCAGGCGGTCGAGCACCGAACCGGCGTATTCGAGGTGCCGGTCGGCGATTGGCACTATCGTCGCCTGCACCGGGGCGAGCCAGACGGGGAACGCCCCGGCAAGGTGTTCGATCAGCACTCCCAGGAAGCGTTCCATTGAGCCAAGCATGGCGCGGTGGATCATCACCGGTCGCTCCCTGCCGCCCTCTGCGTTGACGTATTCCAGGTCGAAGCGCTCGGGTTGATTGAAGTCGACCTGGACTGTGCCGAGTTGCCACTCCCTGCCCAGCGCATCCGGCACAAACATGTCTATCTTGGGGCCGTAGAATGCCCCTTCTCCTTCGGCCTCCTCGTGGTTGAGGTCCCGTTCCGCCAGCACCGCCCTGAGGGCCGTCTCCGCCTTGTCCCACTGCTGGTCCGACCCGACCCGCTTTTCCGGCCTAAGCGAGAGTACGTACCGGGTGTCGTCAAAGCCGAACACCTCGTAGCTTTCGACGAGCATGTCTATGAAGCCGTTCACCTCCTGGGCGATCTGGTCCTCGCGGCAGAAGATGTGCGCATCGTCCTGCGAAAACGACCTGACACGGGTGAGACCCTGCGTAACCCCGGATAACTCGTAGCGATGGAGCCGGCCGAAATCGGCGTAACGAATGGGCAGGTCGCGATACGAGTAGAGGCTCTTCGAGTACATGACGGCGTGGGACGGGCAGTTCATCGGCTTCACGCCGTACTCCTGCTCGTCTATTTGAAGCATGTACATATTTTCGAGGTAGTTGTCGTAGTGGCCGGAGGTCTTGAACAGGTCCGTCTTGAATATCTGTGGCGTCACCACCTCCTGGTACCCGTAGCGTTCATAAAGCTCTCGCATGTAGTCGGTCAGGGCGTTGTATACGAACGCGCCTTTCGGCAGGAAGAACGGGTTCGCCGGAGCCACCGGATCGAAGAAGAACAGCTCCAGGTCACGGCCGAGTTTCCGGTGGTCCCGTTTCTCGGCCTCCTCCCGGCGCCGCAGGTGAGCACGCAACGATTTCGGGGACTCCCACGCCGTGCCGTATATGCGTTGCAGCATCGGGTTCGCTTCGCTGCCCCGCCAGTACGCGCCCGCTGAGTTCAGCAGTTTGAACGCCCTGATTTCGCCGGTCGACGCAACGTGCCCGCCCCGGCAAAGGTCGTCGAAGTCGCCGTGGCTGCAAAAAGAGAGCCGCTCGCCTTCCGGAATTCCTTCGATGATCTCCAGCTTGTAGGGATTGTCTGCGACCAGTTCCTGAGCCTCGGCGCGGTCGACCTCTCGCTCGACGAATGGCTTGTTCGCCTTTATCGATTCGCGCATGAGCCCCTCGATGCGCTCGAGGTCGGCAGGTGTGAACGGCTCGGGAACGTCGAAGTCGTAGTAGAAGCCGTCGTCCGTGGGAGGGCCGATGGTCAGCTTTGCCGGTGGGAAGAGTTCGAGCACTGCCTCGGCCAGGACGTGCGCCGCCGAGTGGCGCATGCGGCTGAGCAGGTCTGCCTGTTCTTCAGGCGTGAGGTCTCGGAAGCGTCTCTTCTTGTTCTTGGCGGCTGGTTGTTCGCCGGACTTGATTTCCTGTGTCATTTCACCAACTTCTGTTGTGCAACTTGCCCCGGGATAGGGACTGGTGGGGGCTGCGGCGCGCTCGCTGCGAAGAAGCAGGTTCGGATGCGTAGCGCCCGGCGAGGTGGCCTACATAATGGCGCTGGCCGGGAGTGCTCACGGACGAAACGTGAAGCCCGCCGCCGCTTTCGGGAGGAGGCGCGGGCGAGAGATAAGAGATCAGGCCCGCGCCATCGTAGTGAGGGTATCGCGCCGCGCTGGGTCGCCCTCACTCAGGATGTCTCTCGTTCGTCGAGCCTTCATATCAAGTTCCGGCCGGATTGACCGCGTCCGTGCGGATCAACGGCGTGAATTCAATTCTAGTCAGCATAGCCTCCCAACTTCAACACGTATCCGCGGCCATTGCGGACCGGTGATTGAGCACGGAGGGTATGATTCCGTGGCGTGATGTGCGTCCGACAACGTCGGAGTGGCCACATTGCCGGTAGCTGGTACGAAGGGAGCCGGGCCATGATGATTGACCTCTCGGGTCGGACCGCATTGGTCACCGGCGGAGGGCAGGGCGTGGGCGAGGCGATTGCGCTCGTTCTGGCGCAACAGGGTGCCGACGTTGCCATCGGCGACGTCCGGGTGGATCTCGCGGAGAAGGTTGCCGAGAAGATCCGGCGCCGCGGTCGCCTCGCCCTTGCGTTTCACCTTGACGTTTCGTCCCGGGCTTCGGCCATGAAGGCGGCCGCGCAAGTGGTCGCTGAGTGGGGCCACATAGACATCCTTGTCAACAACGCCGGCGTGGCATTCGGACCATCTGACGCGCCCGGCGACGGGGTGGATTCGACGTGGGACCACGTCCTGGCGATCAACGTGAAGGGGGTGGTCAACTGCACGGATGCCGTGATGCCGTACATGGCCAAAGCCCGCTACGGCAAGATCATCAACATCTCGTCGGTCGCCGGAAAGCCTGGCGACCCGATCGAGATGGGCGATTCTGGTCCGGCCCCGGAGGATGCGGCGCCGCAACTCGGCGGGTCTGCTTACGCCGTCAGCAAGGCTGCCGTAATCAGGCACACACAGTTATCCGCCGGCGCGGCGGCCCCGTTCAACATCAATGTCAACGCCATCTGTCCTACGCGGATGATCACACAAATGGGATTGGATATAGCCCGTGCCCGGCAAGTTAGCGGTACTGCGGACGCAGGCGAGGACCTGGTCGAACTGCGTCGCAAGCACGTGTTGCAGACCAACAGGTTTGGACGCGAACTGGAACCGGTCGACATCGGAAATATGGCGGCGTTCCTGGCGTCCGAAGAATCCCGAAACGTGACCGGCCAGAGCATCAACGTGGACGGCGGCTCCCAAAAGGGAGTGTAACCGGGCCGTCCGAAGGCTTCTAGCTCAGTCGTCGGTAGGCCACGCGGGGATGGTCACCGTTAACCGGATGACACCGGTGAATCTTGCGGAAGCTGAGGACCTGGTTGGCTAACGGGCCCGTGCTTCGGCTTTCCTGACCGCGGCCAACCCGACAGTCCGCCCCGAATTCAGGCCGGCGTTAGACCAACTGGCGCAGCCTCGGGTCGAGCCGGTCGCGGAGCCAGTCGCCCAGGAAGTTGAATGCCAGCACCGTCAAGGCAATGGCCAGGGCCGGGTACATCGATACCCACGGAGCCACCACAAGGTAATCGAAGCCGTCCTTCACCATGACGCCCCACGCCGGCGTGGGTGGCTGAATGCCGACTCCGAGATAGCTCAGTATCGATTCAGTAATGATCAGCGCGCCCACCTGGAGGCTGACGAGCACGACCACGGTGTTGACGACGCCGGGCAGGATGTGCCGAGACAGTATTCGCGGGGTCGAGGCGCCCGCAATCCTGGCCAACGAGACATAGTCCATGTTCTTCAATTGCAGAGTTTCGGCGCGCACTATACGGGCAAAGCCTCCCCAACTGAATAAGACCAGGAGGGTAATTATCATCGGCAGGCTCGGGCTGAATACGATGACGAATACGAATGCCACCAGTAGGAACGGGAGAGCTATCAGAAGCTCTATCGACCGCTGGATGAACTCGTCTGTGATCCCCCCGTACCATCCCGAAATGAGCCCGAGCGCCGTACCCGCAATGGCACCTGATGTCAGGACGACTCCCACGAACATGAGAGAGATCCTGGTGCCGTGCATGATCCTCGTGAAGATGTCCCGTCCCAGCTGGTCGGCGCCGAGCAGATAGGAGGATGATCCTTCGGGATACCACATAGGAGGAGTGTTTCTGTCGTAAAGCTCCCCGTTGAATTGGTCCTTCCCTGAGATTACGTCGGCGAAGATTGCGAACACCAGGAACATCGCTATTATCGCCAACGGCACAAGCGGCCACTCCCGGATGAAACGGTAGGTGCCCCAGACAATGCCGCGCCTTGACTCCCGGTCTTGGAACCTGATCCCCTCCTCTGTGGTTACACGAGTCGTCAAGTGGTCCGCTCCCTCAGTTAAACCTGATCCTGGGGTCGACGTATGCATAGAGCATGTCGGCAGTGAAGTTCGCCAGTATGAATACTGACCCCGTCAGGATGACTATCCCCGTAATCAAGGCGAAGTCATTATGCCCAACTGCCTGCCAGGCGAGAATTCCCAGACCGGGCCAGGCGAACACGCTCTCAACGAGAATCGATCCGGTGACAAAGCCGGCCAGGAGCAGAGTGGAATAGGTCAAGGGCGCTATCAGGGCGTTTCTGAGCGCGTGCTTCCAAACGATGCCGTTGTTGCTGACTCCCTTGGCGCGCGCCAACTTAACGTATTCCGAATCAAGCACTTCCAGTAATGAAGACCGTATTAGCCGCAACAGGCCCGCCGCCGGAGCCCAGCCCAGGGTAATGGCGGGCAGAAAGTAGCTCCGGAGCCCATGGTCCTGCCTGCTGGTAGGCAGCCAACCCAATTCCACGGCGAAGATGATGACCAGGATCACGCCCAGTGCGAACGGTGGAGTGGACTGGCCAATTAGTGCGAACACGCGTCCGACGTAGTCCCCGGCTGAACTTCGTTTGACTGCTGACAGCACCCCCAGCGGAATGCCCACCAGCAAGGCGAATGCAAAACCTGCCGCGGCCAGGCGAAGCGTGGCCGGAGTCCTGTTAAGGATCAACTCCGTCACGGGGCGCTTCTGCGCCAGGGAATCTCCAAAGTCGAGTCGAGCAGCATCTCCGAGCCAATCGAGGTACTGCAGGTACAACGGCTTGTTTAGACCTAGAAGTTCACCCCATTGCTCGTACACATCCGGTGTCGTGTACATGGTCAGGTACAGGTCCCTCGGGTCACCTGCCGCGCGCGACAGTGCGAAGGTGAAGACCGTCGTGAGCAGGATCATCAGAAACGCGGTGATGATCCGCCGGATAAAGAACTGCCTCAATTTACGCTACCGGCTTCCAACATCAATCAAGCGCCCGGACGCCAGGATTTAAGCACAAGCCGCCGGGACACGGTCCGCCACCGATTTCTCAGTGGCCGACCGTGTCCCGGCATACGGCTCTGTTCTAACGCGTACGCGTCGTGCGCGTGCGCTTAGTTGTCGGGCCGCACCTGCACCGTCTCGGGGTTCGTGAAGTAACGACCCGCGATCCTGTGCGGTGTCCATGCGGCGATCCTGGGACCAACCATGAAGTAGTCGCTGATGGTGCCCAATGGGAGGTTGAGCCTCCACTCGCTGACGTAGTCCTGGACCTGTCGGTTTACTTCGACCCGTTCATTGAAGTCATCGATGTCAAGCACCGATGCTGCAAGGTCCTGGATTTCGCAGGGGACCTCTGCGCCGTGGAACGTGTTGTAACGCCCATAAGCGCCGATCTTCTCACGGTCGAGGTTGCCTCCGCCGGAGTGGTGGTACCAAGGAATGTCGTCCACACCCCTGAAGTGGCGCGGCCTCGCCGTGGCGTAGGCGCTGGTCTCGATGTTGACACTCAAGCCAAGCTGGCGCCACATCTGTGCGACCGCCTCACCCGCTTCGGGATTGACCACGATGTGGTCCGGCGGGACGTAGAACGTGAACTCGAACCCGTCCGGGTAGCCGGCCTCTGCAAGCAGGGCCTTGGCCGCGTCGAGGTCGTATGACACGTCCCATTCGTCCTTCCAACCGTCGTCAGAGGGGATGAACCCGGTGTACATGGCGGTTGGTAGACCGAGTCCGCCGAATACCGTGTCGAGCAGCGTCTGCCGGTCGACGGCCATGGACATGGCCTGCCTGACCTTCAACGCGCTCTCCATGCTGTTGCCGCCGGTGCCGAGCGGGTCGCCAATCCACGGGTGTTCCGCGTCGGGCTTGAAGCCGGGCCGCGGCCACTCTGCGTCGACCGTCCAACTGGTGACCAGCGAGGACTCACAGGCCTCCTCGCCGCGCCAGTAGTTACCGGTGTAGTAGACGACGTGCGGCCAGGTGGTGCCTCGTGCGATCTGCTCGTAAGCGCCGGAAACTGCACGCTTCAACTGCGGGATGTCCTTGTTGGCCACCTCGATGATGTCGACCTCTCGGGTGGTAAAGGCTGCGTTCCTGACCAGCGGAGACTCGATCTCGACGACTTCCATCCGCTGCGCGGCCGGTTCGGCTCGCCAGTGGTTGCCGCCGTCGAAGGCCTCGACGATCACAATGTCGTCTGTGCGGTACAGGACGTTCTCGAACGGGCCGGTGCCGAGCGGCGTCACGTTCGCAACGGACTCGCCCAGTTCGTCAACGGCCGCCTTGGGGTAGATCCAGGGCTGGTGGGTGGACAGGTTGGACAGAGTTTCCGCCCAGGTTGCCCGGTAGGTCTTGAAGTACAAGTCGACCGTGTAGTCGTCCACCTTCTCCCACCGGTCCATCCACGCCTGCAGGCCGCCAACGCCCCAGAAGGTTGAACCTTCCCGAATGGCGTTGTTCATGCTCCACACAACGTCGTCGGCGGTCATTTCGCCGTAACCCTTGTGGAATTTGACGCCCTCACGCAGGTCGAAACGCACCTTGCTCTGGTCACCCGCCACTTCCCACGCCGTGGCCATGCTGATGTTCGGGTCTATGTTCTCTTCATAGTCCGCGTAGAGGAGGAACTCGACCATGCCCCAGGACGCAAAGTCCTGCTCGTGCCCGACGCCGCCAAGCGCTGGTACGAAGAGAGGCGGAATGATGTTCCTGACAGACAGTCTGAACGTGCCTTGCGGACCGCCGACCGGTGTTGGAGCAGGAGTCGGAGGCGCCACCGGCGTGGCTATGACCAACACCTCTTTTTCGACGACCACCGTCTCTACCACGGCCACTTCGATCGGCTTTTCGACCACGACCGTCTCGACTACCGTTACGGTCTTGCCTTCGATCGTCTTTTCGACAATCACGGTTTCGACGACCTTTTCGGTTATCGTCTGCGCCGGCAGTTGCTTCTCGACAATCACAGTCTCAACAACCCGCTCGGTAACCGTCTCGGTCCCGCCACAGGCAACTGCAATTGCGGCTGCGAGACCGCCGATCGCCAGCACGCCGAGCGTGAGCCATCGTGCCCATTTGGGCTTAAATGATCCCATCATTTCCTCCTGCTAATACCTCAAGCACAAGTAACGACGTGACCATGCATCCACCGGGAAGTGATTGTCGTAGTCGCGCCGACGCGAAATGTTAGTACGTATGAGTCAAAGGCGCAATGCTGGTTGTTCGTCCAACGATGCCGCGCCGCGTGGTTGTGAGCCTTATTGGACCATCTCCTGGTACAGGTCGCGCGCCTGCCTGAACAGGTCGAACACTTCGTTCCGCTGTTCATCGGTGTGGAACTTGCCGTCGTCGGTTAGCCAGGCAATCGAGTCGTCAATTTGACGGACGATCAGGGCGGCTGAGACGCTTCTTTCCGGGGAGGCCACGCCGCCGGAGTCTACGTAAACGGGACTGGTGTGCGCCCATATCGGCTGTGCAAAGCTGTCCCGCGAGTTACTGCCGATACGTGCGGCGATCCACCCGTCGCCCTTAACGTCCACCTCGCATTCGAACGAACCGCCATTCGACCCGTTTGAGTAGTCCATCGTGTGGACCGGCTTGCCATTGGCCACCACTTCCACCCGATGAATCGGGTAGTGCGATTTCCAGTCCACTCCTACCGTCACTTGCCCCCCGACCCCGGTCTTTACCGTGTCGCCCACGCTTGAACCGTCAACGGCGATGTCCAGGATCGGGCCGTTGGTGATGAATGTCTTACCGTCACGCAGGGCCTGCATCCAGCTTGTGTATTCGAATTCGGGCTGGGTCTTCGTGTAGACCCTGTTGGCGGAACACAGGAACCAGTCCGACCCGGTGGACGCCGGCAGCCGGATGCCGCAATTGAGCAGCGCGTACCAGGCGTCCCACTCAAGGTCCTCCCAGTAGACGTCCCACAAGCTCAGCGCGTCCACCTTTCCGAGGATCGCCGCCACCGAGCACTCGATGCCGTGGCCGTTGTGACACCAGATGACCACGCCGCCCTGCTGGTGCGTGTCGTCGCAGGCGTAGCTGATCGGCGGGTACTCCGGTGCGAAGGCGTCGATCAGAAGCCCGCGCCCGGGCGGAATGACGACGTTACGGAGGTCGAGAAGCATTACGTGGCCGAAGCCGTAAAGGTGGTCAGACACCATGTAGTGCCTGGTCTCCTCGCCGCACTGGACGTGGTGCCGGGCGTCGGTGAATTTCTTCAGGACACCGGGAGCGTACCTGTTGCTGGCGTAAGGAAGGTCCCACCGCTTGACGTAGCTCAGGGCCGTTACGCGTAGGTCTTCTCCGCGCGAGTCGTACATTATCCGGCGGTCGGGATCGTCCTCAGTCTCCTTATAGTGGAGATGCAAATTCCCAGGGTGCCAGCCGTCGGCCGCCGGATCACACCAGCGTTCGAGTTCGATCACGTAGTCCACGTGCCCGGGTTCGTTGAACTCCAGCGTGCGGCGCCAGGGAACGTACTCGGTGCCGCGCTCCACCGTGACCTGCACCCGGCCGCGGGGGACGTTCAGCGTAAATTCGCCGTCGGAATAGAAGAACGGCTCGCCCGTGCCGATCTTCCACATCGCGTCCGGCGGAGCGACCGGCGCTCCCTCAGTACCGATGATCTGGACTCGTCCGCCCACCTTTTCGCCGGTGGCGGCATCGACGATCCGCCCGGTGAGGACGTAATTGCCGGTGCTGTAATTCAGCAGGTAGTGTATCGATTCGATCTTCAAGTCCTCCTCGTGACGGCGGGCCGGCAACGAGTTCGTTCGAACTAACTGTCCCGGTAGTCGTCCAATGCGCCCACGAGCGAGTCAATGTCGTCCTGGTTGTTGAAGAAGTGCGGGGTTACGCGAGCCGAGGCCTCACCCAGGACGGAGGCAGGTCGCACGCAGAGGTAAATGCCCCGCTCCTGGGCGTACGCCTGGAATTCCTCGCCTGACACCGCGATGGCGTTGATACCAGTCATGCCCTCGGGTTCGGGCGGCGACAGGACCGTGTGCCCGTGCTCTTGCGCCGTGATCCGCAACTGGGATGAAAGCGACAGGACCCGTTTCTCCACGGCCCCGATGCCGCCGAACTCCAGGATGATGTCCGCCATCTGGTTGAGTCCGAGTAACGCGATTACGCTGGGACTTACTTCCATACGAACGGCCGCATCCGGGTAACCTAGCGTTCCGGCCGGAATCTGCTGCGGCCCGCTGCCCGACGCGCCGTAATCGAACATCTGGCCCACGAACGTCTCCCAGTCGCTTTGCCGCGGGTCCAGGCTGTAGAAGTGCACCGTGTGCGGAATGATGTCTTCGATGACGTCTCTGTTCACGTAGGACACGCCCAGACCTTCCGGAGAGCACATCCACTTATATGCGCCCGCCGACATCATCGTCACGTTGCTGTTCGCAACGTCGATGTCCAGGTGACCCATCCCCTGGATGGCGTCCAGGAACAGGTAGAGGCCGTGTTCGCCCGCCACCCGGCTCAACGCGTCCAGGTCCTGCCGGTACCCGTTGTACGTATTGACCAGGCACATCCCTATGGCGCGCGTCCGGGGACTTATAGCTCGCTCGATGTCATCGGCATCCATGCGGTAGTCCCGCTGCGGCACCACCGTAACCGTTATTCCACGTTCGGCCAGGTTCGACCAGACCGCGTAGTCAGCCGGGTGGTCGAGGCCTCCGACCAGGATTTCATCCCCAGGCTTCAGCAGTGCATTCGCCACGGTGCTGATGGCGTCGGTGGTGCCCTTCGGGAACCAGACCTCTTCCGGCGTTACGTTCAGCACCTGTGCCATCTTGGACCGGACGCTGTCAACGAACACCCGGTCCTCATCCGCTCGACCGAACGGGTAGGCAATCGTGCTTCTCTTCAGGACGAATTCCGTGATTGCTTCGGCGGTGCGTCGTGGGTAGGGCCCCCAATATGCCGAGTCCATGTAGGTGTAGGAATCGACTACCGGAAACTCCGCGCGCAACTCTTCGGCTGTCAGTTTGGTCAACTTTGTTCTCCCCTGGTCAGTCCGCCGCAGCGGACGCTCTGACTCCAACAGATCATGTGGCGGTTCCCGACGCGACAATTGCGCCTCCACCCGGTTGAGCAGCGCCGTTCAAGGTGGCGCGCGGCGTCAATCTTAAACTGATGCAATCTCCGATTCGATGCTGCGTCATGTGCGGGTGCCCCTGAGACGCGGATCGAGGATATCTCTCAGGCCGTCGCCTACCAGGTTCGCCGCCAGGACCGTCATCGTCAGGAATATGCCCGGGATCACCACGATCCACGGAGCGTTGTACAACTGGTTTCTGCCCATGCTGACGATGTTGCCCCAACTCGGCACGTAGTCTGGCACTCCGGCGCCAATGAAACTCAGCCCCGCCTCGGTCAACATCGCCACGGCGAACAGGAACGTGGCCTGGATCGTTACCGGCCCAAGGGTGTTGGGCGCTATGTGCACCAGCAATATCCGCCAGGTCGGCGCTCCCGTAGCCCGGGCGGCCTCCACGAACGGCCGTTCCCGGAGGCTCAACACCGAACTCCGCACCACGCGGGCAATCGAAGGTATCGCGTTTACCGAGATGGCGATTACGACGTTTTGTACGCTCGACCCCAGCATCGCTATCAACGCAAGCGCCAGCAACAGACCGGGGAACGCCATGATGGCATCGACGATGCGCATCAACACCGCGTCCATTCGCCGGTCGTACCCGGCAATCAGCCCGATTATCTCCCCGGCAATTGCGGCAATCGCCACGACGCTCGCTCCCACGAGAAGCGAAAGTCTTGCGCCATGAATGGTCCGAGAGTAAAGGTCCCTGCCGAAACTGTCAGTGCCGAACCAGTGTTCAGCGTCAGGGGACATGAGGCGGTCCGTGACTGCAAGCCGCAGCGGATCGTACCGGTCGATTAACGGCGCGAAGATGGCGACGATGCCCATGACGCCCAGGATCAGGATGCCGATGCTCATGTTCGGATTGCGCGCCAACAGCCGCAACCCAATCCGCGGCGCGCGCCTCAGCGGGCTTTGCCTGCCCTGACCGACTTGAACTGAGTCGTGAATAGCCATCGTCAGTACCTGACTCTTGGGTCGAGGTATGCGTAGACAACATCGGTCAGCAGGTTGGTGAAAACGATGATGGCCCCCAATACCAGCACCACCGCCTGGATTACGGGAATGTCTCGATTCACCACCGCGTCGGCCGCCAGGCGGCCAAGGCCGGGGATGGTGAACACCTTTTCAGTAACAACAACGCCTGTGAGCAATCCGGCCAGTAGCAAGCCGATTATCGTGGCGACGGGAAGCGACGCAGCCTTGAGCGAGTGCCTCTGCAATATGACGCGGTCCGTCAGGCCCTTGGCGCGCGCAGTCCTGATGTAGTCCTCGTTGAGGATCTCCAGCATGCTGGAGCGAGTCATCCGGGCGATTATCGCCGCCCCTGAGACCGCAATGCTCAGGGCCGGCAGCGTCATGCTTTTGAAGAACCCGGGAACGCTTTCCAACACGCTCACGTAACCGATGGCCGGGAACCATCTAAGGCTCACGGCGAACATCAGGATCAGCATGAAGCCCAGCCAGAACGCCGGAACGGAAAAGCCCAGAACGGAAAAGAACATGATTACGCGGTCGATCCAGGTGTGGGCTTTCCACCCGGCCACGACCCCCAGGGGAATCCCTATCAGGACGGACAACAGCAACCCGAGTACTGTCAGGCTAATCGTCGGCTCCATCCTGTTGCCGATGAGCTCCGTCACCTGGTGGCCGGTAAATAGCGATCGACCGAAGTCACCCTGCAGGATTCCTCCGAACCAGTTGCCGAACTGGACGACGAATGGCTTGTCGAGACCCATCTCCAGCGTGATGCGTTCGATGTCCTCAGGAGTCGCATCCTCACCAGCAATGGCGTACGCCGCGTTACCGGGCGCGATGTACGTGATCGAGAACGTCAGGATCGCGACGATCAGGACAACAGGAATGCTGACGACGAGTCGCCGGAGGATGTAGCCGCTCATTTATAGGATCGGACTGTGGTGGTCAGTGGTTGATGCCGGCTGACGGTACGGGCGCGGCCACCACACACTAACACCGAGGGTGCGTTTGCAATCGAAGTCAGCACGTTAACGCGGGCCGGACCCACCCCGCGTCGGTCGGGGGCGGGCCCGGCTTCGCATTCATCCAACAGGGGAATCCTGCTGTGTCAGGCGAACGGGCTGCTATCTGTCCTTCCAGGAATTCACGAAGCTGGTGTGAGTGCCGAGCAGCCGGATTTCAACTCCGTGTAGCGCCTTGCTCTTGGCAAAGACCGACACCACCTCCCCGAATGGGATGTACTGCAAGTCCTTGAAGAACAACTCCTGCATCTCGATTATCAGTTCGTCCTGCCTCTCCCTCGGCGCCCGGGCAAACTCCTCAAGCATCGCCGTGAAGTTTCCTGACGGGTCCTGGTACTTGTTCCAGTACTTTTCCTTTGCGAGAGTGCTGTTGAGCAACGGGCTGATGCCGCCCCAGGAGACCGGACCGCCGGTGAAGAACATGTCGAACTTGTCCGTATCGGCCCTGCGTTCCTTGTAGCTGGCTGCGTCGACGTGCTGGTAGTCGACATCGAATCCCAGGTCTTCTACCACTTCGCGCATCACCAGGGCAGACGGGGCGGAGCCGGACCTGGTCAGCAGGGTCATCTTGGCGCCGGTGAAGCCCGCCTCATCGATGAGGGCCTTGGCCGCATCCAGGTCGGGCGGATCGTAGTAGATCGTGTCACCCGGTGTGCGTATGCCGCCCCAGCGGGTACCGCAGAGCATGAGTGAGCCGCACTCCCTGTACAGGGACGCGTCGCCCGCCGTCGCAAGCAGAGCGTCCTCGTTTGGGAACGCGATCATGATCGCCCGGCGTACTCGCGAGTCGCTCATCGGCCCCTTGACGTGGTTCGGCCATGCTCCGATGCGGACCGGCCCGGTGTCATCTATGAAGACTTCCAGGTCGGGGTTCGCTTCGAGCCGCGCCTTCTGGTCGCCTGAAATCGTGCCAATCCAGTCGACTGCGCCCGTCTCGAGGGCGGCGATGCGGGCCGCTTCTTCCGGAATC
This sequence comes from Dehalococcoidia bacterium, assembly GCA_965220275.1. GTDB lineage: Bacteria > Chloroflexota > Dehalococcoidia > Lucifugimonadales > Lucifugimonadaceae. Next base: position 18,698 of record CBDCPN010000008.1, on the reverse strand, counting down.
ACGATTGCTTCCAGCACGTCGGCGTATGCCAGCCTGGTGCCGGCAAGGAATGAAGTCGGGCCCGGCGGAGACTGGTAGTCAGCCCACTTTGTGAACAGGAGACGGTCGCCCGGCCGCCACTGGACCAACTGGTATGGGCCCGTGCCGCCAAACGTCTCGAAGTCGCCGTTTCCGGGGCCATCGTCCGGGTCAACCTGGTACATCTCGGGCGGCATCATGTACGGGGAGTAACCACCGAGGCGGGCGAACCCGTCCAGGAGAAGTCCTGTCGGCTCGCTCAGGGTCACGACGTATGTCAGGTCGTCGGGGGTCTCGATGGACTCGATGAACCCGTTGAGTATCCCGCCGAAGTTGTCCCTTGCAAGCCAGCGCTTCCAGTTGGCCATTGCGTGTTCAGACGTGAACGGGCGGCCTTCCACGGGCGCGTTGTAGGTGACTCCATCCCGCAACGTAAAGGTCCACGTGAGCCCGTCGTCACTGGAAGTCCAACTCTCAACCAGGGACGGCTGAGGGGTGAGATTCTCGTCGAATTCGAAGAGCTTCTCCTGGCTGTGCAGAGCGCCGATTTCCGGCTGAGAGGTCGTCGTCAGAGCGTCCAGGGTGGCGACGTTGTCGTCCAGCGCCCACCTCACGGTCCCGCCGCTAACAGGCATCATGCCGACCGGCGTGGGTGTCGCCACGATCGTTACTTCCTGCCTGACGATGACAGTCTCAACTACCTTTACCTCTTCCGTGACAGTCACCGGCTTTTCAACGACGACTGTTTGGACAACCTGTTCAGTTCGGGTGACCTGCTTTTCGACGACCACCGTCTCAACAACTTGCACGGTCTTCCCTTCGACGAGTTTCTCGACGATAACCGTCTCGATTACCTTTTCGGTGCGGGTGACCGGCCTATCCACCAGGACAGTCTCTACAACCCTGACGGTCTCGCCTTCGATCACCTTCTCGACGACGACGGTCTCCACCACCTTTTCAACCTGGGTGACCGGTTTTTCGACGACCACCGTCTGGATTTGGGTGACCACCTCCGGCTCAGCGGTCCCGCACGCAACCGCCAGGGCGGCGAGCAGGCCGCCGACCACAAGGAACGCGGTGGTCACCAGCCGCTTCCAACTTGACCTGAATGAACTCATTTCGTCCTCCTCACCGGATCCGGTCTCACAGTTGCCAACGTTGCGCTACGCAGATGCCGAGAAGCTATTGTTGCAATCCACCGGCATGTTAGTACGTCCCCGATTTCGCTGCAATGGACGCCGCGTTAAATGCGCGCATCGACCCGGGCTAGATGGAATTGGCACGAATCAGCTTGTTGTCGGTGCGTCTTAACCCGGTTGGAATCTGGAACGGTTTGATCATCCGCGTCACGCGACACCGGGCCCGATGTACCGCTCCAGCCAGTCAAAAACCAGCCGGTAGTACTCGACTATCAGGCTCGGGTGGCCGGACCTGCGGAACGTGTGGTCTGAGTCAGGGAACCTGGCGAATTCCACGGTCTTGCCGAGCCGTTTGAGCGCAACGAAGTACTGCTCGCTCTGCTCTATCGCGCAACGCAAGTCGCTTTCCCCGTGTATCAGAAGCACGGGTGTTTGTACGTCGGGTGCGTAAGTGATGGGCGATAGTTGGAGGTACTTGTCCCGCGCTTCGTTGTAGACCCCTCCCCAGTTCAGGTCCCCCAGGACCGTTCCAAGGTCGGAAGTGCCGTACATGCTGTGCAGGTTGGCGCACATCGAGGCCACAATGGCAGCCTTGAACCGGTGGTCGTGTCCAACTATCCAGGAACTCATGAATCCGCCGTAGCTCGACCCGTGAAGCGCCATGCGGTCTTCGTCCACGTATGGCCGGGAGGCCAGTTCTTCCACCGAGGCGAGAATGTCGAGGTAGTCTTCGCCGCCCCAGTCCTCGCGCACGGCCTTGGTGAATTCCGGGCTGTAGGTGGATGAGCCGCGCGGGTTCACGGTCAGCACCGCGTAACCGTTCGTCGCGAGGATCTGGTGCACAGGATCGAAGTTGTCCGAGAAGCGGCCGTTCGGTCCGCCGTGGATGTCGACAACCAGCGGATAGGTTTTCGTGTCAGTGAAGTCGGGCGGAAACAGCACGCGCGACTCAATCTCGAAACCGCCGCGGCGAATGGTGAACTTCTCCATGCGGGCAGGCGGATGGGACTCGAAGTACGGTCCAGCGTACGAGGTGATCGCCCGGGTAAGTGCCGTATCGAGATCGACGTACGCCAGTTCTGGCGTCGAACGCGGTGATTCGACAAGGATGGCCGCGTTGGAGGCTCTCCCGTTGATCGACACGCCACCGATCGACTCGCCTCCGTTCGTGATGCGCTTGAAGTCGCTGCCGTCCGGGCGGATTGAACATACGAAGTACTCTCCCCGGTGGACGCCGACGAACACGATGTCGCGCTGCTTAGTCCACGACAGCCCGCACTCCGGAACGGGTGTATAGAGGCCGTCGGTGATCCTGCGCGCCTTTCCGCCCGCGTCCAGGACGTAGAGCCAGGCCGAGCGCGGGTCCCACAATTCGGGGTCGTGGCTACCGGCTGCAGCCAGCGACTCGCCGTCCGGTGACCATCCGATCGCCCAGACGAAGGGCAGATCGTCGGACCAGGAAACCGGCTTACCTTGCGGCATGGTTACAACCTTGGCCTGCGTGTGCGTCGTGATGTCCCTGTCCTCGATGTCGTCGGAAATGAACGCCAGGTACCTGCCGTCGGGCGACCATTTGGGCGACCAGTTATCTCCTTCGCCGTCTGTTATCTGGCGGGCAGATCCCGACTCTGCATCCACGACGAACAATTGCCGAAAGGCGTCGCCGGTAAACCCTCGCTCTTCGTGGCGGTAGCGGATGCGACTGACGACTCGCACGCGGGGCACATCCGACTCCTCTTCCTCCGCGTCGGGGTCGACTGTCGAGACGACCGCAATTTCATGCCCGCTCGGCGAAAGAGCGAATTCTTCCACGCCGCCCGGAAGGTCGGTGATGCGTGTCGCGTCCCCGCCACTGAGAGGGACCGACCAGACCTGCTTCTTGTCATTGGCGTCCGGTCGGAGAAAGAGCACGCGGTCGTCATCGACGAACGGCGCGGTGTCTTTTGGACCATCAGTCAAGTCGACAACATCGGTTAACGGGCGACGCGAAACGACGATTCTTGACACGCGCTCCACCTTCGTCCGGTCAATCGTCGTCTTGACGAACGCAACAGCGGAGTTGTCGTCAGCGAGGCAAGGCTGCGAGACCGCGGGTACTTCAAAGATGTAGTCGGCAGTTATGGGAAGCGGCATGGTGCTCCTTTTTCGCGTGTCCCGTCTGTTGCCACGGCGGCACGTCAGGACGTTCGAAGGTTAGATGACCTGGAGTTCGGTTCAGAGTCCCATATTATTGCCGACAATGATGGTGCGGTCGTTGCGCCGTCGAACATGGCCCACGCGGGTCGGCCCCGTTTTGTAACCAGCCCGCTGAATCTAGAATGCTTGCTTAGACTTAGACTGTCTCAAAGCAGAGATCCGAGGGAGTGAAATGGCAATGAGCAACGTTAACGAAAGTTCAAGTGGTCTGGACCTGAGCGGACAGGTTGCCACAATAACCGGCGCAGGCCGAGGAAGCGGGAGAGCTACCGCATTCCAGCTTGCCCGCTCAGGGGCGTCGCTATTCCTGAGCGACATCGAAGCGGAGACCCTGGAAGAGACCCTGACCGATCTCAAGAGCGAGGGATTTGAGGCTTCTGGCGGCGTCTTCGATGCGAGCAAGGTGGATGAGGCCGAACGTCTGATCACGGCCACAACGGATGGATACGGACGAATCGACATCCTTGTGAACAATGCTGGAGCATCCCGAATACAGGCCTTTCCGGAGGTTTCCCCGGAGACCTGGGACTGGACTATCGACCTGAACCTGAAAGGCCCTTACTTCATCATGCAAGAGGCCGCCAAAGTGATGATCGAGCAGGGGTCGGGTTGCATCGTGAACATCGCTTCGATATCGGCATGGGGTGGTATGACCTTTTCGCCGCCCTACGCCATCTCAAAGGCCGGAGTAGTCACCATGACGGTAACGGCAGCAGCGTACCTGGCCAAATACGGGATCAGAGTCAATGCGGTATCGCCGGGCATAGTAGACACGAAGTTCGGCGATGAAGCGGACAGGATATTCGGGCAACTACAGGGCCTCGAGCCCGGAGAGTTCACGCGAAGTCGGGCCGAAGGGATTCCAATGGGGAGGCTCGCAGTGCCGGAAGATGTCGCGTCCGCCGTGGCTTTTCTGGCCTCACCGGGAGCCAGCTACATAACCGGCGAAAACCTCACCGTAGGGGGCGGCAAGGCCCGCTTGTAGGCAGCCGCTGCCGTCAGGACAGGCTCGGATCGCGGAGGCCGGGAAGCAAGCCTGTTCGCGTGTCGTGCGCCGCGTACCGTCGTCACCGCCCGCGGGCGTAAATCCATGCGACGGTCAGGCCGGAGACGCCTGCCAGCGCCGCGCCGGCGATCAATCCGTTACGGGACATGACCTCCACCTCTTCGAGGTTCTTCTTCTCAGCAATCAACAGTTGGTTGACGGGATTGGCAGGCAGATCGTCGAGCCGGCGTTGTGTTAGAAACAAAGTGCCTGCCGACACGACGAAGACCGCAATTCCCACTATGAGCAGCGCGCCAGCAGCCTTGATCACGACCGATCAACCCGTCTTGGCCGGCATCAGACCCGATCAGTAGTCGACGCGGCTCTGCTTACCGAATCCGTAGAAGTCCTGGAGATGGAAGGCGCCGTAGCGGCCTGCAATGGCCGGCAGGTCGCCCGCCCATGCCTCCATGTCGCCGTCGCTCGAGCCCAGGACCCGCTCCACAGCCGGAAATGGGCCGACCGCCCCCGCACCGGTGCTCACGATGGCCTCCATCTCCGGCGTGAAGACCAGCAACGGCGGCGCCGTGCCGTCCTCGTCATCCTCTTCCTCGGTAATGAGCGTGGTCCGAATACCGGCGCGCTCGCACGCCTGTATACCCAGTACCGTGTCGACGAACCGTCGCCCGCGGATGTTGGTGGAAATAATCGCGCCGTCAGCGCCGAGCATCTTGGCCATCTGTGCCGACCTGGACGCGGACAACTGCATCTCGCGTTGGCCACCCCAGTTGGTGCGCTGGATGATGCATCCCAGGAAGTTGAGGTCCCGGCCGTGCCTGGAGATCAGTTCCTCCACAATCGGGTTGTTCGTGAAATGCCACGAGACGCGCTGCGAAACCGCGCCGTCGAACATTTCCTCAGGTTGGATTAGCCAGGGCGCTGAGAGCCGGGTGACGCCGTAGACGGCCGTCCCCATCTTGGAGTCCGGTCCGGTCCAGAACTCCATGGACATCAAGTTGCAAATGAAGACCACGCCGGGCAGGGAGGGATCGCGGTTGGCGGTGTCGTACTCATCCATTTCGGGAGGGTCGAGGTCCCGCACCGCATCTGCGATGCCGTCCAGGACTTTCAGGGTCGCAGTATGCGTCGCCAGGTACTCGTCTTCCGGTCCCAGCCCATCCTCCGGCGTGATGCTGACGCACACGTTGCACAGTCCGGAAGCCGGCGTTACCGCCCCGGGGCCGGACATGTCGACGAAGTTCTGAGGGCGTTCGTTTTGCTTGAGCTTCAACGCCTCCTCGGCGGTGCTGGTCCGCACACGGGCCGCCCTCTGCCCAAGCACCGACTCGACGATCCCCATGCCGCCCAGCCGGTACGTCGTACCGCTGCCCACGGTGTCCAGGGACCTGTTGCACACGCCGGGATAGGCGGTTCCCGGGCCGTCCACCTTGACCCGAGGCTCCATCAAATCGTTCACGTTGATGATCCGCGCCGACTCGCCAGGGCATGCAATGTCAACGGATACGTGTTCCACGTTGGGCACGGCCTGTGCCGACTCCGTGAGACCCGCCTTGTCGATGGTCAGGGTCCCATCATCCCAGCTTGTCTTCGAGCCGGCTTCGAGGCTGTGGACGGGGAACGTTCCGACTTTAAGTGACATGTTCCAACTCTCTCACTTCCGTCGTGTCCGGATCGAAGATCGTCGGCCCGTCGACGTCCGTCGTAAGGGATTTCAGGGCCGTCTTCACAATCTGCATGTTCAAATCGCGGTCCCCGTCCTCAGACAGTGTGGGATCGCCGCACACGTGCTCGATCCGAACGCCGCGGGTGACCCGGTTTGCTCCCACCGTGTATGGCACGATCGGAATTGCACTGATGACGGCCACGGGAATGCCGGCGCGCTCCAATTCCTTGGTTATCGTTGCGCCGCAACGATTGCAGCTACCTCAGGTCGGTACCAGGACAACGGCGCCGACGCCCTCCTCCTGGAATTCCTTCCTGATCTCCGCTCCGAACCGCTTGGCATTGGTGATCGAAGTCTGATTGCCGACCGTCGAGATGTACTGGCCGTACACAGAACCGATCTGTCCCTGGGCTTCGAGAATGCGCAGGCTGCGCAGAGGCACCACGTAATTCGGGTCTCGTTCATTGACCCAGTAGTGGCCATACCCGCCGTGGATTGTCTCCCACTCGCCCGGTGTGAGTTCAGACATGTCGTCGATGTCGTAATGGAAGATGGCGTCCGCCCTGGCCGCGGATAGCTTGTCGGGATTGCCTTTCGGGACGAGCCCGCCGCTTGTGACCACTCCAATCTTGATGTCCTTGAGCGAACTCAGCGACTGCGGCGGCGGAACATGGTCGTAGTCCCTTACGACTATTTCGCTGTCGAAGGACTCCCCCATGATCCTGGCCAGGACCATATCGGCAGCCCGCCGTGCGCCGTGCCTTTCCCTCTGAACGTCCTTGCGGTACCCGCGCGGGATGTAGCCTTCTTCCTCCGCCGAGCCGAGTTGCTCACCCGAACCAAGTTTGGTGGCCAAAGGCGCCACCGATGCCAGGATGCGGGTCATATCGGTCACGTTGGCACTCGTGGGGACGCAGATGAAGTCTCGCCTGTAGACGCCCACTCCCGGGTTGTCCGGCTCCATGGCGGATATGCCGGGAACGCCGGACTGCCCGGCGATCTTGCACACCAGGCCACAGGCAAGGCCGTAGCGCCCGGAATCGAACGCGGGGCCGGCAACTACGACGTCAGGCCGGTACTTCTCGATCACGCCGGTGACGAACGCCTCTGCCTCCGCTTCGTTCTCTACGAAGTAGTTGTCACCGCAGACGATCGTCGCCAGCACCGATCCGTGATCCCCTAAGGCCGCGTTCAACGCCCGGCCGGGACCGACGGCGCCGTCGACAACGTGCGGCGGGTCGTTGGCGTGTTCCTCACCTCCGACTCCTCCGAAGAACTGGTTGAGGTAGTGAATCACCTTCATGACATGTGCCTTTCTGTTCTTGAGTTCAGGCAATCACGATTAGCTGGATTGTGATCGATTGTGCGAATGTCTATAACTGACGGAGCCGCGGGTCCCACCTGTCCCTCAGCCAGTCGCCCATGAAGTTGAATGCCAGCACGGTCAGGTAGATCGCCACGCCCGGGAAGAAAGCCACCCACCAGGCGGAGCCGAGATAGTCCCTGCCGTCGGACACCATCGAACCCCATGCCGGGGTCGGCGGCGGGACCCCCGCTCCAAGGAAGCTCAGTATCGACTCCGCCAGTATCACGCTGCCAACTTCGAGGGTGGCCACAACGATGATCGTGCTTTGGACCCCGGGCAATATGTGCTTGAAGATTATCCGCGCTCCTGAGGCGCCTGATACCCGCGATTGTGCCACGTAGTCCAGCGTCTTCAGTTGGAATGCCTGTCCCCTCACGAGTCGGGCGGGTCCGCCCCAGTTGCTGAGAGCCAGGACGATGATCAGCGTCGTCAGGCTCTGCCCCAACACAATGACCACTATCAAAGCCAGGAGAATGAAGGGCACAGCGGCGTTGATATCCAGGATCCGCATGATGACTTCATCGATCAGCCCGCCCACGTACCCGGCTATCAACCCAAGCGTGGTACCTATCAGGAGTCCTGCGGCGATGGCTATTCCCGCCACCATCAGGGATATTCGGGCGCCATGGATGATGCGGCTCAGTACGTCGCGCCCCAGCGGGTCTCCACCCAGGACGTATTTGCCGCTGCTGCCCGCCATCCAGAACGGCTCGTCGTTCCTCTCTCGCAATGAGTTGAGCAACGGGTCATGCGGGGAGATCTGCGGCGCAAAGATCGCACAAACGACAAGTGTGACGATGATGACCGCCGGCAATATGGGCCACCTGCGGAGGGCGTGGACTATGGTCCGGCGTCGCGAGGGAGGAGCAAATGCCCGTTCAACGTCACCGCTCACGCCGCGAACTTCGTCTGCAATCGCCACGAAGCTACCTCACCCTCACCCGCGGGTCCACGAGACCGTACGAGATATCTACGAGGAAAACGACACCTACATATAAAGCGGTGAAGATAAGGACGCATCCGGTCATGACCGGAAAGTCATTGTTGTTAATGGCGGTCACGACCAGCCTGCCCAGGCCGGGCCAGGCGAATACGGTCTCTGTCACCACGGTGCCGGTGAGGAAACCGGCAAGAATCAATGCCGCAAACGTCATTGGCGCAATCATGGCGTTCTTGAATGCATGCTTCCAAATGACGCTCGTCCGGCTCACACCCTTCGCTGCAGCCAATTTCACGTATTCGGAATCAAGGGTCTCCAGCATCGCCGAACGCACCAGTCGAAGCACGCCGGCGGCTGGTAACCAACCCAGGGTGATGGCGGGAAGAATGTAGTGCAATGGTCCGCCCCTCTGGCTCGTCGGCAGCAGTCCCCAGGCAACCGCGAATAGCAGGATCAACATGATGCCTAACCAGAACGGCGGCAGGGCTTGCCCGAACAACGCGAACATGCGTCCGCCCAGGTCCCAGGGACTGCCCCGTTTCGACGCGGAGAGGACGCCAAGCGGCAGGCCTACCAACAGTGCGAATATCCAGGCCGCCGCCGCCAACTGAAGCGTCGCAGGAATCTTCTGCTTGATAGTGTCGAACGCCGGGTGCCCCGTTGCTATCGACTTTCCGAAATCGAGCCGGGCGGCTTTGCCCAGCCAGATGAAGTACTGGACCGGCAGCGGCTTGTCGAGGCCGAAGTCCCGGCCCCACTGTTCCCACACCTCCTGGCTGGTGACGCCGACCGTCAGGTAGAGATTGCGGGGATCGCCCGCGACCCTCGACAACGTGAAGACCACGAAAGTCGCGCCGATGATCGACAACAACCCGAAGAGGAATCGCCGGAGGACGAACCTTCCCATGTCTGTGGTCGCTCTCTATCTACTCGCCCGATGCCGAAGAAAACACGTTTGACTTGTGGGCGGAGTTCCCGGCGCGTGGCCGGTCTGCCGCCCACATTCGACGCGGACCGCATCCAGTGGCGTTTGACCGGCCGCGGGCCAGTCCGCTGCTATGACTTTCGACGCAGCCCCGGCTATTTCGAGCCGGGGCTGCGTCTCTCGTCAAAGTCTATGGCGCGAGGATGACGCTCTCGAAGTTGTTGATGTCCCGGAATGGAAGCAGGTCCCACGCGAGCACGCGTTCCGGATTTACGCCGATCAATGTCGGCACCTCAACTACGCCTGCAGCGAACATCTGCTCGAACGCCCAGTCCCACGCTGCTTCGCGGGACGCCAGGTTTTCAGGGGATCCCTTCAACTGGGCTGACGTCTCTTCGAAGTAGTCGTAGAAACCCTGGTGCTCAACGCCGGGGTTGTAGCCGCCGGTCGGCTGCGGGAACAGGCAGCAGCCCCATGCGCCGCCAACTTCTCCCTGGTATGCCAGGCGGTTCGGGCCCCAGGTGGTCTGCCAGATCGTGTTGATCGTCCGTCCAACCATCGTAGGTCGACGCGCCGTGTAGGCGGAAGTGTCGATCTGCACGGGAATGTTCAGGTGTTCCTGCCACATGCCTGCAACGGCCTGGCACACCTCCCCGTTCACACCTATGTCGACCGGGCAGAAGTAGTCGGGCACCGAGAAGCCGTCCGGATAGCCGGCTTCGGCCAGCAGCGCCCTCGCTGCGTCCGGATCAAACGGTATGACCCAACGGTCTTGGAACTCGGGGTTGTTCTGGTGAACGCCGACCTGGGAGTGACCTCCATAGATCGGTCCGCCAAAGCCCGCCAGTATCGTCTCGTTGATCAGTTCGCGGTCGATCGCCATCGCGAGGGCGTGTCGCACCTTGCGGGCTGACTCGTCGCGCGCCGGATCATTCGGATCGCCTATCCACGGGTGATCGGCGTCCGGCATCAGTGCATCCCTGGTCACCGACTCGCCCGTCTCCGGGATCGTGTCCATGTAGTAGTTGCCGCTGAAGTAGATGAAGTTTCCGAGGAACTGCCTGAGGCCGTCATTGAACTCGAAACCATCATCCGACAGCGATGGAACGTCCGAGATCGGAACGGGCGCGATGTCTACTTCACCGGTCCTCAGCTGGGCTGAGCGAACTGAACCTTCTGGAGTCTCGATGAGAATCAGGTTCGCTATGAGCGGCGGGTCCATGTAGTAGTCGTTGTTCGCCCGAAGCTCGACTCTCTCGTTCGCGCTCCAGTTCGTCACGATGAATGGCCCGGTGCCGTGCGGAGTTATCAACGCAGCATCTGCGCCCATCTCATCGAACAGGGCCTTGGACACGACGGCTGCCGAGTCGTTGCACTCGCTGACCGTGTTAGCCGTCAGGTAGTCGCCCTGGAATCTCTTGAACGGAGCGTCTACCTTCTTCGCATTCGCCTCATTTACTGACCAGGGGTCGAAGATTGAGTTCAACTCGCCGGCCGCCGAGTGTCGTGACGCCGGGTTGTCTGCGCCCGACCGGTTGTACGAGAAGACAACGTCATCAGAGGTCATCTCACCCCAGTCGCGGTCGTCCGTGAAGAAGTGCACTCCCTCGCGGATGGTGAAGGTGACCTTGCTCAGGTCGTCCGACAACTCCCACGATGTAGCGAGTTGGGGTACCAGGCAGCTGTCGCCGTCACCTGTCAGCAACGTCTCCTGGATACCGAAGAAGTACTGGAGCATGTTGGTCGGGAAGACCGCGTCCTGGTTGTCGAACACCGGGCTGCCCACCTGGGCCGCCGCCACAGTCAGGGTTCCCTGCTGTTCGGGCACGCCGCCCATGCTGGGTCCGGGCATCGCGGTCTGGACGACGACTACCGTCTCGACGACTTTCTCGGTCACGGTGACCTGTTTTTCGACGACGACGGTCTCTACGACCTTTTCGGTGCGGGTGACCGGTTTCTCGACGACTACAGTCTCGACCACCGTAACCGTCTCGCCTTCGACCTCTCTCTCGACTACGACAGTCTCGATGACCTTCTCAATCTGAGTGACCTGCTTTTCGACGACGACCGTCTCCACGACCCGTTCGGTCCGCGTGACTGGCCTGTCGACCACGACAGTCTCAACCACCTTGATGGTCTCGCCCGGTAGTTGCTTTTCGACGACTACCGTCTCGACCACGGTGACAACTTCCGTCTCACCTCCGCACGCGGCAGCCACCGCCGCGAACAGGCCTCCAACAGCGAGAACCGCCGTCAAAGCGGCAAGTCGCCAACGTTTTCTAAACGAATTCATAACGTCCTCCTGATGTTTGCATTCAGGCTCACACACACCTACTCAAAAACGTGCCTGGGTAGACGACGAATGTTAGTACGATTCCCATACTGGCGCAATTCAAACCAAACGTGCCCGGCAGACGCATGCATGCCTTATTTCTTGGCGGACCGGGTTAAACTCTCTACCTGCCAGTCCCACCCACCGACGGAGCCACCCAGGAGGCAAAACCTTGCCGCGATACGACCTTTTGATTGCCGGTGGTACCGTTCTCGATCCGGCTAACTCATTCGAGGGTGTTGCCGACGTGGCCATATCGGACGGACGGGTGGACCGCGTCGAGCCGGAGATCGACCGTTCCCTGGCGTCCGAGGTCGTAGACGCCGACGGCATGTGGGTGATGCCCGGGATGGTCGACGGTCACGTGCACGTCGGCGGGGAGCGTGCGACATGGGACCCGGCGCTGGGTATCCGCATGCTCGCACTTGCCGGCGTCACAACGGGTATCGACTTCGGGTGCACGCCCGAAGGCCTTTTCGACGGCATCCAGCGCCTGGGCGCCGGCATAAACATCGGCGGCATCATGGTCCTCAGGCCAGGCAGCACCATCCCGCGGGACGATCCGCCGCCGCCCGAGGTCCGGTCCATCGTGTCGGACGCGCTGCGACGGGGCGCAATCGGCGTAAAGATCATCGGCGGCTACGACCCATTTACGCCTGAGGTGACCGCCGACATCATCGCCGCGTGCAATGAACAGCGGGCATACATCGGCTACCACATCGGGACAAAGGAAACCGGCAGCCGGATGGACGGCATGCGCGAGGTCCCCGACCTCGTTGGCAATGGCCGCCTGCACATCGCCCACATCAACGCCTACACCCGCGGCTCCATCGCCGACCCCGTTGACGAGTGCACCGAAGCGCTGGAGATCCTCTCGGCCAAGAAGGGCCAGTACAACTCGGAAGTCCACCAGGCCGTTCCCAACGGCACCTCAGGCGCGTGCAGGGACGACGGTTACGTACTGGCGGACGTCGCCAGGAACTGCCTCAACCTCGGCGGCTACCCGACCACCGCCGACGGCATTCGAGACGCCATCCGCGACGGTTACGCGTCGGTAATCCGGCAAAAGGACGGTGTCGTCGGCTACGTCAAGTACGACGAGGCGTTGGCCATTTTCGAGGAACTCGACACCAACTGCCCGCTGAGCTTCCCCGTGAACCTCCCGCGGTCCGCTTTCCTGCTCACCACGGCCAGGGACGACGACGGCGACTTCGTGGTCGACGCCGTCGCCTCCGACGGCGGCTCTCACCCGCGCAACATCAACATAGAAAGCACGACTGCTCTGGTCCGGTTCGGCGCTCTCTCTCCGCTGGAGATGGTCGAGAAGCTCTCGTACAACCCGTCCCTCATGTTCGGCCTGCTGAACAAGGGCCACTTCTCACCCGGCGCCGACGCGGACGTCACCGTGATCGACCCGGCGGCTGGCAAGGCCGTACGCACTTTCGTGGCTGGACGGCCCGTACTAGTCGACGGTCAGGTGGCGAAGTCGGGCGGCACGATCCTGGCGACCGCCGAGGGTGAGCAAGCAGCGCGCGAAACGGGTCTGCCCGTCGAGGTCATCGACCTCACCAAGAGCAAGCTCTACGCCGGTTTCTCCGACTGACCGGTCCCTGCACTCAGGCCTTCTCGATGGTGCAACCCAACGAGAACGACCTGATCCGGTCGCGATAAAGCTCGGCCCGCTCCAGCGGGCACACGATTACCACCGCCGTCCCGTTGTTGTGCGCCACCAGCATGATCCGCACCGCGTCTTCCTGCCCCAACTCCGGCACGCTCTTCAACAGCGCCCGTGCCACGAAAGTCATCTCGTTAACGTCGTCGTTATGCAGGATCACGGCGTACGGGGGCAGAAACTCCGTGACGGTCTTATCGGCCTGTTTCGGTTCCTTGGTGGTCACGCGCAGATTGTAAGCTGCCAGCGCAGCAACGACCGAACTTGACACGCCGCATCCCGCCGAACCACCCTTATGAGACCATTGCAAAACCCCCTCGCCCTCAGGAGAATTTTGCGTAACTTCAGGCAACGTCATTCTTGAGCGCAGCGAAGAATCTCCCGCGCGGCGTACTACAACACCCGACCCCCTCCTACCCAGACCCTTCGCTTCGCTCTAGGGTGACGTGGGTGGTGCTCAGGGTGACGTGTCATAAGGGCATAGGGTGACGTAGAGTGACGGATGACTGTTATGCATAGGTCACCCCTACCCCCCACGTTCGACCAGCCACGCAAAGTGAAAAGGAAACCAGCAATGAAAATCTCTGACATAAAGACCTATCCGGTGTGGGTGGGCACGCGGAACCAGATGCTCGTCAAGGTGGAGACTGACGAGGGCATCTACGGTTGGGGCGAGGCCGGCGTGTCGTCGCGCGAGCTGGCCGTGGAAGCCGCGGTCAAGCACTACCGGGAGTTCCTAATAGGGCAGGACCCGATGAGCCGCGGCGGCCTGTGGCAACGCATGTACCGCAGCCAGTACTTCGAGGGCGGGCGAATCCTGACCGGGGCCATCTCGGCCATTGACATCGCCCTCCACGACATTGTCGGCAAGAAGCTCGGCGTCCCCGTCTACCAGCTTCTTGGCGGCAAGCAGCGGGACTACGTCCCGTGTTTCGCTACCGCCGGAGGAGAAACGGGCGAGGAACTCATGGAAGGCGTGCGGCTCCTCAATCGCGAGGGGTGGAAGTGCATCCGCACCGGCATTCTGCACCCCGACACCGGCGGCGACGACCTCCTCTACGAGCCCAGGGAGTCGATTGCAATGACCGCCGAGTGGCTCACGAAGATCAGGGAGGACATCGGCCCCGAGCCCGTCTTCGGAATCGACTACCACCACCGGCTCAGCGTCGCAGAAGCGGCGTCGTTCTGCCAGATGATGCCGCCGCACACCCTCGACTTCCTCGAGGAGCCGATCAGGGACGAGACGCCGGAGGCGTATGAGGTCCTGCGGACGATGACGCCCATACCGTTCGCCATCGGCGAGGAGTTCGCGTCGAAGTGGCAGTTCCTGCCATACATAGAACGTGGGCTGACGAACTACGCGCGCATAGACGTCTGCAACGTGGGAGGCCTCACCGAGGCCATGAAGGTCGCCGGGTGGGCCGAAGCCCACTACATCGACCTCATGCCGCACAACCCGCTCGGGCCGATCTGCGTTGCGGCAACCTCTCACCTGGCCACGGCCGTCACCAACTTTTCGTGGCTCGAAATACGAGAGTCCCCCACTGAAAAGCAGGGCTTCTACGACAAGGAAATCTTCCCTGTGCAGCCCGAGCTAAGGGGCGACAAGGTGTTCCTGTCGGACGAGCCCGGCCTGGGGATCGAGGTGGACGAAGCCTCGCTCAATGAGCCGTTCCGGTTCTCCGAGTCGCCACACCCCCACCGGCGCGACGGGTCCCTCACCAACTGGTAACGCCCAAACCTTAGTCCGCGTAAGATGTTCCAGCCACGCTCTCAGACAAACACACGTAGGGGCGTCTCTTGTGGGCGCCCGATGAGGTGGGGTGCGGCTGACTCCCAACCAGGGCGCCGACAACAACCCCCAAAACCCGGAGCATAACCGTGACCGCAATTGACCTGACCGGAAAGACAGGCGTCGTATTCGGCGTGGCCAACCAGCGCAGCATCGCCTGGGCAATCGCCAGCGCGCTCGCCGACGCCGGCGCCGACCTGGCGTTTACGTACCTGAACGAGCGGCTGCGCGGCCCCGTCGAAAAGACGGTCTCCGGCCTCGGCGATCCGCTGCTGATCGAGTGCGACGCGACCAGCGACGAGCAGGTCGAACGCGTCTACGAGGCGGTCGCCGAACGACACGGCCGCGTGGACATCGTGGTCCATTCGATCGCGTTTGCCGACCGCAAGGACCTTGGCGGCGACTTCTCGGCGTCGGACCTGCAGGGTTTTCGTACCGCGCTGGAGGTTAGCGCCTACACGCTCATACCGATCGTCAGCAAGGCGGTCCCGCACATGGGCGAGGGGGGCGGCTCGGTGGTGGCGCTGACGTTCGACGCGGCCAACCGCGTCTATCCCGGCTACAACATCATGGGCACGGCCAAGGCCGCCCTCGAAAACGAGGTCCGCCAGTTGGCCAACGAGTTCGGCCCGCAAAACGTGCGTGTCAACGCCGTCTCGGCCGGACCGCTGCCGACCCTTGCCGCTCGCTCCATACCCGGCTTCAACGTCATGCGCCGCGCCTACTCCGACAGGTCGCCCATGAAACGCAACGTCACACACGAAGAGGTCGCCAACACCGCCCTCTTCCTGTCCAGCAGCCTATCCTCCGGCATTACCGGCGCCGTCATCCCCGTAGACGCCGGCTACAGCGTCATGGGCATCTAACCTCCCGCGCCATCATTCCGGGGGGAGGTAGCCTGCCCCGTGCACCGACACGGGGTCTTCCCCGACCTCCGTACCCCGTCTTCCCCGACTCCAATCGGGGACCCAGGAGGGCGCGGCTACCACCCAAACCCGCGAATCCACCAACCACCCTCACACCCCAACACCCGTCGTAGCGGCGGGTTTCAACAGCCCGTTACAAAAGGAGCGCGGTTAAACCACGTCCTCTCCTGGGGGAGAGGATTAAGGTGAGGGCGACACGTTTGTCAACCGGAATCGTTGTATCAGATGAAGGACTTACGACTTCACGCTATGCCCTCAGCCCCGTGCTTGACACGGGGTCTTCCCAGACCTTCGCACCCCGTCTTCCCCGACTCCGATCGGGGACCCAGGGGGGCGCGGCTACCACCCAAACCCGCGAATCCACCAACCACCCTCGCACCCCAACACCCTTCGTAGGGGCGGGTTTCAAACCCGCCTGGGGGGGCTGGGCGCCGGGGGTCGTACGACTAAGGACCGGGTGGATGTATGGGCGTGCCCTTCCCCACGGCACACCACCGTGGGCACTGGCTTGCGCCAGTGAGACGAGAAGGGCGATCACCCCCCAATTTCACCGCCTCCACGCCGTCGAACGCAGGTCCCGCGGCGGTCCCGCAGCGCCCGACAGATCGGCCAACTCCACTATCCCCACCACCCTTGCGCCGTCGGCCACAACGGCATGCGTTGCGCCCCTCGCCACCATCCTCTCCAACACGCCGGTCGCTGCATCACCCGGCCTCGCAACCACCGGGTTCGGGTCCATGATCTGCCGGACCGCGAGACGCTTCCAGGCCGACTCGCCAGCCATTTGAGCGGCCGGCTCCGTCACGATGCCGATCAGTCCGGTGCCGTCGAGCACCGGCGCGGCCGTACAGTTGAGCCTCAGGAAGCATTCGTAGACTAGGTCATTGACCGGCAGGTCCGGCCCTACGACGACGGGGTTCGGCCGCATGACCTGCCTTACTTCCACGCCGGCCGCGTTGGCCGTCGTGGTCGCTCCGCCACCGGCCGGTCGCCGCCGGCGCGTCTGCCGCATCGCGGAGCTTGCCGACCCGGCCAGGAACCAGCCGATCAGGGCGAGCCACAGGCCGTCCAGCAAGCTGCCGCGCGAAATCATCACAAACACGCCGTACGCCACGATCCCCCACCCGACCACCTGCCCGGCGCGACCGGCCACGATTGTCGCCTGGTCCATCCTGCCGGTGAACTGCCAGATAATCGACCGCAACACCCGGCCGCCGTCCAGCGGAAGGCCCGGCAGCAGGTTGAACACGCCGACCCCTACGTTCATCCACCCCAGGTAGAAGAGCAGCGCGTGCACCGGCTGCGCGTCACGCGTTGCGTCCGGCGCCATCGACCTCCACGCGAACAGGGCCAGGCCGCCGATAAGGAGGGACATCAGCGGCCCCGCTATCGACACTTGGAACTCGTCGCCCGGCCGTTCCGTCTCGGCGCCCAGGTTGCTGACCCCGCCAAAGATGAACAGCGTGATGGACCGCACGCGCATGCCCTTCGCCAGCGCTACGAACGAGTGCGCCAGTTCATGGGCAAGCACCGAAGCGAACAGCGCGAACGCCGCCACCACCGCCATTGCCCAGTGGGTCACGGAAGCCCACTGCGGGTAGGAAGCCGGAAAGATCGACAGCCCAAGGAAGACCGTGATTATCAGGAACGCAAACGGCCACGAGTAATGCACGCCGATCTCGATGCCGGCAATCTTCCCTATGACGAAGGAACTTTTCAATGTCGTTGGGCGGAGCGTGTTCGTGGCCTTGGCGGCCAAATTGCCGCGCCGGTTTACATCTTCATCGTAACCCTAACCTGCCCAGTGACGGGAAGCGCGACTAACCCACCAACCCGTCACACCCAACCACGCCACATAGGGGTGCCTCTTGTGGGCACCCGCCGGGGCGGACGGGCAACGCGGCTACCCCCCTCGTCATGTCGTCCTCGAGCGAAGCGAAGGACCTCCCGGACGCCAGCCAAACCCATGTAGGGGTGCCTCTTGTGGTCGCCCGCCGGGGCGGATGGGCAGCGCGGCTACCCCCACAAACTCCCACCCCTCACTCACAACCGGCATTCTCCCAACCCGTCGTGCCTTCCATCGTCGCCCCGCACTTGATGCGGGGCCGGTACCCACGGTGGGGCATGGGGGGCGCGGCTATCCCCACTAACCTTCCACCCCTTACCCACAACCGGCATTCTCCCAACCCGTCGTGCCGGACCCCGATCCGGTACCCACGGTGGGGCATGGGGGCGCGGCTATCCCCACTAACCTTCCACCCCTTACCCACATCCGGCATTCTTCCGACCCGTCTTCCCCGACGAAGATCGGGGACCCAGGTGGGTGGATGGGTACGCTCTTCTACCACTCACGTCTTTACCCGCAGGGTGGAACGCTCTGACCTTGGAGGGGTGTGGGTTGCCTGTTGGTAGTGGTGTGCAGGTGTTCAAGCGTGGCCCCGCCTGGACCCCTGGGTCCCCGATCTTCGTCGGGGAAGACGAATATAGGTGAGCCATCCTGTCGGTTGGGGCGTGCAGGTGTTCGGGTGTGGCCCCGCCTGGACCCCTGGATCCCCGTCTCTGATCAGGGACCCAGGGAGGCGCGGCTACCCCCACAAACCCGCTATGCAACCACACCCCCGTCCACCAACCACCCCCGTAGGGGCGCCTCCCGCACCCTGTCTCAGAAATCTCCCGGGCCAGCTTGCCTCCTCTCCTGGGGGAGAGGATTGAGGTGAGGGCGC
>CBDCPN010000007.1:0-65492 GCA_965220275.1 Dehalococcoidia bacterium | reverse complement strand
GGTGTACATCTGAATTACCTCCGCGGGTTGTGCGGACCTGGGGCCGGGTAGGGGCGTTTTATGTTGGGCCTGCATTCATATTGACGTAAACGGGTGGTCGGTTGTTCCCCGAGGGTTGACGAAACTCAATTGAGGAGCACCGTTTCGAGACCATTTTCGACTAATCACGTCCGCCGCTCACGCGGTCTTTGCAACTCACCTGGACCGACCTGCCACTCGTAACCTGACTTGCAGTCCGAACGCGGGTGGTGGTACTAATACGTCTTGAATACGTCCCGTTTTCATCGACAGCCAAGCGTGAGGGGGATTGCCATGAGAGCGTTTTGCAAGAAGGCGATGGTATTGGTTGGGCTGCTGCCGATTGTGGCATTGGCGCTCATAGGGTGCGATCGCGGTGACGACGAACCGTTGAGAATTGGGGTGATGGAATCAGTCACGGGCCCGGGCGAGACGTACGGTACCGTGGCGGTTCAGGCGAAGCAGATGGCGGTGGAGGAGATCAACGCCGCCGGGGGCATCAACGGCCGAATGCTCGAGCTGGTCGTCGAGGACTCAAAGTGCAGCGCCCAGGACGCCATTACCGCATTCAACAAGCTGACCGATGTGGATGGAGTGAAGATCATCCTCGGGACGTCCTGTAGCGGCGCCATGCTTGGCGCAGCGCCGCTGGCCGAAGAGGAAGGTGTCGTCCTCTTCTCTGGGTTGGCGACCAATCCGGACATCGCCAACGCCGGAGACTACATCTTCCGGACCTCCATGAGCGACGCGCAGGTGGGAATCGACACGGGCAACACAATGTGGGCAGACGGCGTCCGCAACCTGGCGACGATATCGGAGTCGACAGACTATGCCGAAGGCGTGCGGCGCACCACCGTCGATCAGTTCACGAAGCTGGGCGGCACCGTGGTTGGCGAAGAACGTTACGCCTCCGACGTAACAGACTTCAGGACTCAATTGACGAAATTGCTCGGCGCGAATCCTGATGGACTGCACATTGCCGCGCAAGCTGAATTCTCCGGCGGCACAGTTGTCAAACAGGTCAGGGAGCTTGGATACGAAGGCCCGATCTACTCCGAAATCGTGGTAGTCGGGACGACGGCCCTGGAGATCGCAGGTGAGGCCGCTACCGGTGTGAAGGCCATAATTGCTGACCTGGACCCAGGGAATAACAAGGCCCAGGAAGTGCTGGCCAATTTCAGGGCGAAGTACGACTACGTAACGTTGGCGTGGTATCTGGGTTCGGCCTACGATGACGTCTACATCGCCGCCCAGTGCCTGGAGGAGACCGGCGACGACCAGGACGCAGACGGCTTCCGAGATTGCCTGTACGGCATCACCTGGAGCGGCGCTATTGGGACCAATTACAGCTTCGACGACAATGGCGAGGTTGTGGGGCTCTCAAATGCGGTTATCGAGGTCCTGCCCGAGGCAGAGAGGACTGAAGACAACCAGGGTTACAAAGTGTTGGGCCCTGCCCCAACCCAGTAGCCTTCGATCGCACGACTGATCCGGGTGCAGGGCTGGTCCTGGTAGTTGACGCCAGCCCTGCGACGTCGATCAAGATTTCAATGAGGCTTCCCCACACCAGATACGGGGCGTCAGTCTGCCAACCGGGCGTTCGAATTCGATCGTCCACTTCGACGTAACCGGCGCCGGCGGTCCAATTGCTTAACGTTTTTGCCGACCAGCGCAAGGTTCTTGCGACCGTCCTCATCACCCTGGTCGCGGCTTACATCGCGTGGAAGGTGGGCCAATCCCCGGAACAGGCCCTACAGTTCACGTTCAACGGCCTTTCGGTCGGCGCGGTATATGCGCTCCTGGCGATGGGATTCACCATCGTTTACAGCACCGTCTGGTTTTTCGATCTCTACTACGGTGCGGCGGCCACGCTTGGCGCGTACGGAGTTTTCTACCTCAGGTCCCAGGAGTCCCTGGGCGCCAGGTACACGTTTGACTCCCCATTCATAAACATCCTGTTCGCCGCCATAGTTGCCGGGGTGGTGGCATGGGCCCTTCATACCGCGTTTTATGGCCGGTTGCGGTCTCGATTCAGCCCCACCGCGTCGCGGATCTGTGTTGGGGCGCTATCCGCCGCCGCGGGGGTCTACACAGGGGTTGTCCTGACGTACCCCACGCAACTCCACGTCACCCTTAGTCCGGCGATTGGCGTTTTGACCGCGCTGGCCGTCGGCTGGGCAATATTGAGGGTTTACCGGAGCACATTCGGCAATTCTCGCACACGCCATGTCCTGACAATCACCGCCCTCGTTGCCGCGATAGTCGGGGCGTACTGCGGCCTCCTGGTCAACGGCGCCCCCGGCGCGAAGTTGTACCTGAGTTGGGCCGTTTCATGCTTGCTGGCGGGGGCGGTCGGCCTGGCGATTTACAGGGGGCTGTACATCTTCATGCGGCAGCGCGCCAAGTCCCCGCTTGTAATGCTCGTCGCATCGCTGGGCATCCTGCTGGCCATCACCGCCATAGTCACAATAGTTTTTAGAAGCACAGCGCGTCCTCTCCCTGATCCCTTCGGCAGCGTGCCCTGGATCATCGGGGGCGCCAGCATCAAGGGGTTCAACGTATTCACCATAGGGGTGGCGTTGGCCGGATTCGCCAGCCTGACTTACATCCTCAAGCGGACCTCATTCGGGAAGGCGGTCCGGGCCATCGGCGACGACGAGGAAGTTTCGAAAGTCGTCGGCATCAATACCACCGTAATCATCGCCATCGTGTTTTTCATCGGCGCAGCATTTGCCGCACTGGCCGGTGTGCTGAGCGGCCACGACACAGCGATTCAGCCCAGGATGGGCCTCTTGCTGTTGCTGAAGGGTTGGATCGCCTCGGTGGTGGGCGGAATTGGCAACCTGTACGGCGCGATCGTGGGTGGGTTCATTCTCGGATTGCTCGAACAGTTCGGCATTTGGGACCTGGCCGGTGAGTGGAAAGACGTTATCTCTTTCATTGTGCTAATAGTCTTCCTGGCGTTCTGGCCCAACGGACTCCTGCCGAGGAGATGAGCGGGCGCCGATGGTAACGCGGAGCATAGACGGCCTCAGGAGCATCGCTCGCGATCCGCGCGGGTCCCTGCTGCACGCGCAGCGGAATCCGGAGTTGTGGGCAAACCTGATCATCATCTCCGGGGCCCTGGGGTTCATGATTTGGCAGGGCGTCGGCTTCGCCATATCGGTGGGCACGGTATTTGCCATTTGGGCGATATTGGCCGTCAGCCTGAACCTGGTGGTCGGATACGCGGGACTCCTGTCCGTTGGTCACATCGGCTTCTTCGGCATCGGGGCTTACGCGATGGCGTTCCTGACTTCCGACGCCTCTTATGAGCAGTTGAGGACGGAAGCCATTCCCACGCTGGGCTGGCCATTCTTCGCCGCCCTGCCCGTCAGCATTGCCCTGGCCGGCCTGGTTGCGCTGGTGGTTGGCGTCGTGTTCAACCGGTTCAGGGATGACATTTACGTACTGGTCTCGTTCGGCTTTGCGATCATCGCTTTCAATGTGTTCCTCAATTGGCGAAGCGTCACCAGGGGGGCATTTGGAATTCACGAGATAGCCAAGCCTGAAATCGGCGGAATCACGATCGAGGGCGAATTGGCGTTCCTTGGATTCGCGCTGCTGTTCCTGGCGGCGGTGATGTTAATCGCCTGGTTCATAGTCTCCTCTTCCTTCGGGCGAGTCCTCACCGCCATCCGGGAGGACGAACAGGCGACCGAGGTGTTTGGCTACCAGACGACCCACTACAAGCTTGCGATCTGGGTCATCTCCGCAATGATGGCCGGGTTGGCCGGTGGCCTTTTCGCTGCCTGGACCACGTTCATCGACCCCAACTCATTCATCCTCCTCGAGTCGATCCTTCTCGTGTCCATAGTGATCCTGGGCGGCCTGGCCACCATCTGGGGTTCGTTGCTTGGCGCAATGGTCTTCGTCCTGTTGGAAGAAGGGATGCGCTTCGTACCTTTCCTGCCGACTGAATTCGTAGGCCAGGCCCGCCAGGTGGTCCTGGGCGTTCTACTTGTATTGCTGATGCTGTTCAGACCTCAGGGGTTGGTCGGGAGGTTCAAGTTATGAGCACGTCTGAAACTACCGCCACAGACACCTACATCCTTGAAACGGTTGAAGTCTCCAAGCACTTCGGCGCGGTCAGGGCCGTTGACGACCTCTCCATCTCTATCCCCGCCGGGAAGATAACAAGCATTGCCGGGCCACACGGATCGGGGAAGTCCACACTGATAAACCTGCTGACCGGAGTCTTGCCAATCGACGGTGGGATGGTGATCGTAGACGGGGCTGTCCTGAAGGTGGTGAGGGCCCACGAAATGCCCGGACACGGCGTCACCAGGACCTTCCAGGAGGTCAGGCTCTTCGACCAGATCTCCGTATGGGACAACATCATGGTCGTCCTCACGCAACGCAAGCCATTTCCGGCGATGTTGGAACGCGCGAACACCGGTCACAAAGCCAAGGCGCGGGAGATTCTCGAGGCCGTCGGCATGTGGGAGAAGCGAGAATCGCTGGCCGGGGAGCTTTCCTACGGCCAGCGCAAGCTGTTGGAGATTGGGCGAGCCATGGCGCTGGGAGTCAACATCTTCCTGTTGGACGAGCCCTTCGCCGGCCTCTTTCCCCAGATGGTCGGAAGAGTCAAGACTATCTTGAAACAGATGCGAGATGAAGGCCGAACAATTATCTTCGTCTCTCACAACATGGAGATAGTGCGTGAGATGTCCGACCACATCATTGTGATGGACAGCGGACAGTTGCTCACTTCCGGCGACGTGGAAGTCGTGCTTAGCCGCAAAGAGGTGATCGAGGCGTACCTGGGAGCCTAATACGACGCAGGGAACTAGTCGCCCGGGCCGCACAACGAAGATTTTCGAATGAACACGACGGACCAGACCACGTACCGGCAAGACGCAGGACCAAGTTCGGGAAGCGGCGGGAACGGAGCCCCTGGTGAAGGCGCGCTCCTGGAGTTGGTCGACATATCCGTTCACTATGGTGCCGTGAGGGCCTTGGACAAAGTGTCACTCAGCGTGCGCAGGGGTGAACTCGTGGCGGTGATGGGCCCCAACGGCGCTGGGAAGTCGACCGTGCTGAAGGCCATCATGGGCCTGGCCCCGGTCGTGGCCGGGACTGTCTACCTGCGCCAGGAGCCATTGTCCGCAGCGACTCACGAAATCGTGAAAGAGGGGCTCGCGTTCGTCCCCCAGGGCAGGCGCGTATTCACCCACCTGACCATCGAAGAGAACCTGGAGATGGGATGCCTGTACCTGGACGACAAGGCGGAGCAGGAACGTCGACTTGACTCGGTGATGGAGCTCTTTCCGATTTTGCGAGAGAAGCGTCGCGACATGGCGAGCCAGATGTCCGGCGGTCAGCAGCAGATGCTGGCGATTGGAAGAGGGCTCATGGCCGGGCCGGAAGCCTTGCTTTTGGATGAGCCGACCCTTGGCTTGGCGCCAATCGTGGTCAAAGAGGTGTTTGAGAAAGTCTCTGAGATCAACGAAAGGTTAGAGACGACCATTTTCGTTGTCGAGCACAATATAAAGGGCGTACTGAACATTGCGGACCGGGCATATGTACTGAACCAGGGGAGGGTCGTCCACGACGGCACCCCCGCGACCGTCCAGGAGACCGACATATTGACCCAGGTATTCCTCGGCAGGTATGACTCCGGTCAGGCGGATGAATAAGGTCCCGCAGCTTACGTCACGCGAATTGGGTGAGGCAGCGGCTGGTTGAAGAGGTAGCCCTTTTCGTTGAAGGGCACCGAGTCCGGCTGCGTGTTGCCCGCGGCGTCGGTGGCGCGGGTCATGATAGTGCGTTCCCCCGGTCCCGCGTCCCAGACAAATTCGAACCGCGTCCAGGAGAGTTCCGACTGGTGGCTAGACAGCTCCGCGGCGGACCAGGTGCGCCCTGAATCAGCGCTCCACTCGACGCGGGAGATCGGTCCCGCCGGGGAGTGCGCATACCCGTAGATACGTTGGCGCCCGGCGGCAAGCTCGGCCGGCCACGGGAGCGCCAACGCGCTCTTGATTACCTGGGTCGTCACGGGGACACCGCTGGATTCCCCTTCCGGCGGATAGTCGTCTCCCATGAGCACGTAAGACGTAGTGTTGTTGCGCGTCCACACCATTTCGGATGAGACGACGATTCTCCCGAGCCACTTTATGTTTGCGCTGCCTACCCAACCGGGCACTAGCGCACGGAGCGGGAAGCCGTGGTCACTGGGCAGCGTCTCCCCGTTGAGTGTGTAGGCCAGGAGCGTATCCGGGTGCATGGCCTTTTCGGCCGGAAGCACGTAGCGAAAGCCTTCTTCCGGGGATTCGTCATCCAACCCCACCAACAACACGCTGGCTGCGCTGTCGCGTATGCCGGCCAGGGTCAGCACGTCCCGCAGCGCCACACCGGTCCATTCACCGTTGCCGACGGCGCCCGTCATCCACTGCGTACCGGAAGCCTTCTGGCCGTTCAGCAGATCGAACATCGCGCGGTGATTGCCCGCGCACTCCAGGTAAGAAGTCAGGGTACGGCTCGGCAATCGCCTGATTTCGTCATAGGTCAGCGCCTGCGGGTCCGACACCGCGTCTCCGTCGACGGACAGCCGCCAGTCCGAGGCGTCCAGGTCCAGGCTGACCGAGTTGTTTCTTACGAAGAAAAAGCGGTTGGGCGTAATGAGGCCCTGCATATTCTCCAGCCGGGCCTCCAACCCCTTGTCGTCGCGTTGGATGAACGGTGAGGGGTCTTTGAAAAATGGTGAGGTCGAAACAGTTCCCGGGTCCGCAGTCGCCGTGGGTTTCGGCTGACTCCCACCGGGCCTTCCGGGCCCGACGCAGGCCGCAATGACAGCGGTTGTGCCGCCCAGCATCATCAGCCGCAGGAACTGGCGTCGGTCCATCCCGCGGGCGCTGACCCATTCCCATAGCGAACCTTCCTCCGAGCGTGGGTTCGCGGACCCGGAATCGGGCTCATTCATGGCCAATTGCTCCCTGACGGCGTCTCACCACGGCGTCCTCATCTTACTCTCGTAGACACTCTCAACCAATCTTTTCATCTCTATAATCACATGGTGAATGTACTTACACACGCCGCCTTATTGAGCGGAATTCGTTTTGCCAAAGACAACTCAATGGGAAAAAGTATGACGATGCGCGCACTAATAGCAACAGTCCTGATCATCGCACTTGTTCTGTCGGTCGCCGGCTGTTCGCGTGACGCCGGACCAGCCGGAGAACAAGGACCGGCGGGACCGCAGGGCCCGGCTGGAGACGCGGGTCCGGCTGGACCTCAAGGCCCTGCGGGAGATTCCGGCCCGGCTGGAGCTCAGGGGCAGGCAGGCCCGGCAGGTTCGGAGGGACCCGCCGGGCCCCCGGGAGTCCCCGGCCCAAGTGGACCTCCCGGCCCCGGGGCGGACATCTCATCTTTGGACCAGGAAGCCATCGCCGGGTTCCTCGGGTTGTTTGGGGAGTTGCTGGCCCCTGACGCGGGGGCAACCGGCCTGGAGGATGCCCTGATACAGGACTCCGAACAGCTGGAGAACCTGATCCAGCTGATCATCCAATCCACCAAGAACCCTGAATTTAAGGAGCGACTGAGCAGCCTGGACAGCGAAATCCAGAGTGTATTCGAGGCTATCGCTGCCGTCGCGTCCGATCCGGCATCGGTGGAAGTCACGGAATTGACGGAAGGGATCGTGGTGCTGTCCAGCATCATGGACGCCATCGCAGAGGCGAGAATAGCCGGCGTAAGCAAAGAGGCCGCTCCCCTGCCGGCGCCCGCGAGGCACGAAGTCGAGAAGTACACGCAATACTTCGTGAAGCAGGCCATCCAAAGGTACGAGTCCGAAGGGCTCGATGCGACCGTCGCCCATTACAACACCCGGGAGAGCGTTGACGGCCAGTGGTACGTCTTCATCTTCGATCAGGACGACATCATGCTGGCTCACGCTCCCAATCCTGATCTGGTAGACAAGCCTGCCTCCTACGCCACCGGGCCTAACGGTTATCCGGTCGGTGAAGCGGTGGTCGCGGCAGCCGACGAGGCCGGCGAGTGGTTCAGTTACACGTACCCAAACCCGGCGACGGGCGGCCTGGAGACAAAGCACTCCTGGGTGGTCGAACGCGATGGCCTTACGTTCGGCTCTGGGTGGTACGAACCCGGTCCGAGCAGGTCTGAAAACCCGGTATATACCCAGGCGTTCGTTCAACAGGCCATCAACTTGTACAACACAGTTGGGCTGGAGGAGACAGTCACTTACTACAACACCCGGGAGAGCGTCGACGGTCAGTGGTACGTCTTCATCTTCGATCAGGACGACATCATGCTGGCGCACGCTCCCAATCCTGACCTGGTGGACAAGCCTGCCTCCTACGCCACCGGGTCCAACGGTTATCCGGTCGGTGAAGCGGTGGTCGCAGCAGCCGACGAAGACGGAGAGTGGTTCAGCTACACGTACCCAAACCCGGCTACGGGTGGCCTGGAGACAAAGCACTCCTGGATGGTCGAACGCGATGGCCTTACGTTCGGCTCTGGGTGGTACGAACCCGGGCCGAGCAGGTCAGAAAACCCGGCATATACCCAGGCGTTCGTACAACAGGCCATCAACTTGTACAACGCAGTTGGGCTGGAAGAGACGGTCGCTTACTACAACACCCCGGAGAGCATCGACGGCCAGTGGTACGTTTTCATCTATGACATAGACGACGACAGTTTGCTGTCCCACGCAGCCATTCCTGATCTCATGGGGAAGCCCGCCTCCGCAGCCGTCGGGCCCAACAACTATCCCGCCGGAG
The DNA here is from genome assembly GCA_965220275.1 of Dehalococcoidia bacterium. Lineage (GTDB taxonomy): Bacteria > Chloroflexota > Dehalococcoidia > Lucifugimonadales > Lucifugimonadaceae. The sequence continues at coordinate 56,697 of CBDCPN010000007.1, read as the reverse complement.
AGGCAGTGTTTGCGGTCGCCGACGAGGACGGCGAGTGGTTCAGTTACAGCTACACCAACCCATCCACGGGAGCCTCCGAGAGAAAACACTCCTGGATGGTTGTACACGACGGCCTGGTCTTCGGCTCAGGATGGTACGAACCCGGGCCCAGAAAGTCCGACAACCCGGCCTACACCAAGGATTTTGTTGAGCGGGCCATCGGCTTGTACGAGGCCGTTGGCCGGGAAACGACCGTCGCCTACTACAAGACCAAAGAGAGCATTGACGGCCAATGGTACGTCTTCATCATTGACGAGGACGGCTACACCATTTCCCACCACAACGAGATGTTCCTGGGCCGGGACCCAGCCCTGCGAGTAGACTCGGCGGGCTACTTCTACGGCGACGATCTGCTGAGCGCCACCGACTCGGGACGCTGGGTCGACTATGTGCTGCTGAACCCGGAAACCGGGGACGAACGACAGAAGCACACGTGGGCCGTGCGGCACGACGGGCTGATCTTCGCTTCAGGGTGGTACGAATAAACGCCCTAGGGTCCTTACTCACACTGCGATGCCCCTGTAGCCGCGCGGCCTCAGGGGCGCGGCAATGAGTCGGATCCGCCACAGCGGCTTGCCTGGTCCACACGCGGATATTCACACGCCAAAAAGCCGGTTACACCGGCAACTGGCGCTGGTGTGTTGGTCTTGCCAATGTTGACTGAAACTTCGCGAGGGGATATTCCTGATTTAGATAATCTCCCGTGTAAACTAAACTCGCCATTTTGCTATTACGACGCTTCGGTCCGGGCGGGCCCTGGACAACGCCGGGTATAGCAAGCCAGGATGGAGTACGAACGTAATGTTGAGAATCGTTGAGGAAATCGTCCTGCTCCTTCTCCGAGATGAGGACGGGAGATTCATAAACGTCCCCAGTTGGTCGATCGACTACGCAATCGCCGGGGGTGTCCTGATGGACCTGGCGATGGAGAACCGCATCGACACCGACCTCGAGAATCTCGTCCTCGTCGACGGCACATCACTGAATGACAGCCTGCTGGACCCGACGCTGGTGGAGGTAGAAGCGAGCGAAAATAATACAACCCGTTACTGGGTTGAGCACGTCGCGCAGAACGCCTACGCGATTCGTGAGGAAGCGCTCTCTCGACTGATTGCGCAGGGCATCCTGGAGCGCGAAGAAGACCGGTTCCTCTGGGTTTTCAGTTCGAGGCGTTACCCGATGATCGACGGCAGGGCCGAACGCGAGGTGAAGTCGCGGATCATGGACCTGCTATTCAGCGACGAAATCCCCGACCCGCGCGACGTGACGATTATCTGCCTGGCAGAAGCCTGCGGCATATTCGGGGAGTTGTTGACCAAGCAGGAACTGGAAAGGGCATCCCCGCGCATCGAGCAGGTACGTAAGCTGGACCTCATCGGTCAAGCCATGTCACGGGCGATCTACGACATCGAAGTGTCGGTCGCGGCTTCGGTACAGGCGCAGATTTACTGATTCAGCGCCGGCCGTCCAGCAGTATCGATCGACCCTGTGCCACCGCCCTGGCAGCTTTCACCTGCGGACCTGTTTTGGTAAAAGTTGAGTGGTAATTGACAGTTACCATGCCTGGATTGACTCCAATTTCGCCATTTGGCACTAGTCAATTAAGTCTCTTTGGTAGACAATTTGTTGCATCGAATCGCCCATTGCTCACCCGACAGGCTGGAATTGTGAAGCGGCGATTCGATTCATCTATAGCATTGGTCCGCGACCACATACGCGGACCTCAACAAGGAGTTTTGTGATGCCGCTTGGCCGCATTGGGACTACGTTCAGGGATGCCATAGTAGGCACTCTCGAAGGCGTGGGCGACGTCGTTGGGACCACTATTGAAGTCACGAGGTCGAACTCCGTGAATGCCCTCAAGGGAGTTAGCGACATCGGCACTGAGGCGTCAGCAGTGCTGATGGATGGAGTTTCCGGCGTTGTGCAAGGAGCGATCCAGGTCGGTTCAGACGTTGGATCGTCAGCCAAGGGGGCGGTAATAGGGACGATCCTTGGAGTTGGAGAAATTGCTACCGTCACCGTCGGCACATTGAGCGACACGGTGAGGGCCGCAATTAAGGGCACGAGCGAAGTTGGCGGCGACGTGGCCGAGGCGGGGCGTGGCGCTGCAGAGGGCGCTATTTCCACGACGAAACAGTTGGGTATCAGCCTTGAGGACGCAGCGAGCGGGATCGCGCAGGGCGCTATACAAGCCGCCTACGAAGTGGGCAGTGATCTTGTAGTCACCGCCAGGTCCGTGGTCAAAGGAACGGCTGTCGGGGCCCACGAAGCGGGCTCAGACGTGTTGGCAGCCGTCCGCGAGAGCGCCCGCGGGCTAATCAAGGGCACCTCCGAGGTGGGTGGAGACCTTGCCGGCGTGGCGAAAAACACGGTGGAAGGCGCCATCGAAGGTGCCGAGTCCATTGGCGTCAAGGCGGAGGACGCGGCGTCTGCGGCCGCTACTGGCGCGGTGGATGCGGCCTCAGACATAAGCTCGGCAGCAGGCAGGACAGTACGAGACGCCGTGACCGGAACGATCGGGGGCGTGAAGGTGATCGTCAAAGCCCCGTTCAAGGATGGCCAATGACCATTTGCCAAGGTTTCCCGTTACCTGGATGGCGCCGGTAAAATAATCGAAGACTTGAAGGCCAGCCGCCAGCATCCGCTACGGCTGGTTTTCTTTCTACCGGCAATTGCAGGCTTAGCCATCTTCAAACTGACCGGCCTCATGTAAAAACTGGAGCTACGGCCAAAACACGTCGTTTATTGGCCCGTCTTTGCGAATCTGAAGGAACAATTGGCAAGAACGCGGATAAGCCGAATCATCAATCGCGTTCAGGTCACGGGCACCGTGATCGGTCATGGCGCGGAACGCCTGAAGGACGGCCTCGCCGACACGCGGATTGGCCGTTCGGGCCCGGTAAGGCTGGTCACAAGGGTCATCCAGGAACTCAATGACGACGACGCCACCCACATGGCGGCAAGTGTCAGTTACTACGCGGTCCTGTCGCTCTTCCCGCTGGTCCTGGGCCTGAGCGCCGTTGTCGGAATGGTCGCTCATTCGCCGGAACGTCAAGGAGAGGTAATCGATTTCATCGTCGAATACCTGCCTGGTTCCGAGGCCTTTGTAAGTGACTACCTGGATGGAGCCATCAGGTTCAGGGCCACCCTTGGCGTCGTTTCGCTGCTCAGCTTGCTGTGGGTAGGAAGCGCGGTCTTCGGAGCCATCACACGCGCCGTCAACCGGGCCTGGGACGTCCAGGAGAACCCCCCCTTCTATAAGGACAAACCGAGGCAGCTACTGATGGCGGGCGGGATTGCCATCTTGTTTGCTGTTTCGCTCGGCATAACCAGCATTTTCCAATGGGCCACTTCCATCGATTTGGCCGGGACTAACCTGGCAGACCTCGTGGGCGGCGGGGTTGTAGCGGGCGCGCTCAAAGTGCCCGCGTTCGCGGTCAGCCTGGGGATCTTCGCATTTGTCTACAAGGTACTGCCGAATACAAAGACCTACTGGCGTTACATATGGCCCGGGGCAATTGTGGCCGCATTGCTCTTCGAGAGCGGCAAGAACCTGTTCCTCTGGTACCTGGAGAACTTCGCGGCATACGACCAGCTATATGGGAATATCGCGTCGGTGATAATCCTGATGGTGTGGGCCTATGTGTCGGCGTTCATTCTCATCCTGGGTGCTGAGATCTCATCCGAATTCGGCCGGATAAGACGCGGAGTGCAACGGGGCCAGACTATTCACTGACGCCCCGGCAAAATCGCCGTTCAGATTGGGCGATTCGCCGGTAGAGCGTTGACGTCGTTCGTTGCAAGGGCGCTGGGCTACGAACCGCGCCCAAATCGCCAGACGTGGAGGCCCGTTGCGCCCGTAACGAGTACGAACAGCGGATTGATGAACGCCCACATGATGAGGCGGGTGTCCGATTGCGACCCGGAAGCGACCGTCAGGTCGTCGAACCAGTTCCAGAAGAACCAGATGACCAGCGTCAGCGACGCGAATAACGCCACGCCAATTCGAAGATACTGCCGGTCCACAGGTCCGTCACCGGAATCGCCGCCTGTGGCCTTGTAGCGGTGGTAGTTGACGATCAACGCGATGACCGAAGCTACCGCCATAAACCAGTTCAGCACGAACCACATACGGTCGATGTCCATCACGTCCTGGTAGAACGGCGAAAGAATGAAGTGCGCGGCCACCACAACCGACACCAACATTAGACCGGCCGCGACCAGCGTCCTGGCAATGATCATTGTCGTTCCTCCCTATTGCCGGTTCGGGGACTAACGCGCCAACGTCTGCAGATGCGCCTGAGCGCGTTCCGCATCGACCGTCTCGAACCAATTCTCCAGTTCTGCCTGCATCCGGCGGACGCGTTCCGGGTGTTCCGATGCGACGTTATTCATCTCCAGAGGGTCTGTTTCAATGTTGTAGAGTTCCGTCGGCATCGGCTCGGGGATGACGCGGACCGGGTCGGGATCGCCCATCAATTCAGTCACATTTTCCGGGTGGTACTTGTACTCGATGTCCGTGTCGATGTACCGCTGAGCGGCTGCCGCGTCCTCCGGAGTTGCGAACGACGTGTCGATTCTGGGCCGGACCAGTTTCCATTCCCCGTCTCGCATGGCCGCGTTGGACGCGCCGATGGGCAGGTAGTCGTTGAACTGCCAGAACGCGCGCGGCTCCTCCCACGGCGCTTCGCCGCGCAACTGGGGCAGAATGTTCTTGCCGTCGAGAGGCGGGCCATCCGGCCGTTCGATACCCGCGGCCGAGGCAAGCGTGGGCAGCCAGTCGGTGAAGTGGACCATGTCGTCGACCTCTGTTGCGCCGCCCGGCAGGCCGTCCGGCCATCGCAGGATCATGGGCACGCGGATGCCACCTTCCAACACAGACCCTTTGGCGCCGTTGAACCCGCAGTTGTACCGGGTGGTGTCTGTGCTGACGCCCTCGGGGACCTGGTCGTATCGAAGGTTGAACGCAGGCCCGTTGTCGCAACTGAACATGAAAATGGTGTTGTTGACCAGACCCTGGCGTTTCAACTCTTCCATGATGCGCCCGACGCCGGTATCCATCACTTCGATCATTGCGTACGTGATGGCCACGCCCCTCGACAGACCCATCGCCTCGTAGCTCTGTACGAGGTCCTCCGGCGCTTGCAACGGCGAGTGGGGCGCGTTGTACATCACATTCAGCAGGAACGGCTCGCGAGCGTGCAGCCGGATGAACCCGACCGCTTCTTCCGTAAGCACGTCTGTAAGGTACCGCCCGTCCGAGTTGACGAAAGACCCGTTAACGTCCAGCCGCCACTTGTAGTAGTCGGCCCAACCCCCTCTAAAGCCGGCGAATTCGTCGTAGCCGCGCGCGTTGGGGTGATAGCGGGGATCGAGCGCTCCGTTGTGCCATTTGCCCACCATGCCAGTGGCGTACCCACCGTGCTTGAAGGTGTCCCCAAGGGTTACTTCACTCAGCGCGAACCGGTCGAGACCTCGGACTTCCTGTGGAGTTATAGCCCCCGTCTTGTGCGGGTATCGTCCTGTCAAGAGGGCCGCCCGTGACGGGGAGCAGACGGGTGATCCGGTGTATTGCTGGGTCAGGCAGACGCTTTCGTCTATCAGACGGTCCAGGTAAGGCGTCCGGACGTAACCGTCATTGAACCGGCCGAAGTCCCCGTAGCCCATGTCGTCGGCCACGACCATGATCACGTTGGGTCGCTGAGGCATGTCCAGTCTCCTCTGCTTGTACTGGCGCTCTGTCCCCTCAATAGCTGAACATAACGCCAAATTTTTAGGGGAATCGGCTCCTCCGACCGGACTTTAACAGGAAACGATCGGTCCCCGTTGGCTAGACCGCGGCGGTCATATTGCGTGCCTCGACGATCGCCTTCAACTTCGCTTCGGCGGTCTTTGCGGAGGCTACCGGGTTGTCTGCGAACGTTGCAAAGCCGCAGTCAGGCGTTAGCAGTACGCGTTCCCGTCCAAACAGGTCGATGGCGGCGGATATTCGCTGGCTGACCGCCTCGACCGGCTCCACCGTGTCGAGTTTCTGGTTGGAGACGCCCACCGCGATCCGCTTGTTCTCGTCCAAGCTGCGTAGTGCCGCCGAGTCCCCTGCCCTGCCCGTGGCCAGTTCGAGGAACAGGACGCCAACGTTGACGCGATTCAGGGTGTCGATGAGCGGTGCGTAGTCTCCGGAGAGAGCGACTGACTCATCAGCGGACCAGTTGCCGCGACAAATGTGCATCCCGGTGCGCTCCGGCGGAAGGTCCCGTACCAATTCGTTCATCAGGCTGGCCGCGAAGTCTAGTTCCATAGTGGTATCCAGGCGTTCGCTCAAAGCGCCGCACATGAAGCTTCGCTTTCGGCTTGCTCCGCCGAATACGACTTCGGTCAGTACGGGCTCGTCGAACTGGACCAGCGCGGCGCCCGAGGCGAGGAGGAAATGCAACTCCTCTCGCAGGACCCGGACCACGTCTTCCGCCATTTCCTCTCGTGTTTCATAAGGACGCTCGGTAAGGCAGTCCAGCCACATGGTTCGCGTCAGGAGGTAAGGGCCGGGCAGCGCAATCTTGATCGGCCGGTCGGTGCAGGTCCTGGCGAATTCCATCTCGTGGACGGCCAGCGGCCTGCTCCTGCCAAGTTTGCCGTAGACCACCGGATGCCTGACGTCCGTGGCGGGGACATCCAGTGCGCGCAATTCCATCTCGAACTTAGCGGGATCGTCCACTATGGCGGCCAGGTCGCTCAGGGGGATGAGTTGGCAGTTGTCCAGCAGTCCGCCCACGAAACTTGCGTAGCTGTCGCGGCGCTGTTCACCGTCGGTCAGGACATCCGCTCCCGCTCGAAGTTGTGCCTCCATGTTCAGACGCACGGCGTCGTCCGCGGTGGCGTGGAAATCAGCGTCGTCCAGCCTGCGTTCGAGGTGGTCGTGGACCGCCCGCAGCATCCAGCCCGGACGGGGCCAACTGCCAATTCCCATCACGGACAACGGCGCAACCGCAGGGCTTGCTGCAGGGGCAGGGAGAGAGTCGGGGATTTTCACCTCGACGCGTAGTTGCTCGCCGATCGGCGACACGCGCGCGCCGCTGGAGTTCCGGGTGGCCTCCAAGAACGGCCCCTTGCTGATCATGAAGCTCCACTGATTGCCGGACTTCGTCCAGGAGACCAAGTCATTGCTGGTCATGCGGCACCATGCAGGCAGTTCGATCTCGACCGTCGGTTCGGTCGACAGGATTTCCAGCAACTGCCCGCGTTCCAGCGGGTCGATGTTGCGCCGGATTAGCAACAGCAGTCCGCCGCCGCAATCCAGGTCCCCGCCGTCAAAGCCGGCGTCGGGTTCGTAGGAGTGGCTATCGGCGGGGTCCATTAGCCGATTACATCCGGCTGGCTACCAGGTAAACGGAGTTCCTAGTAACTGACGCTGGGAGTTCCGTCCGAGAGAAACTCAACCAGCTTTGCGCCGCCCACAAGGATGGCGCCGTCTACAAGATTGTCTTCGTCCAGATCGCGTTTCTTGAAGCATGGGGCACAGACGTAGATCGTCCCGCCGCTCTCGGCGAATATGTCCATCAAGTCCTTCAATGGAAGAAATCCGTCTTCGTGTACATCGTCCGCGTAGCCCTTTTGAGAGAGGCGGACCCCCTCTGTACTCAGGAATACAACGGTCTCCTTTTCGGAACCGAGCGCCGCTCCGGCGATGACGAACGCCACAGTCGCCTTGTCGGTATCGTCCTTGGCGCAGGTGAGGCTAACGCAAAATTTTCCAGCCAATTTCTTTCCTTTCGGGCTCGAACTTCACGCCCGTGATTGTTCTATCCAGTATTCAGGGTGATCTGCGCGGATTAACCGCCGGCCGGTCAATCGACACCATGCCGGCATGTCTTCAGGGGCGCCCGGATCGTGTGCAGTCAGCTTGAACACCTGGCCGGGACCCAGCGCCTGCATCCGCCGTCTCAGCAAAAGCAAGATCTCTCCGCAGCCCATGTGGCCCGCGTCCCACTCGCCCGCGAAACGAATCTCATGTGATTGCTCAAGATCATTCTGCATCTGGGCCCGTCGCGTTACCCCGGGATCTAAACCGGTACGCCTCATGACACGCAGTCGGGTTGCTGCCACGTGAACGTCGGTTCAATTGTTGGAGCGGTTTCGGCCGACTGTCAATAGATGCCACTCGTCCCGGAGTTCGGTCATCGGGACGATCCGACCAGGTTCTTACCTGCGGCCTCTCATGCGGGGATCGAGGACATCCCGCAGCGAGTCCCCGAACAGGTTGATCGCCAGAACGGCTACCGTGATCGTAGCCCCCGGCGCAATGGCGATGTGCGGACCAAGGTCAAAGAACGTCTGGGCATTGCTCAACATGTTGCCCCACGAAGGCGTGGGCGGTTGAATCCCAAGGCCCAGGAAACTGAGGGCCGCCTCTGCCGTGATGGCCGACCCCATGCTCACGGTGAACAAGACTATTGATACGGCCATGGAGTTTGGCAGCAGGTGCCTGAGTATGATCCCCCAGTTGGAGACCCCCGTCGCGCGGGCTGCGTCGACGTACTGCATCTGAGTCAAGGTAAGCGCGTGCGAGCGCACGGTCCGTGACGTGCCCGCCACCACGTTTACAGCCAAGGCGATGATCACCACCAGCGTAGTGAAGCCGAACGCGACCGTGATCGCCATGGCCAGGACCAGCCCGGGCAAAACAAGCAAAGTGTCAACGAGTCGCTGGGACAGCAGGTCGAACCACCTGCCGTAGTGGGCGCTGGCGATGCCCAGTATGGTCCCCAGCGTGACCCCAATGAGCGGCGCCGATATACCAACCAATAATGAAGTGCGGCCACCATGCAGGAGCCGGGTCACTATGTCCCGCCCCAGTTCGTCGCTTCCCAATAACATGGTCCCGCCGCCTCGCGCCTCCGACATGGGCGCCTGCACCATGGCCGAGATGGTCCTGTCGTACCTGAATGGCGAGACGAAGTTTGCAAACACGACCAGGACTGAGATGACGACCAGCACGAGCGCACCAAGCGCGCCAGTCGGATGCCGGCGGGCAAAGTGGAGCAGGCGAGCGCCTGTACGTCTGCTGCGGGCGCGAACCGTGGCGATGTCCGGGGCGGCCGGTATCGAAGTCCTCACAGCATTTCCGCCAATTTGATCACTCGTACCTGACTCTCGGGTCGAGGACGGCGTATAACACGTCCACCACAAGCACCCACAGCATCAAGGCAGCGCCGAGAGCCACGACCATACCCTGCACCATGATGAAGTCCCGCGCGTTCACCGAATCTATGATCTGCCTTCCGATTCCCGGCAGGGCGTAGATCTGCTCGATCACCACGGCCCCTTCGACCAATACGCCGAACAATAGGGCCGACACGGTGAGAATCGGCAGGTAGGCGTTGGGCAGCGCGTGACGGATGACCACGACGACCGAATCGAGACCTTTCGATCTCGCCGTACGCACGTAGTCCTGGTTTATGACCTCCAGCATGGTGGAACGCGTCAAGCGGCTCACCACGGCGGCGAACCGATAGCCGATAACGAGCGCAGGAAATATCAGCCGCTGGAATGCGGTTACGGGATCGTCGAACAGGCTGGCGTGCTGGACCGGAGGACTCCACTGGAAGATCCGCACCATCAGCAATAGCACCACTATCCCCAACCAGAATCCGGGAATCGCCAGACCCCCGGCGGTGACGAAACGGATCACCTGGTCTATCCAGCTTCCTCGCCACACCGCCGCCACGATACCCAATGGCAACGCCCAGACCAACGCAATGAGTATTGAGAGTATGGCGAGGGACAGGGTCACCTCGGCCTTGCTGAACAGGGCTTCGGCCACGGGGCGCTTTTCGGAGATCGAATACCCAAGGTCCCCTCTAATGATGTCAGCGAACCATCGCCCGTACTGAACGATCAGCGGGTCGTTCAGCCCCAGTTCCTCGCGAAGTCTTTCGACTTCCTCAGGGTCGATGGAACCGAATTCTCCGGCCGTCAGGGCGAGCGCCACATCGCCCGGCATGACGCGGAGCATCAGGAATAACAGTGTCCCAAGCAGGATCACCGTCGGTATCAGGAGGAGGGCTCGACGCGCTATATATCTTTGCAATCGAGGGTTCTCGCGGCCGAACTAAGGTCCTTCAACGCTCCCAACCGGCGGACGCACGCACGTCTGACGGCGCCCGTAAATCTGCGTTCCCGGGCGGACGAATTGCCGCCCGGGAATGCGGTCATCTCTAAAGCGTTTATGCCTACCGCGCCGGCGAACCGGCATCCAGCCAGACGTCGAAGAACTTGTGCATCTGGAAGTGCACCACCGGGACAGGACGGTAGTCCTTGACGTAGTTGTAACCGACGACGCTGATACCGCCGTGCGCCATGATCGGAACAGCGGGTATCAACTCGTCGCGCAGGTAGTTCTCCATCTCTCTGAACATCTCGTTGCGTTCGGGGCCGGGCAGCGTGGCTCGGGCTCGGGTGAACAGGGCCTTGAACTCGTCCGAGGGTTCGGCCTTGTGGTGGAACCATCCACCTTCCGGCAAGTAGAACAACTGCACGATGTCCATGGCGTTCCAGACGACGATGTTGCCGCCATGGCCGTAGGTCTCGAAGTCTCCCTGCGCAGCCGAGGCGAGCGACGACGGCGCGTCCTTCGTACTCAAGTTGAGAGTAACGCCGACGTCGTCCAGTTGCTGGGCGAGTAGCTGTGCCCACTGCTCGAACCAGGGAATGGCGATCACCAGCATGTCGATCTCGGTGATACCCAATTCCTCGAAGAGAGCCTTCGCTTCGGCTGCCGCCTCGGCCCTCGTGTCCGGGTTGACCTCCGGATAGCTCATGACATCGCTCAGGAACGGGTAGGTGTTGCCCAGGAAGCTGACCGGGTCGTACGGAAGTTGCCCGCTTGGCAGCCTCTGGAACTCGGTGATCGCGACCCGGTCGATCGCCAGGTAAAGGGCCCGGCGGGCCCGAATGTCGTCAAACGGAGGGTTGTCGGCGTTGGGCGTCAGGTAGAAGACGCCGGGCAATGGCGACTGTTTGTGGGTTATTCGGTCCCCGAACTCGTCCTCGATGGCGGCAGCCTTTTGCAGACCTATCTGCATGAGGTCGATGCGACCGGTGCGGAATGCCGAGCCGAGCGCGTCCTCATTGGGAATCACGACTGTCGTGATCTGGTCGAGGTACGGGAACGGTTGGCCGTCGGGAGCGATCAGGTGGTAGTTCGAGTAGGCCTCGGACCTGATAAAGCTGTCTTCCTCCGCATCCGCAAGCACAAACGGACCGGTACCGATTATTTCGTCGGCAGCGTTGATGCCGCCATCTCCGCCGGCGATGCTCCTGGGCGCCACGATGGCCCATGTGCTGCCGAGTTCCTGCAGGAAGTCGACATTCGGCGAAGCCAGGTTGAATCGGACCGTCAGATTATCGACCCCTTCGACCGACTCGATTCCCCTGAATGCGGCAAGCCTTGGAAATACAATGCCCTCCGGTGGATTCTGCAACTGTTCGAACGCGAACAGGACGTCATCCATCTCCAGCGGCGCCCCGTCGTGGAATTCAATCCCGTCAAACAACGTGAGGGTCAGCTCTGAGAAGTCGGAACTGAACTGCCAGGCCCGCGCCAAGCTGGGCTGGATCGTAACGCCGTCCTCAGTCGAGTACTGCAGCAGGCCATCGTAGTGCCTCGTAAGGCTCTGGGGCCCCCACCAGACGGCTTCCTGCCTCATGTCCCACTGTGTGGGCATTCGGGTCAGGCCGCGAACCAGGTGGCCGCCCCTTCGCAGGCCGGGCGGCACCGCTCCGGCGGGCGCCGGGGTCGGCTGCGCTACCACGGCCTTCTCAACCACGACGGTCTGAACTTCAGTGACAGTCTTGCCCTCGACAACCTTCTCTACGACAACGGTCTGGATCTCAGTGACCGTCTTACCCTCTACCCTCTTTTCAACCACGACGGTCTCCACCACCGTCTCCACCTGGGTCACGGGCTTTTCGACGACCACGGTCTGGATTTCCGTGACCACCCTGTCTTCACCGCCGCACGCGGCAACCAACGCCGCTACGACCCCGATCAGCAAAACCGGCGCAACCTTACGTAAGGCTTTCGGCAATGTCTTAGATGTCACGGATTCACCTCCATAAATGTCCGGGAGAGAGTGATTCGGGCGTACCCGAATCCGGGCGCATTTTAGCCACATGCCGAGGGGCTGTCTATCTTCATGGCCCGTTGATGAAGTGTGGCCATACGGGCCTTGTTTGCCTCGATAACGGGTAGGTGATTGGAAGTTGGTTCAGGGGGTTAAAATCCAGCCTGGCCCCATCCGTGCTGACCGGTCCCACTGCTGTCTAGTCGCCTTATTGAACTGAAGAGGACACCGTGAAAATCAAGGAAATCCGGGCAGTGAAGCTCAACATTCCCCGCGTCCCGCCGAAGACTGCGGCCCGCCGGCCATCATGGAACGAGACCGCTCCCCGCCAGATGCCGATCAACAAGTACGGTGAGTTCTCGAAACTCCCTCACGAACTGCCCAGCATTGGCGGCGGGGAAGTGTGGGTGCAGATCACTGCCGAGGATGGGACCTGGGGCCTGGGTTCATGCGGTTTCGGCGAATCGACCGCGGTAATCGTAGATTACGTCTTTGCGCCCTTGCTGGAAGGCCGCGATTGCCTCGCGATCGAGTTCCTGAACGATCTCATGTTTCGCAGCATCCAGCGCCTGGGATCTACCGGACACGCCACGGTCGCGCAAAGCGCGGTCGACCTGGCTTTATGGGACTTGAAGGGCAAAATGCTGGGATTACCCGTGTACTCATTGCTGGGCGGCCCCTGTCGCGAGAGCATTTTGCTGTACGCGACCGGTGACGACCTGGACTGGGCCCAGGAGCTTGGTTTTCAGCACTTCAAGATAACCAATCCCGTGCACTACGACATGGGGATCCGAGGCCTGAATATTCTCGAAGAAAGGGTTGCGGAATCGCGGGAAACCATCGGCATTGACGCAGACCTTATGGTCAACGGGGTAATGTCCTACAACGTGGAATTTGCGGTCAGGATCGCGGAACGGCTGAGGCCGTACGATCTGCGTTGGCTGGAGGAGCCGCTCATACCGCCCGACCTTGAGGGTCATATCGCACTGAAACGTGCTGCACCCTGGATGCCGATCGCCACCGGCGAGGACCATCGCGGGCGGCATGCCTTCCGGCAAATCGTTGAACATCGATGCGCCGATGTCCTGCAACCAGACCTTAAATGGTGCGGGGGCCTGTCCGAAGCCGTGAAGATTTATACGCTAGCCGAGGCAGCGGGCCTCGTCACGATTCCGCACGGGGGAGCCAATTCCCCATTCGGCCAACACTTCGCCATGGCGATGCCTGAGTCGCCAATGGCGGAGTTCTGGCTCGGGTCAGCCCCCGGCATCCCGCTGGACGAGGTGCGGCCACTTCCCGGCATGTCGATGCCCGTCGACGGATACGTAGCGCCGCCGGACGCGCCGGGATTCGGCTTGGAAGTCTCAGAGGAGTGGATAGAACCGTGGGACCACGCCGCCGCTGGACGTGGCGCCACCCGCTTCGAATACCGGGGATAACCAGTGCGCCTGCTATACCCCAAAGGGCCCTCTGGGAATGAAGCGATACCGCGCACGGTGAATTGCAGCCCAAAAGTGAACTTCCCGCAGCCCGTGCGAACGCGCGGTTGCGTCGCCAAAGTGCTTTTTTTAGGTCCGTCACTGGGCGCCACTTGACGACCGATAGATTGTAGAATCCAACTGGCATTCCGAATTCAGTGCATTGGCGCGCTGGATCGGCTGCCCTGGCGGAAGGTAGAGTGTCGAAATCGTTCTGATGTGGAGGATAAGGGTCGGGGTATCCGATGCATCAATGGGCGCGTGGTACCCTACTGCCTGTAATTGACGATTTCCCGAATTTGCACACAATGGCCTGCGAGAATACTGTTCTTGCAAGGAACGAGCAGCGAGGACTGCGCCAGATGAAGTTAGTAATAGCAACGATTGACAAGAGCGGGCTTGCCACAGTGTCACAAGCTTTGAGGGGCATCGGGGCCAGGAACATCACCGCGAGCGATGTGACCAGCATCAACGACGAGGGCGTTTCCGCCGCAATGACCAAGATCGAGGCCGTTGTAGAGGACAGCCAGGCCGCCGCTGCCGTTGATGCCGTGGCGCAAGGCGGCTCCGGCGGAGTCCAGATCGTAAGCTGCGAACAACGACAAGCGGAGGCAGCGCCTGGAGCGGATGCCGAGGCCGCCGAGGCCGAATCAGCCCCCGCGTCCGCCCCCGTGTCCGTAAACATCGGCGGGTCGTCATCTCTAACCACAGAACGGTCCGGTCAGACGCTTGTAATCTCGGCCAAGGGTCGCATCGACGGCGCGAACGCAACCGAGGTCCAGGGTGTCCTGTCGAACGCATTCGAACCCGGCATCAAGCTGATGCTCCTTGACCTTGGCGGGCTGACCTACATCAGCAGCGCCGGGTTGCGGGTGATCATGCTCACCGCGAGGACCCTTGATCGCAGCGGCGCCAAGTTCGCCGTCGGTTCACCTTCAGGGCCGATTCGCGAGGTATTCCAGATCAGCGGATTCGACCAGATCATCCCGATATTCGACTCACAGGCTGAGGCGATCGAATCGCTCGGCAGCTAAGTACATAAATCACCTACTTGGATAGCCGGGACCGCATTCCGTAGCTCCCGGATAGCCGGTCTGGCTAAGGACTCCGGTAGTGAGCGAACAAACTTCCAACATCCTCGTAGTCGACGACGAGCCCGACCTCGAGCCGCTCGTCAGACAGCGCATGCGGCGCCATATCAGGTCCGGCCGCTACTCATTTTCGTTTGCTTCGAACGGCGCCGAAGCCCTCGAGCATTTGATGAAGAACAAGGACATTGACATGGTCTTGTCCGACATCAATATGCCCGTAATGGACGGCCTGACGTTGCTGGAGCGAATACCCGCCGTAAACCCGGACATCCGGTCGGTCATCATGTCTGCGTACGGCGACATGGCCAATATCCGGACTGCCATGAATCGCGGCGCGTTCGACTTCATCACCAAGCCCGTCGACTTCAAAGACCTGCAAGTCACAATAGACCGCACTCTCGCGCACGTCCTCGAGTGGCGCGAGGCAAAGGCTTCGAGGGACCGGTTGGCCGCCCTGCAAAACGAGCTCACGCTGGCGAGCCGGATGCAGCAGTCGATTCTCACCCATGAATTCCCAACATCCCCGAACTTTGAAGTGTTCGCCAACATGGAGCCGGCGCGAAACGTGGGCGGAGATTTCTACGACGTCATCCAACTGAGCGACGGCCGCATCGCCCTGACCGTTGCCGATGTGTCAGACAAGGGCGTGCCGGCCGCCTTGTTCATGATGTCCAGCCACACGTTGATAAAGAGCGTGGCCCAGACCAACGGAAACCCGGGCCACGTCCTCGAGTCGGTGAATAACCTGCTGCACGAAAACAACGATTCCTTCATGTTCGTTACGGTCATTTACGCGATCTTCGACCCCGCCACCAATGAACTCACCTACTCGTGCGGCGGGCACGACAGCCCGGTGTTGGTCCACAGTGACGGGAGTTCAACAGTCCTGCCTGCCACCGGCGGAGTGTCCCTGGGACTGGTAGCCGATCTCAAGTACGAAGAACAAACGGCAACAATCAGTCCGGGAGACGCGGCAGTTTTCTTCACTGACGGCGTCACAGAAGCCGAGAACATTCGTGAGGAACTGTTCGGCATAAGCGGAATTCAGTCCATATTCCAGGGCACTCCCCCCAATAACGCGGTGGATTCCACAATGGCGGTGTTCAAGGCCGTAAATGACTTTGAAGGCGACACGCCTCGGTCGGATGACGCGACGTGCCTAACGCTGTTTCGGACCGGGGGGAACAGTTGAGTTCCAGGGTCTCCGTCAAGATCGAAACCCGGGTCGAGGAGTTGAACCGAATCGCGTCCCTGGTTGAAGAAATGGGCGAAGAGGAAGAATGGCCCATGGACCTGGTCTTCAAGGTCAACCTGATCCTGGAAGAACTGGGACTGAATATCATCAATTACGGGCATCCCGACGGCCTCCACGAAATCGACATAACCCTCACTTCCACCGACGACGAGTTGAAAATTGAAATCGTGGACGACGGAATGCCGTTCGACCCGATAACCGACGCGCCCACGCCCGATGTCAACGCGCCGATGGAGGAGCGGGGTATAGGGGGTCTTGGCGTTCATCTTGTTCAAACCATGACCGATGAGATGCACTATCACCGTGTCAACGACACAAACCAGGTGACCCTGGTAATCCGAAGAGCTTAACGAGTCTGACGAACCGCTTGCTCAAAAACGAAATCCTGGCCCTCGCAGCCGTTGGAGCAGCCGTTGTGCTCATGGCTATCAGCCTTGCAGGATGCGGCAATGGGTCGGGTACGGGCACTCAACAGCCCGTTGACGGCACGCAAACAGCCGTGCCGGAATCCACGATTGCCGCCGGCGTACCGGGCGTCACTGACGATCGCATCCTGTTTGGCCAGTCCGCCGCGTTCGAAGGACCCGCAGCCGAACTGGGAAACAACATGCGGCTGGGCATTCGCGCCGCATTTGCCGAAGCGAATCGCGCCGGAGGTGTTCACGGCAGGCAAATTGATCTCGTTTCCTTCAATGATTCATACGAACCCGACGCAGCGATAGCCAACACCACGCGGCTCATAAACGAGGACAAGGTGTTTGCACTAATTGGGGCTGTCGGAACGCCGACGTCACGCTCCGCCACGCCAATCGCAAGGGAAGCCGGCATCCCATACATCGCGCCATTTACCGGCGCGGAGTTCCTGCGTGACGATGAGTGGCCGAACATAGTCAATCTCAGGGCTTCCTATTACCAGGAGACCGAGGAGATGGTTGCCCGCCTGATCGGCGACCTGGGCATCACCCGAATCGCGGTGATGTATCAGGACGACTCTTACGGACGAGCCGGGTATCGCGGGGTCCGCCAGGCGCTTGAGAGACGCGACATGACGCCGGTGTCAGTCGGTCTTTATCCGCGCAACACGTTGGCGGTAAAGACTGCCCTGCTGGACCTTCAGAAGGGTTCGCCCGAAGCCGTCATTCAAATAGGCGCCTATCAGCCCGTCGCAGAGTTGATTCTGTGGGCGAAACAGACAGGTATGGACGCAGTTTTCTTGAATGTTTCGTTCGTTGGAAGCAACGCGCTGGCGGGCAAACTTGGACCCCAGGGCGAGGGCGTTTACGTCACGCAAGTGGTGCCCTTCCCGAGTGACAAGTCAATGCCCGTCGTATCCAGGTACATTGACGCCCTTGCCGCCTACGAGCCGGAGGCCGTTCCGGGATTCGTGTCGCTGGAGGGGTATTTGGCGGGTCGCCTGGTGATTGCCAGTCTCGAAAAATGCGGCAGAGAGGTCCGCAGGTCCTGTATGACCGATGAGTTGGCGAATGTCGGCGAGTTAGACATCGACGGGTTCAAACTGAAATACGGACAGGGTGATAACCAGGGCTCCGACCGGGTTTTCCTGACTGTGATCGGTTCCGACAGCAAATATCACCCCATCGAATCTCTCGGGGACTCTGTACCGTGAATTCCCTGCTTGGATTCGTGCGAAACCGGCGCTTCCGCATCTCTACCCTCGCCTATGCCGGCATTGGGGGCGCGGTGGCGTTGACCGTGGGCGCGAGCCTTGTCGGCTGGTTTTCGTTTGACCGCGTTGGAGACGTCCAGTCTAGGGTCAATGACGGCAGCGTACCGGAGATGGCCGCTTCGTTCGGTGTCGCACAGTTCGTGGGCAATCTCGTGGCCGCAGCCCCGCGGCTTGCCTCCGCCGCAACGCCGGAGGAATTCGACATCGTGTCCTCCGAAATAACGCAGTCCTATCTCATGTTCGAACAGGAACTGTCCAGGCTGGAGGACCGGACCGCACAACCGATCGCACACATTCGCAAAAGAGGGGACACACTG
The DNA here is from genome assembly GCA_965220275.1 of Dehalococcoidia bacterium. GTDB lineage: Bacteria > Chloroflexota > Dehalococcoidia > Lucifugimonadales > Lucifugimonadaceae. Next base: position 38,708 of record CBDCPN010000007.1, on the reverse strand, counting down.
CTGGCCAATCTCGAAGATCTCGAGGACGGCAAAGCCGAGTTCTTCCAGTTGGAACAGGTCCTGATGGAGTTGCAAGCGGAACTTGCCGACGTCCGTACCCGCCTGGGCGGTACGCTGGTACCCGCCATCGACGACCAACTCTTCTACACGTTGACGGGTCACCGGGGGCTCGGAGACAAGCCGGACCCCCGTGCGGTGTACTTGTCTGAGGGCGAATTCAGCCAATACCGCTATCTCTCCGAGTTGCAGGCCGACGCGAATATAGCGACGGAACTCCTTTCCAACGCCTTCATCGTCACTGATCCCAACGCCATCGAACCTCTCAGGGAACGATTTGAAGCCGCCCTCGGCAGGGTCCAACGAAACCTGGACTCCCTGGAAGGGACCCGATTCCACGGCGACATCGCTCCCCTCTTCGCTCGAGTGTCCGAACTCGGCCTCGGAGCGGAAGGCGAATTCAACGTCGCGGAGCGGCAACTCAGACTGCTGGTGGACGAACAGGAACTCCTGGCGAGCAACCGCGATATCGCCCTCCAATTGGTCGCCGACGTGGATGTCCTGGTAACAACCGCAGAGGCCAGTGCCGGAGTCGCCACCGAAGAGGCCTCACAGGCAATCCTGACGGCACGCACCTTGCTGCTCGTAATCGGCGCGCTCAGCGTGGTCGGGGCGTTGCTGATCTCCTGGCTCTTCATCGGCCGGATTCTGCTGAGCCGGATTGAAAAACTATCCAACTGGATGCGCCGAATGGCCGACGGAGACCTCGAGGCGCGCGTGGAGATCGGCGGACAAGATGAGGTGGCCGACATGGCGGCGGCGCTGGAAGTCTTCCGCCGCCACGCTCTTGAGGTCCAGCGGCTCAACCTGGTGGAGAAGCTGGCCGAAGACCTGCAGGAAAAGAACGTTGAACTTGAACGTGTACTGGAGGACCTGAACCGGGCGCAAGACCAGATCGTCGCCAGCCAAAAACTTGCTGCCCTGGGCGAACTTACCGCAGGCGTGGCGCACGAGATAAAAAACCCGTTGAACTTCGTAAAGAACTTCTCCGAAGCCTCCGAAGACCTGATCGAAGAGTTGTCGGAGGTACTGAACGAGAGTGGCCCGACGTTGAGCGCGGAAGACCAGGAATTGGTCAAGGAAATTTCGGGAGACCTGGCGGGCAACTTCGAACGGATTCGCACCCACGGCGCGCGGGCCAACCGCATCGTTGAAGACATGCTGCGGATGAACCGCGAGACCGGTGACCGGCAGCCGACGGACATCAACCTGCTTCTCGACGAATACGCACAGTTGGCCTTCCATAGCGCGCGGGCCAACGACACGAACTTCCAATTGGAAATCAAGCAGGACCTGGATTCCAGCATTGGAATCATCGACGTCATCCCCCAGGACCTCGGCCGGGTGTTCCTCAACATAGTTGGGAATAGCTGCCAGGCGACCGATGAGAGGCGACTGGCCTCGGGTGCGGACTACGCCCCAACCATTTGGATTACGTCAGTACGCAAAGAAGAGGACCTGGAGATCCGATTCAGGGACAACGGTCCCGGCATACCCGATGACGTGTTGGACAAGATCTTCAATCCCTTCTTTACGACAAAGCCCACCGACAAGGGCACCGGTCTGGGCCTTTCGATCTGCAGCGACATCGTGCGTGAACACGGCGGTCACATCGAAGTGAATTCCGAAGTAGGCGAATTTACCGAGATGATCGTCACCCTTCCCCTGGTCCCACCCGCATTGGAACAGGCGTCGACCCCTCCGGAAATCCAGGGACTGACGGCGCCTGCCTAAACCTTCAGCCAGAGGGCCCTTTCCGATTCCGGAAGGCCGGTTCCGACAACCAGATACGCACGGATCGCGGCCGGGCTGTCGACCTCAGTGATCGAATTGATCGTTGGCCACTCAGTGATGAACTGAGACCCATCCATGCGCCTTGTTCCCTGCCCTGCCGTACCCGGCGCGGATTAGCGGTCCAGACATTCCCGTCGGATAGAGTGGGGTACACTTCGGCGCGGCGCTGATGTAGACCGAAAACGTCTGCGACACGCATTTTCGGGAGGAAACTGAATGGCAGACGTCCCCTTGTTCCCTGTAACGGTCGTGGGGAGTTGGCCCCGCTCAACCGAGCTTATTCGCGCCCTGCGACGCAAAGAAGCCGGCGTAATCACCCTGGATGACTTCAACTCCGTGGCCGACGGCGAGGTGTTGGCATGCATCCGGGCGCAGGAAGACGCCGGGGTGGACATCATCAGCGACGGGGAACAGCGCCGGGACAACTTCTACTCCTTTGCGGTGGACAAGCTGACCGGAATGCAATTGATGAAGGTCTCGGAGTTATTGGACTACTCCCGGGACCGGGCCAGAATGGAAGAAATGCTGCGGGCCCTGGACGTGCCGTCGTTCGCCATCAAGAGTCCCATCGCCGTCGACCGCGTTGGAAAGCGCCAGGGCCTGGCCCTCGATGAATTGGCGTTCATGCGGGAACACACCGACCGGCAGATCAAGATTCCACTGCCCGGCCCCTACATGCTGACCCGTTCCAGTTGGTTCGAAGGCCTATCCGACAAGGTGTACCCGTATCCCGAAGACCTGGCCGCCGACGTGGTGGCCATCCTGCGGGAAGAGATAATCGCCCTACGGGACCAGGGCTGCGACTTCGTCCAGTTGGACGAGCCCATACTCAGCCAGGTGGTATTTGGCGAGGAGAACACCGAGACCTTCATGTGCGCCGCACTGCCTAACCGCCGGGACCCGACCGACGAACTGGAGTTGGCTGTGCGCCTGATGAACCAGACCACGGAGGGAATCACCGGGATCAAGACCGGTGTCCACGTATGCCGCGGCAACTGGAGCCGGCGTGAAGACGTTTTGCTCACAGGCAACTACGGGCCGATGCTCCCCTACCTCACTCAGATGAACATTGACCAGCTGGTGCTGGAATGCGCCACGCCCAGGGCTGGAGAGATGGAGGTGTTCAAGGAATATGACAACGAACAGGAAATAGGCTTGGGGGTAGTGAATCCCCGGACCGACGAAATCGAACCGCCGGAGCAGATCGTCGCCCTGGTCAAAGAGCTTATGCAGTATTTCGGACCGGACAAGATCTACCTCAATCCGGACTGCGGTTTCGGCACATTCGCCGAAAGAAATGTCAACAGTCACGAGACCGCTACAAGGAAGATGGAAGTGATCGCCAGGGCCGCAGAACAACTCAGGGCGGAATATCGGTAACGCCGTAGTTAAGGGGTTTCACTGGATAACACGAATCGGCATAAAGGAGTTGGAAATGGCACAAGAAAGAAACTTGAACGGACTGCCTCGGGAAGCGCTGGTAGAAGTCCTGGATTCCTTTCGGGACCCGGATGTCTTCAACGCGGTGACCGGACCCTGGAAGTCACGGGTGGTCTGGCAGGACGGGATGCGCGCCCGCGCATACATGCGGAACCACCAGGTCGACATGGACGAGCCGGGCGACCTGACCGCGACCGACGTCGCCGCCAGCGCCCATGAGCAGTTGCTTTCGTCCATTGGCAGTTGCATGACCGTGGGCTTCGTGGTCAACGCCACCAGGAAGGGAGTCCGCATCCATGACCTTGAGGTCGCCGTGGAAGGCTATTTCGACAACATCCGCAAGTGGGCTGGCGTAGAGGACGAGGGAAACCCGGGTTATGGCAAGATTTCGGCCAAGTGCTTCGTGCGCGCCGACGCAGACGAGGACACCTTGCAGGAAATCTGGCGCCTGGCGGTGGAGGGCTCCCCGGTCACCCAGTCGGTAACCAACCCGACTTCGGTCGAGACCGACTTAGAAGTGGTCGGTTGATGACCACATTCGTTTCCGCGGATTGGGTCTCTGATCATATTGAACGGCCGGGGTACCTGTTAATCGACCCCCGGTCGGCCATGCGCTACCTGATGGGCCACTTGAGAGGGGCGGTCAACGTTCCTTTCAAGAAGCTGCAGGGCCCGGACGGCAGACTCGGCCCATCGGAGCAGCTTGCCGGCGCCTTGGGCGAAGCTGGGTTGGGGGACGACGTAACACCGGTACTTTACGACCACCAGGACGGTCGCAACGCCGCCATGGCCGCCTGGATACTGGAATACCTGGGCCGGAGCGACGTCCACATCATGGACCTGCGCTACGAAGCCTGGAAGGACCAGGGCCGGGAGGTCCTCTATCGGCCCGTTCAGACCGAGCCAAGACCCTTTTCGGTACGTCTCAACCCGTCCGTGCGAGCAACCTTGGACGACGTGGCCAATTCCATGGGTACAAGACTCATGGATACCCGCTCCACGGAGGAGTTTCATGGCCAATCGGAAATGGACCATCGCCCCGGACACGTTCCCGGCGCAGTGAGTTTTCCGCACTCGGAAATGGCTGGCTCCAATGGGCAACTGCTCATCGAGCCTGGTCTACTCCGGCAGCGCCTGGCCGCCGCGGGTATCGCGCCAAACGACCCGGTAGTGGCCTATTGCCGCAGTGGAGTCCGGGCCTCTGTGGCCTACCTGTCCATGCAGCAGGCTGGGTATGACGTCCGCCTGTACGACGGCTCTTACGCCGAGTGGATGGACAGCGGATACCCCGTGGAAATCTGACTTTCCCCGCCTGCCCATTTTCCACCCCGTCAGCCCGTATGGATCATCTGGCACGGCCCCCGCTTCCTTAAGCCCATAGGAGGTTGGCCGGGTCTATTGCGGCCCTGACGCAGACCCGCCAACCAGGCGCAATGCAATATCCGGCTTGGAACATAACGAAAAAACTGTTATGCTCGGCCATTATGAACAACGCAAAGCGCATCATCGACCGTTTTGGCGGGCAGTCCTCCCTTGCCGCATTGCTGGGCAAGCGCCAGAGTACGGTCCAACATTGGGCCAGGACGGGGCGAATACCCTCGCAGTGGCATCAGCGACTGCTCGACCTCGCATTGCAACAGGGCATCAGCCTGGAACCAAGGGACTTCGTCATGACCGCGTCGCCGAACGTCGAGCCCGCTACGGGAAAACTCGGAATCTTGTTGGTGGGACTGGGAGCCGTGTCTTCCACGTTTATCGCGGGCGTTGAGCACATCCGCAACGGTACCGCCCAGCCGGTCGGTTCGGTCAGCCAGTTATCGACGATTCGACTTGGCAAGAGGTCAAATGGCCGGACCCCGCTGATACGCGATTTCGTTCCCTTGGCGGAACTGGACCAGTTGGTATTCGGCGCATGGGACCCGATCCCCGATAACGCCTACGAGTCGGCTATCAAGTGCGGTGTGCTCGACCGCTACGAGCAGATAGAGCCGATCTCCGATTTCTTGAAATCGATCGAGCCAATGCCTGCGGTGTTTGATAACGACTACGTGAAGCGCATCGACGGCACGAACACCAGGAACACGGACACCAAGCTCGCTTCCGTGGAGGCATTGCGGGAGGACATACGGCGCTTCAAAGAGGAAAACGGATGTGACCGCCTGGTTATGATCTGGTGCGGGTCCACCGAAAAATTCATTACGGAAACAGACATCCACCAGGACATCGAAGCCTTCGTTGGCGGGCTTTACAGCAACGACAAGTCGATCGCTCCTTCGATGATCTACGCCTACGCCGCCCTGATGGAGGGCGTGCCCTTCGTAAACGGCGCCCCAAACCTAGCCGCGGACATTCCGGCCCTCGAGAGACTGGCCGCGGACCGGGGTGTGCCGATTTGCGGCAAAGACTTCAAGACCGGCCAGACCCTGGTAAAGACGGTCATAGGACCGATGCTCAAGGCCAGGATGCTTGGACTCGACGGCTGGTTCTCCACGAACATCCTTGGAAACAGGGACGGCGAGGTTCTGGACGAACCGGAGAACTTCAGGACCAAGGAGGAGTCCAAACTGGGCGTGCTGGAGTTCATCCTCCAGCCAGAGATGTACCCGGAACTGTATTCGGACGCCTATCACAAGGTGCGGATCAACTACTACCCGCCGCGCGGTGACAACAAGGAAGGCTGGGACACCGTCGACCTCTTTGGCTGGCTCGGCAAGAGGATGCAATTAAAGGTCAATTTCCTGTGCTCCGACTCGATACTGGCTGCTCCGCTGGTGCTGGACCTGGCCCTGTTCATCGACCTGGCGCAACGCTCCGACCTGGCAGGCGCACAGGAGTGGCTGTCCTTCTACTTCAAGAGTCCGCAGCACTCACCGTCCGTGTATCCCGAGCACGACCTGTTCATCCAGCAGACCAAGCTCAAGAACACCCTCAGGTGGCTTATGGGAGAGGACCAGATCACCCACCTCGGTATCGAATACCAGGAAAAGCCGGGCCAACCTCAAACCGCTGAAGCCTCATAGCAGTCAGGAAACCTGTTTGACCAATCAGCGCCCAACGCTCACCAAGTACGCCCGCGCCTCATGGGACGGCGATCCGTCATTTGATGGTTTGGACGCCGTCGTAGAAGCAATAGCCGACGGTGTGCGACTTGTCCATGACAAGGTCCAACGCGCGGCGTTGGCGGACGTCCTTGGCGTCACGGGCGACGAAAACGTGCAGGGCGAGGTCGTCCAAATCCTCGACGAGCAGAGTTCGGACATCTTCGTTGACACGCTCTCCGGCTCAGGAGCCGTATGCGCGATCGGCTCTGAGGAGATCGCTGAAGGCGTTTTCGTCGGGCACGGTGACTCGCAACGTTATTTGGTCCTCATGGACCCGCTCGATGGCTCGTCCAACATAGACGTAGCCGTCAGCATCGGCTCGATATTCGGCATATGGAGGCGGGAACCGGGAGAGACCGTAAGTGCCAAGTCGCTGCTTAGCCGCGGTGAAGAACAGGTCGCGGCGGTCTACGCCGTTTACGGCTCCAGCACGGTGTTGGTCGTCGCCACAGTGGCCAGCGTGGACGGATTCACGCTGGATACCTCTACCGGCGTCTTTGAGCTGACTCACCCCAACATCCGGTTTCCGGGGAAGTGCCAGTACTACAGCATGCCGGACGGATACTACAAGCGCTGGGATGGGCGGACGCGTGAAGGCGCAACCTTTCTGCGGGACACGTTTTCGCTGCGATACGTCGGCTCGCTGGTGGCAGACTTCCACCGTAATCTGCTCAAGGGCGGTATTTTCTGGTACCCCGCGGACGAAAAATCGCCCGACGGCAAGCTGCGGCTGATGTACGAGGCCAATCCACTCGGATTCGTTGCTGAGCAAGCAGGTGGCGCTGCTTCGTCCGGGTACGGGCGCATCCTGGACATTCAGCCGGATACGCTCCACCAACGGGTACCCCTGATGCTGGGCCCGGCGATCGAGGTGGAAAATATCGTATCGATTCTCAATTCAAGTGTCGATTGACAAAGGAACAGGCATGAACATCGAACAATTGGTTGACGTAGCCCAGGCGCTGGTCGCGCCGGGCAAGGGCATACTTGCGGCCGACGAGAGCGACGGCACCATCAAGAAGCGATTCGATTCCATCGGCGTCGAGTCGACGTATGAAAACCGTCGTGACTATCGAGAGAGCCTCTTCCGCACGGAGGGAGCGTCGGAGTTCATCAGCGGCGTCATCCTCTTCGATGAGACGCTCCGCCAATTGGGATCGGACGGCACTCCCCTGGTTGATTTACTGGCAGACCAGGGAATCATCCCGGGCATCAAGGTAGACAAGAGCACGAAGCCGTTGGAAGGATCAGAGGACGAGCTGTTCACCGAGGGTCTCGACGGTCTTCGCGACCGGCTTGCGGAGTATGCCGGACTGGGCGCGAAGTTCACCAAGTGGCGCGCGGTCATCACCATAGGAGACGGCATACCCACCCGGCGCTGCATAGAGACTAACGCCCACTCCCTGACCAGGTTTGCCGCCCTGAGCCAGGAGGCCGGCCTGGTACCCATCGTCGAACCGGAAGTCCTGATGGACGGCGAACACGACATCGAGACCTGCTATGCGGTCACCACCGATACCCTGCGAGAGGTCTACTACAGCCTGGGAGCCAGCGGCGTCGCTCTCGAAGGCACCATGCTCAAGCCCAACATGGTCCTCTCCGGTAAAGACGCCCCCAATCGGGCCGGACCGGACCAGGTAGCGGAGATGACCGTGCAAGCGCTCATGAATACCGTGCCGGCATCGGTCCCGGGCATGGTGTTCCTGTCGGGCGGTCAGTCGGACCATGAGGCCACGGTCAACCTGGACGCCATCAACCGCCGCGCCAAGTCAATAGGAGCGCCGTGGGAACTGAGCTTCTCCTACGGTCGAGGCTTACAGGCCGCTCCACTCAAGGCCTGGGGCGGCGAGGCCGGCAACATTCCACTGGCGCAGGCGGCCTATTACCACCGCGCGAAAGTCACCTCGGCAGCCCGGCGCGGCGAATACACCGCGGACATGGAACAGACCGCCCATCAAAGCGAGCGTTCCCCCGCGACGGTGTGAGGCGCCGGGCCAACCGGCCTGGTAACTCTTCACCCCCAACGGCTGCACGCGCTACAAACTTGCCCTGCGAGTGATTAACCCAGGCACTGGGAACTCGCCTGGGCGAAAATGTCCGTTCAAAGCAATCGGGGACGCGCTAGGATGATAGGTACATGGGCGGACTACCGTAAGTCGCCAAGCGAAACGCCGCACTCGACCGGAGAAAAGGACTAACACATTGAGCGATCCGGTTAATTCGATCGCCTTCGACTCACTGCCCCGCAACCTGGATATCGCTGCCCTTGAAGACCGGTGGCAGTCGCGATGGCAGGAAATGGGGATATTCACCCGCGACCCCGTACAGCCGCGGGACAAGTCATTCGTAGTCGATTCCCCTCCCCCGACCGTGAGCGGTTCCCTCCACGTGGGGCACGTCTTTTCCTACACGCACCAGGACCTCATCGTTCGCTACAAGCGCATGAAGGGGTGGAACATCGTCTATCCGATGGGATGGGATGACAACGGCCTGCCAACGGAACGGCGCGTCCAGAACTACTTCAACGTGCGCGCGGAACCTGGCATCCCGTACGACCCCGATCTGAAGGTGGAACCGGTTGGAAACCGAAAGAAGGTCCCCCAGCCGACCTCCATTTCACGTCAGAACTTCATTGAACTCTGCAAGATCGTCACGGAACAGGACGAAGAGGTCTTCAAGGACCTGTGGCAGCGCCTGGGCCTGTCGATTGACTGGTCGGAAGAGTACGCGACCATTGACGAACGCTGCCGCCGCATCTCACAGCGCAGCTTCCTCGACCTGTACGACAAGGGGCACATATTCCAGGACGAGGCGCCGACGATGTGGGACGTCGACTTCCGCACCGCCGTCGCCCAGGCGGAGGTCGAGGACCGCGAGCGGACCAGCGCGTTCTACGACGTGGAGTTTGGGGTTGAAGGCGGCGGCTCGTTCACCATATCGACCACTCGCCCTGAACTGCTCGGGGCATGCGTCGGCGTTACGGCCCACCCCGATGACCCGCGCTATAGGGAACTGTTCGGCAAGAGAGCGATAACACCCGTCTTCTTTGCGCCCGTCCCCATATTCCCCAGCGAACTCGCCGATCCCGAGAAGGGCACGGGAGTGCTGATGGTCTGCACGTTTGGCGACCAGACGGACGTGGAGTGGTGGCGTTCCGAGGGACTCCAGGTCAGGGACATGATCGGCCTCGACGGGCGCATCCTCGACCGCACGTTCGGCCAAGACGGATGGGAGAGCGCGCAGCCGGACATTGCGAATGCCAATTACACCCGCCTCGTCGGGAAACGCGTCGCCTCGGCCCGCCGCGAAATGGCCGAAATGCTGGCAGACCCGGAAAACTCCGCTGTTAGCGGCAGGTCTCCCCTTGTCGGAGAGCCGCGCCAGACGATGCAGGTGGTCCGCTACTACGAAAAGGGCGAAAGCCCGTTGGAGTACCTCACGTCGCGCCAGTGGTTCGTGAGGCTCCTCGACAAGAAGGACAGGCTTACCGAGATGGGCCGCCGCATACGCTGGTCGCCCGAATACATGCAGAAGCGTTACGAGAACTGGACCGAGAACCTCAACGTCGACTGGTCGATAGGCCGCCAGCGCTACTTCGGAGTGCCGATACCGGTCTGGTACCGGCTGGACGACTCGGGCAACCGGGACTTCGAGTCGCCCATCGTCGCGTCCCCCGACCAAATACCCGTCGACCCAATGACGGACCTGCCTCACGATTTCACCGAGTCCGAGCGCGACCAACCAGGCGGGTTCACCGGCGAGCCGGACGTGTTCGACACCTGGTTCACATCGTCCCTCTCGCCGCAGATCGTGGCGCGCTGGGGCGACGCCGATGACCAGATGGACCGCCTGTTCCCTATGGACATTCGACCGCAGGCGCACGACATCATCCGTACCTGGGCGTTCTACACGATAGTGAAGGCTATGCTGCACCACGACGACGTGCCGTGGCGCAACGCCGTTATCAGCGGATTCGTGGTGGACCCCGACCGCAAGAAGATGAGCAAGAGCAAGGGCAACGTCGTAGTGCCCATCGACCTGATCGACAACTACGGCGCGGACGCGGTGCGTTACTGGGCGGCGCGGGCGCGGCTGGGCGCGGACACGATCCACGACGAACAGGTCTTCCGCGTCGGGAAGCGTCTGGTCACCAAGATCTACAACGCCAGCAAGTTCGTTCTGTCCCAGTCGGGTCCGGCAGGTCCCATTACCAATGAGCTCGACCGCGGATTCGTGGCCGAGATGCGGGAAGTGATAGACCGGGCGTCGGCCTCATTCGAGGAGTTTGAATTCGCATCGGCCCTCGAGACCATCGAGACATTCTTCTGGAGTTCGTTTACCGACAATTACATCGAGTTGGCAAAGCGGCGGGCCAGGGACGAGACGGACCCCACAGGTCAGGCTTCGGCGATTGCCACGCTGCGGCTCGGCCTCTCGGTGTGCGTCCGGTTATTTGCGCCGTACGTGCCGTCCATAGCCGATGAGGTGTGGTCCTGGGTATTCGCTGAGGAATCAGGTGTTCCCTCTGTACACGTCGCCGACTGGCCCACCGCTGGCGAGTTGGAACACGTGGAGACGCCTTCCGACGCGGAGTCATTCCGTTCAGCGTGCGACGCCATAGCGTCCGTGAGGAAGGCCAAGTCCGAGCGTTCTATCGGGCTCGGAAAGCCGTTGGCCGAACTGCGCCTGAAGGCTGATGAGAGACGGTTGGACCAGTTGGAGCTGGTGCTATCCGACGTGCTGAGCGCAGCGGGCGCGCCCAGCGCGCAGTTAGAACCCTTCGTAAATGGGACCGACGGTTCATTCGTGGCCGAGATCAAGCCCCTGGCATAACGGTCAATGGCACGCCGGGTGGGGTGAGGCCCGCTACGGAAGGTTGGGGCAGGGTCGCGCCGACGGCGATAAGTTAACCCTGTTCTTCCTTCCACTTTTCCCAAGAGTCCAGGTTGAATCCCGGTTGTTTGAAGTACCGGTGCATGACCGACTCGGCCATACGCACCTCAGCGGCCTTACTCGCAACATCGGCCGCAATATCGACCGGTACCCTGGTCACGCCGTCGCCGTCGCAGACCAACAGGTCGCCCTGTTTGACCGCCAGCCCGGCAATCTTGACGGTCCCGCCGTGTCGGACCGTCTTGAATGGTCCATGGCCGGGGACACGCGACGTCGCCCAGAGACCGACGCCCGATTCCCTGATGCCGGGCACGTCGCGTGCGCTGCCATCCACCACAACACCTATGCATCCCAGCGCTCGCATCTGGTAGCACATCCCATCCCCAATGATCGCTCCTCGTCCGGCAGGTTTGTCGACGTCCTTCAGGACTGCGATTGTCGGCACTTCTGCATGCGCCAATGAGTCGTAGTAACCGATTCGAAGGTCTTCTTCGACTGTGTCTGCGTGCAGCGGCATGAGTTCGGCCGTCATGGCGTACCCGACCAGTGTGCCGAATTCCGGCAACATGCATCTGAGCTCAGGACCTGAATAATCGTGCTTCGCCGGCACGTAGCCGCGCACCAGGATCGCGGCATTCTGCACAGTGGCCGAGTCGAATTGTCCCAACTGTTCCAGGACGGAACTATCGACGGTTTCCACCAGACTCTCCTCCCACGCTTGACGGGATTTCGATGTGCGCGGTCAACTTGACGCCAGTGGCCTCACGTCCGGTTCCAACCGCAATTCCTCGAAGGGAAAGAAGTCACGCCAAGGTTCGAACTGCTCAACGAACGCCCGTCCCTCTTCGACGCTGTCCAGCCCCTTCACCGCCCGGCCGGGATCGTAACCGTTGGTCTTTGCCAGGGCTTCGATGCCTCGCCTGGTAACTCTCACGCCCCCAACGGAGTAGGTCTCTCCGTCATCCATTTCGACCAGGAGGTCGAAGCCTCGCTTTTTCTCCTGCCAGTACATCTTCATTGATGTGATCTCACTTCGTCACACGGACATGAGTTCCGGTATCAGTTCCTGCGCTGCCCCAATCATACAGGCCGATGCGCGTTCAACTCAGGAGCGGAAGGGCGCGGTCCAGCACGGCGTGGGCAACCGCCAGTTTGTCCATCAACGGCAAATGTTCGACTTCCGAGCTCGGCCCCACGAACGAAACTCTGTTGCTATCTGTGCCGAACCCGCTGCCGACCTCTGTAACGTCGTTGGCCACCACGAAAGCCGCGCCTTTCTGCTCGAGTTTGGGGCGGGCCTTCTCGACATGGTCCCCCGTCTCTGCAGCGAACGCCACCTTCACGAGGCGGTCGCCGCTTGCCTTCGCAATGATGTCGGTGGTCCTTCCCAGATCGACTGTGTAGGTTGAGGCGGAGTCCTTCTTGATTTTCTCGGCAGAGTAGTCCGTTGGACTGAAGTCGGCCACCGCGGCGGCCATGACCAGGAGATCGGCATCCCTGGCGGTAGAGATTATCGAGTCCTTCATCTGCTGTGCCGTCTGAATCTTCCGGACGTCTACGTCTACCGGGTCCGGCAGTACTCCGGGGGCGGCGACAAGGGTGACCGACGCGCCGCGGTCGCGCGCTGCTGCGGCTATCGCGTAGCCCATCTTGCCTGACGAACGATTGCCGATGTAGCGGACCGGGTCCAGCGGTTCGCGGGTACCGCCGGCAGACACCACCACTGCCCTGCCCGAGTAGTCGCCGCCTACGGCCAAGGCCGACCTGACGTGTTCGACGATCTCGGCGGGTTCGGCCATCCGCCCGCCGCCAACCAGTCCGGACGCGAGCCTGCCTTCCACGGGCCCGGCAATTCTGACTCCCCGTGATTCCAGGGTCCTCACGTTATGGACCGTAGCCGCGCTCGCCCACATGTGGGCATCCATCGCGGGAGCAACGACCAGCGGCGCGTTTGTAGCGAGCGCAGTTGCGCCTAGCGGGTCGTCTGCGAGGCCGAGCGCCAACTTCGCCATGGTGTTGGCGGTTGCCGGGGCAACAACCATTACGTCGGCGCGCAGGGCCAGCGCGACGTGGTCGATATTCAATTCAGAATTTGATCCAAACAGGCCAACGGTCACCGGCCGGTGCGTCAACGCACCGAATGTTGTGGGGCCGACAAACTCCGAGGCGCCGGAGGTCATGATCACGTCTACCTGCGCGCCGCTCTGCACCAGCTTGCTTGCGAGGTCGGCCGCTTTGAACGCCGCAATGCTCCCGGTAACGCCCAGTACAACGTTCCTGCCCTCAAGCGGCAAGAACGGTTTGACGTTTTCGTGTTCTTCGACCATCGTCCCGGCGGTCCTCAGGAGTTCATTTCGTAAACGAGTCTCAGACCATGCAATGTCAGGTCCTGGTTAACGTGATCGAATACGCCGGTCAGGCCGGACAACAGCGTCGCCAGGCCACCTGTGGCGACCACGGTGCACTCACCCGGCCCTTCACAGTCCAACTCACGGCGAAAGCGTTCCACCATTCCCTCTACCAGGCCGACGTAGCCATAGACGAGACCCGACTGTATGGCCGCCGTGGTGTTTCGACCTATTGCCACTTCTGGGGCGACGAGGTCCACCCTGCGGAGTTGCGATGTTCTTTCGTACAGGGCCTCCGCCGACGTTGAAAGGCCCGGCGCCAGCGCCCCGCCCTTGTATACGCCCTCAGCCGTTATGGCATCGAAAACTGTCGCCGTACCGAAGTCGACGACTATGACTGTCCCCGGGTAGAGCGCATGGGCGGCGACGGCATCGACAATTCGGTCCGCGCCAACGTCCTGCACTCGATCGTATTCGATTCGTATTCCGGTGCGCGTGCCTGGTCCTACCAGGAGAGCGTCTCTGCCGGTCAGGTTTTCCAGGGCGCTGCGGACCATCTCCGTAACCGGTGGGACCACCGAGCACATGGACACGTCGCCCACGCTGTCGGGGTCGATGCCCTTCCCCGTCAGGAAACCGCCGAGTAACCACTCGTATTCGTCCTGCGTTCTTTGGCGGTCGGTCGAAACGCGCCACGTCGCCACAAGATCGGCGTCTTCGAAAGCGCCGATCGTGACGTTCGTGTTGCCGAGGTCGACCGCCAATAGCTTGTTCATGGCTCAGAATTATACTTTCCGGTCCGCCTGCTTCCCCTTGCCGGTTAGTGCGATGAAGGCATCGGGGACTGCACTTGTGACGTCTCTGGCCCTCATCGCGATCTCCCCCTTCGACGAACGGGCGATCTGCCCTGCCAGGCCGTGAACGTAAACGGCCAGGGACGCCGCGTCGAATGGCCGGTCCGGCATCTGGGCCAATAGTCCTGAGGCGAGGCCCGCCAGTACGTCCCCGGTGCCGCCCTTGGCCAGGCCTGAATTGACGAACGGGCTGATCCGCACGTTGCCGCCGCGTGAGACTATCAACGTAGCCGCGCCCTTCAACACCACATTCACTCCCCAACGTTCCGCCGCAGACCTGGCCGCGCCCAGCCGGTCGGCCTGCACCTCGGGAGTGGTCCGACCGGTCAGCCTGGCCATTTCACCCGGGTGCGGAGTCACGATCGTGGCTTCCGGCAACCTCTCCCACCATCGGTGAGTCCCGGCCAGTATGTTCAGAGCATCGGCGTCTATAACCAACGGCGGTAATTGGTGGGCCTGTGCCGCGAGCATGCGGGTGAATATCGACTTTTGGACCGAAGTCCCAAAGCCGGGCCCGATCAAAACCGAGGTCGCATCCGAGGCGCGGTCGAGCACTTGCCTTGCTGATGCTGAGGGGTCGAGTTCACCCGTACTACTCTCGGTGAGGGAGGTAAATATCGCCTCAGGCACCGCGCCGACCACCAGGGCATATGCGCTGCGTTCGGTCGCGAGTTCGACCAGCCCTGCCCCGCTTCGCGTGGCGGCGTCCGTGGCCAATAGAGCCGCACCGGGATACTGCGGAGAGCCTGCAACCAGGAGCGCCCGCCCATAAGTACCCTTGTGGGAGTCCCCTGGGCGCACAGGCAGCAGAGAAGCAGCTAGTCGGCCGTCAAGCCATTCAACGTCAAGGCCGGTGTCAAGCCCCGTCGGAATACCAATGTCAAGGACCCGGATTTCGCCGCAGTGACCGTTACCAGCATTTGCGACCGGACCGATTTTCGGGTTCGCCAACATGAGGGTCACATCTGCGTTAAGTCCGTTGGGGTCGAACCGACCGGTATCGGCATTCATACCTGTCGGCAAGTCCACGGCCACAACTGGCACGCTGGCGCGTTTCACGGCAGCCAGTTTTCTGCCGAGCGGGTCGCCAATCGGACGGCTTGCCCCGGTGCCCAGCACGGCGTCTATGACCACATCGACCGACTCGGTCGCGTTCGAGATGGCCTGGACTCCAGCCTCGTCCAAGGCCGACGCGACATCCACACCCGCAGCCTCAGCGCCGGCCCGTTTGCCGGCGGGGTCACCGCTGCCAGCAACGACGTACGCCCGGACCTCGGCGCCCAGTTCTGCCAGCCTCCGTGCTGCCACCAGCCCGTCCCCACCGTTGTTTCCGGGCCCGATGAGGACCACGACTCGCGAGCCTTCGACATCCCCTAGCCCTGCCGCCACCTCGTCTGCCACCGCCCGCCCGGCGTTTTCCATCAACTCGTCCAGCGAAACGCCGACCTCGACCGCCCCCTGCTCCAACCTCCGCATTTGCGCGGCGGTGACGGCCTTCATTTGTCGACATCCCCGGCCTCGGCCGTGATGGCAACGACGGAGGCCACCGCATATTCCCTGGAGTGAGAGAGGCTCAACGCCGTCCGGACAATCCCTATTTCCCGCGCCTTTGCCTGCGCTCTACCGTGCAGAACAATCTCGGGGGCGCGCCCCCTCAGGCGAACAACCTCGATTTCACGCCAGCCGACGCCCCGCACGCCCGTTCCAAGCGCTTTCATGACCGCCTCCTTGGCCGCGAATCGGCTTGCCAACTGCGGCGCCCTGCCACGGCTGTAAGCTCTCTCTCCAGGCGTGAATATCTTCTCCAGGAACCGCTTGGGGTACCGCTTAGCCACCTCCGCTATGCGGCTGATTTCTATAATGTCGATACCGGTGTAAATCAATGATCAGGCTCTCTGCTGTCCCTCTGCCCAGGGTCTTCCCGGTTTGACCGTCGCGACGCGGTCTCCCGCCATGATACGTTTTTGAGAGTAATTACCGTTGAGATCGGCCACACGCCTGAACGGGGTGGCCTCCAGGCAGGACCATGAAAGAACAAGACGAAGCGCCGAGAGCCCGGGTGATCGACGGCAACGCAGTCGGAGCAAGGGTCCGGGCCGGATTGACCGATGAGGTCGCCGCCCTCCAGTCCGAGGGCATGTCGCCTCCCGGCCTCGGGGTGATTCTCGTGGGGGACGACCCTGCCTCGCAATCTTACGTCCGCAGCAAAGAACGGGCGTGCAAGGACGCCGGAGTCTTTTCCGACACCATCCGCATGCCGGCCGGATCCTCCCAGGAAGAGGTCATTGCGCAGGTAAACGAACTGAACGGGGATGATCGTTTTCACGGCATCCTCGTGCAGTTGCCGTTGCCTGGCCACGTTGACGAGGACGAGGTGATTCGGACTATTCTCCCGTCGAAAGACGTTGACGGGCTTCATCCCGAAAATGCGGGGCTGCTGCTGGCCGGCACTCCCCGATTCGTTCCGGCAACTCCGCTCGGCGTACAGCGCCTGCTCATAGAGGAACAGGTAGAAACTTCCGGCGCGAAGGTCGTCATCTGCGGGCGCAGCAACATAGTCGGGTTGCCGCTCGCGGCGTTGTTTCTGGGCCGGGGCCGCGGCGCGAATGCAACGGTGACCGTCTGTCACACCGGCACGCGCAATCTGGCCGGCGAAACGCGGCAGGCGGACATACTAGTTGCCGCCGTGGGCAGGCCCGGGATGATCACCGGCGATATGGTCAAGCCCGGCGCCGTAGTCATTGACGTCGGTATTTCCCGCGTCGACGATTCAACCAGGCGACGCGGGTATCGGCTGGCCGGGGACGTGGACTACGACCAGGTGTCCCGCGTGGCCTCCGCGTTGACGCCCGTTCCGGGAGGCGTCGGGCCGATGACCATCGCCATGCTGATTCACAACGTGGTCCTTGCCCGCAGGTTGGCCGGTTGATCGCGAAGATCGTAACTCAAAATTAAAGGTCTCGACCTCTCGCGGGGATATGCGGTCGGCGTACCAATGTAAACTTCGGCAGTCGGCGATTAACAAGCGTAAAATTGCCGGGCGACCCGATTAGTCGGACTGCCGGGCAATCTACGGATGAGAACGACTGCGGGCCCATAGATTCATGACCGCGGAAAGCCCACAAACCAGGCAAGAAAGCAGCACTGAACAGTCCGTTGCCGCCAGTGTTGAGGCATCGCCCTCGCTGAACGGCATGTACAACGACGCGGAACTCCTCGAGCTGTACCGCCAGATGTACCTCATCCGCCGGTTCGAAGAGGCCTGCTCCGAGCAGTACACGACAGGCAACATTCGCGGCTTTCTCCATCTCTACATCGGCCAGGAGGCCGTCGCGGTAGGCGCCATCTCATCCCTTCTGCCCGGAGATTACATAGTTACCCACTACCGCGATCATGGACACGCCCTGGCCCGCGGCGTCGACACGAACCGCATAATGGCCGAGTTGTTCGGGCGAAAGACCGGGCTGAGCAAGGGCAAGGGCGGGTCGATGCACCTATTCGACGCGTCCAAACGATTCATGGGCGGCCACGCCATCGTAGGGGCGCAGTTACCGTTAGCGGCCGGACTGGGCCTCTCCTGCCTCTACAGGGAGACAACCGACCTTGCGCTCGTCTTCTTTGGCGACGGGGCCGTAAACCAGGGCACGTTCCACGAGACCATGAACCTGGCGGCAGTATGGAACCTGCCGCTTTTGTTTTTCCTGGAGAACAATTTCTACGGGATGGGGTCGGCGGTCGAAAACGTCAGGTCCGGCGGGACCGATTTCCACACGATTTCGATGGACTACGGCATCGACTCGGTGGTGGTGGATGGGATGGACGTGCTGGCCGTGAAACAGGCGACGCAGGAGTCCGCTGCCCGGATCAGGAACGGCGAGGGGCCCAAGTTCATCGAGGCCAAGACCTTCCGGTACGTCGGACATTCCATGGCGGACCCGGCCCGCTACAGGTCTGAAGAAGAGCTCGCTTACTGGCTGGAAAAAGACCCGCTGAAGACCTTCCCGCACCTGTTGTTGGAACACGGAGTTGCTGATGAAGGCGACCTCGAGGCGGCCCGCGTATCCGTTGAGGCTGAGGTTGCCGCCTCTGTCAAGTTCGCAGAGCAGAGCGCTGAACCTTCGCCCGAAGACCTGTTCGAAGACACCTACGCCTGAGCAGACGATGCCAGTTGTAACCGTTCGCGAGGCGATCCGGCAAGGCCTCACCGAAGCCCTAGATTCCGACCCCTCCGTATTCCTGATGGGCGAGGACATTGGCGCATACGGCGGGGCGTACGCAGTGACCGCGGGACTGCTGGAGGAGTACGGCAGGAAGCGGGTACGGGACACGCCGATTTCTGAAGCCACGTTCATAGGGGCCGGCGTTGGCGCGGCGGCGGCGGGACTCCGCCCAATCGTGGAACTGATGTCAATCAGTTTCTCCCTCGTGGCGTTCGATCAGATCGTGAACATGGCCGCGAACCTGCGATATATGTCGGGCGGCCAGCTAAAAGTGCCGATGGTCATACGAGCGCCTACGGGCGCGGGCATGCAACTTGCCGCCACCCACTCCCAGAGTTTCGAGACGTGGCTTGCCGAAGTACCGGGCATGCGAGTCGCGGCGCCTTCGACGCCCTACGACGCCCTCGGCCTGTTGAGGACCTCCATCAAAGAGGACAACCCCGTTGTGTTTGCCGAGTCGGCCGGACTCTACGGAGTGAGGGGTGAGGTGCCGGAAGCGCACTACCAGGTGGACCTGGGTTCCGCGAAGGTCCGGCGGGAGGGTGACGCTGTCACCTTGATATCGTACGGACACGGCATGCCCATGGTGAATGAGGTAGCCGACACGCTGGAAGGCCGTGGCGTCTCGGCAGAGGTGATCGACCTCAGGTCGCTCAGCCCCATCGACTACGAAACCCTGGCTGCTTCGGCCCAAAAGACCAGTCGCGTGTTGGCGCTGGACACCGCCCGGCGCACCGGCGGCATCATGGCTGAGGTTGTGGCGACCCTGCAGGAGCGCGTCGGGGATTGGCTCGATGGCCCGATCATACGAATCGGCTCGAGCGACGCCCCCTGGCCTTACAACCGCACGATGGAACGGGAAGCTCTCCCCGATTCCCGGGACGTGCTCGACGCCCTGGCGCAGGCTTACAGGCTGTGAGGCGCCCGAAAGCGATACGGCCCTTCCACTCGCCGGCGGGCTGCGTTAATTCTTGCGTTTGTGTAATCTCTACTAACCGGCGTCACGCAATTCGCGAGCCTCAAGCCGACCGCCGTTGCAGCACTAGCTATCCGAACTGGAGTAGTGTCCATTGATCACCGAAGTGACCATGCCCTCCATGGGCGCCGACATGACCGAAGGCACCATAGTCAAGTGGCTCAAAGCCGAGGGTGACGCCGTCGAAAGAGGCGACAAGCTCGCCGAGATCGAGACCGACAAGACGGTGGTCGAGATGGAGGCCTACGCCGGCGGTCTGCTGCGAAGGATCGTGGTCGCTGAGGGAGGAAGGGTACCTGTCGGCGAACTGATCGCCTACATTGGTGACGCGGACGACGAGGTCCCCGAAACGGCCGAGCCGGCGGCGCCTGAAGCGCCGGCTGCAGCGCCCGCGCCACCAACTCCGGCAGCGGCCCCCGCCGCAGTTGCTCCGACACCGCCTGCCGCACCCATGCCGCCTCCCGCAGGCGGCCGCGTGAAGGCGTCCCCCATGGCCCGTCGGCTGGCTCGCGAGCGCAATATCGACATATCCCAGATCACCGGCACGGGTCCGGGCGGTCGGATCACACGTGATGACGTGCTGTCGTATCAGCCTCCTGCCGCGGCGCCCGCCGTGGCCGCAGTACCCGCGCCGGAGATCGATTCGTCCGACGTGCCCCTGACGAGCATGCGCCAGGCCATAGCGCGGGTGACCGTCCGCAGCAAGACCGAGAAGCCGCACTTCTACGTCACCGTGGCGGTCGACATGACCGAACTGATGCGATTGCGAATGGGCATCAACGAAGCGCTGGCCGAATCAGGCGCACGCGTGTCGGTAAACGACATGATCATCAAGGCGTCCGTAAACGCCCTGACTGCGCAACCGAAGTTCAACAAGTTCTACGAAGACGACCGCCTGGTCGGGCAGTCCGACATCAACATAGGACTCGCCATCGCGCTCGAACAGGGGCTCATAGTCCCTGCCCTGCTCCGATGCCAGGGGAAGTCGCTCGTCGAGCTGTCCACGGCAGCCAAGGACCTCGGCCGCAGGGCGCGGGGCGACGGCGGCACGCTGACGCAGGAAGAACTGACGGGCGGGACCTTCGCGATCTCGAACATGGGAATGCTGGACGTGGAGAGTTTCTCGGCGATCATCGTCCCGCCCCAGTCGGCGATTCTTGCCACAGGCAGCGTCACGAAGACGCCGGTCGTCCGGGACGACCAGATCGTGGTCGCCGACATAATGAAAGCCACGCTCTCGGTGGACCACCGGGTTGCCGACGGCGCAGAGGGCGCGGTCTTCCTGAACGAAATCAGGAAGAACCTGGAGAACCCAGCAAGACTGCTTCTTTGAGCGTCAGGGCCTGACCAGCTCTTGACGTCGCGCTTGCAGCCGACCCGTGGTTTCCTATTCCCCGTGAGAGGTATTGCCACGCGGACTACGCGCATACAGAGTTGGTCTCTGGTCCCGGCCACCTTTCCCGGCCTTTAGACCATTTACAATCCGCCCGATATGTATTTCCGGGAGAATTTCTCAGCCGAAGAAGAGTCGATACTCCTTCGCTTTTTCACCAACACCGATCGCCCCGTATTCGCGCTGATCAATCTCCCGGAAGTGGTGAAGGGCGCGCTATTCGCCCGCTACAGCCGGACCGACAAATCTCTTCGTCGAGTTTTCCTGGACGAGTTTTACAGCGAACCGGACGTCGGCATACAGGCGATAGCCGAGTCTTCAGGTCATGAAACGGGCACGCCGGACACGCGCCGGGCTGAACGGCTCTACGACAGGGTATTCGGCGATTATGGCGACGACTCTGTCGCCCAACTCGGCGGCGCACACATAGCGTGCGAACAGGCGTCGAACATCCTGACCAAGGTCCTGGAGTGGGGCAGGCTCGCGGCGTACCTCGAGCAGAGCACACGGTACATCTACTACGACCGCAAATTGGGCGACCGCTACCGGTACACGGTGCCACCCGAGGTCAAGGACTCCGATCATGAGGCACGTTACCGAGAGGAGATGGACCGGCAGTTTGACACCTATTCATCCATCGTCCGGCGACTAACCGACCACTTTGCGGCCAGGTTCCCTCGCGGCGAAGGCGACAGCATACGTGTTTGGAGGTCGACCATCCGGGCGAAGGCGTGCGATACGGCGAGAGGGCTGCTTCCCGCCGCGACTCTTTCGAACGTCGGGATTTTCGGAACGGGCCAGGCGTACGAGTCACTATTACTCCGAATGCGTGCCAGCCAGTTGGCAGAGGTCCGCGAGTACTCCTCGCTCCTGCTTGAAGAACTGCGGCATGTAATTCCTGCGTTCGTCCGGCGGGTTGATGTGCCGGACAGGGGTGGAGTGTGGAGCGAGTACCTGCGACGTACCGCCGATTCCATGCAACGAATCGCACATGAGTTCGAACAGATCGCCCCGAGTGAAGTTCCCGAAGTCGAACTCACCGATTGGGACCCGGACGGAGAAACGAAGGTCGCGGCGGCGGCGCTATACGCGTACACCGACCTGCCGGATGGGCAGTTGCTGGAACTGGCGCGCAATATGCCGCACGACGAAAAGGCCCGCATTATTCGCGCGTATGCCGGTGACCGGCGCAACAGGCGGCACAAGCCCGGCAGAGGCGCAGAACGCGTGTCATACCGGTTCGACATCCTCTCGGACTTCGGAAGTTTCAGGGACCTGCAGCGTCACCGCATGCTGACTCTCGAATGGCAGCCGTTGAGCGTTTCCCACGGCTACTCCACACCGCCCGAGTTAGACGAGGCGGGCGAAACGGTGGAATGGCACGCGGCCATGGGCCGCATGGGAGACCTGTACGCGCTCCTGTCTGACGAACACGGCGCGGCGGTCGCGCAGTACGTCGTCCCGTTTGCCCACCGGCTGCGCTACGTGATGCAACTGAATGCGCGCGAAGCATTCCACCTGATCGAACTTCGCACCACGCCACAGGGGCACCCCGACTACCGACGCGTGTGCCAGGAGATGCACCGGCTCATACGAGACAAGGCCGGACACAAGTTGATTGCCGACGCAATGAAGTACGTGGACTACGGGTCGCACGAACTGGAGCGGCTCGAAGCTGAGCGGCGTTCGGCAGGCAAACGGGCCGCCGCGACTAACGAGTAAACGCCGGACATTCCGCGCCGCGTACGGCCATTACTCCCGGAGGCGCGACCTACCTGACCACGAGGCCGCCGGAGACCAGGACAGTCTCGCCGGTCATGTATGAGGCGTCGGGTCCCGCCAGGAACGCCACAACGCCCGCAACGTCTTCCGGCACGGATACGCGGCCCAGCGGAATTCCGGATCCCCGGCGACGCATCCACTCCCCTTCCGGCAGACCCTCCTGCTCTACGCCAAGCTGTCGATCGAGGTTTCGGTTGAATGCCGTATCGACAATTCCGGGTGCGACTCCGTTGACCCTGACACCGTGCTCGGCGACCTTCATCGCAGCGGACATGGTCAGGTTCATAACCGCCGCCTTGCTCGCCGCGTACGGCGGTGACAGGGTGATCCCTGGATTCACTCCGGCTATGGAGGCCAGGTTGATGATGACACCGCTGCCCTGCTGGATCATGGGCTTTGCCGCGGCCTGCATGTGGAAGTACAGACCCTTGAGATTAAGGTCCATGGTCCGGTCCCAGATCTCTTCCGTGACGTCTGGAAACGGCGCGGCCCAAATTGCGCCGGCGTTGTTGACCATGATGTCGAGCCGTCCGTACGACCCGACCACTTGATTGACCAGGTTGTCCGCGTCATCCGGGCGCGCGGCATCGTAGACTCCGGTGTCGATTTTGAGTTCGGATTCCCGCCCCGCGTCTTCAAGCTCGTTGAGGAGGTCCGTCTTGAGGTCTGTCCCAAAGACCATCGCTCCGTCTGAGGCCAACCTCAGTGCAATGGCCCGGCCGTTGCCTTGTCCGGCGCCGGTCACGATGGCGACCTTGTTTTCAAGCGGTCTTCCGTTCGACATTGTCTGGACCTCCAATGGCAGTGCCGCCCGCGAGCTTATAACAGCGCCGAAACCGTGCGCCAATGTAACCATTCGATTAAGCGGCCTTCGCACTCTGGAGTTACGGATTGCTCTCCTTTTGTGCCGAATTCAGGCGGTCGTTAACTTCATCAGAATTTTCGTTGTCGTTTTTCGTCTGGTTCTGCCGTCCTGCGCCGGATGACGGATTGCCGTCGAGTGTTTTCGTCTGTTGGACTCGCGTAACATGCGCACGTGCCCACATGGAGGTTTCGAGCCGATGAAGCAAAAAACCCTGTTGACCGCAATTCTGGCCGCAGCGATGGCCCTGGTCTTCGCGTGTGGGGATGATGAGCCGGAACGGGTAAGCGTCTCCCTGGCGCTTGACTGGTATCCCAACTCCAACCACGCAGGGATTTACGAGGCTGTGAGGCAAGGGTACTTCGACGAAGAAGGGCTGGACGTGAATATCTACACGCCGTCCGACCCGTCCACGATCCTGCAAACCGTGGGAGCCGGCAGGGACGACTTCGGCATCAACTACCAACCCGACCTCCTCCAGGCACGGAGCGAAGGCATACCGGTAGTTGCCGTCACGGGCATCGTTCAGCACCCGCTAAACTCGATCATGACCCTGACCGACTCAGGGTTGCTCAGGCCCAGCGACCTGCGCGGCAAAAAGATCGGCCACCCGGGCATTCTTTCAAACCAGGGTATGCTCGAGACGATGCTCAACTTCGACGGTGTTCAACTGGACGAAGTCGAAATGGTCAACGTCGGGTTCGAACTCGTCCCTGCCCTGCTGGGAGGCAGAGTCGACGCTGTCGTGGGCGCGTACTGGACCCACGAGTCCATCCTTATAGAACTCGAAGGCCACGATGTGACCGTAATGCGAATGGAGGAGTGGGGAGTACCCGACTTCTACGAACTGGTCCTGGTGGCGAGCGAAGACACCATCGCCGACCGCCCCGAGGTGGTCCAGCGATTCGTTAACGCCCTGGGTCGCGGGTTCGAGTCGGCGTTGGAGAATCCCCAGAAGTCCATTGACGCCCTGATAGAAGGCGCCGAAGCGGGAACGGTCAATGAAGAACTGGAGCGGAAGGGTGTGGACCTGTTGCTCCCAATGTGGACAGGCGACGCTCCATCGTTCGGCTGGCAGGTGTCAGAAAAGTGGACGACACTGTCCGACTGGATGAAGGGACGAGGGCTGGTGGACGCAGACCTCGACCCCAACACGGCATTCACGAACGAATTCGTCGAAAATCGCTAGCGGAGTTGGCCGGGCGGCGGCCTGAGGCCGGACCTGCCTAAGGAAAGGCTCGCCACATACGCCGGCCCTGCACCGTTGCAACGGTCCCCAGGTTCGACCCGAACTCAAGGTGGCCCGAAGCGACCGTGTCGTCAGGCAGCAGCTTGTCGAGCAGGGCGATCCTGGATCTCCGCGCCGTTTCCCGGTCGATATCTGCCCGGTGTGACCAGTCCGGATACGTAAACTGCGCTGCCGAGTGGAACACGTCGCCGGTTACGACTCCTCGATCAGGTCCGGACTCCAGTAGCACGGATTGATGACCCGGCGTGTGTCCGGGTGTCGGCAATGTCCGGACCCCCGGCGCGATGGAGACTTCCCCGCTCACCAACTCCAGGACGCCAAATTCCTGCAAAGGCAGCACGCTCTCCCGGAATGCCTTGACGTGATGCCCGGATGCCGGGTCCACGTCGCCTTGCCAATGTTCCCAGTCCGCCCTGGGCGCCAGGTATTTCGCCCGTGGGAACATTGGCCCCACCGGCTCGTGCTCGTCTCTCGAAATGTTCCAGCCGACGTGGTCGAAGTGAAGGTGCGTCAATACCACGGTCGAAATCGAATCGATCTCGATTCCCTCCGCGTACAGGCTCTCGGGGAGGTGTCCCGCGTCTGCGCCGGGAGCCTGCGCCTCCCACCTGCCTACTCCAAGGCCCGTATCGACCAGTACGGTCGACTCACGAGTTCGAATAACGAACGCGCCAAAGTTGCTCCGGTGCCGCCCTTCGTGGTCAAGGGCAAAGCTGGCATCTTGCCAGGCCCCGGATGGCACGTTGGCGAATGGCCAGCCGGGGTGGATCGGCGCCGCCTCGCCATCGGTGACGGCAATTATCTCGATATCACCGATTTTTGCGACTGTGGCCATCTATACTTCCGCCCCGGCGAATCGAACGACTCGACCCTGTACTTTTCGAGCACATCGCGGTCCAGTTCAACGCCCAGCCCAAGCGCCGACGGCGCGACTCCCTCGCCGGCATGGATCGTCAGCGGCTCGGCAGCGACATCTGCGGCGTGAAGCCGGGGACCGAGCAAGTCGCACGGATAAATCCGGTTCGGCAGTGCGGTGCCGAGATGCAGCGAAGCCGCGATCTTGATCGACGAGTCGTGGCTCGTTCCCATCGTCCAGCCAATCCCCGCCACTTCGAGCGCTCCGACAATCTGGGCCGATCTGTATATGCCCCAATCCGTCGGCATCACGTTTACGCAGCGGATTCCCGGCTTGGCTGCCCGGATGAGTCCGGCCAGGTCGTCGAAACTGCTCCAACCGCCGTGGACCGAAATCTCGACTTCAAGTTGGTCGGCAAGGTCCTGGTAGTCGTCCCAGTCGGTCGGGCATGGGTCTTCGAGCAGTTCTATCTTCACGCCCTCCGACTGCAGGTCCGCGGTCTGGCGCAATGACTGCTGTTTCGAGTGACCCATGTTGGAGTCCGGTCGAATCGGCACCTCGCCAATCGCCTTCCCCACGGCGAGAACATGTTCGTAGTCTCCCGGAATCCCGACCTTCATCTTAATTGCGTGGGTGAACCCTTCCCCTACTCGATCGATCGCCAGATCGACTTGCGATTCGATGTCCAGGTAAGGCAGCGTCCATACGAGCGGCACGCTGTCCCGCACTTTGCCGCCGAGTAACTGGTATACCGGCACTCCCAGCGCCTTTCCGGCTATGTCATGCAAGGCAAAATCCAGTCCGGCGACGATCTGGGACTTGCCGAACCGGCATTCCAGGTCGGTCACCAGCGCTGCTATTTGCAGGGGATCTCGCCCCACTAGGGCCGGCTTGAGATTGCGGCGAATCTGGTCGGCTACGTCCTGTCCCTTTGCTTCACCCAGGCCGCTGATCCCCTCGTCCGTGTGGACTTCCAGCACCGTCGTTTCGAGGTGGGTCATCGGTCGGCCTGAGTCTTCCGTGTGCCGGTTTCTCCACGGGACCTTGTAGGGGATTGCTATTTGGTAGGTCGAAACGCCCGTAATTTTCATCAATGACCTCTCTGCGTCGTGCATAATTTGAAGAGTGCCTGACCGATCGGAGATTTCTCGTCTAACGCGCCCATCATATGCTTGAATCGGTATTTTCTCTCACCGTCCGTGTCTCAGTGGGTGTCGTGACGGGTGGCGTCGCCGCCATGGCCGGATATTTCATCGGTTGGTTCTTTTTGCTCCAGCCGACTATGTCCCTCACCGTGTCGTACGTCGTGCTCACCGTTTGCATCGGCGTCGGAGGCGGCCTCGGCGCATATGGCGCCTGGGTGAGACTCGACGAAAGCGTGAAAACGAATTTGCCTGCGCTCGGGCTGTGTCTCTTTGGAGCAATGGTTGGCGCATGGGCAGGTTTGTACTATTCACAAGAGGTATTCGACGTGGCGTTTCGCTCGACTAACGCCCTGCTCACCGCAATGCCAGCGGCCGGAATTGCAGCAAACCTTCCGCCGCTGATCGCCTTCAGCATACGCGAGTTCAGACGCTAGTAATCTCAGTCCTCACCGGCGCGGCTGTGGCCGCCGAGCCTGGCCGTGGTTGCCCGGCCCGACGAGGTTACTCCTCCGAAGCGATCAGTTCGTCGATGCCCGTTTCCAGGCGCGCTTCCGCCTCTTCAAGCCGTCGGAGCTTGTCCGCGACGATTTCCTGGTCTGACTCAACCGTCTTCGCTGCGTCATCCGCCCGAGCCTTGGTTTCTTCCGGGGCGGGACCGCCGAAGAGTGTCCGCTTCTTCACCGCGTTGGCAGGATCGAGAGCGTCCTGCAAGGTCTCCGCGCTCAGGCCGATCGGTTTGCCCATGTATTCGATGGCCGCTTCGTCCAGGAGTTCCGGGGTCGCATCGAGGGGCCTCAGCCCGCGTTCATGCCCAAAGCGCACCATCGTTCCAACGCTCTGGTGGGCGATCCGCCAAGGCAGGCCCTTCTCCTTCACTATTGCGCTGGCGATGTCCGGTCCGACCGCCCAGTGGGAACTCGCCAGGTGGTGCATGCGCTCGCGCTTCACCTCCATGTCCGGCACCATGATCTGTAGCCAACGCATGTTGCGGCGGACCGTCGAGAATACGTCCAACATCCCAAAGAAAACACCGCCGCCGCCGTCAGGCGCGCCGGCGCGGCGCTTGGAGGCGACGAACGCGCCGGTCAGACCACCGATGGCGTCCGAGGCGCTCCCCCTGATCTGCTCCAACGCAACAGGGTTCTTCTTGTGCATCATGATGCTGCTCGTGTGGCAAAAACGGTCGGGAATGTCCACCATCCGGGACTCGTTGTTGTACCAGTACGCAATGTCCTCGCCCGCGCTCCCCACGTGGGCGTCCAGGATCACCGCGGCCGAATACGCCTCCAACGGATAGTCGTTGCTGCCGACGATGGCGTCGAAGGTGTTGTAGATGACGGAGTCGAAACCCAGGACGTCAGCCGTGCGGTGGCGGTTAACGGCGAACGGGGACCCGGTCATGATCGCCGCGCCTGCAGGGCTCTGGTTGGTGTGTGCGTAGGCTGCGTCCAGGCGTTCGAAGTCCCGCTCCGCACCGGCCACCCAGGAAAGCAACTGCGCCCCCAGAGTCGTCGGCTGTGCATGCATGCCGTGCGTGTATCCGGGCATCACCGCGTCTGCCGTGTCGCAGGCAACCGGCAGCAGGGCGCGCCGGTAGTCGATGACGCTCTGCATCGTCTCCAGGATGGTGTCGCGGGTGGCCACCCGGCGTGCAACGGCTATGAGGTCCCCGGACGACCTTCCCAGGTGGATCCTTCCGCCAATGTCGTACCCGAGCTTGCGGATCAGGAAGTTTTCGCCGGCGTGCAGTCCCCACGGTTGCTCGGAGCGGGCCTTCATGTACCCGTACTCTTCCATCTCCCTGAACGCACGGAGGATCGCCGCGGCGTCCGCCCTCGGAATCAGCCCCTCTTCGCCGAGCATGAGCGTGTGGGCCTTGTCGAACATGTGGAAGCCCTTGAATACCGGCTCTTCACGCCCGTGGGACGCATCTGCTCCCAGGTCGGCAACCATGGGTTCTGACAACCGGACACCGACTCCGCGGTACCCGGCATATTCGGTGTGGGGAACTTGACGCATTGACTCACTCCTGGTTTGCGGCATGTGTTTTGACCATCCGAGAGTCTAACCGACGAAATAAGGGCCGGTCAGCAGCAATTCGACCTGCGTGTGGCGCCGCGGTCGTTACTCTTTCGAGGTACGGGAGTCGGCCAGGACGCGAAACAGGTCAAATTACTCAGCTTCAAGGTTCTGGGAGGTC
This sequence comes from Dehalococcoidia bacterium, assembly GCA_965220275.1. Classification (GTDB taxonomy): domain Bacteria; phylum Chloroflexota; class Dehalococcoidia; order Lucifugimonadales; family Lucifugimonadaceae. Next base: position 9,538 of record CBDCPN010000007.1, on the reverse strand, counting down.
GCCCAGCACGATCCTGAACATCATTCGTTCCCTGCCGGGCGGGGTGACATCGGTAAATCCCGCCCTTGTAAACGTCCCTGGCGAGCCCATATAGGTGTAGGAGGCGGCCGTGGGGTCCACTGGGTAGCCTTCCACAACCCGGGCGCCGTTGTCGCCGGCATATCGGACCGCGGCCTTCAGCAATTCGACTGTGAGGCCCCTTCGACGATATCGCCTGTCGACGAAAAAACAAGTGATAGACCACACGGCGGCATCGTCGATTCGGGCCAATTTGCGGTACCGTTCCAGGCCCCGGAATTCCTCGCGAGGCCCGAGCGAGCACCAACCGACGGGAACTCCGTCCGCGTAAGCCAGCACGCCTGTCGAACGGCCGTTGACGACCTCGTCCCGCAGAGCCTCGATGCGCTTCGCTTTGCCGGACCGCCCGAATTCCGTAGAGGTCATGCGCCAACGCATGCAAGAGCAGTACCGGAATTTTCCGTGCGCCAGCGAAAACCGTTCCAGGTCGGCGAGGTTGGCCTGCGTTACGGGCCGGAATTCCACGTCAGATACGGACTCGTGATTCATCGAAAACTTGCCTGCCCCGTGGCTTCGTCAGCCAGGTAATTGCCCCATGCGACCGAGGGGTGACCGGAAAGCCACCAGGAAGGCCTCTATGAGGACTGGTTGGCCCAGCGGGATCGGTCAGGCGGTCTGCCTGAGCCTGGGGTCGAGGTAGTCCCGCACCCAGTCGCCGAAGAAGTTGAATGCGAGCACGACCATCATGATGGCCAGGCCGGGGAACAGGCTTTCCCACCAAGCAGAATCGACGTACTGGCGTCCGTCCGCGACCATCACGCCCCATGCAGGCGTTGGCGGCGGCACCCCCACTCCCAGGTAGCTGAGCGTCGACTCGGTGAGGATCAAGGTGCCCACGCGCAGGGTCGATATGACGACGATGGTGCTGGTCAGGCCCGGGAATATGTGGCGTAGGAAGATCCTCGTCGTCGGCGCGCCCACGATGCGAGCGGCGTCGATATAGATTTCCGTCTTGAGAGATAACGTCTCGGCGCGGACCTGCCGCGCGAATCCGGCCCAACTGAATATGACCAATAACAAGATGATGACGGTCAGGCTCTGACCCATCACGATGATTACAACTATCGCGATGAGGATAAAGGGCACCGCCAGGGTGAAGTCGACAAAACGCATCAGGAACTCGTCGACCTGACCTCCGTACCACCCCGATACCAACCCAATAAGAGTCCCGCCAATGACCCCTCCCGCCAGCACGATAGACGCGATGAGGAGCGAAATACGGGCGCCGTAGATGATCCTGCTGAAGATGTCGGATCCTACAAAATCAGTGCCCAGAATGTTCTCCGACGAGCCACCTTCCATCCACATCGGGGGATTGTGGCGGTCTCGAAGGCTGCTGCGTTCAGGGTCCTTTGGCGCTATCAGTGGTGCGAATATCGCCACGGTTATAAGCAAAACAATGATCAGAGCAGGGATCACCGGCCAACGCCGGAATTCCCTCCAGTACCGCACAATCGTGGAGGCGCGTAGTTTTTCTTCGTAGACGTCGGTGTTTACACCGATGTTTTGGACAGCCAACTATTCCCGATCCTGGCTTGGCGCGGATTTGGCAATCAACTCTGGCTTCCCGGCGCTCATCTAGGTCAACCGGATCCGCGGGTCTACGACCGCATACAACACGTCTGCTATCAGGGCCATGCTCACGTAGAGGATTGTCACAAGGGTTATGACCGCCGTTACCAACGGGAAATCATTGGCGTTTATCGCCTCGACCGTCAGCCGGCCCACACCGGGCCAGGCGAAGACAGTTTCGATCACGACCGAACCGTCGATGAAGCCGGCGATGAAGAGCGCCGAGTACGTCAGCGGGGCTATCAGGGCGTTCTTCAATGCGTGGCGCAAGATGATCGACCTGTAGTTCACCCCTTTCGCCCTGGCGAATTTCACGTACTCGGAGTCCAGCACTTCCAACATGGAAGCACGGATCAATCTGAGCAACCCGGCGGCGCTCAACCAGGCCAACGCAAGGGAAGGAAGTATGTAGTATTCCCATCCCCCGCGCCCGAATACCGGCAAAATCTCCAGCCACACGGCAAAAATGATTATCAACACGATTGCCAGCCAGAACTGCGGCGCAGTCTGGCCCAATAGCGCAAGGGTCCGCCCCAGGTAGTCCCATCCGCTACCGCGCTTGATGGCGGAAAGGATCCCGAGAGGTACGGCAATCAGAAAGACCAGCGCGGTTGCGCTGATGGCCAGCAGCAGCGTGGCGCCGAGCCGGTCGTACACCACCGAGAGGGATGGCTTCTTGTGCTGCATGGAGTCGCCCAGATCGCCTCTCGCAGCGTTCCCTGCCCACGTTCCGTACTGCACGTATAACGGGCGGTCGAGGCCCATCGCCTTGCCCCAGGCCTCCCAGTCCTGCTCCGTCGTGTACTCATTCAGGTAGAGCAGGCGGGGGTCGCCCGCGGCACGGGACATGCCAAACAAAAAAATACTCATCGCGATGATCATCACGATGGTGTAGATGATGCGACGAGCGATGAACTTACCCATGTCTCAAGTTCAGCCGAATCGGCTCAAATGATTCATCGCCGGGTGCGAAAGGGCGGAGCCAGTCGGCTCCGCCCCCTCGAACACCTATTCGGCGATGTTATTCAGACCGGAATCGGGGCGGTGACTACTTCAACGTCACCGTCGCTGCACCGGTGAATATCGGCGCGTCGATCGAGTGAGTAGTCCACTGATCAATCCTGGGTCCTACCGCGTAGTGGGGAATGTCGGCAACAAAGGCTGTCTGCAGTTCCCACTGTCCGAGGACGTAGTCATTGATCATGATGTTGTTTTCAATCCGCTTCTGTCGGTCGGGTTCCGTGAAGTTTGCGAAGTAGAGGGGAACCATGTGGTCCTCCACCTCGAAACCGCGGAACGTGCTGGTCGGGCCCATGCCGCCGTCAAACGGACGGTCTTCCAGACCTGGTCGAATCGTCCCGCAGTGGTACCACGGAATGTGGTCCACACCGTCGAACCGTCGCGGCCTTGCCGCTGCGTAAGCGCTTACGTCCAGATCGACATTTGCGCCGACGTCATTCCACATCTGTGCAATCGCACGGCCGGCCTCAGGATTGACTCTCGGGTGGTCAGACGGCACGAAGAGCGGGATGTCAAAGCCACTCCCGTATCCGGCGTCGGCGATGAGCTGTCTCGCCTCGTCAGGATCGAAGTTGCGCTCCCAGTCCGACTTCCAACCCGGCGAGTCCGGTCCCCAGCCATTCACGGCCGAGCCCTGGATTCCACCAAATCCGCCGAACAACTCATCCCTGATGGCCTCGCGATCGATCGCCAAGATGAGGGCGCGCCTGATCTTGCGGGCCTGTTCCATGCTGTCAGCGTCGCGCGGGTCGCCGACCCAGGCATTACTCGGATCGAATCCGGGCCTCGGGAAGATCGTCTCTCCGAAACTGGAGCTGTCCGGGTTGTTGTTCTTCTCCTGCCAGTAGTTACCGGTGAAGTTGATGCAACCCATCTGGGACTGACCAACCGCTTCGCGACGGGAGCCCGGCGTTGCATCGAGGGCCTCAGCCAGGAGGCTGTTCGGAATCGGGGCAAAGTCGATCTGGCCTGTCTTGAACGCGGCGAGCACGGTCTGTGGCTCGCGGAGTTCGAGAACGGTGAAGTTCTTCACAGCGGGGGTGATTCGCCAGTGACCCTCGACTGCGACCAGGTCCATGCGCTCACCCACGCTCCAGTTCTCCGCCCGGTACGGACCGGTCGCTACTGGAATCTGTGAGGCTTTGGCCTCTCCCTGCTCGTCAACGAGTTTCTTCGAGGTGATCCACGGGTCCGCGCTGGAAGTCTGGCTCAGGTTAGTTACCCACCACGGCAGGAACTTGCCTTCTTTCCAGTTCAGGCGGACGGTGTATGTGTCAATGACGTCAAACGGCTCGGTTGTTCGGTTGCCGTCTTCGTCAAAGTCTCCCATCCAGTCTCTTACGCTACCTGCGCGGTAGAAGATGGAGTCTGCTCGACCGGAGTTGTTGAAGCTCCAGGCCACGTCCTCGGCGGTCATCCCGCCAACTTCGGCGCCACCAGGGGTCTGGTGGAACATCACGTCGTCCCTGAGTTGGAACGTAATTGACGAGTTGTCAGGCGCAACTTCGAACGACTTGGCAATCGAATTTGCCGGGTCGTAGTTGCCATTGGCGTCGACCCTCAGGAGGTTCTCGCCGATGTCCCATCCGATGACCTTCCACTCCTGGCCCAAAGCGGACAAGGCGTGAACGAAGATGACCGGGAAAACGCTGGAGTCAGCGACCGTCACGGCGCTCTCGCCATCCGGTCCCATCATCGCGTCGCTAGGCGTCGGAGTGGCAACGACCTGCTTTTCGACCACAACGGTCTGTACCACCTGCTCAGTGCGGGTGACCTGCTTCTCTACGACAACGGTTTCGACGACCTTCACGGTCTGGCCTTCGACGACTTTCTCTACGACAACCGTCTCGACCACCTTCTCGGTTCGGGTAACCGGCTTTTCAACCACTACAGTCTCGATCACCTTTTCGGTGACCGTCTGGCCGGGTCTCTCGACGATGACGGTCTCAACAACCGTCGTGGTCGTCTCGCCTCCACAGGCTGCCAACGCAGCCAGGGCGAATGCGGTCGCCAATACGACGAACGCCGAGAGCTTTAATCGGTATCTAGACATTATTCGGTTCCCTCCGAGTTTGGGTTCGCCTTCGAACTACAACCGTTCTCAGCTCGACTCACGAATATCTTGCACGGCAATAGAACGGACCATCATTTGGCCCGCGCCGACGGGAAAAAAGACTACTTCCGCAACTGGGCGGTGTCAAGTAATACGAAGTTATTCCACGCAGGCTACAAAAACGACGTCTCGGATCAATTAGGGCTCAGATTACGCCCTGCCGTGGAAGAATGACCGGCAGTTCAGGTTAGTCGGGATCCCCTGCTGTCGAACTGACGGTCACGGCCGACCGCTCGTCCTTGCGCATTTCGAACTGCGCATCAAGCGCGGTCAGGGTATCTTCCAGGCCCGTGTAGGCGAGTTCCGTCTTCGAAGCCATGGCAATGCCGAAGAATCCTTGCCGTCTGAAGTCGATGGCCTTCTGCTGGACATTCAGCCTAACCTGGTCGAACGCCTCACCGCCAAAGAAGTCCACGTAGCCATGAGTGAACCGGCCGTTTCGGTCCATCGAAAACCCCAGTGCTGATGCGATCGGCAGACAATAGGGGCCGGTGACCGGTGTGTTTATCGCAACCGGCATTATCGGCATGTTGTGAGAGCCGCGGCAGTCGCCCGTGATTATCTGCTGGACCGTCGCCCACGGTTCGACCACCTCTTCTGGCGCAGGAAATATCGACTGCACCCTCACCAGCGCCACCGGGTCGTCCTTGCCCGTGTACTTGCCGGCCACGTTGTGGAGCCGCGTGGCGGCAACGGAGACTATCTTCTCGTCAGGGTGCTCCCGCGAGTGGATCGACTCCACGGCGAACCGGTCTTCGTCCCTTAACAGCGCAGCAAGGTCCCATGCCTGCTCAGGCACTTCGAGGGTGATCACCCGGTCGGTGTCGCGAGAGGCGTGGTCCATGTCGATCACGGTGAACGTGAAGCCCTTGTGCAGGACCGGGCTGAGCAGCAGCCCGCCGTTGTGCATCGGGTCACAGAACGTCAAGTAGAGCGGCAGGTTGTACGCCCCGGGCGCGCATTTGTCCGCCGCGAACACCATGAACGCCTCAGCCGGCCGGTGTTCGGGAAGCAGTTCGAATTCGATCTCAGCCACCGCGGGGCCAGCCCCGCGCACATTGCCGCTGGGCGCATCCACCAACAGGTCCTGCCCTGCCCCGTAGTTGCCTTCCTCCGCCGCCACGTCCGCCGCCGACTTGAAGCACGACCATGCAAATTCGTGGACCGGCGCGGCGCCCTCCCCGTGGGTGTGCGACATGAGGATGGCGATGTCGTCGCCTGTGTAGGTCACCATGGCGTCGATCAGCAGATCGTTCCTGATAGCGTCGTCCACCATCCCGTTAACCTTGTCCAGCATCCCCTGGCTAGGCATCGTGTGGCCGCCGATCGATCCTACGTCGGCCTTGATAACGCTCATCGTCACTTTCATGGGACTTGTGCCTTTCACACTTGCGGCGCCGGTTTTTCGGGCGATTCCTGGATTATGGGAGGCCGCCAAAGCGGCGTAATTTCTGTGTCAAGACGTTAGCAGAATGGGCGGCTGAATTGGGCCCGCCAAGCCGGGCGCGAAGCACCTGACGCATTAGAACTCGGCGGGTCAACCGTCTTCGATGCGCACGATCCTGAGTGAGCCGTCCTCTTCCCGGGCGTAGAACACCCTTACCGGCTCTCCCAGCGCCTGGTGTTCCTCCAGGTGGGATGGCGTGAATCCAGGGAACTCGCCGCCGTTGAACTCCCACTCCTCGCCGTCGTCCGTGACGATCTTCAGGGTCTCAACTTCGACAAGGGATTTGGCGGTCACCTGGACAACGTGACCAATTACGGCTCCGTCTCCGGAGGTCGGCTGGCATCCGGCCAGAATGCAAATGGCCGCCAACAGCGCACCGAATCCGGCCTTGAACTTGGACGTAGAAATCGACTTTGACAACTACGTTAGGGCGCCTTGGGCCGGAATGGGGTTAGAGTGGCGGAGCTTCGACCGAATTACCCCGGCGTACTACTCGATTTGGCGGAGCCGCGGATCTAGTTCGTCCCGCAGCCAGTCCCCAAAGAAGTTGAACGCCAACACGGTTAACAGAATCGCAATGCCGGGGAAGAACGCCATCCACCAGCCGGTCGCAAGGTAGTTCCTCCCGTCGTTGATCATGGCCCCCCAAGTGGGTGTGGGCGCAGGAACCCCAACTCCCAGGAAACTGAGAATGGACTCGACCAGGATGACCACACCAACGGTCAGTGTGGCAATGACTATCACCGTGGAAAAGACGCCCGGCAGTATGTGCGTATACATAATCCGGATCGCTGACGATCCGGCCACCGTTGCCAGCGAAACATAGTCCGCGGTCTTCAACTGGAGAGTTTCCGCCCGCACCTGGCGAGCAAACCCGTTCCAGAAGAACATGACGAGCAGAATGACAACAGTATTCAGGGAAACTTCCAACACGATTCCGACAACCAGGGCCACGAGAATGAAGGGCACGGCGAGCGTGAGGTCCACGAACCGCATGATTATCTCGTCAATGGTCCCGCCAAAGTAACCGGAAATCAGGCCGACGGCCGTCCCGATGATGCCGCTAATGCCGAGCACTGCAAACGCTACGAGGAGAGAAATGCGGGCGCCGTGGATCATGCGGGTCAGGACATCTCGACCCAGGTAGTCCGTTCCCAGGATGTACCTGGTACTCCCATCTTCATACCAAAACGGGGGCACCTCGTTATCGTCGTAGTTCCCCGCCCGTTCGGGATCATGAGAACTAAGCAACGGAGCGAATATGGCCGCGACCGCCAATCCCAGGATTATCAGGGCAGGTATGACCGGGTAACGCCGCAGGAATGAGTACCAGACTTCAAGGAGACCTCTCTTTCTAGAGAATTCGGCCATCCGTGAGTCTATGCGCGCCTCTGATGCCATCTTATTGGTCCGAAATCACGACAACCTGATGCGCGGGTCGACCAGAGCATATGTCAAGTCTATGAGCAGATTCACGACCAAGTAGATCGCGGTTACGAACAGCACGACGCCAGTCAGAACCGGGAAGTCATTGGCGTTGACCGCCTGTACCGCAAGCCTCCCCAGGCCGGGCCACGCGAAAATCGTTTCAGTCACCACCGTACCGGTCATGAAACCCGCGAGGACCAATCCGGAAAAAGTCAACGGCGCAATGAGAGCGTTACGAAATGCATGCCTCCAGATGACCGACCTGTGGGTCGCTCCCTTTGAACGGGCGAACTTGACGAATTCGGAGTCCAGCACTTCCAACATCGCCGCGCGGGTCAACCTCAACATTGCAGACGCCGAACCCCATGCCAGTGTCAGAGTGGGCAATACGAAGTTCTTCCAGTCGTCTCTCCCGAAAGATGGCAACCAGTCCAACTGGACCGCGAACAGCAGGACCATCATGACGCCCAACCAGTAAGGCGGCAAGGCCTGGCCAATCAGTGCCCACGTCCGACCGACGTAGTCCGCGACCGACCCCCGCTTGACCGCCGAAAGCACGCCCAGGGGCACGCCGATCAATATGGAGGCGACAAATGAAGTGACCGTCAATTGCAAGGTCGCGGGGAATCGTTCCTGTATTACCAGTCGTGCGTTGATGTGGTGTGCGAGGGAGGCGCCGAAATCCCCCCTGACAGCTTTGCCCATCCAGATGACGTACTGGACAATAAACGGCCGGTCGAGCCCGTATTCCCGGCCCCACGCATCCCACGTCTCGGTCGTTGTGTATTCCGTGAGAAACAGGTGTCGAGGGTCTCCCGCCGCCCGCGACAGCCCAAACACGATGATGCTGGTGGCAATAAAGACACCTATCGAATAGACGAATCGTCTACCCAGGAACCTGGCCATGAGTTTCCCGTCGTGTTTCGAGATGCGTTTCCAGCATCAGTGTTGACCCCTGAACGCCAGCGCTCCCGGACTTCGTCTGAAACACGGGGCGCCGAGTGCGAAGATACGGCTTCAGGCCCCGTCTACACAAGTCCACGGCCTGCCGCGTCGGCGGCAGGCCGTGCCACTTGAACTACTATGACGTTTGTATGACTTTGCCCGTGACTACTGGGCCATCTTCACCCGCTCGGGTGAATTGAACACTGCCCAGGCCTGCTGGTACAGGTCCCACTCGACAACCTCGGGGCGAACGAGCCAGTGGGGCTGGAGCGTTACTGTAACCGCCATCAACTGCCAGTGGCTCAGGTAGTCCTGGAGCTTGACGTTGTTGTCGATGCGAGTCTGCAGGTCAGGCTCAGAGATGTTCTCGTAGCGGAGAATTCCAATCTCTTCAGGAAGTTCGAGCCCGTGGTTGAACCCGCCGGTCGGCACAAGTGTGCTGCCCTTCGGCTCGTCATCGGAAAGCCAGAACGTGTGGTGTGCAAACGGAATGTCGATCGAACGCGCCACAAGTGTAGGCCTGCGAGAGGCGTACACGGTCTTCTCGACCGAGGCGTTCACGCCAATGTCCTGCCACATCTGGGCAATGGCCTCGAAGGCCTCAGGCTCGACAGCAGCGGTGTTGTCCGGGGAAATCCAGAACCCTAGCTCGAATCCATCGGGGACACCGGCCTCGGCCAGCAATGCCTTGGCGCCTTCAACGTCGTAATCGACCTTCCACTCGTCCTTGAACAAGGGGTTGTCTTGAAGTACGTCCGTGTACGTGTAGGTTATCTGGCCGTAGCCGTTGAACACGTTGCGGTTAACCGCATCGCGGTCAATAGCCATGGACATGGCCCAGCGCACCTTGCGGGCGTTCTCCATCGACTCCGGGTCGTCCGGGTTGCCGATCCACGGGTGGTCGGCGTCCGCCTTCAGGCCCTCTCGGGGGAAGA
>CBDCPN010000006.1:0-284399 GCA_965220275.1 Dehalococcoidia bacterium | reverse complement strand
GCCGCGGCCGGACCGAAGCCGGAATCGAGAAATTCAGCGCCATAAGGACCATCCAGGCGATTGAGCGGTCCCACGTGGCCCTGTTGGTCATGGACGCGCAGGAGTTCGGCACCGCGCAGGACGCCCACATTGCCGGCTTTGCCATCGACGCATTCCGGGGGGTCGTGGTGATCGTGAACAAGTGGGACCTGTCCTCCGAGTTGGACTTGACCCGCGAGGAAGCCGAGCGCCAGATTCGATACCGCTTCAAGTTTCTGTTCGACGTGCCTGTTATCTATGCGTCCGCGTTGACCGGTTTGGGTGTCGAGTCGGTGCCGGAAAAGGTCTTGGAGGTCCATAGCGAATTCACGAAGAGGGTCCCGGGAGCGGATCTGAGGAGAGTCGTCTACGGCGCCGTGGCGGCCAATCCCCCGCCGCGCCACAACCGGCGTCCCACTCATCTGTACCGCGTCAGGCAGGTTAGAACGGCCCCTCCCACGTTCGTGCTTAACACAAACGCCCCTGAGCTAATACACTTCACCTACCGTCGTTACTTGGAGAACCGGTTGCGTGAGGCATTTGGATTTGCCGGTTCTCCCTTGCGGCTACATTTCAGGACCGGACGAGAGTGAACGAATACATAGCCTGGGCAGTCACCCTTGTGTTGGCATATTTGATCGGGTCTACGCCGTCAGGCGTGATCGTCACCCGCCTCTGGCGAGGCGTGGACATTCGCAGCTACGGCAGCGGGAGCACCGGCACTACGAATGTGCTGCGTACGCTTGGACCGAAAGCCGCCGTGCTTGTTTTCTTCTTGGACGTTGCCAAGGGCGCGGCTGCGGTGGCCGTAGCCAAATTGCTGGACGTTTCCTCACCTCGCCGTAGCCCTGGCAGGAGCATTGGTTGTCATAGGCCACATGTGGCCCGTATTCGCCCGATTCCAGGGCGGCAAGGGCGTGGCGACTGGGCTCGGAGTGTTGCTCTTCCTCTGGTGGCCGATTGGCATCTCGTCATTCCTGGGCGCAGTCATTGCCATGGGGGACCAGGTATGTGTCGATTGGATCGCTTGTCGGGGCGACGACCGGGATGACATTCCTCGCGATATTGATTGTCAGGAGCGACTTTGCGATGTCAGTCATTGGACGACACGTCGAAGTCGAGTACTTTGCCTTTGCGATACCGGTCTGCGTGTTGATCTACTTTCGCCACGCGGAGAATATCGGCCGCCTCATCAAGGGAACGGAAAGACGCCTGACCTTCGGCGCCAAGCCGAGCAGGTCGGCCGAGGTCCGGTCAAGGGACTCCTGAAGAGCCGGCATGGCCAGGATCACCGTGGCGGGCACGACCGGCTGGGGCGTAACCCTGGCCCTGGTTTGCGCACGGAACGGCGATAACGTAACGCTGTGGGCTCGAAGCGAAGCAGAGGCGGAGGTCCTGGCATCCGGGCACAGCCCAAGACCCCGACCCGGCGTCGACCTCCACCCGGACATCCGGGTTGCAGGTAGCCCCGGCGAGGCCTTTTCTTCGTCGGACCTGGTTCTCGTTGTCGTCCCATCTACCACCATGCGCGCCAACGTGCGGGCGATCGCGCCGCGGCTTCCGGCGGACGCCATAGTTGTCAGTTGCACGAAGGGAATCGAAATCGAGACGGGTAAGCGCATGACCGAGTTGATCTGCGAAGAGGCTCCCAGCCTGGCCCGGGCCCGGATTGGCGCTCTTTCAGGCCCGAACCTCGCCCCGGAAATTGCACAAGGTCAGGTGTCGTCTGCCACGCTGGCGTTCCCCTCATCCGAAGCGGCGATCACTGCGCAACGCGTCCTCAACTCTGAAGTTTTCAGGGTCTACAGGAGCACCGACGTAGCGGGCGTGGAGCTGGGCGGAGCGCTCAAGAACATAATCGCCATCGGCGCCGGCATCATCGACGGCATGGGCGTAGGCGCCAATGCCAAGGCCGCCTTCCTGGCCAGGGGGCTGCATGAGGTGTCCCGTCTCGGCGTGACCCTGGGCGCCCGAATGGAGACGTTCGCTGGCCTCTCGGGGATGGGGGACCTGATCGCCACCTGTTTCAGCGGGCTGAGCAGGAACCGCGGTCTGGGCGAGCAACTCGCGTCAGGCTCGAATCCGACTGAACTGATCGGCGCTATGACTCAGACCGCGGAGGGCGTGCCCACAACCCGCGCGGCCGTACGTATCGCGCGCCGCCGCGGTGTAGAAAATGCCCATAACGGAGATGACGCACCGGGTGTTGTTCGAAGGTCTCTCCCCCCAGCAGGCGCTCGTCGAGTTGATGCGGCGGGCGCCGCAGCCGGAGGTCAGGCTGTAGCGGGCACGTCAGGTCCCGCCGCCTAGCTCACCGAGTTCGAACATCGCCGCCGCCAGCACGGCAATAGCGGCTGTCTCGGACTTTAGGATACGCGATCCGAAGCCGACCACCGTTGCGCCCGCGGCCTGGGCCTCTTCCACCTCTCCGGCCTCAAACCCACCGACGGGGCCGACCACTATCGCAAGTCTTGGGTGAGGTTGGTCGCGCTCAATTTGAGCCAACACTTTTCTCAACCCCTGCGCCATATTCCCAGCCTCCTCCCAGAGCAACGCGACCGGACCGTGAGCCGATTCTCGAGTCACCGCGTCCCTTAGCGGACACTGCGTGCTCGACCCCCGGCACCACCAGCCGCCCAGACTGCTCCGCCGCTTCACAAACGATGCGCCGCCACCGCTCGAACCGCGTTTCACTTGCGGCACTGGCGTCTGCAGGCTGTACACGCGCAGTGCGTAATGGGACGAATTTGCAGGCTCCCAGTTCGGTGCCCTTCTGCAAGACCTGTTCGAACCTGTCCGGCTTGATAAGCGCCTGCATGATCGTCACGGCGCAAGACGGCTCATTGCCGGGGAATACCGGTTCACCCAACGCGCCTTCGACTGCGACGCGGCTGACTCGGTCCAAAGTCCACCGGCCATTCGGACCCGCCTCCATCGAACACGGTCACGGAATCACCGGGTCTCAGCCTCAGCACGACGCGAGCCTGCCTGGCCGCGCCGTCTGGCAGGACCACCCTGTCTCCCCGGATCGCATCGGGCGGTACGTAGAACCTCGGTGAACTCAACGCCGCATCACCTTGAGCGCCAGCCAGTCCTCCGACGAACGTTCCTCAACGACCAATCCGTGCTCCTTGCTGAAGGCCCTTGTGACTTCATCTCTTCTTTCGGCCAGAAGACCTGACGCAATGAGGATGCCGTCTTGAGTCAGGCACGCCAGCAGTTCCGCGGCCAGCTCGCAGAGCACTGCAGCAGAAATGTTTGCGGTAACGATGTCCCACGCCCCCGCCGGCGCCTCAGGATGGGGCAGGGTGCCCGCGAATACGGACGCTCCCCCGTCTACACCCGCCCGCCGCAGGTTGCCGATCGCCGCCTCCACGGCGTGTTGGTCGATGTCGAGGCACACAGCCCGTTGCGCGCCGGACTTCAGGGCAGCGATGGTCAGAACGCCCGAACCGGTCCCCACGTCCAACAACCGGGTTCCCTGCACAACGATCTCTTCCAGCCACTCCAGGCACATGCGCGTGGTCGGATGGTGACCTGTCCCAAACGCCATGCCCGGCGCCAGCGGAATGACGATGTCGCCGGGTCCGGCTGCGCTCTCCCGGCCTGGAGGAGCGATGACCAGCGTTCGCCCAATGCGAATCGGCTCGAACTCCTGGTTTTGCCACTCGCTATCTTCTATCACCCTCTCGGTGACACGGGAGATATTGGCCAGGTGAGCCACAAGTCTCAGTCCGACGTCGATATTCGCCCTGCGGTCGTCAGTCGTGGCGTCCACCGGCAGGTATCCGCGCACCGTCACCGGCGCGTCAGCCGGAGGACCGGTCTCACCCTCATCCGGGTTATAACCGCCCTGCTGTTCCACGGCGACGCGTCCTTCGCCGTGTTTGGCGAACAGGTGGACGATAGGCTCGGTAAATTCACCGGGTGTGACGACCGACAGTTCTAACCAGGACACACCCATTTACCTGCCGCCGCCCCGCTATTGGCCGCATCGCCGCCTATACACATGCCGGAACGACCCGATCGCAACCCTGCCGCGAGTTGCCCCTACCGGTTCTCTACCCCGTCGCTGCCGAAAGCGCCTTTGAGCTTATCGAAGAGGCCTCCATCTGCGCCGTTCGAGGGATCGTCGCCGAACGATGCGCCGAGTTCCCTCAACAATTCCCTTTGCCTCTTGTTCAGGTTCATCGGCGTGGCCACGGAGACAGTTACTAGCTGGTCGCCGCGGCGGCTGGACCTGCCCGGCTGCGGCATCCCTCGCCCGCGCAGGCGGAATACCTGGCCGGACTGGGTACCGGCGGGGATGGACAACTCGGTCTCACCTTCAAGCGTCGGAACTGTCATTTTGCCGCCGAGGGCCGCTTTGGCGACGTCTATGGCCGTTGCGTAGAGCACATCGTTACCGTGGCGATCAAATTGCGGGTGAGGTTCAATCCGGAAGTAGACGTACAAGTCACCGGGTTCACCGCCTCCACCTACCTGTTCACCTTCGCGGCTGATTCGCAATCTTGAACCGTCGTCGATGCCGGCGGGAATCTCTACAGCTATCTTCCTCCGCCGTCTTTCGAGTCCCCGGCCTCTGCATTGCGAGCACGCCTCGGTCGGGTAACTGCCGGCGCCGGCGCAGGTAGAACAGGTTGTGACCTGCTGGAAACTGTCCGAACACCATGCGCTGGACTCGCCGCACCTGCCCGCTGCCGCGGCAGGAACTGCAGGTCACAACCTCAGTCCCCGGTGCTGCTCTTGACCCGTTGCACCCGGAACACACCTCGGTACGGGTCAGGTCCAGGAGCTTCTCCCCGCCAAATGCAGATTCCAGGAATGAGATCGTCACCTGGTACTCGAGGTCGGCGCCCCTGCGGGGGCCGTCGGCCCTCACACCGCCGAAGAACGCGTCGAATATATCGCCGAATCCCCCGAATCCCGCGAAATCGTCGAACCCGCGTGCGCTGCCACCGTTCACGCCGGCATGACCGAACCGGTCGTAAGCCGTCCGGCGCTCAGGGTCGTTTAGGATCTGGTACGCCTCGGCAACTTCCTTGAACTTGTCTCCGGCGCCGGGTTCACGATTGCGGTCCGGGTGATACTTGAGCGCCTGCTGCCGAAACGCCTTCTTGATGTCCTCGGGCGATGCGTCTTTCGCTAAGCCCAACACCTCGTAGTAGTCGCGGCCTGTGGTCATTGTCGACCATCCCAGGGAAGGGAACTGTACGCCATTCCCGCGGCAGGTCTGTTGCTGAATTCAGTGTTCATCGCTTGGGTTTTGACTTTGGAAGCCCTTCAGGGCGCAATCCCGTCGATTATATGCCCTTTGGGGCATTCACAAACTTGCTGCCGGACGACGAGACGGTCAGCATCCGATATTGGCCAGTACCAATTCCTCAGAAAACAACTCAGGTCAACCTCCTCCACACGTCACCAGGACCCACCAAAATGTCATTCCTCTGAAAATTGCCCTCCCGGCCGCTGTCCCACGAACGTTGCTTGGGCATCCATTCGTCATCCACGAACCGATCGGAGACCGGACAACGTGTCATCCCGAGCGAAGCCGAGGGATCTGAGTCGGTCGTCTCCTACCTACGTTCGATGCCCCACAGCGAACCGTGCACAGTGGCGACCAACCGGCAGGCCGGGTTTTTCATGAGCGGCGGCGCCGGCCGCAGCCGGCATGGGTGAGTGCTTTGAAATTCGCCGCCGCCTTGCCCGCTGCCGTCGGAGACCATCGCAAAACCCCCTCTCCTGGAGGGAGAGGGTTGGGGTGAGGGCGAACCGCAAGTAGAGAGCAGGCCATTGAAACCCTCTATCGCCGGCCAATCTAAGGTTGCGCAAAGATCTCCGTCGGGAGTTAGCTGAGTGGCCTGGTCAGTGCGCTTGCAGGAACCACCTGGCCGGCTGCGATGGAGGCGGCCGGTATATCACCGGCAGTCAGGGACTACGCGGGCGTTCAGAGGTTAGGGCTGTGGCCCCAAGCCGAACATATGAGGTGTTGCCCGGCCCTGAAACCTGTACGGGATCTCGACTAGCCCGCGGCCCGCGGCTGCAAAATAACCACGCGCATTTCCTCGGGCAGGTTCGTCTTGCTAAGCGTCAGACGCGGAGCCGGATCATCTGGCTTTGCCCCGAGTTCCCCGACGAAGCGCTTGAGATCCTCACCGGGTACCCCCGCCTCTCCGTCGAAACCGGACGGCACTACGACCTTCGGGTCGATGATCCTGACAGTTGCCGCCAATTGCTCCGCTGACATGGGGCTGTCGCCGGTCGTCGGCACGAGCAGGACGTCGATATTGCCCGCCGCCCGCAAGGCCCGGGCCTCCGGAATCGACCCTATGAAACCCAGGGAACAAACCGCTATCCCGTCGGCGTCGATCACAAACTGCGTGGTCACCTCTCGGGTCACGGCTGAGTCCGGCCCGGCTGGCGTTGGTATGCCAAACACACTCACCCCGGACACTTCATATTCTCCCGGGCCATCCAGGATGGTGAGCGACTCCGGGAAATTCGAGACGATTCCGCCCTGCCGGCTGAACAACGCAATGGCATTCTCATCATTGAGGGACGAGTCGGACAGTATTTCCGGCGCGGGGTCGGTGACCACGGTGCCGGCCGCGGATGTAACTAGAAACGAAGTGTTGCCTACCAGGCGTATTTCCATGTCAAATTTCCTGTGAGTTCCCTCGAGACGGTTGCCCTTGGGATTATGCGAAGGCTGAGAACGGCCGCCGACATCCCGGCTGATCTACCATTTTATTGACACCTGTGAAAACGGCGTGCTAGGTTCGCCACACCAATTGACGGTAATCGGGCCATCCTGAGCCAAAATTCATGCTCACAGAACGAAAAAAACCGAATCTTGAATTTGATCGTCGACGAGTACGTGAGCACTGCGGCGCCGGTTGCGTCTTCTGCCGTGGCCGGCAAGTCAGGCCTGAACGTTAGTCCCGCCACCGTCAGAAACGAGATTGCGGAGCTTGAGGAAGGTGGGTTCATACACCGGCCGCACGTCTCATCCGGTGCGGTGCCTTCTGATTTCGGCTACAGGCACTACGTTATGGCGATCGAGTCACCGTCGGCGCCGACGCCCGGCGACGCGCGTCGCGTCGATCAGGAACTCGGGCCGGCCGTGGAGGACATCGATCGATGGGCCGACGCGGCATCTTCAGCCCTTTCGATTCTGCTCGACTCCCTCGCGTTTACGACGCCCCCCCGTGATACCGAAGCTTCAGTAAAGAGCCTGGAGTTGGTCAGGCTTCAGGAACTCGTAGTGATGCTTGTCCTCATACTCCAGGAGGCAAGCGTCTACAGGCAGTTGATAACGCTCCCTGGCCCCGTCACCGCCAATTACCTGGATGAGACGAGGCAACGCCTGAACGAGTCGATCGCCGGGAAGTCGGCCAGCGACATCGAGGCGGAGGACCTGGAGGACGACAGCGTTCTCACGAGCCAGGTACGCGACACTGCGCTGGGCCTGTTGCGCCGGCATGATGACCTGGCGCTTCAGGAAAGGCGCATACAGGGATTGTCGCGGTTGTTGGACCAACCGGAAGTGACAAACAACCCCGGCCATCAGCGTATGGTGCTCGAAGCGATCGAAGACTCCGGGACAATCGCCGCATTGGCGGAAAGCGCGCCGCGTGACGGCTCGGCCACGGCGATCATCGGCTCGGAAAACTCCTACGAGCCTCTGCAGTCATTTAGCGTCGTGGTATGCCGCTATGGGAGTCCGGGACAGGCAGGCGGCCTGGTCGGCCTGATTGCGCCTACGCGCATGCAGTATGCGCGAGCGCTGCCGTTGATAGGCTACACAGCCGCCGCATTGGGCGACCTCACCAAGCGCATCGGCAGTATCTGACCCTGGCGCAACCTCCGTTGCGTACCCACGCTAGTCGGCACCCCTGGGTGGAGGACCTACGTCTCGCCTGTTGGCGCGGATTCAGTCGTTACGGCGACGAGCGACGCGTCGGGCCGCCAGCAGAGCAGGCAGGCCGAGCAGGGCCAGCAGACCCAGATTAGCCTGACCGCCGCCGGTCGAGTTGCAGAACCCCCTGCTTTCGGGACCGGGAGTTGCGGTTGGCTCGACCATCGGCGTTGGTGTCGGCGCCTGGGTCGGCGTCGGCATCGGCGTCGCCGTAGGAGTAGACGTTGGGGTAGGTGATGGCGTCGGCGTCGGTGTTTCCGTCGGCGAAGGCGTCATCGTCAGTGCGGCAAAGACCGTTGCAGCAACGTCTATGACCTGCGTCGGTGTCGGCGTCGGTGTTGCCGTGGGCGTGGGTGTTGGCGTTGGCGTTGGCGTCCTCGTAGGTTCGACCGTGGGAGTGGCCGTGGGAGTGGGTGTGACGGTGGGCGTCAGGGTAGGTGTCAATGTTGGTGTCAACGTTGGCGTGGGTGTAGGCAGGGGAGGGAACAGGATGATGAGGTCAGTCCGGCTCTCACCTGGCGTGAACCTGTATGGCTGCAGGGCCTGCAGCGAACTGAGGAAGAAGTCGACGGGCTTGTCTTCGAAGTCCTCGGCCTCCGGATTCAGCACCAGTGTAAAGCGGCCATTGAGTATCGGTACGACCTCGGACTGGTAGGTGTCAATCTTGGCGTAGATCAATGTACCGTCCGGTGGAGTGGACGAGCCGGAGAACGCGGTACCCGAAAGGAATGCGGGTTCCAATATCACGGGTGTCGCTGTGGGAGTGGAGGTCTGCGTGGGAGTTGGCACCGGTCCGCTTGGGAACGTCAGGTCAAGCCGGCGGAGAATCGGCAGCGACCATGAGCATCCCAGGCATACAGTGTCCTTACCCGGTTCTATCGGGCCGAAAAGTTCGCCAGTCTGGTCCGCCTTGACCTGGCCTTCGATCCAGAACTCAATTTCCATTCCCTCGTGGTCCGGGGAAGGTCCCACGTTGAGCGTAAAGCTTCCGGATGAGACCCCCTGGCCCAGTTCGCCTCCCACCTTGACGGGTTCGGTTTCGTAGTCGCCCACCCTGGCGGTGATAAGGAGTCCATCCTGAGCGGGTTGCCCGCCTATCGTGACGACGCCGATGTATGTAACGACTCTGAACTGCGGGACTCCACCCTGCGCATTGGTCCTCGCAGAAGTCGCGGCGAAGACAACTCCGGCGAGTGCCATCGAGATCAATGCGACTGCGGCCAGTCTCAGCTTCAAGGCGGCGGTCCTTTCACCCCGGGAACATCATCCATCTGGGTGGTCCGATGGAGATTTGCGAGTTCGTCACAGCGTAGTCCCACTGTGGTTTAGGCCAACTGTATTTCCCGATTGTAACTTGCCTCGATCCCCGATTTCCTCAATGTGAGTAGCGTTGAAACCTATTTGTGGGGCCAAATGCTAATACATCCCCCGCGCATCGGAAAGGATCGGCGTGAACGTGTGGGCAGGACTCATGGAGCATATTGGAGCGCCGTACCGGGGATTCGAGGGAGGTTGACGTCAGGTACCGGGATCGTCTGACGGTGACAAAAAGAGAGAGCCCCCTGGTAAGTGAACCAGGGGGCTCTCTGTACTGACTCGCTATACGAGTTGCTTGACTACGGGGCTATCGCCGGTGTCGATCCGTCGGCCTGCGGGTTGATGAATACCCAGATGCCGTCACCGATTCTCACCTGCGTGCTGCTGTCCAACGGGATTTCGATGAACGACTGCATCGTAGAACTGTACCTGAAGGCTCTTCGGGCATCCACGGATGCGAAGTACTCGTCGGCAGTTATGACGTTGTCGCCATGTGCCAGGCCCGTACCCGAGCTACCCTGGGTCTGACTTCGCGTGGTGTCGATGACGCCTACGAAGTTCCAACCTGCGCCGGTCGGGATGGCCTCGACTCGCGGGGCCTGTCCGCTGCCAGGCTCAATCGGGCCTGCCAGGCTCATTTCCTGGTTGTCGAATGACGTTGAGTGTACCCAGTAACCGGGGCCGGCCGAGACGGTCCTCAGCGGAGTGTCTGTGGTGCTCGTCCATGCGCCTGATACAGGGTCGCGTGAGGCGATGCGCCACGGGCTCTCAGCGTCGGTGGCGTCGTAGGCCACGACCTGGTCGAGGGATTCGTTTGTGAATACTGCGTTGATGTCGGGGTCGACCGGGTTCGACGGTACGGACACTGCGTTCCAACCGAAGAACAGGTCAAGCTCGAACGCCTTCCGCTCTGCAACGGTGAGGGTGTACGAGGCGTCCTTGACGCTGTTGCCGGCATCGTCGGTTGCGCTCGCCTTGACGGTCAAGGCTCCAAGCTCCAGGTCCTCCGAGGGGACGTAGAAGAAGAGCTTGTTGTCCGATGTCGCGAGCAGGTTCGTGTCGTCGCCTACCACTACCGTGTCGCCAATCGAAGCGGCAGTTATCCATACCACCTCATCGAATTCGATGCGGACGGAAGGCCTACCCTGGTTGACGCTGGTGGCGCCGGTAACCAACGACGGAGCCGTCGAGTCAATTGTGAACTTCGTGACGCCGACCGTGGCCTTGGACGGGTCTTCACTACCGACCTTGGCTTCGTTTGACGCGGCGGAGACGTCCGTCCCCGTCACTACGAGGCTCATTTCACCTTCGGCGTTGAGCCCTGAAGCCGTCGCACGCGCCACCCAAGTCTCGCCGCCCTGTGAAACCACAGACAGTCTTCCGACGTGTCCGTCTTCATCGTAGACCTGCACCATCGGGAGGCCGGCCAGGATTTCGTCGGACGAGATGGTAACTGTGATCTCGTTCTTGGTTAGTGCGGTCGGGCCTTTGGCGCCCTCACCGGAGCCTGAGCCGCCGGACAGCGCCACGGTTAGCACCGGTGACAGGTTGTCTGAGGCCTCTGCCGAGCCGGAAGAGGTGGCGTTGCCAGCCTGGTCGGACACCGAACCTGTGAGTCTCACTACTGGTGTGTCGTTGGTCGGAAGGTCAGCCTCAAGTTCGAGGTATACGTTGCTGCCGTCTGCCTGTGCGCCCACGGGCACCAGGCTCGTGCCGTCGTCAAGCTCGACCTGGAAGTCGCTGGCCTCAACGCCTACAACTCCATCGTCAAATCGGACTGCGATGGACCGCCTGTTATTCGTGTCCTCATCTTTGTCATCGTCCGCCCCGTCCGCAGCAACACCGGTCATAGCCGAAGTCAGCTTGGGACGTACCTGGTCGATGGTTATGACGTGAGGTTCATTTGTGGCTTCATTTTCGTCGGTGTCGGGGTTGTCCACGACTACGCCAACACCAGAAGATGTGGTGTCGGAGTCAGAGAAGCCGATGTTTCCTGCGAGGTCCTGGGCTATCAGGATGTAGTCGACTTGGTGATCAGGTTGGACCGCGATAACGCTGGTCGGCAGGTTGCCAGGTTCGGCGACGGACCAACTCACGGCGAGCTCACCGTCACCCGGGTTGCCTTGGAGAGCGGGGTTGAAAGCTTCCGCCCCTCCGGTTATCGAGTAACCGCTGTCTCCGCTGCCACCGCTGACAACCTGGTTGTTGTTGTCGGGGTCGTCGCTCTGGTCGATGACGAGCATTATCGCGCTCACGTCGATACCGGAGCGGTCGTCACTTACGGACCCGCGGAAGGCCAGTTGCCGTGTCTGGGTGTTCAAGCCGTCGGCGGGCTCGGAGATGAGCGCCTGGGGAGGAGTCGTCTCGACGTGCGCTACGGCCCTTACGACAGTGTCGTCGTCGCCGCTGCTGTCCACCGCGTCGTCGTACCTGACCGTCACCCGGCTGTTGGAGTTCACCTTCAACTGCGCCATGGCGCCTGCCGACGCTGAGTCCATGCCAGGGGACTCGTCGCCGCCGATGACGACGTTGGCAACAAGTTTCACTGAACCTTCGAACACGCCAGTGGAAGGCCCGGTTTCTTCGAGTGACACCGTGACGTGGTCACGTGCCGTGTCCGTGAGGCTGTAGGCCACGACGTCCAACGAGTCGACATCGCTGTACTGCCACTTGACCACGAGGTCCTTTACGTCGCCGCCTGGCACAGCACCTGCCAGACCTATGAAGTCCTCACCGACTACAGTGACAACTGCTTCCGCCGACTGCTGTCCGCCGGTGGTTTCCAACGTGACGCCACCCGGGCTGCTGGTTATAGGCGTCGTGCCTGCTGGTGCACGTACCACCGTAAATTCGCCAGCGGCAGTATTGACGGCTGCGGTCGTGGAACCTTCTTGCGAGAGGTTCGCGTCGCTGTCTATGACCGTGACCTTCAAGACGTCTGCGTTAGCAGCAATCGAGTTCATCACGTCGTGCGGCGCTTCGCTGTCCTTTTCGACCACCGTGGTGTAAAGGTTCGTGCCGGAACCGACGTATACGCGACCGGCGCCGTCACAGTCGAGACTGCTCGGCGGGGCGGCCTGCGTCGTGAGACACGAGTTCATGTTGGTCAGGTAGACCTGTCCTGTCGTCCCTCCGGACTGAGCGTCTGCGCTCCTGTCCTGGATGCCTACCATAACCACAGCGAACAGCGCGAGCGCTGCCAGAGCGGTAAATAATTTCGCTGAATGCTTCACAGCGTTAGTCCCCCTTGCGTGACCTGCCGTCGGCGAGTGTCCGTCACTGCCCTGGTGGCCTGCTGCAGGATCCTTGCAGTACGTTCCTGCGTTTTGCCCAATTTGTTTTGTCAAACCTTCGGCCTGACTGCCGGTTTTAGTTAACTAAGCCCTTTATCCGGTGTGGACGGCGCTAACCGGCGCGCGCACAACCCCGTCCGGTGGGACGAACCATAGCGATTTTTACATCGCGGCACTGACAGTGTCAACCTGATTTGCTGGCGATTGCGGTCTATATCAACCAAAACCGCCCGGCGCGGCCGCTTTGTTTCGCTTTCGGCACGTCGCCCCGAAGGACAACGCTGAATATATGGAGCAAGCATGAACTGTGTCAACGCTTATTCACCCCATCAAATGGTCAGTTTTGTCACAGCGCCAAGCGCGCTGCATTTTTTGCCCACGGTGTCCGGGTACGAGAGACGCCGCACGGCAAACCTCAGAGACGGCCCGCCGGGTCCCGCTGGTTGCCGCCCCACGCAAGTTGGACACAGTCAGGGTCAGGCGCTTCTGTGGTGTTGAGTGACGGGTCAAGTGGGGTAAACGTAGTCGGCGTTGGGGAATCACCGCTCGCTCGTGGTGAGACCGGATGACGCAGTCGCTCAGAATTTTTCAGGTTTGGTGATCGAGCCGAGGAATTCTTCGTTTGTCTTCGTCTTGACCATCCGTTCGAGGATTCTCTCGGCAGCTTCGGTGGGATTGGAAGAGTCGGTCGAGATGATCGACACCATTCGCCGCAGAAGCCAGACCTGCCGGAGGATCGGCTCTGGGAGAAGGAGTTCCTCGTGGCGGGTGCCGCTCAGTTCGATGTTGAACGCCGGGTATATCCGCCGGTCGGCTAGCTTGCGGTCCAGGTGCAGTTCCATGTTGCCGGTGCCTTTGAACTCCTCGTAGATGAGGTCGTCCAACCGGCTGCCGGTGTCGACTAGGCAAGTGGCGATGATCGTCAGGCTCCCGCCTTCCTCGCAGTTCCGCGCGCCTCCAAAGAAGTGCTTGGGCGGATAGAGGGCGATCGGGTCCATGCCTCCGGACAGCGTCTTTCCGCTGCTGGGGGACGCGAGGTTGTAAGCCCGCGCGAGCCTGGTCAGACTGTCGAGCAGGAGCACGGCGTGCTCGCCGCTTTCGACAATCCGCTTGGCGCGCTCAAGGGCCACCTCTGCGGTGGCGGTGTGGTCTTCGACCGGTTCGTCGAACGTGGAGCTGTACACCTCTCCCTTGACCGACCGGCGCATGTCCGTGACCTCTTCGGGTCGTTCCCCGATGAGGGCCACCAGCAGATGCTCGTCCGGGTGATTGGCCGTTATCCCGGCGGCGATCTGCTTGAGAAGGACTGTCTTGCCTGCCTTGGGCGGTGCCACGATGAGCGCCCGCTGGCCGCGGCCAATGGGTGCGATGATGTCGATGAGCCTCGTAGAGAGTTGCTTCGCAGTTGTGGCCAGCGTCAGTTGGCTGTTGGGGTATATGGACGTCAGGGCGGTCGAACCTGGGACGCCTGCGTGCGGAAACGGGGTCATAGCCGTTGACGACCTCCACCCGCATCAGGTTGTAGTAGCGCTCGTTTTCCTTCGGCGCTCTCACCTGGCCGGCGATCATGTCGCCCTGCCTAAGCCCAAATCGATTTACCTGGGACTGGGAGACATAGATGTCCTCATGGCCGTTTACGCGGCCGGGTGTGCGCAGAAATCCGTATCCGTCTTTCAGCACGTCAAGCACGCCGGCGCCAAGGAGATGATCGCTCTTGGACGCCAGGCCGGCGAGCAGTTCGAGCACGAGTTCGGAGCGCCTCGCCGGAATGCCGTTCTGAAGGTTGGCTTCAAGAGCCAAGGTCCGCAACTCGTCCATCGTCTTCGTGCCGAGTTGGCCCAATTCTGATTGCGCGCTGGACTCCGCCAGTTCGGCGTCTGAAGGGATCTGCTCCATCCCGTTTAGCCGGTTGCCCTTGGGGGCTCCGGGCCTTCTGCGCCCTCCGGATCGTCTCCTGCCTGTCGGGCGTGCGTGGGTGCGGGTAGGCGTATCCAGTTAGGTTTCCTCCTGAAATTGCCCTGCGTCCCTATCCTGGGTCGTAAGGCAGATGTGCCAGAGAATGGTCTTCAATCTGGTTTAAATGGAATCCGGTTTCGCCTGTTTTCCGGCGGGTCTTTGCCGTTTGGCTGGCCTGAGCTTCCGCTCGGTTTGCATGTGCTGAAGACCGGCGCGTACTTATCCTGAGTGTTTGGCGGCGATAACCGGCCTTTTGGGAATCAGAGACCTTGATGCGAGTCTGGTTTGAGAGTTTGGAACAGGGCCGGGTTGACCCATATGGCGATAGCCGGTGCGGCCGGTTGGCCTTAATTGTCAAATAGCAGTCCGCGCGTGTCGGAGATGCGTCTGTCTCCGGTGGGAGATAAAGAGAATCGGGATGCGAGGTCAGCCGGTTGGACTGGGATGGCCCTGCGCCTGTCCCCTGCGCCGCGGCGGGCGCCGCGACGCCTTGAGTATATCAGTAGCGGGATTTTGCTGCTACACCTGGGTCGCAGCTACTTTTTCGGAGTCCTCTTTCTCCAGGAATGAGTGCTGGCCGCCCTCCCTGAGGACTTTCGTCGCAGCGCCCACAAACTCCCTGAAGAGAGGGTGAGGCCTGTCCGGGCGCGATACAAATTCAGGATGGAACTGTGATCCCAGCATGAAAGGATGGCCGGACACCTCCGCAACTTCGACTAGCGAGCCGTCAGGGGCAACCCCGCTGGCCCTCAGCCCGGCCGCCTCCAGCCGGCTTCTGTAATCATTGTTGTACTCGTACCTGTGGCGATGACGCTCGGTAACGAGGTCTACACCATACGCGCTGTGTGCGCGCGAGCCCTCCGCCAGGCCGCAAGGGTATTCACCCAGCCGCATGGTACCGCCGGTGGCCAGCAGCTCTTCCTGTCCGGGCAGGTAGGCGATAACCGGGTCCGGAGTATTGGGATTGAATTCCTGTGAGTTTGCAGCCTTCAGGCCCAGTTCCCCGCGGGCGTATTCGATCACCATGACCTGCATTCCGAGGCACAGCCCTAGATACGGCACCTGGTTCGTCCGCGCGTACCGGGCCGTTTCGATCATGCCTTCCACCCCCCGGTCGCCGAATCCGCCCGGCACGATTATTCCGGAGACCGATGCCAGGAGCCTGTCAGGGCCTTCTTCCTCCACCTGTTCGGCCGCCACCCAGTGCACGACGATGTCCCGCTGGTGATGCAGGCCGGCGTGATACAGGGCCTCGCGCACGGAGATATAAGAATCGTGTAGGTCAACGTACTTGCCGACGACCGCTATTTCGAGCTCCGGTCCCGGCTCCCGCGCCCGGTCAACTACGTTGCGCCACAGGCTCATGTCCGGTTCGATCGACGGTAACTGAACGGAGGTCTCGAGGATCTGGCCCAGCCCTTCATTTTCAAGTACGAGCGGGGACTCATACACGTTGTCGAGGGTGGGCATGCCGATCACGTTGTCCACGGGCACGTCGCAGTGAAGGGAGATCTTGTTTCGGACCGAATCGTCGACGGGTTGGTCGGCCCTGCACACGATGACATCGGGCTGTATTCCCATCCCGCGTAACATCTGGACGCTATGCTGCGTGGGCTTGGTCTTCAATTCGCCGGTTGCTCCCAGGTATGGCAGCAAGGTCACGTGAACGTAACAGGTGTTCAACCTGCCGACTTCGCCCCGCATCTGGCGGATGGCCTCCAGGAACGGCTGGCCTTCGATGTCTCCCACGGTGCCGCCGACCTCTACCACAATGACTTCCGCCCCGGTCTTGTCCGCCAGCATGCCGATGCGTTCTTTGATCAGGTTCGTGACGTGGGGGACTGCCTGCACGGTGCCGCCAAGGTAATCTCCCTTTCGCTCCCTGTAGATCACGTCGCTGTAGATTTGGCCCGCGGTAACGTTTGAAAGATTGGTGAGATTGACGTCCACAAATCGTTCGTAGTGGCCCAGGTCCAGGTCAGTTTCGCCGCCGTCCGCCGTTACGAACACCTCCCCGTGTTGATAAGGCGACATCGTGCCTGGGTCAACATTCAGGTACGGGTCCAATTTCAGCAGCGAGACGCTGATGTTCCTGCTCTTGAGCATCCGCCCGATGGACGCCACGATGATGCCCTTGCCAAGCCCGCTGACGACTCCCCCGGTAACAAAAATGTACTTCGTCATGGCCGGGGCCGCCCCGGGCAAAGAGTTGACCCCGAATCAAAGCTGAAATGGCGGTCACCGTATCGAATCTCCCAATCATCTCCCGCTCGCATGCGCGCGCCCGCGTGTTCATTTGGACAATGAGACTGGAAGGGACGGAGGCGGAGGTCGAAGACCGAGCCTGTTTTTTGGGGTGACGGTCCCGCCCGAACGTCTTTGGCGCGTTCGCGTTTGCTTGGAGTTGGCGGGTACGTGTCGAAGATGGCCGTGCGCCTCAGGACTAACCATGCGGCCCAATGAACTTGATGGGCCGAGGCGGCCTATAGCGGATTCTAAGGACGCGGGATTTGCGGTGTCAATCTGGCCGGAGCCGCCCGCGGGCCATATACTTGAACCCGCAGACCGGCCCGCAATCCAGGCAAAACACTTCATCGTCTGACTGCGGGTACGCTTGGCCAATCACTTTGGCGCATCGAAAGCACTTTTTCCCATGGAGGCGCAGTTGGAGTCTCTTTCTGCCTCGGACGTCCGACACATAGCGTCCCTCGCCCGTCTGGAACTTTCCGACGAGGAGGTGGACGGCATGCGTTCACAACTTGCCGACATCCTGGAACGATTCCAGGCATTGGCCGAGGTCCCTACGGACGGCGTCGAGCAGACAGGCCACTGGGCCGACATGTACTCCGTCATGAGGACCGATCGGCCCGACAGGTCCTTCATCCGCGCCGAGGTGGTGGCCAACGCGCCGGACCATGACGGCGAATTCCTGCGCGTGAAGCCGGTGCTGGAGTAGGGACCGCCACCGTGACGATGCGCGGCGAGACGAGAATTTCTCCCACTTTCATGCCCGCCTACAAAGCGCGGGAGATGCTGGCCGCACGTGAAATTTCGGCGGTCGAACTCGCTCAAATGGTCCTGGACCGGATAGACGAAGTCGACTCCCACGTGAACGCATTTCTTCAGGTCACCCCCGACCTCGCGTTGAGCCAGGCCGAAGAGGCCGACGTGAGACTGCGAGGCATAGGGGCCCAACCTGGCGCGTTGACGGGCATCCCGTTGATGATCAAGGACAACATCTCCACGGCCCGGGTGGCCACGACTGCGGGCTCGCGCATGCTGGACGGTTATGTCCCGCCTTACGACGCAACCGTGGTGGAATTGCTGCGAGCGGATGGCGCGGTGATGGTGGGAAAGGGCAACCTCGACGAATTCGCCATGGGCTCGTCGAATGAGAATTCGGCGTTCTCCGCGGTCCACAACCCCTGGGATACCGGGCGGGTGCCCGGCGGAAGCAGCGGCGGCGCTGCGGCTGCGGTAGCCGCTTCGATGTGCTTTGCGGCCCTGGGATCGGACACCGGAGGCAGCATACGGCAGCCGGCCGCTCTGTGTGGAGTGGTGGGGTTGAAGCCCACCTACGGCCTCGTCAGCCGCTACGGATTGATAGCCTTTGCAAGCTCCCTGGACCAGATAGGACCAATTGCCAGAGAGGTGCGCGATTGCGCCGACGTACTGGACGTGATTGCCTGGCGCGATCCGCGCGACTCGACTTCAGTCGATGGCCCGTCCGTCGGGTACGCCAGCGGCCTTGACCAGGGTGTAAACGGCTTGCGCCTGGGACTGCCGCGGGAATACCTCGTCGACGGTATCGAGCCCGGCGTCCGCAGCGCGTTCGAGGCTGCAGCTAGCGAACTGGAATCGCTGGGCGCCCGCGTCGAGGAGACGTCGTTGCCGCTCACCGACTACGCCCTCGCCGTGTACTACATCATCGCTCCTT
The DNA here is from genome assembly GCA_965220275.1 of Dehalococcoidia bacterium. Taxonomy (GTDB): domain Bacteria; phylum Chloroflexota; class Dehalococcoidia; order Lucifugimonadales; family Lucifugimonadaceae. The sequence goes on along the minus strand of CBDCPN010000006.1, from coordinate 265,960 downwards.
CGGAAGCTTCGGCAAATCTCGCCCGGTATGACGGTTTCAAGTACGGGTACTCCGAAAGCGACGCAACGAACTCATGGGAAGTGATGGACCGAACGAGGGGCCGGGGATTCGGCGCAGAGGTGAAACGCCGGATTTTGCTGGGGGCTTACGCTCTTTCAGCCGGCTACTACGATGCGTACTATAAGAAGGCGCAGCAGGTGCGCACCCTGATACTCCGCGAGTTCCGAGGAGCATTCGACCAATTCGACGCCTTGCTGACCCCCACGTCGCCTACAGTCGCATTTCCCATGGGCTCACGCGTCGATGATCCGTTGGCAATGTACCTGAGCGACGTATGCACCGTGCCGGCCAACATAGCCGGCCTGCCGGGGATTTCAGTTCCCGCCGGATTTTCGGGGAATATGCCGGTTGGCCTGCAAATATTGGGTCCCCAATTCGGAGACGCCACTATCCTCCGCATCGCCTACGCATACGAGCAGGCGACTAACTGGCGCTTCAGCCATCCCGTCATTTGAGCCGTTGAACCTGTCGAAGCTGCCAATCAGGATGTCGGTCACAACGTTCGCGGTGACGGTTATGCTCGCCATCGTCATTGCGTGCGGGGGGTCGAGCGAGCCAAAACACCCGTCGGAAGTATGTGTCTCCGACGCGGCTCCCGGCCAGTCCCAGGACGGCGGTTCATTGCCGCCCGGCGGCCCGCCCTCATTTCCGTACATCTTCCACGGCCAATTCGAGGTCGATGGCGAGCCGGGCCCGGCAGGTGTTCCCATGTTCGCACGCATAGGCATTGCCAAGTCGCCGTTGATCGCGACCGGGGCGGGAACCTATCGCAACATCATCATCGGCCCTCTGATCCCGGACGATATCGAAGCCGAGGTTGAGCTCTTCCTGGGTGACCCGGACCAATCCTCGGTGAAGGCCGATCAAACGTTCAAGTTCACCAGGGTGAGCGCCCCGACCACGTATGAATGCGACATTTCTTTCCCACGCCTCCCATAGCGGACCGATAGCGTGGGACTGAGAACTCTGGACGGCAAGTCCCCCCTGATCGACGACACGGCTTATGTCAGTGAAGCTGCCTATTTGGTCGGCGATGTTGAACTGGGCCCCCAGTCATCGGTATGGCCAGGGGCCGTGATTCGCGCCGACAGCGGCAAAATAGTGATCGGGGCGCGGTCCAACGTGCAGGACAACACCGTGATCCACGCCGACGCCGACGCGTCGATAGGGAACGATGTGACGATCGGCCACGGCGTGGTGTGCCACTCGGGGTTCATCGGCGACGGCTCGCTGATAGGAAACGGCGCGGTGCTGAACGATGGGGTAGAAGTGGGAGAGGGATCGCTGATCGCGGCCGGAGCGGTATTGCCGGAGCGAATGGTTGTTCCCGCCGGCTCATTGGTTCGCGGCACTCCGGGACGCGTCCTGGGGCCGGTCAGAGAACGCCACCGGGAGCTGATGCGCGGCGCGGCGAAGTCGTACGTCGAACGTATCGGGCGCTACAAAGAGGCCGGCCTGGAAGGCTGACGCGAGCCCCGTGACTTAGTCGTCCCCGGCGCCCACCCGGCCGCTGAGACTCACATACGGTCCGGCGCCGTCATCCCCATGATTCCGAGCGTTCGGGCTAAAACCACCCGGGCCGCGTCGACGAGCACAAGCCTGGCTTTCGACAGTTCCAGGTCGGATGGGTCGTTGGAAACTACCCGGCAGTCCTCGTAGAAACGTTGCAGGGAACGCGCGACGTCGTAGGCGTAGTGAGGCAGGTGGTGAGGTTCCAGACGCGCCGCGGCGTGGTCGATGATGTCCGGCAGCCGGATGAGTTGCTTGACCAGTTGCATCTCGCTCGGGTGTTCCAGGTGGGCGACGTCCCCATCCGAGTAGTTCATGCCCCTGGACTCCGCCTCCCGCTGGATGGACCGGATTCGGGCGTGGGCGTATTGCACGTAGAAGACGGGATTTTCTGACGACTGCCGCCGGGCCAGGTCGAGGTCGAATTCCATCTGGGAATCGGGTGACCTGCTGAGAAAGATGTAGCGGCACGCGTCGGCGCCGACCTCATCCAGCAGTTCCCTGACCGTTACGATGACCCCTTTGCGCTTGCTGAAGCGGACCGACTCGCCGCCATCCTTGAAGCTGACAATCTGGTTGATGATGATGACCAGGTCATCCGGGTCCCTGCCAAGGGCCTTCACGACCGCCTTCATACGGCCAACGTGGCCGTGATGGTCGGCCCCCCAGACGTTGATCACCCGTTCGAAATTCCTGATTAGGAACTTGTCGTAGTGGTACGCGAAATCGGTGCCGAGGTAGGTTGGGCCGCCGCCGTCCCTGCGGACAACCACGTTGTCCTTGTCCTCACCCAGTTTCGTCGAAAGGAACCACCTGGCGCCTTCCCTTTCGCCCAGGAATCCCCGTTCGTCCATGAACGACATGGCCCGGTCGAACTGGCCGTTGTCAATCAGAGACTTTTCGCTGAACCAGAGGTCGTAGCGGACTCCCAGGTCTTCCAGGTCTTTCTTGATGATCGCCAGGGTGGCATCCAGGGCCGGGGGTTCCAGTTCTGCGATTGCCGATTCCTTGGGCTTCGACGCGACCCCATCGCCAAGTTCTGCGTATAGCCGCTCGGCCAGATCGACCAGGTACTCGCCGGGGTATGCGGGGTCGGGAAGAGGTGCGTCGTGACCCGCCGCCTGCATGAAACGCGCGTAGAGCGTCTCGTTGAAGACATTCATCTGGTTGCCGCCGTCGTTGACGTAATACTCACGCTGTACGTCGTAACCTGCCGCCTCCAGCAAATTGGCGAGACCGCTTCCGATCACCGCGCCCCGCGTGTGGCCAACATGGAGCGGTCCGGTCGGATTGACGCTGACGAACTCCACCTGGACCCGACTGTCGGCGCCCGCTGTTCCGGCGCCGTAACTCTGGCCGGCCAACCTGATTTCGGTGACCTGGCGGCGGAGAAAGTCGCGGGAGAGTTCGAGGTTGATGAACCCGGGTGGGGCAACCCACGCACGACTAACGAAGTCGTTGGGTGGAATGGCGGCGACGATGGCTTCGCCGATGGCGAGCGGGGCCATGCGAGTTGCGCGGGCCAACCTCAACGGCAGGCTGGTGCTGAAGTCGCCGTGCTCGGCTTGCTGAGGTATTTCAATCTTGACCTCGGCGTCGCCGCAAGGGGGTAATGAACCCGATTTCTGGGCCGCCTCAAGGGCGCTTGCTACCAGTTCGGACAGTGCTGACGCAGTTCCCATCGAACTCTCGATGCTAGCACAGCCAGGTCGCCGTCAAGCTATACTCTGCGCGCCCTTACAAGCGACCCAAACACCGCGCTGAGAGATGCGCGAGTCGAGGAAATAACAATGTCGGACGAGTCATACCCCGGCGCAGAATCGCCGGAGGAATACGTAAAGGCGGCCGCCAGAGCCGGACTGAAGATTACCCCCGAACACGCCGCCAATGTCGCTGAAAACGTCACCACTCTGCGCAAAGCGACGGAGTCGTTGAGGTCGATCGACACATCAGAATTCGAGCCCGCGGGAATCTTTAAGCCGCGCCGGGCGCGTTAGAAGCGCCGGACCACTGCAACTATGACAGACGAACTCACTTTCGCTTCAATCGACGAACTATCGCCCCTGATCAAGGCTGGCGAGTTGTCCCCGGTAGAGCTGACGGACGCCGCGTTCAAACGTATTCGTGAAACTGATCCGAAGCTAAACGCGTTCCTCGACCTGTTCGAAGAAGGCGCAAGTAGCGCCGCCCGAGAGGCCGAGTCCGAAATAGTGGCAGGAAGGTACCGGGGACCGTTGCACGGTGTGCCGATAGGCCTCAAGGACCTGGTGGACGTCGCCGGGTCTCCCACCACAGGTGGGTCGCCGCTGTTCCAGCAGAACATCGCCCGCACCGACGCCACCATAACCACCCGGTTTCGACAGGCCGGGGCGATCATCGTCGGCAAGACCAACTTGGTCATGCACGCGATGGGGGCCACTGGGCTGAATCCATACACCGGCCACCCTCGCAATCCCTGGGACCTGGATCGTTGTACGGGCGGCTCTTCCAGCGGCTCGGGAGCGGCGGTTGCGGCGGGCTGCGTGGTCGGAGCGATTGGAACGGATACCGGTGGCAGCATCCGCATGCCGGCATCAATGTGTGGGATCGCCGGGATCAAACCGACGTACGGGCGAGTGTCCAGGGCCGGGGTGCTGGACCTGAGTTGGAGCTGCGACCACGTCGGCCCGATGACCCGACGCGTCTCGGACTGCGCATACATGATGAACGCCCTGGCCGGGTACGATCCCCGCGATCCTGCGTCGGCCGATGAACCGGTCGTCGATTACACGTTGGGTCTCGATCGGGGACCGGAAGACCTGCGCATCGGCGTTCCTGCCGATTACTTTTTCGACGACGACGTCGACCCGGACATAGACAGTGCGGTACGTGCGGCCATCGCGTTAATGGAAGCGAACGGAGCGGAGATCGTCGAGATACCGATGCTGTGGGTGAAGAATGGCCGAAAAATCAACATGGGCCTGGTCATGCCCGAGGCCGTGTCGGTCCACCGAAAGAACATCAGCGAGCACCCGGACACCTATCCGGACGAGATACGGGGCCGCCTCCAATCCGCCATGACGATTGCTGCGGTCGATTACGTGCAGGCGCAGCGGGCTCGGCGTTGGTTCATTACGAAGATGAATGAGTCGATGAAGGACGTGGACGTTTTGTTTACGCCGACCGTTCCGGAGCGGACGCCGACCATCGCTCGTGCGGAAACACCGCCCGGAGGCAACATTGCCCCCCAGGGCGGCAGCCTGGCGAATTTCACCGGCGTGTTCAACTCCACCGGCCAGCCATCGCTGTCAGTGCCGTGCGGCTTTACGCACGATGGGCTGCCAATCGGCCTGATGATTACCGGCCGCCACTTCGACGAAGTAACCGTGTTACGAGCGGGCGACGCCTACGAGCAGTTGGCCGGATGGCACACCAGGCGGCCCGAACTCTAGCCACTGCCGTAACAGTGCGGGTGAGATCTATATGCCGATTCAACTGGACCGCGACCCAGCGAGCCCGTCTCAGAATTCGCGCGGCTAATTTACTTCCTCTCCTGGGGGAGAGGATTGAGGTGAGGGCGCGACGTCGGACAACCGAAATCGTCGTATTGAATTAGGGACTTACGATTTCACTCCATGCCCTCACCCCAACCCTCTCCCGCGAATCGGGAGAGGGGACTATTGAGACAGGCTCCAGCGCGTAGGGGCCGTTCGCGAACGGCCCTCATGTGAGACGCGTTTCGTCCCACCGGAACTGATCTGTTATCAGGCCCACTCCACCCTGGCCAATTTATGGCTTTCGATGTAGCCCCAGTCGAGCGCGACGCCCAGTCCAGGGCCTTCCGGCACCTGCACGCACCCGTTCTCGTCAATCGAGTCCAACTGGTCCGAGTATCCGTCGAGATACACAGCCGGCGCTGCGGTGGGGATCTTCGGGTGTACCAGGCCCATCTCGTAGTAGTTGCAGTTGCGTATGGCCGCCATGGTGTGCCGGCTGGCAGGGCCGGGACCGTGCGGCTCCGCGTCCAGCCCGAACCCTTCGGATGCGTGGGCAAGCTTCATGCAACCGGTGATGCCGCCGTCGTAGTCGATGTCGTATCGGACGAAGTCGGTCCCGTCGGCCACGATGAAGTCCACATGCTGTTCGAGGCCTCTGATGTTCTCCGTCTGGAGAATGGGCGTCTTCATGTAGTGGCGCAGCTTGCGATGCCCAAACGCCGAAACACCTCCGTCGAGGTACGGGTCCTCGAACCAGAAGAAATCGTATTCATCGCAGACCTTGCCGACCTTCAGCGCTTCGCCCCACGTCTTGAACGTGCAAGCGGGGTCGATCATCAGGTCCATCTTGCCGCCCACCCGCTCGCCGACTGCGCGGATCATGGCGATGTGTTGGCTGAGGGGAGCCTCGCGCCACGTGTGTATCTTGAACGCCGGATAACCCATTTCCAGGCACTGCTCCGCGAAATCGGCGTACGCCTCGGGAGAGCCCAGACCGTCCGGGGAGTCGTCTCCGATGGTGGTGGAGGCGTAACAGGGAAGGTCTTTTCTGTACTCGCCGAGCAATTCGTAGACCGGGGCGTCGTAGTACTTTCCGGCGATGTCCCACAGGGCGACGTCGACCTGGCTCAATCCAAAGCGGGCCGTCTGCTTCAGGATGTGCTTTGCCCGGTTGTAGAATGCTTCGCGGGCCAGCGAGTTGCGGCCGATGAGCCAGGAGGCAAATAGCGAGATGTTTGCATGCTCCGACTCACTTCCGCCGAGGTATTCGCCCACGATGCCCTGGTCGGTGAAAACCTGGATTACCCGGGCCGTGCGTGTGACCTTCTTGCCGGGTGTGTAGGTGAGTTGCCCTCCCACGGGGTGCACCGACACGTCCGGCACGTCAAAACTGAATTGGGTCGATTCGATCCTGGTTACGATCGGCGGCTTGCCCATGGCGTCCCTCCCGGATTTGGACCGCGTACTGCCGGCCAGAATGGATGGCTGGCCGGGCAAGCATACAGGCCACGTGACTGCCGCACGTTGCGGTGCGGGATCGAGACCACTGCTAAGAGGGCGTCCAAAAAGTCATTCGGATGCGCTCGCGCAACTCCCCCCAGACACGTCCTCCGACGGCCAATCGTAGGGGCGACTCTAACGACCACTCGTAGGGGCGTCTCTTGTGGGCGCCCAAAGGGGTGGGGCGCGCCACAGGTACGGGCTGGCCAGCGCAAAATCCTCCAGACGCGCTCTCAAACGACCATTCGTAGGGGCGTCTCTTGTGGGCGCCCGAATGGGTGGGGCGCGGCAACTGGCGCGAAACGATTTCGTGATCGGATAGGGACTTTTTAACACCCTCAATTAGCGCACAGGCGCGGTGATCAAGAGGTGTTCGATCCAGTCGTCCGAGTCGTTAATGAGCTGGTGTTTGACCTTGGGCGGGATGTGGACGGCGTCCCCGTCCTGCACGTCGTAGATAACGTCATCCAGCTTCATCTTCCCTCTGCCGGAGGTGAAGTAATAGACCTGTTCGCGGTCTTCGTGGTCGTGGTAGTCGCCGGACCTGCCACCCTGCATCCGGTGGATAGTGAATCCCACCATGCCCAGCAACGGCGCCGCTTCCGGCGGCAGTTCTTCGTAGCCCTCACCGCCCCGGTATATCGGCCAGATGATTGCTGATTCGTGGTCAACATAGGGCGTGACTTCGCGCCAGTTGCGCACCACGGGTTTACCAGTCATATAGTCCCTCCCAAGTGAGACCATTGCGTAACTCCATCTGCCCCCGGAGCCCTTTGCAAAACCCCCTCTCCTGGAGGGAGAGGGTTGGGGTGAGGGTGAAACCTATTTGGTCGAAAGCTACCGTGCACCGGCCAAGCCCCCTCTGAACACCGGATTTTGCCGGAATGACGAAGGTATGCAAAGGTCTCCAAGATTCCTGGTGTGGTCCCGATCGGTCGAATGGGTTACTCGCCCATCGCTCTGCCTTCCAGGGTTCGTATCCCATACGCGGGCTGCTCAACCTGCGTTCGCGGCCTGGATCATGGCGTGGATGTAACCGTAGCAGTAGGCGAATCCCACCTGCTGCGCCTCGTCGCCGTCGATTTCGGGGACGTGGTCGGGCATCAGCATGTACGGGTAGTCGACCTCCTTGTAAGTTCGGATGGCCTTCAGCATGTCCACGTCGCCCTCGTCGGGGAACACCTCTACGAAGTCCAGGACTCCGCCCTTGATGTTGCGGAAGTGGACGTTGAATATCTTCTTCCGGCTGCCGAAGTAGCGGATGATGTCATAGATCTCCTCGCCGGGCCGTTCGAGCATTTCGGAGACGGTGCCCTGGCAGAAGTTAAGCCCGTGGTAGGGGCTTTCGTGCATCGACACGAGTCGCTTCAACCCCTCCACGGTCCCCATCACCCGGGCGACTCCACGGTATTCATGGTCCTTTATGCCGGGGTCCTGCGGGTGGCATGCCATCTGGACCTTGTACTCCGTGGCCACCGGCACTATACGCTCCAGGAAGTAGTCGATTCGCTCCCACATCGTGTCGGCGTCGGCCGCCCCACCTTCGAATTCCGGCAGCGACTGGTCAAGGTCCTCGTACTTGAACGATGACAGTTTGGCGCCGCCCCTTCCGTAGCGAGGCCCGGTCCTCAGGTGGCCGAGGATCGTGATGTTGTAGAGCAGGCCGCGCAGGCCCGATTCGGACGCCATGCGGATGACTTCGCACAGGCCGTCGAGTTCCCGTTCCTTCTCGTCGCTGGGTCCCAGGAAGATGTGGGACATGTCATTGTTGAACGCGTCGCGCGAACCCAACGGAGAGTGCATCGTCTCCAGGTTGATGCCGTGTTTTGCGTACTTCTCACGCAAGGAACTGAGCAGATCGACCGTCCATTCGGTCCAGTGTTCCTTGGGCGTAATGTCTACGTGCTTGACGCCGAGTTGGGCCAGTTGGCGGATGTCTGTTTCGTGGCGCGCACCGAACTGCGTTCCGACGTACATGGATTTGTCACCTTTCAGGTTTTGTGAACGCGTACTGAGGCCGGCAGTCCCAGTTCATGCCGACCGTACGCCGCCGAATATATACGGCGGGCGCAGGGTGTCAACGCGGTTCGAGGTTTCTATTCAGGATTGAAACCGCGTAGGGGCGGTTCGCGAACCGCCCTTCTGCGACACGCGGCTCGTCTCACCAAAACTGGACCGTTACGGCTGTGGGCCAGGTTTCTTGACCTCGTCGCACCGCTCGCGTAATTTCCGACGCGGGAGAGCGACCATGCCGGACCACTACCTTGGAATAGACGTTGGCACCACCGCGGTAAAGGCGTTGGTTGTCGGGGACGACGGGAATATAGCGGGTGAAGCGGAGTCGCCGCTCGAAGTTTCGGTGCCCTCACCCGGCTGGTCGGAGCAACATCCGGGCGACTGGTGGAAGGGCACGGTCGAAGCGGTAAGGGCAGCCGCACAGGCGGCGGGCGTGCAGGGAGTAAAAGCCATCGGCCTGTCGGGCCAAATGCACAGCTCGGTCTTGCTCGACGAAGACTACCGGGTGGTCCGGCCCGCGATTCTCTGGAACGACGTGCGAACGACGGACCAGTGCCGGTCCATAACCGAACGCGTCGGGAAGACAGGACTCCGGCGGTTGGTAGGCAATCCGGCGCTGGAGGGGTTCACTGCGCCCAAGCTCCTGTGGGTACGGGAACACGAGCCGCAACACTTCGAAAGGACCCGCAAGGTCCTGTTGCCAAAGGACTACGTGCGGTTCCTGATGACCGGCGCGCTGGCCACCGAACCCTCCGACGCCGCCGGCACGCTCCTCTTCGACGTCAAGCGGGGACGCTGGTCCGAAGAGATGATCACCGGCCTGCAATTGGACCCGGCGTTGCTGCCACCGGTATTCGGCTCGTCTGAAATTACGGGAACACTGACCGATGCCGCCGCTGATTCGTTGGGGCTGAAGGCCGGTACGCCGGTGGTGGGTGGAGGCGCCGACAACGCAGCCGCGTCGGTGGGATCGGGCGTGGTTAACCCCGGGACCCTGCAGACCTCGATCGGCACTTCCGGCGCCGTGGTCGCGCCAATCGACCGCCCGCGCGTCGATACCGGCATGCGCATCCATTCGTTCAACCACGCCGTCGATGGCGCCTGGTACCTGATGGGCGTAACGCTGTCGGCCGGCGCGGCCCTCGGGTGGTACAGGCAGACGCTGGCAGGGCCGGGAGGATCGCTTCCCGAGTACGAAGAGATGATCGCCGAGGCGGACTCGACCGAGCCCGGCGCGGACGGACTGACATTCCTTCCGTACCTCACCGGCGAGCGCACGCCACACGCCGACTCGAACGCCCGGGGGGCCTTTTCCGGTCTGAACGTAGCCCACCGGCGCGGGCATCTCACGCGGGCAATCATGGAAGGCGTGACCTTTGCCCTGCGCGATTCTCTCGAACTGATGCGGAAGTTGGGGGTGGACGCGACCGAGATCGTCGCAGTCGGTGGAGGCGCACGCAGCGAAGCATGGCGTCAAATGCAGGCCGACGTGCTGGGCGTACCGGTCGTCAGGGTCGGACCGCCAGGCGGAGCTCCATACGGCGCCGCGGTCCTCGCCGCCGTTGGGGCGGGACGCTTCGCGTCGGTACTTGAGGCCTGCGAGTCGTGGCTGAACCCCATAGACCGCGTCGAGCCGCGTTCCGAGTTAGCAGGGCCTTACGACCGCGCTTACTCTCGCTTCCGGCAACTCTATCCCCGCCTCAAGCGCCACTTCGCCGATTGGGCGGAGTGACCTCAGCCTTCCCAGACCTCCAGCGCCGCCTCGGCACAGACCCTCAACGCCTCTTCGCCGGCCCCTGCGCGCAGAGGCGTATTACCCACTTCGTAACCGCCCTCCTCGTACGCGGCCACTGTTGGCATGTACCCCAGAAGTCCGTTGCTGTACCCGGCAAAGCCGGTCAGTGGCGCGGGCGACAGTTGGCGCATTTCAGCCGCGAACTCTGCGAACGGCTCTAACGGCAATCCGATGAGCACGGTGCTGCCGATGCGCATCGCCTGGACCCTGACTTCGACCGTGCCGCCGTGGGCAGTCTGCGAGTTGGTGACGGTGAAGTTGGCCCGTTTCGCGGCCATGACGGCAGCCTTGATGGCATCGTCGTCTCCTCCCTCCCGCGCTGCCAGGAGTTCTGCCTGCTTCTCTTCCGATATACGACGCGCCTCGTCCTCCGGCGGAAATTCTCCGGCGGGCAGATCGATGAACCGGTTCGAAACCCTCAACGTGCTGTCCGGCTCTCCCACGGGTACGTCCTCGTACATGCCGAGGTCTGCGCCGGAAGGCACGATCTCGATGAGTCGTTCCTCCCGCGTGAACGGGTCGATTTGCATGCGGACAGAGGCCGCAGCAAGGCCGAGGATCTTGCCCTGTTTGCGGGCCACTTCCACGTCTCCGACAAAACTGTGGACTGGCCCCTGGTTTCCTGCCGACCCCTGTAGAAACAGGCACAACCCGCCGACGTTCTCTTCGACCACGCGCCGGGCGTGTCCGGGGTAGTCAGGGGATAGCAGCTTGTTTTCAGGCCCCAGGACGGTCGGGTGGCAGGCATAGTGGAGGACCGTCGCGATGGGCTTTCCGTCTGCATCGTCGAATCCCAGCACGAGGACTTCCGGATCGACGTAACCGTCCCAGTTTCGCCCGGTGAAGAGCCTCCCGCCAGTGTCGGCCGGCCTGCGGTTTATATTGATGTTGCACTCGCCTGTGGCAGCGCCCACCGTCGCCGGAACGGCGGACTCCGCTGCCGCACGGGCTGCTTCGGCCGCCTTTTCGGGGATTTCGCCGAGGAATTGCTCCAGTAGATCGACTCCCTCGACGAGCCACGGTCCCCCGAACGCAGGGGCCGCGTGGGTGTGCGTGGACGCCACCCGTATGTTTTCACCGGGCACGCCCGATGCTTCGGAAGCGGCCTCCCGTATCTGGGAATCGAGAGGTTCCGTGGCGCCTGTCAGGTCCAGGTCGATGATGAGCGCCCGCGTATCACCCTCGGCCACGAACAGGGCCGTGCAGTAGAGGGGCATGTCGACGCCTTCCGCGCATTCGTGCGTCGACGCGCCCCAACCGGCGTGGGCTATACCTACGGGTGGTGTGATGTCGGACCGGCCAATTCCAGCGATCAGCATGAAGAAAACTCCGCTCGTGTTTCAGTGTTAATCATGTTCGGCATGGGATGTTACGTGACGTTCGACGATTAGCACGCGCCGCGAGACCCGTGGGACCACAACCGGGCGAAGTCAGTCCCAGGGAACAACCTGTCCTTCGCCGAACGACCGCGTATCATCCCTGCTTCGTACCACCACGCGCCCATGGCCCCTGACCTCATACCGCCCCTGTCGGCAGACCAGGGCAGTGTCTTTTTCAATGCCGACAGTGGCCAGCCTGAAAAGCCGGGACGCACGCGTCAGCCACACCAGCCAGCCGGGAATTTCGTCGTAGTGGGGCAAGATATACGCACCCCGAAGGTGATTGAAGCCATCGTGCCAGGGCCATCCGCGTTTCGGAAAACCGATGAATTTTTCAGCCCAGACCATGGCCCCCGCGCTGGAGCCAGCCACCACTCCACCGGCCTTCAGGACCTCGTATATCGCCCGCAGCAACGGGGTTCCAACGAGACATCCCCGAAGGTAGGTAGGCCTCCCGCCCGACAAGTAGACGAAATTGGCCGCTGAAACCCGCGCCGCCACTTCAGCGTCCTGGGCGTCGGCGCGATCGAAGACATCCACCGGATCGACCTCCACACCCAGCCGCGTGAAATACTCGGTCCCCAGGTCCAGCCAATACTTGATACGACGCCGTCCGTAGTAGCCGGAGGCGGTCGGCAACAGCACGACGCGTGGCGTGCCGGGAACAAGGTCGAGGAGCCACCGGTCGACCCGCTCCATTGTCGGCAGGTACTCCCCGCTTCCCGCCAGCGCCAGCGTGCCGTTCACTACGTTGCCCCGAGCACGCGCCTGAACGCTTCCTGCTGTTCGAGCGGTCCGGCGCAGTTTGCTTCGAAGACTTGCTCATCGAAGTCGTGGACCCAGACCTCGTCCAGGTATATGGGCGAGCGAAACGGGATTCTCTGCATGCCTTCCCAACTGGTCTGGCCGGCGTAGCGGTGCGTCTCCCAGATCGGCTGCTGACCGCCGGAAATCCGCACGTGCCAGCTACTCTCCTGTAATACCCGGCCCTCGTGCACGATGGGTTGCCACTCGATCTCGAACTCTGGGCTCCCCTCGGTCAGCAGCATCATACGGTCATAGCAGGTAAATCCCGGCGGCCATTCGACGGCCACCCCGTATCTCAACAGCCGACCGAGCCTGACGAACGGCGGCGCATCGCCCGCTATGAACGCCCCAACCTGTTCAACAGCCGTCTCGTGTCCATCGAAGACCGGTATCGAGGTCTTTGGGGCTTGCGAGCGGTAGTGTTCGATCACAAGGCCCTTGATTTCTTGCTCGGAGTGGGTGGGAACGTAACTGGTCCGAGTGGCGTCCCACACGAACGGCAGGGCGATCAGCCCGATTATTGCGATGCCGGTTAAGGCGAGAGAGACGTATAGCGGCCGCCGCCACCACCTCTTACCGATTTCTGTTTTTCCGCGACCCAACTCACCGATCAGCAGAATGAACACCCCGACCGGTCAATTTTCGGCGCGGGAAGGCTGTCGCCCCAATGCCCCACGTGTGCTGCTCGCATTGCGAAATGGAATTAGCGAACGCGGCGGAATTTCTGCAGCCGCTGGCCTTCGAGCACCTCACCGACGTACAGGTCGCCTCGGGAGTCGACCCATATACCGTGGGGGGCGTAGAACATGCCCGGTTCATCCGTCGGGAACCTGCCCCAGCGGGTCAGCACATTTCCCTTCAGATCGCATATGGACACTCGATTCCGGAGTTCACCGACATAGGCGATGTCGTCGGAATCGATGTAGATGTCCGTCGGCTGGATGAAGTCCGTCCAGTTTTCGACGTGGCTGCCGTCGAGTTCGAACACTTGGATCCGCTGGTTTTCGCGATCGGCAACGTAAACCAGGTCCTTGTGAATCCATATGTTGTGGGGCAGGTTGAAGTCCCCGTCCCACACGCCCGGCATGCCTTCGGTCTGTCCCCAGGAAAACTTGTATTCCCCGTCATCGCTGAAGACGTGAACGCGAGTGTTGCCGTATCCGTCCGAAACGTACAAATCGTCGTTGGACGCCACCGCCACGTCCGTCGGCTTGTTGAAAGGCTCGCCTTCCGGCGCTTCCACGTTCTTGGTGCCCAGTGTGGTTATGTGTTCGCCCATCCTGGTGAAGCGCTTGACGGTGTGGTCCCCGTTGTCCGCCAGCCACACCGTTCCGTCGTTGGCGAAGCACAGCCCGTGCGCGTTGGGGAAGTGGCCTTCGCCCCAGGACCGGACGAAATTGCCGTCGGGGTCGAAGACGATCACCGGATGCGGCGAACGATTGAAGGCGTAAACGTAGTCGTCTTCATCCACCGCCACGGCAGCGACCTGAGTAAAAGTCCAGCCTTCTGGCAACTTGGCCCAGCCCTCTACCAGTTCGTATGTGTACTCTCCGGATCCGACCGTAATTGACAACTGATTCTCCTCTAATCGTGCGTTATACCGGTTCGTTTAGATCGCGCCGCCAATTCGATTCGTAGCGGCGGGTTTCAAACCCGCCTTCGGCCTTGCCCTGTGGCAAAGTTGTCGGCGTTCTGATGCCTGGTTGTTAGTCGCTGCAATGTCCAGGACAGGGATATGCGCTCGGTAGCCGGGACAGGGTGTGTTCGAAACCCACTCCTGTGAGTGTGGTAGTTAGTGGCATGAATCAAGGAATCGGTATTACTTGAAGTTGGGGGCGATTTTACATCCCCTGTATCTTTCCTGAGCAGGCGAGAGTGGCACACACCGACGATTCTTGCCGGAAAGCCCGCTGACAATTCGCCCTACACCCCCAAACGTATCCGACAAAGTTGCCGCCCGCGCTTCCCGCCGGGACGGCATTTTCTACGGCTGGTGGATCGTCGCAGCGTCGTCCGTGACAAACGGGCTGGGCGGCAGCATTCACTGGCAGGGCTTCAGCGTCTTCTTCCTGCCGGTGGCCCAAGGCCTCGGCCTGTCCCACGCCGCAACGGCCCTCCCCTTCGCCCTTTCCAGGGCCGAAGGGGGCATCATGGGGCCAATAACAGGATGGCTGATCGACCGGTTCGGCGTGCGTCCGCTCATGTTCTTCGGGACGTTGATAGTCGGCGTCGGCTACATCCTTCTCTCGCAGACATCCACGTACCTCGGGTTCCTGCTCGTCTACCTGCTGGTCATTTCCATGGGCGCCTCCACCAGCTTCATGCAGGCGACCACTGCGGCCTTGAATATGTGGTTCGTAAAGAAGCGTGGCGTCGCCATGGGTCTCAACAGCGCCGCGTTCAGGCTGGGGGGCGCGGTGATGGTGCCGTTACTGTCGTTCGCCATATTGAAATACGGCTGGCAGAGCGCCGCGTTCTGGGTCGGGCTATTGATGATCATCGTCATAACCCCACTGGCGTTGGTGTTTAGAAAGTCCCCGGAAAGCCATGGCTTGAGGCCGGACGGCGACCCACCCAAGCGAACGCAGCCCCGCGTCGGTACCGCGGCCAGTTCCCAGGAGGACGAAGAGGAGGATGACGACTGGGGGGTGAAAGACGCCGTCAGGACCCGTGCCTTCTGGATTCTGGCCGGTGGGACCGTTCTGAGGATGTCGGTCCACGGAGCAATCTTCGTCCACCTCGTCGCCATCCTGGTCTGGAAGGGAGAGGACCAGCAGACGGCTGCGAATCTGATCGGACTGTTGGCCCTCGCAGCGGTCCCGCTGATTCTCGTGGCGGGCTGGTTCAGCGACAAAGCGCCGCGGAACGTGGTCCTGGCCATGATGTACGTGTCGTCGTCCTTGAGCCTGTTTCTGCTCAACTACGTCGAAGGGACCTGGCCCGTGTTTGGCGTGCTGCTCCTGTTTGCGGGCACGGAGGCGGGTAGCGCGCTCAATTGGGCGTTGGTCGGGGACATGTTTGGCCGCCGCCGCTTTGCCTCGATCAGGGGAATGCTGTCCCCGCTCTACAACACGGCGCTGCTAATCACCCCGGTGCTTGCCGGCTGGGTATTCGACGAGACGGGCTCCTACCAGATCGTGCTGATGGCCGGAGGCGTGCTCCTGTTGGGAGCGGCCGCTGTTTTCCTCCTGTTGAAGAAACCTGAACACAACAGGTCGTAAACGACCATGGCGCAACCCGATAGGGTCCGGCTGCCCAAGGCAAGAAAGACGCCCGTAATGACGAAACTGGGACCTACCCACCATGAAGGCAGGTCCTCATTAGCCTCCTTTTGAGTCATTGCAGGCCAGCCTATGTGCACAGGTGTGCGGCCTGCCACAATTACATCTCATACTCCCTCGAAGTAGTAAAATTGGGGCTGTAGAAGCACATCTTGAGGGAGGACGCATGAGGGACGCAGACATACCGGTTCCCACGCAGCCCGTCAGCCGCACCTCGCCACCCAACCGTCCCGCCCAGGAGACGGCCCGCCTCGGCGATGAAATATATGAGCGGAACATACGTCCACAGGTCGAGACTGACCATGTTGGTGAGGTAGTCGCCATCGACGTGGAGAGCGGCAGTTGGGCCATCGGCGAGGATGAGATTGTGGCCACAGACCGCCTGCAGGCCCAGCACCCCGACGCCTATGACGTTTGGTGCCTGCGGGTTGGCTATCGAGGACTATATAGCTTTGGGGGCGGGTCCCTGCGGAACGCTCAGTGATCCAGGGCGCTGTGAACACCGCCTACGAACCCATCGTAAGCCTTACGGTGCAAGGCCCGTCTGGTCGGTCACAGGAGATCGAGGCTGTGGTAGACACGGGCTACAACGGATTCCTGACCCTGCCCCCAGCCCTGGTGACGGAACTGGGTTTGGTATATCGTGACCGAGGCCGTGCGATTCTGGCCGATGGCAGCGAGGCATTCTTCGATATCTACGACGTTGCCGTGCTCTGGGACAGTGGCCTGCGAAACACCAGGGCCGGCGCAGCTGACACCACTCCCCTTGTGGGCATGCGCATGCTGGACGGTCATGACCTGAGTATCCGGGTACGGACTGGCGGACGTGTCGTCATAGAAACCGCAGAGTAGCTGGTCTACTCTCCTCCTCTCCGGCAAAAGAACGGCCTGGCCCCGCTATACAACACGGCGCTGCTCATTACGCCGGTGCTTGCCGGCTGGGTATTCGACCGCACAGGTTCCTACGGAAGCGGCGGCGCGTCCGGGTCGTCAGTGTAGTAGTGAACGATATCCGGGGCGGTGATGGTGATGCGAATCGACGGCTCTGTCCCGATGGTCCGTATTTCGTGCGGGGTCTCGCTTGGCACGAATATGACGTCGCCCGGCGTCCCGATAATCGGATCGGCGTCGCCGATGTTCCACTCCAGTTCGCCCGCCAAGACGACCCACCACTTGTGCATGCCCGGGTGCCAGTAACGGCGGTTGAGAGTGCCGGGCATTTCATGCGTGACCAGCGCCCGGTTTCGCTCGTCCAGGACCACCACCTCTTTCCACCCCTCGTCCGAGCCGTGCCGCTCCAGAAGACCCTTCAGAGACGTGTGAATCAGGTTGGGTGGAGTCATGCCGGGATCGACCGGTATGTACCTGCACGGCGCGATGCCCTTGATGTCGTGGTTGCTGTCAGGGTGCGTCACCCCGAAGCGGATAGCCTGTTCACCTTCCCACGGGCGAATGTCGTGGGAATAGCCGGCCGGCGCCATGACCACGTCGCCCCACTCGGCTACGACAGGCTCGTACTGGCCTATCTGCCACCGAGTCTTTCCGTCGAGGGCGATCCACCACTCATTGAAATCAGGGTGGATGTGCGGGTCCGGCGGAGTGCCCGGAGGACCCGATATCCAGACGGCGTTGTTCCGCCCGTCGTCAATCAAGACCTCCGACCACGGTTCGTTCG
Organism: Dehalococcoidia bacterium; assembly: GCA_965220275.1. Taxonomy (GTDB): domain Bacteria; phylum Chloroflexota; class Dehalococcoidia; order Lucifugimonadales; family Lucifugimonadaceae. The sequence goes on along the minus strand of CBDCPN010000006.1, from coordinate 248,462 downwards.
CCGGGTGCCGCGCCATGATGTCGCGGTGGCGGATAATCGACTGGTTCACTGTTTCGAGCTTCCTCGGCATGGGAACCGCTCCCTTGTTGGGCCGCGTCTGAGAAGATGATTCGACGGCGGTCGACGACACGAAGTCGGGACTGAGAGGTTGCTAGGCGCGCTTGGCCTTCCCCGCACCGAAATTGGCCCATGGCGTCGACCGGTTCGGTGAAAAACATGGTCGGGGCGCTGGGATTTGAACCCAGGACCTTCCGGCCCCCAGCCGGATGCGCTACCAGGCTGCGCCACGCCCCGTGCCGTTCAGGATAGCACCGCCGATGTGCAATCCGGGCCGGAATCTAAGCAATTCGCGCATGTGCTCGCGTGGACGGCCTACTGTCCGGCTACGGCATGACCCCGCGCGCCCAAAGTGGAACCCGAATAGGCGTTGGTATAATTTCCAGTCGGGCCGACGCGACCTGAAACTGCATTCGCAAAGCCCGGAGCAAGGACTGCGAAACCTGATGGGCGACTTACTGGAAGACGCCGGCGAACTCAACGCACGAATCGCCGGGATTGTGGGGCGGCTTTGACCTGCCCGGCATGGCGAAGCGTGTCTCGGAGCTAGAGAAGCAGGCCTCCGCGCCCGGATTCTGGAACGACCCACGCGCCGCTCACCCCGTGATGAGAGAACTCTCATCCGTCAAGACTGACCTCGAGACCTGGCACGACTTGACGAGGCGCGCCGCCGACCTCGTCGAACTGGCAGAGATGTCCGCTGAAGAGTCGGACGACTCGATAGTCGAGCAACTCGCCGCCGAATTTGAAGAGATCACCGCGACAACAGCCGACCTTGAGTTCAAACTTCAGCTGAACGGGGAGTATGACGCGCGGCCGGCGATCATCTCGGTCAAGCAGGGCGCGGGCGGCGTTGACGCCCAGGACTGGGCGGAAATCCTGTTTCGCATGTACCTGCGCTGGGCAGAACGGCGCGGTTTCAAAGCGGATGTCCTGGACCTGACCGCGGGTGAAGAAGCCGGCATAAAGAGCGCCGCTGTCAAGGTGGATGGAAATCACGCGTACGGGTACCTGAGGTCGGAAAAGGGAGTGCACAGGTTGGTGAGGCTTTCGCCGTTCGACGCGGACCACCTGCGCCACACCAGCTTCGCGCTCGTGGAGGTCTTGCCGGAACCGGACGAGCACGAAGACATCACAATCGGCCCCGATGACGTGAAGATCGATACGTTTCGGGCCAGCGGCCACGGCGGACAAAATGTGCAGAAGAACTCGTCGGCCGTAAGACTGACGCATCTGCCCACCAACATAGTCGTATCGGTGCAAAACGAGCGGTCGCTGAGGCAGAATCGGGAAATAGCGATGCGCATACTGCACGCCAGATTGATGGACCTGGAAATGCAAAAGCGGGCAGAAGAACAAGCCCGGCTGCGAGGAGATCACGTATCACCTGAGTGGGGAAGGCAGGTCCGCAGCTACGTCCTGCACCCCTATCAGATGGTCAAGGACCACAGGTCCGACTACCAGACTTCGAACGCCCAGAACGTTCTGGATGGGGACCTGGACGATCTCATCAAGGCCAGCTTGAACGCCCAGATTAAGGGGCCCGGCAGCAAGGAGCAATAGCCGCAAAATCCGACGGACCACGGTTGCCGTATCCGCGAAATAGATCGAATTCGGTCCCGTGGGACCCATTACGGGCGGCTAACGTAGCGATAGTCAAAGAAGTGAGGTTGGATAAACGAAAATGCGCAAATTACTGATACTGGTTATTTTGGCGGCGGTTCCCGCCATCCTGTTGGCGTGCACGGGCGGCGGCTCGGAGGAAGAAAATCAGCAGGTAGTGGTGGCATCTCCCACGCCTGTACCCACCCGCGCTGCCCAGGTAGAGGTGGCGCCGTCTCTGCAGAACACACCGGCGCCCGAGTCGGCGGCCAAGACCGACGCTGACGACGGCATCCCCACAGGCGGGATATTCACGAGGAATTGGTCGGACCCGCCGACTCTTGACCCTCACCTGGTTACGGACACCACGTCCGCAGGCATCGTGGTCGAGATTTTTTCCGGCCTGGTCTCGCTGAATGAAGACCTCGAAATCGTTCCCGAGTTGGCGGAGTCTTGGTCAATCAGCGGAGGAGGAACGGTCTACGAGTTCAAACTTCGACCGGACCTGAAGTTCTCCAACGGCGAATCGGTGACGGCGGAAGACGTCAAGTGGTCCATCGAACGGGCCGCGCACCCGGACACCGAATCTCCTGTGGCAGACATCTATCTCGGCGACATAGTAGGGATAAATGAGATCATCGACGGCCGCGGCGACATTGTGTCCGCACCCGGAGTGACGGTGGTCGACGACCGGACGGTCCGGATCGAAATCGACGCCCCGAAGGCGTACTTCCTTGCCAAGCTGACCTATCCGACGGCGTATGTCCTGGACCGGGACAACGTGGAAGCCGGTGGAGATTCATGGACCGACACTGCCGCTGGCACCGGGCCGTTTTTCCTCGAGGAATACAAGATCGGCCAACGCATGGTGCTGGCTCGCAATGACAACTACTGGGGAAGGTCTGCCTATCTGGACAACGTCGTGTTGAATCTCGCCGGCGGTGTCTCAATGGCGATGTACGAGAACGACGAGATCGACATCACCGGTGTTGGCCTCGCCGACTTGACTAGGGTCCAGGACCCCACCGAGGAGTTGAACAAGGACCTGGTTCGAGTCCCGCCGCACTTCAGCATCTCGTACGTAGGTTTCAACGTCTCCGAACCGCCGTTTGACGACCCGAAGTTCCGCCAGGCGCTCAACTACGCGGTGGACAAGGAGCTCATCGCCAGCCAGGTCTACTCAGACCTCGTGATGCCCGCATACGGCATCCTGCCGCCGGGCTTCCCCGGATTCTCCGACGAGGTCGAAGGAATCAGGTATGACCCTGAAAAGGCGAAGCAGCTTCTTGCAGAGTCAAAGTATGCCGATCCCGAAACACGGCCCAGGATCACCGTGACCATCCCTGGTACCGGCGGATCAGCCCCGCTTGACGTACAGGTCATCAGCACCATGTGGGAAGATGTTCTCGGGGTCCAAATTGACGTGCAACAGGTTGAGTGGGCCACGTACCTGCAAGACCTCAACCGGAGCCGTTTACAGGCCTGGGGCGGCATCGGCTGGGAGGCCGACTACCCGGACCCGCAGGACTTCATCGACATCCTGTTCTACTCGGATAGTTCCGGGAACCACGGGCATTACAACAACCCCGAGGTGGACAGCCGGGTCGAGGAAGCGCGGACGGAGCAAGACATCATCCGGCGAGTGCAGCTTTACAACGAAGCCGAGGAGATCATCCTCCACGACGCGGCCTGGCTGCCCCTGTGGTTCGACATGGAAGGTCTTGCACTGATCAAGCCCTGGGTCAAGAACTACACGTTCACACCGATCATCGTCCCTCGCCTAAAGAACGTTTACATCCAGAAGTAGGCCCGATAGCAGGCGCCCGGCAGCAATGCCGGGCGCGGCGGGCTTGACACATGCCCCCGCCGGGCACAAAGTCACCGCATGCTCACTTACAGCCTTCGCCGGCTTCTGTGGACCCCGGTCCTTCTCCTGATAATTTCGTTCTTCGTCTTCCTGCTGGGGACGTACGGTCCCGGCGATCCCGTAGAGGTGCGTCTGGGGCACAACTACACGCCTGAGCGCGCCGAACGGTTACGTGATCGCCTCGGTCTGAACGACCCTTTCTTCCTGCAGTACGTCCGGTTCGTCGGACGGGCGGTGCGGGGTGACCTGGGCGAAAGCCTCACGTTCCAGAACCGTGACGTAATCACGCTCATTGCGCCCAAGTTGCTAACGTCGGCCCAGTTGAATATCGCCGGGTCGATCATCGCGATAGGGTTCGGCGTGCCACTCGGGTTTTACGCCGCAAGGCGGCAGGGCACCTGGATAGACCCAACGCTGGTGTTTTGCGCGCTGATCATCTTCGCCCTGCCGGTGTTCTTTACGGGGCCCTTCGCAATCTTGATATTTGCGGTCAACCTTGACTGGGTGCCGGTGTCGGGGTGGGGCGGCCTGTTCGACTACCGCGTCGTCTTGCCGGCGCTCACTACGGGCCTGCCCGGCATCGCAATCTTCGTGCGCCTCATGCGCGCCAGCACCCTGGACGTGTTGGGTCAGGAGTACATCCAGACGGCCCGCTCGAAAGGCCTGAGCGCCGGAGTCGTCAACTATCGCCACGTCGCCCGCAACGCGCTGCTGCCGATCATCACGATTCTAGGTTTCACGATCGCCGGCCTCTTCGGCGGCTCTTTGATAACTGAACTCATGTTTGGAATACCGGGGATCGGCAGGTTGGCGCTCGAATCGGTCTTTTCACGTGACTACCCGGTGATCATGGCCCTGACCCTGCTCGGCGCCACAGCGTTGGTGGTTGCGAACTTGATAATCGACATCGTCTACACCATTGTCGACCCCCGCATAAGGCTCCAGTAGTCGGATGGTCGCGGCAACGCAGCAGCTTGAGGCCGACTCGGGGCGTAGTCCCGCTTCGGTCGCGTGGGTCAGGCTTCGCAAGAAGAAGCTGGCCATGGCGGCCCTGGTAATCCTGGTGACCTTATACACGGTCGGTATGTTTGCTCCGCTTGTCACCGGGGCCCTCGGCAAGGACTACTCGGACCAGAACCTGCTCAAGGCCCAGCACGGGCCGGATGCTGAAAACTGGTTCGGCACGGACCGCCTGGGCAGGGACATATTCACCCGCGTGATCTGGGGAATACAGACCACCGTGATCATCACGCTCGTCACCACATTGACCGGCAGCCTCATCCTGGGTGTGACATTGGGCCTGATGGCGGGATACTTCCGGGGGAAGGTAGACACCGCGGTCATGCGCCTCGGGGAGGTGGTGTCATCGTTCCCCGATATATTGCTCATCATCCTGATCGCGGCCACGGTCAGGCCGCGAATCGTGGAGTTGGTCCGGGACTTCGAGGACGCCACATTCTTCAGCGGCCTCGTGTCGACAGGAGTCGTCGACTTCGTGGTCATCGGGATAGCCCTGCTGCCGCTGAGTTGGTTCGGCACGATGAGACTGGTGAGGGGCCAGGTGCTGGCGTTGCGTGAGTCGCAATTCGTCGAGGCGGCTTATTCCATCGGGACCAGCACGCCCCGCCTTCTGGTGCGCCACATATTCCCGAACATCGTCAGCCCGCTCATCGTGACCATGTCGTTCGGACTCGGAGCGATCGCCTTGTCGGAGGTCGTACTCAGCTTCTTCGGCCTCGGCGTACAGGTCGGCAGGCCCAGCCTGGGCCGGATGATCGGTGAGACCATCGGCCGCACCGGCAGCAGCGGGGTATCGGTCCTCCAGAACCACCCGGAACAATTGATCGCGCCAATTGCGGTCGTGTTCCTGATGATCTTTTGCTGGAACCTCCTGGGCGACGCCCTCAACGACGTCCTCAACCCGCGTACCAGGTAGCACCCTCGCCAAACGTGTCATCCCGGGCCTCCTTAACGTCATCCCGTGCCCTTTTCATGTCACCCCGAGTCCCCATTCCCGTCACCCCAAGCCTCCTTCATGTAATCCCGAACCTCTCGTCATGTCGTCCTCGAGCGAAGCGAAGGACCTGCCGCCCAATCCCACCACCAACACCCTCCATCGTCCTCCCCGACCTCCGCACCCCGGCATCCCCGACTCCGATCGGGGACCCAGGGGTGCGCGGCTACCCCCACCAACCCGCTACACAACCACAACCCGACGCTGGCCAAACCCACTTGTAGGGGTGCCTCTTGTGGGCACCCGCCGGGGCAGACGGGCAACGAGGCTACCCCACCAACCTTCAACCCCTTACCCACATCCGGCATTCTCCCAAACCGTCTTCCCCGACGAAGATCGGGGACCCAGGGGCGCGCGGCTACCCCCACCAACCCGCTACACAACCACAACCCGACGCTGGCCAAACCCACTTGTAGGGGTGCCTCTTGTGTGCACCCGCCGGGGCAGACGGGCAACGAGGCTACCCCACCAACCTTCAACCCCTTACCCACATCCGGCATTCTCCCAAACCGTCTTCCCCGACTCCGATCGGGGACCCAGGGGCGCGCGGCTACCCCCACCAACCCGCTACACAACCACAACCCGACGCTGGCCAAACCCACTTGTAGGGGTGCCTCTTGTGTGCACCCGCCGGGGCAGACGGGCAACGAGGCTACCCCACCAACCTTCAACCCCTTACCCACATCCGGCATTCTCCCAAACCGTCTTCCCCGACTCCGATCGGGGACCCAGGGGCGCGCGGCTACCCCCACCAACCCGCTACACAACCACAACCCGACGCTGGCCAAACCCACTTGTAGGGGTGCCTCTTGTGTGCACCCGCCGGGGCAGACGGGCAACGAGGCTACCCCACCAACCTTCAACCCCTTACCCACATCCGGCATTCTCCCAAACCGTCTTCCCCGACTCCGATCGGGGACCCAGGGGCGCGCGGCTACCCCCACCAACCCGCTACACAACCACAACCCGACGCTGGCCAAACCCACTTGTAGGGGTGCCTCTTGTGTGCACCCGCCGGGGCAGACGGGCAACGAGGCTACCCCACCAACCTTCAACCCCTTACCCACATCCGGCATTCTCCCAAACCGTCTTCCCCGACGAAGATCGGGGACCCAGGGGAGCGCGGCTACCCCCACCAACCTGCCATGCATCCACACCCCGGCACGTCGATCAACCAAGTCATGTAGGGGTGCCTCTTGTAGGCACCCGCCGGGGACGAAGGGCGGCGCGGCCGCCCCCACCAACCTGCCGCCCCTTACCCACATCCGGCATTCCCCCAAACCGTCTTCCCCGACTCCGATCGGGGACCCAGGGGAGCGCGGCTACCCCCACCAACCCGCTACACAACCACACCCCCGCCACAACGGCCTACTCCCCCTTGTAGGGGCGGGTTTCAAACCCGCCCTCGCCCGACACGCGTGCCCACTCTTCAAATCCATGCCAAAAAAATTTGACAATGCACGAACATGTGTTCTATTATCAATACCGAGGCGTGCGGTAAAACGCATTCATCACAGCCATTCTGATCGAACAGCAACGGGAACAACTGCTGCAGCCATCGGGGGTAAAAGTTCCTCCCCCCGTGTTAAAGCCCCTTGCGGAACGAGAAAGTACATGCTCTCCTGGGAAGCAGACATGGGCTGTGCGTGGATTCCAGTGCCCTCACGGCTGCAAAGCCGGCAAGGGTAACCGGAACGACTCGCACATAATGCTGTTCACGTAGGCGTGGCAGCTTAGACCCCGACTATGGCGACTCGGGGCCCGCAGGCTAAGTCTGAGAGAGATGCCTGGGGAGCTATCGGATGTACGTCCCAGAGATCAAGCCGAGGATCCGATAGCAAATGCGTCTTTCCCTCAGACGCCCATAAGCGCCCCACAAGCCGGGCGCGGCTGTAGAGCCGCAACCGTCTTCGGCCCCGGTTTCGACCGCCGACGCGTGAGCGAGCAAATTGCCGCCACTACCGTTGGTTGTAGGACTGTGCGGAGAAGACCGAGGAAACATACTTCCCAAAAACGCCTCACGGTTCCGGCCGGGCGTGGGAAAGACAGCAGAGACACTGCGAAACGGGGCAACTCCGGGCAACCCCCGGAGTTGCTTCAACGCGCCAAAAACCAATCCGTCGTGCCCTCCATCGTCACCCCGTACTCCGATGCGGGGCCGGTACCCAAATGCCCCCTTGTAGGGGCGGGTTTCAAACCCGCCCGCGGCCACCACCCGAACCACAACCACACCACTCCCGCTAGGGGGTAGCCTGCCCTGTACCCCACACGCAACGCCCCATTTTCATCATCTCGTTCTGCCTTTGGCCCCATCTACCTCTGGCATCGAAACGGGGTGTCTCTGTAAGATTTCGGTCAGCCAAGCCAAAAGTCTAATTCGGTACGCCCGGAGCCCTCCCGGAGAAGAAAAATGTCTTACTTCCAGTCTCGACGGTCCGCAGTTCTGGCGCGCAAAGGGATGGTCGCGACCAGCCAACCCCTCGCCGCTGTTACGGGCCTCCGCGTCCTAATGGACGGGGGTAACGCCGTCGACGCCGCTGTGGCGACCGCCGCTGCCCTGAACGTCGTGGAACCGGCTTCCACGGGCATAGGCGGCGACATGTTCGCCCTCATCTGGATGGCCAACGACAGACAGGTTGCAGCGCTCAACGGGAGCGGCCGATCTGCCGCCGCAGCTAACCCAGACGACGTGATTTCGCGGGGCTATGACGCGATACCAAAGTTCGGACAGGACGCCGGCATGTCGGTGAGCGTTCCGGGGACGGTCCACGGGTGGGAGACGGCAATCAAGACCTATGGCCGGATGTCACTTCGCGAAGTCCTTCAACCGGCCATCGATTACGCCATCAACGGTTACCCGGTGAGCGAGGTAATCGCCAATGGATGGAAGGGCTCGGATACACCGGAAGCCCTGGGTTCGGAAAGCAAGCTCCGGATGCGGCCGTCAGGCCTCGAGCTTCTGCCCACGGGCGAAGCTCCTGTCCACGGAGACGTGGTCACACTGCCCACCCTCGGACGAACGTTGCAGACCATCGCCGAGGGCGGCAGCGAAGCGTTCTACAAGGGCGACGTTGCCGAGCGAATCGCCACGTACGTCAGGCAGTCGGGCGGGTGGATGGACACAGCAGACCTCGCAGCGCACCACTCCGACTGGGACGAGCCGATCAGCACCGACTATCGTGGTGTGACCGTGTGGGAATGCCCTCCCAATGGACAGGGAATCGGTGCGCTCATCGCCTTGAACGTTGCCGAGGGCTTCGACATTTCGGAGATGGGCTGCCAGTCGCCAGACCGCTACCACTACCTCATCGAATCACTGAAACTGGGGTTCGCCGACGCGCTGCGCTACGTTGCCGATCCCCGTGTCACGGACGTGCCCACGAGCGCGTTGCTTTCCAAGGACTACGCCGAAAACCGGCGTGAGCTGATCGGTGCCGATCAGGTAATCCAAAAGCCGTCCTACGGCAATCCGTTCGAATCATCCGACACCGTGTACCTCACGGTTGTGGACGGCGAGGGCAACGCCTGTTCGTTGATCAACTCGCTCTACCAGGGCTTTGGAAGCGGCCTCGTCGTACCCAATACCGGCATAGCTTTGCAAAACCGCGGTTCCCTCTTCTCGCTCGACCCTGATCATCCGAACTATCTGGAAGGCGGAAAACGGCCGTACCAGACAATCATCCCTGCCATGGCGACTCGCGATGGCGAATTCTGGCTCAGCTTTGGTGTGATGGGCGGTTTCCAGCAACCGCAGGGTCATCTCCAGGTGATCTCGAACATGGTCGACTTTGGAATGAACTCCCAACAGGCGCTCGACGCGTTGCGGTTCAGCGTAGACGTGGAGTCCTCCTGGCACGTACGCGTCGAAGAGGATCTCCCGGCGTGGACGATCAACGAACTCAGGCGACGGGGCCACACCATCGAAATCAAGTCCGGTTACGAAAGGACCGGATTTGGCGGCGGCCAGGTGATATCCCGCGATCCTGAATCGGGCGTACTCACCGGCGGGTCGGAGCCCCGCAAGGACGGCGCCGCCGTCGGGTGGTGACGACTGAGATCCATTGATCCTGTATCAATAATTCCCTCTCCCACTGCAAAAAGACCCTTCCAAAAACCCCCTCTCCTGGAGGGAGAGGGTTGGGGTGAGGGCGAAACGTTGGGCAACCGGAGTCGTCGTATCGATCAAGGGGCTTACGATTTCACCCTATGCCCTCACCCACGTATCGACTACGGAGGTGAGGGCCCGCACGATCACGCCCCTTTAGCCACCCCCCCCCCCCCCCCCCCCCCGTAGGGGCTGGTTTCAAACCAGCCCTCGTGCCACCCACACGTCCTTTCATGTCGTCCTCGAGCGCCGCGGAGCACCTCCCACCCATCTCACGCCAGCGCCCATCTCCTCCACACGACACCCTGGGGACGGACCGCCCGTTCTGCTAAAATCCGCCGTCATTCGAAGTGGCCGGCATGCATTGGCGTCCCCGCTGTGGAGAATTTCCTCTCTGAGGCGTTAAGCTGCGGATCAGCGGTCACGCTATGATTCGCCATAACGAAATTTCAGAAGCCCCAGGGGAGTGTTCAGACTGAAGATCGCGCTGGTATCCCCATACGACTTCGCCTTTAAGGGCGGGGTTGTGAGCCACGTCGTGTCCCTCGGCAACGAGCTATCGGACCGCGGGCACGACGTGAAGATCCTGGCGCCTTGTTCCGACCCCGAACAGGTCGAGACCGGCGAGGTCGAGTTGATCCCGTTCGGCCGCTCCATTCCGGTCCCCACCGCCGGCTCGATCTCCCGCATCTCTTTCAGCGTATGGCACAGGCCGCGCCTCAGGGCGACCCTCGAGAACGAGGAGTTCGACGTAGTCCACCTGCACGAACCCCTGATGCCGATGTTTGCGCTGATGTGCTGCTTCCTGGCGAAAGCGCCCAAGGTCGGCACGTTTCACGCCTACAACGAGAGCCGCGCCAGCGGCTACACATTCTGGAAACCCGTGCTCGCAAGGGCCGCGAGCAGGCTGGACGGCCGCATAGCCGTGTCAGAGCCCGCCAGGGATTTCGCGAACCGGTACTTCCCCGGCGACTACACGGTCATTCCCAACGGCATCGACGTGGAACGGTTTGGTAAACCGACGCCGTGGCCCGCACTGATGGACCGCGACAAGATAAACATCCTGTTCGTCGGCAGAATGGGAGAGAAGCGCAAGGGCCTGCGATATCTCCTGGGGGCGTACAGCACGCTCAAGTGGGAATTCCCCGACCTCCGCCTGGTCATAGTCGGGCCGGGTGAGCCTGACCCCGCTTCATACCTCACCATGGGCGAACGGGCGATAAACGACGTCGTGTTTACCGGTCCGGTTTCGGATGACGAATTGCCCGGCTATTACCAGGCCGCGGACATCTTCTGCACCCCTGCGACCGGCAAGGAAAGCTTCGGGTACGTGGTCGTCGAGGCCATGGCGGCGGGCACTCCCGTGGTCGCCACGTCGATCCCAGGTTTCTCCGGGGTCATGCGGGACGGCGAACAGGGATTCCTGGTGGAGCCGAATTCAGAGGAGTCCATTGCCGACGCCCTTCGCATCCTCATCCTGGACCGCTCCCTCAGGCAGCGGTTAGGAGCGGCCGCACGGACGTGGGCGCAGCAATACCGCTGGAACAGCCTTGCCGAGTCCGTAATCGACTCCTATCGCGCGGCGATCCAGCGGACCCTGGCCGCGGTCGGCGCAGCCTGAGTCCGGCCGGTTACGTTGCCCAGCTTGCAAGACCTGAGATATCGCCTCCGCGGCCAGGTTGAACGCTGGTTCGAGGTACCCGTCGCGACGGCCCTCTCGAAGCTGGGAGTCACCGCAACCGGCGCAACGCTTATCGGCCTCGCGATGACAGGCGGAGCGACTTACCTTGTGATGGAAGGCCGGTTTCTCTACGCCGGCATAGTGGCGCTGGCCGCTGCGATATTCGACCTCATTGACGGCGCCATCGCCAGGCGCACGGGCACGGTGAGTGATCGCGGCGCGCTGCTCGATTCGGTAGCGGACCGCGTGGCCGAAAGCGCGATCCTGATCGGCCTGTTGTTCTACTACTCCGGCATCTCCGGGTACAACCGGGACGCCATCATCCTGGCGGCCGTGGCGTTGGCCGGTTCGTTGATGGTCAGCTACGTCAGGGCGCGGGCCGAAGGGCTCGGCTACCGCGGCACATCCGGGTTTCTGACGAGACCGGAGCGCGTGGTAATTCTGACCGTCGGCCTGCTCGCCATGCACCCAATACCGTCCCTGTGGATACTTGCGATCGGCACGCCCCTGTCGGCGCTGCAGCGCTTCTACGTTGAGTGGCGCGGCGCAAAACCCCCGCCCAAATGATGTTCCCCGCTCGAAATGATGCGCGATTGCCCGTCCGAGTTTGAGAAACTTACGTATTACATTTCGCCAACGTTGATGACACCGTAATTTCAACGCAGGCGTCAGGGTCGATGACAAAGCTCAACAGATACCGCCAGGCAAAGCGGGCCTATGTCCTGCTTCTGCTCGTTGCAGCCGCATTTGCCGCCGTGCTTGGCGGCTCGAACCTGGCAGCGGCCGACGGGCATGTCCGTGTCATTACATCCGGCGCAGAGTCGATGTTCCCGGACGCCCTGCGCTTCTTCGCGGAATTGGAAAGCGACGTCCCGATCGAAGACATACGGGTCCGGTACACGATCGGCGACCGCCCGACTACCCAGTACAACTACCTCGATCTGCCCCGGGACCCCGGTCGCCGGGTCAGCGGGGAGTACCTCCACCGGATAAGTAATTCTCAGTCGTACATCCCGCCCGGCGCGGTTGTCAATTTCAGCTTCGAAATCTATGACGAAGACGGCGGCGTCTACGAGACCGAGACCGAAAGTTACCTTGTGCACGACTCCCGGTTCGAATGGGAGTCCGTCCAGTCCGGCCCCGTGATCGTGTACTACCACGGCCCGGTCAGATCGCAGGCGGAAACCCTTGCGTACAAGGGTTACGAGTCCATGGCGCTGATGGGGCCGATAACCGGAGCGGAGATCGTTACCCCGGTCGCCATAACGATGTACAACAACCCGAACGAGATGTTCGAGGCCACTGTTCAACGAAGCTTCACGTCGGCCCACCAGCTCATCACCGAAGGGCAGGCGTTTTCGGACGAGAACGTGGTGATCGTGCAGGGTGGGGACACACGGGCCATCGGTACGGCCACCCATGAACTGGTCCACGTCCTGGTGCACAGGGCTACAGCTGGCGGCGCATCCGTGCCGATCTGGCTCAACGAAGGCCTCGCCGAGTTCGGAAATCTCGACAAGTCGTTGTCATACGACCGCTACCTCGAATGGGCGATCGACACCGGTCGACTCACGCCGCTCGACCGGCTCCAGAGCTTCCCGGGAGACTCACACCTCGTCATCGTCGGCTACGGTCAGGCCCGAAACGTCGTCGAGTTCATGATCACCGAGTGGGGACCGAACAACATGGCGGACCTCCTTGCAGGAATCTCCGACGGCCTGAACATCGAACAGGCCATGCGTCGGGCCTACGGGTTCGGCGTACGTGATCTGGACCACCACTGGAGGGAATCGATAGGCGCCGACCCGTTCGTGGAGCCGACGCCGCGGCCCGCGCCCACGTTGGCCCCGGCCGCCAGACCCACGCTCACCCCTTACAGCCTCACGCCCATTGCCGGCGGCGCACAGGATGCGGACAGCCAGACGCCGGACCCGTCCCCGGCCACCGACACGCCGGCGCCGGAAACCCCCACGCCCGCGCCCACCACTGCCCCGGAACCCACACCGGAACTGACGCCGGTAGAAGGCGGAATGTGCAACGCGCCGCCGCAAGCAGGGGCCGGCTTCGAGGGATCCATGGTCGGCGGTCTGGCATTGCTCCTGGCGATCGCTGCCTACAGGACGGTCCGGCGCCGGCGCACGGCAACGACCGCCGGTTAACGCGAAGACCTGCGCAGGGTCTAGAATTCCACGCACGCCGGGCCGCGAGACCTCACGAGGCCCGTACGAATTCCAGGAGTATCTGCTGTGTGTTTTCCCCTTGACTCGAAGCCGCCCATTCAACCCATTTCCGGCGCGGCCATAAGTTCTACCGACCTGGTCCTGACGTCCGAAGACGGCACGGAATTCCTCGCCTATCACGCCGTTTCGGACAAGCCCGGCGGCGCAGGCGTGATCGTGATGCCCGACGTGCGCGGGATTTTCGGCTTCTACAACGACCTGGCGGACCGGTTCGCCGAGCAGGGCTTCGACGCCGTCACCATCGACTACTTCGGCCGGACCGCAGGCACGGGCGAAAGGCCGGATGACTTCGACTTCATGCCCCACGTTGAGCAGACCAAGGTGCCCAACATCGCCGCTGACGCTGCCGCTGCCGCGACGGTGCTACGCAGCGGGGCAGGCAATGAAGACCGGCCGCTATTCACTGTCGGCTTCTGTTTCGGCGGCTCGAACTCGTGGATTCTTACCGGCGCGGGAATCGGCCTGTCCGGCGCAGTGGGATTCTATGGCCACCCAACCAGGCTCGGTCGGGACGGCTCTCCGCCTCCCATCGACCGCATCGACACCTTCGACGCGCCCCTGCTCGGGCTGATGGGCGGCGAGGACCAGGGCATCCCCCTCGAGGAGGTCGAGAAATTCGACCAGGCGCTCGAGAACGCCGGAGTCGAACACGACATCCATGTGTACCCGGGCGCGCCGCACTCATTCTTCGACCGCCGGTTCGAAGAGTTCGCCGAGACATCCGAAGACGCCTGGGGTCGCGTCCTAGGCTTCATACGCGCCAATTCGTCTTGACGACCACCCGAAGGGGCGGTTCGTGGACCGCCCATTCGTGCGGGAAGCGGCTTCACTACTTCCTCTCCCGCTGGAGACCTTTGCATAACTGTCTCCACACATAGTGGTCCTTCACTCCACGTCACCTTGTGCCCTTGTGACACGTCATCTTGAGCACCCACCTACGTCACCCTAGAGCACCCTCCCACGTCACCCTAGAGCGAAGCGAAGGGTCTGGGTAAGAGGGGTGGGGCGTTGTAGTGCGACGCGCGGGAGATTCTTCGCTGCGCTCAAGAATGACGTTGCCTGAAGTAATACAAAGGCCTCCGCTGAGAGAGGGGACCAATGAGACAGGCACCTCCCCTCCAGAGCACCGGTACTCTCCCTTCACGTAATCTGCCGAGACCGTTCGAGAATCTTCTCCAGCGTTCCGCCAAGGATCAGGTCCCGGTCTTCGTCCGACACGAACGAGCAGTGCGTTCGGAACGCTTCAAGCGTCTGCCGGTAGATCATGTCGGCCCTCGAAACGGGGTAGTCTGAGCCCCAGCACATGCGCGATCCGAACCGCTCGTAGGCCGCCTCGTATACCCACCGCGTGTCTTCGTACGGGTACTCCCAGCGCGCCGACTGGTCGGTCTGGTAATGGAAGCCCGACAACTTGAGATGCACGTTGGGCAGTTCGGCCGATGCGAGCACGTTATCAAGGTTCTCGCTCGGCGGTCGGTCGGTGGCCCGCAGGCCCGACATGTGGTGGCACAGGATGGGAATGTCCGGCCACTTTTCGGCGATCCTGCGTATGGTCGGCTGATGCTGCGGCCCGCCGGCAATCGACGCAACCAGTTTCAGGTCGTTGGCGACGCCCAGGAAGTCATCACCGTCCGGCGAAGTGAACCACACTCCATCGTCCTCGGCGGCAAGGTAGTGCGTGAACCCGGCCATCGGCAGGCGCATCGCCGCCTCTTCGAGCCGCTTAGCGGCGCCGGGCACGTGGTAGGTCTCCGACCAGTGTGAATCGACGTCGGCGAACATGCGGAGACGGTCCGGATGCTTGCGGACTGCGGCGGCCACGTAATCGTTGTTGGCCGGGTTTTGCCAGATCTGGGCGCACACGATTGTCGCCATGTCCACACCGTTCTTGCCCATCTCATCCAGCAATTGCTCCACGATCCCGCGCGACTCGGGGTCGGGGACCGCCGGCTGGTAGGGCCACAATTCCCATGCATGGCAATGCGAGTCGATGATCATGATCGTCCTTCCGTTTCATTGCGGCGGGGCCGATGCTGCCCGGCCGCGTCGTCAACTATATGTAAAACCCCGTCATTCTCGCGAACACGCAGCACGGGCGGTTCGCGGAGCCCGTCACAGAAATCGTGCGGCTACGCTACTTCCTCTCCCGCTGGAGACCCTTGCGTAACCTTCGGCAATTGTCATTCTTGAGCGCAGCGAAGAATCTCCCGCGCGTCACGCCACAACGTCCCACCCCTCTTACCCAGACCCTTCGCTTCGCTCTAGGGTGACATTAGGGCGGGCGCTCACGGTGACGTGAAGTGGAGGATCACTGTGCGCGGGGACAGTTACGTGAAGGTCTCCGCTGGGAGAGGATTTACGTGAGGGCGCCACGTCCCCCTACACCCTCACCCTAACCCTCTCCCGCAAAACGGGAGAGGGGACTATTGAGGAAAGTTCCGCGAACCCCCCGCTACACGCCCGCCCCGAGAATTGAGTCTGACTATGCCGACGCGGTATCATCAAATCACGGGGATCGCGCAAGTGAGGTCGATGGACCCTGGGCGAACGCCATGCTGGCCAGCGACCCGCATGATTCCCGAATTCCTGTGCGTGCGTGCGACAGACCGTCCCGGCGAGACCGGACGAGGTCCATGCGCTCGCACACCTGCGCAGGGGCGTAGCTCAGTTGGCTAGAGCGTCGGTCTCCAAAACCGAAGGTCGGGGGTTCGAGCCCCTCCGCCCCTGCCAATAACCCCAGCCGGCCTTCCCGACCTCCGCCCTCCGTCTGCCCCGCCAACTCCACGAAGATATAGATACAAGGGGCCGACGGGCGTGGCTACCCCAAACCAGCCTTTCATCCACGCATCCGTCCACCGGCCAACCACGCCATGTAGGGGTGCCTCTTGTGGGCACCCGCCGGGGACGAAGGGCGGCGCGGCTACCCCCACCAACTCCCGCCCCTCACTCACAACCGGCATTCTCCCAACCCGTCGTGCCGGACCCCGATCCGGTACCCAGGGGGGCGCGGCTACCACCCAAACGCCCAATCCCAACGGACACCCTCTCACCTCAACCCCCACCCCCTTCCGCCATCCCCCCGTTGACCACATCCACCATCCGGCGTTACTGTAGAACATATGTACGACTGCCAATGCCAGACCATAACCGAAGAACAGACCCAGACCCTCGCCGAAGTCGCCCTCGAGGTGACCGACAACGGCCGCATAGTTCTCCAATTCCTGGCCGACGTGGTGCAGGGAAAGCTGGAAGGCGCGACGCTCTGGTACCGCATGGAAGCCGTACGGCAATTCCGCGCATTTGGCATCGAAATCCCTGAGGTCGTCATCGAAGCCGCCGAAGAAGCGGCCGGACCTCGCAC
The DNA here is from genome assembly GCA_965220275.1 of Dehalococcoidia bacterium. Classification (GTDB taxonomy): domain Bacteria; phylum Chloroflexota; class Dehalococcoidia; order Lucifugimonadales; family Lucifugimonadaceae. Next base: position 231,535 of record CBDCPN010000006.1, on the reverse strand, counting down.
GGAATACGACGATGCGGACCCGGCCGCCTCATCCTGCCCAAGAGACGAACTCATTGAATTCGTAAGAAACGAGACCGACAACGGCAAAGACGTTCTCCGCTTCCTCCTGGACGTGGTGCGGGACCGTGTCGCAGACGCCAAGTTGTACCACCGCATCGCAGCCGCCAAAGAACTACGCCATTACCTGCTGGACGACTGCTATCACGACTGCGACGAAGAATGGGACGACGAGGAATGGGACGATGATGATGATGACGAAGAAAAAATCTTGAACGACGATGACGACCCGTTCGACTTCGACAACTACGACTACACGGAATACCAGAAAGATCGATGCGGCGAACGAGCCCTCGTGCACATCTACGGCGGAACGGACGCCGAGAGGCTCGCAGACAGGGTTGCAGAAAGGCACCGGCGAAAGGTGCTGTCGGAAGGACCCGGACCAGACCGCGACATGACCCCGATCGAAAACCCAGAGGAAGACCCCTACTGCAAAGGGCATTACGGCTACAGGGCCCTGCGCATCTCCTACGGCAACAACGACACCGTCAGGGTCGCCACCAAAGCCGTGGCAGAATACTACAAGTACAAATACTGGCACCTCATTAACGAAGACGGCAGCCTCGCAGCCGGGGCCGACACGGCGTCACTCGATCCCAACACCCTCCAATACCTCGAACGCAGCCGCCACCTGCTAACCAACCCCCCAAAAAACCCAGTCCCTCCCCCGCGGGTCACCCACGAACCCACCGAAGGACCTCCCGCGCCCGCACAACCCCCTTCTACCACCACACCCGACCAACCTGACGATCCCTCTGTAGGGGAGGGTTTCAAACCCTCCCAAGACCACGCCCATCCCCCAACCGAACCCGGCGAAGAACCTCCCAGGCCCCGCAAGAAAACACGCCGGATAATCCACCTCGGCCCTCCCGACGAAGAAGACCCGCCGGACGACAACCCGCGCCCCTACAGGGACCCCGACGAAATAAGAATCCCCCTCCGCGACTTGGTGAGATACACAGGCGGCCCCTTGTAGCAGCGTTACGTCTACGCCGCATTCCTAATGAAAATAGCCCTCCAGGCAGGTCACACCCTAACTCGTCGTGCCCTCCATCGTCGCCCCGCACTCCGATGCGGGGCCGGTACCCACGGTGGGGCGCGGACGTGGTTACCCCCGCCATGTTCAACCCCCAACCGACAGGCAACGCCCACTTTCATCACATCGGGTGGCAAAGGCCAAGGTCATTCGCGTCCGTCCTTTTTGAGGCGCGACGCGCCTGTGTAACGAGGCCGTCACACCTGCGCAACATTGTTGAAACATGGGCTCCGTAGTGTCGGCAAGGTTGACTTTTCGTCAGCCCTATTTTCTACAAATCAGGGGGGGTATAGCCCATGATCGATTCAGGATCGGTCGCCTGGATGATCGTCGCTACGGCGCTGGTGTTGTTCATGACGCCTGGCCTGGCGTTCTTCTACGGCGGACTGGTGCGCGGCAAGAATGTCATCAGCACCATCATGTACAGCTTCATTTCGATGGGGGTGGTCAGCGTGGTGTGGCTCCTTTGGGGCTACAGCCTGGCCTTTGGCACCGCGTCCGACGAGGCGGCCACCGGGTTCAATAACCTGATTGGCAATTTCGACTTTCTGGGCTTCCAGGATGTGAGTGCCACGGAGGGTGACGGTATTCCGGACATGCTGTTCGCCACCTTCCAGATGATGTTCGCAATCATCACGCCGGCCCTCATAACCGGCGCGTTCGCCGAGCGTTTCAAGTTCAGCACCTACCTGATTTTCCTGGTGCTGTGGATTACGTTCGTTTACGTGCCCATTTGCCACTGGGTGTGGGCCGGTGACGGCTGGATCCTGGGCATCGGGGCGGCCGACTTTGCGGGTGGCACGGTGGTCCACATCAACGCCGGTGTGGCCGCGATAGCCGCCGCGTACCTGGTCGGCAAACGGCGCAACGTTGAACGCGGCGTGGAACCGCACAATGTCCCCTTCGTTGTCCTAGGCGCAGCGATACTCTGGCTGGGCTGGTTCGGGTTCAATGCCGGATCAGGCCTGGCCGCCGACGGAGTGGCGGTGAACGCATTCCTGGTGACGAACATGGCCGCAGCCGTTGCAGCCGTCACCTGGGGAGTCATCTCCTACGTTCAGACCGGCAGGATGAGCGCAGTCGGGGTGGCCAGCGGGGCTGTGGCCGGACTGGTGGCGATTACGCCGGCGGCCGGCAGCGTTGGTCCTATGGGCTCACTGGCCGTCGGGTTCGGCGCAGGAGTGTTCTGCTACATCGCGGTGCAACTCCGCCACCGGTTCGGGTTCGACGACGCCCTCGAGGTGTTCGCAGTCCACGGTGTCGGCGGCATCTGGGGCGCGATCGCCACGGCAATCTTCGCGGTCGGCGGTATCGGGCTTATTGACGGTGACGCGAACCTCCTCTGGGCTAACTTCCGGGCCGTTATCGCCACGATGGGGTGGTCCCTGGTCGTGACCAGCGTGATACTGGTGGTGCTGGACAAGATCCCAGGGTTGGGCCTTCGGGCAACGAACAGGGAAGAAGACACCGGACTGGACCTGGCGATGCACGGTGAACGGGCGTACGTCGCAGATGGCGCTGACTAGACTTGGCAGGTGCGGGGCGGTCCCAACTGGCGCCGCCCCGGCGCCGCCCGATTTGAGGACGACGAAATGATCAAAATAGAGGCAGTTGTACGCCCAGAGCGGGTCAATGTTGTGCTTGAAGCAATGGTCGAGGCCGGTTGCCAAGGCTATAGCTACCACAACGTGACCGGGCGCGGGCAGCAGCAGGGTGTTGAGGTCTTTACCGGAAGGGGCGGGCAGGTCATGAGCCGCGCATCCGTGCCGAAGACGATCATCTCTGCCGTGGTGAAGGACGATCAGAAAGAGGCGGTGATCGAGGCAATCGTGTCGACCGCCCGCAGTGGCGAGGACGGCGCGATTGGCGACGGCAAGATCTTCGTTTCGCCTGTGTCGGAGGTAGTCAGGGTGCGTACGGGAGAACGCAACTCCGCGGCGCTTTGACGGTCCGGCCAACCCTGGGACCTGATTCCCAGGTGCTGGACAAATGGTCTAACTGATCCTGACCACAATCAAGGGGCGTGCAGTGAATTCGCACGCCCCTTTTTTTGTTTCGGCTGAGTTTCTGCCCGATTACAAAGTGGCGTCGCGTGAATTGCCGCGCCTCGCCCTTTCGGGCGCCCACGAGAGACGCCCCTACGAATGGTTGTCTGAGAGCGTGTTTGGAATGTGTTGGGCGGGACGAATAGCGTCTCACACCAGGGCCGTTCGCGAACGGCCCCTACGGGCTGGGTCGTGATCCAGTTGGGTCGGCATACGGGTCTTACCAGCCCTGAACCGATATCTCTTTTCGCGGTAGGATTGAGATTCGGAGGCGAGGATCCGCTGGGATCGTCTAACCTCCGATGACCTCTTGCGCGGTGGGGCATGTTGTCCGAAGCGCGTAAAGCTGCGTCACCGGGCAATTTGCCCGGGAGTCCGGAACTGGCCGGGGTGCTGAAATTGGTAGACAGGCTGCGTTGAGGGCGCAGTGCTCGAAAGAGCGTGTGGGTTCGAATCCCACCCTCGGCACCAGTTAATCGGGCTTGACAGCCGGTGAACGCCGTCGGGCGCGGTGTCCGATAAGGTCGGTCGCATTTTCACCGGTGAATGTTTGCAGTTACGAGATACAATTGGACTTGCCGGGCAACGCGACTCTGCACCAGGCGACGTAGCCAAGTGGACTAAGGCGGAGGTCTGCAAAACCTCTATTCGGCGGTTCGAATCCGCCCGTCGCCTCCAATTCCCTCCCGGCTTTGTTTTGAAGTCGTTCCCGTCCGTGGGTTATGTGTCACGAACGTTCTCGAGCGCGCGGATTTAAGGCCCCGTGACCGCGTTGGACGGTGGCATTACGCGTTCGTCCAGGAGCCGATCGGATCAGGGGATTAGGAGCAACTTGCCCGTGCTCAGTCGACCCTCGAGGCGGCTGTGGGCCTCGGCGGCGGAGGAGAGCGGGAACTCCCGGTCGACGCGCACGTTCAGGTCGCCGGAAGCCACCATCTCGAAGACGTCTGTGGCGCGCCCCAGCAGTTCCTCACGCGTCAACGTGTGGTGAACGAGGGACGGGCGCGTCACGAACAGTGACCCGCCGGCGTTCAACTTCTGCAAGTTGACAGGGTCGACGGCCCCGCTCGCCTGGCCAAACAGCGCCAGCGTGCCGCGCGGGCGGAGGCAGGCCAGGCTCTTGTCGAAGGTGGAGCGTCCAACCGAGTCGTAGACCACGTCGACGCCTCGACCGTCTGTGATGCGCCTGGTTTCGGCTTCGAAGTCCTTCTCGGTGTACAGGATGACCTCGTCTGCCCCGGCCTCGTGGGCGAGCGCCGCCTTGGCTTCCGTCGAGACCGTGCCGATGGCGGTGGCGCCGGCCTTCTTGACCATCTGGATAAGCAGGAGCCCTACGCCGCCCGCCGCCGCGTGGATCAGGGCGGTGTCGTCCGGGCCGATTTTGTAGGTGTCACGGACCAGGTAGTGCGCGGTCATTCCCTGCAGCAGGACGGCTGCGGCGGTGCGGGTACCGACGCCGTCGGGGAGCGGCACGAGCTTTTCGGCCGGGACGACGGCGTATTCTGCGTACGAACCGAGGACGCCTTCGTAGGCTACGTTGTCCCCTTCGGACAGGCCTTCGACGCCGTCACCCACGGATGCCACGACGCCGGCGGCTTCCTGTCCCGAAGTGAACGGGGGATCGGCCGGGTACTGGCCGGTCCGGTAGTAGATGTCGATGTAGTTGATCCCGGAGGCGCCGATCTTCACGAGCGCCTCACCCACGCCCGGCGCTGGGTTCGGCGTGTCCTCGTAGACCAACACTTCGGGGCCGCCGAATTCGTGGACTCGTACTGCTTTCAATGCGCTACCTGCTTTCTATGGTCTTGCTGATTGGAATTATTGTGACGCGTCTTGTTTTCGCCCGAGCCGGACACGGTCAGACCGTCGTCCAACCCTCGTTCGCCAGGACCCTGCCTGCCACGGTTGAGAGCCGGCGTACTACGGCCGGGTCGCGTGCGTCGGGGGCGGTGGCGATTGCGTGTTCGAGCGCGCGGTTGCATCCGTCCGCGCATTCGGTGGTCAGATTGCTCACTCCCACCGCTGCGGCGGATACCAGGGACCTGGCCTGGCCGACGTTGTCGCGGAGGACTTCAAGGACACTCTTGGCGCTGACGTTTTCATGCACCGGGTGCCAGCAATCGTAGTCCGTCACCATTGCGACGGTGGCGTAGCAGATCTCAGCCTCACGGGCGAGCTTGGCCTCCGGCATGTTCGTCATGCCGATTACGTCACAGTCCCAGGCGCGGTACAACTCCGACTCGGCGCGAGTAGAGAACTGCGGACCTTCCATGACGAGGTAGGCGCCGCCGCGGACGATGCTCAAGTCGCGTTGCCCGGCGGCGGCTTCGAGTACGTCTCCCAACTGCCGGCACACGGGGTCAGCCATGCTCACGTGCGCCGCCAAACCGGCGCCGAAGAAGCTCTTCTCTCGTGCGAACGTGCGGTCGATGTACTGGTCGACGATGACGAAATCGCCTGGCCGCAAATTCTCCTTGAGTGAGCCGACCGCGCTGAACGAAATGATCCGCGCGACCCCGGCGCGTTTCATGGCCTCTATGTTTGCCCGGTAGTTCACCTGGGTGGGCGGGATTCTGTGGCCCCTGCCGTGGCGCGGGAGGAACACCAGGCGCTGGCCGCCCAACTCACCGATCAGCAGTTCGTCCGAAGGGTCGCCAAATGCCGAGTCAACCCGGACCCACTGGGGATTTCGGAAGTCGTCGAGTTCGTAGAGGCCGGTCCCGCCGATAATGCCAAGCGCATTCTGGTTCGGGGATTGCTCGGTCAAGGTGGTGATCGCTTTCGTCGCCGCGGTGCGTTCCATCACGGCCGGGGTCGGTTGGGCAGGCCGGTGGAAGTATAGACGCGTGAGTTCTGCCGGGACCGGTCCTTCAGGTTGGAAACGGCACGCCAGCGGGCATGGTCACAATACGAGTTCGCTGAATATCGTGCGAGTTTGATTCGTGCGATAATATTCAGCGTTTTGAAGCATCCGGCGTTCTTGTTTTCGGCGTCGGCAACAATAATTGGAGGGATCACCTTGAGGGATTTCTTACGCACGCGTAAGCGCTTTCTGGGCCTTTGGACCGTTGTCTTGAGCCTGGGTCTGGCCGCGACCGTGTTGGTCGTGGCCTGCGGAGGCGAGGCCGAGCCTGAAACCGTTGTCCAGACGGTCCTTGTACAGGCGCCCGCTGAGAAGGTCGTCGAGAAGGTTGTGGAGACGGTAGTCGTCGAGAAGGTCGTCGAAGGCGAGACGGTGACGGAGATTCAGACCGTGGTCGTCGAACGCCCGGTGACTATTACCGAGAAGGTCGTCGAGACAGTCATCGTCGAGAAAGTCGTCGAAGGCGAGACTGTGATGGAGGTCCAGACCGTCGTCGTCGAGAAGCAGGTCACCGTCACCGAGAAGGTCGTTGAGACCGTGGTTGTCGAGAGGCCGGTAACTGTGACGGAGAAGGTCGTAGAGACCGTAGTTGTCGTGGCCACACCCGTTCCGGCCACACCTATACCGCTACCTACCGCCGTCGTGATAGACATCCCCGACCCGAAGAACCCGCCCGGTGCGCTGGTAATGGCCATCGACGCGGTTGGGACCGGCGGTGGGCTGCACAGCGCCGGCAGTTCTGCCGAAGGCGCCATGCACATGGGGATCACCGAGACGTTCTTCATGGTCACGGACGATTCGGCCGAGGGATCGATGCTGGCGAGCGCATGGTCGCTTGCTCCGGACCTGAGTTCGGTAACCATCGAATTGCAGCGCGGCGTGGAATTCCACGGCGGCTGGGGCGAGATGACGGCTGAGGACGTGGCGTACAACGTCAACGACGCCAACGCCGGCACCAACCCGCTGAGCATTCACGGCCAGGCGGGTGACATGAACGCTCTCTTCGGGAGCAACCCGTGGGAGGTGGTGGACACCTACACGGTCAAAGCCACGTTTGCAGCTTTCAACCCGACGTGGGCATCCCGTGAATTGAACCTTGGCGGTGAGTCCGTCGCGATCCTGAGCAAGGCCGCGATAGATTCAAACGGCGAAGATTGGGCCAAGGAACCCGGTCACATGATGGGTACCGGCCCCTTTGAAATCGTCGAGTGGGTACCGGACGACCGGATTGTCACCGAGGCGCTTCCGAGTCACTGGCGCAAAGCCGCCGGTGTATCCAGCATCACATGGCTGGAGATAACCGAACCTGACACCAAGATCGCACTTCTCCGCACGGGTGAAGTCGACATGGGCGAGATACCGCTTGCGAGAGTCGGTGAACTGAAGGCGCAGGGCTTCGAAGTCCTTGCCGCGGGCGGCAGGGCTGACGAAATCGGCATCATGTTTGGCGGCAACCTCTGGGAGACCCACCACGCAGTCTCCGGCGAGCCCCTCGAGCGAGGCCCGCTGGCTGCGGCACGGGCGCTTCCGTGGCTTGGCCACCCTGACGACGAAGCCGACATGGAACAGGCCCGAATAGTCCGACATGCTCTCGCCATGGCGATAGACCGGGAGTTGATGAACGAACAACTGAACAACGGCATCGGTTGGCCGACGTACATCACCATGTTCTCGCCAACCGCCCCGGAGTGGCAGGACAAATGGAACATCCCATACGACCCTGCCGAAGCCGAAAGGCTCCTGGATGAAGCAGGACTGCCGCGCGGTGACAACGGTGTCCGCTTCGAGATCGTGCTGTACGGACAACCGTCCCCGCCGACATACGCCCAGCAGGCGCAGGCCATTGCCGGCATGTGGGACGAGATCGGCGTGTTGACGACCGCGCAGACGCATGCGTACTCGATCATCCGACCGTCATTCGTGCAGCGGACGGCCACGACGCCGTTCCTGAAGACCTGCGGAGAGAGCACGTCATCCGCTCCCTGGGACTGGCCGAGGGGCATCAAGATGTCGAGCTTCTCACGCGGCGGATTCAGCTGCGCGCAGGAAGCTCCGGAAGTCGCTGCTTTCCTGAAGGCCGCTCAATTGGAGCCGGACCGCGAGAAGCGGATCGAGATCAATAACCAACTGGCGGAGTGGATGTACCACTGGGCGTTTGCTCCCGGTGTGTTGGCAGTCCCGCGCGTTGTAACGATCAACCCGAAGTCGATCGAGTCCTGGGACATGCCGAGAGCATTCCAGGCGAGTTTCCGGGCGCCTGAAAACATCGTTTCAGCAAGGTAAGCTGACCCGGTCAGGTCGACTGACCGGCGGATAAGTAATCGGAGTCAGCCGACGCCGCGAGGCCACAACCTCGCGGCGTCGACGCGGTTGCTGTCAGTCCAGGCCGCCCAGGGACGGCGAAAAGCCCCATCGGAGAAGAAATGTCTAATTCCAGCGAACGCCCAAATTTCCTTGTGTTCATGTCCGACGAACACGGCCCCATGTTCAGTGAAACTTACGGCCACGAACTGGTGAAAACGCCCAACATGGACCGGATTGCGGAACAGGGTGTGACCTTCGAGAACGGATATTGCAACTCTCCGCTATGCACCCCTTCCCGGCTGTCATTCATGACGGGCAAGTACGTCAGTCACTGCCAGGGGTGGGACAACTCGACACCGCTGTACGTGGGCAGGGTCACGTGGGCCTGGCTGCTCAAGTCACTGGGCTATGACACGGCGCTGAACGGCAAGATGCACATGATGGGTCCACGCCCGTTGAACGGCTTCGACGAACAGTTGAGCCATGACCCGCACGCGGCGAACGAACACGCGGTTATTCGATGGAAGGACGGCGTGGGCACGGGTCTGACACCGTGGCCGGACGTGCTTACCGCGGGGCCGGGCAGGAGCCCGGTGATTGACCACGACGAGGCGGTTGAAGCGGCGGCCCACGACTATTTGCAAGACCCGGCCCGCCAGGAAAACCCGTGGGCGATGGTATGCGGATTCATATCTCCGCACTTCCCGCTCAATGTGCCGGAGCCGTTCTTTTCGATGTATTACCCGGACAACGTGGACCTGCCGAACAATCCGCCCGGCCACCTGGAATCACTGCCCCCGTCGGCGGCGCGCCTGCAACGGTACACGGGCACGGGCGGCCCTTACACTGACGATCAGTTGCTAAGGGCTCGGGCGGCCTATTACGGCATGATCACGTGCCTAGACGAAAAGTACGGGCGCATCCTGGACACGCTGGAGAAGACCGGCCAGTTGGAAAATACCGTCATTGTCCATACGTCGGACCACGGCGAGATGGCGGGTGAGCATGGACTCTGGCGGAAGATGTGCTTCTACGAGCAGTCGGCCCGCGTCCCGTTACAAATGTCCTGGCCCGGGCACCTGCCGGAGGGCAGGTGGGAGCGCGGCCCCACTTCTAACGTCGACATCGTGGCCACGATGATGGACTTGGTCGGCATCGACCCCGAAGAGTGGAACATGGACGGGGACAGCCTGTTGCCGTACTTGTCGGGCGAACAGGCTGAATGGAAGGACGAGGTCTTCTGCGAGCACCTGGCCCACGGGACTGAAGGGCCTCGGGCCATGATCCGCCAGGGAGACTGGAAACTCAACTACACGCACCTGGATGAGCCGGAGTTCGAACTGTACGACCTCGCCCGCGATCCTGGCGAGTTCACCAACCTGGCCGGCCAGTCGGAAACGATGGCGGTCCAGAACCGCCTGTTCGCTCGAATCAGGGACTTCTGGCCGGACCCAGATGCCCTGACTCAGAACATATTGGAGAGCCAGGAAGAACGGTACCTGCTAAGGGAATTGACAGGCGGCGGAGAAAACCGGCTCTTCTGATCCGGCTTCCACTCTCGATTGACCGCGCACTCCGAAAGGGGGGAGCGTAACTGTCCGCGCCGGTTGCGCAGCCGGGTGGTTTGATCAGTTCCTGACTTGCCTGAGGCGCGGGTCCAGCTTGTCCCGCAGCCAGTCACCGAAGAAGTTCAGGGACATCACCACCAAGAATATGGCAAGGCCCGGGAAGAACGATATCCACCACGCGGTTGTGAGCCACTGCCTTCCCTCGGCCACCATGAGTCCCCATGCGGGCGTGGGAGGCGGGATGCCGACGCCGAGGAAACTGAGCGAAGCCTCAGCGAGAATCAGGCCCCCGACCTGGAGCGTGGCGATCACCACGACGGTATTAATCACGCCGGGCAGGAGATGCCGGACCATGATGCGGGCGCCGCTGGACCCGGCAACCCGAGCCATGCTGACATAGTCGAGTTCCTTGAGCGTCAGCACCTCGGCGCGAATGTTCCGGACGAACGGACTCCAGGCCAGCAACGCCAACAGGCCCAGCATGATCATGAGGCTTTGGCCCCAGACGATGGCGACAACCAGAGCGACAAGCAGAAACGGCAGCGCAAGCCAGAAGTCCACCAACCGCATGATGAATTCGTCGAACCATCCGCCCCAGAAACCTGCGAACAGGCCGAGCAACGTGCCCACCAACACCCCGCTCGTCAAGGCTACTGCGACTATCTGAAGAGACAGGCGGGCTCCGAAGACGACGCGTGTGAGTACGTCACGGCCGAGTTCGTCTGCGCCGAGCCTGTAGAGCCCCGACTTGTCGACTCCCCTGGCGATGTCCCGTTCGGTCGGTTCAGGATCACCGAACCATACGGGCGGGTGTTTGCTGTCGGCCAGCGACTGCTTGCGCGGGTCTGAAGGTGCAATCAGTGGGGCGAATACGGCGGTGACGACCATCAGGAGAACGACGAGGCCGGGCAGGACCGGCCAGGCCCTGACGAAGGCCCACGTAGCGCTGAGGATGTTCCGGCGGCGCGTGGGGCTGTCCGCGGCTACGTAGTTTTGCGCCCTTGTCGCCATCTGGTCCGTCTATCCGTATCGAATCCTGGGATCGATTACAACGTAAAGGAGGTCTGTCAGGAAATTCATCGCAACATAAATCGCTGTGAACATGAGCATGGCGCCCGTCAGCACCGGGAAGTCGTTGTTGGTTACGGACGTGACGGCGACCCGCCCAATTCCGGGCCAGGCAAACACGACTTCGACCAGCACCGTGCCGGTTATGAAGCCGGTGAGGACCAATGCCGACACCGTCACCGGTGGAATAAGAGCGTTCCTCAGCCCGTGCTTCCAGATGATGGTGCTTTGGCTGACGCCCTTCGCCCTCGCCATCTTGATGAATTCCGAGTCAAGTATTTCCAGCATGGCGGACCGGGTGATCCTCAGGTAACCGGCAGCGGCGGCCGAACCCAGAGTGATTGCGGGCAGGACAAAGTAGGTTGGGCTCATGCCTTCCTTCGACGCCGCCGGGAGCCACTGCAGCCACACGGCGAATATCAGGATGCTCACGATGGCGAACCAAAAATTCGGAATCGCCTGGCCGAACAACGCGAAGCCGCGGGCGATGTAGTCGAGCACGGAGCCGCGTTTGACGGCCGAAACCACGCCGAGCGGGACTCCTATTAGCGTTGCGAGGACCCAGGACACAAGTCCGAGTTGCAGTGTATTGGGCATCTTTTCGAGAAGGACTGTCGTCACTGGCCGCTTGTTCACGAGACTTTCTCCAAGGTCGCCCCGTATGGCTCGCCCCAACCACAGGCCATATGCAACCGGAATGGACCGGTCGAGCCCTAAGTCCTTGCCGATGGCGATACGGCTTTCCTCAGTGATGCCGTAGCCGCTTTCCTGTACATAGAGGTCAAGGGGATCGGTGGCGGCGCGCGACACGCCGAAAACGAACAGTGTTGAGGCGATCACGGTGAGCACGGATGCAAGGATCCGGCGGATAATGAATCGTCTCAAATCGAGGTTCCGATTGGCTTGGAGCGCTAAGGACGGCGATGCTGCGTATGGTCGGAGCGAGCAAAACCAGTCTGCGAGGTCATGATAACCGTAGTATCAATACACGGGGCGGTCGGGTGCGCCGAGCCAATCCTTGCCGCCAGCAAAAGAGACAGCGGTCCTGCGGACTTTCGAAAGCGAACGCACTCTAAGCGACTAGTCTCGATAGTCCTTATCTACACTTGACCAGTGCCGGGGTGGCGGAATGGTAGACGCGGCGGACTTAAAATCCGCTGCCCGCAAGGGCTTGTGGGTTCGAATCCCACCCCCGGCACCACTCATTTGGAGCGCAGCGTGGTTTGCCGTAAGGGTCGGTCAACTTCGGCACGGTTGCTGACAAAGTAGGTCTGCAGGTGACTGAGTCCGACCTTTGGCGGTCGCTGGGCACCCGGGGCGCGCAGGTGGGGATTGTTAGACACGACCCTGTGTGGCTCCGGGTTTTCGAGCGAGAAGCTGAATTGATGCTGAAGGCGTGTCGTCCGTGGATCACGGCCGTACACCATGTCGGCAGTACGTCCGTGCCCGGGCAGGCGGCCAAGCCTGTCCTGGACATTGTTCCGGTCGCAGGCAGCCCCATCGAATGCGCCAAGGCTGTCGACCAGATGAGGTAATTGGGGTACCGGTATCGCGGCGAGAACGGAATCCCCGGCCGCTGTTACTTCGACAAGATCGTTGACGGCCGCACGGTCGTCCACGCCCACATGTTTCCGGAGGGCCATGCGGATGTCCGCAAGCACCTGGCATTTCGTGACCATCTCAGGGCCCATCCCGATGCGGCCCGCGAATACGAAGAGTTGAAGTGGACGCTAGCGTCGAAACATCGAGAAGACCGCCAGGCTTACACCGAGGCGAAGGCCGAGTTCATCAACGGAATACTCGCGGAGGCAGGCGCCGGACCTGACGCCGGTCCTTGACGCCAGGCAATCACCCCCGGCCAGCCGTCACCAATTCAGGCCGACCGCGTCGCATAGGAACTCCATTAAGGGAGCAGCGGTGCGGCACGAGTCTTCGTACATGTCGATGAAGTTGGGTGAGCAGGTTTCTTCCTGGGTGAATGTCGTTTCCGCGGCGAACGACTTCAGCTTGAGGTATTCGATCAGCGGGTGTTCGGGGTCGATCCCTCTAGGCGCCCGCTTGAGGGACTCAGTGTCGAGCCCGTAGACGGACTTGAATCGACCCTCGTTGACAAGCGATTGCCACCGTTTCGGGTTGTCGACGATTGCCCCGCGGATCTTTCCGACCGTTGCCGAGTTGGGCCTCCAGATGCCCGCGGCGGCGAATACGTTGCCCGGCTGAAGGTGCAGGTACAGGCCGGGGCCATGCACCTCTCGCCCGACCTCATGGCGGAAGTGGACACCCGCATTCGTCTTGTACGGGCTCTTGTCCTTGGAGAATCGCACGTCTCGATATATGCGAAACATGGACCCGCCGTTAGCCCGGGGGTCGGCGACCATGTGCGGGCTGATGCCGGCCAGCCTCTCACCGAAGTCGGAGACGAAAGCCAGCAGCGCGTCTTTGACGTGAGTCTCGTACCGGTCCTTGTTGGCCTGGAACCACTCCCGGCGGTTGTTTTCCGCAAGGTCTGCCAGAAATTCGAACAGCGCCGGAGTGAAGTTTGGGGATTGGGTCATGGGTTCTCCTGCTTTGCGTTATGACGTATGGCCGTTGAAATTACCAAGGGGGTGTTTATGAGTCCCTCATCGATTAGATTACGAAATGGCGTCGCGTCAGTTGCCGCGCCCCGCCGCGCCCCTCAGGCGCCCACAAGAAACGCCCCTACGAGTGATTGTCTGAATGTGGTGTTCCTTAGTCGTCCGAGAGGAATCCCAACAGGTTGAGGATGATCAAGAACATGTTAAGGACGTTCAGGTAAAGGCCGATACTGCCCATGACGGCCACCTGGGTCGCGACCTTGGCCTCACCGGCCATTGCGGCCTCCTGGGCCATTTCCTTCACCCGCTTCGTCTCCCAGACGGTTAGCGCCAGGAACAGGGGCAGAAGCAGGATATTAATCAGCAGGAACAGCCCTTCAGACCGGATCAGGAGGACGTTTACGAGGCTGATTGCGATCATGCCGAATAAGCCGATGAACAGCATGGGTCCGAGTTTGGACAGGTCCCTTTTGGTGGTCATGCCGATTGCGCTCATGATGACGAAGAGACCGGCGGTGAGCATGAACGCGATGCCGATAGTTTCGGTCGTGAATGCGGTCAGAATTGGGGACAGCAGCAGCCCCTCCAAGGCGGTGAACGCCAGGTAGATGACGGTGCCGAGGCCCGTGTGCCCGTTAGAAACTACCTTCTGGGCGAGGATCAAGGTCCCGAAGATGATCGCGATCGCGGCGAGGTAGCCGAACCAGCCAAATCCGTATACGAAGTCCCCAACGCCCAACGCGTCGCCGAACCATATCGCCGCACCGGTCGTGACGACGCCAAGGGCCACTAGCCCGTACAGGCGGGCCATAGCGTCCGTGTAGATTGCGTTGGCCCTGTTTGCTGCGCCGGTCAGGACCGTGTATTCGATCGTGGTCATGGGTAGTCGCCCTTTTCGAGAATGTCCTTATAGGGACAGGTGTGTGCGGAGATCGGTGAGGATGGCGTTCAGGGAGGTTTCGTCAGGGGCTTCGGCGTAAAGCCTGACGAGGGGCTCGGTGCCGGACAGACGGGCAGCCGCCCACGCGCCGCTTGAGAGGTTGTACTTGACCCCGTCGCGCCGGTCTTCCGACTCGACGCGCATGCCGCCCAGCGAGTCGGGCCGAGCGTGTGACAGCGCGCCCCTGATTTCTGCGCTGCGTTGTGCGTGGAATTCCAGGTCGATTCGCCTGAACACGTGCGGACCGGTGGTTCGGTGCAGTTCACTGAGTAGCCGGGACGGCGTTTTGCCGGAGTGGACCATGGCTTCCAGGAACATCAAGCCACTGAGAGGGCCATCGCGCTCCGGGATGTGGCCGCGGAACGCGTAGCCGCCGCTCTCTTCACCGCCGGCCGCGCACCCGTTGTCGACCATCGCAGGGCCGACGTACTTGAACCCCACCGGCGTCCGGTAGACGGGCGCGCTGTACTTCTCGCCCAGCCGGTCGATCATCGAACTCATCGTTATCGTGCAGGCCACGCCGCCGTCTGCCTGCTTGCGGCCGATCAGGTGGTCCGTGATGAGTGAGAACACATCCAGGGTGGACATGTACACGCCGTTCTCGTCCACGACGCCGAGGCGGTCTGCGTCTCCGTCGAGCGCCAGGCCCACGTCGGCTCCGAGTTCACGTACCGCGTTTGCAAGTTGCGGCAGGTTGGCTTCGACCGGTTCCGGCTGACCCATTCCGGGGAAGGCAGGGTTTGACTCAGCGCGAATTTCAACCACCTCGGTCGGACCATCGTCGAGGACGCGGGGCAGCACGCCTGCGCCTGATCCGTGCATGGCGTCCAACACGATCTTCAGGCCGGAGGAGCGGAGGGCGTCGACATCGACGAGTTCTGCCAACCGTTGGGCGTAGGGGCTGATCGGATCGAATTCGGTGATCGCACCTCGCGCCTCGCCAGAAAGGGCGGGTTGTCCGGCGGACAGGACGCGAGCGAGGTGGTCCTCTATCGCATCCACCATTTCGGGCGGAGCGCTGCCGCCCGCGTTCGACTTGACCTTGAACCCGTTCCATTCCGCCGGGTTATGACTGGCCGTGATGATCGCACCCGCGCCTGCGGAAAGGTGTGTAATGGCCAGGCTCCCGGCCGGAGTCGGGCCCGGTCGGTCGAATAGGTGGGTGTCGATTCCGGCGTTGGCGAGGACCTCCGCCACGGCTCCGGCGAACCGGTCCGAGATGAAGCGGGTGTCGTAGCCGACCACCGCGCCGTCCTTCGCCAGCCCGGAGTCGAGCATGTGGGCCGCGAGCGCCGCCGCGCAGGCGCGAACGTTTTCGAACGTGTAGTCCTCGCCGACGACTGCCCGCCACCCGTCGGTGCCGAATCTGATGGGTGGTCGTGTTTCGCCTGCTGGCATGGGACCTGGGGCTGAATTGCGGTCTAAGGGGGGCGTTTCGCGATCGCGATACGGACTACCCGAAGGCGTCCTGTCTCAGGGCGTCTACCACGTCGAGTCGCTCCCACGGCAGGTCGAGGTCCGTTCGGCCAAAGTGGCCGTAGGCCGCGGTCTGCTTGTATATGGGCCGGCGTAATTGCAGCCGGTTGATGATGGCGTCGGGCCGAAGGTCGAAGTGCTTGTTCACGAGTCGGCCGATTTCCGGTTCGGAGAGCTTGCCGGTGCCCTGGGTGTCCACCATCACGGATACGGGGTTGGCGATTCCGATTGCGTAGGAGACCTGTACTTCGGCGCGGTCGGCGATGCCGGCGGCGACGATGTTCTTCGCGACGTGCCGGGCTGCGTATGCGCCGGAGCGGTCGACCTTGGTGGGGTCCTTGCCGGAAAATGCGCCGCCGCCGTGTCGCGCGCTGCCGCCGTACGTATCCACGATGATCTTTCGCCCGGTGAGTCCCGAGTCGCCGACCGGGCCGCCGATAACGAACCGCCCGGACGGGTTTATGTAGGTCTTAACTTTTTCGTCGAGGAATTCGTGGGGCACGACTTCCCTGATCACGTGGCGTTCGAGGTCTTCTGCGATCTGTTCCTGGGTGACGTCGTCGGCGTGCTGCGTGCTTATCACGACGGTGTCGACCCTGACCGGACGGTGATCGTAGTCGTATTCGACCGTGACCTGGCTCTTTGAGTCGGGCCGGAGGTAGCCGATCAGTCCTCGCCTGCGGCAATCGGTCATTCGCCGTGTAATGCCGTGAGCAAGGGCGATCGGCAGCGGCATCAACTCCGGGGTCTCATTGACCGCGTAGCCGATCATCATTCCCTGGTCGCCAGCGCCGGTCTCACTGTCAGCTTTATCCTGACCTCGAACTTCAAGGGCTGTCCCCACGCCTGCGGCGATGTCGGATGACTGCTCGTCGATCGCGACGAGCACGCTGCAGGAATCACCGTCGAACCCGTAAGCGGGGTTGTCGTAGCCGATTCCCTTGATCGTCTCGCGGACGATCTTCGGCACATCCAGGTTTGCCGTGGTAGAGATCTCTCCGAACACCAGGACCAGGCCTGTTGTGACAGATGTCTCGCAGGCGACTCTCCCTGACGGATCGGCGGCCATGACGGCGTCGAGGACGGCGTCTGAAATCTGGTCGCATATCTTGTCCGGGTGTCCTTCTGACACGGACTCGGAGGTGAGTAGGTAGGTGGCGTTGGATTCGGTCATGCTCGTCAGGACTTTCCGGGTTTTTAGAGTGCGCTGTCAGGTATGTCAGGGTTGGTTCAGGTGCCCAGTTCCCAACTTGCCAGGTAACGTTCCTGTTCCGCAGTCAGGGTGTCATAGGACATTTTCATTGAGTCCAGCTTCAGCGATGCGATCTGCCGGTCGATTTCCTTCGGCAGTATATGTACGCCCGGATCCAGAGACTGGTGGTTGTTGACGATGTATTCGCCGGCGAGGGCCTGGTTGGCGAAGCTCATGTCCATCACGCTGGACGGGTGGCCTTCGGCTGCGGCAAGGTTGATCAGCCGTCCTTCCCCCAACAGGTTGATTTTTCGGCCGTCTTCCAGCGTGTACTCCTCGATGAATTCCCGAGGGCGACGCCTGGCTTCGGCCATCTCCTCAAGGGCGCCTATGTTGATTTCGACGTCGAAGTGCCCGGAGTTGGCGAGTATTGCTCCGTCCTTCATATTTTCGTAGTGGTGGCGGTCTATGGCGCTGATGCCGCCGGTTACAGTCACGAAAATGTCGCCTATCTTCGCCGCCTCGTTCATCGACATGACGCTGTGGCCGTCCATCACCGCTTCGAGGGCCCGCACCGGGTCCACTTCGCACACGACCGTATGGGCGCCCATTCCCTTTGCGCTTGAAGCGAAGCCCCTGCCGCACCAGCCGTAGCCGATCGTCACGACGGTCTTTCCGGTGATGAGGACGTTGGTTGCCCGAAGAATGCCGTCTAGGGTGCTCTGGCCGGAGCCGTAGCGGTTGTCGAACATGTGCTTGGTGTCTGAATCGTTGACAGCCACTATCGGGTACCGCAGTTTGCCGCCGGCCGACATGGCCTTCAACCTGATCACGCCGGTGGTCGTTTCTTCCATGCCGCCCATCACGTTTTCGAGTTCTTCGGGGTGGCTGGAGTGGAGCGCGGCGACGAGGTCTGCGCCGTCGTCGATGGTGATCTGTGGGCCGGACTTGACGGCTGCCTCGATGTGGCGGTGGTAGGTCTCACTGTCCTCGCCCTTGACGGCGAAAATGGGGATCCCCGACTGAACGAGGTAGGCTGCGATGTCGTCCTGTGTAGAGAGCGGGTTTGAGGCGCACAGGACAACTTCGGCGCCGCCGGCCTGCAGCGTCTCGGCGAGGTTCGCCGTTTCAGACGTGATGTGCAGGCAGCCGGCTATCTTGACCCCGCGCAACGTTTGTTCCCTGGCAAAACGCTCGCGGATTGAGGCCAGGACGGGCATTTCTCTCCCGGCCCATTCGGCCCTCAAGGCGCCCTCCGGCGCCAGCGACAGGTCCTTGATGTCGTAGTCCAATATGCAGTCTCCGTAGGTCAGAGTTTGTCACGTTTTAGACGGGAGGACGGGCAACATTTTCGGCCATGGATGGGGGATCAGTTGCTCACGTTCCTTATTGGCAGGCCGGACCCGCCGTCTCGAGGATCGAACCTGGTCAGCTCGATGAATTCGTCGAATCTTCGCCTTATGTCGTCCGGCGAGAGGTGTGCCAGCCTTTCAAGTCCAAACGCCTCTACGGTAAATGATGCCATCACCGACCCGACAATGGTGGCACGGCGAACGGTTGCAGGGCCGGTGTCACCGGCGGCGGACACGTAGCCCATGAAGCCTCCCGCGAACGAATCGCCGGCGCCGGTGGGATCGATCACATCAACCACCGGTATGGCCGGTGCGGCGAAGGTGAATTCCCGTTGGAAAAGGGCCACCCCGTATTCACCGCGCTTCACGACGAGCGAGTCCATGCCTTCCGCGAGCAGTTTTTGTGCGGCGTTCGGCAACTGCGCCTCACCGGTGAACTGCCTGGCCTCCGCCTCGTTTATCAAAAGGGTGTCGGCCCTCGGAAAAAGGCGGGCCAACTCCGGCCGGGCGATGTCTATCCACAGGTTCATGGTGTCGCAGGCCACCATGCGCGGTCTTTCGGCCATGGCGTCCAGGACGCCGTGTTGCAGCGCCGGGTCGATGTTGGCGAGGAACAGGTGCGACGATGAGGACTGTTCTTCCGTCAACCTGGGCTTGAAGTTCTCGAAGACGTTTAGTTGGGTATCCCGCGTTATCGCGGTGTTCATGTCATCGGCGTACTCGCCGGACCAGTGGAACGTACGACCGTCCGCGAATTCTAGGCCTGACAGATCGACCCCGCGGGACTCTAGCAAGTCGCAGTCAGTCTGCCTGAAGTCGCTGCCCACGACCGCGACGACGCTCACGTCCGAGAAGTAGCTGGCGGCGACGGAAAAGTAGGTTGCGGACCCGCCGAGTTGATGCTCCCTGCGGCCCGTCGGTGTGCTGACAGAGTCATAAGCGACGGAGCCGACCACGAGGATGTTCAAGCGGATGGTCCCTGGGCGTTGGCGCTCACAAGTCGTCGCCGTAAGACGTGGGGTAGCCTTTTTCGATCCAGGCGGGGGTACCGTCATCCACGTTGAAGAGGCGTTCGGTATCGGCGCCCATTGCGGCGGCGTACTCGGCGGCCAGCCCGCTCCTCGCGCCCACCGCGCATATGAAGAGGAGGTTGCCGTCTGCGGGCAGTTCGTCGAACCTGGGAATCACGTCATCGACGGGAATAAAGACGGCGCCGGATACGTGGCCCTCCCTGTACTCGTCGTCCCGTCGAACGTCCACCATGACCGAGCCGCCTTCCTGGAGCATCTGGTATGCCTCGTCCGAGGTTATGCGCGTGTACGGCTCGCCTGGTACTTGCCTTGCCATTCAGGACTCCCTGGGGGTTTCTGCGTCCGGCCGAACTCGCCGGCGCCCTCTATGCTGGTTGACTTTAACTTTACTTATGCACGCCGTCCGTCACGGCGAAGTTCAGCAATCGTTCAGATGAGACGGTGCGCGGCGGCTGGGTCCCATCGGATGCGTTTTCGTTCTTCTCGCAAATTTATTGTCCCTCCAATACGGTGTCAACGAACGAGGGGACCCATCGCGAGTGGCTGCCCTGATTCCAGGGGTGTGGGGCCTGGCAGGGTGGGCGCGTACCTGTCAGTCAGGCCTTGAAGTTGGGGGCGGGCAGATTGACTCTGCTGCGTGTCAACTCGTATACTTGCGCGTCTACCCAGAAAACAAATCGTTCTGGATTTGGCACCTTAACAACTGAATAGTGAAAGGAAGATACGTCAGTTTCGAAGAGTTTGATCCTGGCTCAGGACGAACGCTGGCGGCGCGCCTAATGCATGCAAGTCGAGCGAGGCTCCACCCTTCGGGGTGGATGTCCTAGCGGCAAACGGCTGAGTAACGCGTGGGTGATCTACCCCAGAGAGGGGAATAACCCGCCGAAAGGCGGACTAATTCCGCATACGCTCCACCGTGTAAAGGCGGTGGAGGAAAGGGTTCCGGGCAACCGGCGCCGCTCTGGGAGGAGCTCGCGTCCTATCAGGTTGTTGGTGGGGTAACGGCCTACCAAATGCCAAAGACGGGTAGCTGGTGTGAGAGCACGACCAGCCAGAGGGGGACTGAGACACGGCCCCCACTCCTACGGGAGGCAGCAGCAGGGAATCTTGCACAATGGGCGAAAGCCTGATGCAGCGACGCCGCGTGAGGGACGAAGGCTCTAGGGTTGTAAACCTCTTTTCTCAGGGAAGAGCAAGGACGGTACCTGAGGAATAAGCCACGGCTAACTACGTGCCAGCAGCCGCGGTAATACGTAGGTGGCAAGCGTTGTCCGGAATTATTGGGCGTAAAGGGTCCGTAGGCTGTTTTGTAAGTCTCCTGTGAAAACTCCAGGCTCAACTTGGAGCGGTCGGGGGATACTGCATGACTAGAGGCTGTCAGAGGAAAGCGGAATTCCCGGTGTAGTGGTGAAATGCGTAGATATCGGGAGGAACATCAGTGGCGAAAGCGGCTTTCTGGGACAGTTCTGACGCTGAGGGACGAAAGCGTGGGGAGCAAACCGGATTAGATACCCGGGTAGTCCACGCCCTAAACGATGGATGCTAGGTTTGTGGGGTATCGACCCCCTGCGAGCCAAAGCTAACGCGATAAGCATCCCGCCTGGGGACTACGGCCGCAAGGCTAAAACTCAAAGGAATTGACGGGGGCCCGCACAAGCAGCGGAGCGTGTGGTTTAATTCGATGGTAAGCGAAGAACCTTACCTGGGCTTGACATGCTAGTGGTACCAAACCGAAAGGTGAGGGACCCGCAAGGGAGCTTGCACAGGTGCTGCATGGCTGTCGTCAGCTCGTGCCGTGAGGTGTTGGGTTAAGTCCCGCAACGAGCGCAACCCCTGCGGTTAGTTGAATTCTCTAGCCGGACTGCCCTTAAACGGGAGGAAGGTGGGGACGACGTCAAGTCATCATGGCTCTTACGTCCAGGGCTACACACACGCTACAATGGCCGGTACAGACGGTTGCGAAGCCGTGAGGTGGAGCCAATCCTACAAAGCCGGTCCAAGTTGGGATTGCAGGCTGCAACTCGCCTGCATGAACGCGGAGTTGCTAGTAAACGCAGGTCAGCATACTGCGTTGAATACGTTCCCGGGCCTTGTACACACCGCCCGTCACGTCATGGGAGTTGGCAACGCCTGAAGTCGCTGGGCTAACCCTTCGGGGAGGCAGGCGCCGAGGGTGGGGCCGATGACTGGGACGAAGTCGTAACAAGGTAGCTGTACCGGAAGGTGCGGCTGGATCACCTCCTTTCTAAGGAGCCCTAAGCAGGGCTGTCCCGATTGAAGTCGCCAAGAACACGGTGTGTTTGATGGCGGCCCACGCGGGAATGGCATCAACCTGCAAAGTGCTACCTGGTCGATCGGCGGACGGCAGCAGTCGAATAGCTTGATGGAGCGAGATTCTCTCCGGGCAACCGGAGTGGAAGGGGCTCTTAAGCGACCCGGCAGTTGCCCCTCAGAAAAGTCCGTCGCCTTGTGCTCGAAAGAGCGACAAGAACACAACAAACCAAAGAACTAACGACGTATTCTTCCTTTCACTATTCAGCAGTTAAGCGCCAGCAAGAGCCCCGGCAACGGGGCTCTTTTCGTTGGCGGCCGCGGGATTGCGTTGCGAGAGGTCGCACGCCGCGCCGCCGGGGCTACATTCATCTCGGGTCTATACTTGCCGCATGCGACATGACGACGCCAATAGTCCCAGGATCAAGGTGGTCCGCGAGAGCGAGCGTGAGATCGAAGTGCAGTCGGGCGCCATGACGCGCGTCGCCGGCGTTTCCGAGTCCCTTACCGGTGCGACCGGCATCCACCTTGCCGAGTCGGTCATACCGCCCGGCCGATGTTCGTCGCCGCACTACCACTCGAACTGTGAATCGGCGATCTTCGTCCTCTCAGGCCGCGGCATCATGCTGACGGGTGACGACCTGTCCGTCGAAGAGGAGATCGGTCCGGGGGACATGATCTACATACCGGAAGGTGCTGCTCACCAGCCCCTGAACACCAGCAACTCCGAATCGCTGCGGTTGGTAGTAGCGCGAAACAAACCGGTTGAGCTAGTTGTAGAATTGGACGGTGTCGGCCGCAAGGACTGCTGATCCCGCGGCCTGGAGCAGTTTATTTTGTGTTCCAGGCAGCCGGATTTAGAGCCTTCGCAGCGGTTGTCAGACGGGCCCGTAGCTCAGCCGGTTAGAGCGCTACTCTGATAAAGTAGAGGTCGGATGTTCGAGTCATCCCGGGCCCACCAATAGTCCCCTAAACCGCATCAATCCGGCCTTTTGGCCGGTTTTTTGTTGGCCGTCGCCGCCGGTATCGCCGACGCGCTACCCGTAGAGACTGTGGACGACCCCTAGAGGCCGATCGCCCGGTGTTGCGGCGGTGCCAATGGAGAGAGGGTGATGCCGACCTATGAACACATCCAGGAATGCGTAAGGCGACGAACCGGACGAACCATCAAGTCCTGCTGGATAGTAGAAGTGAAGCGGGAGATGGGACTGACAGATCGTGTGGCATGGAACCGTGGTCGGGGGGTGGGAGCGCCGCCATGTCCCATGCGCTACAAAGAAGCGATTCGACATTGCATTGTCTGCCTGCCGCAACCCCTTGCGGGAGATTGACGTGGAGTACTTGGTTCAAGGTGACCACGAAACGAAAAGTTACATGTGAATCTGCTCGACTTTCCGCCCCGGACTTCCGTACCGATAACACGGATATCCGAGGTGGAACGGATATGGACCGTCCGCAACCGGTAATAGTGCCCGCCGGTAGTTGTGGCCTTGGAAGGTGTTGAACAACAGGCTACAGGTGTGGAGAACCGGCTTTCATTTCCCCTCGACCGACACCAATCCAAAGTCGCGCTCGGTCCGGTAGTGGAGCCTGATTACGCGGTTGTCCGCGAAAGTCTCGTGGTCCTCGTCGCCCTGCATGCCGAATGAGGCAACGCGATCAGTAACCCACTGGCCTCCCTCTGACCAGTCAGGTGCCGTTACTAGCAACAGTAACTTGCAGGCGAGCGACACAGCCGATTTGTGGAGAGCATCGTCAATGGGGCTTGAAACCCAGAAGGACAATTCCGCAGTCTCTACGTTTTGCTCAGGGCCAAAGACATCGAGGGTGATGCTGCTGCCTGTGCCGGGGGAGTACGTGGCTGAGACCCACTCCGGCCCGTGAGAATTTGGGGCGGAGAAGCCCGCCTGTTCAAAGGCGGACATTATTGTGTCTTGACTGATCCCGAGCGGTATCTGTGTTGGAGGCTCGGCTACGGCAGTCGGGGCCGGTGATGTTGGTGTAGGCGGCGTTGCAAGACAACCGACACCGATTAGCAACGCACCGATTGAACAAACCGTGACCTTTGTCAGGAGGCGGCTCCGGCGACTCGACCTTCTAGGTGGCGGTTCCGTGTAGCACCCCTGCGCTCGTGATAAACAGAACAACGCCTACGAATGTGGACAGAACCCCGGCTCCACGATTTGCTTCGCCACGGCCCCAGATGATGAGCCAGACGCCTCCGGCCACTAAGCCCAAGGAGGCCGCGGCAATAAGGACTCCTAAAAAGACTCCGGCTCCCATCATTTGACTGCGCCCTGCACCGAGAGGATAAAGCAGTTGGCGCAGCGAGATCTACCACCGGTGCCCAGCTGCACGGTCTCAGGTGGGAGTTCGGCACCCAGGCGACAATCATCACGGTCGTGAAAAAAAGCACTGCCCGCGGCATGGTAGCGGAACGGCCGGGCAAAATAGATCACCCTAGGCCCAATACCGACAACGGTGTAAATGGAGGTCGCTTCCAATTGGCGTCCTTTAGTTCAAATGCGAACGAAGCACGGGCAGTGTCACGTTGACGCCAAGGCCGTCGATCTGGATGAATCGACGGCAACGGCACGGGAAAGCAGCTACTGTGAAATTGACCAAACCTGTGCTAAACGGCCGTTCCTAACTCGTACGGTAGTGTCATTTTATACCTGCCCGTCAAACCAGGCGCCACGAGATTCTCGCCGTCTGAGTCCTCTTGCTAATTACAACTTGACCCCAATTCGGAAGCTGTCCAAAGAAATTCATAACCCATGCAGAACCGGCCCTCTTTCGCTGTGAGGCGGGAGACATCCAGGTCGCCTCAGCACTATGGAGGGCCCCAGACGTCGTCAACAACCAACACCTCGCCAGCGCTTTCAATTTAGCCGTGGTCATCTCCGGCCACAGGCGAAGGAATGGCCGTTGGCGCGCGGGGAGGTACAAGCGTTTCAAGCGCCGGTTTCTTGAAGGCAGCCGGCCTCTGTCATACGCGTTCGTATGTCGTCGGGCATTTCTCTTTCGGCTTGAGTCACCGCATCGGCATGGGGTTCCACTTCTGCGGCTATCGGGAAGAACTCGGCGCCTATTTCCTGGTCCGCCGGCTGCGTGTCAACCAGTCTCTTGAAGTTCCGAACCAGGGTCAGTCCCTTGTTGTGCCAGTCGGCCACCTCATCAGGGGGCGCCAATTGGGAAAACACCTCGATCATCTTCGCGGCGGCGGCGGATATTTCTCCGTAGGTGGTCCAGTCCCTCAATTGTTCAAACAGGGCGCAATTCAATAGATACTCGTCAAGGGTCACGGCAACGGCTGACTGCGCGGGTGTCGACGCAGGCTCCGGAGTTGATGCGGGCGCAGGAGTCGGCGCAGAGGCCGGGGTAGATGCAGGCACAGGTGTCGATGGAAGGACTGGGGTCGGCGCAAGGGCAGGTGTCGATGCAGGAACCGGGCTCGGGGTCAGGGTAGGGGTTGGTGCGGTCGTAGCGGTCGTAGCGGTCGGAATGGGTGTAGACGTGGGTGCAGGAGAAGGAGTCGGCACCGGCGTGGACCCACGTGGGGTGTTCGGACTCTCGTACCGCTCGTTGGAGACAATGAGGTCTCAAGGCAGCCCCGACGGAGCACCACGCACGGAGTCGACGAGTCGAAAGCGGGCATCTCTACCCCGTCCTGAGCGGACGCTTGACCTCGTAACGGTCGAATTTGCGCCCGCCTCGATCTCTCGGTAGTCTGAGCGGGAACTGGCGGTACGGAGCAGCACAAAGGCATGAACGTCATCCTCCTCGGGGCCGGACGGGGCGAACGCCTTATGCCCTTCACCGCGTCACAGCCAAAGTGCTTTACTGAAGTAGCGGGCGCCAGGATTCTCGACTGGACGCTAAGTGCGTTTCGACAGAATGGTCTGGACCGGTTTGTCTTCGTAGGCGGGTATCTCATGGATATTGTCCAGGACGCCTACCCAAATCTCTCCTATGTGGAAAATCCCGCCTGGCCCACGACCAACATCCTCGCTTCTCTGGTCTGTGCCCGCGAACACATGGCTCACGGCTTCTATGCGACATACACCGACACGCTGTACCTTGGCGACGCAGTGAAGGCGCTTCAGGATTCGCCACACGACATCACGCTCGTCATGGACACTCGTTGGCGTGAAAGGTATGTGTTTCGGAGTATGCACCCGGAGTCGGACGCCGAAAAGATTCTCGTGGACGGCGTCCGCGTGGTTGAGGTCTCACGGACGATCAAGCCGCACGAGGCATCCGGAGAGTATTCGGGCGTTATCAAGATGACGGCCGAGGGCGCTTCTCAGTTCCTGCGATTCTACGACGAACTCCACGCCGAACTGGGTGATGAGCAAGTCATAGCCGATGGCAGACCTTTCCGCATGGCGTACGTGATCCACCTACTCGACCGGATGATCCGAGATGGGATCCCGGTACATTACGTCGCAGTACCCGGTAACTACCATGAGGTCGACACCGTCCAGGACTACCATCTAGCCACCGCCGACTGGATGCGGTTCGCGACCTAACCTGTTCCTGAGCCACGTCCGGCCAAGAGCGGAGAAACCACACGACATCTTTCCTGAGCGCCAAATGGAAAGAGACCTGTTCCCAACCACCGTCGTCGGTTCCATGCCGCGACCTCAATACGTGCGAGACCTGATTGAATCACAGGTCGAAGGGGGCGGCTCTTCGGGTGACTTTCGGCGGATGATGGACTCCGCCATACCATACGTCGCGCAGATGCAGGAGCTTGCCGGCATCGACATCATTTCCGACGGGGAATGGCGCAGAAAGTCATATATCGGGGTGATAGCCGATATATGCAGCGGGTTCGATCTATCCATCAAGGAAGTCCTCGGACAGCGCCAGACGTGGCACGTCGTCACTTCGCAAATCGAAGTCGCAAACCCCGGCCTGCTGGCGAGGGAGGCAGGGTTCCTCAAACTGCATACGGGACGCGAAGTCAAGGTCGCCATACCATCGCCATACCTGATAGGTGAGCGGATGTGGGACCCCGAACTGTCAATAGCCGCGTATCCCACTCGTCGTGACTTCACAGAGGCGCTCGTGCCGGTGCTCCGGCAAGAGCTCGAAGCCCTACGCGACGAAGGGGTAGCGGTGGCGCAGATTGACGACCCTCATCTGTGCCTGTTCGTGGACCCGAAGGTGCGGGCGGACTACGACGACCCGCAGGCCGAGATGGCGTACTGCGTCGACTTACTGAACCGCGTCGTCGAGGGAGTAGACGGAGTCCGGTTGGCGGTCCACCTGTGCCGGCGCAATAAGGGTCGCGCAGGATGGGTCGGCGAGGGCGGATACGAGCCGATTCTCCCAGCCTTGGCCGGTCTCAAGGTCGATATCCTCATGCTGGAGTTTGCGATACCGGCGGCGGGCGACTTCGCCGTATTGCGCGACATACCAGAACGCTTCGATATCGGCCTGGGATGCGTCGACTGCCGCAGCAGCCACATAGACACGCCAGACGAGATTGCCGCCCGCGTCAGACGGGCCGTCCAATACGTCGCGCCTGAGCGGGTTCTCCTGCACCCCGACTGCGGTTTCGCGCCGGGAAGCGCTGCCGATATCCCGCTCGACGAGGCGTACTTGAAGCTCAGGAATGAGTCCATGGCGGCTGAGATGCTCAGGGAGGAATTTGGGTAACTCTGCACACTGCCGGAAAGCGCAGTCGACGTTCGGAAAGTCATTTGCAGGTCTGACTGACTGGACCCAAGTGAGAGGCGCGGCAACGACATCGAAGAGAGACTGCTTGGGGGCCCACACGCGCTGGAGGATTCAAGCCAATGACAGGCATCTCGAACGAACGGGTAGGTGCGATGCAACTCACCTGGCTTACAAGCCACGGCACCTGGAGGGGAGCAGCTACCCCGGTTGGGCTGGGATTCGCGGTCCGCAGATAAAAGCCTCGCACCGAAAAGTTCGCAATTCAGTCTTACGCGGCCCACCATTAATCCCAGAATCCATTTGATTTCGGCAGTATGGCCGGTTTTTTTGTTGGCCGTCGGCGGCGGTATCACATGCGCATAGAGACTACGCATCTCCGCGGGCGGTCAATCGAAGAGTCTCGAAAGTGCGTGACCCCCGCGGCTGTGTTCGGTTGGCAACGGCCGCACCTCAAACTGGTTTTAGACGCACGCTCACGGCAAGCTAGGCAGGCGAGACGGACATACCCACCGGAGTGAATACCGACCCAAGTGGCAATGTGACGTATTAGCCGGTTTCTTGCAGGCAGCCGGCCTCTGTCATTTGCGTTCGTATGTCGTCAGGCATTTCTCTTTCGGCCTGGGTCACAGCATCGGCATGGGGTTCCACTTCTGCGGCTATCGGGAAGAACTCGGCGCCTATTTCCTGGTCCACCGGCTGCGTGTCAACCAGTCTCTTAAAGTTTCGAACGAGGGTCAGACCCTTGTTGTGCCAATCGGCCACCTCGTCGGGGGGCGCCAACTGAGAGAAAACCTCGATCATCTGCGCGGCGGCGGCGGATAGTTCCCCGTAGGTGGTCCAGTCTCTCAATTCCACGACCAGGGCGCAGTTAAGCAAATACTCGTCAAGTGTCAGGGTACCGGCCGGCTGCGCGGGGTCCGATGTGGGCGCCGGGGTCGGTGCGGGGGTGGAGGTGGGTGTTGGGGAAGGAGCAGGTGTAGGCGTAGAGGTTGGCGTAGGCGTCGGTTCCGGTGTTGGCGAAGGGGTCGGAGAAGGTGTAGAGGTCGGCGTGGGCGAAGGTGTTGGAGTTTGCGCGGGAGTCGAAGTGGGCGCCGGGGTCGGTGCTGGCGCGGAGGTCGGCGTTGGCGCGGGACCGCTGGTACATCCAATCGTCGACAGGACCAGCAGCGCAACGCCGCCTACCAGCAGACTCAATAACCTTGACATTCCAACCCCTCTCGCAGAGACGTGAAGTGTAGCGAAAACCCTTGTACCAGCGATGACTGCCAGCGTTCGATCCCTCTGGGCGCGGCGAGTTGGGTGGACTATGGCGGAGCGGCAGATGCCACGCGTCGAGCCGACGTGGACCGCGTGGTAATGTTCGATTGCCGGGAGCCGCGTTTTCAACTTACCGGGAGTGTCAGCGAACGCGGCAAGCGTTAGGTAAGCGACATGGACATACCCAGCGGAATGAAGATAGACCTGAGCGGCAAGGTGGCGTTTGTGAGCGGCGCTTCGAAAGGGATCGGAGTAGCCATCGCCGAGGCGCTCGCGGACGCCGGGGCCGACTTGGCGTTGACGGCGCGCGATGAGGTTGGGCTGGAGGCGACCGCAGAGGCGGCGCGCTGCCGCGGCGTAAAGGCGTGGACTCAAACCGCCGAACTTGCCGAGCCGGACCAGGTGAGGTCGCTGGGCGATACAACCCTGGCGGAGTTCGGAAAGGTCGACATACTGATCAACAACGCCGGCCTCACGCACCCTCAAACGGTGCTCGAAGTCGGCCTATTCGAGTGGCACAACACGCTGGACGTGAACCTGCTGGCGCCTCTATTGCTGACGCAGTGCTTTGCGCCGGGCATGGTCGAACGGCGTAGCGGGAAGATTGTGAACATCACGTCTCGCGCCGGTCTGGGCGCGCTGGAGGAACACGCCGCGTACAGCGCCTCCAAGGCCGGCTTGCAGCTACTTACGATGACCATGGCCGTGGAGTTCGGGCCCCACAACGTGCAAACCAACGCCATAGCGCCGACCGTGATCGCCACGCCGATGGCCGAGGCGGTATGGACGCCTGGCCCGAGGACGGACTTCAAGTTGGCTGGCGTGCCTATGAACCGTTTCGGCAAGCCTCGTGAGGTGGCTGAAGTTGCGCTGTTTTTGTCGTCCCCGCTGTCGGACTACGTAAACGGGGTGATATTGCCGGTGGACGGAGGCGAGGGCGCCCGTTGAAGGCGCTCGTACTGAATAGCCCGCTCGACCTCGCCGTCCGCGATGTCCCCGATCCCGGGGCGCCAGGGCCGGGCGAGGTGAGAGTGAGCGTCAGGTCGGTCGGCATTTGCGGCAGCGACGTCCACTATTACGAACATGGGCGGATAGGCGATTTCGTGCTGAGAGCCCCGATGGTCCTGGGCCACGAGGCCGCTGGCGTGGTTGATGCGGTGGGCGACGATGTGGAGTCACTGGAGCCCGGGGACGAGGTGGCGATGGAGCCAGGCGTGCCGTGCGGCGCGTGCCGGGAGTGCCGGACCGGGCGTTACAACCTGTGCAAGGACGTGCGTTTTTGGGCGACGCCCCCATATGACGGAGTGCTGGCAGATTACGTGCTGCACCCGGCCGCGTTGACGTTTCGGTTACCGGGCCACCTGACCACGGAGGAAGGGGCGCTCATGGAGCCGCTCGCAGTCGGAGTTCACGCCTGCGAACGCGGCGGAGTACGGCCAGGCTCCGTGGTGGCAGTAAACGGCGCAGGGACGATTGGGTGCGTGACCCTGTTGGCCGCGTTGGCCTACGGGGCGTCGCAGGTAGTCGTGGCCGATGTCATACCCGCCCGGCTCGAACGGGCCCGGAAACTTGGCGCGGCTGCAGTTGTGGACGCGCGGTCGGAGTCATTGGCGGAGGCCGTTATGTCGGCGACTGGTGGCCGCGGCGCGGATGTTGGGGTCGAGTGTTCCGGGCATCCGGACGGACCCCAGACGCTTATCGACGCTGCGGCGCCGGCCGGACGTGTCGTGATGGTTGGGATGGGTCCGCAGCCAACCAAGATCGACACGGTGGCTGCGATGGTCAAAGAGGTGGACCTGGCTACGGTATTTCGCTACGCCAACGCATATCCTACGGCGATCGAGTTGACCGGCAGCGGCAGAGTGCCGGTGGCTCAACTGGTGACGGACCGGTTTTCGTTCGATGAGTCGGTGAGGGCGTTTGAATACGCCCGATCGCCGCGGCCGGATACGTGCAAGGTGATGATTGGGATGTAGGGGGGTGCTGCCCCTCAAACGGGCGGCCCGTCGCGGCGGAGCGCGACGACGGGGATTTGGCGGTTGGTGGCGTTGCGGTAGCGGGCGAAGCGTGGGTTTGCTGTAGCCACTTTGTTGAATAGGGCGGCGCGTTCTTCGGCTTTGGTAATGCGGGCAGTTGCCGCGTAGGTTTCGCCCTTTGTTTCGACGGAGACGATTGGGTCGGCTGCGGCGTTCAGGTACCAGGCCGGGTGGTGGTCCAGGCCGTAGTTTGAAGCGACGATGATGAGGTCGCTTGACCCTTCGAATTGGAAGTACATCAAGGGGGAAGAACGCGGCTTGCCACTCTTGCGGCCCCTGGTGACGAGTATGAGGACGCCGTGGCCTTCCAATCGGCCCAGCAGTCGGCCGTTTGAGAGGCGAAACAAAAGCCGGTGTAACGGGACGAAGAACCACGCGATCAGGAGCCGTCGATAGGTCGGTATGGCGGGCTTTCTCATGTGTGTGCGACTATGCCAGCTTTGACCACACGATTTGGCCATCTTGAAGTGGACCACAGCATCACGTCAGCAGCCGCACTCGAGCAATACCCCTGCACGCGCTTCCTCGCCGTGGGTGGCGTAGCCGTCGCGCTTCCACCAGTCGAGCCCGCCGATGAGTTCGCGCACTTGGAATCCGAGCTTCAGTAGCTTCAGCGCCGTCTTGATCGAGGCGTTGCACCCGATGCCGTCGCAGTAACAGACGTACAACTTCGACTTGTCGAGCGACTCGGTGGTTTTGGAGTTGATTGTCCGGTGAGGGATGCTTATGGCGCCTGGTATACGTTCTGTGGCAAATGCGCCGGCGGAACGGCCATCGACCACGACGATTGGCTTGCCTTTTGTCACGGCCTCGTAGAGGTCCGCGGAGTCCATTTCATAGGCGAGCTTGCTCTGGTAGAAGCTTAGTTGATCGACGCTCATGGTTCTTTCTCCGGTGGGGTTTTGTATCAATGATCCATGTGTTTTAGCGGTGGCGCCACAGGTGCGATGCGGACCGGTGTTTTGGACGGGGGATTCTTCGCTTCGCTCAAGAATGACAGTTGGGCGGCTCAAGAATGACATGCGGGTGGTTCGAGCATGACCCCGTTTCGAGCACGGGGCAGGCTACCCCTTGCGGGAGTGGCTGTTGTTTCGGCGGTAAGGCGAGGTAGAGTGGGTAGCTGACCCGCATTGGGGTGTGGATTGGAGGGAAGGCGATGCCCGCGAAGTCGTCCAAAAAGCCGTCGAAGTCCTCTACCAGACAGGGCGGTGCGAAGGTGGTCCTCCTGTCCGGCGGTAACCCGCAGATTGCGAAGGCCGACGGCGATGCGCCCGTGCAGGCCTACATCGCGGCGATGCCGGAGTGGAAGAGCGACGTTGGAAGACGCCTCGACGACCTGATCGTCCGCACCGTGCCCAACGTGCGGAAGGCAGTGAGGTGGAATTCGCCGTGGTACGGCGTCGAGGGCCAGGGGTGGTTCCTGAGTTACCACGTGTTCACGCGGTACGTGAAGGTGACCTTCCTGAATGGTGCGTCGTTGCGGCCGGAACCACCCGGATCCGGCAAGGACCCGGACTCTCGCTGGGTCGATATCCACGAGGATGAACTGGACGAGGAGCAGATGGCTGAGTGGGTCCGGCAGTCGGCCGCCATACCCGGCTGGCACGGATTCGACACACTTTGAAGTCCTGATCGCGCCCCTAGTCACATGCCCGCGGAGGCCGTTGCGCAACCTCCGATTCACCGGCGGCCGAAGGATTCAATGGCCTTCTCTCAATTTGGGGTTCGCCCTCACCCTCCAGGAGAGGGGGGTTTACAAAGGTCTCCCGTGGAACAGGGTCCTATGGTTCTGAACCAGGTGTGCCGACGCAGTGACCCGGCGGCCACCTTTCTGGGACCAACGAATCCTCCGCATCGGCCGTTAAGATAACCTCGTTCTTACGAAACGGTTGCCAGAACCGCACTGTTTCGAAACCCAGCAAGGGGACTGTTCCGTGCCATTCAAGCTCTCCAAAACCCTGAGGGGTAAGCGAGGGGAATCTGAAACTGCACTGAATGTCCGCGACTACGAAGAGCGCTTCAGGAATTTCGCGGGAGACGGCGCGGAAGGCGAAGAAGGCGGCAGCAGGAACGTTAACGACGTTTACTACGACCTGGTTACCGACTTCTACGAGTACGGATGGGGCAGGTCATTCCACTTCGCCCCGCGCGTTCCCGGTGAGAGCTTCAAGGCGTCCCTTACTCGGCACGAGCGATATCTGGCGGAGGTCCTGGAACTCAGGCCTGGGATGGTCGTCGCCGACCTGGGCTGCGGTGTCGGCGGGCCGTTAATGGAAATCGCCCGCTTTTCGGGCGCGAGCATCGTAGGCGTAAACAGCAATGCTTACCAACTCGAACGCGCCCGCAGGTATGTGGACGAGGCGGAGTTGTCGCACCTGGCAGAATTCCTGCACTGCGACTTCCTCAACGTAGATGCTGCGGACGAATCGTTCGACGCTATCTACTCAATCGAGGCGACGTGCATAGCGCCGGACAAATTGAGCGTCTACGGCGAAGCGTTTCGCCTGTTGAAGCCGGGCGCACACCTTGCTGTTTACGAGTACATCATGACCGATCGCTTCGATGATCAGGACCCTCTGCACCTGAGGATCAAGGCCGATATCCAACTGGGAGGCGGCCTGTTGGTGATCGACGATCGACAAACGATCGATGACGCGCTTCAGTCGGTTGGTTTCGAGGTGTTGGAAACGCGAGACCTTGCGGTACAGACCGGACCTTCGATTCCCTGGTACGAACCCTTGGTTGGTTCGGGTATTTCACTTGCCGCCTTTCGCAGTTCGAGGGTTGGACGCTGGGCCACTCAGAATTTGCTGAGAACGCTCGAGGCGCTGCGCGTGGCGCCGGAAGGATCGGTCCGCGTGGCGGAGACGCTGGATCTGTGCGCGGATGCCATGGTCGAAGCGGGTCGGCTGGGCCTGTTTTCACCGATGTACTTCATCCACGCCCGCAAGCCGGGGTAGGACCGACCGGGCTTCGCTTCGCATACAATTGGATGTTGCAGGCCTGTGGAGACATGCCCTGCGAAGCGCCCGACGGGTGACCTGGAACCAGACCGATGTCCGAACAACTCCTGACCAGCATCATGAACACGGCGGCGGCTCCCATGCGGTTGCGTTTCGCTTTGGGGAGAATCTAGCTACCGATTAGTCATAGTCCGAGTCGAGGCCTCCCCAACAACGGGAGGCCTTTTTTGTTGGTTGAGTCATTTAAGGAGGAATCGAATTATGAAGGCGTACACAGCTTCGACCTATGGTGACCGCATCGCCGACGTCTACGATGAAATCTACCGCCCGGTAGACGTTTCCGAGCGCGTGGAGTTGCTCGCGCAGCTTGCGGCTGGGGGCCGTGCTCTTGAGCTTGGGATTGGCACCGGGACGTTCGCACTTCCCCTGGCCCGTCGGGGCGTCGAGGTCCACGGGATCGATTCTTCGAGCGCAATGATCGAACAGCTACGGGCGAAGCAGGGTGGAGAGGCGATACCTGTGACGATTGGGGATTTCGCCGATGTAGAGATTGAGGGCGCCTTCTCCCTCGTCTTCATCGTCTCGAACACGTTCTTCATGCTCGATACCCAGGAGGAGCAGACCAGGTGCTTCGAAAACGTCGCGTCACATCTTGGTGAGTCCGGCGTCTTCTTGATTCACGCCTTCGTGCCCGACGTGTCCATGTTCGACAAGGGCCAACGCTTGAGCGCCAGCCTGCCCGACCTGGCATCCGTCCGGCTGGACGTGTCGGTCCATGACGCCGCCAGCCAGGCGGTGGACTTTCGTCACCTGCGCCTGTCGGAAGAGGGCGTACGCATGTATCCCGGGAGGCTGCGCTACGTGTGGCCCTCGGAGATGGACCTGATGGCGCGCCTGGCCGGCCTGCGCCTTCGCCACAGGTGGGCCGACTGGCGCCGAACGCCGTTCACGGCGCAGAGTCGCTCGCACGTGTCTGTGTACGAAAGGGTGGGTACCGGAGCATGACTGCGCGAGAGAATTTAGAAACTGAGGGAGGCGCGGCGGTGTCGCCGCCCGACCGCGGTGTCAGGCTTGACTGGGCTGACATGCCCGGTCGCATACGCGGCCAGATCGAGTGGTGGCTGGGAGGGGCGGTGGTCGACGCACTGACGCAGCCCACCGGTTTTTCGCCGGGTGTGGCGGCGCGGGTAATCACGGACGACGGGCGGCGTGTTTTTGTTAAGGCGGTCGGGCCCGAGCCGAACCCCGACACGCCCGGTATGCACCGGCGCGAGGCGAGGATTATGGCTGCTATGCCGAGTGGAGCCCCGGTCCCGCGGTTGCTGTGGTCCTACGACGAGGGCGAGAATGGTTGGATCGTACTCGTATTTGAGGACGTGGATGGGCGTCACCCGACGCAGCCGTGGCGGACTCACGAGCTCGATCGGGTGGTCTCGGCGATGGAGGACCTGAGCAAAATTCTGACGCCATCACCACTGCCTGCGGCCGTGGCCGGTACCGCGAACAAAATGTTCGCGACTACCGTCCGGGGCTGGGGGTTACTCCGGGACGAACGGCCGTCCCGGCTCGGCGACCTTGACGAGTGGTCCCGCCGCAACCTGGAGGCGTTGGCTGCTATTGAGGATACCGCCGGCGCCTTGCTGGAGGGCAACACGCTGCTGCACCTCGATATGAGGGCGGACAACATCCTGATTACGCCGGAGCGCATTTGGTTCGTCGACTGGCCTCACGCTCTTGTCGGCCCGGCGTGGCTGGACGTGGTGGCATTCGCTCCGAGCGTGACGATGCAGGGTGGGCCGCTTCCGGAGGACGTGATTACCAGGCACTTCGCCTGTCGCGCTGCCGACAGGGACGCGGTCACCGCAGCCGTGGTGGCGATAGCAGGGTACTTTACCTACATGGCTGTGCAACCACCTCCCCCGGGTCTGCCGACGGTACGAGCATTCCAGGCTGAGCAGGGAGCAGCCGCAAGGGAATGGGCCGCCCGACGGACGGGGTTGTCCTGACGGGCGCAGGTGTTGGCTTTCGGACCTGATCGCCTCTTGGAAGGTGTCTGATAAGTCACCGTCCGACTACGAAATGGCATCGTGTCGGTTGCCGCGCCCCACCCCTTCGGGCGCCCACATCCCAACGCCCCTACGAGTGATTGTCTGAGAGCGTGGCTGGGCAGGGAACGCGGTTTACGCCGTTCCGTCCAGCGCTTTTCTCGGGGCTTTCGTGACTAGGAAAACCAGGGCTGCGAGGAACATGAGGCAAACGCCTGCCCACCAGACCGGGTCGTAGGTGCCGGTCCAGTCCCGGATATACCCGGCCAACGGAGGTCCGATGCCGCCGAGAGTGAGCGTTATTGGCGCCACGATACCCCTGATGCTGCCAACGTATTCCCGGCCGAAATAGTCGGCCCACACGTAGTTCTGCAAGAACATCATGCCGCCGATGCCGAGCCCGAAGACCGCCATCGAAGTGAACATGAGGGACAGGAAGTCTGCGTAAATCGTCATTACGCTCGCCATCCCCAGGAAGCAAAATCCCACAGCGCCCAGGACCCTTACGGGGACGAACCTGACGAGCATCCCGAACGCAAACGTCGCCACGCCTGCGCAGACCGCATCGAACGCCGTGGCGAGTGCGACCAGCGTGGGATCGAGACCCCTGTCCATGAACGCCGCGATCCTGTGGAGGGCGACGGTGCCGGTTGCCAGTGCCACCATGCTGAAGACGACGACGAGGCTCCAGAACGGAAACGTCCGCATGGCATCCCGCGACGTCCAGGAAACCTCCTGGTTCACGCCTGATTCCCCGGAAGACTCAGCACCCGGCCCCAGCCCAGGTCTGGGCGGCAGGCCGTCCGGCCGAAGATTCATGTCTTCGGGCCGGCGACGCACAAAGACCAGGGATAGCGGGACGATGATTCCGATGCCGATTACCGCCAGCACGGTCCACGCGGTGCGCCAGCCCCAGGTGTCGATGAAGTATTGGGTCAGCGGCACGAAGATCAAGGCCCCGACTGGGATCCCGAGTCCTACGAAGGCGACCGCGACGCCCCGCCGCCGGACGAACCACTTCAGTACAGGTACCGAGGTGACCAGCGCGCCCGGACCGCTTAAGCCAACAAGGCCCATTAGGGCGAATAACCCCACGAGGTGCCACTCCTGGGTAACGAATGCGAGTAGCACCATGGAGCACCCGGTGATGGTGGCGGCGACGGGCAAGAGAATCCGGGAGCCGTGCCGATCGAGCAGCCACCCCACGGTCGGGCTGGTAACGGAGCTCGATACCTGGCGGGCAGTCTGGGCCCAGCCGAAGTAGGCGCGGCCGATGCCCAGTTCGTCTCCCATGGGCTTGATGAACAGGCCGAAGTTCAACGATCCCATTGCCATGCTTACGGCCCCAGCGGAGGCCATAACGTAGACGATCACCCAGCCGTAGTAGAAGGTAGGCTGGCCGTCTACGCGGCTGCGTTTGAAGATATTCAAACGACGGGTACCGTGCTCTTGGTGGCTGACAAGCTGCTCTATTCAGGCCTGAAACTTGCCTGTTTGCGATACGTCGGGCGCTTCAGGCGTCGCGCCGCGCTAGTCTATTGCCAGACGGCCAGGAGGATCCCGATGAGCGCGTAGGAAATCAGCGGGTAGCCAATGTTGATCAGGAAGATCGTGAGGCCGCGGCCCTCGAAGCTGTACGTGGTGGCGTACGACGTCGCGATAAAGGCGACGGCCGCCAGGAGCCCGAGGGTGAGGCCGTCGACCGCATTGTCCGCGCCCATGCCTTGGACCAGGATAGCCAGGCCGAGTGTGAACACCAGGGCGCTGACAATAGCGACGACGTAGGGGTACCACTGCCGCGCTGTTCCCTTCATCGCCTCCATGTCTTCCATCGTGAGGCCGACCCCGGCCATCCACGGCTTGCTCCAGGCGCTGTACCAGGCCGCGCCGAGCACCTGGTTGAAGATGATCCCGACGAGGACCGCCAGGTAGTTCAGACTCCCGAGGTCGATGTTATCCATGGACTTTCGTTCCTTTCGCCAGGTTGTTTGGACCGGCTGAGCATTTTAGACAAACGCCCGTGCAGGTCAGCACATAAATTCGTATTCGTCCGATTTGAAGGTGCCGTTAGCAAGCTGAGTATCGCGGATGTAGCAGATGATCTTCTCCGCGTCGTCCTCGGATACGCCGGCTACGGGAAGCATATTGCCGAAATTCCAGTGGTGACTCCGCACGCCGTTTTTGATTGCGTTGCGAATACTGAAGTCGTTGTGGTGGCCCGGGTGGTACGTCCGGTCGATCAAGGGCGGTCCCTGGTTGGTCCCGACTGCGCCGACGCCGTGACAGGCTGAGCAATTGGTGTTGAACAGGTTTTCGCCAGCCCGGACCGCTTCAGCCGGGTCTTGTTGGGAGGCGCCGTTCCCGCCACATCCGGCGATCATCAAAACCGCGATCACGGCGACGAGACCGCATGCGAAAAGTCTTCTGGCTGAGCGAGAAAGTCCGATCATTGCGTATGTTTCCGTGGGTATTTTGCTGCGTGTAGCGGAAAGCGTTTCGGTGGGACCAGCCCTCATCCGGATTCCGCACTACATCTCGACACTCTTCTCCCCCGAGAGGTATGAGGCCGCGTCCTTCTGGAATGCCCGGTTGCAGCCCGGGCCACAGAAGTAGTAAGTAACGCCCTCGTGGACCCAACTGCCGCCGGGCGGGTCTTGCACGTCTACTTCCATGTGGCAGACGGGGTCGATGGCCTTTTGCTTACCCAATCGGATCAGTGGTATGCGCATACAGGTCCCCTTTGTGCGTCTGGCTAAGTTGGTCCGGCACGTCTTGCGCATCGGAGCCGTTCGGAGAACCATATTATCCGCCGCGTTATGAAAGTGAGACGTTGTTTGTTGGTTGGGGTTTTTATATGTCGGGCGTGGGTTACAGCGCGCCTCGCCCCGAGGGCTGGTTTGAAACCAGCCCATACAGGGGTGGATGGCCGGAGTGGGGGTGTGCGGTGTGGTCCGAATGCCGCGCGTCCTGGTTGGATTCTCCGGTCCTTCTCAAAAGCGTCACCCGGCCGGGAACGGCCGGGTGTGGCAAGTTGGCCGACATCAGGCAAGTCATGCCAGCCGTTTCATGCGGCAGTCTCCCCTACGAGGGGGGTCGCCGCAGCAAGGTTGTTAGTCCTTCTTTTGCTCTCCTGGCGCCATGGTCAGCACTGGCTGAAGCCGCAGAGATAGCACTTGACGCACCCCTCTTCGTGGGCCAACGTCGCCTGGCAGTCTGGGCACATGCCGGCGTTCAGGATTTCGGCCATGTCCCTGGTAGGAGCCGATATCAAGTCGACCGGCTGGGCCGACGGCATTCCCAGTTCCCTGGCGGTGGGCCGTTCGAGCATCGTCAACTGACCGGTGTCGTCGGGCAACGGAGTCCGCTGGGACTCCGATTCGGCGATGACCTCGTCCAGCACGAGTGCGATGGCGTCCGGAACGGATCGGATCAACTGGCCCTGGTCCCAAGCCGGCATGTCGGTAATGCCGCGTAGCTGGGTCACAACATCCTTCGGGTCAACTGCGCTTCGGAGCGACAAGGACACCATTCGAGACACGGCTTCTGCCATTGCAGCGTCGTTGCCTCCGGCCTTGCCATGCGCGGCGAAGACCTCGAACGGGCGACCGTCTTCGCTCATGTTGACCGTCACGTACACGTTTCCGCGTCCTGTTCGCACTCTTCGGGTCGTGCCGGACAGTTTTGCGGGCCGCTCCCGTTCGGTCACGTACTGAGGAATGGGCATCTGTCCGTTGGCTGGCGCGACTTCGTCAGCGGGTTTCGAGTCTTCATGGCCGGTGGTGAGGACTTCCTTTTCGCGTGAGCCGGCCCTGTAGACGGTTATTCCCTTGCAGCCTTCCCGCCACGCCAGCATGTATGCGTTTTCCACGTCCTCGATGGTGGCAGAATTGGGGAAGTTGATGGTCTTGGATATGCCGGCGTCTGTGTTCGCCTGGAACGCGGCCTGCATCAGGACGTGATAGTCAGGGGAGATGTCGGCGGACACGTGGAACAGCCTCTTTACGTCATCGGGCACGTCCTCGCGTTTCAACAGAGATCCGCCGTCAGACAGGTAGCCCATCAGTTCTTCGCTGTAGAAGCCGCGTTCGCGGGCCACCCGTTCGAAGTTGCGGTCCACGTAGTAGAGCGTTTGGCCTTCGAGGATGTTGTGCTTGCGAAAGGCCAGGGAGAAGAGCGGCTCGATTCCGCTCGAGCACCCGGCGATCATCGAGATGGTGCCGGTGGGAGCGACCGTCAAGCGGCATGCGTTGCGCATCGGCGTCTCGCGCGTCTCTTGGGCGCGCCGTCCTCCCAGGCGGGATACGGTCCGCGGGTCTTGGCCAACTCGGCGGAAGCGGCGTCCGCCTGCACCATGATGAACCGCATCATCTCGCGCCCGAATTCGATGCCCTTTTCCGAGTCGTACGGAATGCCGAGTTGTACGAGCATGTCGGCGAATCCCATGACTCCCAGGCCGATCTTGCGGGGTGTGGAACGTCATGTCGCGGATAGGGTCGACGGCGTACTGGTTGGCGTCGATCACGTTGTCGAGCATGTGGACAGCGGTCCGGACGGTGTGCCCGACACGGACCCAGTCGATCTGCGGCGCGGCGCCGTCGTTCGGTGA
This sequence comes from Dehalococcoidia bacterium, assembly GCA_965220275.1. Taxonomy (GTDB): domain Bacteria; phylum Chloroflexota; class Dehalococcoidia; order Lucifugimonadales; family Lucifugimonadaceae. Next base: position 191,158 of record CBDCPN010000006.1, on the reverse strand, counting down.
TTCTCACATTCATGCGAACGCTGGTCGCGTAATCACCGGTCACGAACTTGGACAGATCGATCGACCCAAGGTTGCAGGACTCGTTTGGGAGCAACGGCTGGTTCGCCGCACGGGTTGGTGGCGGTTATGCGGCCGACGTGCAGCACCGGACTGTTCCTGTTCACCTCGTCGAGGAAGATCATGCCGGGCTCGCCGTTTCGCCATGCGCCCTGGACGATCTTCTCAAACACCTCTCTGGCGTCCAGGCTGCCCACCTCTTCCACGTCGCTGTCGGGGTCGCTGGGATCGACCGGGGCGCGGACCGGGTAGGTCGTGCCGGCGGCGACGGCTTCCATGAACTCGTCGCTGACACCCACTGAGATGTTGAAGTTGTGGATGTCTCCCTCTACCTGCTTGCATTCGATGAATTCCAGGATGTCGGGGTGGTGGATGTCCATGACGGCCATGTTTGCGCCGTCCCGCTTACCGCCCTGGGTTACGAGGGTGGAGACCGACGACAGGTGCTTGAGCACAGCGACGGGGCCGCAGGCCTTGCCGTGGGTGGTCTTGATGTGAGCGCCCTTGCGGCGCAGTTCCGACAGGGCGAACCCGGTGCCGCCGCCGAATTTCTGCACCATGGCGGCGTCGTGGGCCGCGCCCATGATGCCCTCCATGCTGTCGGAGAGAGGCAGCACGAAGCAGGCGGACAACGTGCCGGCGCCGGTCCCGGCGTTCATCAGCGTGGGTGAGTTGGGCAGGTACTCCAGGGTTGCCATGATCTCGAAGAAACTTTGCGCCGTTTCCCGGACCTGCTGGTCGTTTGCGCCGTACCGGCGGTCCGGCTCTGCCAGGGCGTCTGCGACTCGACGAAACATGCCTTGAGCGTCTTCGGCGTAGTCGCCGTCCTCGCCTTTTCGCAGATAGCGTTTCTCGACGACGACCCTTGCGTTTTCGGTCAATTCGGCTGGCCGGAAGGAATCGCCGGTCCCGTTGTGATCAATTGTCATCTGTTGTTTTCCTGGGTCCTGATGAGGTTAGTTTTAACAATAGTGTGGTTAAGCCCGGAATTGGGAGCCGGAGTGGAATTCTCCGGTCCTCGACGCGGCAACGAGGTCTCGCTACGCGTCAACCGGCTGGCAGTTTGCGGCGCTTCTTGCCGCGGTCCGCCAGGCGCGGAACGTTGTCAGGTATCAACCTGAGTTGGCTCCGACCTCCGCCGGAGGTAGTGTCACTGCCGAGGGCCTCGACTTCCCTGGCGAAACTCTCTTCGTCCTGAAAGTCGCGGTAGACGGATGCGTACCGTATGTACGCGACGCTGTCGAGTTCCCTGAGCCGTTCGATTGCCATTTCGCCTATCACGCTTGATTCGATTTCGGGCTTGGCGAGCCGGTGCAACTCCCTTTCGATGTCGTTAACCATCCGCGAAATGGCTCCGACCTCAAAGGGGCGTTTGGCACAGGCGATACGAAATGACCGTTCCAACTTTTCGGTTGAGAATGGCTCCCGCCGGCCGTCCCGCTTGGCAACCATGAGTTGGACGGTGTGTACACGCTCATACGTGGTGTAGCGCTTTCTGCATCGTAGGCATTCTCGCCTCCGCCTGATGCCTTCCGGCGACTCACGCGAGTCGATTACCTTTGACTCTTCGTTTTCGCAAGACGGGCAGTTCATTTTGCCAATTGCCGGGCTCCGGTCAAAGCTTCTCGGAGCTCGCTACGCCCCCGTAATCCAAGGGGAGAATCGAGAACGCTTCCAGATGTGGATTGCTTGCCGCGACACCCCTCCAAATGGCGGCCAACAACCCTAGTCCAATTTTTGCCGAAATCGCAAGATATTGTGGGCGGACTGAAAACTTACACTACGCATTGGGGCACAACAAGGCTAACCTGCCGCGGGATTTTGCCCTTTCCAATACCGCGCCAGTTGGCCGATTTCGAGCGACATCGCCGGGTGTTTTCCCAGCCAGTGCAGACCGGGAATTACCGCAGCGCAATTAACATTCCGGATGGAGACCGCGCCGCTTGCGCAAGCGGCAAACGGGTGGAAGAATCGTGCAGCGGTCTGTGAGGCCCTCATAACGTAATTCCGGCGAGAAAGTAACCCAGTTGGCAGCATCCGAAACCCGGGCCCAGGCGGGCGCAGGGACTGATTCCGTTTCCCAATCGGCGAGCGCCGTCCGCTCCGCGTCTACCAGCAAAAGACTCCTTGTGGGCCTTTCCGCGGGTCACGCCGTCAAGCACTTCTACCAGCAGGGCATCATCGTCCTTCTGCCGCACCTGAAGGAGGGGCTTGGCATAAGCGACGTGGCGGTTGGAGGCATCGAGGGCGCTCGCTCGGCCGCCATGGGCGCGATGAATGTTCCGGCCGGCATCCTGACGGACATGTACAGGCGTCAGGTTGGCCTGATGCTGACCGCGAGCATGGCGTGCCTGACGGTGGGGTACATGGCGATTGGCCTGGCGCCGTACTACTGGCTGGTGCTCGTCGCAGTGACCATTGCAGGTGCCGGGACTTCCCTGTGGCATGCTCCGGCCTTTTCGACGCTGGCGACGAAGTACCCGCACCAAAAGGCCTTTGCCTTCGCCGCCCACAGATCAGGGGGGTCGATTGGAGACACGTCGGGCCCGATCATCGTCGGCCTTTTGCTGGGCGGCATCAGTTTTTGGGGGCTGAACTGGTCCGGGTTCGGTTGGAAGACGGTTGCGCTGTTGCACGCCGGCCCCGCTGCTGTGACGGGTCTGGCTGTTCTGTATGCGTTCCGATCACCGCAAGAGGGCCAAACGACCAGGCCGTCGTTCAGGCAGTACCTGAAGTCGACCTTGCCTCTGCTTCGAAACACCGCGGTCCTGGGCATGGTGGCGGTGAGCGCTCTCCGCGGTATGGCCCACCGCTCATTTGCCGTGTTCCTTGTCATTCACATGAATGAAAACCTGGGCTACAGCGACCTGAGCATTGGATTACACCTGGGATTGCTGACCTTCCTGGGGATACTTGCCGGGCCGGTGTTTGGGATGATTTCCGACCGTGCGGGAAGGCGCGGCGTGATGGTCCTCGGCATGGCTGCGATAACCGCGATTCTGTTCAATTTCCTGTGGGCGGACTCAGGCGTGTGGATGACGGTGATGCTCGGGCTGCTGGGGATCTTTGTCTTTTCGATCAACTCCGTGATGACGGCGGCTGCTATGGACGCCATCGAGCCGGGAACCGAGGGGTCGGCGGTCGCGATGCTGTTTACCGGCGGAGCGATAATCGGCGCTTCCGCGCCGGTAATCGCGGGCCTCGTCTACTCCAATTTGGAATTCAGCGGACTGGTGATCTACGCAGGAGTGATCGCCGCTGTCGGTGCGTTCCTTGCGGCGATCGTCCCTCTCCGAAAGGTGCTGGCGTCGAATCCCGATCCGTAAGGTGTTTTACTTCGCCACGCGTACCAGGAATTCCCGCAGTTCATCTTCGTAGCGCTGGCTGTCCACGTTCCATGCCTCCACGTGATCGGCGGACTGGTACCTGCTGAACGTGACAATGTCCGGCCGGAGCCGGGCCAGTTCGGCGCTCGATTCGACAGGAATGCGCTGGTCGTCTTCGCCGTGGAACAGCATGACGGGCGCATCCAGTTTTTCGGCGTCCTTCAGATAGTCCATTGCTTCCCAGTCCACCCCGAACCTTGCGGTGGTCATCCACTTGACGGAGGAAATGATGAAGCCGGGTAGATTCCGGTCCCGGCCGCCCTGGTCCACCGGAAAATTGAAGTCCAGCATGGGCGCGTCCATCACGACGCCGGCCACCCTGTTTGCCAGGGGAGACTCGTACAGGAACTTCATGATGATTCCGCCGCCCATGCTGTGGCCGATGAGAACGACATCCCGCACGTCTTGCCGGGCGATGACGTATTCGACCGCGGCGTGGAGATCTCGCCATTCGGTCAGACCATGCTGATACAGGCCGCTGGGATCACGCGGCTGACCTTCATCGTTCCGGTAGTTGATGAACAGCGCCGGCAAGTTCAAATCATGGATCACCGGCAGCGCAGACATACCGGCCCTTGGCGCTGATCCAAGACCGTGCACGAAGATGACCCATGTGTCGTCCCTGCCGCCGAATTGCCATGCTGCGGTGGGACCGAGAGGCGCGGCGTATTCGACCTCCCGGTACATGATCCCGAATGCATCGAAGGGGTCGGACGGATAGATATGACGAGACAGTTTCGCCGCCGAGGGTCTCCGTAACCTACCTTCCGCGATAGACATGCGCCGTGTGACGAATCCCTGTCCTACCTCGACCACGTTGCCGAGATTTGCGCTGCCGCCTTCCCAGACCAGACCCCAATTGCCGGGCCGGTCCAGCCTGTCTTCGACGAGATCGCCCTGGAGTCTAACGAGACCATCCCCGGCCAGGGACGCGGTCAGGTCGTAGTCAACTTCGTCATCGACGATGCGGAGCCCCTCGTCGGCCAGAACGTCCGAGTAGTACCAGGCGACGGCCAGGTCGGCGACCAGCAGGACCGCAAAGACCGCTATCAACGTGATGAGCAGCCTTCGCCATGCTGCGCTCGTGAACCGCGGCCGCCCGGGTACATTGGGCGCTTGTCGCCAGGTCGATTCGGATCGGCCTTCGGATGTGTTCACGTCGCCATCTCTGCGTTCATTCAAAGGGACCCCTGGTTGGCAACTGAAATGTTTGAGTTGCGACCATAACACCGCCAATCGAGCCTTCTGCTACATTCGTTGACCTGTTTGAAACGGGGGTGCGTTCGAAGCATCCCGGTACTTCGCGGCCAAACGGCATGACCGATCAGACAAACTCCGACTCCGTGTACTGCCAAAGTTGTGGGACCCGGCTAATCCAAAGGACCGGCGACGTCCCGGTGTGCCCAGCATGCGGACGGGTTGCGTACGCGGACCCGAAGTTTGCCGCGGCGGCGGTCATACCTCTCGATGACGGAATCGTACTTGTCCGGAGGGCGATCGATCCGGGCAAGGGGATGTGGAGTTTTCCGTCCGGTTACGTGAACAGGGGTGAAACGCCGAGTCGCGCCGTGGAGCGGGAGGTGGAGGAGGAGTGCGGGCTCATTGTTTCTGCGGACTGGGTGGTAGGCATCTACGCCACGACCGGCCAGCCGGTGGTGCTTGGCGTATACAACGCTGAGGTTTTGGGTGGAACTCTCGTCGCGGGCGACGAGACTCTGGCGGCGCGGGTATTCCCGGTTGATGACTTACCAGACATGGCGTTTGCTTACGACCACCAGATAGTGGATGACTGGCAAGAAGCAAGACGCCTGCGGACGGTCGCCGGCTGATTGCTCAGAATGGAAGCCGGGAGATTACTAGGACCCGTCCAACGCCCGTTGTGCACGGGCGCGCTCGCCCGCCATCTCTTCGATGACCTGTATCAGGGCGTGATGTCCCTGGCTCGTGGCCTCGTCGCCCTGCGCCTGCAGCGACCGGTATAAGTTCGACACGAGCGCGACCATCGGCAGCGGAGAGGCGATTTCTGCGCCCACCTCCTGGGCTAACCTCAGGTCTTTTTGCATGTGCTTCACCATGAATCCCGGCGCGAAGTCTCCGCTCAGGATTCTTGGCCCGAGGTATTCGAGGTGCCACGATGTGCTTGCGCCGTTCAGGGCGGCGGCAAGGAACTTGTCGAGGTCCAGCCCGGCCTTCGAGGCTAGGACCAGCCCCTCGCAGATGCCGATCGTGCAGCCGATTCCCAGCACCTGGTTGGCCAGCTTGGCCGTATGGCCCGATCCTCCCGGCCCCATGTGGGTGACCGCGCCGCCGAGGACCTGCAGCACCGGCAGGCACCGCTCGAAGACATCGGCGTCGCCACCGACGAGGATGGACAGGCTGCCGTTGATTGCTCCGGTCTCACCGCCGGTCACGGGAGCGTCGAGCATGTCGACACCCTGCTGCTTCAGTTGTCCGGCCAGTGCCTGGCCTGTCATGGGCGAGATGGTGCTCATGTCGATCACGGCGGAGCCGGGGGTTGCGCCTTCGATAATGCCGCCCCCGCCGGCAATTGCTGCCTCAACGTGCTGCGAGTCCGGCACCATGGTGATGGTGATGTCCGAGCGGGACGCTACGTCGGCCGGGCTCGAACCGGCGTTAGCGCCCTTGCTCACGAGTTGATCGACGGCGTCGGGAAGCAGGTCGTACACGGTCGTTTCGTAGCCCGCGTCGACGAGGTGCCCGGCCATGGGCCTGCCCATGATGCCGAGTCCAACGAACCCGATCCTGTCTTTGTTGCTCTGCGCCATTTCGTTCCCCCAGCCGCGCGGTTGATTCAAGTCCATCTCGAACGGCGGTCAGTGTCTAGGTCGATATGCTCTCTCGGACTTCATCCAGATAGGCTCTGCTACCTGCCGAGAAGAAGCGGTTTGTGCCGTTTACGAGCCACTTGATGCCAATCTCGTCCCAACGTCGTGCATGGTCCCCGTCGAGCGCGATGGACCCGACGTGCTTGCCGGCAGCGCGGATTTTCGGCGTCAATGCTTCGATGGTTTCGACGACCTTGGGGTGTCGCATCTGGCCGTGTACGCCGAAGACGGACGACAGGTCGCCCGGGCCGAGGAATATGAGATCGGCGTGTTCCGTATTGATGATCTCGTCCTGGTTTTCTATGGCCTCCAGAGTCTCGATCTGGATGGCGATGAACGTCTCCCGGTTGGCCTCTTTGACGTACTCGGCAATGTCCTGCAGGCCGTTCATGCTGCCCCTGCCTCCAAACAGCCCGCGCTTTCCGACAGGCGGGTATTTGACGGCATCGACGACAGCGCGGGCCTCGGCGCCGGTGTTGATGAGCGGCATCAGGACACCGGCTGCGCCGGCGTCCATGTAGCGTTGGATGTGCTGCTGAACGTTCATCCCGATGCGCACGATCGGCGTGATGTCTGACAGTTCGGCTGCCCGGATCATGTTTTCGGTTGTCTCGTAGTCCATGGGACAGTGTTCACAGTCGATGATCGCGAAGTCGAACCCGAGCCAACCCATGGTCTCCACCATCGCCGGGGATGGGGAGTTGACGAAACCGCCGATCGTCGCCTCGCCGTTGTTGAGTTTTCGTTTGAGGGTGTTAATTCTCACGAGTGGTCGATGCCCCTTTCAGTACGGCCGATAAGTTGAGTTTTGGGTCTGTTTGTGAGCCCGCCTCCGGTCGATTTCGACGCGCGTCGCCTGCAATTCCCTGCTGCTGACTGTCACAAAAGCGCCGATGGGCGGTATCATGCGGCCAATAATATGTGAAAGGCGGCGAATTCAGCGGAGGAGGATTGATATGGCGAAAAACCGCGTCAAAGGCTACTACACGTACTTTTACGATGGGCCGAACAAGGGACCTCGGAAGACCAAGAAAGTTGTAAACGCTGCCCCGATAGAAGACCTGTCGGTAATCGATCCGGGTACCCGCGCCCGATACTTCCGCGACAACCTGTACCCCTATCCCAACAGGATGGCCCATGAGGAGTACTACAACGAGAAGTTTCCTCTGCAGGTGGAGTTAGTCAAGCTACAGGACTGGGTGAACGCAACCGGGGAACGCATCATTATCCTGTTCGAGGGCCGTGACGCCGCGGGCAAGGGCGGCACGATCCGACGGTTCATGGAACACTGGAATCCGCGGGCCGCCAAGGTTGTGGCCCTGCAGAAACCCTCCGATGTGCAGAGCGGCCAGTGGTATTTCCAACGGTACATCGAGCATTTTCCGACGGCAGGTGAGATAGTCCTCTTCGACCGCTCCTGGTACAACCGGGCCGGCGTGGAGCGAGTGATGGACTTTGTATCGGAGGACAAGTACCAGCAGTTCATTCGCCAGGTACCTGCGCTGGAGCGGATGATCGTCGAGGACGGAATCAGGCTCATAAAACTTTATTTTTCGGTCAGCAAGAAAGAGCAAAAGCGGCGCTTCAAATCCCGGCAGAACGACGCCCTCAAGAAGTGGAAGTTGAGCGCCATCGACATGGAGTCCGGCAGTAAGTGGGACGACTACACGCGGGAGAAGACGGCGATGTTCTATTACACGCACACCCGCGACGCCCCGTGGACCCTTATCAAGGCCGACGACAAAATGCGGGCGCGCATCAATGCGATGCGGTTTTTGATCCACAGCTTGCCTTACGCGGGTAAGGACGAATCGGTCGCGCGCGCCCCGGACCCGTGGATAGTCGCATCAGTTGATGATGTCTATGAGACCTTGGAGCGCGTTAGTCCCAACGGCGTCGGCGTCGGTGTCGGCGAACCGGACTTTTCGAGTGCTGCGCTTCCCGGGGGCGGGTAGCAACTGACGGGCTGAAACGGGTCGGTTGAAACAGTTGGATCTGGCCGGGAAGCGTTGACGAGTCAGTCCTAGAGCGGCGATTTCCAACTCGTAATCCGGGGACTTACGAGCGACACTGCCACGAACGGCAGGGGCGTCCCGTAACTTGCGGCGTACTTTTCGCCTTCGACATTCCCCATGTAGCGGGTTGAGATGCGGATCATGAGGTCGTCGATTCCGTTCTCGAAAACCACTGCGTTGCCGCGGTACATCACCCACCGGTCGCCGCCGTCCGAGTTGTTGACAACCAGGACGGTTGCCCGCGGGTCCCTCCCAAGTATTCGGGCTTTCACCGATGCGGGGTCGATCAGGACCGTTACGCTTCCTTCCGGCTCGGGCAGGTACCAGACCGGCGTGGAGTGAGCGAAGCCGTCTGCGCTCACGACGGTGAATATCGCCAGATGAGTCCCACTGACCAGCTCGAGAACTTCGGCACCTGTTAGGGATTCGTCGACCACGCTCATTCCGCCCAATTCTGAAAGATCACGGGCACAGGCTACCGCAAGGGGACGACGTGGCCGTGATCACCGCGGGTCTTGAAGCTGCCGTCGGGGCGCATCCCTACGGACAACCACCTGCCTGGGCCCACAATGGTCTCCCACGGGTGGACTCCGCACCGCTCGGCCCACCCCCGGTACAGGTCCGACAGGTATGCGACGCTGCCGGGATCCCTGGCCGCGAGGTCGTTTAGTTCGGTGCGGTCGACCTCCATGTCGTAGAGTTCCCACGGCTTGCCGTGCTCGGAGACGAGCTTCCACGAGCCCAGCCTAACGGCCCTGTTGCCCTCGTGCTCCCAGAACATCGGCCGTTCGGACACCGTGCCCTCGCCGGTGATTAGCGGCCTGAGGCTGACGCCCTCCGGCTGGGTGACGGCTCGTCCGTGATGCTCGGTCGGGTAGTTGGCCCCGGCCACGTCGATGCAAGTGGCGGTGATGTCTATGATCTGGGCCGGCTGGTGGACGAGGCCAGGGCGGTCTATCCCGGCTGGCCAGTGGACGATGAACGGGGTCGAGATGCCGCCCTCGTGCACCCAACGCTTGTGTCTCCGGAAGGGCGTGTTGCTGGCGTTTGCCCACTGCACGTCGTAGCTGGCGTAGGTGTCGACCGCGCCCGGCGCGATGGCCGGGTCGTTGCCCACGCGGATTTGTCTGCCATCAGGGGTCGTACCCGTGCCGGGAATTTCGACACCCCTGCCCTCCGGAAGGGTGGGGTCCTCCTGGAGGAACTCGGCGCAGCCGCCGTTGTCGGATAGGAACATGACCAGCGTGTCGTCGAGGATTCCCAGCGACTCCAGCCGGTCCACTATCCGGCCGATGCCCTGGTCCATTATTTCGACCTGCGCCGCGTAGACGGCCATGCGCAGGTCCTCCCACTCCTTGTCAGGCGCGTCGTCCCATGGCGGCACGTCCTCGTCCCTGGGGCTGATGTCCCAGCCCGGGTCGACGATGCCGATGCCTTTCATCTCCTCGTGCCGTGCGGTGCGCAGGGCGTCCCACCCCTTCCGGTACTTTCCGAGATACCTCGCGACCGCCTCTTCGGGCGCATGCAACGGCCAGTGGGGCGCGGTGTAGGCGACGTACTGGAAGAACGGCTTGTCGAGCGCGGCGCTCTCCTCGATCATCCTGACCGCGTTGTCGGTGATCGCGTCGGTCAGGTAGAAGCCGGGCTCCGACTGGACAACGTCGTCATCGTTCCAGAGGCTGTCGCAGAAGTAGTAGCTGCCGCAGCCGGCCGCCATGCCGAAGACGCGGTCGAACCCGCGCTTGCGTGGCGCGGACATGTCGGGCCCGCCGGGGTCTGCAGGGTTGTCGCCGACGTGCCACTTGCCGGACATGGCTGTCCTGTAGCCGCCGGCCTGCAGGACCTGGGCGACCGTTACGCAGTCGAGGCGCAGGAAGCCCTGGTACTGGACCGGCCCCGGTATCCCTCCGACCATGTGGCCTACGCCGGCCTGGTGCGGATTCAGCCCGGTCAGCAGCGCCGCCCTGGAGGGGCAGCAGCGAGCGAAGTTGTACATCTGCGTGAACCGGACGCCTCGACTCGCCAGCCGGTCGAGGTTTGGCGTGGGAATCTCGGAGCCGTAGCAGCCCAGGTCGGAGAACCCCATGTCGTCGGCCAGGATGAGGACGATGTTGGGCCGTTTCGAGGTCATCGGTCAGTCTCCGCTGGGGACAGATTCTTGAGTCTCAATCGAGAGCGGAGTTTACCAACCCGGGGCGACTGTTAAGGCCCGTGGGGTTAACCTGGGCAAGGGAAGGCAGGGCTTGTACCGGGCAAGCCGAAGTGGAAGGGGTTTTTTCCGAATGAAGAGGAAGGCTCCACTGATGTGTAGAAAATCCGCCCAGTTGCTCAGTCTCGTCCATAGCGTTCGCGCGGGATTCATACCGAATCATACACGCTGTGGGTGAAAGGGCGGATGACTGCGAGTAATTGGCACCCTAGTGTGTATAATTCCGACATTGCACGGAGGGCATGGGGTTCGCGATGACCGTACACTGCGTCATACTTAGCCAAGGGGACGCCCAAGATTTCCGCGCCTTCGAGTCCAAACTCAAATTCTCGTTCCCTGATATGTACAAACTCGCGGCAGGTGCTTACTTGGTTTCGAGCCCCAAGACCAGCACCGAGGTCGCCATTGAACTCGGTGTACGGCCTGAGGAAGCCACCCACGATTGGTCTTTCAAATGCCGAGGCGTGGTGTTCAGCTAAACGGGTCATATTCGGGTTTCCACCAACCTGATCTGTGGAGTTGGCTAGCGAGGCACGGGGCCGCGTGGTGACCCAACCGGAACCTGTAGTCGGGGAAGGTACGCTCTTAGCATCTCGAGATTACACCGACACGGAAATCAAAAAACTCAAGGAAGATCTTGAACGCCAACTCCGGGAGCACTATGTCAGCTTTAGAAAGCTCTGGGGCATTGCCTGGCAAGCATTGGCCGTGCTCGTCGCGGCCATGGGGGCCGGTGCAGGGATAGCAGTCGCGGCCGTAAACTTCCTGCCTTGATCTGGACCCTGAGGAGCTTGCGGGCCCCGCTCCGCCGCCCGCCCACCGTGGGTACCGGATCGGAGTCCGGCACGACGGGTGAGAATGTGGCATCTCTGTAGGGGTATTTTCGTATCGGTGGTGTGGGGGTCTAGAGGTTGACGGGAGTTGTTTTCGAACCAAGCTAGCGGTCACTTAGTCTTGCTCGTCCCGTTCGCGGAGTAGGGCTTCGACATGGCCCCATATGGCGTCCGCAACCTTTTCGATTGGCGGTGTTGCGTCGACCTCGTACCAGCGCCCGGGGTCGTTTGAAGCGATCTCCCTGAAGCCCTCGGAAACGCGTTCCTGGAAATCCTCCGGCTCATCCTCGAACTTTGTCTGCGCGTTCCTGTTATGACGGTCTCTCTCAGCGGCGCGCTGCGCGCCCACCGAGGGCGGGGGCGTTCAACAGGAACGTGGCGTCCGGCGTGAGTCCACCGGTGGCGAATTCGTTGAGGCGGTCTACCACCTGGAGAGGAATCTCGCGTCCGTGTCCCTGGTAGGCGAGTGACGAGTCTGCGAAGCGGTCTGATATCACGATGGTCCCGCGTTCGATCGCCGGGCGGATGACCATGTCGACCAGTTCGGCCCGGGCCGCTTCGAATAGCAGCAACTCAGATTTGTGTGACAGCCCGATGCCGCCCTTGACCAGGTCCCTCACGTGTTCGCCCAGCGGGGTGCCGCCCGGCTCGCGGATCAACATGACGTCACGGCCGCAGGCGCGGATTTTTTGTTCCAGCAGTCTCGCCTGCGTGGTCTTGCCTACACCCTCGCCACCTTCGATGGAGATCAGCATAGGTGTCCGTGTCCCGGCGTCCTCATGGATAAACCGCTAGCGCCTGCGCCAGCGGATGACCACTCGCCTGCCGTCATCACGGCCGGTGCTGGAGGACCCGACTTTGCTGCGCGCGGCCAGACCGTGTTGCAAGCGCCGGATGTATGCGGCCTGGGGAGAAAGTTCCACGCGGCGCTTGCCGCTCCGGACCATTTCAATGGCCTGTTCGGCCTCTTGCAACGCCAGGCTCACCTGGTGGTCTTCGGTCCCCGCGTAGGTCGCCCCGTTAGCGCCGCCGGGGGAAAACCGCCGCAGAAACTGGGCGATCTGTTCGCTGGTGCCTCGCCGAAGCACGTATACAGGGACTCCGTCACGTTCTGCGTGACGCACCTCGGTCGGCCTGCGATTGTAGTGCGACTTCGTGGTAACCAATATGTCGGCGTCGTTCGCATTTTCCACGAGTTCGACGGCCGCGCCACTGTCGCCGATCGCGTGTTTGAGAGCGGGGAGAGGGACGCCGAACGGGTGTACGCGCGTCGGGGACACCGGACTGTATTCGTCCGACTGTTCCAGGGATGTGCCCGGTCCGCCGTACGGTTCTCCAACTACGAATTCGCGGCGAGGCCTGTTTCCGGCGGGAACGTCGAACGGCGCCGTCCGGAAGTCTTGCGGCGGCTCGTCGACCTCCTCGATTTCGGTCCGGACGCCGTCCAGTTCGTCGAGCCATCGTAGTTCTCGCGGCGCGGGTATGCCGCGCAGCATGCGGTCCACGGCGGTACCGGAGTCCAGGTGAATGCCGAGCCGGTTCCGTTCCTGGATCTCTACCACCATGTCAAACGTGGGGTCGTGCTTGCGTTCAAGGACCGTCTTCTGTGTCCGGCGCCGGCGCGCCTCGATGTCGCCCAGTGTCACGGCCTGGGTGCCTCCCACGAGGTCGGACAGGCTCGGGTTTGAGACTACGTTCGCGAGCGTATTGCCATGGGCGGTTGCGACCAGTTGAACGCCGCGCTCTGCGATGGTGCGGGCCGCCAGGGCTTCCAGTTCCGTGCTCATCTCGTCGATGATGATGACCTCAGGCATGTGGTTTTCCACGGCCTCGATCATCACGCGATGCTGCAACTCCGTCCGCGCCACCTGCAGGCGTCGGGCGCTGCCGATGGCAGGATGCGGCACGTCTCCGTCTCCGGCGATCTCATTAGACGTGTCCACGACGACGACTCGCTTGCCGACGTCGTCGGCAAGGACGCGGGCTACCTCCCGCAGCATGGTGGTCTTGCCCACGCCGGGGCGTCCCAGCAATAGAATCGAGTCGCCGGTCCGCACGAGGTCGTCGATCAACTTGACGCTGCCGAAGACGGCTCGGCCGACGCGGCAGGTGAGGCCCACGGGTTTGCCGGCGCGGTTGCGCAACACCGAAATCCTGTGGAGGGTGCGCTCGATTCCCGCCCGGTTGTCATCGCCGAACGGGCCTATTCGCTCGACGACGTGCTGAATGTCGTCGGCCGTAACCTCGTCGTTGCCGACCTCTTCCTGGCCGATGAAGTACCTGACCTGCGGGGGACGGCCGAGGTCCATGACCACCTCGGTCAAATCAGGTGAGTCGGGCGACCGTTTCAGGAAGTCCTGCACCCTGCCGGGCAGAATCATCACGAAAGCGTCCAGGTCGTCCATGATCCCTGGAGGGATGTCCCGCTCGCCGAATGTTCCGTTAGTTGCTATTCCACTTACTCCCTGGCGCTAGCCGATCGCAGCCGCGACCCGACGCGTCTCCGGGACTCGTACTGTCAGTGTCTTAACCATAACCGTGTAGGTCCGCAAGGGCCTAAAGCCTATATCGACCAGCAAATCCGCAAGGTCGTTATTCCGTGATGGGACCAGGGTCGATGCAGGCCCGTCTTCCGCGTCCAGACCGGCGGACAGAACGCGCCGCATCGCATTGCGAGTATCCCCGGACCATGCGATGTCGAAGAAATGACCGGAGCCGGTGCGCGCGGTCCGGAGCCAGCCGCAGACGTTCCCATCTCCTTCGAAGGCGACCCACTCCCGGGCATTGCGGCCGGGCTTTTCAAGGGAATCCCGCCACTCGGGCATTGTCTGAGACGTGCGCATTCGTATATCGACGGGCGTCGTTGCGCAATAAAGCCTGAAAAGCGTGTCGTCGTCCATTGGCTCGCGGGCTCGAAGACCCAGGTCGCCGTTGAAGTCTCCGAGTCTCCCAGATGCGCCGGCCGCCGACTCGACACTGTAGAGCGTTTCTGAGTCGACGGGAACAAAGCCGGCCTTCCTGGCCTCGTCCGTGAGCCGGTCATCCGACGACAGGCGCAGGAACACCCTTCGAGCGCCGGACTTTCCTGCCGGGACGGCCAGTTGTTCCAGAGCTTCCGATGCGGCGCTGCCGGACTTTTCGTGGACGTACAGGTCACGCACCTCCCAGGCCAATTTGCCTGAGCGCTGGCCGGCCCGCATGAGGACCTGGATCCTGGCCCGTTGCGTCTGCACCCAGCAACTCTGCCAGGCGCTGGGGGACACGGCCACTCCGGCGTACTTGACAAGGGGAAATGAACTCGACTGACCGGCAATGACCAGTGGCAGGGGGTACGCGCGGGCCCTGCCCGCCGCCAGTTTAAATGGCAGGAACGCAGGCGAATCGATGGGGTGCAGGTTTCGAATCATGCAGCCTTGCCCGCTCGTCGCTCCGATCTATCCCGGTTTCTCTGCGACCGCTTCTCCCGATTGGGCTCCCTTCAGCCCGCTTGCCGCCATATTCGCGAACATCCGGTGAATCCTGTCGTCATCGGTAAGCTCAGGGTGAAACGACGTGGCCAGCATGTTCCCCTGGCGGACCGCCACCGGGTGCCCGTCAGGAAGGGCGGCGAGCACCTCGACCGACTCCCCTGCCTCTTCGATGACCGGGGCCCTGATGAAAATGGCCCGGAACGGTCCGCCGCCCAGTCCGGCAACTTCGAAATCCGCCTCGAAGCTGTCGACCTGCCGACCGAACCAGTTCCTGGATGCGGTCACGTCCAAGAGCCCCAGCGGCTCCGGGTACGGATCGACCAGACGTTTGGCCAGTACGATCATTCCCGCGCAGGTGCCCCACACGGCCATTCCGTCGGAGACGGCCTCGGGCAGGGCGGTGCGGAATCCCCATCGGTCCATCAATTTGGTGATGGTCGTGCTCTCTCCTCCGGGAATGATGAGGCCGTCCAGTCCTTCAAGATGGGCGGGTAGCCGTACCTCCGGAGCCGCGATGCCCATTCCTTCGAGCATCGCGATGTGCTCACGGAAGTCACCCTGAAGGGCGAGAACGCCGATTCTTATTTGCCGGTCTGCTTTGCCGTCTGGCGATGTCCTGGCGGCGATCCCGGCTACCACCCGCGGGTTTCGAGCCGGGCCTCTTCCGCCAGGCTCGATGTGTCAATGCCGCTCATCGGCTCGCCGAGTCCTGCAGATATTTTGGCCAGCACGTCGGGGTCCTGGTAGTGCGTGGTTGCCTGAACGATGGCGTCTGCTCTCTTTGCCGGCTCGGACGACTTGAAGATGCCCGAACCCACGAATATGCCGTCCACGCCAATCTGCATCAGGAGGGCCGCATCCGCGGGAGTGGCTACACCGCCAGCCGCGAAGTTCACGACGGGCAGTTTTCCGGTCCTGGCGACTTCGACAACGAGTTCGTACGGCGCGCCCAGGTTCTTGGCTTCCGCCATCAGTTCGCCATCGTCCATCGACTGGAGTTTGCGGATCTGGCCAAGTACCGTTCGGGCGTGCTTCACCGCCTGAACGACGTCGCCGGTCCCGGCTTCGCCCTTGGTGCGGATCATCGCCGCGCCTTCGCCGATGCGCCTGAGAGCCTCGCCGAGATCGCGGCAGCCGCACACGAACGGCATCGCGAAGTCCCACTTGTTTATGTGGTTGTCCAGGTCGGCCGGCGTCAGCACTTCGGACTCGTCGGCGTAGTCAACGCCCAAGGACTCGAGAATCTGCGCCTCGACGAAGTGACCGATGCGGCACTTTGCCATGACCGGGATCGTCACTGCGTCGATGATGCCGGTGATGAGGTCCGGGTCGGACATGCGGGCAATGCCGCCGTCCCGTCGAATGTCTGCCGGGACGCGTTCGAGGGCCATGACGGCCACGGCGCCTGCGTCTTCAGCAATCTTGGCGTGCTCGGCGGTCACGACATCCATGATGACCCCGCCCTTGAGCATCTGTGCGAGACCACCCTTTACGGTCCAGTTTCCTACTTGCGGCTTGTCATCTTCAGTCCACACGCGGGCGTGGACCTTCCCCGCCTCGAACGCCTGGGAATCGGCCTGTCCGTTTGTGGTTGTAATGGTTTCTTGACCTGGAGTGGTCGTCATCTGCTGTCTCCTGCCGGCTTTTTGTACCTTCCCGCGTCAACTTGACTGAGGGAGCCGAACCCGCGACACCGAACCCGCGTTACGACTTTGCGCACGTGATTGCGCAACTGGCGAAGATTATACCGTTTCCGGCGGCAAGACATTCGCCTTCGGGCACCCCAAAAATCGCCAGCCCGGTTTGCGAGCCGGTGGACTGGTTTGCTAGTACCCGCAACGCGGAAATGAGCCACAGCAGCCCGCGTTGCAGGCCGGTGCTTCGGGAATCCCAGACCTAGACGCCCTTGGCGGCGATGAAATTGGCGAGGTCTGCGGTCCGGCTTGAGTAGCCCCACTCGTTGTCGTACCAGCCGACGACCTTTACGAATCCGTCTCCTGTGAGAGAGGTGGAAAGGCCATCGATGGTGCAGCTATTCGGGTTGCCGATGTAATCGACCGACACGAGCGGTTCGTCGGAGTAGCCGAGTATGCCGTTCATGGCGCCTGCGGCGACGGATCTGAAGGCCTCGTTAACATCGTCAACAGACACCGATTTGCTCAGCGACGCGGTGAGGTCGGTCACGGAGCCCGTGATTACCGGCACGCGGTACGCCATTCCGTCAATCCGCCCGGCCAATTCAGGGATGACGAGGGTAACCGCCTTGGCTGCGCCGGTGGTGGTAGGAATTATGCTGTTCGCCGCCGCCCTAGAACGCCTGAGGTCACTGTGCACCTGGTCGAGGATGCTCTGGTCATTGGTGTAGGCGTGGATGGTCGACATCAACGCGTGCTCGATGCCGAAGGAGTCGTTGAGGACCTTTGCCATCGGTGCGACGCAGTTGGTGGTGCAGGATGCGTTCGACAGGACGTTGTGCGACGCGGGGTCGTACTGGTCTTCGTTGACTCCGAGAACGAGTGTGATGTCTTCGCCCTTCGCCGGCGCGGAGATAATGACCTTCTTCGCGCCGCCCTGGAGGTGGCCCGCGGCCTTGTCGCCATCCGTGAAGATTCCGGTGGACTCGACGACTATTTCCACGCCTTCTCCGGCCCATTTCAGGTCTGCGGGATTGCGTTCCGAGAAGACCCGCACCGTCCGTCCATCGATCTCGAGGTCATCGCCACTGGGAGTTACGTCGCCGGGGTAGACGCCGTAGGTGCTGTCGTACTTGAAGAGATGAGCATTCGTGGCGGCGTCCGTCAGGTCGTTGATCGCCACGACCTCCAGGGTGTCGGGGTGGCGTTCGGAAATGGTCCGGAAGACCTGGCGTCCTATTCGCCCGAAGCCGTTTATTCCTACCTTGGTCTTGCCGTTCATGAAACCCTCTTCCCCCTGGGTCCAGCGTGTTTTTTCTCTTGACTCATCTTATCGGTCGTACGGCGGACACGCGCCCGTTTCGCATCGCACTAAGCGCCGGTAAGTACGCGTCTTCCCGCAAAGGCGGAATTGCCACCCAGTTCCGATTCTATGTGCAAGAGCCGGTTGTACTTGGCCACGCGTTCACCGCGTGCGGGAGCGCCGGCCTTTATCTGGCCCGCGTTGGTACCCACGGCAAGGTCTGCGATCGTTGTGTCGGCGGTCTCGCCTGACCGGTGGCTGATGACCGTTCCAAAGCCGGAATGCTGGGCGATCGAAATCGTCTCGAGTGTTTCGGTGACGGTCCCGACCTGGTTCAACTTAATTAGGATCGCATTGGCTGCCCTATCCTCGATGGCGCGCCTTAGGAACTCCGCCTGGGTGACGAGCAGGTCATCCCCGACCAACTGGACCCTGCCGCCCAGCTTCGCCGTCAAGGCTGCCCACCCATCCCAGTCGTCTTCCGCGAGGCCGTCTTCGATGGAATAGATAGGGAACTCGCCGGCCAGCTTTTCGTACACCCCGATCATTTCGGCGGTGGTGAGTCTGTTTCCCTCCCGTTTCAGATCGTAGAGGCGAGTCCCGGACTCATGGAATTCGGTCGCTGCGGGGTCGAGGGCTATGAAGACGTCTTCGCCGGGCGCGTAACCGGCCGATTCAATTGCCCGCGTGATGTACGTGAGGGCCGTCCGATTGGTCAGGCCCGGAGGAGCGAATCCTCCTTCGTCTCCGACGTTTGTGGACATGCCATCGCCCTCGAGTGCTTCTTGCAGGCTCCGGTAAATTTCACTGCCCGCCTGCAGCGCATCGGCGAACGACTCGAACCCGACCGGCACGACCATGAATTCCTGGAAGTCAGTCGAACCGGAGGCGTGGGCGCCACCGTTCAACACGTTGAACATGGGGACCGGCAGTTCCGCTGGGCCATGCGCGCCGCACAACTCGCGAATTCGTTGATGGACCTCGACGTTCATGCTTGCGGCCGAAGCCCGGAGCACGGCAAGGGATACAGACAACAGGGCATTTGCGCCCAGCCGCGCCTTGTTGGGGGTGCCGTCTGCGTCGAGCATGGCGCGGTCCACCGCCGCCTGATCGTCCGCATCGAGCCCGCTGACGGCGTCCGCGAGTACGCCGCGAACGTTGGCTACGGCGTTGAGGACGCCCTTGCCCCCGTAACGCTGGGTATCGCCATCACGCAGTTCGACAGCCTCCCGGGAGCCGGTGCTGGCCCCGGACGGGACCGATGCCGAGCCACTCGCTCCGTTTTCGAGGACGGCCGTCGCATGCACGGTCGGGTTGCCGCGTGAGTCGAGGATTTCGGTGGCCAGTACGGTTTTGATCCTGTTCATGGTGAAACCAGGTACCGGAGAGGTGACGATATTGGGGCCGTGTGAATGCCTACGGAGGGGGTGGGCAATGAAAGAGGATTCCGCTGTAGGGGCCAAGGGCGGGTTTGAAACCCGCCCCTACGGGAGAATACGAAAGGGCCGTAAGCGTTTGGCGGATGAGTAAGGGCGCTCATTTCTTCTGATTGCCTCGGGCAATGGTGATGGCTTTTTCCACGGCGTCTTTGGGGTCGTCGGCGCGAATTATCCCCTCGTTCGTGCCGTCTGGGATGTCGAGGTCCCATGTTTCGAGGCCTATAACGGGTTTGTCTTCTGCGAGGCTGTGTCCGATTTCGGAGAGCGTACCGTACGCCCCGGCCACGGCGATAACCGCCGCGCCGGCCTTCACGACCAGTACGTTCCTGGCGTAGCCGAGGCCGGTGGGTATAGGAATGTCGACCCAGTCGTTGGCGGCGGCCGGGTCCGAGCCGGGCAATATGCCGATTGTCGTCCCGCCCGCCGATTTAGCGCCTCTACACGCTGCCTCCATGACGCCGCCCAGACCTCCGCAGACCACAGTCGCCCCGCGCTCGGCCAGCAACCGCCCGACTTCCGTAGCGAGTCCCACGGCGCGGCTCGACGCGCCATGCCCGCGGCCTATGACGCTGATCAGCATTTGCCTTTCCGGTCCATCCATTTCTAAACGCCCAGGGCGGTCTTTTGTGCTGCTAGGAGTGATTCGACGCCAATCCTGCCGAGGTCCAAGAGGCGGTTGAATTGCGTGTTGTCGAAAGGCTCCTGTTCGGCCGTGCCCTGTACCTCTACGTATTTGAATTCGCCTGTCATCACGATATTGAGATCGACATCTGCCGAGGAGTCCTCCGGGTACGTGAGGTCAAGCATTTCGACGCCGTCAACGATTCCAACGCTCACCGCCGCGACCTGCGAGTCCAGCGGGAGCGACTCGATTGCTCCGCTCCGTCGCAGTGATTCGAAAGCCGCGTGAAGGGCCACGTACCCGCCCGTGATGGCGGCGGTGCGGGTGCCACCGTCGGCGCGCAGCACGTCGCAGTCGATTGTCACCGTGGTTTCTCCCAGCGCCGCCATGTTGGTGACCGACCGCAGGGCGCGGCCCGTTAGACGCTGAATTTCCTGGGTCCTGCCGGAAGGGCGTCCGCTCGCCACCTCTCTTCGGACGCGCTCGTCGGTGGACCTCGGCAGCATTGCGTATTCTGCGGTTACCCAGCCCTTGCCGCTGCCTCTGCGCCAACGTGGAACGCCCTGCGAGACGGTGGCGGTGCAGATGACGTGGGTGTCGCCCATCTCGATCAGCGCCGAACCTTCCGCCTTCGGCATGAACCCGGGGGTAATTTTCACCGGTCGTAGTTGGTCAGGCATGCGACCATCCCCGCGCGTTGTTGCATCGGCATGACCGGCGGAGGATGGGTTCGTTAGATCGCGGGGCGTGACCATGAGGTGAGGGCTCTTTTGGAACGGACTGGCGGATGATGCGGACCACTCGGGGACGGCCGAGCGCGGCCGAAATATCCGGCACATCACCTACTCCCTAAAGGTTATTCTAGGCGTTCGCGGCCAACGTTAAGGAACATCGGAGCAGCAAATGAAAGTCGCAGTCATGGGCGCCGGCGCGGTGGGCGGATACTACGGGGGCGTGCTTGCGCGGGATGGATTGGACGTGACCCTGATATGCCGCGGCGCGCACCGGGACGCGATTGTGAGTGACGGTCTGCGCGTCGACAGCCATTGGGGCCAGTTCACAGTCAGCCCAGCGGCCACAGACGACCCGGGAGAAGTCGGCCCCGTGGACCTGGTCCTGCACTGCACAAAGCTTTACTCCAACGACGAGGCCGTCCCGATGCTCAGACCGATGGTCGGTGAAGACACGACCATCCTGACGGTCCAGAACGGGGTCACGAGCGGCCAGACTCTTGCCGATGAATTCGGGTGGGACAAAGTCCTGCAGGGGGCCACCTACATCGAGGCCGGCATTGAGGCCCCCGGTCACATCGAGCAGACTGGTTCCGCGGCGCGCATTGAGTTCGGCGAACGAGATGGGTCTGCGACCGACCGCACGAAGGCGATCGAGACCCTGCTCGACCGGCAAGGAATTCAGGTCGCGGTAAGTTCCGACATCGCTTCGACGCTCTGGACCAAGCTGGTGGCCGTCGCCGCGATCGGCACGGCGATGACGGTCTCGCGGTCGTCGCTGCCGGAGGTGCTGAGTTGGCCAGAAGGGACGGCGACCATCAGGACCGTTATGGAAGAGATTGTTGCGGTTGGCAAGGCGCGAGGAATCACCTTCCCTCCCGACGTGGTCGATGAACGTTTTGAGGCGGCTGCCGAAGAGGCTGAAGAGTTTAAGTCATCTCTCCAGGCCGACATGCAGGCCGGGAAACCGCTGGAGGTGGATGAACTGCTGGGTGCGGTGGTCAGAATGGCCCGGGACATGGGAATACCGGTCCCGGCGAGTTCGGCCATGGTCATGGCGCTTGAACCATTTAAGAACGGCGGGCAGGCCGAGGGCTGAGCGGGGCCGGGCCGGGGCCCGGCCGTCTACATGTCCCCTGTGAGAACCGCTGCCCTGACTACATTGGTGATCTGCTGAGCCTGGTGGGCCTGTTCGATCAACTCGCGAATCGACGTTTCGACCTGTTCCTTCGCTTCGTCGTCTGACCTCTCCTGGCAGTCGGAGAGGGAGTGCAGCACTAACACCTGGTGCGCTGACTCGAGAAGATCAGCCCAATTGGTGAACAGCTCTTCGGGTACCTCGGCCTTCACGTGTTCGGGCGCCTGCTCGGCTAGCAACCGCTTTGCGAACGCAAGGTCGGTCCGCGCCCACGTCAGGGCGGCGACGATGACGCCCACTTCCTGGGGGTTGAGAAAGACCGCAAGTCTGCCGGAATTTCGCGCTTCAGCTTCCCGTTGTTGCATTGGAATTACACCTTTGTTTGACGGATTTAGCGTGGAACGGCGGAAGTCGACTACAGACTCCGATAGTGCGTGAAGTTCATTGCCGCGCCTTGATTCTTTGCCAGAGCCGCTGAGTAAAGGCCCAGATCAACGGTAATCAAGGGAGTTTCCTCGGTGATCGCCTCCAACAGAGCCGCGTCTGTCAGACCTAGCTGCCCAAACGCCTCGTTATTTGAGGCGTCCACGCTGGCTACCACGACTTCCTCGCTATCCTGGATGACGAAGCGGAGCCTGTCGAAGAAGCGCGAACGCTCAGGATCCCGATGTTGGGCTAGCAGATTCGAAGCTTCTGTAAGAGTGTTTGGAGTCACAAACAGCCGGTCCACGGGGTCAAGCAAGTCGACCAAGACGTCAAAGTCTTCGGACGAATACTCGCCAAGGCGGCGATGCTTCTTGATCAGGTCCCGCCCAACGCTACCGACGATAAACAACACCAAGAGACTCGCGTCGACAAATAGTCCGGTCCGGCGCGCCGGTTCAGTTGGGACCATTCAGGATGCGGTCTGTAAGGGCGTCCGCGTGACCGGTCAGATCGTTTATGTGAACCACTTTGTACGAACGCGCTGGGCGCCTGTCCACAAGGGTGGCGGTGAGATTGTTCCTGCGGTCCGAGTCCCAGTCCCTGCAGAATCCAACTGTGATTTTCCAGCGCTGACTGGCGATATCGAACTCAACCTCTTCGAGCCCAATTTCGCGGATGTTTTCGTCCGCGAATAATTCGGTCACGTAGGTTTTCGCGGTCCGCGCCGCTTCCTTGACGTCCATAAGGGCCACCAATCCTCTTGCTAGTTCGATTGTACAGTCGCCTGCCTAATCCCCGCGGGAGAGATGTCATGGCCGTTCGGTTAGGGTGCGATTCAGGATACGGGCATTGACGCGTATCAACATGATTGGGTGTATCTTTTTCGACAAAGCGCCGGCCTTCGAAGTTGGAGTGATCTGGTCGGCCTCGACAGTCAGCCGCAGCGGTCCACCGTTGGCCGCAGGGAGTTTGTGAAAACGTGTCAATGAAAGTTGCGATTACATCCGAATCGGACGCGACGCCGGTCGTCATGGAGGTGTTCGAGAACGCGGGCGTGGAGGTGGTGAGACGCGCGTGCAAGACTGCCGATGAGGTGATCGAAACGGCGCGGGACGCAGACGGCATTCTTGTGGCGATTCGCCCGTTGACCGACCGCCGGATTCTTGAAGCCCTGCCCAAGGTGAAGGTCATTTGCCGCAACGGCGTTGGGGTCGATTCGGTGGACCTGGTGGCTGCCACGGAGTTGGGCATCTGCGTGTGCAACTCGCCGGGGGTCAATACCTCGGAGGTGGCGGGACCATGCCATGGCCCTTTTGCTATCGATCACGAGACAAATCCCCGATCTCAACACGAAGGTCAAGGCGGGCGCGTGGAGCGACCGACCGGGCGAAATGGCCGGGAACAGAGCTGAGTTGAAGAGGATTGCAGGAAACACGGTCGGCATCGCCGGATTCGGCAATATCGGCCAAGCGTTCGCGTCGAGGAGTCCGCGGCTTCGGGCCAGCGCGGATCATTGCGTACGACCCATTTACACCTCAGACCGTGGCCGACCTTTCCGGCGTCCAACTCGTGGAATTTGACGAATTGATCGAGGAGTCTGACTACATATCGGTCCACATGCCGCTTACCGACGGCACGCGACACATTTTCGGCCGCGAGACGTTCGCAAAGATGAAGCCGACGGCGGTATTGGTCAACACGTCCCGCGGTCCGGTCGTCGACGAATCGGCCCTCCACGAGGCGCTCTCGACCGGGCAGTTAGCGGCCGCCGGCCTCGACGTGACGGAGGTCGAACCGGTCGACGCCGAGAGTCCGCTGCTGAATCTGCCAAATCTCACGATAACACCCCACGTTGCAGGGGCGTCTCCCGTGTCCGGAGTCGAAGGATCGAGGCGTTGGGCTGAGAACGCAGTGAGAATTCTGAGCGGAAGGGCACCCTGGGGCCTTGCAAATCCCGACGTGGTGAAGCGTATTGCGGTGCTGCGAGAGCAGGGTAGATCAAGGTGGGAAGGCGTGCCGGAGTTCGGCCTGTCGACCGGATTCTGATCCGCCGATCAGTCGGCCGTCGTCACCCACAGGCGTTCGCCGTCCGACTCGAGGGTCACCGTTCCAACCTCCCGGGTGACCATCACCTGTTGTTCCGGCACGGTCTCGTTGAGCCGCGACATGACCTCTTGCGAAGGGTGGCCGAAGGGATTGCGGTTCCCGACCTGGACGATCGCTATTGCGGGGTCCACGGACTGGAGAAACGCCGCGGTCGATGACGTGTCGCTGCCGTGGTGCGGCACCTGGAGCACCGTTGACCGCAGGTCCTGGCCTGTCTGTAGCAACGTGTATTCGGAGATCCTGGAGATGTCACCCGGCAGCAGCATCGACACTTCGCCGTATGTCAGCCGTGTAACCACGGAGGCATCGTTTATGGACAGGTCCGGCCCGTCCCGCCTGGCCAGGAGGACGTGAAGGGCCACCCCGTTGTCCAACGCGACGACTTGGCCCCGGTCGGCAACGGTCCTGTTCGGATGTTCGTCGGCGATGTTTCGCCATGCCGCGTAGGTCTGGCTCAGGTGTTCCACGGGGGACTCGATCAACAGGTCGACATCGAACCGTTCCATGACGGCCTGGAGCCCGCCAACGTGATCGACGTCGGGGTGGGTCAAGAGGACCAGGTCGAGCGACCTGTCCCAGAACGGCAGGTGAGATTCCAGCTTTCTGACCGCCTCTTCGGCGTCCCGTCCTCCGTCTATCAACACGCGGTTACCTGCCGGGGTCTCGATAAGGGTCATGTGGCCGCGGTCGATATCAAAGAACGTCACGCGCAGCAAGCGAGGCGGCGATGATGTGAGCGCCACGGCGAGCCCGGTTGCGGCGAGGGCCATCGCAGTTGTGGCCAGCCACAGCGGCGGCTCCGGCAAGCGGCCGCGGCCGGATGCGGAAGTCACATGCTCCCTCAGCGCACCTACGGCCGAAGAGACTCGTTTACGGGCCAGGAACGCGGCGACACTCAAGTAGTACGCGATTGCCGCCGGCGAGGACCACGCGCCTGATTCGAACAGGTCCGGCCCCAGGCTTGCGAACAGTTGTGAAACGCCGGACATGTAACTGCCCACGACCCACAACGGCCAGCCGAACACGACACCGAGTTGGTCGTTGATCAGCCCGGCGAGGCCCGTGGCCGCTCCCAGGACGACGGTCAAGGGCAACACGGGCAGCACGAACGTCGTGGCCGGAACGCTCCAGGTGGGTACCCGACCGAAATAGAAGGCAACCAGCGGGGCCGTCGCAATCGTCGCCGCGATCGACATGGCAACTATGGCGACGATCGGATTCAGAGCCAAATTCGACCTGGTTTCAGTCCCTGTTGCCTTCTCGATCCCGCGGTGGAACAGGTCATGCAGGGGTGTTGCCAGCAGCGCTATTCCGGCTACCGCGGCGAAGCTCAACTGGAAGGAAACGGACGCCACGATGGCCGGGTCCACTGCCACCATAAGTACGGCCGCCAGTCCAACCGCGGGCAGCACGGAACGCTGCCTGCCCATGGCGCGAGCCAGCAGGTACGCGCTTGCCATGATGGCGGCCCTGGTTACCGAGGGAGAGAAACCTGCCAGCGCCGCATAACTCCATACGGCCGCCAACGGCAGGAGCAGGTACAACTGCCACCTTCTGCCCACTGCCAACGCACCGACGCCGAGTGCCAGGCCTCCCACCATCGCTATGTGCAGCCCCGATATTGCAAGGACGTGCGCGGTACCTGCTGCCCGGAAATTTTCCGTGAGCTGTTTGTCCAGGCTGCCGCGCAACCCGGTGGTCAATGCAACACCGAGGTCGGCGCCTGCGCCACTCGCAGAGCGTTCGATGGAAGCCGCGATGGTCTGACGGACCGACGCGAGCCATCTTCGGACAGGATTTCCCGCGTCGTCTCCTACCAGGAGAACAGTCGATGCCGCGATCCTGCCTGACACCGGTCCGCCTGTCCCGCGGGAGGGTTCGAAGGGTCCAGTCACGATATAGCTGTCGCCGTACCGGAAACCGTTGACCTGTCTACCGGCGATCTCCTGTTCGATTGCCGCGAGCCGGTATGCAAACACGTCTACCTTGAAGGACGCGTCAATTCGCTCGCCGTCTATCACCACGGCGACCACGTCCAGCCGGAGACGAGTATTGAAGCTGGAAGGCGCCGGGTCGGCGAGTAGCTCCCCTTCGACCGTCACGACAGCCTGCGTTTCGGGCGCGCCGTACCAACCGGCGTTGGCGTCGATGGACGCGGCGTGGCCGCCTCGCCACATACCCAGCAAGGCGATAACTACCAACAGGCCGTAACCCACATGCCGCCTCGCCAGCAGCGCGCCGGCGACGCCGACGATCGAAGCCGCGAGCAGGAGATGGAACGCAGCCGCGGGAATCTTCAGGCCGGGACCCAGGCCGAGTGCCATTGCAGAGGCAGTACCCAGAAGGAATGCGGCGGCGGCCGCGACGAGCCTCACGGTTGTACTGTGAATGGTCGGATAGCGTGGACCGTGGCGGTGCCTATGCCGTCAATTTCGAGCAGATCGTCGACTGATTCGATGGGCCCGCTGGATTCCCGGAATCGGATGATGGCGGCGGCCCTGGACTCTCCAATGCCGGGCAATGTCATGAGAGCCGATAACGATCCGATGTTCAGGTCCACAAGCTGGTCCGGGTCTGTTCCCGTATCGGTCGGGGACTCCTCCCAGTCCGCCTCATCGCCAGGTGACTGCTTGGTGTTCGATTGGGCGACGAACGGCCGGATGTTTTCGACAGTCGCCGGGCCGAAGCCGTCGATTTTCAGCAGGTCGTCGGCCGCCACGATTTGACCCCGGGATTCCCTGAAATTGATGATCGACTCGGCCCGCTTTTCGCCGATGCCGGGCAGGGTGATGAGGACCGATGCCGGCGCGGTGTTCAGGTCTACCGGATCGCCGGACGCAGGGGCATCGTCCCCATTGACATTCAGATTGGTTGCGGTCTCTCCCGAATCGGGGACATCCGCTGCGGCGTTGTTATGTTGTGGGACGTTTAGTCGGACGCCGTCCGGGGCGCGTGCCGCGAGGTTCAGGCGGGACAGGTCGGCGTCGGACTCTGGCCCACCTGCCGCGTCGATTGCGTCGGCGATTCTCGAGCCATGGGGCAGACTATAGACACCCTCGTTTTTGACGGCGCCCGAGACGTGCACCACGATGGGCGCGCGGGCGTGGGAATGATGACTTCGACCCGACCCGGGGTTGGCGCCTGACCCAGTGCCAGCCACAATCCCGCGGCGCTCAGACCCACGGCGACTGACAGTCCGATCAGCGCCCATGATGCCAGGACGCGGAATGGCAAGCCCTCTAGCTGTGCTGGGTCGGAGTCGGCCTCGCGGTCTCCCGTTTCGGTATTTCGGCCGGGGTTGCGTTCCTGTTCAACCATAGTCGTATATCTATTGGATGGTAGATCATACACTTGTAATATGAATTAGAACTTGCTGCGACGATTGTCATTCACGCTATTTCGAGTCGCGGCGCGGTCCTGCGCCCAGGCCATGGCAATGTTTGCGGGCGTGCGATGTTCCAGCAGATTGGCGACCTTTCTTGGACTCGCATCCGTAATTTGGCTTACCCTTGCTGCGGATATCCGCGTCCCACGCAAAGCAGCGGGCGAGTCCTAAAATTACGGCCAACACCTTCACTCACGGGAGTCTCCAATGAAGATCGTCGACATCGGCGTAAAGGTATTCACATACAAGTCGAAGCAGGTCCATGACAGCGAAGGTCACAGCCACCCCGGCCCGGAGCACGATGCGCTTCAGGCATTGGTGACGATCACCGCAGATGACGGCACGGCCGGCTACTGTTTCGGCCCACCCGGATCGGTCAGGCAGGTGGTGCTCGATCAGTACGTCAAGCCGGAGTTGATAGGCCGCGATCCGCACGATCGCGAACTGATCTGGCAGGGTCTGTACAAGAGGCAGCGGGGTTCCGGCGAACTACTGACGGACCGCGTAATGGCGCCAGTCGAGATGGCCCTGTGGGACCTGGTGGGCCGAAAGCTGGACCTGCCTGTCTGGAAGCTCCTGGGGGGTTACAGGGACACGGTGCCGGCTTATGGCTCCACGATGTGCGGGGATGAGATGGAAGGCGGCCTTGCTACGCCAGAGGACTACGGCAGGTTCGCCGAGTGGCTGGTGCAGCGGGGATACCAGGCAATCAAGCTGCACACGTGGATGCCGCCGGTCTCATGGGCGCCCGATCCCAAGATGGACGTGAAGGCCTGCGCGGCCGTCCGGGAAGCGGTTGGCCCCGATGTGCCATTGATGCTCGACGCGAACCACTGGTACAGCCGCGAGGACGCGTGGTACATCGGCAGAGAACTGGAAAAGCTCGACTACTACTGGTACGAAGAGCCCATGGACGAGCATTCCACGTCGTCGTACGTATGGCTCGCGAACCAACTCAGCATGCCGGTCCTTGGCCCTGAAATGGCGCAGGGCAAGTTCCGGACCCGCGCGGAATGGATCGTGCGAGGGGCGTCAGACATCACCAGGACCGGGGTGACGGACGTAGGGGGAATTGGACCGAGCATGAAAGTGGCCCACCTGGCGGAGTCCCATGGGGTGGCGTGCGAGATCCACGGCGGCGGTCCGGGGAATTTGGCCGTACTGGGGGCGATCTTTAACGGGCGATGGTATGAACGCGGTCTGCTGCACCCGTTCATCGACTACGACGAGGTGCCCGGATACCTGAACAGCATCATCGACCCCATGGACTCCGAAGGCAACATACCGCTGCCCGACGGTTCCGGACTGGGCGAGGACATCAATTTCGAATACATCGATGAACACCTCGTCGAGCCCGCGTAGCCATCAGCTTCAGCGACAGGTTCCGGCCCGTATAATTGCCTTGCTTCCGAACCGCCAGGTTCGGGTCAAGCCGAATCAGTAAACCAGACAGCAATTCTCGACCGGAGGCCCAAGGATGGCGCCAGAAGCGTACGCGTTCCTCGGTGGAAAGCAGGTGCCGCTCGCCGACGCGCGTGTCGGTGTGATGACTCACGCGTTGCACTACGGCACTGCCGTGTTCGAGGGCATCCGCGGCAACTGGAACGAGGCCCACGGCAAGACGTATATCTTTCGCCTTCGGGAACACTATGAGCGCCTGCATCGGGGCGCCAACATCCTGCGCATGGAACTGCCCTATACCCCCGACGACATGTGCCAGATCACGGTCGATCTGATGGAACGCTGCGGGTATCGCCAGGACGTGTACATCCGGCCGCTCGCTTTCAAGAGCCAGGAGCTTGTGGCGAACCTGAAACTCCATGAGTTGGATGACGACTTTTGCGTCATCATCGTGCCGTTTGGCGCATACATCGATTCGGACTCGGCGATCCGTTGCCAGACGTCCTCGTGGCGGCGGCCGGAAGACACGATGCTGCCCACCGGCGTGAAGATCACCGGCCTCTACACGACGAGCATCCTGGCCAAGACCGAGGCGGTGGCTGCGGGCTACGACGAGGCGATCCTGCTGAACAACGACGGGACCGTGTCCGAGGGCAGCGGCGAAAACCTGTTCATTATCCAGGACGGCCGCGTGTCAACGCCCAAGGAGACCGACAACTGCCTGCTTGGGATCACCCGTGAGTCAGTGATGACTCTCATCAAGGAGGAGTTCGGGACCAAGGTCGTCGAACGGAGCATTCACAGAAGCGAGTTGTACCTTGCCGATGAGGTCTTCCTGACGGGCACAGCGGCTCACGTGACGCCCGTTGGGGAACTGGACAATCGCAAGATCGGGACAGGCGACATTGGCCAGTTCACTGGTAGGCTCAAGGAGATCTACGCCGACGCGGTCACCGGCAACAATGAGCGTTATATGGAGTGGTGCACTCCGGTTGTCCCCCGCGGTAACTAAGGCTGGAACAGCCTGAACGTCGCGTCGTTTCCAGCGTGTCGATCATCCCGCGTTTGTACGGAGCGCTTTTGGACATCCACGGCCGCTTCGAATTCGCATTACCCGGGCATCGGCGTGCGCGGGTCCGCCGCCTGCAGGAGTAGTCCGGACAATTGCCGCCTGCAGTAGACGTCATCACTGAACAGATTGGCCGCCAGTACCTCGTGATGGCCTTCCTGGTGGTACTGGGCGCGCTTCAGATTGCGGCCTCGATTCCCGGTATTCGCGGCATGATGTTGCTACCTCGACGCATGCCGACGCGCATGTTGGGCGCTGTACTCATCGTTATCGGCATCGTGATCTTCTACCTGATGCCACTGTGGATCGACGGCCCATGGGCGGCCGGCTCGGTCGTTTCGGACTCAACGCAGCGGGAATGGGGGACGGCCGCGTGGTCGGACCTCGGAGCGGCGCGCAACGTCAACGACGTGGACGGAGGGTTATCCGGGACGGACCACGCCAGGTGGTTTCCAATCGCCATGGCGCTGGCGTTGATCACCTCGCTGGCAGGCGGCACGGTGATGGTCCGCCTGTTTCCACCTTTGGGAGCCCAGGAAGGGAGCGTCGGCTTGGATGGACTGTCGACTCGCCCATTCTTCTCGGTCCTGAAGACATCTATCGCCGATCTGCGCTCCACCATCAAGGCCGACGCTGAGAATGAACTCGCCCGGCATCCGCGGAGCATATTCGGCTGGATTGCCGGGAAGTTGCGGTCGTGAACGCGTTCGACACCAACATCGTGTTGTGGCTGAACGGCCTTGCAGGCAAGGTGCGCGTGATCGACGATCTATCGAGGGTCCTGGCGAGCGATTACGTGATGCCGCTCCTGTTTTCGACGGCGGTGGTCGCGGTCTGGTTTGCGGGGCGCACGGATGAGGCGCGACGCCGGTTCCAGATGGCTTCTCTGGTGGGGATGAGCGCGATAGGCTTCTCGAACCTTGCGGTATTCGGGATCAATTCTGTTTGGGACAGGCCCAGGCCATATGTCGCCCTGGGCGACGACATAAACCTGCTCTTCTACCGGGCGACCGATCCATCATTTCCAGCCAACCCGGTGGCAATAGGATTCGCGGCCGCCGCGGCCCTTTGGCCCGTTAGCAGGCAGCTCGCAATCTGGCTTGCGGCCGGTTCGTTGGCCTACGGATTTTCCAGGGTCTACGCGGGCGTCTTCTACCCGACCGACATCTTCGGCGGCGCAGCGGTGGGTGTACTGGTCGTCCTGGCTACGCTACGGCTGCGGGACTTACTGGAACCGGTAGTCAGCCTGTTCATGCGGGTCGTTCGCGGGCTTTCGCTCGCCTGACAACCGCCGGGCGCAAGACCGAACGGCCGCGAAACGACTTCCCTATCTTCGGACCGAGATCCGCCGGAACCTTTCGGCGTACTCGAATGGGAAGCCTTCGGCGTTTTCGCGCCTGCGCTCTCTCATTCGCTTTTCGGTCTCCGACCCGTGTCGGAGTCCAGGGATCTGGCTTTCGTGCCGGGACAGGGCTTCGAGTTGCAGGTCCATTCCGCTCGATGTGTCTACGATGGTGTTCTGCGAATCTGCGCCCCAAAACAGCAGGTGGCTCACCTTGTGCGGCTCCAGACCGTCACTGATGTGTTCGGGGAAGTGCAGGTGGTCCCGGGCATAGGGGTAAATGGCGTCCATGACGGTGATGCCGACGCTGCGGTGGTCCCGATGGTTGAACCCCGAGAACCTGTGGGGATCGTGACATAAGACCACGCTTGGCCGGTAGCGGCGGATCGCCTCGACAACTTCACCCAGGAAGGTCCGGTCGGCTTCCAATTCGCCGTCGGGATGATCGAGGACCACGAGGTTCTTGACGCCGATCACTTCCGCCGCGGCGCGCTGTTCCGCGGCGCGGATGGGCACGATCTCGCTGGAAGTCATGGACAGATCGTTGCTGCCGCTGCTGCCGGAGGTGCACTGCACATAGCTGATCTCGCACCCGGCGCGCGCCCATGTGGCCGCGGTCCCGCCTGCGCCGAGTTCTGCGTCGTCGGGGTGTGCGAAGACCACCATAGCCCGTTCCGGAATCTCGTCGAAAATCTCCATTTAGGGTTACTGTTTCCTTCAGTTCTTGCTCGTGAGAGCCATGTTCGCGTTTCCGTCGCCCTTGATCTGCCAGGTGCGCGAATCTCTCAAAAGTCGCGTTTCAATATACCTACGGATTCAGGCGCAGCGATATATGTGTCGCTTAGACTTGGACGACTACCCGGACCGACCCGGACGTTGGGCATGCCAAACCTGCAATCGCAAGACCCGGAAATAGCGGCTGCGCTCGAGAAAGAGCGCAAAAGGCAGATCGACGAAGTCGTCCTGATCGCCTCCGAGAACTACGCCAGCACTGCTGTCCTGGAAGCTACCGGTTCGGTCATGACCAACAAGTATGCCGAGGGTTACCCCGGCCGTAGATACTATGCCGGTTGCGAGAACATGGATGTCGTCGAGCAGCTTGCTATCGATCGGTTGAAAGCCCTGTTTGGCGCCGAACACGCCAACGTTCAGCCGGTGAGCGGGGCGCAGGCGAACATGGCGGCCTACTTTGCACTGCTCAAGCCGGGCGACCGCGTGTTGGGCATGCGACTCGACCAGGGTGGGCACCTGACTCACGGCTCAGAGGTCAATTTTTCGGGCAAGCTGTACGAGTTCGGTCATTACGGTGTTGACCCCGAGAGCGAAACTATCGACTACGCCGAAGTGGCCCGCCTTGCGTCCGAGTTTCAACCGAAACTGATCGTGGCCGGCGCCACAGCATACTCGCGCGAGATCGATTTCGAAAGATTTCGTGAAATCGCCGACGCGTCCGGCGCCCGGCTTCTCGTCGACATGGCCCACATCGCCGGTCTGGTAGCGGGTGGCGTCCACCCCGACCCGGTCCCGCACGCGGACGTGGTAACTAGCACGACACACAAGACGCTAAGGGGGCCACGGGGCGCCCTGATCTTGTGCGGCTCGAAACTGAGGCGGCGGATAGACAGCGCGGTTTTTCCAAACGTGCAGGGCGGGCCGTTGATGCATGCCATCACTGCCAAGGCCGTTGCGTTCGGGGAGGCGTTGCGTCCCGAATTTCGCTCCTACGCCGCCCGAATCGTGGACAACGCGCAGGCGCTCGCCTCGACGCTGGCCGCGGGCGGGCTGAGGATCGTGTCGGGCGGCACTGACAACCACCTCATGCTCGTTGACGTGCGTCCGCTCGGCATGACGGGCGCGGAAGCCGAGGCCTGCCTGAAGTCGGCGGGTGTTGTCGTGAACAAGAACTCGATCCCTTTCGACCCCCACCCGCCCCGGATAACGAGCGGCATACGCGTAGGCACACCGGCTGCAACAACCAGGGGAATGGGGCCGACGGACATAGAGCAGGTTGGCGGTTACATCCTGGAGGCGCTCAGGGCTGGGGACTCGCCGGACAGGCGGGACGCTATCAGGCGCGAAGTGGCCGCCTTCGCCTCGAAATTCGATGCGCCGGGCGTGGCCTGAAAAGTCGATAGCCCAATCCAAACGTATGCCAGCGCAGGCGGGGTTTGGGCTCTCCCTATGGTAAAGTGACTAAGTTTGGGAGTTGTAAATCCCAAGCAGGTGAACATGCGCCGATACGAACTACTTTGGATACTTGCGGGCGACGCTTCGGATCAAGATTGCGAGGCGTCGGCCGATCGCGCGAAGTCGCTAATCGCCGATAACGGCGGTGATTTGCACTCGGCAGGATTATGGGGTCGGCGGAACCTTGCATACCCGATCAACAAGCAGACCGAGGGTACCTATTACGTCGCCACTTTTTCGGTAGAACCGGAAGGCGCGGTCCTGATCGACAGGCAAATGACCGCCGATCAGGCGGTGCTTCGACACTTGTTGGTCCGGGCGGAAGTGGAAGAGTCGAAAGAGACCGCCGAGTCGAAGTCCGAATAGCAGAGCGAAGTCAAGTTGAGTCTTAATCAAATCCTATTGGTCGGCAATGTAGGCCGAGACCCTGAGATGCGCTACACGCCCAGTGGCGCCGCCGTCACCGATTTCCGTCTGGCGGTGAGTTACCGTCGCAATCGCCAGGACGGTGACGCATTTGAAGAGACGGAGTGGTTCACTATAACGGCATGGAACCGGCTGGCGGAGACAGTGAACCAATATGTCGTCAAGGGGAGCAAAGTCTTCGTAGACGGAAGATTCCGTAGCCGCCAATACGTCGGTTCGGACGGTCAGACCCGTACTTCCAATGAGGTTATCGCCAACAGGGTGCTGTTCCTGGACCGACCCGGACAGTCGTACGGGAGCGACCAGGGCGGAAATTTCCAGGGGAGTCCCTCACGGACTTCGGCGCCGCCTGCCGAAGAGGACCCGGAGGGCGTCGAGGACCTTCCCTGGTAAGCCATTATTGTCCCGAACGGAGGACCCAATGCCGGTTCCTGGGACCGGATAGATTCTTGAAATGACCACTTCCACAGCTCCGCCTCAATCAGCAGAAGGCTCCCGGCCCACGCCATCTACATCGTCGTTCGGGGCGCGCCCGCGCGGCCAGGGCGGTGGAGGCCCCGGTCGGGGCCCAGGTTCAGGCGGGCAATTTCGCGGAGGCCGGCGCAGCTTCAGGCGCGGCAGGCGCGTATGCAATTTCTGCGTCGACCGCGTCAATTCTATCGATTACAAGGCAGTAAACCGTCTCCGGCGCTATGTATCCGATAGGGCGCGGATCGACTCGAGCAAGAAGACCGGTACGTGCGCCAAGCATCAACGAATGGTGCGGCGGGCTATCGCCAAGGCGCGATTCATGGCCCTCTTGCCGTATGCCCCGGACCACACGCGGGTTACCAACATGTTGGCCCCGCGTACACCTGCAGAGTCTCCTGAAACGGATGAAGCAGAGGCCGTTGAAGAGTCCACGGTTACTGCCGAAGGACCGGCCGAAAGCGGGTCTGCCGAACCGACCGCCGAGGCAAATGCTGGGGAGGCGGTTGAGCAACCGGCCGTTGCCCAGGAATCCGGCGCCGTTGAGAGCGCCCCGGCCGAGCAGACGGCTAAGGTAGAAGCGAGCCAGGAAGAGACCGCGCCTGCATCCACGGCGGCGGCTCCGGTCGTAGCACAACCCGAAGACAAATCTGCAAGCGACGTTAGCGAAGAGGCGAAAGCCTAAGACCCGACACGTTCTATGTGGACTCGTTGACAGGTAATCATTGTTGTCCGAGACGTGGAACGCCCAGCACCCCAAGTCACCGCTGGAGGCTGATCATTGACAGAGAATGAGGGCCGTCCGGAGCAGGAAGCGGTCCTCACCGACCAATACGACCCGGGCGCACGCAGCATTACTCGCAGAGGTCCGGGCCGGAAAGAATTGCTGGCGGAACAACGTCGGTCGAAGATTCGCTCCAGGCCATGGATCATCGGCGGCGCGATTCTCCTGGTAGCGCTGCTCGCGTTCCCCATCTACGCGTTTATCGAGACGTTCACGCTGCCGCCCAGGGAAGTGGCCGTACGCGTCGAAGATTCCACGTACACCCGCGGCGACGTTGTGGACTTCATCCGCTTTCGCCAGCGGTTGACGGAAGAGGTCGGCGGCCAGTTTGAACTGGGCACGTCCCTGTTCGAGGCGTTGCAGGTGATCCAGGACAACGAGATCGCCTACAAGCTGGCGCCCAGATTGGGAATCACCGTGACTCCCGATGAGGTGGACCTGGAAGTGGAATTCCTACTGCAGATGAACCCCAGGGACGTTGCGGAACGCCAGACCGAGGAGTACCAGGCGAGCCTGGCGGAGCGCAAGCGCCAGTTCCTGAATAACGTCGGCCTTTCGGAAGAGGTGTACTGGGAATTCGTCCGCAAGGAAGTGTTCAAGAACAAGGTGCGGGCCGCGATTGCGACCGACGTACCGCGCATTGTTCCGCACGTGCGTCTTTACGAAATCAAGCTGGAGGAGACCGCCGACCAGGACCTCCAGCGTGTTATCAGGGCGATCGAGGGCGGTGAGCCCGTGGAGGCGGTGGCGGCGGAGTTTTCGATCGATCCCACAGTCGTGCGCACGGGAGGCGAAGTTGGGTGGTTCCCCGAGGACGTCCATCCCACCCTGGACCGAATGCTGTTCGGTGTGAACGAAGAAGGTGAACGCCTGCTCCCATTCGGCGCGCCTAGCCCGCCCCAATTCGATTCGGAGACCCGGCAGGTCGCCGTGTACGTCGTAACCGAGGGTTCCGAGGCGAGGGAAGTTTCCGACGATCATTTCGAAATCCTGGCCGACAACGCGTTAACCAACTTCCTAAATGATCACCGCCGCGAGTTCGACCTGTACATGGAGTTGAACGACCGCATCTACGCATGGGTCAACCGGCAGGTCGCGATAGCGTCTATCAGGCCCACTCCTACGCCCGAGCAAGGCATACCCGGACTGGGCGGTTTCGGCGGCGGGCTCCAGGTAGCACAGTGACGGACAGTTCCCGCGACGGGGTCGAAGCTCCCGGCGAAATCGGCGTTGGGCTCCTCGGGCTCGGCGTAGTGGGGTCCGCCGTCGCAGCGGCGCTCGAGGGCGGAGCGTCCAGACCCGGCTCTAACGGCGCCGAATTGATATTGCGCCGCGCAGCCGTGCGGGACCCGCAGCGCGAACGCCTTGTGAAGCTGGGGCACGGCCGGTTGACCACAGATCCTGTGGAAGTGGTCGACCACCCCGGCGTCGATATCGTGGTAGAGCTGATGGGCGGTGAGGAACCGGCGCGCACGCTAATCGAACGTTCTCTTCAGAACGGCAAGCACGTCGTTACGGCCAATAAGGAAGTCATCTCCAAGCACGGTGAATCCCTCGCCGACCTGTCCGCGGAGAACGGGGTGGGCCTTTACTTCGAGGCCAGCGTCGGTGGAGGCATACCGATCCTGGGACCCCTCACGAACGACCTGGTCGCCAACAGGATTCTGAGCCTGAGGGCAATAATTAACGGGACGACGAACTACATCCTCACCCGGATGGCGGACGAAGGGGCCCAATTCAGCGATGCGTTGGAAGAAGCGCAGTCGCTTGGCTATGCGGAGGCTGACCCCACAAGCGACGTGGAGGCGTTCGACGCCGCGTACAAGATTTCCATACTGGCATGGCTCGCATTCGGGACCCGGGTGCCGTATGAGGCCATCTACCGGGAAGGCATCAGAGGCGTAGGCGCAGACGATTTCAATTACGCGAAACAACTTGGATTCACCATCAAGCTGTTGGCTGCGGCCCAGAGGACCGATGAGGGCCTACTTGTGCGGGTACACCCCGCGATGGTCCCGCTGGACGTGCCGATGGCAAACGTCAACGACGTGTTGAATGTCGTCGAAGTGGAGGGCGACCTGGTAGGGCCTCTCTGGCTGCAGGGCAGGGGAGCCGGAGCTGAGCCAACGGCCAGCGCCGTGTTGGGCGACATATGGCGCGTGGTGAGGGACATGCGGACAGGTCAGACCGCGCCGCGTCGTCAGGATGCTTCACTGCCGAGTCCGAGCATCCTGCCCATGAGCGCCCATGTCTCCCAGTACTACCTGCGAATCTCTGCGGTTGACCGGGCCGGCGTCCTGGCAAAGATTGCCGGCATTCTTGGACAGCATGCCATTAGCATCCACTCCGTGCTCCAGATGGACAATGACGAAACCCGCGGCACTGCAGACCTGGTGATAATGACGCACAGGGCCAGGGAAGCTAACATTCAGCATGCTGCAGCCCAATTGCGGGACCTCGACGTCGTCGACAAACTCGACAATCTGATTCGGGTCGAGAGTTATTCCTGACTGGCCGAGGCAGGCCGAGCAGGATCCCGCGCGCTGCGGAGCATGATCCAGTTGGGGATGTTCGCAGGCGTAATAGAACGCTACCGGGACTTATTGCCGGTTAACGATGCCACGCCGGTTGTGACGCTCGGCGAGGGCGACACTCCGCTCGTCCGGTCGCGAGTAATCGGTCCGTCACTGGGCTGCGAAAACCTGTATTTCAAGCTCGAAGGGTGCAATCCCACCGGTTCATTCAAGGACCGCGGGATGGTCATGGCCATCGCACACGCGCTGGAGACCGGCCGCGAGAGGATAATCTGTGCCTCAACGGGCAACACGAGCGCATCTGCGGCCGCGTACGGTACTCGCTATGGCCTGGAAACACTGGTGCTCGTGCCCGCCGGCGAGATTGCGCTCGGCAAGCTTGCGCAGGCCATGGCGTACGGGGCCCGTATATTGGCGGTTGACGGCAGTTTCGATGACGCCTTGCAGACCGTGATGGGGCTGGTGGACATTCTGGACATCGAACTTGTCAATTCCCTCAATCCATACCGAATACAGGGGCAGAAGACGGCCGCGTTCGAGATCGTGGACGACCTCGGACATGCTCCGGACATGGTGTGCATGCCCGTTGGAAATGCCGGGAACATCACCTCTTACTGGCTCGGGTTCAAAGAGTACGCGGCCGCCGGGCGAGCGCACGGTCTGCCCAGGATGATGGGCTTCCAGGCTGCCGGGGCTGCGCCAATCGTGCTGGGGGAAAGAGTCGATCATCCCGAGACGGTTGCCACCGCGATCCGCATTGGGAATCCGGCGAGTTGGGAACGGGCCGAACGGGCAAGGGATGAGTCCGGCGGAATCATCGACATGGTGACCGACGAGCAGATCCTGTCGGCCTATCTCCGCCTGTCTAGGGACGAAGGGCTGTTTTGCGAGCCGGCGTCCGCAGCTTCGACAGCGGGGTTCCTGCGCTTGCCGGAATTGGGTGTGGACGTGCGGGGCAAGACGGTTGTGTGCATTCTCACCGGAAACGGTCTGAAGGACCCGGGCACCGCGGAGAGCAGGGCCCTTGTGGAGATAGAGTACGTGGCGCCGGACCTCACGGAAATTGCGTCGATGCTGTCGACCGGTCCCAATCATTCCAATAAGGACCGAAGGGACTGATCGTAGCTGCCCAGCTACTGTGAATTCGGAGGAATAGGTTTGACCTGCACCATCGCGGTTTCGGAAGAGACTTTCGAGTCTCTTGCCGACCTCGTCCCCGACGCCGCGGGCCGGTCAGGCCGGTTTACATTCGTGGACCGCCCCGAGTGGCTGAAAGCGTGGTGGGACGAGTTCTCGGCGGGCAGTGGGCTGAAATTGCTGTCCGTGAGAGAGGAGTCAGGCAAAGCCGCGCTGATCGCACCGCTGCACGTCACGAACGGCACGGCGGCGTTCCTTGGCGGTACGGACCTCTTCGACTACCACGACTTCATTTGTCCCGATGGCGCCGGGGACGCGAGTCCTGTCCACGTCGACGCGGTGATACGACAATTAACCGGCGATCCCGGCATAGAGCGGCTCGAATTCCTGTCGCTGCCCGAAGACTCGACCGCATTTGAGCATCTGCCAGGCGTCTGCGAGGCGGCAGGCTGGGTGATCTCGCTGGAAAAGGAAGACGTCGCGCCGAGGTTGTCGCTGCCCGGCACGTGGGACGAGTACCTGGCCGGGCTGACCAGGAAGAATCGTCACGAATTGCGCAGGAAGATGAGACGGCTGGAGGGAGCGGGCCAACTGCGGCACTTCGAAGTGGGTGAACCGGCCGCAATCTCCGAGGGCCTGGAGGACTTCTTCGACCTTCACAGGAAGAGCACCCCGGACAAGGCGCAGTTCATGTCCGCGGACCGGGAGCGCTTTTTCCGCCGCGCCGCGCTCCGGCTGGCTGAAGAAGGCATAACCCGGCTCAGCTTCGTCGAATTGAACGGCGTGCGGATAGCTTCTTCACTGTCATTTGTGTGTTGCGGGACGAAGTACCTGTACAACTCCGGTTACGATCCGGCATACGGGAGATTGGCGGCGGGCCTGTTGAACCACGCCTACAACATCCGCCGTTCAATCGAGGTCGGGCTGTCCGTCTTCGATTTCATGCGCGGGGACGAGACCTACAAGTACCACCTCGGCGGGGAGGACCGTCTCGTATACAGGTTGACCGCCGTCCGCAGATCGGCAGGCGCCTGATGAGAATTGCAGCCATCAGCGTCCACGGCTGCCCGGTGATACAGGCCGGGGGCCAGGACGCCGGCGGCATGAACATCTACGTGCTGGAGACGGCCAGGCGGTTGACCGCGCTGGGCGCAACGATTGACGTGTTCGCCCGCCGCCACGATCCGGATGACCCGCAGTGCATAGAACTGGCGCCCGGTGCGCGGTTAATCCACCTCGACGCCGGTCCGGTCGCAGCGGCAAAGGACGAGACCTACCCGCTGTTGCCGGAATTCACCGAGCAACTACTGGCATTCAGGCGAAAGGAAAACGTGGTCTATGACCTGGTCAGCTCTCACTATTGGCTCAGTGGCCTCGTGGGACTGAAACTTGGCCGGCTCTGGGGCGTCCCGCACGTAACCAGCTTTCACACGCTGGCTGAAGTCAAGCGCCGGGCGCGACCGGGAG
This sequence comes from Dehalococcoidia bacterium, assembly GCA_965220275.1. Taxonomy (GTDB): domain Bacteria; phylum Chloroflexota; class Dehalococcoidia; order Lucifugimonadales; family Lucifugimonadaceae. The sequence goes on along the minus strand of CBDCPN010000006.1, from coordinate 150,743 downwards.
AACAGGAAGCTCCGATCAGGTCAGTTTCGGAGGCGAAGGTTGCCTCAGGCGCGACCCGCATCGTCGTCTGGACGCCGCACGAACGCGACGCAATAACCCGCTACTACGGGGCCGACCCGGACAAGATCGACATTATCCCGCCGGGCGTGGATACCCACCGGTTCCGTCCGGTGGACAAGGCGGCCGCGCGGGCGAGGTTCGGTCTTGACGGCGAAAAGGTGCTTCTTTTCGTTGGGAGGATCGAACGACTCAAGGGTGTGGACATCCTCCTGGAGACTGCGGCGGCGCTTGACTGCAAGGACAGGGTCACGCTTCTGATTGCCGGCGGGTCATCGAACAGCCCGGAGTTGAGCAGGTTAAAAGGGATGGCGGGAGAGTTAGGCATCGCTTCGATGACCCGCTTCCTCGGTTCGGTGCCGCAAAGTGAGTTGGCCCACTACTACAACGCCGCCGATGTCTGCGTGTTGCCCTCCTACTACGAGAGTTTTGGGCTGGCGGCGCTGGAGGCCTCTGCCTGCGGGACGCCCGTGGTTGCGTCCAGGGTGGGCGGTCTACCGTCGGTAGTGAACGACGGCGAGACCGGGTACCTGATCCCGTGGCGTTGCCCGGGCCCGTTCGTGGACAAGATCGAGTTGCTTCTCGCCAATGATCGCCTGCGCCGCGACATGGGGATAGCGGCGAGGGCGCACGCAGAGACATTGACCTGGGAAGCTGCGGCGGCTCGGCTTCTCGGGGTTTTCGAGCAGCTCCAGCCCAACGCGTCCCCTGTCACGTGCCTGGCTGCGGCGGGTTGATCCGCCCTCAAAGACGTAACGCCGGACCGAGCTGCAAAAGGGCCGAACTTCGTCGAGTGGGTTCGGTTACTATCTCGGTACAACGCGTAAAGTAGCCAGACCCACCTCTCGTGCGCTCCAGACCCCCGTTTTCACGGGACTGACGGAGCCAATTGAGAAATGCTCTTGTACCGGGGGAAGTAGTCAAATGGCCTATCTGCAAATCAGCGACTACGGTGTCATAGGCGATCTGCACACGGTCGCATTGGTGGGGATCAATGGTTCGATTGACTGGTTCTGCTTTCCTTGTTTCGACTCGCCTTCGGTATTTGCCTCCCTGCTAGACCACGAGAAAGGCGGCAAATTCAAGATTTCACCCGAGAGCGATGATGTCCGTACCACGCAAAGCTACCTGCCGGAGACAAATGTCCTTGTAACCCGGTTCCTGTCGCACGAAGGCGCGGCCGAGGTCATCGACTTTATGCCGTTGGGCGGGCGGGACAAGACCGGCAAGGAGCACACGATAATCCGCATGGTCAACGGGGTCCGCGGCAATATCCGGCTGAACGTCGAATGCGATCCGGCGTTCAACTACGCCAGGGACCAGCACACCGTGGGCATATTCGGTGAATGGGCGCACTTCAGGACGGCCAGTACGGGAATGGACCTGTGGTCCACCGAAGCAATGACCGAACGGAATGGAGCAGCGGTCGTGGACCTCGAGGTGCACGAAGGAAGCCGGTCGCTGTTCGTCCTCAGCCACTTCGAGCCGGAAAGCACGGCGCCCAAAATGCGCGGCCTGGAGTGGGCGGACGAGAAATTCAACGAGACGATCTCCTATTGGAGGGGCTGGATAGCGCAGTCCTCATACTCAGGGCGCTGGCGCGAAATGGTCCACAGGTCGGCGTTGGTATTGAAGATGCTCACCTACGCGCCCACCGGCGCGATCATCGCGGCGCCCACGACCAGCCTTCCTGAGGAGATGGGAGGAGTGCGGAACTGGGACTACCGATACACCTGGATCAGGGACGCCGCGTTCACCGTGTACGGCCTTCTCCGCATCGGCCTGACTGAGGCGGCAACGCAGTTTATGGAGTGGCTGGAAGAGCGGTGCAGAGAGACCGGACCGGATGGCAACCTGAAAGTGATGTACAGCATCCACGGCCACGGGGAGTTGACCGAACAGACGCTCGACCACCTCGACGGGTACGGTGGATCGAAACCGGTACGCATAGGCAACGGCGCCGCCGACCAACTGCAACTGGACATCTACGGGGAACTCATGGACTCCGTGTACCTGTTCAACAAGTACGGCACGCCGATTTCCTACGACTTCTGGAAACTCCTGCGCCGGCTTGTCAACTGGGTCTGCGATAACTGGCGCGCCGACGACTGGGGCATATGGGAGGTGCGCGGCAATGAACGGCAGTTCGTGTATTCGAAGCTGATGTGCTGGGTCGCGGTGGACAGGGGGCTGCGACTGGCCGACAAGAGGTCTCTCCCGGCAGACCGGGGCAAGTGGCTGCGGGTGAGGGATGAGATTTACCTGGACATTATGGAAAATGGCTGGGATGAAGACCGGCAGACGTTTGTCCAGTCCTACGGGACCCATACCCTGGACGCGTCCACGCTCATGATGCCGCTGGTCTTTTTCCTGTCGCCCACGGACCCCCGTGCAATCGGTACTCTGGAGGCCATAAAGAGGTCACCTGACATGGGCGGTCTCGTGTCCAACGGCCTCGTCTACCGCTACAACACCAGCACGACGGCGGACGGGCTGCCCGGTGAAGAGGGCACGTTCAACATGTGCACGTTCTGGTTGGTAGAGGCCCTTACGCGGGCGTCGAGCGTGAATCACGAGTATTTGGACGAGGCTCGCCTGATGTTCGAGCACATGCTTGGGTACGCGAACCACGTAGGGCTTTACTCGGAGGAGATCGGACCGACCGGGGAGGCCCTTGGCAACTTCCCGCAAGGGTTCACCCACCTGGGCCTGATTAGCGCGGCGTTCAACCTGGACCGCGCGCTGGGCAGCCGCGACTAATCGCGGCGGAGTCGTCAGGTCAGCGCCTTCTTGTACCAGTCGACCACGCTTTGCGTTTCGAAGTCCAGGTTGGAGTAAGTTCGACGGGCTGCGACATTGGACTCGATCACTTCGAGTGAGATGGAGTCCACGCCCCCCTGTGCAAGGTCCGTTACGCCTGCGGCCACGGTTGCAATGCCGAGTCCCATTCCCCTGTGAGTCGGCAACACTCCGGTCATCTGGATGAATCCCGCGCTAGTGAGACCCTGTTCTTCGACGGAGGTCCAGTTGAATGCGACGGCCTGTCCGTCCGCGTCTTCCGTGATGAAAACACGTTCCGGCCCGGCGCCCTTCTGCCTCAAGCTTGCGTCGACGTCTTCGACACTGTTTGGCGAATAACCCCAGGAACCGTCGAAAACCGTGTTTTGCAGGGATGTCAGCAACTCTGCGTCGCCTGTGGTGGCCCGGCGCACTGAGTACCCGTCCGGCAACGGATAGCGGGAGGCGGCGTCCAGCCGCGGTTCGCGTGAGATCAACACCAGCATCCGATTGACCGGCAGGAATTCGGCAAATGCGATGGCGCCTCGACTGCCCATGTCCTCGGCGCCTACCGCCACGTCTGCGGTCTCAGCCTGTAGTTCCCTTGCCCTTTCGACTGCCTGCTCGATCAGGTGGACTCTCAGCGCGGCGACTGAGAAGGCGCCGTCGACGCCAACACCAAGTACGGCCCTGCCGATATTCAGTTCCGGGTAGGCGAATGAGTAACCGTAGAGCTTGCCATGGTAATCGGCGACAAAGAGGTTTGACTCCGGTTCCACTCGCGGCATGCCGAACCAGGCCGTCAAGCCTTCTTCGTGCTCCGGCCACCTCATGTGCCCGTGCGATCCAATTCGGCTCAACAGGTCCAGAAAACCACCAACGTCATTACGCCGAAACGGCCTTACGGTGTTTCGCATCGTAGACGAGGACCTGCGGCGGCGCACCAATTGAATTTTCCTTCCGCTATCCGGTACTGCGTGCCCCGATGATTACAGAACAACGCATCTTATGACACACGCCAGAGGTGTAATTTAAACCACTGTTGTTGTTTGACGGAGTTCATGGCAACGCGGGCTTTTGGCGAAAACACCCCTGTCGCCGGCGGGATGGTACAGGAGTTTCGGCAGTTGGCCGGCGCTTAATTCGTTGACCTCGTTTAATGAACGCTGCTATCCTCAAAGGTGCATATGCTGTGATTGGGAGTAGTACCAGCGGTGGCGGGAACGAGAGAGCCGGGGATGGTGTGAGCCGGCGCCCTGCCAATTGGGAACTCGCCCATGAGCATTCGGCCTGAACACGCGACCAGTTGCGAACATTAGGGCAAGAACGTTGGCCTCGTTACGGCCATGAGCGGTCGTTGGCGTTCGTTTTGGCGAGCAGTCCGGCAAGCAAGGTGGTACCGCGGGATTCAAGTCTCGTCCTTGGCAGGGCGGGGCTTTTTTTTGTGCCCGCCGCCGACCACCAACTTCGCGCCCGGTACGCAAGCCGTAAAGACGTTTACGAGCAGGATTGACAAGGTGTAAACAGGTATGTCCATCAAATCAGGGGGCCAAATAGTCTGCGAGAGTCTCATCAGAGAAGGCGTGGACGTAGTATTCGGTCTTCCCGGTGGAGCGATACTGCCCCTGTACGGGACCCTTTCCGAGTACCCGTCGCTTCGCCACATCCTGGTGAGGCACGAACAGGGGGCGGCCCACGCCGCAGACGGTTACGCGCGGGCCAGCGGCAAGGTTGGCGTGGCGTTTGCGACGTCAGGCCCGGGAGCCACGAACCTCATCACCGGCCTTGCGACCGCGATGATGGACTCCGTTCCGGTGGTGGCTATTACCGGGCAGGTAGGCCGCACGGCGATCGGCACCGACGCATTCCAGGAAACGGACATCACCGGCGCCACGCTTCCCGTGACCAAGCACAACTACCTGGTCATGAGCGCGGCAGATATCGCCTCGACCGTCAGGGAAGCTTTCCACATCGCAAACACCGGCCGGCCGGGTCCGGTGTTGATAGATATACCTCGCGATGTGTTCCAGGAGTCGGCCGAGTATGAATTCGAGGAAGAGGTCGACCTTCCCGGCTACAACCCGCCGGGAGCCGCGGCCGCCTCGGAAGTCGATGCGGCTGCGGAGATCATCAACTCGGCGGAACGCCCTGTCATTCTCGCCGGGCACGGCGTAATAATCTCCCGCGCCTACGACGAACTGCGGGAACTCGCAGAAAAGGCGCAAATACCCGTTGTGACCACGCTGCTGGGCATCTCCGGTTTTCCGGAGGACCACTTGTTGAGCGTAGGATTCCCCGGCATGCACGGCATGGCCTACGCATCGCTCGCGCTGGACCAGGCCGACGTGCTGATAGCGATCGGCAGCCGATTCGACGACCGCATTGTGGGCGACGCCAGCAGGTTTTCGACGGGTTCCAGGAAGATCCACATCGATATCGACCGGGCCGAATTCAACAAGATGGTCCGGGTGGAAGCGCCGGTGCTGGGCGACGTCAGGAAGGTGCTCCAGCAACTCATACCGCGTGTCGCAAGGACCACCCACGAGGAGTGGGTCAGCCACGTCGAACACCTCAAGGCCGAACACCCGTCCCTGAGAATTCCCGAGACCGACCGGCTGCTGGGGCAACACGTCGTGAAGGGTTTGTCAGACGTTACACAGGGGAGCGCGACGGTCATAACGGGCGTCGGGCAACACCAGATGTGGGCTGCACAGCATTACAAATTCACGCGCGCCAATAGCTGGCTCAGTTCGGGCGGGCCTCGGCACGATGGGCTACGAAGTCCCGGCCGCGATGGGCGCCCAGGTCGCGCGGCCCGACGGCCTTGTCTGGTCGATATGCGGGGACGGCGGCTTCCAGATGACGATGTATGAACTTGCCACGGTGGTGGAGAACCGGCTGCCCGTCAAGTACGCCATTCTGAACAACAACCACCTGGGCATGATCACGCAGTGGCAGGACCTTTTCTATGACAATAACCACCAGGCAGACGCCTATACCGCCAATCCGGACTTCGTGAAGCTGGCGGAAGCCTTCGGCATCAAGGGCATACGGGTACGGACGCAAGAGGAGGTGGCGCCCGCGATACGCGCCGCCAATGAACATCCCGGCCCGGTCTTGGTGGACTTTGTCATCGAGCAGGTTGACCACGTGTACCCAATGATTCCCAGCGGGCAAAGCGTGGCGGAACTGATGGAGGAACCGCTCTAGCGAGGCGCACTGATGACAAGCCAACAAGGGGCCTATACCCACTCGCGGACCATCACGGCGCTGGTCCAGGACAAGCCGGGCGTACTCGCTCGTATCGCCGGGATGTTTCGCAGGCGAGGCTTCAACATAGCGAGCCTGGCCGTGGGTCATTCGGAGCAGCCGAACCTGTCCCGCATGACCTTCGTGGTTGAGGGCCCTCCCCACATTGTTGAACACGTGGCGGCCCAGCTCGATCGACTGGTCGAGGTGGTGCACGTGGCGGACATCACCGACAAGAACCTTGTCTGGCGGGAGCTTGCGCTGATCAAGGTCAGGTCCAGTCCCGACACGCGCAGCGAAATCCTTCAACTGGCCGGGATCTTCCGGGTCAACGTGGTCGACGTCGCCGCGGAGAATCTGACGGTCGAGATTACGGGCGACCAGGCAAAGATCGACTCGCTGATCATATTGCTGGAACAGTATGGCGTGCTGGAGGTGATGCGCACGGGCCGGGTGGCCACGTTGCGCGGCAGCCTGACCGAAGGCGGCGAAGACGGTGAACACGGCGGCGGAGCGGACGTTACGGAGCCCGTTCCGGTACCAGCGTCGAGGACCGGCGACACCGGCAGCGTTTAACGGACCCATCGACGGGCCCCGCAGGGCCGTTCGAATTTGAATCCACAATTATCACGAGCCTGCGAGGGCGCAAACCATGACTCCGGCCGGGTTGGCTGAAAGGCCGACCGGCAGGACAAAACGAGAGGCAACTGAACAAGGCAATGGCATCGCTTTTCTACGACAAAGACATCGACGATTCGATCCTGAGAGACAAGACCGTGGCCGTCATCGGCTACGGGAGCCAGGGCCACGCCCACGCTTTGAATCTCAAGGACAGCGGCTTCAACGTGATCATCGGCCTGTATGAGGGGAGCCGCAGCAAGGCGAAAGCCGAAGCGGACGGCCTGGAAGTGGTCGATAACGCTGAGGCCGCAAGGCGCGCGGATGTAATCGTGATGCTCCTGCCCGACACCAGGCAGGCGCAGGTCTACCGGGACGAGATAGAACCCAACCTGAGCGCAGGCAAGACGCTGCTTTTCGCGCACGGGTTCACCATCCACTACGGGCAGATTGCCGCACCGGAAGATGTGAACGTGGTGATGATCGCTCCCAAAGCGCCCGGGCACCGGGTGCGCGCCGTGTTTACGGAGGGTCTCGGGGTGCCGTGCCTGATTGCCATTCACCAGGACGCCAGCGGCAACGCAAGAGAACTGGCCCTGGCTTACGGGAAGGGCGTTGGCGGCGGCCGCGCCGGCATCCTGAGCACGACGTTCAAGGAGGAGACCGAGACCGACCTGTTCGGTGAGCAGGCCGTTTTGTGCGGAGGCGTCACGGCCCTGATCAAGGCGGGATACGAGGTGCTTACGGAGGCGGGATACCAGCCTGAGTCGGCCTACTTCGAAGTCCTGCACGAGTTGAAGCTGATCGTGGACCTGATCTACCAGGGTGGTCTCGGCTACATGCGTTACTCCGTCAGCGAAACGGCTGAGTACGGGGACTACACGCGCGGACCCGCCGTCGTGGACGAAAACGTGAAGGAAAACATGCGCAAGGTCCTGGCCGAAATTCAGTCCGGAGCCTTCGCCAAGGAGTGGATTGCAGAGAACGACGAGGGACTGCACCGGTTCAACCAACAGCGAAAAGAGAACGCCGAGCAACCCGATCGAATCCATCGGAAAAGAACTGCGGGACATGATGCCGTGGCTGGAAACTACGACGTAGCCGCGCCAACCGACTGAGTGGCGCGGACGGCTCGAGACGTCCCGAACAAAGAGAGACCAGGCGATGACGACACAGACCAAAGGCGAAACCGAAGACCGGGTAGTAATCTTCGACACCACGCTGCGCGACGGTGAACAGTCGGCGGGCGCTGGCCTGACGGTCGATGAGAAGCTGCGGATCGCGCACCAACTCGCGGCACTTGGCGTGGACGTAATCGAAGCCGGGTTCGCGGCCAGTTCACCGGGTGACTTCGAAGCTGTCCGACGCGCTGCCAACGAAGTAAAAGGCCCGGTGATCGCGACGCTCGCAAGGGCAGTCGACACCGACATCGACGCGGCCGGGCGCGCACTGGAAGGCGCGGAACGGCCGCGCATACACACCTTTCTTTCGTCGTCTGAGATCCACCTCCTGCACCAGATGAGGCGGGACCGCGAGACGATCATGGGCATGGCGGTGGAGGCTGTTGCGCGAGCGAAGACCTACGTCGACGACGTCGAGTTTTCTCCCATGGACGCCTCCCGGACCGAGCCCGAATACCTGTTCGCGATGCTGAAAGAGGTCATCGACGCGGGCGCGACCACAGTCAATATTCCGGACACCGTGGGCTACAGCAATCCTGCTGAGTTCGGGGCCCTCATTCGGAGCATTTTCGAGAACGTCCCGAACATCGACCGCGCGGTGGTCAGCGTGCATTGTCATAACGACCTGGGGATGGCGGTATCGAACAGCCTTGCCGCCGTGGAAAACGGGGCGCGCCAGGTAGAGGGCTGCATCAACGGCTTGGGCGAGCGCGCCGGCAACGCGGCACTCGAAGAGGTCATCATGGCCATCAAGACGCGGCCGGACCACTACCGGACGATGACCGGGGTCGACACGAAGGAACTCGGGCCGACGAGCCGCATGATCAGCACCATCTTCGGGTTCCCTATCCAATACAACAAGGCCATCGTCGGCCAGAATGCGTTCCGGCACTCCTCCGGAATTCACCAGGACGGCTATCTGAAAGAGCGGACCACGTTCGAAATCATGGAACCCGAGTCGGTCGGCTGGCGCGGAGAGGCGCTGGTGCTTGGGAAGCTCAGCGGGCGCGCCGGGCTGCGCGCTAGGCTTGCCGACCTCGGATATCCCCTCACCGAGGATGAACTGTCCGACGTCTTCGCCTCGTTCAAGGGCCTAGCCGATCGAAAACGAGAGGTCACGGATGCCGATCTCGAGGCGCTCATGGCGGAGCAACACCGTTTCAGAGATTCCGTGCGCGGCTACAGGGTGGGCGACGTACACGTGGTCTGCGGCAACGACGTAACGCCGGAAGCCAGCGTGTCGCTGCACTGTCCGGACGGGCTGGAGAGGATCCGAAAGGTGCAGGGCACGGGGCCGGTGGACGCCGTGTGCAAGGCGATTGACGAAATGATCGAAGAACAGGTCAAGTTGACCGAGTTCGCCGTGAGTTCGGTCACGGAAGGCCTGGACGCAATCGGCGAGGTGACGATCCGGATCGACAAAGACGGTTCGATTTACACTGGACGGGGCAGCGACACCGACATCGTCGTGGCATCGGCCAAGGCCTACATAAACGCCATCAACCGGGCGTTTACGATCGGGAACATTGGCCCGGCGGTAGAGATGCCCGGCACGGTTTGATCGGGCCGTCGGAACCGGCGCGCCTGGCAGTCTGTTCACCGCAACCGGTAGCGACGTGGACGGCCGCGCCCGGATAATCCCGGCGGATGTTTTGTCGCGGCGCGCCGTCTGCATTGCTCACTAAAGTAAAATCACACATTGCGCCGTCCGCGGACGGATGGCCCAGGAGTTGAAGTCATCGTGCCGAAAACGATGTTCGAGAAGATATGGAATGAGCACGTCGTAGCCGAGCCCGCGGGCCAGCCGCCGCTGCTGTACATCGACCTGCACCTGGTCCACGAGGTGACCTCGCCACAGGCCTTCGAAGGGTTGCGGCTCGCGGGAAGAGGCGTCAGGCGCACGGACCTCACCATCGCAACCGTGGACCACAACGTCCCCACGGACCTTCGGCCGTCTCCCATCACCGACGACATCGCCCGGAAGCAGGTCGAGACGTTACGGAAGAACTGCGAGGACTTCGGCGTCACGCTGTACGACATCGAGTCGCCCAGGCAGGGCATCGTCCACGTAATCGGCCCGGAGCTTGGCTACACGCAGCCGGGCCAGACCATAGTCTGCGGCGACTCTCACACCTCCACCCACGGCGCATTCGGGGCATTGGCCTTCGGGATTGGCACGTCGGAGGTGGAACACGTTCTCGCGACGCAGACACTGCGGCAGCAAAAGCCCCAGACGATGGAGATACGGTTCGAAGGGGACCTGCCCATCGGGGTCGGCGCAAAGGACATGATCCTCGCGACTATCGGCCAATTGGGCGTAGCGGGGGGTGTCGGCCGCGTGTTCGAGTACACCGGCCCGGCCATCCGCGGCCTCGACATGGAAGGCCGCATGACGGTCTGCAATATGACAATCGAGGGCGGAGCTCGCGCCGGGATGATCGCGCCGGATGACACGACCTTTGAGTGGCTGGAGGGACGCCCGTACGCGCCCAGGGGAAAGGACTTCCAAGAGGCGGTCGATTACTGGCAGTCGACAGTCACCGACGAGTCCGCAGAGTACGACTCGACCGCCGTTGTCGACTGTGAGAAGTTGGCGCCGTACGTCAGTTGGGGCACGAACCCCGGGCAGGTCGCCAGGGTCACCGACTCGGTGCCCGACCCCACCGACTACGCCGACCCTGCAGACCAGGAAAACGCCGCCAGGGCGCTGGAGTACATGGGTCTTCAAGGCGGCACGCCGATCCAGGATATTTCAATTGACCGGGTCTTCATCGGCTCATGCACCAACGCCAGGCTGGCGGACCTGCGTTCTGCGGCGCGGGTGGTCAAGGGCAAGAAGGTTGCGCCCGGCGTACGCGCGATGGTTGTGCCCGGCTCCACAGCGGTGAAGCTCATGGCGGAGCGTGAAGGGCTGGATGAGGTGTTCAAGTCGGCTGGGTTCGAATGGCGGGAGTCGGGGTGTTCAATGTGCCTTGGCATGAACCCGGACATCCTGGCGCCGGGAGAGCGTTGTGCGTCCACGTCCAACCGGAACTTCGAAGGCCGGCAGGGCAAGGGAGGCCGTACGCACCTGGTGAGTCCTGCGATGGCGGCTGCGGCGGGCACTGCGGGCCACTTCGTCGACATCAGCGACTGGGACCTGGAGGACTGAGTCTTGGTTCGAATGTCGAGGCCCGGCCGCGACGGGGAAGAAAAGCAGCGGGGGCGCGTCGGCAGCGCGTGGCGGAAGGTTAGCGGGCGAGACGACCTCGAGCAGGCGATGAAGGCACGGTTCGACCCGTACAGCTACGAGTCGAACTGGAAGACGTTGCGCTGGCTTATCGCCCTGCTGAGCGTGTGGATAATCCTGGCAATAGCGCTAGCGTTCAATGACAACAGCACCGCCAACTATCTGAACAAATTGTCAGAGATGGGGCTGACTGTCACCCCGCCGGGCGACATATACCCTGCCACGATCGTCGAGTATTCGGAGTTGGAGGGGTTCAACTGCACGTCCGAGGAGGACGTGATCGCCTTCACCGAGCCCTGCCAACGTGTAGTTGACATCCAGCAAGACTTCAGCCAACTAAGAGACCGCGGCAATCTCATGTTTGCCGGCATAATCGTCTTGCTGATCATCATCGCGTTCCCATTTTCGACTGTCATTCATCGCGCCAGCCGCAACTTGCCAACCCTGAAGTCCACTGGGCAAAAACACTCTCCTGACTCTGCGGTCATCTGGTTCTTCGTCCCGATAGCGAACATCATCAAGCCGGCGCGGGCGATCTTCGAAATCTTCAGGGCAAGCGACCCGACCTCGAGCGTCAATGAGACGGAGGACTGGAAACGCACGGGCGCCATTCCGCCCATCGCCTACGTCTGGGCCCTGGCCTGGGGCGCTGCGTTCATTTTCAATCCGATTTTTGTCCAGCGAATCTTCTTCCGTCCTGGTCACACCATAGAAGGGGCGATTTCGACGCTCCAGACGACAGTGTGGTCGGATGTCCTGCTGGCAATCGTAGGCCTTGTCGCCATATTGATGACGGGCGCGCTCCACTTGAGGCAGGAAGCCCGCCACGAGAAGGCGGGCCATTTCGTTTACACCCCTCCGCCGCCGGAACTGGACCTGCTGGAGCAGGCGCGGGAAGAGCGACGAAGCAAGCAGACCCCACGGCTTGGCGGCCGGGTGGGCAAGTCCAGCGGCGACGTCCGGTCCAGCGGGCGGGACCGGGACGAATAAAAGGAGAGCGGGCGCCGGATCCTACCCGTAGGCTCCCGCGCTTGACCTGGAGACATCATGGAGACCTTTACAAAATTGACGGGCCTGGTCGCGCCGCTGGACCGGGCGAATGTGGATACCGACCAGATCATTCCCAAGCAGTTCCTCAAGCGCATCGAGCGCACGGGATTTGGGGAGTTTGCTTTCTTCGACTGGCGGTACCTGGAAGACGGGGTGCCCAACCCCGAATTCGTACTCAACTTCCCCCGGTACGAGGGCGCATCGATACTCGTAGCCGGCCGCAATTTCGGGTCCGGCTCATCCAGGGAACACGCGCCCTGGGCGCTTGGCGAGTATGGCTTTCGGGCGATAATTGCGCCAAGTTTTGGCGATATTTTCAGGAACAACTGCATGCAGAACGGCATGCTGCCGGTGATCCTGAGCGAAGACGATGTCGACACCCTGATGGCGCGGGCGCTGCGCGAAGACCATTACCGGATCACAATCGATCTCGATGAACAGAGTGTGAAGGACGAAGTGGGGTTTGCTGCGGGGTTCGATATCGACGCATACCGCAAGGACTCGCTGCTGAAGGGTCTGGACGACATCGGCAGGACGCTCGAACTCGAAGACGACATAACCGCCTACGAGGCGTCACGCTCGGTCGCCCGAACCGGGTAGCCCTTAATCTTTTCGCCCGGTTAGTCCAATTTGAATTGCAGGAGAAGCAAGTAGTGAAAGCGCGCATAGCAGTAGTCGGCGGAGATGGAATCGGTCCGGAGGTGACGGCCGAGGGAGTAAAGGTACTCGGCGCGATCGCGGACCGGTTCGGTCACGACTTCGAATTTGAGACCGCTTCCGTCGGCGGCAACGCAATGGACGACTGGGGCACGCCGTTGCCGGATTTGGCGATGGAGACGGTGCTCGCGTCGGACGCCGTGCTGCTGGGCGCGGTCGGCGGCCCAAAGTGGGACGACCCTGCTGCGGAATCGCGGCCTGAAGACGGCGTGCTCGGCCTCCGGAAGAACCTGGGGCTTTTCGCCAACCTGCGACCGGTGAAGGTGTACCCGCAACTGGTGCACAGCAGCCCGCTCCGGCCCGAACGCCTGCAGGGAGTCGATTTCGTCATCATCCGTGAGTTGACGGGCGGCCTGTACTTCGGGAAGCCCAAGAAGCGATGGAACACGAGCCGCGGCCGGCGGGCCGTGGACAGCCTGAAATACACGGAACAGGAAATAGAACGCGTAGCCCGCGTCGGCTTCGAGTTGGCAAGGACCCGTCGAAACAGGCTGCATTCGCTGGACAAGATGAACGTCATGCAGACATCCCGGCTATGGCGGGAGGTCGTCACCGAATTGGCGGATGAGTATCCGGACGTCGAATTGATCCACATGCTCGCCGACAATGCAGCGATGCAGATCGTCACCAATCCGGACGTGTTCGATGTGATCGTGACGGAAAACACCTTCGGCGACATCCTGTCCGACGAGGCGGCCGTGATCGGCGGCTCGATGGGCATGTTGCCGTCCGCGTCGCTGACGCGCGTGCCGTCCGCCAAACCGCGGCCGCGGCGCGGCGGGAAGCCGGACCTTTACGAACCCATACACGGCTCCGCGCCGGATATCGCTGGCATGGGAATTGCCAATCCGCTCGCGTCCATCCTGAGTTCGGCGATGCTTTTGCGGTGGTCCTTCGGGCTGCACGAAGAGGCTGACACGGTGGAGACGGCCGTCGAGGCCATTCTCGACGAGGGGTACCGGACCCGGGAGATCGCCAACGAGGGGGATGAGACCCTCAACACCCGTGAGATGGGCGACCTGATCGCATCCCGTATCGGCTAGCGGTCCGGAGGACCTCCGGCACGTTGGACCCAAGCGCCTGCCGGGCGATGTTTGTCACGCGTTACGTTCGTGTAGCGCCCAATGGGTGGGTTTGAAACCCACCCCTACGAGTTGCAGTGAAGTTGCAGGATATTAGGCGAAGGGCAACGCTTAGCCGTTTGGTTTGATTGCGACCTTGATGCCTTCGGGGTTTGACGCTTCCGCGAACGCTTCGTGGACTTGTTCCAGCGGGTAGGACGAGGTCACAACGCGGTCGACGGACGGCACCTGCGGCAACAGGTCCAGGGCTCGCCGGTAAGACTCTCCTCCACCGAACGCCCCGCGAATCGTGATCTCGCGGAAATGAAGGTCGAACAGGTCGGAGGGCAGGGTGCTGCCCGCGGGGTTAACCCCGACCAGTTGCAGGTTGCCGCGCGGTCTTGTGAGTCGTATCGCTTGATCGACCAACGACGGTATGCCCACCGCTTCGCACACGACGTGCGCGCCGAGGCCGTCGGTGAGGTTGCTGATAAGCCCTTCGAGGTCATCCGTCGTCGGGTCGATCACCTGGTCGGCCCCCATCTGCGCCGCGATGTTTCTCCGCGATTCGATGGGCTCGGAGACGACTACTGTCTTCGCTCCTCTTAACTTTGCGAACGCCGCGGTCATCAGTCCCATCACGCCGGCGCCGATCACGAGTACGACCGCGTCGTCGGGCATCTCGAACATTTCCAGGCCCGACAGGCAGCACGACGAGGGTTCCATGATGGCAGCCGTCTGGAGGTCCAGTCCGGGCGGGATTTCCAGCGCGTTGTACTCCGGCATGACAGCGTATTCGGCGAGGCCGAACGCCCGCAGCGGAGCCTCGCATATATTTCTCATCCCCACCCTGCAGCCGGCGCAGTCGCCACACACCCACGTTGGGATGACGACCACCCCGCGCCCGCGGACGGCCTCGTCCACACCCGCCCCAGTCTCGACCACCACGCCGGAGAATTCGTGGCCCAGGACCCTGGGCGGTTCGCCGGGAAACAGGCCCTGCGTAAGGTGAACATCGCTGCCGCAGATGCCCACGGTGTCCACCTTTATTACCACCTGCCCCGCCTCCGGTACAGGGTCGGGCGCTTCGTCAATCGTGAAATTGGCCTCACCGCGCCATGTCGCGACTTTCATATCTAGTCTCCCGCCTAGTGTTCTTGTTGTGACTGCTGAAGTGAATTTATCAGGGGAACCGGTCCGCAAACGAAGCCTGCGATTTTATGGATTCGATGCGGCGAGGTGGGTAAGGTAACGTCTGCTATTCAAACGACCATTGGAGCTTCCAACAAGTGCCCAACACACTCACCGAAAAAGACCTTGCCGACTCGCTGCCGGACGTGCGGTCCACCAAGACTTTCGACGGTCTGAGCGGCCCTGTCAACATCTATCGAGACCCCTGGGGCATCCCGCACATCAAGGCCGAGAGCGCGGCTGACATGTTTTTCGCACAGGGGTTCGCAACTGCACAGGACCGGATGTTCCACATGGACTACGACCGGATGCGATGCCTGGGCAGGTGGTCCGAGTACGCCGGTGCCCGCGGTCTCGAGTCGGACCGGCTCATGCGCCGCCGCCGCTTCGAACGGGCATCGAAGGCCGACTACGACGTATGCAGCCCGGAGGCGCGCGAAATGCTGGACGCGTACACGGCCGGGGTCAACGCGTTCATCGACTCGACGGTGTCCCTGCCGGTTGAATACAGCCTGCTGCAGGCGCGCCCGGAGCCGTGGGAACCGTGGCACTGCATTCTCGTTTACAAGGTCCGTAATTCGGCTGAAGGCGGGTTTGAGGCCAAGTTGTGGCTGGCAAAATTTGCCGCACTCGCGGGAGCCGACCACGTCGCCGCTTTGACGCCCGGATACACGCCGGGTCACCTGCTGACGGTGCCGCCCGGCCGAACGTGGGAGGGGAAGGTAGCACGTGCGGTGGATGAATTGGCTGCGGCGGCCAGGCACATCGACGCCCTTGGAGCGATCGACGGCGGAAGCAACGGATGGGCAGTTTCGGGGGAGCGCACGAAGTCAGGACTGCCGCTCGTGGCGGGTGATTCCCATCGGGCGCTCGACACACCAAACGTGTACTACCAGGTGCACCTCTCGTGTCCAGATTTCACGGTTATCGGACACGCCGTGCCCGGTATGCCTGGCGCCCTTCACTTTTGCCACAACGAGCATGTTGCGTGGGGCATGACCCACGGCGGCTGCGACACGCAGGACCTGTTCGCCGAGAAGTTCCGCCGCAACGACGGTCGGCTGCAATACCTGTTCAAGGGTGAATGGCGGGAAGCGGGCGAAGAGTCTGAAACGCTGAACGTACGCGGCGGTTCCGACGAGGAGATCACCGTCGTGGAGACCCACCACGGTCCGGTGGTGGCGGGCGACCCTGACGAGGGCGTTGGCCTGACGCTGGCGGACCCAGGGACGATGGAAGCCACGCGTTGGGTCGACGCTGCCCTTGGAGCGATGAAGTCCCGTTCGGCGGATGAATTGCTGGACGCATTTGCGGAGTGGACCGACCGGGTGAACAACTACCCGTATGCCGATGTTCACGGCAACTTCGGCTACGCGCTGCGGGGCCGCATACCCGTGAGGCCACCGGCGGCCGGCTGGGGTCCGGTCGAGGGCTGGTCCGGGGATTTCGATTGGGACGGCTACATTCCGGCTGCCGAATTGCCGGAGTCGCGCAATCCGGAAATTGGTTATGTCGTCACGTGCAACCAGCGAGTCGTGGGCGATGAGTACCCGCACTACCTCGCCGTACAGTTTGGTTCGGCCTTCAGGGCCCAACGCATAACGGACCGGCTGGAAGGACTGCGCACGACGGCTGTGGGACCTTCCGACATGGCGGCCCTTCACGCTGATCGACGTTCGATCCCAATGCTTGCTTACGCAGGCATGGCCGCCTCGTGCGTATCCACGTCCGGGAATACAGGGGAAGCGGCTCGGATACTGCGAGAATGGGACGGCGAGATGTCATTGGATTCGCCCGGAGCGGCCATTGCCGCGGTTCTGAAGGCGGAGGTGGACCGCAGGCTGGTACCGGACGTTTACGGGGCGGCTGCGGGACGCGGTGATGCCCTCGACGCGGGTGCGGAGTCGCACTACGGGCGAAACGTCGTTCCGACGCTTGTGTGGGGACTCGGCCGCGGCGAGAAAGACCCGCTCGGGCGAGGGCACGATCTCGGGGCGGTATTCTCCGAAGCACTCGTCGCCGCCATCGACTACCTGACCACGCGGTGCGGCGGCGACATGAACACGTGGCGTTGGGGCGATCTTCACCGGACACTGCACAGGCATCCCCTCTCGGAAAATTTCCCGGCGGCGGCTGGACTACTCGATCCCCCTACGGTCAGGTTCGGCGGGGGAGGTGATACACCGCAAGCAGGCGGATACCCGCTGATCGGCGGATTCAGGGTTGGTTCCGCCTCGGTCAACCGTTACGTGCACGATCCGTCTGACTGGACTAAATCGCGTTGGATAGCGCCTTTGGGTTCGTCAGGCCATCCCGGCAATCCGCACTACACCGACCAGCAGGAGTTGTGGGCGGCCGTTGAGACCATCCCGCAGTTGTGGGACTGGGACGACATCGAGCGGACGGCGGAAACCGTTCAGGCGCTAATGCCGGCGTGATCATCGAACGGGGGGGCCGGTACGGTGGGAGAGGGATGCCGGGGTTTGTTGGGGTGGCGTGTGTGGTGGTTTGGGCGTGGCCGCGGGCGGGTTTGAAACCCGCCCCTACAGGGGGGTGGCCAGTGTGCGGGGTGCGTGATGGGGTGGATGTTATTGAGGTAGCCGCGCCCGTCCCGCGCCCCACCGTGGGTACCGGGTTGCCCCGGCACGACGGGTTGGGAGAGTGCCGGTTGGGAGTTAAGGGCGGGAGGTTTTAGCCGCGCACCGCACCTGGGCCGTTCGCGAACGGCCCCTACGGGGGGTGGTTGGTGAACGGGCGGGGTGTGATTGTGTGGATGGGGTTGGAGGGGATAGCCGCGCCCGTCCCGCGCACCACCGTGGGTACCGGATCGGAGTCCGGCACGACAGGTTGGGAGAACGCCGGTAGGGTGACGTTAGAGGGCACGACGGGTTGGTTTTAGGCGCGTTGAAGCAACCCCGGGGGTTGCCCGGGGTTGCCCCGTTTTGCAGTGTCTCTGCTGTCTTTCCCACGCCCGGCCGGAACCGTGAGGCGTTGTTGGGAAGTATGTTTCCTCGGTCTTCTCCGCACAGTCCAACAACCAACGGTAGTGGCGGCAATTTGCTCGCTCACGCGTCGGCGGTCGAACCGGGGCCGAAGACGGTTTCGGCTCTACAGCCGCGCCCGGCTTGTGGGGCGCTTATGGGCGTCTTTGGGAAAGACGCATTTGCTATCGAATCCTCGGCTTGATCTCTGGGGCGAACTTCCGATAGCTCCCCAGGCATTTCTCTCAGACTTAGCCTGCGGGCCCCGAGTCACCATAGTCGGGGTCTAAGCTGCCACGCCTACGTGAACAGCATTATGTGCGAGTCGTTCCGGTGACCCTAACCGGCTTTGCAGCCGTGGGGCACTGGAATCCACGCATAGCCCATGTCTGCTTCCCAGGAGTACATGTACTTTCTCGTTCCGCAACGGGCTTTAACACGGGGGGAGGAACTTTTACCCCCGATGCCTGCAGGAGTTGTTCCCGTTGCTGTTCGATCAGAGTGGCTGTGATGAACGCGTCGTAATGCACGACTCGATATTGATAATAGAACAGGTGTTCGTGCGTGTCAAATGTTTGGTGGCACGGATTTTGGGGGGTTGGCCGGTGTGCGGGTGTGGCTGTGTAGCGGGTTGGCGGGGGTAGCCGCGCTCCCCTGGGTCCCCGATCTTCGTCGGGGAAGACGGTTTAGGAGAATGCCGGATGTGGGTAAGGGGTGGGAGGTTGATGGGAATAGCCGCGTCGCCCGTCCGCCCCGGCGGGTGCCCACAAGAGGCACCCCTACAAGTGGGTTTGGCCAGCGTCGGGGTGTGGTTGTGTAGCGGGCTGGTGGGGGTAGCCGCGCTCCCCTGGGTCCCCGATCGGAGTCGGGGAAGACGGTTTGGGGGAATGCCGGATGTGGGTAAGGGGCGGAAGGTTGGTGGGGTAGCCGCGCTGCCCGTCCGCCCCGGCGGGTGCCCACAAGAGGCACCCCTACAAGTGGGTTTGGCCAGCGTCGGGGTGTGGTTGTGTAGCGGGTTGGTGGGGGTAGCCGCGCCCCCCTGGGTCCCCGACCGGAGTCGGGGAAGACGGGTTTTGGAGGTTGGTGAAGACGATGGAGGTAGTTGGTGAGACAGCCGCGCACCGCTACCCGCCCATCGTGGGTACCGGCCCCGCATCAAGTGCGGGGCGACGATGGAAGGCACGACGGGAGAGGGGTGTGTGATGGGGGTAGCCGCGTTGCCCGTCCGCCCCGGCCGGCGCCCACATCCCAGCGCGCCCTACATGGCGTGGCAGTGAGATGGGTGGCACGAGCGTTTGGGGCGCCCCGTGACTCAACGGGCGGCCGCGAGCGGCGCCCGAATGACGCGTTAAACAGTTGGTGGCCGGTAATTCGTACAGGCGGTCAGTGCCAGTCGCGTTCGTCCTCTACGGTGCGTACGGCGCGTTTGGGGAACGGCTTGAATTCGTACTTGGCCAGTTTCTCTTCGTTGATAGCCACACCGAGACCGGGCTGCTTTGGCAATTCGATGTAGCCGGCTTCGGGTTCCAGGTACCCGTCGCAGACATCGCGTGACATCGGCTCGACGCTGATGGCGTACTCGTAGATCAGGAAGTTCGGCATGACGGCCGAGGCGTGAACGGCAGCGGCGCACCCGACGCTTGTGCTGTTCCATCCGTGCGGGGACACGGCCACGTAGAAGGGCTGCGCCATGGCGGCAATCTGGGTCAGCTCGAGAATGCCGCCCGTGTTGCAAATGTCCGGATTGATGATGTCGGCCGCGCGCTTGACCAGTACCTCCCGGAAGTCGCTGCGCGTGTACAGCGCCTCGCCTGTGACGACCGGAATAGTGGTGGCCTCCCGCACCTCTTTGATGGCGTCGACGTTGTCCGGCGGGCACGGTTCCTCGAACCAGTAAGGGTCGTACTTCTCGATCATCTTGGCGACGCGGATGGCGTTCATAGGGGAGAGCCGCCGGTGTACCTCTATGAGCAGTTCCACCCTGGGCCCCACCGCCTCCCTTACGGCGCCCACCACCTTCTCCACGTGCTCCAACTCGTCACGGTCTACGTACTCCCTCCAAGGGCCTGGAAACGGGTCGAACTTCAGGGCCGAAAACCCGCGCTCCTCGACGACCTTCGCCGCGGCCTGTCCGACGTCTTCGGGCGATCCGCTGCCGCCCCAGCCGTTGGCGTACAGGCGTATCCGCGGCCTGGTTGGTCCGCCGAGGAGGTCGTAGACGGGGCGGTCGAGGGCCTTGCCGACGATGTCCCACATGGCGATCTCGATCCCGCTGACGGCGCAGTGGAGGTCCATGCCGGGGCGCTTGGTGGCCCAGTCTTCGTGGACAATGTGGGTGAAATGCCGGATGTGGAACGGGTCGCGGCCTTCGAGGTAACGGGCGAGCGCGAGGATATGGTCTTCGATCTGTGTGTCGCGGTCGGCCTGCGTGTAGGCCTCGCCCCAACCGGTGATGCCGGCGTCCGTCTGGATCTTAACGAACACGAAGTTCTTACCCACGCCGGGGTTCATCTTGTGGACGGACACGTCTGTGATCTTCATGCTCGGGCTCCTGTTGTGGGGTACTGGTGGGCGGTCTTACGCCGCACTCGCCGTGTTCATGTTCGTGCGCATCCTACACCGCTCCGGGAGTAGCGCATTCCATCGGTTCATTTGACGCCCTCCAGGGCGCCGACGACCTCCTGGATGCGCGTGAGGCTGGCGGACGCGTAGTCCGTTGCCTCGTATCGTTGGATCTGTTGCTCTTGCAGTCCGAGTTTTTCCGCCAGGTCTTTCTGACTCAGGCCTCGGGCGATCCGCGCTTTGATCAACACGGTTGGCAGTTCAGCGACCACGCTGAGTTCGTCAATCGGGACCTTGCCCGCCTTCAGAGATTCATATTCGCGGAGCTCTTCCTCCAGGTCTGTTAGCTGACTCCTCAAGGCATCCTCTTGAGCCTTGGCAATGAGGGGATGAACTCCTTCGATCACACTGGCACGCTGCGCCAAGCTGTCGAGAGACTGCGCAAATCGAGCCGCTTGGGCCTTGGTGATCCGGTATTGGCGTTCGTTCTTGATCATCAGAGTCCTCCGAGGTCTATGGCGATAATCCCTTTGGGTCTCCCGGTTTCCTTGTCTGTCTGGAAGAATTCGAGAAACGATAGGCCCTCTGCGCCCGCGATGACCGACGCTGGGAACAGCTCTCCCATGCACTTGGCCTTCTGTGTGGCCCGCCCCGGGTCAAAGGTCAAGAGAACGGGATCGAGAGCCGCCGGATCGACGCCGTCCTCTTCCCAGCAGGCGTCGTAGTCGTTCGGCAAGTACTTGCCCGTCACGAAGCTACCGTCGATATACACGGTCCGACATCCTGCGACCTTCAAGTTCTCCAGAGCGGCTTTGAGTCCAGCGATGAGTCGCTGTCTCCAGGGGTTGTTCCCGAGTCTGTCGTCCAACTCATCCCAGTCGGCTCGGTGGACTCCCGGTGGAAGGAGCCCGTCTGCGTCGAACTGGGGTATCATGACACAACAATATTATTGTGTTGTTTCTCTGTCAATAATGCGCTTGCCTCCGAATTGGTCCCCTCAAAGCCGATAACGTGGACCCGAAGCAATCTCAGGCGCAGCAACGCCTGGTTACGTTCCAACCGAGCATTCACCACCGGCAACGAGGCCGTACAACGCGCCGCACACTTATAATTTCAGGCTGGGTGGCGTCGCCGTCGATGAAAAGGCCGTGTCCAATCCGCCCAGCTCTTTGGCAGGTAGTTCCACGTGCAATACAAGATCCATCGAAACGTAATAGGGGAGATGATCCTGCATGCGTTGGAGGAGGACCCGCTGGAATGCTGCGGCGTGCTCCTGGGCGCCAGCGATGACGTGGCCTCGGAATTCGTGAAGATCAAGAATGTCGCCGAGGACAAAGAACGCCGCTATTCCATGGACCCGCTCGAACAGGCGGCTGCTGAGCAGCAAGCCGACGCAGACGGCAAGTCCATCACCGGCATCTTCCATTCCCACACGTTTACGCAGGCACATCCGTCTGCAACCGACGTCAGGGCCGCCGTGAATTCGATGTGGACCGGTCCGGTCTACGTGCTGGTGTCACTCGTCGAAAAGACGAGACCTGTGGTCAGAGGTTTTTGCATCAATGATGACGGCGAGGTGACCGAAATCGTGATTACGACGGACGGAAAACCTTACCGATCATAGGGTCGAGGGGCTCGCCGCCAGGTCCTCAGATGACGGCGCATGGGCGGAGTACCCTCGATTGATCAACCACCACTCCAGGCTATCCGCCAGGGCGGACCAACTCGCTTCCAGGATGTTGGACGAGGCCCCGACGGTGTTCCAGACGCTTCTATCGTCCGCCGACTCTATGAGCACGCGCACCATCGCGCCGGTGCCCGCCCCTTCGTTCACGACGCGCACCTTGTAGTCGGTCAGCCGGACGCTTGACAGGCCGGGGTAGAACTCGATCAACGCCTTTCGCAGCGCGTTGTCGAGCGCGTCTACCGGTCCATTGCCTTCGGCGGCGGTGTGCTTCAGTTCCTCGCCAACGCGTACCTTGATGGTGGCTTCGGACAGCATCGGGTGCTCGACGCCGCTGTCCCGCCAACCTACTCCGAATGACGAGCGGCGCCTGTTTTCGACGAGCACCATGAAGTCGATGAGTTCGAACATCGGCTCGTAGTTCGGCAGGGCGCGCTTTACGACCAACTCGAAAGAGGCGTTGGCGTGCTCGTACGCGTATCCCCTGGCCTCCTGTTCCTTTACGAAGCCGACGATCTTGCGGGCTTCGACCGAGTCCAACTCGCCATCGAGCCCCAGTTCCCTGATCCTGCGCACCACGTTGCCCCTGCCCGCCAGTTCGGAGATTACGACCGATCCGGCGTTGCCAACCGATTCCGGGGTCACGTGCTGGTAGGCGTGCGGCGTCTTTTCGGTGGCGGCGGCGTGGAGACCTCCCTTGTGGCTGAATGCGCTTGCGCCGACGTACGGCTGGAAGGGGAACGGCCGGCGGTTCACCACCTCTGCTACGTAGTTCGAGGCTTCGGTGAGGCTTGCAAGCTGGGTGTCGGTAACGCAGTCGACTCCGAGTTTGAGCTTCAGGTTGGCGATGACGCTGGCCAGGTTGGCGTTGCCGCACCGCTCACCGTAACCGTTCATCGTCCCCTGCACCTGCAACGCTCCGGCGTCGAGGGCCGCCAGGGCTGCAGCAACGGCGGTCTCGGTGTCGTTGTGGGTGTGAATGCCCAGGGGAACACTACAGGCGGATGCCGCGGCGCCGGTTGCGGCGGCTACCTCGCTAGGTAACATTCCGCCGTTGGTGTCGCAGAGGACCAGGCGTTCCGCGCCCGCCTCGGCCGCGACGCGCAGGACCTGCAACGCATATTCCGGGTCTCCCTTGTGGCCGTCGAAGAAGTGCTCGGCGTCGAAGAAAACTCGTTTGCCCCGGCCGACCAGGTACCTCACGCTGTCGGCCACCATCGCCAGGTTTTCTTCAAGCGAACATTCAAGAACGGTCCGTACCTGGAACGCCGAAGCCTTGCCGACGATCGTGACCACCTCAACCGGACAATCTGCGAGGGCGTTCAGCGCCTGATCTTCTGCGGCGTCCGTGTCTGCCCGGCGCGTACTGCCGAACGCGGCCACCTTCGCATGTTCGAGGTCGAGTTCGCCGACCCGGCTGAAGTATTCGTCGTCCTTGGGGTTGGCCCCCGCGTAGCCGCCTTCGACGTAGTCGATGCCGAGCATGTCGAGCCGTTGGGTAATGGCCAGCTTGTCTTCCACCGACAGAGAGATGCCCTGCTGTTGCGTTCCGTCCCGCAGCGTCGTGTCGTATAGCTCAACGGTTTCCATATTCGATTTGATCCTGTGTGCGCGGCCCACAAAAAAACCGCCCCATAAAGGGACGGGTTATCTTTTCCCGCGGTACCACCCTGGTTGCCGTTCGGACTTACCACCCGGCTCCTATTGGCTTTGCCGGGTGAAAGTGACCTGCAAACGGCCGCTCTGTACGGACACGTGTTCATGTCCGCGTAGCTTGTAACGGGCTACGAACCCGGCCACGCCTACTTTCCTGGGCGAGCAAATGCCCGGATTTTGGATGGCGGCCAAGGGAGGGATGTATGGCCGGAGTGGACGCACCCTCTCACACCGAATCGGGCTCGCTCGACGGCCGCGTCCGACCTACTTGTCTCCCCTGCGCGGACATTGTCCGCGGCGCCTTCAATTCGAATTTACCATACGGTCAGTGCCTGTTGCCCCGGGCTTCTGGACGATGATTGGCCCGACGTGCGGCAGAATGCCCGGAGAACGGCCATGAAGCGACAGTCTCAGTCCCGCGTTGTGACTTGGCCGATCCGAACCTAGAATAGCCGGACGCGAGCAAACAGCTAACGTGACCGGGTTAAGCGAGCGAATACATGGACCAAGACCTCGGCCTCGTCGACTCGTTGACGCCTGAGTCGATCGGCGAACCGGGACAGCGAACATTCAAGATCACGGCGACGAGCAGCCGCGGCGAAGCGATCGTCTGGATGGAGAAGGAGCAACTGTTCCAGATTGGCGTATCCGTCAAGCAATTGATGGCTGCGCGCAAGGCGCCTGCCCAGCCCGCTGAATTCGTACCCGACACCCCGGCAGGTCCGTTTCCCGTTTCGGCTGAATTCAAGACGGGCGAGCTGGCGTTGAAACATGATGGAGTGTCCGATGTGTTTACTCTCGAAGCGCGAAGCATGGAGTCGGAAGAAGATGACCCCCTTGCGCGACCGGACTCCGTGCAGTTCAGTTTCACGCGGCGACTCGGAGAACAGATGGCCGACAGGGCCCTGGAAATAGTGGCATCAGGCAGAAAACCCTGTCCGCTATGCAGTGGACCGGTAGACCCGAGCGGCCACTTCTGCGTAAAGGTCAACGGCCATCGGCGAGGCAGTGGTCGAATCTGATCGGGGCGCGGGGAGTGCCGGATACGCAATGGCGGCCGGCGCCCGCTCACGATTGTCTATCTGATCGCGGAATGCTCGGACCGCCGCATCCGTCACCATGGACGAACAAGAGACCGACCTGATACTCCGTCGGCTCCAGGAGTGGCCGATCACCGGTATCGGCCTGCACCCGGGCGGTTCGAACTACGTATTCGTCGTGCGTCTGGAACCGGAACCGAGACAGGAGGGGAAGGAGACCGGAGACGATCAACTCCTGGGGATCTACAAGCCCGCTTCAGGGGAGAGACCTCTTAGGGATTTTCCATACGGGACGCTGCACCTGAGAGAGCGGGCGGCCTGGCTCCTCAGCAGGGAACTCGGGTGGCCCTTGGTGCCGCCAACGGTCGTCAGGGATGGGCCGCACGGCGAAGGCAGCGTGCAGTTGTTCATCGACTCGGACCCGCGCGCGAACTTCTTCACCATGCGCGATAAGGAGTTGGACCGGTTTGCGCCCATAGCGATGTTCGACGTGCTCATTCAGAACGCCGACCGGAAGGGTGGGTCGTGCCTGAACGGGACGGATGGGCGTCTCTGGGCTATCGACCACGGCTTGACCTTCAATCCCCTGGCAAGACAACGGACCGTCATGCTGGAGTTCTGCGGGCGCGCCTTCCCCGAGCAGGAACTCGCTTCTCTATCGAGCCTGGGCGACGGGTTGCGGAGCAAGGACGCCGCCTACGGTCAATTGGTTGAACTGCTCAACCCGCGGGAGATAGAGACTCTGACCGAACGGGCCGAGCGGATGATTTCTGAAGGGGCGTTCCCGTTCCTTGACCCCAACGTCAACGTGCCCTGGCCGTTTATTTGAGAGCAGGGGAGATTGTTGAGCCTGCGATAAAATTGATTCGATCAAAGCCGGGTATGACTCGCCCAAATCGAAAGGAAAAGTCGTGACTGAGGTGGTGTTTCAGGCAAAGGAGCCAAGGGGAGAGGTGGTACGCGGCGCTGCTGTGTTGGCAGCCTACCCCGATGGTAGGTACCTGACGGGTCAAACTGACGCGGCGGGTGAATGCCGGCTGGACCTGTACCGCACCGATTTGGAAATGAAGGTCCTAGTTGCGGCCGAAGACCACGTTCCTTTCCATGCGACGGTCACACCGGAGACATCTGCAACCGTCTCAATAAAGTTGAAACCGTCCACGAAGGAGCGGAAGGCAGCGCTATTCACCCGGAGCACGGGATATGTCCCGGGAATTTCGGGACTGCTCAATCCTCGTAAAGATGGCTACGTCTATGCTGACAACATTGCCATCAATGGGCGACTTGCACATCCCGCCGCACCATTCAAGATCGGGGAAGAACTGCACCTCATAGATGTTTATGGTGTGGAGACCAATGTCCGTTTTCTGGTGGTTGAGGGAGAGTTCTCGCTTCTCGAATACACGGAACCCAAGGCTTTCGGAGAGGAATGAATAACGGTGGTCACGGCTGAACAGCATCGGGAGATAAGCGCGCAATTCCTGGACCACGCGGAGGATGAGTTCCGAAAGGGCCAACTCCTGCAGGCTTCCGAAAAAGCATGGGGCGCGGTATCTCACTATGTGAATTCCATCGCCCGCCAGCGAGGTTGGCCTCTAGGTTCGCACAGACGCCTGATCGAAAACGCCAACACGTTAATCAGCCGTGACCCTGCCAATGCCGAACACCGGCGTAGGTTGTTAAGGTCGGTCGAGGCGCTCCACGCAAACTTCTATAACGCGTTCTTGGACGAGGAATCGGTGCGGGAGGGTATTCAAGACGCCAGGGAGTTAATCAAGTCCCTCGAAGATCTCAACGCGTATTAGTAGAAGGCGACCGATCCGGCCGGGCTGGCCAATTTAGTTGCTTCCGGATTGGCGTACTTGTTGTGCCTGCGCGGCCAACTGAAATTGCTCCTGAAGGTATGTCTACGGCTGACCGGGCTTACTTTTTGCGCTTGAGGCGGCGGAACAGGCGATGCAGTGGGCGTCTACGCGGTCTCAGGTTGGCTGCAACGAACGCGGCCGTCTGAGGCGGCCCGCAGATAACCGCGCCGTGCCATGCGCGCATCCGGCGAGAGGTGGCTGCGTCCCTCGCATACGGGGCGCCCCACGCGGTCAGCGGTGCCCATTCCCTCTTTTCATTCAGGGCATACACGGAACCGCCTGCCTCGGTTACCAGCAGGGACCCCGCCGCGAAGTCCCAGATCTTGGCGGGACCCGTAATGGAGTACTGCATCACGCCGGCCGCCACCATGCAGACTTCGTAGGCGGCGCATCCAAGGGTCCGAGGATCACCGGGCGCTGACATTAAAGGCTTTCCTATCCGGTACAGGTACGACGCTCCAGCCGGCACACCTGCCAACCGTCCGGTAACCGGCGCGCCGTCCTCTCCTGCCGGGGGGACGTTCATCGGCTCGTTGTCCCGCCACGCACCGCCGTTTTGGTACCCGTGGAAGAGGCATGAACCGCCCCTAGAAGGCCACGGCACCCACACCGCCGCCGCTACCGGCGCCCCCCGGTAAAGGGCTGCTACCGACACCGCATGCACAGGCACGCCATTCACGTAGTTTGTCGTGCCGTCGACCGGGTCGACTGCCCAGACAAAGTCGGTGGCGGGCGGTTCGTTCTCGTTTTCGTCCTCTTCGCCAAGGACCATGTGGTCGGGGAATTGGGCGGTTATCGTGTCGGCAATGATCCTTTGGCTGTTCTTGTCGACGTCTGTAACGAGTGTGGTGTCGACCTTGGATGAGACCTCGAGCGGGCCGCCGAACCTTGCGGCCACCATCGAGCCTGCGTTATTCGCCGCGACACAAGCCGTGTCGTGAAGCGCGATCAGCAACTCCGGGCTGAGATCGGACTGTTGCATTTCGGTTGACATCACGTTGTCTATCCTGACCGGGATTCTTCGCAGAAGGTCGGCGTTGTGGGGAAGCGGTCGACCTGCACTTCCAGACCCAGCCGGTCTGGACCGCGTCGGTAATGAACCTTACGTTAGAATTCTAAACGTCACCCGGGAGCGCGCGGCCATAGCCGTAGCGCGGCGAAAGTCGACAAGCGAATCGACTGTGCGGAGGCAGTAATTGGCGTCATTTTCCAGGATGAAATTCAAGAGAGACACCGGCCTGGTGACCCGCATGTACTTCACCATGTTCATGCTGGGCATCCTCTATGGCGTGTTTGCCCTGTTCCTGATGGCCATGAAATTCCCGGTCATCTTGATCGGCGTGATAGTGGCTGTGATGGTCGGGGTCCAATATTTCCTCTCAGACAAGATGATCATGTGGTCTACGGGCGCCAAGGAGGTCAGTCGCGAAGAGGAACCGGAACTGTTCGCGATGGTCGAACGCGTCGCCACGAAGGCCGACATGCCGATGCCGAAAGTGGCGGTCATCAACAGTATGGTGCCGAACGCCTTTGCTACCGGCCGGAACCCGAAGAATGCGCTCGTTGCCGTTACGGTCGGTATCAGGCAGCGCCTGTCGGACCGTGAACTGGAAGCGGTGATGGCCCATGAGATCGCCCACGTTCGGAATCGGGACATGCGGGTCCTGGCGGTAGCCAATTTCCTGGTTACGGTCACCAGTTTCCTGATGACGATGCTTTTCTGGAACATGCTCTTCGGAGGTTTCGGGCGTCGCCAGCAGGGCGGCGGCATCATGCTGGTGTACCTGGTGACGATACTGGTCTACTTCCTGGGCCAACTTCTCGTTCTCGCTCTTACGAGGTACCGGGAGTACGGCGCAGACCACAGCGGGGCGGAGATATCGGGTGATCCGGGCGCCTTGGCCAATGCGCTCGAAAAGATCAGCGGCAGCATGGCGCGAATCCCCGACGAAGACCTGAGGAAGCTGCAGACCGCCAGTGCGTTCATGATCATCCCGGCAGCGCTGAAGGGCGAGTCGGCAATGAACCTGTTTTCAACACATCCGCCCGTAGAAGACCGCGTCAGACGCTTGAGGGAACTCGAGCGACGCGCACGCTGGGGCATGCGCTAGCCCGTGTGTTGGTTCCTGTCAGGACGAGGGCAGCCGCGTAACGACTGGGACGCGATGTCCACGGTTATTCGCGCTGAGTCCCGCCTGCGTGAAAAGGGGGAGATAGCCCCGGCCCGCAGAGCGGGAGTGATCTATCGCCACTCAGACGACATCGAATTCCTGGCCGACATTGAGTCCGAGCTGAAGTCCGTCCTGCACACGGGTGAAGGCGCGACCAAGACGTCATTCGAGGTGAGGGATGACGAACAAGGCATGAGATGGGTGGTCCTGGAGGACGGGAATTTCCCGGACCTGGTCTCTTCTACCTACACGGTGGGCAACGCGATGGGGGCCAATGGGGCGTCGGAAAATCTCCTGGCCGCGGTGTTCGAACTGTACTTCACTGGAACGGTGAGTGACGACACGTACCGGACCGCCTCACGCACCTACTGGATCTACCGCTACGACCGGCAGGCGTTCTATCCATTCGTACCTACCGGCGATGAAGAAGGCCAGCGGGACCGGCCCACCGAGGCGCAGCTTGCGTCACTAATTCGGAAAGAGGGCATGGCTATTGAGCGGTCGATGGAAGAGTGGCTCGGCCTGTGGGGCATACCCTTCTGAGCTGGCTTGTACGTTCGCCCCTATTCATTCGTCTCTGGAACGCCACACTCATTGACCGCGGCTATCGCAGTGAAGGCACATGGACGCGTCGATGGCTGAAATTTCGCTCATCGTGCCCGTAGACACAGACCCTGGGCCCTACGCCGACGAGATATCCGCATCGGGCGGGCGAGCTAATTCCCTGGCCATGGGCAGGACCCTGCCCGATACGACGACCGGCCTGATGCTGGCCGGTGACGGCGACACGGTTTCGAGTCCGGCGGGTTCCGACGCAGTATTGTGTGCCGTGTCTATGGGCATACCCGTCCTGGGGATTGGGTGGGGGATGCACGCCATAAACGAGGCGTTTGGAGGCGATCCGGCGGTCACACTGCAGGGGCGTGGAACGGGGCCGGCCGAGGGACCTGATCGGTACAGGGTCTTCCTTGCGCCCGGGGCCAAGCTCTCTTACACGATAGGCGGCTCAGGCTGGGTGACCATAAGAGGCACACATCGAGTCGGTATCACCGAGGTGCGGTTGGCTCCCGACCTGCTCGCTTCCGCAATTGCCGAGGATCGTGTAATCGAGGCGGTCGAGTTACCGGGGCGGAATTGGGTGATCGGCGTGCAATGGAGCGCGCATCTGGCCGATGAGTTGCCATCCGGTTTCGACAACGTGCTGTTGGCGTTCGTCGAACGAGCCGGCTTTTAATTCCCGGACTCCCTGCGGTTGCCGCGGCCGCTCCGGTCTTCCGAGCGCGGGAGCAATTTGCGCTGGCAATCTTTGGCCAGTGCGGGGGACCCAGAAAATGCGGCACAGCAAAAACTCGCAGAAATTGCCTCGCGCGCGCGCGATTGCGCGCAGGCGCGTGGAGGGGTTACGGTTAAGTGAGAGAACGTCGTAACGCTCGCAATTTCCCTTGCCCAAAGTCGGGCACGCGTGGCGGCGTTCTGACCGGGAGAATCTCATGGTCAGTTCCGATATAGGCGCCATCCGACCCCGCGGCATCGCCGACGAAATGCGCAGTTCCTACTTGGATTACGCCATGAGCGTGATCGTTTCACGGGCGCTGCCGGACGTGCGCGACGGGCTTAAGCCCGTTCAGCGCCGCATCCTGTACGCCATGCACGACCAGGGCATGCGGCCCAATTCTTCCTACAAGAAGAGCGCGAGGCTCGTGGGAGAAGTGTTGGGGAAATATCACCCTCATGGCGACTCGCCCGTCTATGACGCCCTGGTGCGGATGGCCCAGCCGTTTTCGCTGAGGTACATGCTCGTGGACGGCCAGGGCAACTTCGGCTCCGTCGACGGGGACCCGCCGGCCGCCATGCGGTACACGGAATGCAAGCTCCAGAACATCACCGAAATGATGCTGGGCGACATCGATCGCGAGACCGTTGACTGGGCGGACAATTTCGACGCTTCGCTCAAAGAGCCGGTCATCCTGCCGGCGCGTCTGCCCAACCTGCTGGTCAACGGCGCGTCCGGGATTGCTGTGGGGATGGCCACGAACATACCTCCCCACAACCTGAGCGAACTTTGCGATGCCATTAATCACCTGATTGCGAACCCGGATGCCACAGTCGACGACCTGATGAAGTTCGTGAAGGGGCCGGACTTTCCGACAGGCGCCCACATATGGGGGATGGAGGGTATACGCAACGCCTGCGCAACCGGTCGAGGCAGGGTGATCGTGCAGGCCCACCACGAGATCGAAAACGTAGGCCGGCAGGAACGCAAGCGCATCGTCTTCACCGAGATCCCATACCAGGTCAATAAGGCCAACCTCGTTGCGCGCATAGCCGATCTGATCAAGCAACGGAAGCTGGACGGCGCCTCGGAGGTGCGGGACGAGTCGGACCGTAAGGGCATGCGCATAGTCATCGAACTCCGCCGTTCTGCCGCGCCCGCCGTCATCCTGAATAACCTGTACCGCCACACGCCTCTGAGGACGTCGTTCTCGGTGAACATGGTGGCGTTGGTCAACGACATTCCCAGGGTCGTGACGCTCAAGTCGGCGCTCCAGCACTACATCGAGTTCCGCCAGGAGGTCGTGCGGCGCAGGGCCGAGTTCGAGTTGCGTAAGGCACGCGCCCGCGTGCACGTGCTCGAAGGCCTCAAGATCGCCATCGACAACCTGGACCGCGTCATCACGATTATTCGCGGTTCCGCTGACGTCGAGACGGCCAGGAACAACCTGATGGCCGAGTTCGTGTTGTCGGAGATCCAGGCCCAGGCCATTCTCGACATGCAGTTGAGGCGATTGGCCGCCCTGGAGCGGGAAAAGATCGAGAATGAATACCGATCGCTCGTCGAACTAATCGCCGAACTTGAAGAACTGCTTGCCAACCCGGAAAAGGTCCTCCAGGTGATTCGCATGGAGACACTGGAGTTGAAGCGGAAGTACGGGGACGAACGCCGGACGGTGATTCACCCCGAAGAGTTGGGCGATTGGCGCAGGGAAGACACCGAACCCCACCTGGAGGTGGTGATCACGCTGAGCCAGAACGGCTACCTGAAACGCGTCCTTTCGAGCACATACCGGGCCCAGCATCGCGGCGGCAAGGGGGTGCGCGGCCAGCGCATGACCAAGGAGGACGACGTCACTCCGCACCTCCAGGTGGCCGATACTCACGACACGTTGCTTTTCTTCACAAACCGCGGGAGAGTTTTCTCCACACGGGTATTCGAATTGGCGGCGGAACAGTCGAGGAACTCGCGCGGTACTCCCGTCCAAAACCTGATCAACATCGAACCGCGGGAGCACGTGCAGGCCATCCTGGCGGTGCACAGCCTCCTGGAAGACACTTACCTTGTCCTGTCGACGCGTCAGGGCCAGATCAAGCGCATGCACCTGCCGTTGCTGCGAAACATCAACCGGGCTGGCCTGAACGCGTTCAACATGAAGTCCGGTGACGAACTCGTCGCGGTGAACCTGGCGCGTGCAGACCAGGACATCGTCATGGTCACCAGGAATGGGATGTCAATCCGATTCCAGTCGACCCAGGTGACACCGAGACAGAGGGCCGCCGGCGGGGTCAAGGGCATAGGCCTGGACAAGGGAGACCACGTGGTGGCGATGGATGTGGTGGACGACGAGGGTTCACTGCTGATAGTCGGGCGCAACGGCTACGGGAAGCTGTCCCTGATGCGGCATTACCGGGTACAGTCGCGCGGCGGCATGGGACTAATCACGTTGAAGGTGACGTCGAGGACCGGCAAAGTGGCGGCCGCCACGGTGGTCAGCGAGGAGGTCCGTACTGACTCGGAAGGGAAGTTGTTCCTGCTGACGGAAAGGGCCCAGGTACTTAGGACCAACCTGTCCGAAATTCGTTCCACCGGCCGGATTGCCCAGGGCGTGAAGATAGTGGTCCCCGAAGACGGCGATCACATAAGCGCCATCAGGGTGGTTGAGGGCCAGCGCAAGGCCGAGCGGGAAATCGACCCCGAGTCCCTTAACGGCAACGGGGGCGGCGGCGACGGCACAGACCGGTCGGGCCCCGAGGCGGTTAGCAGTGGTACGGACGACCAACCTGTCCAGGTATCGTGAACCGGCCTGGGCCCGGACGATGACCGAGGAAACACTACGGCATTGCCTGGGCCAAAAGAGGTGATGAAAGTGAGGCGTTGCTTATCAGATGTGAGTCGTACATGTCGGGCGTACCCACCTCCGGTCCCCGCCATGGATACCGGCCCCGTATCGTAGTACGGGGTGACGTTCTTTCGCCGGTAAGACGATGTGCAGGGCCGGTATATTTTCATATCTATGACTGACGGGGGTGCCACGGCGCCCCCGTTTTGTGAATTTAGGTCAACCGCGGGTTCTCGCATCCCGCGCTTCCAATCCGGTGCTTGAACGGTCGGGACGGTTCATCTACCGTCGGCGATTCGCGGTGATCGCATTCTGGGCAGTCCTTGTAATTGCGCTTCTGCCGTTCGCCCCGCGCGCCCGGGAATTCCTGAAGCCCGGAGGCTTCACCAACGAGAACTTCCAGTCGGTGGAGGCCCGACGGGTCCTACAGGACCGGTTGGACATATCGGTCATTTCGATCGAACTCATCTTCGTCAATCGCGACTGGAAGGCTTACGAACCGGAATTCATCGACGCCGTCGAATCTGCCCTGAAACGCGTCGAAACGCTCGACGGCGTGGTTGGCGTCACCACGCACCTCGGCGCTCCGGAGCGAGTGTCCGAAGACGGCCACACGGTGCGCGTCAGCGTGGACCTGGACATGCCCCTTGACGAGTCCGTGGACTACCTCGACACGATCACAGGCGCTGTCGATCCCGGGCCGCTGGAAATGATCGTGACGGGAGGTCCGGCCCTCTACAGGGACATCAGCATCGCCAGCGAAAGCGACCTGCGCCGGGGCGAGATCATTGCGTTTCCGCTGGCGACGCTGGCGTTACTGCTCGTCTTCGGCACCCTCATCGCGGCCATAACGCCGGCAGCCGTCGGTGGCGCTGTGGTAGCCATCGGCCTGGGCACGGTCTTCTTCCTGTCCACGGGCATAGATATGTCGATCTTTGCCCTGAATATCGTGACTCTCCTCGGCATCGGCATCGGCATCGACTACTCGCTCTTCTACACCAGCAGGTTTCGAGAGGAGTTGCGCGCCGGTCGGACGGTGGAGGATGCGGTGGCGGCGTCCCAAACGTTGGCGGGGCGGGCGATCATGTTCTCGGCCGTCACTTCATTCATCGGTCTCGTAAGCCTGACGGCGTTCGACATCATGATGTTGCGTTCGGTGGGAATCGGCGCCCTTGTGGTGATCGGCCTGGCGCTCCTTGCCGCCACGACCCTGTTGCCCGCGTTGCTGGGTGTATTGGGCCACCGTATCGACCGTCTGCGGATCGGACCGGACTGGGCGCAGGGTCGTTCGATATGGAAGCCGCTTGCCAGCCGTGTGATGGCCCGGCCGGTGCTGGTCCTGATTCCTACCGTGGTCTTCCTGGTGCTCCTGGCGCTACCGGTAAAGGACCTGCGGCTCGGAACCGTCGACGCCACGGTCGTGCCGAAGAGCCTGGAATCCCGCCGGGGATTCGATGTGTTGCAGGAGGAATTCGACCTCGCGGTGTCCACCGTGATCCCGGTCGCCTACACGCTGGAGGGCGATCCGCTCGCGCCGGAAAACATCGAGCACCTCTACGCGTTTGGGCGGGCCGTGGAAACCCTGGAGCACGTCGAAAGGGTCGGCAGCATAGTCAACTTATCGCCGTCGTTCGGGCCCGAAAACTACAGCGTCATGTATTCGCGCCCGGAAGCGGTGACCGACACCCGTGCGTCGAGGTTGCTGCGGGATACGGTGCGCCCGGGCGCTGTGTTATTCCTCGTTTACAGTCCGCTGCACCCATTCTCCACGGAGGCGCAGCACCTCATAGGTGAGATTCGCGCGCTCGATCCGGGACCGGGCCGGCAGGTCTACGTAGATGGAGGATCGGCAGACCTGAAGGACATAGTCGACGGCCTCTACAGCAGGTTCCCGTGGGTCATTGCCTTCGTGTTGGGCGTCACCTACCTGTCACTGATGTTCCTGTTCCGGTCATTCGTCTTGCCGCTCAAGGCGGTCCTGCTCAACGTGCTGAGCATATTGGCCAGCTACGGCGCGCTGGTGTTCATAATCCAGCAGGGGCACTTCAGCGGGCTGCTCGGGTTCGAACCTCTTGGGAGCATCGAAGCCACCACGCCAATATTGCTATTTGCGATCGTCTTCGGGCTCAGCATGGACTACGAGATATTCCTGCTGGCCCGCGTTGCCGAAGCCTGGCGCCGTACCGGAGATAACCGGAGTAGCGTCATCGAAGGGTTGCAGAAGAGCGGCCTGATTATCACCGGAGCGGGTGGAATACTCATAGTAGTAGCGGCGAGTTTCGTGGCCGCCGACATTGTGGTGATCAAGGCGTTGGGGTTGGGATTGGCCGTGTCCATCTTCGTGGACGTGACAATCGTGCGCGGCCTGGTTGCCCCGGCCCTCATGCGCGTCTTCGGGCGCTGGAACTGGTGGTTCCCGGGCTGGCTTGACCGCCGCCTGCCGGATGTAAGTTATGCGGCCTAGTCGATTGAGTTTTGGCGTGTTGGTGATGAGCCTGTCGCTGGCCATCGGGGTCTCCTGTTCAGGGTCGGTCGCCGAACGGCCGGTACCCGCCGCGCCGCCTGCCCATCCCACCGCCACGCCGCGGCCGATTTCATTACCGTCCGACGAAGGCCCCCACGCCGATAATCTCGAGTGGTGGTACTACAACGGGCATCTAGTCTCTGACGACGGGACCGAGTACGGATTTCACTTCGTGGTGTTTCAGTTCCTCGCGGGAGAGGAGGGCGCATACGCGGCCCAACTTGGGATTGTCGACGTCGGAGCAGGCCGCTACGTCCACGACTTCCGGTACGACTCAATTGCGACCCACGCGGGCGATGCCCTTCTGGACCTCCAGGTAGGCGGCTGGCAGCTGAACATCGCGAACGGTCGGCATTCGATTGATGCGGGCTCCGATGACGGGTTCGGACTGGAATTGCTTCTCGAACCTGAGACACCTGCGCTCCTCCACGGCGAAATAGGCTGGCTTGGCGGTTCGTTCGGCTGGACCTACTACTACTCGTGGCCGCGCATGCGAGTGTCCGGCGAACTCACCCTGGACGGAATAGCGACGCGGGTCTCGGGCGAGGCCTGGTTCGATCACCAGTGGGGCGACTTCTTCGTCATGGGCCATCCGGCCGGATGGCAGTGGATGGCAATCCAGTTCGACGACGGTTCGTCGCTGATGCTGAACGAGTTACGTGGCCTTGACGGCACGGTTACGGAGACAATCGGCAGCCATCTGGACGCCGACGGAAACGACCTGCATCTGAAGGGAGACCTGGACGGGATTTACATCAGCGTCGTTGATGAGTGGACCAGCCCGCACACCGACGCGACCTACCCGTCCCACTGGCGAGTACAGGTTGAGTCGCTCGGCCTGGACATAGAAGTCGTCCCCGTGTTGGAAGACCAGGAAGTGACCGAAGGAGTGGCGGAAGCGGCGATCTATTGGGAGGGGAAGTCTCGGGTCAGCGGGAGCCGTGCAGGGGAGCCTGTGTCCGGCCGGGCGTACGTGGAGTTGACCGGGTACGTAGAATCCCCGGAGATCGAGTGGCGGAAGGGTCTTTATCGATAAACGGGTGTCTGGCCCTGCCGGGTTGAGTCGGGCTCCCTCACTCGGGCCGCAGATGAACGACCGACATTAGAAGTTGGAAAATTGACGGACGTCGAACAGAAGCAACAAGAGTACCGGCGAGCGTGGTCGCGTTTTGCGACCGGCGTCACGATCATCACCACGATAGAGCCGGACGGCACGGTGCACGGCATGACCGCCAACGGTGTCACGTCGGTGTCCCTCGATCCGCCGATGGCGTTGGTGTGCGTGGGCCACAACCGGAACACGTACGGCCTGATCAAGTCGACGGGACGCTACGGCATGAGCGTGTTGGCGGCCTCCCAGGAGCATGTGGCAAGCCACTTCACCCTGCCGCCGGAATCACGGCCGGAAACCCAGTCGATACGCTTTGCCAAACTGGGCAATTCGCCCGTCGTGGAGGGGGCGATCGCGGCGATGGACTGCCGGGTTGTTGAGGCCTACGAGAGTGGGGACCACACGATTTTTGTGGCGGAGGTCGAATCGGTCCGCACCGGCGATGGCGCGCCGCTGGTCTGGTACGAGGGCGGATTCGGAAGTTTTACCTCGTAATCGACGAGCCTGGACCGTTTTGGCGGGACCGACCTTCCAAAACGGTAAGGAACCTGGGCGCGTTCAAAATCCTGGATGCCCCGTGTTCCCGCAAAGGCAAGAGATGCTGCTGGTCTCCGGTAACCAGGTACTCGGCAGAGGCCTCGGCGGCGCCAGCGAGGATCAGGTTTCTCCGAGTTCCCGATCTAAAAGTACTATATTACTAGTGGCCTAACTGACTAGATTTCCCACGCTGAGTCTGGTTTTGGATCCATACCTTGCCAGTTATTCCATGAGTTCGAACTGCTGTCCTACATTGGAGACTGCGCTCATATAAACCTTTCAGAGCTCTTGCTGTGCATGTGTACAGCTGAAAGGACGATACATAAACTACGCAAAGTCTATGAATATATGCACCAAAGTCATATGCTGTTTAGTTACGTGCTGCAAGTGAGTGCTGTGATGGGTATCAGGATAGGCGCAGAGAGAATTGTCAGGCACAAACT
Organism: Dehalococcoidia bacterium; assembly: GCA_965220275.1. GTDB lineage: Bacteria > Chloroflexota > Dehalococcoidia > Lucifugimonadales > Lucifugimonadaceae. The sequence goes on along the minus strand of CBDCPN010000006.1, from coordinate 112,923 downwards.
TTGAGAGCTGCTGCGTCTTGCCTTTCCGGCCATTCATAGCTAGGCTCACGCTCGATATGGCGTCAGATTTCGCCGCCACGACGACATACCCCATCATGATTCCATAGTCATGGCCCCGTCCGTAACTGCCCTCTACGAAACGCAGGACACCTTCATCGACATAATCCCCAGCAAGCGATGCCCCGGCACCTCGAAGCCTTTTGGCCTCAACAAAAAGGGAAGGGTCTTCTCTGCTGGGGTAGGGTCCCCACGTGAAGAGGAAATCCGGCTCGACGAGATCCGGTGGTTGCTCTGATTTTTCAGGGATCAGCGTTCGCATGAACCAGCTAAGAATGTCGCTACCTTTACCCGCTAAACGAATGGCGCGCATCTGTTGGTCAAGGAAGGCACTAACACGATTCTCAGACATGGACGGTTGAACCAAGCCTCTTGCCTGAAGGGCGATCGCTCCGTCCAGTAATAGCTCCAATACTGCGGGGATATAAAGTTCCCGTAACGGTAGTGTGGGCTGACCCAGCGAACCACTTGATGCATTATCCACTAGTAGACCAATCCATGTGCTCACGCAGCACGGCATCCGCGTCATTGAGGGCAGCGGTTTCGCTCCATAGACGGACCTGTGAAGGTTTGATGATCCAGAATGCATGGTCGTCATAGACCCGCAAATCTTGTTGCACGTATAGCCGATCTGAGACGGTAGCGCGAAGGTCGATGGACATCTGGGCTAGAATATCGCGAATGCTCTCAGCACTCAATTCGGAGGTTTGGCTGTCGCCATTACCTCGCCGCCAGGCGAAGCGGCACGCGTTGAGTCCAAGCTGACTGCCGACGACGACAGTTGCGTCGAGCTGCATTTCTCCTTGTCTCAGGATGCCATTAATCTGATGGCATAGGCGAATCGCATAATCACGGAGTTGCTCGCGGGTTGGCCTCTCGTGCATCGCAGTAGCATCGCGCCTTTTCCGCTGAAGAAACGGCGTGATCGTGTACTTTAGTGTGTCGGCCACTAGGATCTTTTCTTGGTCTGATAGCTCATATAGACGTGAGATGTGGTCACCAAGTTCGCGTTTTACGTTTTTTGAGTCATCTTCCCTAAGATCGTTTGAACCGCGTTTACGCTGAGAGCGCAACCACCTTTCTCGATCCCGAACTGCTGGCCAAGCACCATTGGCATCGCTTTCCAGAATAGTAGGTGGCAACGGCAATTGCAGCCAGTCTCGGATTTCGATTATGTCTCTTTCCCATCCCAGTATGGAACTGAGAAAGAACATCAGATAAGTGGCAAGGTCGGAGTTTAGAATGGCATTCAGCCGATATCTAAAGTCCTCGGGGGCTCTGGCCAGCGATATCCCATAGTAACCCTGTAGCACTATCTGGTCTTCACCGAGTGAGGACTCCGCCAATGCCGCACACGCCCGATGGTCACGTAGCGCCCTGTGCAATATCAATACCGGAAGGGGCAACGATCTTCGAATACTCTTTTCCGCAATGTGGGGCCTGTTGAAGGTTGGCAAATCATCAACGTCTATGGCATAACGGAATGCGGTCCCAGTTGAACGGCCAGTTGCGCCAGCCGACAAGAATGGAAGACCCATCAATTCGGACGCGTCCTTAGTGGGATTTTTCCCGAATGTTAGGCCATAGCTCCGGTCGAGGCGTTTGCGGACATTGGCCCGTATTAGCACATCCTCTAAAGTGGGGAAGGAATGCAGCCGCTGTAGAAGCCGAAAGTCCCTAGGAGTACCGCGGAAAGCAGTCTTCCACAGGAACCGGTGTTCTTGGAAGAGGGCTTGGGGAATTTGTTGTATGTCCGCGCTATTGATCACTAGTTCGTCCCGTTGGCGTATGCCGGGATACCATTTTGGCGCGACATGCAGCACTGTTGTGTGCGAGTCAGGGGGGCGCGGGCAGAATGCGATCACCGAGGCGGGTTGCGACGTAGATGAACCCCTACCGAATAGCAGATGCTCCTTTCTGAGGTCTGTTAGGTTGACCACATGAGTTACCTGATTCGTACCTAGGAATTTCGTGCGCCAGCGTTCGGCTTTGGGAGAACGCTGGAAAAATAGCCTGCTGCCGATTACCAATGCAATCTTCGCTTCTGGGCCGCAAAATTCGCGGGCGCGCCAAGCAAAGGCCTGGTCAGGTTTGTTATCGGGAACCTCATTATGTTGACAGTATTCGATTCCCCATTGTCTAGAAGTGGCAATGTCTGAATCAGGTAAGTTGGCGGTCAGGGCCGTCCAGGGCGGATTACCAACGATGAGGTCAAAGGTCTGATCCGAGAACGGTGGGTTACGATTGAATTCAGAATCAGGATTGAAGAAATCTTGGATATACAGATTCTTCCCCCCAACATTAGAGTTGTCGGACCCCAATAGCCGAGGAAGTCTGAGAGCGTCTGGAGGCTGCGGGTCGGGATCCAACTCCAGAAGTGCAAGGTACAAACTGAAAGCGGCCACGTACACTGCCTGTCGATCGATGTCCATGCCGAATATCTGGGAAACAAGCAGTTCATGGAGTTCTTCTCTTGTTAAGGCTCGGCCATGATGCTTGCCCTTCAGCCGGGCCAGCCGCCTGAAAGCCTCAACGAGGAATACTCCGGACCCACACGCTGGATCCAGTACCTTAGCGGTGTGCGACATGCCCCGCATGGTGAGACCAAGCACTAATTCAACAAGGTTGAATCTCGTGTAATGTATGCTGGTCGTCCTAGAAGCTTCCTGATCACTAGCATGAGCGAACATTTCGTATATGCTGCTTATGAGCTCAATGGGTATAGTCTCAAACGAATAAGGCCATAACCTGGCTTGAGAAGTTGGATAACCGCTCATTTCGTGGCCAGAGAGGAATAGGCGGAGTATGTCCAAATGGGTCTCAAGAACGGTGTCTCTTTCTGCCTGACTAACTGGAAAGAGGTCGCCGTTAAAAGTCGTTCTAAGCCAGTCAAAGAAGTCGTAAGTGATGGTGATGTCGTTCAGCACGTCGCTGAAGTTGCTGCTATTGCCATGGGCCTGATAGTGGAAAGGCTGTAGGATATGTCGGTCTTCGAGGTATTTGACAAAGATCGCACGGCCTAGCAGAGCTTGGGCGATATCTGCATCAAGGTCTTGAGCTTTGAGAGCTTCTCTGGTATCGAGCAGGTCACGTAGGAGGGCTGAGTCAACTCTTTGTTCGGGTTGAATATCTCGACCTTTGCCAGATTGCCAAAACTCTCCGGTGTCGAACTTGCCCTTATGGAAGTCGTTGATGCCCTGTAATCGAGTGCCGATCTGCGCCAGCTCCTCAAGCAAATGATTGCTTGAGTCCCATCGGTCCTTCGCTTGCGGTCGTGCGAAACTGTCATATATGCGGACGCTGTCGGGAGTAATGATCCAAAGAGTTGGTACTCTGCCGTGGTTCCAGACCTGCATTCGAATGGAATTGATAGCTGCAGGAGTCGCTTGGTCCAGAACCTTGAAGCAGATGCAAGGAGTGCCTGCTACGCCATCAATGTCACTAGGTACTTCATACACGAGATCACCGAGGGACGTTCCCTCCGACGTTGCGGTAAGCAGTGGGCCGTAGCGGAGGTAGATGTCTGGATCGCTATCCACGTCCGATGGACCTATCAATCCCGGAGCTAGACGATCGTCTTGCTTGAAGCCGGCTTGGACTAATAGCGAGTCAAGCACCCTCTCTGACGTTGGCGTCATGAACTCACCTCCTCGAATTGGGAGGAGTGATGATCCAAGAGCTCGTACCTCCAACCGCTAGATTCGCGGACAGAGCGTATCGAATAGCCACGCCGACGTAGCTCGACAATTACCCGCTGCACGGTGGATGTCGAAACCCCAAGGGCAACGGCCAATTCTCGAGCGTTGAACGGCTGCTTCTTGATAAGGCGAACGGCCTGTTGAAACCGCTTTTCGATTTGCGTGGTACGTTCATACGTCATGAAGGCGAAGCCTCCGTAGCTTTGGCGTAGTCAGTTTCTCCGATGCAAGTGGAAGAAGTCAATCACCCTTTGACAGTAGTCCATCAGCAATTAAGGGACATCAGTTAACTTGCAGCCACCCGCGACGAGGTTAATGGTCCTGCCGTCGCGTTAGGGGATGCGCCGGGCGGAGCGACTTGGAGCCCCACTTGCTACCATGCAGCAGTTGGAACGTTGGAGTGCTGCTGCTCGGCGTGGACATCGGGCTTGCGGACGCGCAGCCACAGACATTTATGAATGCGACACAACCAACGCCATCTCGAAGACGGTTCTACCCATCGTCAAGATTGGCGAGCCGCACCGAGCGCCAGTCGTTCGTTTCCGGCGAAGTTCAGACCAGAGCCAATGTCACTGGTATTCAGGACCGCCCTCATACGCGTGGAGGATTTGTCTCAGATCTGTACTCGTCAACCAGGGCGTTCATGTCTTCAGGTCCTAGCCCCTGCTCTCTGGCCGTTTGATCGCCGTATTAGAGTAATTGCTTCCACTCGCATTCCTCCAGGTACCGGAGCAATGCCTCTCTCACGAATTCGCTCCTGGAGCGGCCCTGCTGTTTTGTCGCCTGATCTAACCGGTCCGCCATCTGGGGCGGCAAGGAGAATGTAATGGTTTTGGTTTTCCGCGGCATGCTTGCTTCTTATTGCTGAGTCTTAGAGGGCGTTCAAAAGGCCCATATCCGATCACGAAGTGGTAACGCGTCAGTTGCCGCGCCCCACCCCCTTGGGCGCCCACAAGAGACGCCACTACGAGTGGTCGTCTGAGAGAGTGCCTGGGGGATGTTGCGCGGGCCAGCGCATCCGAATGACTTTTTAGACGCCCTCTTACTCACACACCGCGACACCGGACTAACCCCGTCAAATCCGGTCACTCCAGGCTGCCGCGGGGCATCCAGATGTTCCAGTAGGGCCGGTTGTTTACGCTTATGCGGCCCGATGTGGGACCTCCGAACGGGTAGTAGTCGTGTTCGACTGCTGCCGGGAGTCTCGTCTCGTCGAACTTGAACACGGTCGTTTCGTTGAACTGCGACCCTGGAGCGCCTTCGCAGTCGCCGAAGGCCAGCGCGCCTATTTCGTGCGCCGGTAATACGCCGTTCTCAACCGACTTCTTTATCCATGCCGTCGGGCCGCCGGAGGCAGGCAGGACTATGGTCATCCGCCTTTTCAGGCCGGGCGCGGTCCGCGCCACGCTGTTGCCGGTCGCCGGGCAGGTGTGTTGGCCGGATGCCCTGGCCCGCCAATGCGTGTCCCCGTCGGGCCCATCGAGGAAGGTGACACCCGCCGGCCTTTGGGGAGTGTCCAGGAACGCGCCGAGGGGTTCGGAGCCGTCGTTGACTATCCAACCGTCGATCATCAGCACCGGGTCCGACCGGTCTTCAAGCCACCTGCTCAGCCGTTTCCGGTACCCGGGCTGGTATGTCATCCGCGTGTAATTGATGGTGATGTCGCCCTGCGTCTGTGTGATGTTTATCGGGTAAACCTCAACCACCACGAAGCCCCCCGGCAGTACGAAATCCCTGGCGAAAATCCACCCGGCTACGCCAAAAAAAACGGCGGCAATCAAGATCGCGGCGGCAAACAACGGGTACGAGATTGCCCAGTGGATCGGGTTGAATCGCGTGCGATATGGCAGTTCGGGCCGGTTCAGCGACAAATTGAGTTCTCGTTTTGTAGAAGCGTCAACGCGAACATTACTTTCCTGCAATCGAACGGCGCCGGAACGTCCCGAGCACGCGTCGGCAATGCGCCCCGGGCAGTAAGGAACGCCTGCTTATAGTGTATGCCCGACCGGTGGTAGCCGAGATACGCCTCACGGTCCGTTGGAGGCTACAAGCCGTCCTTGCGAATTGGTTCTATCTTGGTTGGAGACGGGGCTGTCCGACCACCAGGTTGACTGTGTGCAGGCCGTGAGGAATCACGAATTAGGGCGTCATTCGCGGAAATCCAAATTGACCTGCGCCGGGTGACGTACTTAACATAGACAGGTTAGGCGGAATGCATGAGCGCAGACTACGCAATAATCTCGACCGGCGGTAAGCAGTACCGCGTTCGGGAAGGCGACACCATCGAGATCGAAAAGCTTGCCGGGGAAGTCGGTGAGTTCATCGATTTCCGGGAAGTGCTGTTGGCGTCCGTTGACGGCAAGGTCTCGGTCGGAAAGCCTGCTCTGCCAGGCGCCAAGGTGGTCGGAGAAATCAAGGACCAGACCAAGGCCGAAAAGTTGACGGTCTTCAAGTACAAGCCGAAGACCAGGCGGCGAGTCAAGAAGGGTCACCGACAGCAGGTGACATCCGTGCAGATCACGGCCATCGCCGCCAGCTAGCAACGCGGTCGCGACGATCGGAGTAACAGACAATGGCCCACAAAAAGGGAAGCGGTACTTCAAAAAACGGGCGTGACACCGCCGGGCGACGTCTTGGAGTCAAAGCCTATGCCGGTGAGACCGTGCCTGCCGGCGCCATCATCATCCGCCAGCGGGGCACCCGGATTCACCCCGGGCAGAACGTGGGAATGGGCAAGGACCACACGCTATTCGCCAAGACGGACGGCGTGGTCCGCTTCGATTTCGCGGCGATGAAACGGCGTCGCGTGAACATCGATCCGCTGGAAGTGTAGAAAGCGACCTTACCCAGCAACAGCGCCCGAGCCGGCTATCTGCCGGTCAATCGCATAGGCACAACAGACATGAAGACTGACGTACACCCCTCGTATAACCAGATGGCTGCCGTTGTCTGCAGTTGCGGCCACACATTCGTGGCGGGATCGACCAAAGAGTCGTTGCGCGTAGAGTTGTGCAGCAAGTGCCATCCGTTCTTCACCGGCGAGCAGAAGATCGTCGACACGGAAGGTCGCGTCGAGCGGCTCATCCGCAGGTACAAACTGAACGAAGCCGAGTAATCGGTCCTAGTCAATTCAGCCGTTGCCGACTACCGTCGAGGAACGGAAAACGATATCAAGTAACCAACAGGGGCGTTGAAAGCGCCCCTGTTTTGCGGTAACCGCCGACCCAGAGGCAGCGCGTGAGTAACCGTACGCTATACGGCGGCCAGGCCGTCATCGAGGGTGTGATGATTCGCGGCCGGAGCCAGGCCGCGGTGACGGTCCGAAAAGCCTCAGGTGACATCGTTCGCCACGCCATTCCCCTTGAAGGATGGTCCAACAACAAGGCGCGTCAACTGCCATTCACGCGCGGCGTACTGGTGCTCCTGGAAACCCTGATCATGGGTATGAAGGCGCTCACGATCTCCGCCAATGAGGCGGTCGAAGACCCTGACAACCCTGACGGACCGGGTGAAGAAGGTTCCCAGGCCATTTCAACGGGCGGGATGATTGTGATGCTGCTGATCGCTTTGGCTATCGGCATCCTGGTCTTCTTCATGATCCCGTTGTTTGCGTCCAGCGGTGTCGAGTCGCTGATCGATTCTGCCGTTGTGGCCAACATCGTCGAGGGCCTCATCAGGCTGGTCCTGTTCCTTGGGTACATCTGGCTGATCGGCTGGATGAGCGACATCAAGCGAGTCTTTGGCTACCACGGTGCGGAGCACATGGTCGTGGCGGCGCATGAGGCCGGAGCGCCCCTCGAGGTTGCTTCTGTAAGACGGTTTTCCACTGCTCACCCGCGCTGCGGCACGGCATTCCTTCTCACGGTGGTGCTGGTCTCGATCCTGCTTTTCATGGCGATACCGAGGGAGCCGTTCTGGCTGCTGGTCACGTCACGGCTCGTTCTGATTGTGCCGATCGCGGCCATCAGCTACGAGTTGATCAGGTTTGCCGGCACGCACTCGGACATGGCTGTCGTCCGGTGGTTGAGCTCCCCGAACCTGCTGTTGCAGCGGATGACCACCAGGCAACCTGACGACAGCATGATCGAGGTCGCCATAGAGGCGATGAACTACGCCCAGGAACTGGACGGCGTGGGGCAGCCGGCTGCGGAGGCGGACCAGACGGTTCGGGCGGAATGAGTGAGGGCCCTTTGTCGGGCCAGAGGGGCACGAAGGGTCGCGCAGCATAGCGCGGCGCCTGCGGGCCTCAGGAGCCTGTATTAGAAGTCGCGCGGTTAAACCACGTCCTCTCCTGGGGGAGAGGATTGAGGTGAGGGCGAAACGCCGGTCAACCGGACTCGTCGTATCAATTGAGGGACTTACGATTTCACCCTGTTCCCTCACCCTAACCCTCTCCCGCAAAACGGGAGAGGGGACCTTTGGAGCAGGCGCCTGGGATCGGCCGCTACAGGCCGGGCAGCGGCGACTAACCCGGGTTGTCAGTCCTGGCGGGCCGCCCGCGTCTTTCGCGCAGTTGTTCCCAGACCTGGTCAATTGAGACGTCGCTGGCCGAAAGCAGGACGAGAAGGTGGTAGATCAAGTCTGACGCTTCGCCCGCGATTTCCTGCGGCGATCCTGCCAGGGAGGCGATCACCACTTCACCGGATTCTTCTGCGACCTTCTGGGCTATCCGGGGCTTGCCCTCATCGAATAGTCGAGTCGTGTACGAGCCTTCGGGTCGGTCGCGTTTTCGCTGTTCGATGACTTCCATCAGCTCGGTTATGACGCCCGGACCGGCGCTGTGCACGATTTCCTCGAGCGCGTTTGGTCCACTGAGCGGTTTTTCGAAGCAGGAAACGCTGCCTGTGTGACACGCCGGCCCCGTCGGCTCGACCTTCACGAGCACCGCGTCGGCATCGCAATCGGTGATGACCTCTTTGACCTTGAGAAAGTTTCCGGAGGTCTCGCCCTTGTGCCAAAGCTCAGCCCGGCTGCGGGAATAGAACCACACGTCCGGCCCCGCGAGGGTCCTGCGGAGGGCCTCTTCGTTCATGTATGCGAGAGTCAGCACTTCGCCGGTCGAAGCGTCCTGAACCATAGCCGGGACCAACCCGCGGTCATCGAACTTGACCATCGCCAGTCCTCCGTGCCTCACCTGCGACGCCGCTCCCATCGAGCAGGGTTATCAGTCCGCCCAGGTCCCTGATTATGGCGTCGGGTCTCGATTCACCGTCAACTTCGTTTCCGTCCCTGTTGACCCAGATCGAAGTCATGCCCGCCCGGTTCGATCCCAGCACGTCGTCGAGCAGGTGGTCCCCCACGTACCAGGTGCTGGATGGGGCAACATCCAACATGCCGGCGATGTGCTCGAATGCTGCGGTCATCGGCTTGTAGACCCTTGCCGATTCGCTGGTTGCCACCGCGGCCCATTCGATGCCGGTGGTCGCGATCAGCGGGAGCAGGAAGTCGTCATCTGCGTTGGAGAACACGCCGAGCGCGCAACGTCCGTCCAGCGCATCGAGGGCGTCGGTCGTTTCCGGAAAGGGTGGTCGTACGGCCATGTGCTCCACGCACCGCCGCGCCGCCAGCGCCGGGTCGCCGTCCAGGTCCATTGAGCGGAAGGCCTCCTCGAAGCATCCGGCCCAGGCCTCTTCGTAGGACATGAACGGGGGAGCGAGGTGCGGGTCGGCCATGTTTATTCGCCTTGCCCTGAACTGGACTTCCAACGCCTTCCACTCGCGGTACAGTTCCACGCCGTCGACATCCAGGTCTTGATCGACTGCGATCTTACCGATGACCTCTTGCCAGCCGGACTGCGGGTTCTGGAAAAGGGTGTCGTAGCAGTCGAAGACAATCGCCTCCGGCGCCGGAAGGGGATGGTAAGCGCCGGTCTTGTCTACTGCCTCGTTCACGCTTCGGTCCTGATCGGCAGTCCCATGTCGGAGAGGAACGCCTTTGCGTCCCTGATGCGAAGTTCTCCGAAGTGGAACACGCTTGCGGCAAGCACGGCGTCCGCCATGCCTTCCGTCAGCGCCGCATGCATGTGGTCTACGGTCCCGGCGCCTCCGCTGGCGATCAGGGGCACATTGACGGTCCGCGAGATGGCCGAAAGTAGTTCGAGGTCGTATCCCGTCTTTTGCCCGTCGGCGTCCATGCTGGTGACCAGTAGCTCACCGGCCCCCAGTTCGACGCCGATGCGCGCCCACTTGATCGGATCGACGGCGGTTGGTTTTCTTCCTCCGTGGGTGTAGATCTGCCAGGGGGCCTCTGCGATTCCGGCGTTTGCGTCGTAATCTCGGAGTGTCGGTTGCTCCACGCGTTTAACGTCCATGGCCAGGACGATGCACTGTTGTCCGAACTCTCTTGCGCCTCGTTCGATCAATGACGGGTCGTTGACAGCTGCCGTGTTGACCGAGACCTTGTCTGCGCCGGCTTCCAGCATGCGCCTCATGTCCTCGACGTTGCGGATGCCGCCTCCGACCGTCAGTGGCATGAAGACCTGGGAGGAGACCCGTTCGACCACGTCTACCATCGTGTCGCGGCCATCCGAACTGGCTGTTATGTCCAGGAATACCAGTTCGTCGGCGCCTTCGTTATCGTAGAACGCAGCCAACTCGGCTGGGTCTCCGGCGTCGCGGATATCGACGAAGCTAACTCCCTTGACTACCCTGCCTCCATCCACGTCCAAGCAGGGAATGATGCGCCGCGTAAGCATTATCCGGATGCCCGCTTGCGAAGCAGCAACAGGTATCGTTGCCCGCCTACCAGCCGCAGGGTGACCCTGGCGAAGCCAAGCTCGGCCGCCAATTCGGTGATCCTGGCCGGCGAAAGCCGTTTCGATTTGCCGATTCCCGCGCCGTCCGTCGCCGTTGAACTGGTCCAGTCGATGATGGCCAGCCAGCCACCGGCGCGGAGCAGACGGTGGGCTTCCTTCAACAGGGACTTTGGCCTGGGCGCCGCGGTCAAGACGTCACACACCACCGAGCCGTCGAGCGCATCGTCGTCCAGCGGGACCTTTATGCGCTTCGACGACACCAACTCCACGTTGCCCAGGCGAGCGGAATCGACCCGTTCGCGGACGATACCGAGCATCTGCTTGCGCGAGTCGATCGCGTACACCTTGCCGTCGTAGGCGTGCTTGGCCAGGGGCAGGGTCAGGTACCCGGGCCCGCACCTGATATCGCCGATCTCCTCGTAAGGCCGGATCGGTATGAGGGCGATGATCTGGAGAGGGTCTACCGCTTCGTCCAGGGACGGGTTGAGAAGCTTCTCGGCTTCTTGAATTGTGGTCTTGGTAACCATCAGTGATTCTCGTGTCCGTGGGGCCCAGACATCCAGCCTGTCAGGCGGCGCCGCGTTCGACTTCCTCAATTGCTTGCCGGAGATCTAACGTTCCGGAGTAAATTGCCACCCCGGTCACCGCTGCCTCGGCTCCCATGCCCGCCAGTCTCGCCAGGTCATCAATTGTAGCTATCCCCCCGGCCGCGATAACAGGGTGGGGCACAGCTTCCAGGACTTCGGACATCGAACCAAAATTCGGGTGGGACAGCGTGCCGTCTCGCTCCGTGTCGGTGTACATGAACCTGCGGACACCCATGCCAGCCATTTCGGCCATCAGGTCGGTCGCGCGCACCCGCGTCGCCTCGGTCCAACCGCGTGTCGAGATAAATCCTCTCTTCGCATCGACGCCTACGACGACGGACTCGGTTCCCGATTTATCGATAGTTTTCCTGACTTCGTCCGGGGACTCGATTGCGGCGGTGCCAAAAATGACGCGGCCCACACCGAGGCTGAGTAATTCCGCGGCCGATTGCGCGGACCTTATCCCGCCGCCGAATTGCACCGGCACATCCACCGCCGCGAGTATTGCCTCGACGGCGGCCATGTTTGCGCGGACGCCGTCACGAGCGCCGTCCAGGTCGACCACGTGCAGACGGCTCGCTCCGGCGGCTACCCAGCGCGTCGCCGCGGCCGCGGGGTCGTCGCCGAACACCGTTTCGCGTTCGTAGTCGCCCTGGAAAAGGCGTACGCATTTTCCGTTGCGCAGGTCAATCGCCGGAATAACTTGCATGTGTTTCGACTTCCGTGGTGTTACCGGCCGTGAAGGCGCACGTCCCGGCTTTAAGAAACGATAGGTCTCAATATCTTAGAGGGTGTCCAATAAGTCCCTGACTGATTACGAATTGGCATTGCGTCAGTTGCCGCGCCCCACGCCATCGGGCGCCTCTGAGAGACGCCCCTACAAGAGGCTGGCTGGAAGAACATTCGCAGTTCAGTGCATACCAGAGCTATTTGGACACCCTCTTAGGATTCAGGCGGCTCCGCGCCGTCTCGTCATGCCGAATGGGAGACGAAATTTGCGTAAATGCTGAGCCCGCTGTCACCGCTTTTCTCGGGGTGAAACTGGACGCCGACGATCTCACCCGCCGCCACGACAGCGCACACGTCCACACCGTAGTCGGCGGTGGCCGCAACCACGCCGGCGTCGTTGGGGACACAGTGGTACGAGTGCACGAAGTAGAAGTGCGTCCCGTCCGCGATGCCATCGAAGTACGGGTGCCGGCCGGCGTCTGAGTCCGAGAACGATATGGCATTCCACCCCATGTGCGGAATCTTGAGCGGCTCGCCTCGCGGCCCCGTCATCCCGTCTGGCAGTCTATTGACGGTTCCCGGGAAGACTCCCAGCCCTACCCGAACACCTTCTTCCGACCGATCGAGCAGTATCTGCATGCCGAGGCAGACGCAAAGTAGGGGTCTGCCTGACGCCGCGAACCGGCGTACCGCATCGACCAGGTCCTGGTCGGCAAGCGCCCGCATCGCGGCGTCGAACGCGCCGACTCCAGGCAGCACAGCGGCATCGGCATCCAGCAGCGAACCAGGGTCGGAAACCACCTGCGGCGATGCGCCGACTTTGACGAGCGCCTTTTCGACGCTGTGAAGGTTCGAGGCGCGCGTATTTACGACAGCGATACGCTTGCCCATCAGGCGCCCCGTCCCCGGTTACGCACGCCGGTTACGATGTCGACCGGCAGCGAGCGGTCCTCGTGCCGGCCCAGCATGAACAGGTAGTCGGCAAGCCGGTTGAGATACCGCAGCACCTCGGGGTTCCCCAGCAGTCCCGACCGTTCGAGACCGACTACCAGTCGCTCAGCCCTCCTGACGAATGCGCGTGCAAGGTCCAGGGCCGCCGACCCCGCTGAGGCGCCGGGCAGTATGAACGCACGCGGCAATGGCGTGCGGGCCTGCAGGTCGTCGATTCGCGTTTCCAGTTGATCGATCATGTCCGGCGTGACCGGGACGAAGTGTTGTTCCAGCAGGTGGCGTGATTCGATTTCGGTCGCGAGTTCGGCCCCAACTTTGAACAAGTCGTGCTGGACCGCCGCGATGGCGTCCCTGACCTCTTCGTCTTCGCACAGGGACCGGGCCAGCCCGAGCGCGGAGACCGCCTCGTCGCAAGCGCCGCACGCCTGCACGCGGTCGTCGTCCTTCGAGACCCGGCCGCCGTAGAGCAACCCGGTTTCTCCGGCATCTCCGCGGCGGGTATATAACGGTCCGGCAGTTGCCAATTTCGGCCCCTTTCATAGATCATTGTATGGCCGAATCGGACTCCGGTTGTGCCGTGAGAATTCCTGACTTGCGGTATCATGAATTACATCTGCCGCGCCCATCGCGATGTAGACTGCCAGGCACATTCATCCTCGTCAGACAAGGTGACACTGTTAGCATGACGACAGCAATGCCTCAGCCCCGGGTACCCATAAACACGATCCAAGTGACCGAGAAGGCGGCCGGCAAGGTGCGCGAATTCGCGCTGAATGACGGCAAGGACAGCTTCGGCCTGAAGGTGGCGGTACAGGGTGGAGGTTGTTCCGGTCTCCAGTACGTGTTGGAGTTGGTTGACAGTCCGGATGAGTCCGACAAGGTCATCGCCCAGAACGGCATAGAGGTGTACGTGCCCAAAAGGGCTTTCGTGTTCCTGGCCGGGACCGTGCTCGATTTCTCGGACGGCCTTAACGGGCGGGGATTCGAATTCCGAAATCCGAACGCGAAGCGAACATGCGGTTGCGGCGACTCGTTCTCGGTGTGACCGGCGGATGAGACCGACTTCGGGGCCGCTCTGCACCAGGGCGGCCCGTTTTGTACCGGGAGATACACGGGTCAACCGGAGCAACTGAAATGGCCGGGACGAACCAACTAACCGACAGCTCCTTGATGGACGCACTGGTCGACTACGGGGCGCAGTGGGAGACAGTCAACGGCAAGCCGGTTGCTGTGGCGTACGGGGACGTGTCGGCGGAGTACGAGGCGCTGGTCAATGGGGTAGGGATCGCAGACCTCAGCCACACGACGCGCGTGATGCATACGGGCGGTGACGCTCTCGATTTGCTGAATCGGCTGACCACCAACGACCTTGGCGGCCTCGTTGCCGTACAGGTCGCTACGACGGTCCTGACGTCTGAAATCGGCCGCGTCATCGATGTCTTCCAGGTCGTGCGTGTAGAGGCCGACCGGCTCTTGTTGATTTCGGATTCACTGGCGCCGGACCCGCTGGTCGAAAACATCGACAAGTACACGATCCTGGAAGAAGCGGTCCTGGAAGACGCGTCACCCGATACAGCCCGGATAGGGCTTCGGGGCCCTCAGGCTAGTGAAGTTGCGGGCAAAATCACCGGGGCGAACATCTCCGACTTGGAAACCGGTGGATTTCAACCCATTCCGGCCTTCGGCGACGGGGCAATGATTCTCATGGGAAACCCGTTCATTAGGGATGGGTTCGACTTGCTATTGCCCATCGAAGCAGCACCGAAGGTGTGGGAGGCCGCCGTCGAGGTCGGGGCAAAGCCAGTTGGGCATTTCGCGCTGGAACACGCTCGGATCAAGGCCGGTATCCCGGGGACGGAAGCGGAACTGAACGACCGTGTAAATCCCCTCGAGGCCGGCCTGGAGGAATTCGTCAGCTTCACGAAGGGGTGCTACGTGGGTCAGGAGGTCATAGCCCGCCTGGACACGTACGACAAGGTCCAACGGAGGCTCGTCCGTCTCGATGTACCGGAAGGGGTTCGACCCGGCGAAACCCTGAATTCAGGGTCGCGGACGGCTGGCTGGGTGACGTCGGTTTCCACTCTGCCGGACAATGGTCGACTGGCCGCCCTGGGCTATGTCCGGAAGGCTTTCGTAGGACCCGGAACGGTGTTGAGCGCCGGAAAAAGCGAGGTCACCGTGATCGCGTCTCGCTCCCCGTCGCCGGTTGGCCGTTAGTGTGTCCGAACGCGGCCCTTACCGGTGCAGCAGGGTCTCGCCGCCGTCCACCATCAGCACGTGCCCGCGAATCATCTCCGCCTCGTCGCTGCACAGGAATGCTACGGCTTTCGCTACGTCCTCTGCTGTGACGGTGCGGCCGGCCGGGGTTGGCCTGCTGGCCACTTCACGTACGCCAAGTTCGTCAGGAAACGCGTCGATGGCGTCGGTCATGACGTACCCTGCCGAAACGGCGTTCACGCCGATGCCGCGGGGGGACAGTTCTGTCGCGAGGTACCTGGTAAGGGCTTCCAGCGCCGCCTTGGATACACCCACGGCGAAGTAACTCGTCAGGACCTTTGTCGCCCCGGGGCTCGATATGTTGACGATTCGGCCGCCGCGGCGCATCATCTTGGCCGCCTCAACAGCACACAGCCACGGGGCACGCGCGTTTATGTCGAGGGTCCAGTCCCAGTGCCGTACGTCCAGCTCAGTCGCCGGCCGCATTACGCCGGAAGCGGCGTTGTTAACCAGGAAGTCGATGTGTCCGAATTCGTCTGCGATCTGGGCGAATAGCGAATCGATGGCGTCCGGGTCTGCCAGGTGGGAGCGCACCCTTAGGCACCGCACTCCGAGGGCCTCGATTTCGGACTGGGTCTCGCGCGCTGCGCGGTGATTCTTGAGGTAGTTGAAGGCTACGTCGGCGCCCCTGGCGGCCAGGTCGAGCGCGATCGTCCGGCCGATGCCGCGGCTTCCGCCGGTAACGACCGCGATCTTTCCGGCGAACTGCCCGCGCCTTTGTTCGTCGCCGGTCATGACTGTGCTAAATCGAAGCTCGGCCCGGGTAATGCCCGGCGCGGCGCATCAGATGGCCATCCCGCCATCCACCCGGATCACGCATCCGGTCATGTAACGGGCGTCTTCCGAGGCGATGAATGCGATCATGGGAGCGATCTCGTCGGGCGTCCCGAATCTGCCGAACGGGATCCACTTCATCACCTGGTCCTTGATTCTCTGCGGCAGGACGTCGGTGGTGGCGGTGGAAACGTATCCGGGCGCCACGGCGTTGACGGTAATGTTCCGTGTGGCGACTTCCTTTGCAAGGGACTTGGTGAAGCCGTGGATCGCGGCTTTTGAAGCCGCATAGTTCGTCTGCCCCACGTTTCCCCTGATACCCACTACCGACGAAACGTTGATTATGCGGCCCCAACGTCCGCGCACCATGGATGCCACGGCACGCCGGGAACAGTAGAACGTGCCGTACATGTTGATGTCCAGCACACGCCTGAAATCATCGTCCTTCATGCGCATGAGCAGCGAGTCAGAGATGATCCCGGCGTTGTTGACGAGAATCTCAACGGGTCCGAACTTCTCGGCGGTCGCCTCGAACATCGCCTCAACAGCAGCAAGGTCGGAGACGTCTGCGCCCACGGCGATCGCCTCCCCTCCTCCGCTGCGAATTTCTTCGGCCACCGCTTCCGCTTCGTCCGGATGCGAGTTGTAGTTGACCGCGACCCTGTGACCGGCCGCAGCCAGGCGCAGAGCGGACTCGCGACCTATTCCCCTTGAGGCGCCCGTAATGAGGGCGCAACGTGATTGATCAGGCAAGACGATCCCCGGCGCTTAATGCGCGCGTTAGTTCAGTACTTCCGTGCGGATCCTGGTCAATTCATCGGCAGACGCTTTGACGAATCCAGTTTTAACGACGATTACCGCCGTGGCGATGGCGTTGGCGATAGACGGGGCCAGCGAACGCCCGTGACCAACGATGGCAACGCCGTTGACCCCAAGCAACGGGCCTCCCCCGTGGGTCTCCAAGACGTTGGTTTTGTCGAACACACCCCTGGCGAGCGCCGCGCCGGCTTCAGTTTGGCCGACGGCTGCCTCTATGTCGGTGACTACCGCCTGTCCCAGCGCCTCTGTCAGTTTTAACACCATATTGCCGACGAAACCGTCGCAGAGTACCACCTCGGCGTTGTCGCCGGTCAGATCGCCGGGCTCCAGGTTGCCGATGAAATTGAGGCTGCTGGCCTTGAGCAAGTCAGTGGTCTCGCGGACCTGGCGGTTGCCCTTGCCCTCCTCGGACCCCACGCTGAGGATCGCCACGCGTGGGTTATCCGAACCGTAGATCAGGCGGGACATAGCCGATCCAAGAGCGGCAAAATCGAGAAGCTGTTGCGGTCTGGTGTCTACGTTGGTGCCCAGATCGATGATGACGGTCTTCGGCGCGTAGCCGACGATCGGCCCGCCAAGTGCCCCGCGGTCGACGCCTTCCATGGTCCCGAACACAACGGTGGCGGCGGCTATGGAAGCGCCGGTGGAACCCATGCTCACAAACGCCGCAGCCTTGCCCGCCTTGACCGCGCCGGCTGCCACGAACACAGACGCGTTGGGCTTCGACCGGAACGCCGTAACCGGCGATTCGTCCTCACCTACGACGCCGGAGGAACGCACGACCTGGATCGGCAGTTTCGACGCCCCCAACCGTTCGATTTCCGGGTTGATGGCGTCGGGCTCACCGACGAGCGCCACGGCCACTCCGCCTTGCTTCACTGCCATCACCGCGCCGGCGACAGTCTCACGCGGGCCGTGGTCGCCGCCCATTGCGTCCAGCGCAACGGGAATGAAGCTGCCGGGTCCGCTCGATGTGTTCGCTGGGTCCAAGGGTCCTCCCGTAATAGTCAGTTGGCGTTGCGGCCAGGGGATAGTGGCAGACGTATGATCGCATGGCCGGTTACAACTTCAGTCCCGTCCTGCTTACTGCAACCTGCCCGGCATCGTACAAGGTCCATTTCGTCACTGGGTTTCACGGAAACGACTTCACCCCAGGTCTCCACGGTCTCGCCTGGGTAAACGGGCGCTTTGAACTTCACGTCCAACTGGCCACCCGATGCGTACGCGCCAGGATATGCGGTTTCCAGCATTTCGGAGACAAATGCAAGGGTCAGCATCCCGTGAGCGATGCGTTTGCCGAACTGCGTAGTGCGCGCAAATTCTTCGTCGAGGTGAATCGGATTGAAGTCCTTCGCCGCATCGGCATAGAGGTTGACCTGGTCTTGGGTTACGGTGCGCGTGATGACAGGCAGGGGATCGCCAACGTTGCATGGCCCGGCGAGATCGGTTGACATGGTCATTGGCCGACGATAACCATGCTGGAGGCCGTGGCCACAACCTCGCCGTCGATGTCAGTAATCGTGGTGTCCAGCGTCGCGAACCTGGCCCCTCGCCGGACAGTGTTTCCTCGCAATACGGCCGTGGCGGACAGCTTCTCTCCGGCGGCGATCGGCCGTTCGAATCTCGCGCCTTGCGAGCCGTGGATGGTCCCGCCTGCCAGCCCCAGTTCGTCGATCAACTTGCCGAGCCCCGCTGCTATGACGGCCATCGGCGGTACTCGTTCCGCGGCATCGGGCGAGCATTCGCGACCGACGGCTTCGGCGTACTTGATTGACTCCTGCGGGGACAGTCCGACTTCGTACGGGCCGAGTTTGTGTCCGGTTTCAAGTTGGGCGAGATTCAAGGCCGGGTCCGGTCTGGTCGATGCCGCGCGGCGACGGGGCGCGCATGGTCTCCGGTGCCGGATTTTATTAAGACCTGGGCGCGCGGGCAATCGCGGGCGGTCAAGTGTCGCCCCTGACGCCGCCGCGTTGGTCAATCGCGTCGTCGATCAACCTGGCGGCGACTTCAAATGATTCCGGTTTTCGGTAGTCCAGTTCCGACAACGCCAGGACGCGGTACAAGGTCCCGGTGGAGACCAGGGCGCTGACACTTTCACCGAGTTTGGGTATCGGCACGCCTAAGGCTTCGGCCATGGCCGCGGCGGCGTTCATGCCGCTCCGGTTCATGTAGACCTTGGTCATGACCCGCCCCCGGTACCTCAACGAGACGCCTTCCTTCGTCTGCTTCAGGTGCACGCGCAGGTGCGCCCGCGGGACGCAGATCAACTCGTAGGCGTAGTCCAGGGCTTTCGTTCGGCTGACTGACATGCTTACTCTGTACCTGATTGCTCATTGCGAGCCGGGATGATCAGGTTTCGACTAGCTCCAGTATGGGTAGGTGTCCGCATCCGGAACGCGTATATATAATCGTCCGGCGCATCTTGCCTAGAGGCACGCGTATTTCCTGCCAAACAGTATTTTGACATGCAATCCAACGGTCCAAACAGCATAGTCACCGGCGGCGCCACAGGCATCGGCAGAGCGATCGGCCTGAAGCTCGCCGGCCAGGGCGTTTCCGTGTTGGTGGCCGACATAAACGCTGAAGCCGCCGAAGCCACCGCGTCGGACATCGCGGCGCTCGGGGTCAAGAGCGGATTCGTCGCCACCGATGTTACCAAGAGGGAGGCGACCGACAGCATGGTCGAGGCCGCGCTCGACACGCTGGGCGGTGTGGACATCCTCATCAACAACGCAGGCGTTGCAGGCGCGCCCGGTTGGGACTCACGCCAGGAGTCCACCGAAGAAGACTGGCGCTTCACGTTCCGTGTGAACGTCAAGGGCATCATGAACTGCACCGAGTCGACAAAGCCAACGATGATTAAGGCCCAGGCCGGCAAGATCGTCAACATCGCGTCTATCGCAGGACGCGAGGGGCGGCCGTCGTTGCCGCACTACTCGGCGAGCAAGTCCGCGGTGATCAACTACACCCAGTCCCTTGCCAATGAGCTTGCCCAGTACAACATCAACGTGAACGCGGTGTGCCCGGGTCTCTTGTGGACCCCCATGTGGGAACAAGTTGCGGGCAGGTACGGCGCGGACGACCCGCAGTTCGCGGACCTGGAGCCGAAGGAAATTTTCAACAACATGGTCCAGGCCAACATACTGCTCGGCAGGCCGCAGACACCCGAAGACATCGGAGAAGCGGTCGCGTTCCTGGTTTCCGAGGATGCCCGGAACATCACCGGCCAGTCGCTGAACGTCGACGGAGGATTCTTCCTGCGGTAGCCCGGCCGCCAACCAGGCGAATCTACTCGAATGCTACTTTCACCACGCAGACCACACTCCGGCCAATAACAGAGTGAAAGCAAAATAAATGGGATTGAACGGGAAGATCGCGATAGTCACTGGGGGTGGCAACGGCATCGGCCGCGGCATCGCGTTGGAGTTGGCGTCGCGCGGAGCGAAAATAGTCCTCGGTGAAATCGTCGTGGATGCCGCCGAACAGGTCGCGAAGGAGATCAACTCCGCGGGCGGGGACGCCATCGCCGTTGAGACCGACGTTACCGATCAGGAATCTACGGACTCGCTTTTCGAGGCCACGTTCATTCGTTTCGGCGGGGTGCATATCCTCGTCAACAACGCCGGTGTCGGTGGCGCGCCTGGCTGGTGGGAACGCGGCGTGAGCAGCGACGAAGACTGGGATGCGGCGTTCGATGTCAACGTGTTTGGGATCGTCCACTGCACCAAGTCCGTCGAAGGGCACATGCGTGCCCAGAATAGCGGCAAGATAGTCAACATCGCGTCCGTTGCCGGACGGGTTGGGGCCGGCGGCATAGCGCACTATTCGGCGTCGAAAGCGGCCGCAATCAACGTTTCGCAGGCCTACGCCATTCGCCTCGCGCCGTCGAATATAAACGTCAATGCGGTGTGCCCCGGGCTGTTGTGGACCGACCTCTGGGAGAAGCTGGCGGTGCGACGCAAGGTGATGCGCCCGAACGAACAGGAACTGTCCGGACGTGACGTGTTTCTAAGGCGCCTCGCCGAGACAACCCCAATGAACAGGGAGCAAACGCCGGAAGACATCGCCAAGGTAACGGCGTTCCTCGTCTCCGAGCGGGCCCGAAACATCACTGGCCAGGCCATAAACGTCACCGGCGGCTGGATGAACAACTGACCCGCGCGGGTCCAGGTTAGTTGATGCGTCAGCAACTCGACGAGTTGCTGGTCGCCTGGGTGACGAAACCACTTGACTAACACAGCACGCGATTAACATATGCGACGTTGGGCCATCAAACGCGAATTTCAGCGAAGTGGGAGAGAGCCATGTACGTCAAGCAAAACGAATCGTCGGACGTCCGCGCATCGTCGAACATTCACGATGGCGAAGGGGTCATCGTCCGGCGAAGCATATTCCGCAACGAGAGCAAGCTGCCCATCAGCATGGAGATTTGGGAATTGGAGCCCGGGGTCAGCGAGGGAGACCACACCCATGACGACCGGGACAGGGACGGTGAACTGGAGGAGATTTACTACTTCCTCGAGGGCGAGGGGATGATGTCGGTCGAAGGAGAGGACGTGCCCATAGCTGCCGGTGATTCCGTCATGGTCCCACCGGGCGTCGATCACGGGTTCCGCAATACCGGCGATAGTCTCTTGAAGCTGGTGCTGATCTGGGGCAAGCCGACCGAGTAGCCTGCTGATCCGTGTTTTTGAGACTGGACCACCCGGAGAGTGCTATTCCCGGGCAGTTGCGAGAGAAGTAGACATTTTGAAGAAGAGAGGCTTGGCGCGAACGCCCGCTCCAGGGACCTCAGACCATTCTCTGTTCGCGACGTGGCGAATGGGACTGCTGGTCGCCTCTCAATCCCCGCCGATGCCGATGGCCCGGTCAGTCAATTCGGCCAGCATGTTGTCCAGTTGTCCGCGTGACGACGGGCCAATCACCTTCTTGACGATCTCGCCGTCCGGCATGACGAAGAACTTCTCCGGAAGGCCCTTGACGCCAAAATCCACCCCTACACGGCCCCTCTCGTCGATTGCGACGGGGTAATCGATGCCGTTTTCGGCAACGAACTCGCGGACTGAGTCATCATCGTCCCACAACGCGATTCCCACGAACTCCACGCCGCGTTCCCGCCAGTCCCGGTACGCCTCCGCCAATATCGGCCCTTCGGCCCGGCACGGTGGACACCACGACGCCCAGAAGTCCACCACCACGATCTTCCCGCGCAGTTCGGAAAGCCTGATCTCGCCGCCATCGACAAGTGGCAACACGAAGTCCGACCGGGGATCGGTCGAGACCGTCACCTCGCCGAAATTGGAATTCACCCCGGGTCGGCCCTGTTCGCCGCCGGTCTGCAAAGTGCCCCACACCAGGATGGCTACAAGGAAGCCCACAGGGATGCTTAGGCCAATGATTATGGCTCGACGTTGTGTCATGCAGGTGGAGCGGCCCCGGTCTCGTCCCGTCGGGCCGAGTCGGCATCCGGGGGCGCGTCAATCGCCTTTCGCATCAGTTCTTCGCGTCTGGTGGCGTATTCTTCCGGCCCTATTTCGCCAGCCTCATGCTGGTCATCTAGGGTTGCGATTGCGTCCACCAACTCGCGCCGCGTCGGTTCCGCGGCTAACGGCCTGTTCCTCGCCCTGATGACGGCGTATGCCAGCAATGACAGTAATGCAGCCCCGGCCAGCCACGCGAGGACCGGTATGTACGCCCGGTCACCGAAATAGTCCACCGCCCGTACGGTGAATGTCGGGCTTGGCAGACCGTCTATTGCGACGTTGATCCTCGTCCCCCTGCCAAATCCAGAGCCTTCTACGATGGTGAAGGTCCTGTCATTGACGACCGTGGTTCTCGCCGGTCCCAAACCCTCGCCGGTGATCGTCATCCCCTCACCGGGCATCATGAAGCGCACCTCGTCGGCGCCAAACGGCAGGTTCAGCGGGAACTCGAACCCGTTGCCGTCGTAGGCCAGCAGGAAACTCATGAGGATGTTGAACTCGCCCGGCGGGGCGGGCGTCGAAAGCGCGAATCCCGTTCCGATTTCCATTACGTTTCCGGGTGGCAGGTCGCTTTCGACGGACAGGTTCGAATAGCCTTCAGGCAATGAGAATCTGAGTAGTTGCAGCCCGGTCAGGCCGGGGTCGCTGAGCTCCGGCAACCACACGGTATCGCCCTCGTTCCGCAAATCGATCGCCCCTAGCACGCCCATAGTTCGTGTCCTGGCATCAATTGAAGGGACCAGCAGGGAATAGGACGACACCCACAGGTCGTCGAGCGACTTTGTCCGCTCGTAGATGACCAACTCTACGTTCGACCAATCGGCTGGATCGGTGAGATCGACTGACGGCGTGAACACGCCGTCGTTGGCGGCTACGCGGTAGGTCAGCCCGGGGGCAGTCTGGAAACCCGTGAACTCGAACCGGCCTTCCTCGTCGACGAACGCGGAATCACGGCCAACTATCTGCGCCCTGCTTTCGTCCAACGTCAGCAGCACCACTTCCAGCGCTTCCGGCACCGCGGCGCCAGCCGTGCCATTGACTACGCGACCGGATATGGACTCCGGCGCTTGTGCCCGCACAGAACCTGCGCCAAGCAAAATGGCCGTTAAGAGGACGACAATCACAAGAGTCGACCTGACGGGCCAGACCCTGCGCGGGACGAACACGCGGCTTGCGATCAACGGTCCGCGTCCGGTCCGACGGGCCCTGCGTCACCCTGGCCCGCGGCAGATGCCCGATCGCGTCGTGCCGCGGCAATCTCCCGTTCGATCTCGGACTCGGTTGCCGTGCCCGACTCGAGGACCGATAGCTCACGCAGGACCTGTGCGGCGGAGATGCGGAGTTCGTCCACCTGCGCCCGGTGTTCCGCCACCCCGATTTCGCCCGATTGCAGTTCCGCATCCAACTCGTCGATCTGCCGGTAGATGCGCGTCCTCGCGGCGCGCAATCGCATGATCGCCGGGTCCGGGGCATTGCTGCGGCGTCTCTGCACCATCACGAACGGGTAGGCCACGGCCGCAAGGGCCGCCAACACCAGGATGATTCCCAACGCGGTGCCCATCCGGCTATCCGATTCGGGTCAGTAAACGCATGGTTTTCGGAATGTGTGGAACGTGCGGAGCCGGGCCCGACCCACCGTTCCACGTGATCGTCATTGACTGAATGGTACCGTCAAATGTGCGTTCGGGAGTTGCAGGCGATTCCCCGGAGATTGGCGTCGCTTCTCGCGATGACTGACACGCGTGGGTCCTCTCCGTTCCACCGGTAATACAATTGGCAGGGTGAGTCAGACTACGGCGTTCGCATCGGAGAGAGCCTCTGGCCGCGTGCCGGAGAGCTTGGTTACCCCGGCATTCCCATTCAGGCGTTCGTCGAACGGTCCCAGTGGCCAGCCATGAAGAATAGTCTGGCTTGGAACCCGATTACGAGAGTTTATGAAATATGACCACTCACAAGTGGCAACCCCTGGCTGGTCTTGACCCCGGGTCTTCAGATGTGGATTTTCAGGAAATTGATTCGCTCCAGAAACAATGGCTTAGCTTCCGAAATGAACGAGAGGAGTCGATGCCGGAAGCCTATAGAGCGTTCCTGGAGCGTTTGGACCGCCGATGGGCAATTGAAACGGGAATCATCGAAGGTTTATACAACATTGACCGCGGCACGACTCAGACTTTAGTTGAAAAAGGTCTGAACGCCGAACTGATAGACCGCACTGCTACGGACCGTGATCCTTACGAACTCATAAAGGTGTTGGATGATCACAAGGACACGGCAGAATTCGTTACTTCGTCGATCCGGCAAAACACTCCTCTATCCAAACATTACATACGCGAGCTACATCAACTACTGACTAGGAACCAGCCGGTCTACACTGCCGTCGACCAATTCCGGCGCACTTTTGAGACTGAGCTTGACCGCGGCGGGTTTAAGAAGCAACCCAATAATCCGACGAGGAGTAGTGGACTTATTCACGAGTACTGTCCGCCAGCACAAGTGGACAGCGAAATCGATAATCTGGTGAACCATTATGACGAGTTTGAGAAAGCAAGAGACTGTTTTCACAGGATAGAGGTTGCAGCCTGGTTACATCATCGATTCACGCAAATCCACCCGTTCCAAGACGGCAATGGACGGGTTGCACGAGCCCTGCTGACGTGGCATTTGGTTAAGGAAAAGTACTTGCCAATCGTCGTTTCACGGGATGACCGTGCACGGTATATCGAATGCCTGGAGGAGGCTGACGCAGGCGACCTGGACCCGTTCGTACAATTCATTGTTCGATTGGAGACGCGTGTGATCCTGGAGGCGGTAGGTGAGTCTGAACCCGCCGACGACTCCAGCATGGTCAGCCAGGTTGTGGGTCACATCGCCGAACGGATCGGACGGCAACATCTAGAGAGATCGGCCCAGAGGCGATCGGTCAATAGCGTTGCATCATCCCTTCAGGACGCCGCTTCGCAATATTTGAAATCTCATGCCGAATCGATCCGTCAGCAATTCAACGACGCTGGCCTCCCGGTTGAATGTGTTATCGACCAGGGCGGTCCTGGCGAAAAAGGTTACTGGTATCGTGCTCAAGTAATACAAACTGCCAGAGAGGCTGGCCATTGGGCAAACCTGAACGAGGACAGGTTCTTTGTGAAGCTGTCCATAAATCCCGACGCAGAGTCTAGAACACCAAGACTCATTTTTGTAACGTCCTTTCACCACGTGGGGCGGCAACTTACTGGAATCATGGCGGCAACTGCATTTGCTCAGATCGTCGGTGTGCAAGATGCCAGATCCAGGGAGCTTGAAGAATCGGCCGGTCCGGACATTTGGAACTGCACGGAAGACACGTTTACATTTTCGTGGCAAGACGATGCCGTCGCCGTTGCCGCCCGTTTCACCAAATGGATCGAAGCACCATTGAGCCTTGCTCTGCGCCACTGGAGCGAATCCATATCGTGATTGCTCTTTCGGGCAACTTTCTAATTAGGCTCGATTCGGCGCAGTATCAGGTTCCCCGTGCCGCGGCTCGCCGCCCCCGCCGCTCCAACGCCGGCTGCGGCCATAACGCGAATATGGTCCCGATAACGAATATCGGCCCGGCGATCCAGAGCCAGATCGCCAGCGGGTTGATGCTTATCCGCAGCAAGACGCGGTCTTCCGTCAGGAAGTCGCTGGGTATCACGTAGAGGTCCTCGGTCAGGTCGGAGCGAATACCTGCTCTGACGGACACCTGGTTGAAGTCTGTGTAAAAGCCGTGCCAGGGCTGTAGGGCGCCTATCAAGTCGTCCCCGGGGTAACCGGCCGCGAACTTCTGCGGCTCTATTCTGTGCCCTTCCGGGTCCTCCGCGTACACATCCGGGTCTATCCTGTAGACGTTCAGATCGGCCCACTGCGCGACGCGGTCCGAACGCAGGGCGCTGTTGCGATTGACGTACTCGATTCGGTAGTCGTCGATGACCGCGCTTTCGCCGGGCCGCAGCGCAATGTCCATACGTTGGTCGAAGAACTGGGTCCCGGCGACGCCCAGTGACAATGTCAGCAACGCCAGGTGAACGATGTAGCCCCCGTGGCGCGGACGGTTGCCGTTTACCAACTTCCACCAGGCCGCAGGCCAGCTTTCGCCTGCCCTGTGACGGCTCCTCGCCCCCAGGAACCACTCCTCAAGGACCGTAACGGCGGTGAACGCAATCACCCCGAACGCGATGACGGCGATGACGCTGGATATGCCGGACGCCAACAGACCGGCCGCCACTGATAGTCCCGCAAGGGTGGGTACCGCGAGGTGCCGCGCCAGTGATCGGCCCGCGGTCCTGCGCCACGGCAATAGGGGGCCGATTCCCATGACGAACAGCACGGTGAGCAGCATCGGGCCGTTCACCGTGTTGAAGTACGGCGCGGCAACGCTGATCTCCTTCCCCTGCGTGAATTCGGCGAGCACGGGAAATATCACCCCCCAGAGGGTGGCGAATGTGACGCCCAGCAGCAGGAAGTTGTTGACGAGAAACGACGCCTCCCGAGACAGGAAAGACTCAATCGGCCGGTCGCTTCTCAGGCTTGGCAGACGCCAGATGAACACGCTGAAGCCGAATACCAGGCACAGGATCATGAAGGTCAGAAAAATCGCGCCCAGGGTCGAAGCGGCGAACGAGTGGACCGAGACGACGGGGCCGCCGCGGTTGATGAACATGCCCAGTTGCGCCAGCACGAAAGCGATGTTGAGCAGCGCGACGTTCCACATGCGGAACATGCCGCGGCGCTTCTGGGCCATGATCGAGTGGATGAACGCCGTCAGGACGAGCCACGGCATGAACGCCACATTCTCGATAGGGTCCCAGCCCCAATAGCCGCCCCAGCCAAGGATCGTGTACGCCCACCACGCGCCGAGTAGCAGCCCGACGCCGAGTATTCCCCACACGATGATCGACGAGACCCGTGCCACATCCACCCAGTCGTCGCCGTAGTTGCCGGCGATGAGCGCGCCGGTGGCGAAAGCGAACGGGATGGTTATGCCAATCAGGCCGGCCATGAGCATTGGCGGGTGGCTGAACATGCCGGGGTGGGTCAGAAGCGGGTTGATGCCGCGGCCATCGTCCACTTCGAAACCGAGCGGGGCGAACGGGCTGGCAAAAAAGGCCAGGGCGAAGAAGTAGAACGCCTGAACCAACGCCAGGATCGCAATGGTGTAGGGCATGCTTCGGGCGAATCGCTTCGGGGCGAACCAGATGGCCAGCGCCGACATGAGGGTCAGAATGAAGACGATGTACAGTAGCGAGCCCTCGTTGCCGGCGTAGAGGGCGACCCACGTGTATGCCCGGTCCATCACCAGGTTGCTGTGGTCGTACACGTACTTGATCGAGAAGTCGTTGGACACGAACGCCGCGACCAGCGCGCCCACGGCCACGACTGTGGTTGGAAGCGTCATGTAGATCGCGCGACGCGCGCTTATGCCGAGTTCAGGGAGACCGCGTTTAGCCGCAAGGAACGA
Organism: Dehalococcoidia bacterium; assembly: GCA_965220275.1. Classification (GTDB taxonomy): domain Bacteria; phylum Chloroflexota; class Dehalococcoidia; order Lucifugimonadales; family Lucifugimonadaceae. Next base: position 85,318 of record CBDCPN010000006.1, on the reverse strand, counting down.
CCCGACGGCCGCGTAGAGCGACAGCGCGAGACCCAGGAGGATGGTTATCTGGCCGAGTTCAGCCATCCCGCCGCTCCCCTGAACTGTCGGCCGGTTCCCGCGCGTTGTCCAGCCCCAGTTCCCGGTCCACCTGCGCCAGATAGTCTCCCAGTTCCGCGTCGGAATGCCGTTCACCGGTGTCTCGCTTCTTCATGCGTCGCATGACGACGGCCAGTAACGCGGCTCCCAGCAGCAGCACGGCCGGAGGCACGATCCAGACCACGGCCGAGAACCCGCTTGCGGGAGGAGAAGCGAGGACGGCGTCGCCGTAACGTGCCGAGAAATAGTCCAGGATCTCGTCCTCACTCTCACCGGCCTTCAACTTCTCCCGTATCACTTCCTTCATGTCCAGGGACACCTGTGCATTCGATTGGTCGACGGTCTGACCGTCACAGACCGGGCACATCAGTTGGCGATCGAGGGCGTATGCGCGCTCTTCGAGCGTGGGTTCCGGCCCGCCGCACGCGATGGACATGGCCGCGAGCATGCCCAGACACAGGAAGAGAAGCAGACCGGGACTCAATCGCGACCGGTCGAAGGCGCGGGTATGGCTATGAGAGGCGATGTCTGACACTCGTGGGTTCCGCAAGACTGCGCGGCGACACTTCAAGATTAACCCGCGTTTACGCGTTGAAGCTGGTGGCGCGGGTAATCCACAGGCCGGAGCCGGGGAGATCGCAGTCGGGGACTAGGGGAGGTGGCCACAATCCGCGGCGGCCAGGAATCGGAGCCTACTGCGAGCCCAACCCCGTCTGTTCATCGAACATGTACTCGACTAGGTCCCGCATCTCCTCTTCAGACATCAGTGCGCCGAACCTGGGCATCACGTTGACCCCGCTGTTGAGGACGGTGAACCACGCCTCGGGAGTGCGGTCGGACCGGAGTTCGATGAGGTTTGGAGGCGGGGCGTACGGGGTTCCGCCGCTCTGCGAAGCGTAGAAGCTGTTCGTCGCGGTGATGTACTTCACCGCTGGCCCATCTCCCGTCCCGCTGACGCCGTGGCAGACTGTGCAGTTCACGCGGTACAACTCGCGGGCCACCGCGGGCTCGTAGGGCCGCGTTCGCTGGGCGGGCACGTCCAGCACCACATCCGCTCCACCGGCAGGAATGAACGCCACGGCCCGACGCACGGGGGCCTGTCTAGGTGGCTCCTGCGAGCGGTGGGCCTGGGAGTAGTGCATCTCCTTGAATATCTCTATCGGGTAGGTGTTCGACTGCTGTACACACGCCCCGGCCGCGAGAGCGACCAACACCGCGCCGGCGATCCACGCCAAGAGCCGCGTTCGCGCGCGCGTTCGTCGCCCGACGCGTCGGCGGATGGTTGTCGAAATGGAGAAGAATCTCGGCATGGCCGGTGTTCTAGGAAGCCTGCTTTATTTCCAGCGCGCCTGCGTTTGTCAGGACGGATTTGGCGTCGTCGACTCTATCGTCGTCGCAACTGATGACAACACCGATCCACCCCTCGGTGATGCGCGGGTCGTAGGCGCCCGGCTTCAGGTTGGGCAGCCGTGACTCGAAGATGATTCCAATTACCGTTGCTATGACGGCCGAGAGCATGGTTAGTTCGTACATGATTATCAGCATGGCGAACAGGGACAGGATCGGCTTGCCGCCGGAAACTACGGGGTAGGCGATCTGCGTCGCGGCCGTGAAGAGGAGCGCGACCGTGAACCCGATGATTGCGCCGAACGCGGGGAAACGGAACAGGCGGTGCTGCGGCACGTGTTCGCCGAACGCGCCTTCGGGGTAGGGGGTGCCGGTCAGTACGTCGAATGTGCCCTTTTCGAACCCTGCTGCCGCCAGCCCGTCCATGGCGTCGGCCGCGGGGTCCGGTTGCTGAAACAGGCCCAGAACGCTTGTTGATGCCATCTGACTGTTACTCCTGCTCCCTGATGATCGCCGGCACAGTGGCCCGTCCGATCTTCACATCTGTCGTAAATACCTGGCTTTCCTTTTGCTCGAAGAGCGGTACGAGTGGGAAGAACCGGGCGAACATGAGCATCAGGAATAAGACCCACGCCACGGACCAGCCGAGCAGGAACCACTCTATTGGGCTCGGTTTATAGGACTCCCAGGCGAAGGTGAACGGTGTCTTTCGTGCGAGGCCGGGCACGACGATGAAGAATCGCTCCAGCCACATACCTATGTTCACGAGGATGGATGTCCAGAACATTGCGGCAATGTTGTTGCGCACCTTCTTGAACAGCCATAAAGGCACGGGAATGAAGTAGCCCGTCAACAGGAACACGATGAACCAGACATTCCACGGCCAGGAGAAGATCTGCATCTCCCGCAGCGCAAGTTCAGGCCCCTCCAGCGTGTACAGGGAAAAGAGCAGTTCGAGGAAGGTGAAACCGAGCCAACCGGTAGCGACCACGATGAGCAGCCTGGCAAGCGCGTCGAAGTGTTCGGGTCTGATGAAGTCTCCCCACTTCCACAGCCACCGCATGAGGGCCATCATCGTGACAACAGCCGAAACGCCGGAGTGCACCGCGCCGATGACGAAGTAGGGTGCGAAGATCGTGGTGTGCCAGCCCTCTACGCCGGTGGTGACTGCAAAGTCCCACGAAACGATCGAGTGCACCGACACGAAGATGGGCAGCATGAGGGCCGAAAGCAGAATTCCGCCGATGGTCTGCATCTTCCACTGGCGGGGATTGCCGCGCCAGCCGAGCGCCAGCACGGTGTACATGGCGTTCTGCCAGCCGGTCGTGCGGTCGCGCAGGTTACCCAGGTCGGGCAGCAGGGCCACGTAGAGGAACAGGGTGCTGCCTGTCAGGTAGGTGCCGATGGCCGCCGGGTCCCATACCAGCGGGGACCTGACGCTTGGGAATATCCCGCGGGCGAAGTCATACGGCGCGTACCAGTACGCCCGCCAGGGCCGGCCTTCGTGGATAAGCGGGAAGAGCAGCGCGGTCAACAGGGAGAATACGGTCAGGAGTTCCGCCGCCCTTGTGACAGGTCTACGCCACTCCGCCTGCGTGAGCCTCAAAATGGCCGAGATCATGATACCGGCGTGACTGATACCGACCCAGAACACGAAGGTGACGATCATCAGGCCCCAGAACACAGGGCGGGAAAGACCGGTCACGCCCAGGCCCTTGTTCAGGATGAACCCGATGACCACCCAGCCGCAGATCACGACGATGCCCAACGCGATCACCGTTGGCAGCCACCACGCGGGTGTCGCCAACTGACCGTTCAGCAGAACTCTGTTGGTATGGGGCTGGTCCAGCGCCCTTCGTTGTTGCATCGTTACAGTTCGCCGGGCCCCGTCAGGGACCCAATGTTTCTCCTAGTCCGGCTTTGCCACCAGCACTCCGTGTGTTCGCAAATACTTGACCGGCCGGGACAGCAGGTTCATCTGCTGTATTTCCCATATGGACACCGCCGGGATCAGACGGGTGGCCAACAACATCAGCAATAAGCCTGCGGAGATGGCGCCGACGATCGTCAGAATGTCGAACACGTCGGGCCACAGGGTGCCCGGGATGTCGGTCAAATACGAATAGTGGATCTGGTCGCCGGGGACCGACCACGACGGCACGTATAGCCGAATGCGGTCCACTAGGATCCCGAACAGCACCACGACGGCAACGGCGGGCGGCCCGTTGACGCTCGTTCGCAGCCTGTTCCATATGAGCAGCCACCACGGCGCGAAGAAGCAGGCGATGAACGCTATGAAGAATGCGTAGATCATCGGGCCCCTGATGAGTAGGTCCAGGAATGCGACGTCTGCGTTTGACCGCCCGTACCAGAACACAATGAACGCGGAGAAGAAGAAGTAGAACCAAAGCAGGGAAAAGGCGAACAGCAACTTGCCCAATGACCAGAACTGGTCAAGGTGGATGTATCGTTCCATGCCCCCGAATCGCCGTGCGATCCAAAGCGCCAGGACCACGGAGGCAATCCCGGCCTGAATCGAGCTGATCGAGTGGTACATCGGGAATATGGCGTCCCGCCAGCCCGGCACCATGCTCATTGCGAAGTCGGTGCTGATCAGGAAGTGGGTAAACACCAGGATCAGGAAGTAGAGCGTGCCGAACATGCCGATGCGCATTCGCAAAGTGCGCCACTGGACATCTGTGCCTCGCCAACCTCTTGCGAGCTTTTCGCCCCAACGTTGACGCCAGCCGGACGCATGGTCACGCATCGCCGCCAGGTCGGGCAGAGCGGATGAGTACAGCAATGCCAGCCCGGTAATCGTCAGTCCGACCAGGGCGATGATGCCCCAGAAGTGCGGGGAGTAGTTCGGCGCTTCGAACCAGACCGTTCTGCGGCGCGTCTCATCGACGATCAGCGGTGGCAGCAGGACGAGCAGCGGGATGAGCAGCATGGAGGTTACGACGCCCACCAGCGAGAACAGCGCGGCGATCCGTGAAACGGGCCGGACCCAGTTGGCCTTGGCGAGCGCCGGAGCGATCGCCACCATCGGCGCCCCGCCGCCGGCGGTGAGCAGGAAGGCCATGACCGCCGCGACATAACCCCACTTGGTCGTGTCGCCGCCGTCGTCGATTATCTTGCCGATCACGCCGACCACGCCGAGCACGGCAAGGATGCCCAGGATCCATGCCAGGCGCTTGAACTTGCTGCAGGCCGCAGTTTTCGAAACGAGGTCTTCCACCACCTCGTTCGGAGGGACCGGCTCAGGAGGGGCGTGGTGCCCGCCGCTGTGGTTGTGACTATCAGTGGTCACCGCCACCACCTTCGCGGTCAGGGTCTACCTTTGCCAGGTAGACGACGTTGGGGTCCGTATTCAGACGGGGCAGCAACGTGTAGGCACGGTCGTCGTGGATCATGCTGTAGGCCCGGCTCGGGTTGGTCCTGTTGTTATCGGGGTCGATGTCCCCGAAGACCAGGGCGTCGGTCGGGCAGGCCTGCTGGCAGGCCGTCTGTATTTCGCCGTCCTGTAGTTCCCGTTCCTCGCTCGCGGCCGTTCGTACGCCTCTGCGGATTCGCTGCATGCAGAAGCTGCACTTTTCCATGATGCCGCGGCTGCGAATGGTGACATCCGGGTTCAGGTGGTTCCGGAACGACTCCGGCCAGACCGGTTCCCAGTAATTGAAGAAGCGGACGATGTACGGACAACCGTTAGCGCAGTACCTGGTGCCTACGCAGCGGTTGTAGATCTGTACATTCATCCCTTCCGGGTTGTGATACGTGGCGTACACCGGGCACACCGGTTCGCACGGCGCGTTCTCGCAGTGCTGGCACAGGATCGGGATGAACCGCGCCTTGACGTCCGGGAATTCCCCTTCCCAGTAGCGTTCGACGCGAATCCACGCCATGCCGCGGGCGCGCTCGTAGCGCTCCTGCGTGTTCAGGGGGATGTTGTTCTCTACCTGGCAGGCAAGCACGCAGGCCTGGCAGCCCGTACAGCGGTCGACGTCGACCACCATTCCCCACTTATGTTTTCCGAACTTTTCGTCCGCCATTCGTCAATTCCGATGCGGCATCAAGTGTGCCTGAAAAAGCCTACTCTTTTTCTCTTTCGTAAATGCTCTGCTGATACTCGTGGTGGTTCGCCTCTTCGGCGTCGTGGGCCGTCTCGCCCGGCGCCACTACGAGCACCGGCACGCCCGGCTCGATCGGGAACGCCTCGACGGTGCCTTCGAACTTCGGCACCTTGCGCCTGTGGCCGGACTTTGAAACCCGCACCTTGGTGGCTGCCCACGCGAGCGCGCCAGTTTCTGTATCTTTCATGCCCGCAATGATGCTGAGGACGTTGTAACCGCGCCCCTCCGCGTATCGGCCTCCGTGGCTGTGGCCCTGACCCATCGGGACTCCGATGGTGCCGGGCTGAACACCGGGGTGCGGGTACGCGATGGCTTCAATCTCACCGTTGATGGACCGGATGAACAGCACGTCGCCTTCGATGATGTTCAGTTCCTCGGCGTCTTTCTTGCTCATCTCCACCCAGGTGTCCCATACCGCAGAGGACATCGGATCGGGGGATTGCTGCGCCCAGGGAGTAGAAGCCAGCCGTCCGTCGAGCAGGGCGTTCGACTGGAACGGAATGAGGTTGAACTCCCGGCCTTCTTCCTCGGACACTGTGCCCGAGTAAGCCGGGATGGACGTTCCTTGCAACTCTGGAGGAGTCCCGCCGGAGAGGTCTTCGCCGGTCTGGCTGGTGTCCCACCATCCGCCCCTCTGTAGCACGCCGTTCATGAACAGGCCCTGGTCCGGGGCGTTGACTGAAGCGGACCGCCTGCCGAGATCGAAGAGTTGACCGGAGACGTTGCGAACAAGGTCTTCCATGTTCCGCACGCCCAGTGCGCCGCCGCTTCCCCACAGGAGGACGTCCCCGAACGAACGGGCGTCGGCGATCAGGCCCGACTCGTCGTGGTTGATGGTCGGGCCCACCACGGGCTGTTGGAATGCCATGGTCTGGTACCCGGGTCCCGGCTCCGGGACGTCGGTGCCCCAACTCTCCAGGAACGAAGTTTCAGGGATGACCAGGTCGGCCTCACCGGTCGTGTCGTCCATGACCGTCCCGAATGCGATGACCCGGGGCACTTCTTTGAGTGCGCCCTTCACGTCGACTGACGCCGGCAGTCCGTGGACGATATCCGCCCCGCGAACGATGACCGTGCCCACGTTGCCTGCGCGCCACTGCGCCAGTTCGGCCTCCCACTCGGAGAACGGGGCGCCGGTGGCGGAATTAGGTACTCCATCGAGAGGGAAGGGCGGGTTGGCGCGGATGCCGCCTTCTGCGCCGGCCGCGCCGACAAGGTAGTTCAGAGAGTAGATTGCCCGCAGGTTGAAGCTTCCGTTGGTGTGTGCGCCGGCGCTTCCGCCGCCGAACACCACGGCCGGCCGGTACTTGCCCAACTTTTCGGCCGCTTTCAAAATGCGGGATTCGGGCACCCCGGTCCTCTCGACCACGGTGGCCATGTCGTATTCGTCCAGCGCGCCCTCGGGCATGTTCTGCTGGAACGCGCTGATCTCGTCGGCTGAAGCCCAGTCGTGGTCGATGATTTGCCTGGCGATGCCGAGGGCCACGGCGCCTTCGGTACCGGGCTTGGGCGACAGCCAAAGGTCCGCGTTGGCGGCTGTCATGGACATGCGGGGTTCGACGTGAGTCAGGTACCCGCGATGGTCCTGGCTACGGAACTCACCGTACTTGACCGACATGCCGACCGGCGAGACCCAAGTGCTGAGCCAGTCAGCGCCGAATGAAAGCACCGACTGCGCGCGACCTATATCGAGGTCAGGCAGAGAAGTCTGGCCGAAAACGTTTTCGACAGCGCCGTGCAGCACTCCCTGTTCGACCGGATCGAACATCATGTGCCGGCCGCCGTAGAGCGCCGCGAAATTCTGGGTGACCCATCCGAGATGTCCTCGGAGCGGGTTCGTGACTACTGACAGACCTTCAGACGCCAGGCCAAGGGCGTTTGACAACTCCACTTCGGCTTCCGCCCAGGTGATAGGGGCCAGGACCCCTCCCTTGCTGCGCCGCGCGTAAGGCCTGGAGATCCTGTCCGGGTGGTACAACAGTTGGAGCGCGGTATCGTGCCTGACACTGTGTTTGCCTGCGTTAACGGGGAAATCGGGGTTGCCGGCGACCTTCTTGGCCCGGCCTTCCATTACACGCACGATCAGCCCGTCGCCGCCGGGCATGTCAGCCCAGGTCGTCGCGTACCAGGTGTCCTCGCCCCTCACCAGGTCTTCCGGTAGTTCGACCGGGCTCTGCACAATTAGCTCACGCTCGGGCAAACCACACGCCACGAAGATCACCGCGCCTGTAGCGGCCTTGCCGCTCAGGGCCATGAACTGTCTGCGTGTCAGTTTCTTCAAGACGATGCCTCAGGCCGTATGTTGATCAGTGGTGACAAACCGTGCAGTCAGTGGGCGCTTCGTTTTCGCGGTGGCAGTCCACGCACTGTCCCATCTTCAGCGGCTCGACCTGCTCCACCTCTTTCATCGAGGCGACGTCCCCGTGACAGGTGGAACACACCATCGCCGGAACAACCTCGGACTGCTGGTTCACGCCGGGCGCCGCGTTCCCAATCACGTCCGGGTGTTGCGTGAGAAATCGGATGTGCGGTTCGTGCGCGAATCGGACGTGGTCCGGCAAACGGTGCACGCGTTTCCAATTGATCGGGGACGGTGGGTCCTCTAACAGGCCCGCCGCGCTGCGGAGCTTGGCAAGTTCGGGATTTTCTTCTGGCCCAATCACCTTGTGGCAGTAGGCGCACAGGGCAGCGGGCGGGACTCCGGCGTTGGATTGCGTCGTCGCCGTTCGGTGGCAGTAGGTGCAGTCCAGGCCAAGGCCCTGGATGCTCTGGCCCGTGGCATCGGTGTAAACCCCGGTGCCGGCATGGATCGTGTGGGGGAACGCTATCGGCTGCTCGATGGACTGGTCGAACCCGAGCACCGGCACCGGCTGACCGAGCCAGGCGACCACCACGAACGCGGTCACGGCTCCTACGACCGCAAAAACGGCGAAACCGCCGAGTAACAGGAATGGCGCCAGGACCTTGATCCAGAGGGGCGTCGTCCTGTGCTTTTCTTTGATGAAATCGATTAACGACGCCAATCAGTCGATGTCCCGGGGCGGTAGGGCCCCTCGGACTGCTGCCGACAATCTCATTGCCAGTAGCGGCCGTAGATCCTGGTTATAAACGGTTCCGCCTCATACGCCGCAAACGCAAGCGTGACGCCGATCCCCGCCACCGACAAAATGCCGAGCGCGTAGAGTGGCAGTCTCAGTTTTTCCCACATCTTTGGAATCGTGCGCGTGGACACCGCAGACGGAATGATCGCGTGCGCGGTGACGAGCGAAAAACCCGCCGAGAGAGCAAACAAGAGGGTTACCCAGAGTAGCTTGAGGGTCGTGCTGGTTAACGCCCAGTCAGCGCCTGTGGTCGTATTCGGATCCACTGGGGAAAGGCGTCTCCGGGTCCTGACTAAGGCTTCTTCATTCGCGATAGAGGCCGCCCGCTCGGGCGTACCCCATTTTGTGCGCGTCAATCCCTATTGACTGTACCGCGAAAGCACGTGTGAAAACTATCACGAGAGATTTTTTAGTGTCAAGGCAAAAACGGCCGTTTCCGAATTGCCCCGGTCGTCTGGGACGATATCATCGGAGGCTGAATCAACCTGGTCGACGGGCCCTATGCAACGCGCTGATTCGAGGACAAAACGGGCGCCCGTGTACGAATTCATGTCATGACTGAGCAGAAGGGGGAAGATCCCCGCACATTGGACCGCCGGAGGTTCCTGAAACGCGCGGCCCTCGGAGTCGCCGACGCGCTGGAAACAGCCGCCCGGTTCGCAGGAGCCCCCGGTCTCGATTCGGGACGCCCCGCGCAACGGCGCACGGAGTTCGATCAACCGGACGAGGGCGCAGAAGATCCGATGTTCATGCCCGCCAGGCGCCCCGGCACACCGGGCGAAGACAATCGCCGCAAAGGTCCCTCAGCCGACCCCGGCGAGAACGCGTAAAGCCGCCGGTCACCCGGCCGGCCGGACTATAACGTCGGGCGCGAGCAGCAGGTAGGGTTCGCCGCTCTGGTCCTGCGCAGCCATGCCCCACTCCGTCCGGGCGGAATATGGCCTGAGCCTTACGCCCCAGTCGCCGCCGTACACCAGGACGCCCTCGCCCTCACCAGAGTCGCCGACCCGGACCCAACGCACGTCGCACGGACTTCCGTCGTCCTCCGGGCTCCAGCCTGTGACCTCTGTAAGTTCACCGCCTTCGTCGAAGGCATACACCGCCGACGCGGCAGACTTCTCCTCCCCGCTGGACGAATACGTTCGGAGCGGCAGATAGCCGCAATTAGGGTTTTCCTCTATCTCGATCCATATCTGGGCCATGCCTGCGGTCCAAACCCTTCTCCGGTCCGATCAACTTAGATCTCCGGATTGCGTTCTCCTGGAGATGCCCTGCCAGTCGTCCTGCCGAAATCCTGCACTCCACTGGCTCCGACAGCCGGGCCTGGTTGCCACAACGTTACAATTCCGACGGGACGGCATACAGCCGGTTCGCGGCCGGCGAGAAAGCGTCAAAGTCCTGTCAGGCTCATCGGCGAAAATTTGGAATCCAGCAGATGGCAAGCATCTCAGACAACAAGATAACGCTCAGTCCCAGGGAAATGCCCCGGTCCTGGTACAACGTTGCCGCGGACCTTCCATTCCGGATACCGCCGATGATGTCGCCGTCCGGGTATCCGATCACCTCCAGGGAGCTTGAGCCCCTGTTCCCGTCGCAAATAAGGCAGCAGGAGCTTGAAAGCAGGCAGAGGTCGTTCCGTATTCCGCCCGAGGTCAAATCGGCCTACTCACAATGGCGGCCCACTCCAATGTTCAGGGCACGCAGGTTGGAAGAGCTTATCGGGACGACGGCTCGGCTGTACTACAAGTTCGAGGGTGGAAGCCCCTCGGGCTCGTACGAGTCCAACACGGCGATCCCTGTGGCCCATTACGTACGCGTCGGAGATTTCAGCACCATCGTCACAGGCGGAGCGGGCGGCGTATGGGTCAACGCCGTGGGCCACGCGTGCAGCGTATTCGGCCTGAAGGCGCGGGTCTATTCGGTCAGGGACGACTCGCACTTCGGCGATGCGGCGGCGAGGCTCTGGGGAATAGACATCGTCGAAAGCCCAAGCCGGGATACACGGTTTGGCGCGAACACGCTCGATACCAGGGGCGGCGGCGCAGGATCGATCGGCGTCGCGCTGGCGGAAGCCTACGAGGAAGCGACCCTGCGGCCCGACGTTAAATTCGCGATGCCAACCCTGTTGAACCACACCGCAATTCACCAGAGTGTGATCGGCCTGGAAGCGTTCAGGCAACTCGCGGCCGTCAATGAAGAACCGGCTGTGGTCATCGGGTCCATCGGCGGCGGGGCCCACTTCGCCGGGCTGATGGCCCCGTTCATGAAGCGGCGCGTCGAAGGCGCGGAAACTCGCTTCGTGGCCGTGGAGACCGCCTCCACGCCAAGCCTGACCCGCGGGGTGTATGCGTACGACGCAGCCGATGCTGGGGGCCAGATGCCCATGGTCCAGATGTACACGTTGGGTCACGATTACACACCGCCCGGCATATTCGCTGGAGGCATGCGTTACCACGGCGTCGCGCCGTTGGTTTCGGCCCTGTACAAGGAACAACTTATCGAAGCCGTCGTACACAGCCAGCGCGAGGCGTACGAAGCAGGCCTGCAGTTCACCCGGTCTGAAGGCGTCGTACTTTCCCCCGCGTCGATGTACACGGTGAAGGAAGTGATAGAGGAAGCCAGGCGTTGCAAAGAACGCGGCAGCGACGACGTGATTCTCTTCTCCATTACAACCAGCGTCGACGCAGACACCACGCCATACGACCCGCTGCTTAGCGGCGAGTTGGCCGATACCCCGGCGGCCGAGGGCTCACTGGCCTCATCGGTTGGACGATTCCTGAGAATCCGCAGGTAGTCCGCCGCACCGTCGCCAATCAAGGGGACCCCCTGTAGAGCCTGTTTCAATAGTCGGGCGGTAAAACCACTTCCTCTCCTGGGGGAGAGGACTGAGGTGAGGGCGAAACGCCGGGCAACCGGATTCGTTGTATGAATTGAAGGACTTACGAATTCACGCTTTGCCCTCACCCCCGTATCGAGTAAGGGGCAGGCTCTAACCCTCTCACGCGAACGGGAGAGGGGACTTTTGAAACAGGCTGCTGTAGGACTACCCATCGGCAACGCCTATATTTGCTAGCATCTGCGGTTAACGTGAGGAACCCGGGCCGGGCCTGTGCGCGCCGTGCCGCGAATGTGGGAAAATCGTGGGCGCAATTGCGGACCTGGCGACGCGGGACACTCCGCTGAGGGAGTAAGACATGGAAATATCTGCCGAAAAGCTGAGTTGGATATATACGACGATGTGCCGCATTCGCCGGTTCGAAGAAACGATGCTCGAGCAGACTTTCAAAGGGAAGTCGATGGGGGTCACGCACAGTTCTGACGGGCAGGAAGCCGGCCCGACCGGCATATGCGCCCACCTCAGCGATACCGACTGGATTTCGTCCACCCACCGCGGCCACGGCCACTGCATCGCCAAGGGGCTCGAGGCCCGGCGGATGATGGCGGAGATCTACGGCAAGGCAACCGGCCAGTGCAAGGGTAAGGGCGGTTCCATGCACATCGCTGACTTCAAGAAGGGCATGCTCGGCGCCAACGCAATCGTGGGCGCAGGCATTCCGCTGGCCGTCGGCGCGGCCCTGACCGCAAAGTACCGCGGAACAGACTCCGTTGGTGTTGCATTCTTCGGTGACGGCGCGAACGGGCAGGGAGTGCTCCACGAAAGCATGAACCTGGCTTCGGTCTGGAAGCTGCCGGTCGTATTCGCCTGCGAAAACAACCACTATGCCGAGGCGACGCCCGTCGAATACGCGGTCGCCGTCAACGACATCGCCGACCGCGCACAGTCTTACAACATGCCGGGCGTCATCGTGGACGGCATGGACGTCTTCGCCGTCTACGACGCGGCCGGTGAGGCAATCGCACGCGCCAGGCGCGGTGAAGGCCCTTCGCTCCTGGAACTCAAGACTTACCGGTACCACGGCCACTACCACGCCGACGAACCCCACAAGTACCGCTCCGAGGAAGAGGAGGCCTCCTGGCACGCCCGGGACGCCTTGAGGACCTTCGAAACGAAAGTCACCGAACAACAACTGATGACCGAAGAGGAGCTTGCCGGGATCAGGGCCGAGATTGACCAGGAAATGGTCGACGCGGTGGAGTTCGCGGAAACGAGCCCCATGCCGGACCCCGAGGAACTCTATTCAGACGTCTACGTCAGCTACACAAACCCGTTGCAGGGACTGCGCTGATCCAATCGCCCGACACAACGATGCGTGAGGCACAAACAACATGACTACTGCAGAAGCGCCGACAAAATGGTCTGCCCAGCCGCTGGGTCCGGGTAACGACGTGCCCGGCAGGGTGACAACCTACCGGGAAGTCTTCAACCAGACCCTCCGCGATGAGTTGGACCGCGATCCGGACGTGTTCATCATGGGCGAGGACATCGCCGGGGGCGCGGGTCGAACCGATGAAGAAGGCAATCCGCTGGATGCCTGGGGCGGTCCGTTTGCCGCGACCAAGGGCCTCATCCAGGACTTCGGGCCCGACAGGATTCGCGACACGCCCATTTCTGAAGCCGGGTTCCTGGGAGCCGCGGTGGGCGCAGCGCTCACAGGCACCAGGCCGGTCGTCGACCTGATGTACTTCGACTTCGTGGCCGTCGCATTCGACCAACTGCTTTCGAACGCTTCCAAGAGCAGGTACATGTTCGGCGGCCAGACCAAGGTCCCGATCACCATGTTCGCCAGGTCCGGCGGAGGCACCGGTCACGCCGCCCAGCACTCCTCCAACTTCTACTCGATCCTGGCCCACCTTCCGGGCATAAAGGTGGTGATTCCCTCTGACGCCTACTCGGTGAAGGGCCTGCTCGCTGCTGCCATCAGGGACGACGATCCGGTCATGGTCTGCAACCACAAGAAGCTGATCAACCTCTCCGGATTCGTTCCAGACGAGAGCTACACGATCGACATCGGCAAGGGGCGGCTGCTGAGAGAAGGCTCCGACGTGACAATCGTCGGCATGTCCTGGACGTCCGTAGTAGCAAAGAACGCCGCCGAACAACTTGCGACTGAGGGCATCGACGCCGAGGTCGTGGACCTTCTAAGTGTGTCCCCGCTCGACGAAGATGTCTTCCTGGAGTCGGTCGCCAAGACCAACCGCCTGGTCATCGTCGACGAAGACACGCCGCGCGCCAGCATGTCATCCGAGGTCTCCGCCGTGGTGGCGGACAAGGCGTTCGATTACCTCGACGCGCCCATCAAGCGCGTCACCGGACCCCACACGCCGGTCCCATACAACCGCGGCCTGGAAACGATGTTCATCCCGGACGAGGCGGCGGTGATAGGCACCACCAAGGCCCTGCTGGGAGCGGGTTAGCCCCTCGCGGCCCTTTCAGACCAACTCCGCTCGCCGAGAACAAGCCCCGTCCGGGCGGCGATTACCCGCGGAGACCTGTGCAAGTCCCCCTCGCCCAGCGGAGACCTTCGCGTAACTGCCTCCACACACAGTGATTCTTCACTCCACGTCATGTAGGGTGCGCCTCTTGTGGGCGCCCGCCGGGGCCGACGGGCGGCGCGGCTATCCCTGTTACCCCCAATCCACACCATCACACACACGACAACAGCCACCCCTGTAGGGCTGGTTTCAAGAGCCTGTTTCAGATGTTCCATGGGATTGGCGGGAGCGATTTCAGATTGGTCATGCCGGCTGATGATTGAGCTTCATGAGTCGAAGCAAGGCGTCTGCCGGGCCTGTGACAGCCATCTGCACCGCCCTTAAGGCCGAATAAATGACCGCGGCGACGGGCCAACGCCTATTCCGCGTGGACCCGGCGGACTGCAGCCGCCACAGGGTGCGCAAGTTGAAGGCTGCCGTCAGCAGATACCACTCAGCCGCCGCGTTGGATAAGCCGCGTGACAGGAACTTCCGGGCTTGCTGTTGCTCCTTGATGATCCCGAAGACCGGTTCGACCAGTTGCTTTCTCTGACTATGCGCCTGTTTGGCTTCTTTGGTGGACATCCAGGCACGGTGGGCACGCAGCGCCGCGTCATGCGGGCCTATCTCTAGGCCGCGGCCATGACGCTTGTTCTTCGTACAGACACCGAAGGCCGGACAGGCCCCGCACACGGCCCCCGAGGCGCGGTAGTTCCGCACCGTGGTCTTGCGAGAGAGCTTGGTACCGGTGAAGCGCAGCCACTGCCCCTTCGGGCATAGGTAGCGGTCGCCAGCCTCGTCGTAGACGAAACGGTCCTTGTGATACGGGTTCCCCAGGGCCCAGTTATGCGACTCCGGCATCACCACCTGCTGGCCTCTTCGGGCGCACATCTCAAGGTTGCTGCCGGAGTGATAGCCCGCATCCGCCAACGTCGTCTTCGCCCTGACCCCCGTCGTCTCCTCCGCCTGCTCCAGCATCGGACCCAGTTGCGACTGGTCGGTCGTCTCGTTTACCACGGATGCCGCCGTGATCAGCATGCCGGCCGCCTTCCCGTCAGCCGTCACCGGAGAGACCATCGCCTGGCCGTTGTAGGCCATCGCGATACCCTGGCGGGTGTCCATCATGCGAGCGTCCTGATCGGTCAGATTGACGTACTTCTGACCATCCCGCTCATCAAGCCTGCCTGCCGCCTCGCGCACCCGCTCACGCAATGCCTTGCGGTCGTGCAACGCCTTCGGCAGATGGGCGGCAGCAGGCTCTTCCCCCGCCTCGTTCTGTGCCTCCAACTCGGCTATCGCCTGTTCCAGGCGGCCCATCAGACGGCGCAAACTCTCAGCGTCGTGGGTCCGGCTCTTCGCCGTGTTCGCCCTTACCTTCGTCCCGTCAACCGCCTGCAGCGCCAACTCCACGAGATCCATCTTCACAGCCGTATGCACCGTACGCTCGAACAGCTTCCTCATGCCATCCCGGTGATTGTCGTAGAAGCGCCACAACGTGACGTGGTCCGGCTGCTGACAGCCCGTCAGCCACAGGTACGGTATCTGGTCCCGGCAGGCCGTCTCCAGTTGGCGGCTCGAACGCACACCGGTCATGAAGCCGTAAAGCCACACGCCCAGCAACGCTCGAGGATGGTAGGCCGGCGCTCCCATCGGCTTGCCGTCTCTATCGACGCCGAAGCCGGCCCAGCCGTCGTCGTCCAGAGTATCCACGAACTCAGCCGCGAATCGTGCCGGATGACCGGCATCGATCAACTCTTCGAGGCTTGGCGGCAGTATCCACATCTGCTCCCGGTTCAATGGACGAAGCGGCATCCTCGATTACCTCCAAATGACGGTGAGACTTGAGGTGAGGATAGACTTCCCCAATACGACACGCGACTTATGAAACACCCTCTTCAAACCAGCCCTCGGGCGGGGCACGGAGCGTACCCCCGACCACGGACCGGCTTGACGCGAGGGTGTTCCCAACTCCGCCGTCCACCGTGGGTACCGTGTCTCCCCGGCACGGCGATGTGGGGGATTGTCACTGGGAACGAGGGTGGTCTCGGGTGCGGGCGGGAGGTTCTTCGTTGCGCTCCAGAATGACTTGGGGGCTCGGAATCCTGCTAGGTGGCGGAAATGACGGTTACGCAAAGGTCTCTAGCGGGAAAGGGTTGGGGTGAGGGCGAAACGGACTTAACCGCAAGCGCCCTCTTACTGGCCAAACCCCTCTGAACACCGGCCTTTGCCGGATCGACGAAGTTATGTAAAAGTCTCCCGCGGCGCCCAACGCCGATCACGCATATTCACGCCCGTAGTCCAGGGAAGGCAGGAACATGTGCAGGAGCATCAAGGTCCTAAGACCGCCGTACAACGAGCCGACCGACGCCGAGATCAAGGCCGCCGCACTCCAGTACGTCCGCAAGATAAGCGGGTTCAGGTCGCCGTCCCGCGCAAACCAGGCGGCGTTCGATAGCGCCGTCGACGAAATAGCGAAAGCCTCTGCGAACTTGTTGAGCGCGCTCGAGGTCAGGCCAGCAAAGGCCGGGCGAGGCTAGGATTGGCCCGCCGCGCAGACGACCGCGTCGTCCTGTTCGGCGAGTCTCAGCAGCATCTCGAACGGGTAAATGCCGGTCTGGTGCCCGTCCGACCAGAGGAACTGCAACGCGTAACGCCCAACGTGGATCCACTCCACCACTATGATGTCGTCCGGAACGGTTGCCACGTTGAGAATCGGCCTGCCGGTCATCTCCTCTACACAGGCGGCGCACGCGCATTGGAGCCTGAGGTACCGGTAGGGGTACGTGCAATTCCTTCCGTCCGACCACGCGATCCACACTCCGTCCCCGGTCAGTTCGACGTTTTCGGCGGTTGTAGCCATCGTGTCCTCATTGCACCACGATGCAGCGTGTGGCGCTGACGAATTTTCGGCCCCTTGTTGGGCCGGCAACCCCAGCGCCGCGATCAGCGAAAGAGAATCGAGATGCCCGACCAATTCGGACAAAATGCAGGGCGTCTGACCATGATAACGGCTGCGTAAGCCGTCATAATCAGACCTCCGGGCCCTATCGTCCCGGCAAGAACGGGAAAATTTAGACGGCAATGAACAACGCCGGACCGCAAGTCAAGCGGCTTTGGGCAGGTCCGCCGCAGTGGAGCAAGAAATGGCAGAAGAAACCATCCGCGTAGGAGTTATCGGCGCAGGCGCCAACACGCGAACGAAACACATTCCGGGTCTCAAGGCCCAGGAAGACGTGGAGATCTACGGCGTAGTTAATCGGACGCGTGCGTCGAGCGAAAAGGCGGCCGCAGACTTCGGCATTCCAAACGTCTACGAAGATTGGCAGGAACTGCTTGAGGATGACGAAATCGATGCCGTCTGCATCGGCACGTGGCCCTACATGCACCACCCCTGCACACTCGGCGCCCTCGAGGTCGGCAAGCACGTTCTCGTCGAAGCCAGGATGGCTATGAACTCTGACGAGGCACGGGAGATGCTGGCGGCCTCGCGTGACAATCCACACCTGACCACCCAGATCGTCCCGGCGCCGCACACGCTCGAGGTGGACGAGACCATCATCGACATGATCTCCGAGGGATACATCGGAGACGTGGTCAACGTCAGGGCACACCTGGCAATGGGGAGCGACTTTCCCAATCCCGACTCTCCCCTGCATTGGCGTCACGACCGCGACCTCTCCGGCAACAACATAATGGGCATGGGCATCTTCTACGAGGCCCTGATGCGATGGCTCGGCCCGGCGTCTACAGTGCAGGCCCTCGGGCAGACCGTGGTGAGGCACCGCTTGAACGCCGACGGCCGCCGGATCTCAATATCTATCCCAGACCACCTGGACGTCCTGTGCGCGCTGCACTCCGGCGGAACGCTCAACTACACGGTGACAACAACAGCAGGCTTCTCGCCGAGTTTCGACTGCTGGGTCTACGGAACCGACGGTACGATTCACCTCGAATCCGCCGATATCACGAATTCGCTCCAGGCCGGCATCCGGGTTACTGCGGGAAAGCGGGGAGACTCGGGTCTAAGCGAGATAGACATCCCGGCAGAAAAACGCGGCGGCTGGCGGGTCGAAGAGGAGTTCATCAACGCCGTTCGGGGACTCGAGCCCGTGACTCACACGAACTTCGTCGACGGGGTCAAGTACATGGAGTTCACCGACGCGGTGCAGCAGTCCATTCAGACCGGAGACAAAGTCCCGCTCCCGTTCTGAGCAAGACCTTCGCAACAGGGGCGTCCGCTTTGGACGCCCCTTTTTGTTCACGAGCCCGGAGCATTCCGAACCCGTCAACTGGATAACGACCCGGCGTAGGGGCCTTTCGAGAACGGCCCTGACGTAAAACGCGATTCATCCAACCTGAACTGCGCAGTTTCTTAGAGGGTGTCCAAAAAGGCATTGGATGCGCTGGCCCGCGCAACATCCCCAAGACACCCTCCCAGACGACCGACCGTAGGGGCGTTGGGATGTGGGCGCCCGTGGGGGGGCGCGGCAACTGACGCGATGCCATTTCGTGATCGGTTTGCGACTTTTTTGGACACCCTCTTAGGGACCCGCGCGTCTGACACGTGCCTATTTGAGAACGGCAGCCAGTCCGGTAACGTGCGGCAGTCATCACATTCGTGGAGAGAACTGCTTGCAATCGACAGTCGACCGCCCAGAATCTACCGCCTACCCACCTAACGGCCCGCCCAAATCACCCCTGATTCGGGACTTCCCGGTGGGAGAACGGCCGCGGGAACGCCTGTGCGCTTACGGCGCGGGTAGCCTCTCCAATGCCGAGTTGATGGCGATCTTGCTGAGGACCGGGTTGAAGGGCGAAAACGTCCTGGCAATGTCCAATCGACTGCTCGCCCATTTCGGAGGAATAGACGGCATTGCGCGGGCGTCGCTGGAAGACCTTTGCGATCAGAACGGCATTTCGGAGGCCAAGGCCTGCCAGCTACTCGCCGGGATCGAACTGGGTCGACGCGTGTCCTCGCCCAACCCGCGGGACCTGCCGATGATCAACGAGCCGGCCGACATTGCCAAGATGTTTTGCGCGGATATGGCTTACCTGGAGCGCGAGGAACTTCACGTGGCGCTGATGAACACCAAGCACCAGGTCCTCGACGTAGAAGAGCTCTATACGGGTACCGTCAACTCGGCTCTCGTCAGGCCTGCCGAGGTGTTCGCCAGCGCCCTGAAACGCAACTGCGCAGCAATCGCAGTGGTGCACAACCATCCCTCGGGCGATCCGACTCCAAGCGACGAGGATATCGAGACGACTTCCAAGCTTGCGGAAGTGAGCAGCCTGCTGGAGATCGAACTGGTGGACCACGTTGTGATCGGGCATGGAAGGTGGGTGTCCATGCGGGAAAAACGCCTGGGGTTCAAGTAAGGCCCTGCCAGCGCCGCGAACGTCTGGGAATTGGCAATCGCGCCAGTCGAGGCACGCTGCCCTGTGCTACTCTCGCAATACTCGACATCGGCTGATCGAGCGCTATTGGGGTGCAACACCCTGACCGCCGCTCGGTGGGCCCGAAATCTTGCTACGAGGAGGCAGACGGCGATGGCATCACCTGCCGGAGTAATCGATTTCAACAGCGACCTCGGAGAGTCGTTCGGTTCGTACACCATGGGCCTGGACGAAGAGATCATCAAGCAGGTCACTTCAGTAAACGTGGCTACCGGCTTCCACGCAGGCGACCCCGACTGCATGGCGCGCACCGTCAAACTTGCTGAAGAGAACGGCGTTCACGTTGGAGCGCATCCGGCCTACCCGGACCTGGCAGGTTTTGGGCGCCGCGACCTGGACATGTCACCGGCCGAAATACAGAACGCCGTGACCTACCAGATCGGCGCGCTGGCGGCCTTCACGTCGGACCACCAACTTCAGCACGTGAAGCCGCACGGCGCGATGTACAACAAGGCCGTGCGGGATGCGGCCGAGGCGGCTGCGATAGTCGACGCGGTGAAGGCGTTTTCCCCCGATCTCATACACGTCGTGCTTGCCGGTTCCCAGTGGGAGGAAATCGCCCGGCAAGCCGGGGTGAGAATCGCACGTGAGTGCTATGCCGACCGCGCCGTTACTCCCGACGGGAAACTCGTGCCGAGGTCCCAGCCGGGCGCCGTGATCCACGACGAGGACGAAGTCATCGAACGCTCGTTACGGCTCGCCACGGAGGGCCGGGTCAAGGCCGCCGACGGGTCGATCATCGACTTCCAGGCGGACTCGATATGCCTGCACGGGGACACCGCCGGAGCGGTGGAACTGGCGGCGGCCGTACGGCGCGAGCTGGAGTCTGCGGGCGTCAAAATCCTCCCCATGTCCGAAATTGTCTCCTGAAGTTCAGATGGGCCAGGGCAATGACGATCTTGTCCCCAGGATCTTGCCGGTCGGAGACGCGGCGGTCCTCGTCGAATTTGGCGACAGCATCGAACCCGAAGTAAACGACCGGGTCTACTCGTTCGCCGCGTCGGTGACGGCCGCTGAAATCGAAGGGGTGGAGGAACTGGTCCCCACCTACCGGTCCCTGCTGGTCCAGTATGACCTTCACCAGTCTACGTACCAGGACGTGGCCGCCCGGCTTGGGGAATTGACCAATGTTGCGGAAGGCCCTGCCGACAATGCCGACCGCGAAAGTGTGTTTGTCCACATACCGGTGGCCTACGGCGGCGAAAACGGGCCCGACCTGGAGAACGTGGCGGAACACAACGGGTTGTCCTCACAAGAGGTGATCGACATTCATTCCGGCACGGGATACAGGGTATTCATGCTGGGATTCGCGCCCGGGTTCCCGTACCTGGGCGGCATGGACGAACGCATCGCGTGCCCCAGGCTGCAGACGCCGCGGGTCCGTGTGCCGGCCGGTTCGGTCGGTATCGCCGAGTCACAGACAGGCGTCTACCCGAACGACAGCCCCGGCGGGTGGCGGATCATTGGTCGAACGCCGGTGAAGCTATTCGACCCGGACGCCGAACCGCCCGCTGCGATTCTGCCGGGAAGCAAGGTTGTCTTTAATCCGGTCTCGGAATCGGAGTACGAGTCGATAGCCGCCGAGGTCGAGGCCGGCAATTACAAGATCAAGATTCTCAGCGGGCAGGCCTGAAGATGCCAGGCATCCAGGTCATTTCACCCGGCGTACTCTCGCTGGTCCAGGATGCCGGGAGGCGCGGCTTCCAGAGATTCGGCGTGTCCGTAAGCGGCGCGATGGACCATGACGCGCTCCTGCTCGGCAACAGGCTCGTGGGCAACGACCCCCACTTCGCCGCGGTCGAGGTGACATTCGGAGGCGCGGAATTTGCCTTCGAAGAGGACACGTTCGTCGCCATTTCCGGCGCTGACCTGTCGGCGCTGATCGATGGCACACCTGCCCCGCTATGGGAGTCGTTCGTGGCCCCGGCAGCTTCCGTTCTGTCATTTGCGGCGCCTGTCAACGGGATGCGGGCATACCTGTGCGCGGCAGGCGGAATCGCGTCGGAACCGGTTCTGGGCTCGCGGTCCACCCACGTGGCATCTGCGCTCGGTGGGCTGGACGGCGGTCCGCTGAAGGCAGGCGACGAGTTGCCGGTCGGTTTGGCGCCGGATGAGCGAACCCACGTGCGCGCGCCGGTGGACCTCATACCCGTTATCGAGTCGTCCGTCACGGTCCGCGTCGTGCCCGGCCCGCAGGAGGACGCGTTCACCGCCGCCGGGGTCGGGACTTTCTACGGCTCTCCATATTCAATCAGCGATCGTTCGGACAGGCAGGGCGTGCGCCTCGAAGGCCCCGAGATCGAGGCCGAAAACGAGAAGTACGACATCGTCTCCGACGCGGTAGTCTTCGGCTCAATCCAGGTCCCGGGTGATCGGAAACCGATAGTCCTGCTGGCCGACAGACAGGCCACGGGCGGGTACCCAAAGATTGGGACCGTGGCCACCGTCGACACTCCGCGAATCGCCCAGGCCCAGCCCGGCTCGAGCATCAGGTTCGATAGAACGGCCGTTGGCGCTGCGCAAGAGGCAGCCCGGGAGCGCCGCCGGGCGTTGACGGAGACCCCGCTGGAGGACGCGTCGCCGTCGAGATCGTTTTCGCTCGGTGTCCACGGCCGGCAACATGACTTGCGACTGCCGGAACCGGTCGTAGGGAAATCCCGTCAGACCTTGCAGATCGATGTTGACGGCCTGACCGAACTTGTGGCCGTCGAGGCTATCGAGGAGTGACCTCGAGCCCAGCAAATGCGAAGTACGCAGAACATCGTTTCAGGAGAATCGACTGCCCGTGCCCGGTGATATCATTTCCCGCTGCGGCGGAGTCAAAACCACTCCTCCAATACATCGAGCGAAGTCAATCATTCTTCTGCCGGAGTAGTCGCCACGTTTGACGTTGAAACCCTGCAAGACGGCCTGATCGTCAGCGGTATCGGTCTGGGGACGGTATTTGTCGTTCTCATCCTGTTGGGCATCGCAATCGCGCTTCTCGACAGGTTCGAGACCCTGCTGAAATCGAAAGAAGCCCAGGAACCGGAAGCGGCGCCTGTACCCCAGCCGCCGATGCCGGTCGAAGAAGCCGGCGTTCCCCGTGAGGTCGTGGCGGCCATAGGCGCGGCCATTGCGCTGGCCCAGCAGGAATCCTCCACCACCGTCGTTGCCGCCGCGCCTTCCGACACGACGGGTTCGTGGGTGCAGTCAGGCCGATTCAGAGAGATGGCCGCCCGTTCGGTCGGCCCGGGACGCAAACAATGAGCCCCAGGCGATATCGCATCACGATTCGGGGAACGGCCTACGAGGTGGAGGTCGGCGAACTCTCCGCGTCACCGGTAACGGTAACGGTTGATGGCGTCGACTACGAAGTCGAGTTGCCAGGCGCTCCCGAACGTCGGGCCGAAACCCCCAGGGTGACGCCAGCCGCGACCCGCGCTGCTCCGGCAGCCGCGTCTCAGCCCCGCCCGGCCGTTTCGAACCAGGCTGGCGAAGGCGTGGTCAGGGCGATGATGCCCGGCCGCGTGGTCTCGGTGAACGTCAACCAGGGCGACCGCGTGGAGAACGGCCAGTCGGTGCTCGTCATCGAGTCGATGAAGATGGAACAGACAATCGCCGCTCCGCAGGCCGGAACGGTGCGTGCCGTGCATGTACAGGCGGGCGACGCCGTCCAGCACGGGCAATCGCTCATAGAGCTTGAATAGAGGACCAGGTTGGACGCAGGCAGCGGCATAAGCGCCGTTTGGGAAGGCTTCACGGCCCTGGGCGACGAGCCCAGGATGATCGCCATGTGGGCCATCGCGGCCGGGCTCCTCTATGTCGGCATCGCCAAACGCAAGGAGCCGTTGCTCCTGGTCCCGATAGCCACGGGAATTCTTCTCGCAAACCTGCCGCTGGGCGAACTGATCAGGGCCGGCGGCCACGGCGAGCCGCCGGGCTTTATCCGCGTCTTCCAGGACTTCGGCCTCACCACGGACATATTGCCGCTGCTGGTGTTCCTGGGTCTCGGAGCGTTGACCGATTTCGAACCCATGCTGTCCAACCCCAAGACGCTCCTGCTGGGAGCGGGAGCGCAGGCCGGTGTGTTCTTCGCGCTTATCGGCGCTCTGTTGCTTGGCATGACGGCGTGGTTCGACTTCGGGCTTTTCGAGGCGTCGTCCATCGGGATAATCGGTGGGGCGGACGGACCGACGACCATCTTCATCGCCACCCGCATGAAAGAACTGGGCGAGGCCGCGTTCGGGCCGGGCGGCGTTCGCGACGTCGTGGGCGCAACCGCCGTCGCGGCGTATTCCTACATGGCGCTGGTCCCGATCATCCAGCCGCCGATCATCAGGCTCCTGACGACCAAGGCGGAACGCCAGATCAAGATGCCCTACTCGTACAAACCCGTGTCGAAGCGCATGAAGATCCTGTTCCCGATAGTCACGGCGATAGTGGTAAGCGTGTTGGTTCCAAAGGCTTCTCCGCTCATCGGCATCATGATGTTCGGGAACCTCCTCAAGGAGTCCGGCGTGGTGGAGCGGCTCTCCAACACCGCGCAGAACGAGCTAATGAACATCGTGATAATCATCCTGGGTCTGGCGGTCGGCGCGACGATGCCCGCCGCCGTATTCCTGAAGCCGGAGACCATCGCGATCTTCTTCCTGGGGCTCTTCGCCTTCATAACCGCTACGGCAACCGGAATTGTCCTGGCCAAATTGATGAACATGGTGTCCAAGGACCCGGTCAATCCGATGATCGGCGCCGCAGGGGTTTCCGCCGTTCCAATGGCGGCTCGCGTGGTACAGGACATGGCGCAGAAGGAGGACAGCTCGAACTTCCTCCTAATGCACGCAATGGGACCCAACGTGGCCGGCGTCATCGGGACCGCCACGGTCGCGGGCGTGTTGCTCGCCGTGGTACCGGGCCTGGTCGGATAACCGGCACTTCGCGTCGAAATCCCGGCAAGCCCCGTCCTGTAGAATCCCGCAACAAGTTTTCTCTTGGCTCGCGCGCGCCCCGTAGGGCGATGGCGCGTGAACTTTTCCAATGACTGTTTGACAGAAAAAAGACGAGGCCCCTCAATGCCAGACCGCACTATGACCGGTGTATATCCGATCCTGTCCACGCCGTTTAGGAAGGACGCGAGCATCGACTACGAGGACCTGGACAGACAGGTCGAGTGGTTCATAGAGTCCGGCGTACACGGCATGGGCATCGCGATGGCCAGCGAGGTCTACAAGCTCACCGGCCCGGAACGCGACGATGTACTGAAGTCGGTCGTCAAGACCGCGAATGGCAGGGCCAAGGTGGTGATGAACACCGGCGCTGAGGGCACCGACGCGACGATATTCCAGTCCAAACGGGCGGAGGAACTGGGCGCAGACGCCCTTATGATCCGCCCTCCTACCTACGTTCCGACCGTCGCATCAGAAGTCGTCGAGTTTTTCGGACGAATCGGCGAGGCGGTGTCGATACCGATATTCATGCAGGACCAGAGCAACGCGCAGGTGCCACCGGGAATGGCCGTGCAATGTGCGAACCGCCACGAGAACCTCTGCTACATCAAGGTCGAGTGCCCGCCTACAGCCCCGCGAACCGCCGAAGCGGCGCGCCTGCGCGGGGACTCCGGCCTGATCCTGTTCGGCGGCGCCGGCGGGGCGTTTTTCCTCGAAGAACTTCGACGCGGGTCCGTTGGAACGATGCCCGGAAGCACTATGCCGGACGTGTGGGTCCGGCTATGGAACTTGTGGCAGGACGGCGAGGAGCAGGCGGCGGAGAAAGAGTTTTTCCACCAGGCCCCGTTGATTCGCACGTTGGCCCAGGGACTTGGACTCTCCAACACCATCTACAAGTACATCATGGTGAAGCGCGGCGTCATGAACGCGGAGTCGGCCTACGCACGCCACCCCAGTCTCCAGCCCGACGACTCCCAACTCTATGAAGTTGATCGGATGCTCGAACACCAGGGGCTGGTGTGATGCCCGGGTGTTCCACAGATTCTTCTGAGTCCTGTCCGTGCGGGTGTAGGGGCGGGCGGTCCCTCACGTCCCGGTCCGTAGTCGCCACGGCAAACGGCCGAAACACCGCCCGCAGACCTCACACACCTCCCGCCGTCGCATCACCGTTCGCCGCGGTGAACGCGGTCCCCGGCTGTTCTCCGGAATCACCGTCGTAGGGGAAGGGCCGTGGTCGACGTTTCTGTTGCTGAATACGCCATCCTGGCGGCAGTTTCGGCGGCGTCCGGTCTGATCGGCGGCATGTCCGGCCTGGCGCTGGGCACCATGCGATTGCCGGTGATGTTGTTCCTGGGCATGGACCCGTTGGTCGCGGCCGGTACGAATATGGGCGTGGGCCTCCTCGGCTCTATGGCGGGAAGCTGGGAACACCTGCGTTCACGCCGTGTCGTGTTCCACATAGTCTTTCTCTTGGGTCTTCCGACGATTGCCGGAGCGTTTGTCGGGGCAAGATTTGCGGATGCGGTCCCCATCTGGCTGTTGCTGTTTTGCGTCTCGGGCCTGATCGTCTGGTCTGCGTTCAACCTGATCGTCCGCGCAGTTTCCAGCGACGGGCCAGTGGAAGGCGAGCCGGCATCGACCGAGGGAGAGCAGGGCAACAGGGTCTTCTTGAGGTTGGCGCGTGACGGCGCCGTCGGACTGGGGATAGGCGTTCTGGGCGGCGCGGTTGGGCTGATCCTTGCGATGCTGCGAATGCCGACTTTGATCAACCTGATGAAACTGTCGCCCGGCCAGGCGGTGGGCACGAACACGGCAATTGGGGTCCTGATCGGCCTGTCCGGTTTCGGCGGCCACCTGATCAACGGCAATGTGTCCTGGCCGCTGTTGGCAGTGATGGGCGGCGCGGCATCGGTCTGCTTCTTCCTCGGCGCAATGTTCACCGGCGCGGTGTCCCCGGCCCGTCTGCGAATAATGATCGGCATTATCCTGCTGGCCCTTGCGCCGATCTCACTTGTCAACGGAATATCGGAACTGCTGAATTAACGTATAGTGCCGCGTACGTAAGGTTCAGGAAACTATGGCTGCCCCCGGAACGAAATTTTGGGCCGCTCTGGATGCGGAACGGCCGCTCCAGGTGGCCGGCGCCGTCAACGCCTATTCGGCAATCCTGGCTTCAGCCGCCGGGTTCAGGGCAATCTATCTTTCCGGCAGCGGAGTCGCGACGGCGTCGTATGGACTGCCGGATTTGGGGTTGACCACGCTCGACAACGTGGCCGAGGACGTCCGTCGAATCACCGGGGCGGTTGACCTTCCCCTGCTGGTAGACGCCGACACCGGTTGGGGCGCGGCGTTCATGATCGCGCGGACGGTACGGGAGTTGTCCCGCGCCGGGGCAGCGGGTCTGCACCTCGAGGACCAGGTGCAGGCGAAGCGGTGCGGGCACAGGCCCGGCAAGCAACTCGTCCCCGCGTCGGAGATGTGCGACCGCATCGCGGCTGCCGTAGACGCCCGGCCCTATCCCGATTTCATCATCATGGCCCGCACCGACGCCGTGGCGGGCGAAGGACTCGAAGCCGCGATCGACCGGGCCGAAGCGTACCTGGCTGCCGGCGCGGACATGATTTTCGCCG
The DNA here is from genome assembly GCA_965220275.1 of Dehalococcoidia bacterium. GTDB lineage: Bacteria > Chloroflexota > Dehalococcoidia > Lucifugimonadales > Lucifugimonadaceae. Next base: position 58,280 of record CBDCPN010000006.1, on the reverse strand, counting down.
AAGCCATCGAAAGCCTCGACGACTACACCCAATTCACGTCTTCCGTGGGCGCCCCTATACTGGCGAACCTGACCGAGTTCGGCCGCACGCCCCCATTCACCGTCGATGAACTGGGCGACGCCGGAGTGGCCATCGCCCTGTACCCGCTTTCCGCGTTCAGGGCCATGAACGCCGCAGCGCTGGAGGTCTACCGCCAGATCCGCACGCGCGGCACTCAAAATGAGGTTGTCGGGATGATGCAGACGCGGGAAGATCTTTACGAACTCATCGGATACCACGAGTACGAGCGAAAGTTGGACGAACTGTTCGCCTCCGGGGAGGAAGAAGTCACATGACCACCTCATCAGCAGGACTCGCCGGAGTAATAGCGGGCCGCTCAGCAATCGCTACGGTGGGCCATGAAGGCGCCGGCCTGACGTACCGGGGTTATTCGATTACCGACCTCGCCCGGCACGCAACGTTCGAGGAGGTGGCGTACCTGCTCGTATACAACAGCCTCCCAAATCGCGCGCAACTGGACGCCTACCGGAGGAAATTGGCCGGTATGCGCGGCCTGCCGGATGAATTGAAGTCAACTTTGGAGATGGTCCCGGGCTCGACCCACCCGATGGACGTCTTGCGGACCGGCGCGTCGGTCCTCGGGAACCTGGAGCCGGAAGGGGAAGATGGAAGGACCGCGGCGGGAGTCGCCGACAGGCTGATGGCCTCGTTCGGCAGCATGTTGCTCTACTGGTACCGGTTTCACCATCGCGGCGAGAGGATCGAAACGAGCACCGACGACGACTCCATCGCCGGTCACTTTCTGCGCCTGTTGACGGACTCCGACCCGGACGAGGACAAGCTGAAAGCGCTCGACATGTCCCTCGTCCTCTACGCCGAGCACGAACTCAATGCGTCCACTTTCACGGCCCGGGTTGTGACCAGCACGCTGGCGGACTTCTATTCCGCCATTGTGGCGGCCATCGGCGCGCTCAGGGGACCGCTGCACGGCGGGGCCAACGAGGCGGCGATGGACCTGATTTCGAGCTTCGACTCGCCCGGGGAGGCGGAAAAGGCGGTGAGACAGATGCTGGAGGCCCGCCGCCTGATAATGGGGTTCGGCCACCGCGTCTACAAGACGGGCGACCCGCGATCGGACTTTGTGAAGGAGGCGTCAAAGAGGCTCGGCGCGAAGTCCGGTGACAGCACGCTGTACGACGTCTCGGAAACGATCGAGCAGGTCTTGCGAGACGAGAAGGGCCTGTTCCCGAACCTGGACTTCTATTCAGCCTCGGTCTATCACTATTGCGGCGTACCCACGGCGATGTTCACGCCGCTGTTCGTGATCTCCCGCACCTCCGGGTGGGCGGCCCACATCATCGAACAACGTAACGACAACCGCCTCATACGTCCGCTCGCCGAGTACACCGGCCCAGAGGTCCAGGCATGGGTCCCGCTGGACGACAGGCCGTAACTCGATCGTAAACACACCCTGCGGACCGAATCACGGGCGTCCGAAAGACAAACTCTGGAGGCAGGACTTCCGATGGCTGAACGCGACCCCGTCATAGAAGCCATAGCCGATTACGCCGCGGGCCCCGACGTTGGCGGGGACCTGGCCTTCGACACGGCCCGGCTCTGCCTGGTCGACTCGATAGGCTGCGCCCTGTTGGCGCTCAACTACCCGGCATGCACCAAGCTGCTCGGTCCGCACGTGAACGGCGCGCGTACACCGGGCGGGGCGCGGGTGCCCGGAACCGACTGGCAACTCGACCCGGTCAAGGCCGCATTCGACATAGGCGCGGCAATCCGCTGGCTAGACTTCAACGACACCTGGCTGGCGTCCGAGTGGGGGCACCCCTCTGACAACTTTGGCGGAATCCTGGCCGCTGCGCAGTTCGTCGACCACTCGGCGGACGGGAAGCCGGTGACCGTACGGGATGTCCTGGCGGCGGCCATCAAGGCGTACGAAATCCAGGGCGTACTGGCACTGGACAACGCATTCAACCGCGTCGGTATCGATCACGTCTTCCTCGTCAAAATCGCCTCAGCCGCCGTGTTGACATCGATGCTGGGCGGCAACAGGGAACACATATTCAACGCCGTGTCGAACGCCTGGTTGGAGGCGACGCTGCGCACCTACCGCCACGCCCCGAACACCGGCTCGCGCAAGTCCTGGGCTGCCGGCGACGCCACCAGCCGCGGCATGAATCTGGCGTTGATGGCGATGGCCGGGGAAATGGGGTACGACACGGCCCTGTCCGCGCCGGGATGGGGACTAGAGAGCGTGTGGTTTGGCGGGAACGAGGTGACAATTGCCCGCCCGTTCGGTTCCTACGTAATGGAGAACATCCTCTTCAAGATCTCCTTCCCTGCCGAGTTCCATGCCCAGACGGCGGTGGAGGCGGCTATGGAGCTTCATGAGTCGGTCGGACACCGCATCGAAGAGGTCGAGTCGGTGAAGATCACCACGCAGGAACCGGCGATGAGGATCATCGACAAGAAAGGGCCGCTTTCGAATCCGGCCGACCGCGACCACTGTCTGCAATACATGGTCGCCGTGCCGCTCATCAAGGGGAACGTGGTGGCCGACGACTACGAGGATGATGCTGCGGCCGACCCGAGAATCGACGCCCTGAGGGCCAGGATGGAGGTCGTAGAAAACCCTCGCTATACCAGGGACTATCTCGATCCGGATAAACGGTCTATCGCCAACGCGGTCCAGGTGTTCTTCACCGGCGGCGAGGCGACGCGGGAAGTCGCTGTCGAATACCCGATAGGCCACCGCAGGCGTCGCAGCGAGGGGATCCCGCTCCTCTGGAGCAAGTTCGAGTCGAACCTGCGGACGCGGTTCTCTGAAGACCGCGTCGGCTCGATTCTGGCGACATGCCGCGACTCGACGGCCCTCGACGATATGCCGATCGATGAATTCGTCGGCCTCTTCGCTCCGTGACTAGAAGCTAACATCCACCGAAAACGACCCAGGTCCCCGCGGACCTGCCACGAGCCAGATGAGGAAAAGTCCATGACATCCAGAGAACAACCAGGGCCAAACATCGGTACGAGCGTAATCGCCGAGCACGAACGCGCGAAGATCTGGGAACTGAAACTCGACCCGGGTGAGGCGAGCGAGTGGCATGCCCACCAGAACACGTACATATTCATCGTGATCGAGGGTGGCAGGCTGTTTGCCGAGTACGCCGACGGTACCAGCAACACGACCGACGCCGAGCCGGGAGATGTCGTCTACAACCAGCCTTCAACTCACCGCGTGACCAACACCGGCGCCACGCGCTACCGCAACGTCATCGTAGAGTTGCTGGACTGAGCGGCTTCCAGTCGGCTGTTGGCGCTGTGCTATTCTTCGGCCGCCCCGCGAACGGACCATTCATCGGGTTGCAGGTCACGCGCGGGGCCATTGTTGAAATTACTCACCCAGTCCAGGACCGCGGATTCACATGGCTAAGACAACCGGAAGCCACCTGCTGATCGATGCCCTCAAGGCCGAGAGCGTCGACACCGTATTCGGCATAGCGGGCGACCACATCCTCCACCTGCTCGACGTGATGGTCGACGAGCCGATGAGGATGATCGACACGCGACACGAGCAGGCGGCCGTTCACATGGCGGACGCCTACGCCCGCCTGCTGCGAAGACCGGGCGTGGTCTTGTCCACGACCCCGGGGCACGCCAATGCCGTTCCCGGCCTGGCGAACGCAATGCACTCCGAGGCCCCGGTCATAAACATCGCCGGTTCGGCGGACTCGGGTAATCTTGGCCGCGGCGCGATGCAGGAATTCAACCAGGTCGGGGTCGCCGCCCCGGTCACCAAAGGCGCATGGCAAATCCCGTCGCCGGAACGCATCCCCGAATACGTCGCATTGGCAATCCGGACAGCCATGGACGGGAGACGGGGCCCGGTACATCTCACCCTGCCTCACGACTTCCAGTCCGCCGAAATCGACTCGGTATTGGCCCAGCGATACGCGCCTGGCGAATACTCCGGCCCCCGCATGACCGCGGGAGACCCGGTCCAGGTCGATCGTGCCATCGAACTGCTGCAATCGGCTGAACGACCGATGATCTTCGCGGGCCCGGGCGCAGGGGCAACGGCGGCCCCGGAGGAGTTCCAACGGTTCGTCGAAACTACCCGTATCCCCGTGTTTACCGAGGATTCAGCCCGAGGACTGGTCCCTGACGACCACCCGTACAGCCTGGGATTTGCGTACCTGCCCCTGAACAAGGCCGCCCAACGCGTTGGGGAAGCAGACGTCGTGCTAGTCCTCGGCAGACGACTCGACTACATGGTGGGATTTGGGGGCAGTCCTCCCTTCGCGCCCGATGTGAAGCAAATCATGGTGGACCCGTCCGCCGCGGAGATCGGGCGCGCCAGGTCGGTCGAGGTCGGGATACTGGGCGACGTCGGACCGGTATTGACCCAGTTGGCCGACGCTGCGGAGACCCGGCGGTGGGCCAAAACGGACTGGGTCGACTCGTTGAAGGCCACGCGCTCCGCTTATCAGGAGGAGTTGGCCGAACTGGCGAACGAACGCGATCCCATGCATCCCATGTTCGTGAGCCAGACGCTCCAGGGGTTCGTGGATGACGACACGCCGATGACCTTTGACGGCGGCGATTATTGCCACTTCTTCCGCGCCTCATTCGACGCGAACACTCCATATAGATGGAACTACGTGAGCAGTTTCGGCATGATCGGCGTCGGCTTCCCCTACGCGCTCGGCGCACAGGCCGCGTTCCCGGACAAGCGGAGCGTGCTGGTCGTGGGCGACGGCTCGTTCGGCTTCAACGCCATGGAATTCGACACGGCGGTCCGGCACAACCTCCCGGTGGTGGCCGTCCTGGGCAACAACAGCATTTGGGGAATCGACTGGCAAATCCAGAAAGGCCTGTTCGGCAGGGCGGTGTGGACTGACCTGCTGCCCACGCGGTACGACCTCGTGGCGGAGGGCCTTGGCGCTCACGGCGAACACGTCACGCGGGCCGTCGACCTGGCGCCAGCCCTCAAGCGGGCTTTCGACTCAAATCGTCCCGCCATCGTCAACGTGGAGATCGATCAGGTGATCTCGCCGGTTGCGGAGGCAGCCATAAACCGCAAACTGGGCACACACGGGTAACCACTCGACCCCCTTTCCGCAAACGGGTCCCACAAGGAGACAGCGATGCCATTTTTCGATCAGAACGAAGCGCAGTCGTTAGAACTGGCGCCCGGCGTGACGTGCAGGTTGATCTGGGGTGAGAGGATCATGATGGGCCTGATCGACATCGGCGCCGGTGCGAAAATCCCGGACCACACTCACCCGCATGAACAGTGCGGCAGGGTGCTTTCAGGCGCGTTCCACCTGACCATCGACGGAGAGACGCAGTTGGTCAGGGAAGGGGACCACTACGTAATCCCTCCCGGCGTATCGCACTCCGCGACTGGGACTGCCAGCCCGTCGCTGGCGCTCGACATCTGGTCGCCGGTGCGTGAGGACTACCTGGAACGGCTGGGATCAGGCTGACGGCCTAGCTCACGCGGCGCGGCCAGTGCAGGGCCAGCAGGACCGCAATAGCGATATTGAACGAGACGGCGCCGACGAAGAAGGCGACGGACGCCGCTATCGTCAGGATGTCCTGACCAGCTTCATGTCCCTCCCCCAGCGACGCCGGGACTATCAGGCCCAAAACGGCGAATGCGACTGTGCCGACCAGCCCGAACCAGGTCGCCAGGGCATGGACATGATCGTGGCCCTGCGCGTGCCTGAGAGTCCGGGATACCACCGAAATCAGCACAACCGCTGCCGAGATTCCCGCGATCCAATACGCTCCCGGGGACTCTTCCGTGGCGAATGAGAAGAACCACCACATCATTCCGACGAACGAAAGGGCCGCCACAAGGACTCCAAGAACGAGTCCCACCGGAGTGAAAGGCTGGGAACCGGAGTTCAAGGACTCGGCCTTAATTGCGTTGCTGATCATCTGGGTCGTCCCTTCACTTCGTTTGCGTCCAAACATCGCCAATCCCAAAGCCGCTCGGGACCCGCTGCGTCACTCGGCCGCAGTTCGAGTCCCGTACTCTCTGGAACTGGCGTTATTCAAATCGTGCGGTCCGCGGAGCGCCGGGCGTTTCAGTCGGCGCTCCCCGGACAATGGGATCCGTCGATTTCCCGCTGCACTGGCGGAGCCAGGGCCTACGGGAGGGGTGGGACTTCCTCGCCCTTTGTGGCCCAGAAGATCTCGCCGATCTCGATCAGGGCGGCCTTGAATGCCTGTGCCGCTTCCATGTCGACGTTCTGCTTGGCCTGGGACCCCAGCTTGCAAGCGTTCCAGACCTTTTCATGCAGGTCCGGGTAGTCGGCAAGGTGCTCGGGCTTGAAGTAGTCGGTCCAGATTACGAGGATGTCGTCCTTGGCTTTCTTGGCGTGTTCCTCTTTGGCGGTGACGTATCGTCCAAAGGAGTTCCCCGCGGCCATGGACATGTCTCCGGCGGAGAGTTCGCCAATCAGCTCGGTCATTCTGATGACGGTCTGGGCGGCCTGGATGGCGTCGCGCGGGTCGTATATCCCGCAGGGAATGTCACAGTGGGCGTCTGCCACGCCAACAGGTGAGTACCGGTCGATCAATCTTGCTATACGGTGAAGCATGGGTGTCTCTAACTCCCGAAAGGTTGGGCCTGGACTCGGCCATCATCGCTTTCGCCGCGCTCATTTGCCGCGACTGACTGCGAATTACGCGCCCACCGCGTGGGCTGGCCGTCTCGGGTAAATCTAACAGAATCCCAGACTTCCACAAAGAGACAGGCAATGCGTGAATGGCTGGCCGAAATACTCACCAGGCAACTCATAAGGGTGAGAGGGGAAAGTATGTCGCCAACCCTGGGAGACGGCCGGTGGGTCGTGGTATCCCGCCGGGCTTACGTCAACCGCCGCCCGTCCCGGTTCGACGTGGTCCGGTTTGCCGATCCCCGTAGACCGGGGTCCTGGTCGGTAAAGCGGATCGTCGGATTGCCGACCGAGCAAGTCGAACTTCGCAACGGCGCACTCGCAATAGACGGCCGGGAGGTAGCAGACCCCCACGCTGTTCCCGTTGACGCCTCGGACCACCTGTGGGCCCCCGGCCGCGATGAATACGTAGTGCTCGGTGACAACCGGACCAGATCGACTGACAGCCGGCACTACGGACCAATTCCCCTTTCGGCCATCACCGGCGCGGTCCTGGGCCACGCCGGTACCCGAGCCACCTAATGCGCGCCGGGATGTGGCCGCCCGCCAAGGATGACGGGCGCGGCTACCCATACCAACCCGCCACTCCTTACCCACATCCGGCATTCCCCCAAACCGTCTTCCCCGACCTCCGTACCCCGTCTTCCCCGACTCCGATCGGGGATCCAGGGGGGCGCGGCTACCCCAAACCCGCTACACAACCACAACCCGACGCTGGCCTAACCCCCATGTAGGGGTGCCTCTTGTGGGCACCCGCCGGGGCGGACGGGCAACGCGGCTACCCCCACCAACCTGCCACCCCTTACCCACATCCGGCATTCTCCCAAACCGTCTTCCCCGACTCCGATCGGGGACCCAGGGGGGCGCGGCTACCCCCACAAACCCGCTAAACAACCACACCCCCACACCGACCAACCACGTCTTGTAGGGGTGCCTCTTGTGGGCACCCGCCGGGGCGGACGGGCAACCCGGCTACCCCACCAACCTACCGCCCCTTACCCACATCCGGCATTCCCCCAAACCGTCTTCCCCGACGAAGATCGGGGACCCAGGGGCCGACGGGCGCGGCTTCCCCCACCAACCCGCTACACAACCACACCCCTTTCTCCCGTCGCGCCCACCATCGTCTCCCCGCACTCCGATGCGGGGCCGGTACCCACGGTGGGGCGCGGGACGGGCGCGACTATCCCCACCAACATGCGACACTCCCACCCCCAAAAATCCACCCCACAAACCATTTGACAACGCACGAACACCTGTTCTAATATCAATATCGAGTCGTGCATTACGACGCATTCAGCACAGCCACTCTGATCGAACAGCAACGGGACAAACTCCTGCAGGCATCGGGGGTAAAAATTCCTCCCTCCGTGTTAAAGCCCGTTGCGGAACGAGAAAGTACATGCTCTCCTGGGAAGCAGGCATGGGCTATGCATGGACTCCAGGGCCCCACGGCTGAAAAGCCGGTAAGGGTAACCGGAACGACTCGCACATAACGCTGTTCACGTAGGCGTGGCAGCTTAGACCCCGACTATGGTGACTCGGGGCCCGCAGGCTAATCGTGAGAGCGATGCCTGGGGAGCTATCGGAAGTTCGCCCCAGAGATCAAGCCGAGGATCCGATAGCAAATGCGTCTTTCCCTCAGACGCCCTTAAGCGCCCCACAAGCCGGGCGCGGCTGTAGAGCCGCAACCGTCTTCGGCCCCGGTTCGACCGCCGACGCGTGAGCGAGCAAATTGCCGCCACTACCGTTGGTTGTTGGACTGTGCGGAGAAGACCGAGGAAACATACTTCCCAACAACGCCTCACGGTTCCGGCCGGGCGTGGGAAAGACTACAGAGACACTGTCAACCGAGGCAACTCCGGGCAACCCCCGGAGTTGCTTCAACGCGCCCCCGCCAATTGCAGCCTGCCCCGTACTCGACACGGGGTCGTCCCCCCTTTCCCAACAGTGTCATCCCGAGCGAAGCCGAGGGATCTGAAACACCCATCCCACAACCACACCGCTCCCGCCAGGCGTAGCCCGCCCCGTGCTCGACACGGGGTCGTCCCCTACTCCCCATTCCTGTCATCCTCGAGCCGCCCCCATGTCATCCTTGAGCGAAGCGAAGGACCTCCCGCCCATCCAACAATCACACTCGCCACCCCAACAAACCCCGGCGCCCCTCTCCCGTCGTGCCGGACCCCGATCCGGTACCCACGGTGGGGCGCGGGACGGGCGCGGCTATAACCTCCCGCCCCTCACTCACAACCGCGCCAGGAACAGTCAACCCGGCCTCATTTTCACGCAGACCCGGCAAGTGTCCGCAATTCGCGCGATGTTATAGTCCAATTCGGGCCTGCGTACCTTGGCAAGACGCAGGCATCGGCAGTACCCAGTTCTCCGGCGGGACCATGGACACAAAGTACGAAGCGGTAATCGGTCTGGAAGTTCACGTGCAACTGCGCACCCAGAGCAAGATGTTTTGCTCGTGCGGGGCCGACTACCAGTTGGCGCCGGCCAACACACGTGTTTGCCCGGTCTGCCTGGCGCTGCCGGGAACGTTGCCCGTAGTCAACTCCCGGGCGGTCGAAGACGCCATCAAGATCGGCCTCGCCCTCAACTGCAAAGTGGCCGACACGACAAAGTTCGACCGCAAGAATTACGCCTACCCGGACCTGATGAAGGGCTACCAGATATCGCAATACGACGTGCCGATCTGCTACGACGGATACATGGACCTGCCAGGCGAACCTGCCCCCAGGATCGGAATCGAACGGGTGCACATGGAGGAGGACGTCGCACGGCTGATACACGTAACCGGCCCCGATGGAGAAGCCGGGCACACCTTGATGGACGTCAACCGCGCCGGTGTGCCGTTGATGGAGGTGGTGAGCAAACCCGACATGCGCTCCACGGACCAGGTCGAGGCGTACATCTCAAACTTGCAGTTGATCATCCGATACTTGGGCGTCGGCACCGCAAACATGGAGGAAGGATCGTTTCGGTGCGACGCCAACGTTAGCGTTCGGCCGGCCGGTGCTACGAAGTTGGGCGCAAAGGTTGAAATCAAGAACATGAACCGCATCCGCGCCGTCACGCGGGCGTTGGAATACGAGATCGCACGCCAGACCGAAGCCGCTCAGGCCGGGGACCGCATAGTCCAGGAAACCCGCGGATGGGATGACGCCCTTGGGGTTACTGTCACCCAGAGGTCCAAGGAGGACGCGCACGACTACCGCTACTTCCCGGAACCCGACCTGCCGCCGCTGCGAATAGACGCGGATACCGTGGAGGAAATCAAGTCCGGACTGCCCGAACTGCCGGCGGTCCGAAAAGACCGCTTCCAAAGAGCATGGGGACTGCCGGAATACGACGCCGCATTGCTCACGACCTCCAGGTCCACTGCAGACTACTTCGAGAGCGTGTTGCGGGCGGCAGGGACGATGCCAAGAAGTGAAATGAGCGCCTTCGCCAAGGAAACAGCGAACTGGCTCAACGGCGAGATGGCCCGACACATGAACAATGAAGGGACCGCCAACCTATTCGACACCCGGATCAGACCCGAGAACCTGGCCGTGCTCGTCGACCGATTCGGGCGCCGCGAACTGAATAACGCCGGGGCGAAACAGGTATTCAGCGAGATGTTCCGGACCGGCGCAGATGCGGACGAGATAATCCAACAACAAGGATTGCGTCAGGTCAGCGATACGTCCGAACTCGACCCTGTTACCGACGAAGTTATTCGGTCTAACCCCGGCGCCGTGAGAGACTACCTGGGCGGCAAGAAGACCGCAGTGCGGTTCCTGGTTGGCCAGGTCATGAAAGCCACACGCGGCAAGGCGGACCCACAGGTGGTTACCGGTCTGCTCCAGGCAAAACTGGACGTGATGATTACCGCGAGATGAGTACCGAAAATCTTGACGAATAACGGCGTGTCGAACGGCCGCAGCGGACGCGGCAGGGGACCGAGAATCGCCGCCATCGGTGGTGGTACCGGCCTGTCGACTTTCCTGCGCGGCATAAAGGAACGGACCTCGAACGTCACGGGCGTGGTCACGGTGTCCGACGACGGCGGCAGTTCGGGAAGACTACGCAGCGAACTGGGCATCCTTCCGCCGGGCGACATCCGGAACTGCATCGTTGCCCTCGCCGAGGCCGAACCCCTGATGAAGGAACTGTTCGAGTACCGCTTCACTGAAGGGAACGGGCTCGCAGGCCATTCGTTCGGAAACCTCTTCATTGCCGCCATGTCCGGCGTCACGGGAAATTTCGAGCAAGCCGTGAGCGAGTCCAGCCGCGTCCTGAAGGTCACCGGCCGGATAGTGCCGTCCACCCTCGTCGATGTCCGCCTGACCGCAGATATGGCCGACGGCTCGGTCGTCCTTGGCGAAACCAACATCGCAGCGTCTCCGAAACGTATAAGAGACGTGAAGATCTCCCCGCCTGAGCCTCAAGCCTTCGACGCTGCCACGAACGCGATCCGGGACGCCGAGGTCACGGTTATCGGACCAGGCAGCCTGTACACGAGCCTCATTCCAAACCTGTTAATACCGGGCATCGCGCAGGCCCTGATCGAAAGCAAAAAACCGGTCATATACGTCTGCAACATCGCAACGCAGCCGGGGGAAACGGACGGATACAACCTGCATGACCACCTGGTGGCAATCGACAGGCATCTGCCGGGGCTTGAATTCGACTACGTGGTGGCCAACAACAACATGTCGCCCCTGGGTCCAGACTTTCCTTCCAGCGAACTGGTCGAAATCGGCGATGATGGACCGCCAAAAGGCCGCCTGATCACGGCTGACCTGATGAATGACGGATTCAGGGGACACCACGACCCGGTTAAGTTGGCGTCCGTCCTCATGAACATCTACGACGAAACCCGCCGCGCCCAAAGCAACCCAGGCCTCCGGCACTCAACCGTCAGCCTGTAGACTTAGTACTGCAGTTCAATGGATATCAACTTCGCTCTACAACTCGTCGAGATCGGCGTCGCAATCGTGCTGATCGCCGTCATACTCCTCCAGGTCAGAGGCGCCGGCACAACTCTCTTCGGCCAGGCCGAGAGTTCCTACCGGTCGCGCCGGGGAGTGGAACGCCTGATGTTTCGCTCCATCATCGTGCTCGCGGCAGTGTTCGTCGTGATCGCGGTGGTTAACGTCCGTCTGGGCTGACCAGGCCGCAAGGCCCCCCGTTCTCTTTGGCGTCCAAGGCGCGTTTCACCGCTTCCTAATGGTTTCTGACGGCTGAAAGCGTCAGGTGCGCACCCAGGTCGTACCGTCCGGCCCGTCGGCCAGGGTAATCCCCTTTGACTCCAACTCCGCTCTTGCGGCGTCGGCGTCGGCGAATCGCCTCGCCTTCCTCAGTTCCGAACGAATCCCGATAAGGCGCTCCACTTCTTCATCCGACAATTGACCGTCATCCTTCCCCGGCGCGTCTTCGAGGATGAGTCCGAGGATTCCGGCAAGCTCCCGCAATTTGGACTGGGCTGCTTCAATGCTCTTGCCAGAGTCGCGTGCTCTGAATATATCCCGGCCGAGATCGAACAGGACGGCTACGGCGCGTGGAGTATTCAGGTCGTCGTCCATGACCTCGACGAACCGTGCGACATGCGGCGCCGGGTCCAACACACCAGACGACCCGTCCGAGGTGGCCTCGACCGCGGCCCTCAGCCGCCTCACCGCCCGTTCCTTTTCTTCGATGGCGTGTTCTTCGTATTTGAGCGGTGCCCGATAGTGGCTGCTCAACATCCACAAGCGCAGCGCATCCGGGGAATATCGCTCCAGGGCGTCCCCGACGAAGATGATGTTTCCGATGGACTTGCTCATCTTCTCTTCGGAAAGCTGGAGGAGTCCGTTGTGCATCCAGATCCTGGCGAACGGCTCAACGCCCGTGGCGGTCTCGCTCTGGGCAAGTTCGTTCTCGTGGTGCGGGAATATGAGGTCCAGCCCGCCACCGTGAATATCGATCGATTCGCCAAGGTGTTTGCGCGCCATCGCGCTGCACTCGATATGCCAGCCGGGCCGACCCGGACCCCACGGACTGTCCCATTGCGGTTCGTCCGGCCTGGCAGCCTTCCAGAGGGCAAAGTCCGCCGATGCGCGCTTCCCAACCCCGGTCTCTCCCCTGGTGCCCTCCAGCATCTGCTCCACCGACTGGCTGCTCAACTTGCCGTAGTCGTCATCTGCCTTCACGCTGAAGTACACGGAGCCGTGACTTTCATAAGCCGCGCCGCTGTCGATCAACGTGGAGATCAGCCCAATGATCTCCGGAATGTGCTCTGTCGCCTTGGGGTAAATGTCCGCCCGGCGCACGTTCAGACCGTCGAGTTCTTCAAAAAACGCCGCCGTGTACTTCTCGGCGATCTCGGACGACTCGACTCCTTCCCTGTTGGCGCGGGCGATGATCTTGTCGTCGACATCCGTGAAGTTCTGTACTCGCTTGACCTCGAATCCCCGGAACTCGAGATACCTCTGGAGCACCTCGAATACGATCGTGCTAAGGGCGTGGCCGATGTGGGGCCTGTCATAAACCGTGACCCCGCAGACGTAGAGCCTGACCGGGCGGTCGACGGCACCGAGGTCTTCCTTGGTTCGCGTGAGTGAGCTGTATAGACGCATGCAGCGGTAGGAACGGCGCGGGTTACTCGACGGGCCGGGAAAGCGTGGCGATGGCCTGGGCCGCTATGCCCTCCCCCGCGCCTATCGCGCCAACGCCGTCGGTAGAGGTCACCTTTATGTTCACAGACGATGCCGGCACCTTGGCGGTTTTGGCAATCTGATTCGCCATCTCCCGCACGTGAATCGCCAGTCTGGGACGTTGGGCCACGATTGTAGCATCGAGGTGGGTCACAACCCATCCGTCCGCATGGGCCAGCCGAACACACTCCGCCAGGATAACCCCACTGTCGATTCCGGCCAGCTGCTGGTCCGAAGACGGAAAGACTGAGCCCAGGTCGCCCAGCGACGCCGCGCCCAGAACACTGTTGGAAAGGGCGTGCAGCAGAACGTCCCCGTCAGAATGGCCTTCAAGGTGCTTGTCGAATGGGACATCGATCCCTCCCAGCCGCAGCGGGCCGCCTTCGACAAGCCGGTGGCCGTCGAACCCCGTACCCCAACGCTGCTCGGAGGCAGCCGAAGCCACCCCCAGCCGCCGGCTCGCGATAAGTCCGGCCACCAGGAGGTCATCCGGTGTGGTGATTTTGATGTTCTCGGGGTGACCGTCGAATACCGCAACCGGATTGCCCGCGAGCTCCACCATGGACGCATCATCCGTGACATCTGCCCTTACGGCGTCATACGCCGCGGACAACACGTCCCTGCGAAATATCTGCGGCGTTTGGACGGCCCAAAGACCTTGGCGGTCGAGCGTCTCAGTCACCACGCGGTCCGTGCCTGAAACCTTGATCGTATCCTTGACCGGCACAGCGGCAACCGCTGCGCCCGTTTCTCGCGCCGCGGCGAGCCCGCGTTCCAGCATCGCCTCGTCGACGAACGGACGAGCACCGTCATGGACCGCAATGAATTCCGCGCCGGGCGCTGAAGACGGGAGCGTATCCAGGCCTATACGGGCCGAGTCCTGTCGCCTGCCGCCGCCCCGGACACAAACGACAACGTCCCCCAGCCCGATCTCAGAAACGTACCTACGGCCTCGATCCAGGTTCTCCGATGAAAGGACCAGCACGATCCCCGCGACCGCTTTGTGCTGAGCAAACACCTTGAGGCTGAAGCCAAGTACCGGTTCGCCGTTCAAGTCGGCGAATTGCTTGTCGCCTCCGCCCATTCGGGTGCTCGACCCGGCGGCAACGATGATCACGCCAAGTGATCTGGAATTCGCGCTCAAGTCATCCATTCAGGAGGTTTTCCAATACCGGGACGCCGTAAAAGTACCCGTAGTAGCAAGCGTACGCCACGCCCGTGGATTTAATCGACTTTGCGACAAACAGGATCGCCAGGAACCGGCGCACAGGATATGCGATGCTGCCGGCGGCGATGCCCACGATGTCAAATGTAGGATTCGGGATGACCGACATCACGAAGAGAAAGACGATGCCGTAGCGCCGCATCCACTCCTGGATACGTGGATACCACTTGTGCCGCGCCACGAAGTTCCGTCCGGACACCCCGGCCAGGTAACCGGTCATCTCACCCAGAGCTTCTGCTGAGCCGGCAACAATCCCGACCGCGACCGGGTTGAGACCTACTTCCGGGGTCCCGGCCAGGCACACCGCGGCAAGACCGGGCACCGGTACGACGATGGACGCCGAACCGATGAAACTCAGGATCCAGACCCCGGCAAATCCAACCGTCTTCAGTTCGAATTGGCCCAGCAGCCAGGTGACCAGGCCTACGATAACGAAGGCCAGCACCACCGCCAGGATCACAACCCTTATCAGTAGATCGCGATTTTGGTCGATCCACGCCAGGTGGGGGTTCGGCTGTGGTTTTTCGCTGAATTCAGTCACAGGAGTTCCTGGCAGGTCCGGATTAGGATGAGCGCCGGGCGGGATTAGGCACAGAAGAAGCCGCGGAACGCTGCTTCAAGTGAGCCGGATGATCCAGTCGATGCCCTGGCGGCACGCGTAGGCCACTACGATGAACTTGATCGCCTTTCCGGCCAATACGTACAGCAGGAACCGGCGCAGCGGATACCTCAGCGAACCGGCGGCGATACCCGCTATGTCGAAGAGCGGGTTCGGTATAACCGAAAGGACAAACAGGGCCAAGCCTCCGCGTCTTATCACCATTTGCCTGAAACGATCGTAGTGCCTTGAACGCTGGACGAATACGTTCCCACCGTACCCGGCAAGGTACCCGGTCATTTCGCCGACCGTAGACCCGAAGCCCCCTGCAAGACCCAGCAGCACAGGATTGAGGCCTACGTCTCCAGGTGCGGCCCCACAGACAACGGCGAGGCCCGGCACCGGCACTATGACCGACGCAGAGCCGATCACGTTCACCGCCAGGACACCGGCGTAGCCTACGTTGTGAAGTTCAAGCCGGCCGGTCGCCCACATGAACGTTCCGAACGCAATTGAGGCGCCCACGACCGTCCATATGCCGATGGTGAACGTCTTCGGGTGAGCAGCCGCCCAGTCGGCAAAGGCGTTCGCCGGACCGTGGGACTCAGCCGGATTGCGCTGAGATTCTTCGTCGCTCTGGGTTTCCCCGACCTCATCCGAAAGCATGATGCGATTATTCAGTGAAGTCACCCGCCGCACAAGTTGGCGTCGGCAACAGGACGGCGCGCCTGATCACAAGCGGAGGATCAAGACGCCGATGACACGGGCACACGGGCCTCCGCAAAGGTCAGCCTGTCGTTTTCAACGTCCACCACGATCTTCGATCCAGGACCGAACTCCTTCGTCAGAATTCGCTTGGATAGCGGGTTCTCCAGGTGATGTTGTATCGCCCTTGCAAGCGGCCTGGCGCCGAAAGTCTTGTCGAAGCCTTCATCGCCGAGCCACTGCCGTGCAGCGTCGGTCAGCTCGATCTCCACTCCCAGTTCGCGGACCCTCTCCTTAACCGACGCGGTCATCTTGTCGACAATCAACAGTATGTCGTCCCGCGTGAGCGGATCGAAGATGATGATGTCGTCAATCCGGTTTAGGAACTCCGGCCTGAACGCCGTTTTCAGCGACGATTCGATTGACGCCTTTATGCGTTGCCGTTCGTCGGAGCCGTTTCGCGCGCCCTGGAATCCCATCGCTTCGTGCGAGGCCCCTTCAGTGCCCAGGTTGCTGGTCATGATGATCACCGTGTTCCGGAAGTCCACGGTCCTGCCTTGGCCGTCTGTCAAACGGCCGTCATCCAACACCTGCAGCAGCGTGTTGAACACCTGCGGATGGGCCTTTTCGATCTCATCAAACAGGATCACGCTGAACGGCCTGCGCCTGACCGATTCCGTGAGTTGACCTCCCTCGTCGTAGCCAACATAGCCCGGGGGAGCGCCGATCAGCCGTGAAACAGCGTGCCGCTCCTGGTACTCCGACATGTCGATTCGGACCATGTGGTCCTCGTCGTCAAACAGGTATTCGGCCAGGGCCCTGGCAAGTTCCGTTTTGCCTACTCCGGTGGGTCCCAGAAAGATGAAACTGCCGATGGGCCGTTTCACGTCCTTCAGCCCCGCCCTGGCGCGACGGATGGCGTCTGATAGCACCGACACCGCCGAAGCCTGCCCTATGACCCGCCGGTGGAGTCTCTCCTCGAGATGGAGCAGCCGGTCTGCCTCTTCTTCCACAAGTCTCGCCACGGGAATGCCCGTCCGCTCGCTGATCAGGGCCGCGATGAGTTCTGGATCGACTGAGTCGCCGATCTCGCGATTCGATAGCCATTCGGCCTTGGCCTGGTCGAACTTCTGGGACGACCTCAGACGCTCGGACCTGAAACCGGCCGCGGCTTCGTAGTCGCCCCGCTCGGAGGCCGAACTCTCCTCTTCCAACAGGTGTTGGATTCGCGCCTCTTCCTTCTTCAACTTGTCCGGGAAACTCTCGTTCTCGATGCGGAGCCTCGCTGCTGCCTCGTCGATGAGATCGACGGCCTTGTCGGGCAGCAGGCGGTCTGAGATATACCGCGCCCCAAGCAGGGCAGCAGATTCGAGCGCCTGGTCGTCAATCTTGATGCCGTGGTGCTTCTCGTACCGGGGCCTCAGGTTCTTGAGCATCTGGACCGTGTCTTCGACCGACGGCTCTTCTACCCAGATCGGCGAGAAGCGGCGTTCAAGGGCTTTGTCCGATTCGATGCGCTTGCGGTACTCGTCGGGCGTCGTCGCCCCGATGGTCTGCATCTCCCCGCGCGCCAGGGCGGGTTTCATCATGTTCGATGCATCGAGCGAACCGTCCCCTCCGGCCCCCGCGCCGACCACGGTGTGGATCTCGTCGATGAACAGGACTATTTCCCCCGCGGCGGCCTTGATCTCGTCCATGACGGACTTGAGACGCTCCTCGAACTCACCCCGGAATTTTGCGCCGGCGATAAGCGAGCCCATATCGAGCGCGATCACCGTCCTTCCCTTCAGGCTCTCAGGTACGTCGCCGTTGTGGATGCGCTGCGCAAGTCCTTCCACGATGGCTGTCTTGCCGACTCCTGCGTCACCTATCAGCACGGGGTTGTTCTTGGTCCTGCGGCTGAGGGTCTGCATCACGCGCTTGACCTCTGCGTCACGGCCCACTACGGGGTCGAGCCGGCCTTCGCGGGCCAGCCCGGTCAGGTCGATGCTGTACTTTTCCAGCGCCTGGTACTTGTGCTCGGCCCTCTGGTCGGTTACCCGCTGCGAACCTCGCACGTCGAGCAACGCCTGGTAAACGCGCTCCTTGGTGATGTTGCGCCTATCGAAGGCCTTGCCGACGCTGCCGCCAATGCCATCCTCAGCCAAGGCCAAGAACAGGTGCTCGGTGCTGATGAACTCGTCCTTCAGGCGCTTTGCTTCCTCCCGCGCGCCTTCCATCACGGCACTCACCCTTGGCGTTGCGAATATCTGGCCGGTTGTAGATTGCTGCGAATTGCCCTTTGGCGAAGCGTTCAGTTCGGACCGGACCTCGTCTGCGATTTCGCCCGAGTCGACACCCAGGTGTTCCAACAATCTCGCGGGCAATCCGTCCGGCACGTCGAGCAGACCCAATAGGACGTGCTCTGCGTCCCACTGCGAGTGGCGCATCTGCATTACAAGCTGCTGTGACGCACCAAGCGCCGCTTGTGCCTGTTCAGTGAAGTCGTCGTGTCTCAAGACCATTTTCGTTGTCCCCCGTTCAGTCGGGTGGGCCGCGGATTTTTCACCCCGCAGGCCATGATCATTCCTACCTGTCCCGATTGGGCAGCCTCCGACCGCCCTCTTTCATCCGGATCATCTCGACGGTCAGGTCCGTTACCTGCTGCTCGAGTTTGTGAATGCGTTCGAGCAACCTGGTCATGACTTCAACCCCCGCCAGGTTCAGGCCAAGGTCGTTCTTCCACTGAGTGATCTGCATAATTCGCTCGACGTCGGTCTGCGAATACATCCGGACGCGGCCCCTGCTGCGACCGGGGACCACCAGGCCCCAGCGTTCGTAGTTCCGAAGCGTTTGCTGGTGAACGCCGATCATCCGTGCAACCACACCGATGGCATAAACGGGCTCGTCTCTGCCGATGGTCATTCGTCAGATCCTCCCCTTGTGTCGGGCGCGATTGATCCAACTTCGCGGAGTTGCGAAAACAGCTCCTGTTCTTCTACGGACAACACTTCCGGGAGTCTGGCATCGACGATCGCCACGATGTCACCAAATGAATCGGCCGATGCGGATCTGGGCATCCCCTTGCCGCGAATCCTCAGGGCAGTGCCGTTCTGCGTGCCGGGCGGGATGGTCAACGCCACCTTGCCGGTCAAGGTCGGTACCTCCACTTCGCCCCCTAGAACGGCGTCCAGAAACGGCACGGGGACCTTCACACGAAGATTGTCGCCGCGACGTTCAAAGCGTGAGTCCGGTCGAATCTTTACTGCGATCAGTACTTCCAGGCCTGCTCGCGGCCTGATCCGGATCTTGACTCCGTCCCGTACACCAGCCGGGATATCGACGTCGAATTCGAGATGTGGCTCGGCGCCAAGCCCGAGTTTCAACCTGCGCGTGGTCCCTTGGTACGCCTCCAGCAGGGAAATCTCCGCCGTCGTTTCATGGACACGCGGTCCTGGCCTCATGTTCCGTGTTTGCCCGAACCCAGCGTCAAAGAAGTTGAAGACCGAATCGGCATTGCCTGAAGCCCATCCAAAATCTCCGAAGCCATGCGCTCGACCACCGCGACCAACCCCGGCACGCCTGAGCTCATCCGCATGCTTCCAGTTATCACCAAAATCGTCGTAGTCCTTGCGCGACTTTTCGTCCGAGAGGACCTCGTGAGCTTCATTTACCCGTTTGAATCGCTCGGCCGCGGCTTGATCCCCGGGGTTCACGTCAGGATGCAGCTTGCGAGCCAGCGCCCGGTACGCGTCGCGGACATCCTTGCCGGAGGCGCTGCGGGTCAGACCGAGCACGGCGTAGTAATTGGCGTCCAAAATGGTTCTCCGGGCGGCAAAAATGTCTTGGGCAATGCCTGTCGTCAACTATCTTATCAGACTCTGACTAATATCTTTTGACAAGATACTTATCAGGTTTATATCATTGCTTGAAGCACGGTCAGGGCGGAGTGCTCGGCCTGATCGGGAACACATTGGCTGGTATGCCAGGAGGAAAACATGACCCTCGTACGTTGGAGCCCTTTTGCCGACTTCAGGCGCATCGATCTAATGAGGAGTCGGGTCACCGGAGCCGGAACGAACAGTTCGGACCGGAGTTGGCCTGTGCCGCTGGACGTCGTCAAGGACGGTGAGTCCTTCATCGTCAAGGCGTCTCTGCCCGGCGTGGACCCCGACAAGATCGAAGTGACTGTCGGAGAGCGCGGCCTGGAGATCAAGGCCAACGCCGATGCCGAAACGGAGGACCGTAAGGACGGCGTGCTTTTGAGCGAGCGGCGGACTGGCGCCTTTTACAGGTACCTCAGATTGCCCGGCGCGATCGACCGCGAGAAGGCGGAGTCGAACTACAAGGACGGCATCCTTACGGTCGCATTGCCTTCTCAGGAGTCGGCCAGGACCCGAAAGCTGAAGGTCATCGCGGCCTAGATACAAGGGGCGCCGCCTTCGCCGGAAGGCAACAAATCCGGAATGGGAATGGCCTCCCAGTCGACACGGGTGTAGTAACCCCTGTTCGGCCGGTAGGCCATTTGCGTTGCGGTCGGTCACAGGCGTCTTCGGCGAATTGCCGGACCGTTATTGTGATTCCAATTGACACCATTTCCGGCACATTGCTAGCATCCGGGCTCGTCAGCCGACCCCGCGGCGGGGCACAGGAGTAGAGGATTTGGCCAAGGCGGCAGCACTACCCTCCGATTCATCCGAATCGGTACGCGCAGATTCGCAAGGGCCGCCGGCATTCTTCGCCCGTTATCAGCCACTTATCGACGGCGCGCTGCGTCGAGAGTTGGACCAGTCGAACCTGCCCGCCTACACCCCACTTCGCTACATGATGGGCTGGGTGGATAACGAGGGCGATCCAGGCGGTCCGGGCGGCGGCAAGGCGGTCAGGCCTACCCTGTGCCTGCTCGCCTGCGAGGCCGCAGGGGGAGATGTCACCTGCGCTTTGCCCGCGGCCGTGGCCCTGGAGTACGTACACAACTTTTCGCTGATCCATGACGACGTACAGGACCGCGATCGTTATCGGCGTCATCGACTGACCGTCTGGGCGGTCTGGGGTGAGCCGACGGCACTGGTGTCAGGAAACCTGATGCTGACGGTCGCGGACCTGGCAATCCAACGGCTTCGAAAGAACGGAGTCTCCGACGAGACTTGCGTCGAAGCATGCAACGTTTTGACGGCCGACTATCTCAGGATGATCGAGGGCCAGGTCCTCGACGTCTCGTACGAAACCAGGCCGTCGATAACGGTTGACGAGTACCTCGACATGATCGAGCGCAAGACCGGGGCCTTGATAGAGGCATCAAGTTACCTCGGCGCGTTGGTCGGTTGCGACGGCGGGCAGGACAGAACGATCGCCGCCGGGCTCCGTAGAGTCGGTTACGAGCTTGGGAGGATCTTCCAGATACGCGACGACATGCTGGGGACCTGGGGAGGGCCCGAGACCGGAAAGCCCGTTGGTTCCGACATTCGCCGTAGGAAAAAGGCCCTGCCGGCCGTCCACGCAATCAACGAAGCCACCGGTACTGCCCGGGATGAACTGGAACGAATCTACGGTTCAGACCCCATAAGCGACCGGGATGTGGAGCAGGTGCTCGAGATCATGGGGGACCTGGACACGGAAGCGTATTGCTATCGGCTTGCAACCGAGCGGTGGCAGAGCGCCCGGTCCGTGTTAAGGTCTCTCCAGTTATCTGTTGATTCCGCGCGGGAATTTCAAGAACTGGGAGACTACTTGCTGGTGAGGGACAGTTGACGGCCTCTGGGGCGTCGTAACTGCCGAGCCCTAACTTTAAGGAGTCAGATATGGCCAGACCCGTCGAGCTCGCCGTAAGGGTGGGCTGGTACATCTTCAAGAACAAAGTCATCAAGCGGCGTAAGAGATTTCCGCTTGTGACGATGCTCGAACCTCTCGAAGCATGCAACCTGGCCTGCGAAGGCTGCGGCAGAATTCGCGAGTATGAGTCTGTCATCAACAAGCAACTCACCGCAAAGGACTGCCTGAACGCCGTAGAAGAATCCGGCGCTCCGGTTGTGTCCATTGCCGGCGGAGAGCCAACCATCTGGCCCCACCTGCCCGAACTGGTCAATACCCTGACGGCACGTAAGAAATTCGTATACGTGTGCACCAACGCCCTGACCATGGGCAAGATGATGAAGGAAATACCTCCGTCCAAGTACTTCGCCTGGGTGATCCATCTTGACGGCACCGGTGAACGGCATGATGTTGCCGTGTCCCGCAAGGGCGTCTACAAGATCGCCATGATGAATTCCAAGCGGGCAATCGAGCGCGGCTACCGCGTATGCAGCAACACGACCTTATTCTCAGGGAGCGATGCAGAAGACCTCCAGGCCTTGTGGCGAATGACCACCGAGATCGGTTTCGAAGGCGCCATGGTTACCGCCGGTTACGACTACGAAAGCGTGCCGAACCAGCAACTCTTCCTCAAGAAGAAGCAGGCCAAAGAGATTTTCAAGAAAGTCCTCGACCCGGAGCAGACTAAGGGCATCAAGCTGTACAACAACCCCCTGTACCTTCAGTATCTGCGCGGTGAACGGGACATAGAAACCTGCACGGCCTGGTCCAATCCCACCTACACCATCATGGGATGGAGAAACCCCTGTTACCCGTTGGCCGATTCACACACGCAAAAGTTGAATGACCTGATGCAGGACGAAGTGTGGGACAACTACGGCAACGCGCAGAAAGACTCGCGTTGCGCCAACTGCATGATGCACTGCGGGTTCGAATCATCCACGATCTTCAACGCCTTTTCCAGTCCCTCTGACGCCGCTGCCCTCGTGCGCGGCGGCGCCCTGACCAAAAGTGGAATAACCGCGGGCTAGCCCCGCCGGAACATTGCGCCCGGGAAGCTGGCCGGGCGCTGTTCTCAGCACACTGAACGGATCATCGGATGTTGCTGATACTTGCCGCCCTTCAAGAAGAAGTTTCGGGGATCCTGCGAGCAGGAAATGCACGAGAGGTCCCGACTCCGGACGGGTTCCAGGCATTTACGGGAGAGTTCGATCACGACGGCACCGTCGCCGAATTCACTGTTGTCGTCAGTGGCGTCGGTCCTGCCCGAGCCGTGGAGGCGTCGAAATGGGCCATCGACAACGTGAGAGATCCGATGATGGTAGTCACCGGATTCGCGGGCGGTACCAGCTCTGACGTTGGAAAAGGAGACCTTGTCATCCCAGCAACGGTCTGCACCATTGAAGGTTCCCCAATCACGTGGGAGTCCCGAGGAATATCAGGGACGCTGACACCGGACGCAGACATGATGACCTGCGCGCGCATCGTGGTCGAAACAACCGGCATAGATTCCAATTCCGGTCTGCTGGTGTCATTGCCCTCGATCGCCAGGACGGCGAATATGAAGGGCTGGATAGGGGACCGTCTTGGCGCCGCGGCTGTGGACCTTGAGAGTCACGTCGTGTGTTCCATCGCAGCGGAGGCGGAGATTCCGTTCCTTGTCGCCAGATCCATTGTGGACGCAGTGGACTTCGACCTCCCGCAGTTGGTGACGGATATTCCAGGTGGCTCATCGGACCGAAGAATCTGGCCGGCGATCAGGTACGTCGCCAGGAGACCCTGGCAATTGCCGACGATTATCGATCTCCACGACGCAACCCGGGCCGCCCGCGTCAACCTGACCAAGTTCTGCTGGGAATTCAGCAGCCGGATAGACGGTATTTCCGCCTACCCCTCCGGTTCCGGAGTTGCGGCATGAAGTTCCTGGTCACAGGAGCCACCGGGTTCATCGGCGGCGCAGTAGCCCGCCGGCTAGCGGAATCCGGCCACCAGGTCCGGGCGCTGGTCCGTCCCGGACGCGACTCTTCGGCCCTGGAAATTGCCGGAATCTACCCCGTATCTGGCGACTTGTCGGATGAAGCGGCTCTGGTCCGCGGGCTAGAGGGTGTCGACGGGCTCTTCAACGTGGCTGGCCACTACGCATTCTGGGCCCGTGACCGGTCCATTTTCTATAAGACAAACGTCGACGGCGTTAAGACGCTCCTCCAGGCGGCCCGCAAGGTCGGCGTCAAAAGGGTCGTTCACACCAGCACCGTGGCCACGTTCAAGTGGCCCGGGCCGGGGCGGGTCGCAGACGAAAACAGTCTTGCGGAATTGGACGACCTCCACGGCGACTACAAGAAGTCAAAGCTCCTGGGAGAGCGGGTCGCCCTGTCATTCAACTCGCCGGATTTGGAGGTGGTGATAGTCAACCCGACCGTACCCCTGGGACCCGGTGATCGGCGGCCCACTCCAACAGGACGTATCATCGTCGAGTTCTTGAAGCGCAGGTTTCCCGGTTACGTTAACACGGGCCTGAACATCTGCGACGTGGACGACATCGCCGACGCACACATATCTGCCTTCACCAGCGGACGGCCAGGCGAGCGGTACATCCTGGGTGGCGAAAACCACTCGCTGCGCGGGATCTACAGCCTGCTGAAACAGGCAACCGGATTGCGCCGCTGGCCGGTACGCGTTCCGTTTGCCCTCGCCCTCGCGTTGGGCACGATCGACGACGTCATCGAAGGCAAATTGCTGCGCCGGGAACCCTACATCCCCGCGGAAGGCCTTCGCGTCGCCAAACATCCGATGTACGTCGACTGTGCCAAGGCGGTGCGCGAACTGGACTTGCGTCCACGCCCAGCCATTGAGTCGGTCGCGCGCGCCGCCCGGTGGTTCACGGACAACGGATACGCAGCGACTGAACTTCCAGTTAACGCCGCCGGTGAATTGCGGGCTGTCGAATGACCATCGCGTCGCAGGCCCCGCACACCCATCCCATCCCTGAGTTTCGGACTGGGATGCCGCGAGGGCCGTCGCTTCGAGGCCGGGCGTCCGCGGTCGATGAGGCGATTGCGAACACGGTTTCGCTACTGCGGAAGTCACAACACGTAGACGGCTACTGGTGGGGCGAACTCGAATCGAATCCGACGATGGAGGCGGAGTACATCTTCCTCACGCACATCCTCGGCGCGGCGGACCAGGACAGGTGGGACAAGACCGCACGACACATCGAACGACAGCAGGGCGACGATGGCGGCTGGCGGCTTTACTACGGCGCCGCAAGCGATCTCAGCACAACAGTGGAGTGCTACACGGCCCTCAAGATGGCCGGACGAGACCCGGAATCCCCACCGATGCGCAGGGCCAGGGAGTTGATCCTCTCGAAGGGGGGCATCGAGAAGACCCGCAGCTTCACCAAGATTTGGCTGGCGATGCTGGGTCAGTGGGAGTGGTCGGGAACTCCCTACATCGCGCCCGAATTGATATTTGTGCCCAAGCGGGTCCCGTTCAACGTCTATTCGTTCGCCAGTTGGGCACGAGGGACCGTCGTACCAATGACGGTGCTCCTTTCCCAAAGACCGGTATTCTCCCTGCCGCCGGGCGATGAGATTGACGAACTGTACGTGAACGGCAAGGACAACGCTGCCTATACGATTCCGCTGCCCGACGGATTTGGGTGGGAGCGAATCCTTTACGCGGGTGACCGCCTGCTTCGTGCAGCCGAACGGGTGTTGTGGATACCTGTCAGAGGGAAGGCCCTTGGCGAGATCGAGCGCTGGATCGTCGAACGCCAGGAGGCCGACGGCAGTTGGGGTGGCATTCAACCGCCATGGGTCTACTCCCTTATCGCCCTGTACCAACTGGGCTACACGCTGGATGATCCGGTCCTGCGGAGAGGGTTGGACGGGTTTGACAGTTTTGCAATCGAGGACGAAGAGACCTGGCGATTGCAGGCCTGTGTTTCACCGGTGTGGGACACGTGCCTTGCGTTAAATGCTCTACACGAAGCTGGTTTGGACCGCGACGACCCGATGGTGGTGAAGGCTGCGGACTGGCTGGTTGTCCGGCAAATCCGCACCCCCGGCGACTGGTCCGTCCAGGTCCCAGACCAGGAACCGGGCGGTTGGGCATTCGAGTTTCATAACGAGACCTACCCCGACACTGACGACGCGGCCGAGATACTGATAGCCATTTCGCAGGCAGGCACTACCCTGGGTCCCGACAGGGACCGGGCAATCGAGCGGGGCATGCGATGGCTTCTGAGCATGCAGAGCAAGAACGGCGGCTGGGGTTCCTTCGACAAGGACAACACGTCCACGTTGGCGACGAAGCTGCCGTTCTTCGATTTCGGGGAGACCATCGACCCACCGACCGTAGACGTCACCGCCCACATTCTTGAAGCCATCGGTGTTCTGGGATGGCCTACGGACTCCGACGCGGTCAAGTCTGCGGTCGATTACCTTTGGTCGGAACAGGAAGACGACGGTCCCTGGTTCGGTCGATGGGGAGTGAATTACTTGTACGGGACCGCTTCCGTACTTCCCGCCCTGGAAGCCATCGGCCACGACATGAGCGACCCCAGGGTCCAAAAGGCCGCGGACTGGGTGGAATCCCGCCAGAATGCTGACGGGGGATGGGGCGAGACTTGCGCGTCTTATGCAGACCCGGGACTGAGGGGAATCGGCGAAAGCACGGCATCCCAAACGGCATGGGCGATGATGGCGTTGATGGCTGCGGGGAGGCACTCGGGCAAAGCGGTCGAGCGGGGCGCACGATACCTCGTGGACACCCAGGTGGAAGACGGCACGTGGGATGAGCCGCAGTACACCGCCACCGGTTTCCCGGGTTACGGCATAGGGGACAGGCGATTCAGGTCGCCCAACGGCAAGCCGGGAGAACTGCTTCCCACCGAACTGCCATCCGGGTTCATGATCAAATACCACATGTATCGCATCTATTGGCCCCTGCTCGCGCTGGGACGCTACAATCGCCTAACTCGCGATTCGGCGGAGAAAAATACACCCGCGGCTGACTAGCGTTCAAGACTCGCATTGAAGCAGCCTTTATCAGGCCCCTCTTTGTCGATATCCGCAGCGGATGGGCAGGTCGGGCTGTTTTTTAATCGGCCCCGGGTGCCAATTCGTTAAGGTCGACCCGGTTGGGCCTGCGACCATCCCGTACCATTTAACAAGAGCCGGGCTGAGCAGGAATATCAGCACACCAGAGGCGCAATGAGGGCTCGATGGACCTTCCAGGAATCGACCTTGCGGAACCCCGGGACCGCCCAGCGACTCCCGAGGCCGCGTTCCGCGCCTGCGAAGAGCTCGCAAGGTCTCACTACGAGAACTTCTCCGTAGGCACCCGCCTGATCCCGAAGGACCTCAGGAAGCACTTCTTCTCCGTCTACGCGTTCTGCCGCGGCGTGGACGATCTGGGCGATGAGGCGAAAACGGACCAACTGGCGCTTCTCGACGAATGGGAACGCCAACTCCGGCTCTGCTACGAAGGCGCGCCGGAGCACGTGTACTTCAAGGCCCTCCAGGTGACCATCGAAGAGTTCGATATTCCGCCGGAACCGTTTCTGAAGCTAATAGAGGCAAATCGACGGGACCAGCTAATCAAGCGGCACCCCGACTACGAGGAACTGCTCGAATATTGCGAACACTCGGCCAACCCGGTCGGGAGTCTCGTGCTTTACGTATTCAGACACCGCGAGCCGGAATTGCACGCGCTCTCGGACTACACCTGCACTGCGCTGCAACTGGCGAATTTCTGGCAGGATGTTGCACGGGACTACTCGATTGGCCGGATCTATCTGCCCCTGTCGGACATGGCCGAGTATGGGGTCGACGAGGAAGTGATCGAGCGACGCTCGGCTTCCCCGGAGTTTCGGCGGCTGATGCGTTTCGAGGTCGAAAGGACCAAAGACCTGTTCCGCCGCGGGTACGCACTGGTCAACAGAGTAGTCAAACCCGCCCGCATCGACATCGCGTTGTTCACGGCCGGTGGGCTGTCCATCCTGAAGGCAATTGAACGCCAGGATTATGATGTCCTTACCAGCCGACCTGCCCTGTCGAAAGCGGGCAAGGCGAGACTATTCGCCACTGCGTGGGTACGGTCGAAGGTAGGCATTTCGCCGGTGCCGCAGTACCTGTTCGACTGAATTGACCTGAGAACCGGCGGTCTCAAGCAATCGTAATGGCACCACCCAGTACAGCATCTCGAGACGTAGCTCTCGACCCCGCAGAGGTCGCGCAGGCGTACCTCGAGTGCCAGGCCATCACCAAGGCGAGTTCGACGAATTTCTACTACGCGTTCTTGACTCTTCCACCCCGGAAGAGGCACGCGATCTACGCGACTTATGCTTTCTGCCGTTTGTGCGACGACATCGTGGACGATCCCGAGAGGCGTGAGACGGCAGAGCTTGAATTGGCAGGTCTCAGGACACAACTGCAAGACGCATACGATGGCAATCCGACCGGCCCCGTTTGGATTGCGCTAGGCGACGCCCAAGAACGTTACGGAATCCCTATGTCCCACTTCACTGACGTTATCGACGGTTGCGAGATGGACCTCACCAAGAGCAGCTACGAGACATTTGATGAGCTTGTCCAATACTGCCGCCGGGTTGCAAGCGCGCCGGGACTCATATGCATCGAAGTGTTTGGCTACTCGGACGAACGGGCGGTGGAGTACGCGATCGACCTGGGCATCGCGATGCAATTGACGAACATCATTCGCGACGTGGCCGAAGACGCCAGGGACGGGCGCGTCTACTTGCCAAACGAAGAACTGGAAAAATTCGGGTATTCAAAGTCCAGGCTCATGGTCGGTACGGTTGACGATTCCTTCAGGGCTCTGGCGAAGTTCCAGATAGAAAGGGCCCGCCGTTACTTCGAAAGCGGCGCCAGGCTCTTTCCCCTGTTGGACAGGAGATCGCGGGCGTGCCCAAGGACAATGTCGTCCGTGTATCGTCAATTGCTGGGCCGCATCGAAGCGTCAGACTATGACGTTTTCAGCGAGAGGATCAGCCTGAGCCGGACGGCCAAGGCGGCCCTGGCGGCGAGACTGTGGATTCAAAGCCGGATACCGGTGCTTTCGTGAACCGCCACAAGGCGGTGGTCGTGGGCGGCGGACTTGCCGGACTGGCAGCTGGGGTCAGGTTGGCTGAGGCCGGTTTCACTCCCCTGCTCCTCGAACGCCGGCCGTTTCTCGGCGGCAGAGCGTACTCGTTCGAGGACAGGGAGACGGGTGTCGAGGTCGACAACGGACAGCACGTGTTCGTGGGCGCGTGCAACGAGTACCGGGACTTCCTCCAAAAGATAAACGCACGGGACAACGTCAGGATGCCGGACCGGTTGGACGCTCCCGTCCTGCGGAACGGCAAAACGTCCCGCCTCAAGGCCAACGCCCTGCCCGGTCCCCTGGCGAACGTCAAGGCTTTGTTGTTCTATGGCCACCTGTCACCGGTGGCAAAACTGCGGCTGTTCTATGGCCTGCTGCGCATCCGGCTTTCGAAAAGGAAGTCCGGCGGTGTCCTGGAGGAGAAGACTTTCGACTCCTGGCTCAGGCAAAACCTGCAGAACGACGAGACGATTGACAACTTTTGGAACCTCATAACCCTGCCCGCTCTGAACGACGACATTGGAGACGTAAACGCGGACATGGGCGTCATGCTGTTTCAGACCGCGCTTATGGGCGCTCCGCAAAATGCGGCAATCGGCTATCCGGTGGTCGGACTGTCGAGCCTCGCGGGAACCGCGGCTTCGGCCTTTATTCACGACGCCGGCGGGGAGGTCCGTTGCGGGGTCGGCGTCAACGAAATCGGTTTCGACGAAGGACGCCTCCAGGTTCAAACGTCCGACGGTGGCGCAATACAGGCCGACGCATGTGTCGTAGCCCTGATGCCCGACAAGATGCTGGAGATCCTGCCTGAAAGCCACCGCAGGGACCCATTCTTCTCCAGGGCGCAATTGGTGCAGACAGCGCCCATCGTGGGCGTGCATATCTGGTACGACCGACCGGTGATGGACGACATATTCGTCGCGGCCATCGATACCCCGGTGCAGTGGGTCTTCAACGTGACCGGGATGAGAGAGATGCAAGAGGAACACGGCGGGCAGCACGTCGTGATTTCGCTCAGCGGGGCATGGAAGTGGAAGGACATACCAAAGGCAGAGCTCCAGGAACTGTTCGTAGCCGAAATGGCAAGACTGTTTCCGGCCGCGGGCGCCGCCAAAGTGAAGAGGTTCCTGGTCGTAAAGATGCTCGACGCCACGTTCAGGGTAGTGCCGGGCTCCGGCATGTACAGGCTCCCGCAACAGACCCCGGAACCCGGCTTCTTCCTGGCAGGGGACTGGACCGACACCGGTTGGCCTTCGACCATGGAGGGCGCGGTGCGAAGCGGAAACATCGCATCGGAACTTGCGATTGAACACCTGAAAGGGTTGGGCTGACCGCCTTGAGGGCGTTAGTGCTTGCCCCGTTTTCCGCACCTGCAATCGCCCAACTCAAGGCGGCGGGCGTTGACGTGGTGCACGAAGACTGGCTCGAAACCGGGACTTTGCAGGACCCGGAAGAACTGGGGGCCCGCCTTTCGAGGGACCGCTTCGGGGCAGTGGTGGTGGAAGGCGATTTTTTGTTTGCGGAGACCTTCGACCTCGCCCCGGACCTGGGATTCGCCGGTATCTGCAGGGCCGCAGTCAACCAGATCGACGTTGAGGCGGCCACGGAACGGGGCGTGGTGGTGGTCAATACGCCGGGCCGAAACGCCGCTGCCGTGGCGGAGTTGACCATCGGACTGATGCTGGCTGCGGCACGGCGGATACCTGAGTCTGACAAGTACGTGCGCTCCGGCTCATGGGAGTCTCCAACCGGTCCATACCGTGAACTCCGAGGAAGGGAGCTGGCCGGGAAGTTGGCTGGGGTGGTTGGGCTGGGCGCAATCGGTAGGCGGGTCAGTGGATTGTGCAACGCCCTGGGCATGAACGTCGTCGCATATGACCCTTTTGTCCAGCCGTCCGTGGCAGAGAGACACGGCGCCACGTGGTGCGACCTTGAATTCCTGGTCGAGTCCGCCGACGTGATCACATTGCACGCGCCGCCGCCGGGTGACGGCCAGGCGCTGCTCACCGCCGAACGGATGGACAGGGTCAAGCGCGGCGCAATTCTGATAAACGTATCGGCCCCGGAGTTGGTGGACCAGGACGCGCTGGAGACAGCCCTCCGGAGCGGCAGGCTTGGCGGCGCCGGGCTCGATATATTCCCCACACACCCGGTCGAACCCTCTTATCCGCTTCTCTCACTTGAAAACGTCGTATTCACGCCTCACATCGGTGGGGCCACCCGCGAAACGATCAACAGGCATTCGAGTGCGATCGCCGAGGACCTGCTGAGATACAGGACCGGGACGAGACCGATAAACCTCGTCAATCCGGATGTCTGGGAGCACCGGCGTGGGGCTTAGCGGGTCCGCACCGTACTTCCTGGCTTTCGATTTCGGAACAAGCCGCCTCCGTGCGGCAGTTGGGCAGGCAGTGGGGCCGCCGACCGGAGTCGCGAGCCGACGTGTGGAGTACTACAGGCCGGATGGTGCGCCCGACGCAGCCCTGGAATTCAATGCCACCAGCGCATGGCGTCTCGGAGTTGATGCTGCGAAAGAAGCGATTCACGCATCGCGAATTCCAGCCGCTTCAATCGCGGCAATAGGGGTCACTGGCCAAAGGCACGGTCTCGTTGTACTCGACGAAGAGGGCGCCGAACTTTATGCCGGGCCGAACAAGGACCAGAGAGCGGCGTTTCAAGGGGGCGTCGTCGACGAATTGGTTGGCGGTGACCTCTGGGATCTCACGGGACACGGACCCGGTCTGTTGACATGGTGGGCGAGGTTGCTGTGGATCAGGGAAGAGTCGGCCCAACTCTTCGAGCGCATACGGTCGGCCTGCGGAATCGCGGACTGGGTTGCGTACCGCCTCACCGGGGAATTGACGCTTGACTCGGCGTTGGCGGTAGATTCGGGCGTTAGTGAGGTGAAGACCGGCCAGCCGGCCGATGCAATCTCCCGAAAACTGGGGATAGATGTCTCGATGTTCCCCCCGGCAAGCGGACCGGGCAGCGTAGTAGGCAAATTATCCAGGGTTGCCGCCAACCAACTCAGCCTTCCGGCTGGCATCCCGGTGGTCAAAGCCGGTCCCGACACGCAAACCGCGTTGGTTGGCATGGGAGTTTCAGAAACTGGGCACGCCGGGATCGCGACGGGGTGGAGCACACCAGTCCAATGCGTGACGGACCGACCGCACCTGGATTCGACGCGCACCCTGTGGACCGGCAGACACGTCGTTGAAGATAGATGGGTTGTCGAAGGCAACTCCGGCGTCATGGGCGGCGCCTACGACTGGCTAGTATCTATTCTTGGCGGCCCGGATGACCGGGCCGAGACGATGGCGAGACTGGATGTCGAGGCAGGTAGCGTCGTGCCTGGCGCGCGCGGTGTCGCGGCGCACCTCGGCCCGTCGCTGGTCCAATACGACCGGGTCGGCCTGAGGACGGGGGGCCTGTTATTCCCTGTGCCTCTGGCGTTCGAACCCCCCGACCACGCGGCGATCGTGCGGGCATCCCTCGAATGCTTCGCCTTCGCGATTCGCCAGATACTCGACCGTATTAAGGACTCAGAGGGATCGATCAATACCGTTTCCATCGGCGGAGGTCTGACCCGGTCCAGGACTTTCCTCGATGTAATGGTGAACGTAAGCGAGCCGCCTCTATACGTCTCCGACATTCCCGACGTCACTCTCCTGGGGGCGATTACGCTTGCCGCAGCAGCGGTTGATAGCGGTACTGGGCTTGAATCCGGACTGGCCGAGAGACGCGGTGACCTTCGGCAATTAGAACCCTCACCTACGATGGCGGAAGAGTACCGGTACCTGTATGACGCGTGGTTGTTTCGAGAGAAAAAACTGCTGGATCTCGAACTTTAGGGCAGGCGTGGTCCGAGGGACCCGGTGAACCGGACTGGGTGGCGTGTTACGGTATCCCGTCGCCGGACCGTCCGAATAGCCTGATCGAATGACAAATCTCAGACAAGACCTGCATGCCGCCGTCGTGGAGATGGAACGACGGGGACTTGTCGCCGGTTCGAGCGGAAACGCCAGCATACGGCTGGCGACGGTGGGTGACAGCGAACGGTACTTGATAACCCCGGCCGGGCTGCCCTACCAGGAGATGACGCCGGACGACCTGGTGGAAGTGGACGATGCCATCGAACCGGTCACCGGGGAGGGGATACCCTCGACGGAATCCGCGTTGCACCTGGGCATCTACCGGCACAGGCCCGACATCGGCGCGGTAATACACACCCACTCCCTCTACGCAAGTGTCTCCGCGGTCATCGGTAAGCCCATTCCGCCAATCGTCGACGAGATGGTCGTCTACCTCGGCGGACCTGTCGAGGTCGCTGAGTACGGATTTCCAGGTACCGAGGAATTGGCTGAGGCGGCAGTAGACGCGCTGGGCGACCGACGGGCCGTACTACTGCGAAACCACGGCATGTGCGCCGTCGGAGAGACTATCGAGGCGGCCCTCAGGAATGCCGTGCTGGTAGAACGAATCGCGCAGGTCTACACATTCGCCCAAATGGCCGGCGGCGCAACGCTCGTGCCGGAAGACGCCGTCGAGGCGGAGCGGGCGGTCTACACGATGCGATACGGGCTGGACGGCTAAAAGACCACAAGAAATTCGGAGCGAACGATGCCTGGAGTTCCAGCGTTCATATTGCGGCGCCTCTACGTCAAGGGCAGCCTCGCCA
Organism: Dehalococcoidia bacterium; assembly: GCA_965220275.1. GTDB lineage: Bacteria > Chloroflexota > Dehalococcoidia > Lucifugimonadales > Lucifugimonadaceae. Next base: position 24,790 of record CBDCPN010000006.1, on the reverse strand, counting down.
ACACAGCCACGGGATGGCAGTTTCAATTGCGGAACTCCCTCGGTTCGGGGTACGCCCGGCAACTCCTGCCGTTGACGCTGGACGACACGGAGTTGCCGTTGGAGACGGCCGGATTCGATCTGGACGGCAAATCCACCGGATTTAACGAAGTGGATGATTCAAACACGTTCGGCCTGCCCATGAACAAGGTGATAGTCATTTCCGTCACGGGTCCTCAGCTCGAGCCGGGCGCGCACAAGATCGGCATGTCGTTCGTGGTGCCCGGGTTCGGCATGATCGGATTCGACTTCACGGACGAGGTGGCAGTTGGGTGACTTTCCGGCCCGAATAGCCGTTACCGGATCGGCCGGATTCCTCGGCAGCGCGACCGTCGCGGCGCTTTGCGACAAGCCCGAAGTCGAGTTGGTGGCGGGTATCGACATCGCGCCCACGGATGTCTTGCCGCGCCGGACGCGGCGATTGATCTCGATCACCCAGGACATTAGAACGCCTCTTCTGGGAGTCCTGTGCGACCTCGAGATCGAGGCCGTGGTCCACCTGGCGTTTTTGTTGCGACCCGTTCGCGACGAATCTCTAGCCGCCGACATCAACATCAATGCCACCGGCCGCTTGCTGGAAGATTGCGAAGCCGCCGGGGTGGGCCACTTGGTCTACCTCAGCAGCACCACCGTCTACGGGGCAGGACCGGAGCGTACCCGGCCAGCCGTTGAGGAGGACCCGGTCAATCCGGTCAGCGGCTTTCAGTACTCGGAACACAAGGCGGCCGCCGAACGACTGATTCTTGACCATTCGAAGAGTAATCCCAGCATGCGCGCCTGCATTCTTCGCGGATGCGTGACCATGGCGGCGGGCGCCGAGAACTTCATCACCCAGGCATTTGCCCGTCGGGTTCTGCCCGTGCCGGCCGGTGCGGACCCGGAGATTCAATTCCTGCACCTGGACGACTACACATCGGTCGTGGAGACTGCCCTGGCCAAAAAGGCGAACGGCATTTTCAATATCGCCGGCAACGGCACGCTGCGTTGGAGGGACCTGGTCCAAACGGCCGGGGCCACGGCCTTGCCGCTGCCGGCGCCCGTACTAAAGGGGTTAACGGGCCTGACGTGGCGACTGGGGCTACAGAATTACTCGAAGGCGGCCGGACTGAACTTCATTCAGTACCCCTGGCTGGCATCGGCGGAAAAGGTCCGAAGCGAATTGGGATGGCAGCCGACTCACACTTCGCAAGATGCGGTCGAGGATTGGGCAAAATCGCGGCGTGGGTGAACTGGGCCCACACACTTTCTCTAGCAAATGAACGTCATCATCGACACCGATCCGGGCGTGGACGATCTCCTCGCCATACTGCTGGCGCTGAATTCTCGCGAGTTCCAGGTCGATGCCCTGACAATTGTCGGCGGAAACTGCTCACTTGCCGACGCAACCCGCAACGCCCTGCGTATCCTCGAAATAGCGAACAGGCCGGATATTCCGGTGTACAGGGGAGCTGCCAGACCGCTGAAGGGCCGATATGTGTATGCCCGGTACTTTCACGGTCCGCGCGGGCTGACCGGCAGGCTGCCGGAGCCGCGGATTGCGGTGGCCAACGACCTAAACGCCATCGACGCAATCGCGTCAAAGATCGAAAACGCCCGTGCGCCCATTGCCCTGATCGCGTTGGGTCCGCTCACTAACGTTGCCCGCCTGATCACGCGGCGCCCCGACACGGTTGGCGGCATATCGCCGTTGATCGTCATGGGTGGCGCAGTTGACGTACCAGGCAACGTCACACCGTATGCCGAGTTCAATACGTACAGCGATCCTGAAGCGGCAGAGGTCGTGTTCCGCAGCGGGATGGACGTGAAGCTGATCGGCCTGGATGTGTGCAACCCGGTGTTCCTGGAGCGGGACCGGGCGGGCGAAATTCCCGGCGTCAGGGGACGCGTGGTTCGAGGCTGGTTTGACTTTCACCCGGAATTCGACACGATGTCGTTATGCGATCCACTCGCCGTCGTTGCGGCGATGCGGCCGGAACTGTTCACTTACGAGCAGGGTCCGATCGGCGTAGTCACGGAGGGCGAGGAACGCGGCCGGACCTTCAGAGGCACGGTTGGACCGCCAATAAGCTTCGCAACCGGGGTAGACGCCAAGGCAGCGTACGAGGTAATCCGGAACCGAGTGCTGGCCTGACCGACCCGGCGAACGCGATCACACCGGGTCGACCGGCCTGGTTGTGCCATTCGCGGGTAGTTACTCCCCGATTAGGGGTAGTCCTGCTGAACATTGATCGGGCCGAAGGCGCGATACTCACGTCAGGCCGTTTAGGCCAAATCCAGGTCCGGAGGCAGGCCGTTGCCGCGTTACTACCCGATATTTCTCGACGTGCGAGACCGCAAAGCGGTCGTGTTCGGCGGCGACCACGAAGCCGAACGAAAGGCCAGGTACCTGGTGGATTGCGGCGCCAAAGTGACTCTCTTCAGCCCGGGACCGCAAATGACCACGGGACTGCAAGAAATGGCGGACAGTGGGACGATCAAGTGGGAACGGCGCGGCTACCGGCCGGGTGACCTCGAAGGGGCGTGGCTGGCAATAGTCGCCGATACCTCCGACGACGAGACCAACCTTTCGATCTACGAAGAGGCCCGCGACCGGAACGTCGTCCTCAACGTGATGGACGTGACGCATCTCTGCACGTTCATCGCACCGGCCATCGTTCACCGCAACGACGTCACTGTCGCAGTGTCTACTGCGGGAACGAGCCCTGCCCTGGCGCGCCGGCTTCGGGAACGAATGTCAGATACCCAGCATTGCCAATGCCTCGAGTGGGCCGACATAGGTCCCACGCTCGCGGAGGTCCGCGCTGACGTCCGGTCCCGGCGCGTGCCCGTGACGCCGGATGATTGGCAGGAGAGCATGACCGATGACCTGTTGGAGCAGTTCAAAGGCGGGGACGACGCCGGCGCGAAGGCGGAACTGACGCGCCGGCTTGAAACAAGAGGCGCGGAGCGAGAGGTGAAAGGGAATTCCTGAAGCCGCCCCTACCGGGCAAGTTCTTCCCTCTCCGATTCTGCCGGCTGTCACAATACACTCCTACTACTAATTTCACGATCAGGTTTCTGCCGTGGGACACACGTACCGATGCAGACACTTCCAAACAAGCCAGTTCGAGTAGGCACGCGCGGTAGCAGGCTCGCGTTGGCGCAGACCGCGCTGGCGATCGCCGCCCTCGAAAAAGCAAACCCCGGCATCGAATTCCAGGCAGCCGTGGTCACCACGCGCGGCGACCGTAACCGCGCCGCCGCAGTCGCCCAGTTGGGCGTTGGGGTCTTTGTCAAGGAACTCGAAGAGCAACTTGAAAGCGGCAACATCGACGTGGCGGCGCACTCGCTGAAGGACATGACCTCCGAACTGGCGCAGGGATTCCACCTGGCGGCTGTCCTGGGTCGCGGCGACCCGCGAGACGTTTTGATAAGCCGTCACGAAGGTGGACTGGCCGGACTTCCGCAAGGGGCCGCCGTGGGCACTGGCAGCGCGCGAAGGCAGGCTTTGCTCAAGTCTGCCCGCCCCGACTTACGCGTCGAACCAATACGCGGCAACGTGGAGACACGTCTTTCGAAGGCCTCTGACGAGGGCGGGATGGACGCCGTAGTTCTGGCCGCCGCGGGACTCGACAGGCTGGGCAGAAACGACGCCATCTCCGAATACTTCGAGCCGGAGCAGTTCGTACCCGCGGTCGGCCAGGGGGCGATCGCACTGGAGACGCTCGAATGCCGGACCGACCTCACGGAACTTGCCGCAACGGTCGACGACCGCGAAACACGGGCCGCCATCACCGCCGAAAGAGCGTTCCTTGCGACTATCCGGGGCGGCTGTTCCGCCCCCACGTCGGCACATGCCACGGTGAAAGGCGAGTCACTGAGGATTCACGCATTTGCGGCCGACAAAGACGCCACGTCCGTCCTGCGCGCTTCCCATCAGGGCAACACAAGTGATCCAGCGTCGGCGGGTATCGCGGTCGCCGAAAAATTGCTGGAATCCGGAGCGGCCGAATTGATGGGTGTTGCATTCGGCTCCGGAGGCTTCTCCGATGACTGAGGGCGGAGTCGTATACCTGGTGGGCGCCGGGCCCGGAGACCCGGGTCTGATCACCGTCCGGGGCCTAGACGTCCTGCGCAGCGCCGATGTCGTCATGCACGACCGCCTGGTACCGGAAGCCCTATTGGGTGAATCTCGCCCCGACGCGGTCGTCATAAACGTGGGAAAAACGCCCGGCGGGACCAGCCGTTCGCAGCGGAAGATCAACGGACTGCTGGTCGAACATTGCCGGGCCGGCAAGACCGTTTGCCGCCTGAAGGGTGGAGACCCGTTTGTGTTCGGCCGTGGTGGCGAAGAGGCCATGGCTCTCGCCGAGGCCGGCCTGAAGTGGGAAGTCGTTCCCGGCGTTACATCAGCGATCGCCGCCCCGGCCTACGCCGGAATACCGGTGACTCACAGGGGAGTGTCTTCGGCAGTGATGGTGGTCACGGGCAGCGAAGACCCCGCCGGGCCGGGGAACCGGGTCGACTGGGAGGCCGCGGCCGCATTCGACGGCACCCTGGTGGTGCTGATGGCGTGGCGGAACCTGCCCGACGTTGTGAAGGCGCTTACATCACGCGGGGTGCCTGGCGAACGCCCAGCGGCGGCGATCGAGTGGGGGACGATGAACACCCAGCGCGTTGCGGCCGGTACTTTGGGCGACATCGCGGAGCGTACGCGTGTTGCAGGTCTCGGGGCTCCGCTGGCGCTTGTGGTCGGCGATGTGGCGGCCCTGAGAAAAGAGTTGGCGTGGTTCGACAAACGGCCGTTACTCGGAAAACGGGTGCTTGTGACGCGGGCGCGCAGCCAGGCCAGCCGGCTAGCCGAATTGCTAGAGGAACACGGCGCCGTGACTGTCCAGGCGCCGGCATTACGCATATGCCCAGTAGCTGACACCAAAGAGTTGGACGACGCCATTCGGAATGTCGACAGCTATGACTGGATCACGTTTACAAGCCCGAACGGCGTCCGAGGTCTGCGGGATAGACTACCGGCGCTGTCCCTGGACTCGCGTGCGTTGTCCGGGGTGCGAATAGCCACGGTCGGGCCAGCGACGGCGACGGCGGTTGAGGACATGGGGATACGCCCCGAACTGTCGCCGACGGTCTATGCAGCGGAAGGCCTGGTCGACGAATTCGCGGCGGCGGGTGTTCGAAGCGGCAAGGCGCTCTGCCTGCGTTCGGACATAGGGCGAGAGACCCTGCCGGACGGACTTCGCAAGGCTGGACTGGAGGTCGACGAGGTGGTGGCCTACCGCACCGAGATGGCCCCGGACTCAATGGAAACCGCGCGCCAGGCGTTGCAGGATGGCGCGAACGGCGTGGACGCCACGACGTTTACCAGTTCTTCAACCGTGACGAATCTCGCGAGGCTGCTCGGTGACGACATCGAGCCGATAAACCGCACCGTAGTAGCCTGCATCGGTCCGATCACGGCCAGGACGGCGCGGGACCGGGGGATCCGCGTCGACGTCGTTGCAAAACGGCAGACGATCGAGGGTCTTGTAGAGTCGCTGGTTGATCACTTTGAAGGCCGGCACGACGAATGAACATGGGCGATCCAGTCAACTTCGCAAGGCTAAGACGGAACAGGAGCAGCGACGCGGTCCGGTCGTTGGTAGCTGAGACCAGGCTCCGCCCGTCTGACTTCGTGTACCCGATGTTCGTTACGGGAGGCTCCGGCATGAGACAGCCCATAGGGCCGATGCCGGGGTGCTACCAGTTATCCGTGGATGAGGCGGTCAAGTCGGCCGCAACAGCGTATTCGTTGGGCGTCCCCGCCGTGCTGTTGTTCGGGCTGCCGTCCAGGAAGGATGATGTCGGCTCGTCAGCATGGGATCCCGACGAACCGGTGCAGAGGGCCGTCGCCGAAATCCGGTCGGTGTTGCCGGAACTGGCTGTGATCACCGACGTCTGCCTGTGCGAATACACGTCCCATGGCCACTGTGGAGTGCTGGAGCCGGACGGCAGTGTCGACAACGACCGGACTTTACCGCTGCTTGCCAAGACGGCCGTTTCGCACGCGCGGGCAGGCGCATCCGTCGTGGCCCCGTCAGCCATGATGGACGGCCAGGTGGCGGCCATCCGGTCAGCATTGGACGGCGCAGGATTCCGTGACACTGCGATACTCGGCTACTCGGCGAAGTATGCGTCGGCGTTCTACGGCCCGTTCCGCACTGCGGCCGACTCTGCGCCACAGTTCGGGGACCGGCGCGCCTACCAGATGGCGCCGGAAAACCGTATGGAGGCGATGGCGGAAATACAGGCAGACATCGACGAGGGCGCGGACATGGTGATGGTCAAGCCGGCCCTCGCCTACCTTGACGTAATTGCGGAGGCCAAGCGTAGGTTTTCCGTCCCGCTGGCGGCGTACAACGTGAGCGGCGAGTACTCGATGGTGCAGGCCGCGGCCGCCAACGAGTGGCTTGACGGCACACGCGCGACGATGGAAATACTCACCTCCATAAGACGGGCCGGGGCCGACCTGATAATCACGTATTCGGCATGCGATGCGGCCAGGTGGCTGGACGGCCGCCGGTAGGCAATCGGCGTCGGATGTCCGGGAGATTCTTCGCTGCGCTCTAGAATGACAGAAAAGAGGGCGGATCTAGGATGACCCCGTGTCGAGCATGGGGCAGGCTACCCCTTGCGGGAGTGGCGTGGTTGTGGGATGGGTGTGGCCGCGGGCGGGTTTGAAACCCGCCCCTACGAAGGGGGGCATTTGGGTACCGGCCCCGCATCGGAGTACGGGGTGACGATGGAGGGCACGACGGGTTGTGAGAACGCCGGCTGGGTGCGAAGGGCGGGGGATCCTTCGCTGCGCTCGAGGATGACAGATGGGCGGCTCGAGGATGACAGGAATGGGGAGTTGGGGACGGCCCCGTGTCTAGTACGGGGCGGGCTACGCCTGGCGGGAGCGGTGTGGTTGTGGGTTGGGTGTGGCCGCGGGCGGGTTTGAAACCCGCCCCTACGAAGGATGATGGGGTGCGAGGGTGTTTGGTGGTTGTGTGGGTTTAGGTGGTAGCCGCGCCCCCCTGGGTCCCCGATCTTCGTCGGGGAAGACGGGGTGTGGCGGTCCGGCACGACGGTTTGGTTTTTGGCGCGTTGAAGCAACCCCGGGGGTTTCCCGGAGTTGCCTCGGTTGACAGTGTCTCTGTAGCCTTTCCCACGCCCGGCCGGAACCGTGAGGCGTTGTTGGGAAGTATGTTTCCTCGGTCTTCTCCGCACAGTCCAACAACCAACGGTAGTGGCGGCACGTTGCTCGCTCACGCGTCGGCGGTCGAACCGGGGCCGAAGACGGTTTTCGGCTCTACAGCCGCGCCCGGCTTATGGGGCGCTTATGGGCGTCTGAGGGAAAGACGCATTCGCTATCGGATCCTCGGCTTGATCTCTGGGGCGAACTTCCAATAGCTCCCCAGGCATCTCTCAGCCTGCGGGCCCCGAGCCGCCATAGTCGGGGTCTAAAGCTGCCACGCCTACGTGAACAGCATTATGTGCGAGTCGTTCCGGTGACCCTTATCGGCTTTGCAGCCGTTGGGTCCTGGAGTCCATGCATAGCCCATGTCTGCTTCCCTGGAGAGCATGTACTTTCTCGTTCCGCAACGGGCTTTAACACGGGGGGAGGAACTTTTACCCCCGATGCCTGCAGGAGTTGTCCCCGTTGCGATTCGATCAGAGTGGCTGTGCTGAACGCGTCGTAATGCACGACTCGATATTCATATTAGAACAGGTGTTCGTGCGTTGTCAAATGTTTTGTGGCGTGGATTTTGTGGGTGGTGGTTGTTGCCGCGCCGCCCGTCCGCCCCGGCGGGTGCCCACAAGAGGCACCCCTACAAGTGGGTTTGGCCAGCGTCGGGTTGTGGGTCTGTCACAGGTTGGTGGGGGTAGCCGCGCCCCCCTGGGTCCCCGATCTTCGTCGGGGAAGACGGTTTGGGGGAATACCGGATGTGGGTAAGGGGTGGCAGGTTGGTGGGGTAGCCGCGTTGCCCGTCGTCCCAGGCGGGTGCCCACAGGAGGCACCCCTACAAGTGGGTTTGGCCAGCGTCGGGTTGTGGGTGTGTAGCGGGTTGGTGGGGGTAGCCGCGCCCCCCATGCCCCACCGTGGGTACCGGGTTTCCCCGGTAAGACGAGTTGAAGCGCGCGTCCCCTTCGTCTTACACGGTTTCCGCGGCTTTACGACATGCAGGGTGGGCGTGTGATGGGCGGGGTGTGGTGTGGATGGGGTTGGAGGGGGTATCCGCGCCCCGCTCCTGGGTCCCCGATCTGCGTCGGGGAAGACGGGTTGGGAGAATGACGGTTGTGGGTAAGGGGTGGCAGGTTGGTGGGGATAGCCGCGCCCCCCTGGATCCCCGATCGGAGTCGGGGAAGACGGAGGTGGATGTTGGTTCCTGTCGGTAGGGGGTTGTTGGCCGGTGTGCGTGGTGGGTGGGAGTGCGGGATTGTCAGGGGCGGGAGACGTCTTCTACTGGTTCGTCGCCGTCGGTGGAGGACTCGCCGAGGAATGTGCGTCTGACGGTCCTGCTCAGTTCCTGGTGGACGCGATACGCCGCCAACGCGGTGATGATTACCGGTACGGCTACGATGGCGATCGATACCGGGGGCGAAAGGCTGCCGATGGACATCAGCTCGAATAGCAACGGCATCGTCCACACCGCCAGGACGATGATGGCGGCGGCCAGAAGGGAGTGCTGAATTAGCCTGGCGAATGCCAGACGGCGTGAACGGTCGGGGAGGACGGACCTCCATATGGCCATCTGGTTCGTGAGGTCCTCGGTCAGATGAACGAGGGCACGCCAGACCATGATGGCGGGCGGTACGGAAAGGGTGACGACCACGCCGCCGATGATCAAGCCTATGACGCTTTCGCTCACGTCCAGCGGGGTTGCAATTGACGAAGCGAACTGCACGGCGGCGGTGCCGGATGCCAGCAGGAAGGCTATGACGCCCAGGTTGACGAGCACCCGCCGCAACATGCGGCGCACGGCCGCTGCTCCCTCGCTCCTGAGGGCGGTGGTCTGCCTGAGCGCAACGAGTGCGCCGGAGAGCGCTGTCTCATACTGGCGCAACCACGTCGGTGAAACCCGCTCGAGGAACCCGGTTATCGCGGGCGCCGAGCGATACAGGAACGGGTACGTGAACGAGGTGACGACGGTGGTCAGCGTTACCACGGGATAGAGGAGCGGGCCGACCACCCCGTGCTCGGCGCCGACCTTTGCCATCGCCAGCGAAAATTCCCCGGACTGGGTGGTCGCGGTGCCGACCGACACGGAAGTCTGTCCACCGTGGCCGGTGAGAAATGCGCCCGCGGTGGTGGCGATCAACTTGCCCAGGACGACGACGGCCGTGACGACGACCGCAGGTCCGAGGTATTTACCCAGTTCGGCGAAGTTGGCGAGCATGCCGATCGATACGAAGAAGATGGCGGCAAGCAGGTCTCGGACTGGCGACGTTATGCGGGCGATCCGGGGAGCGTGAATCGTGTCTCCGAGGACCGTTCCCATCAGGAACGCGCCTGCCGCCGCCGACATGCCCAGTTCGTCGGCCAGCAGCGCGAGGCCGAAGCAGAGTCCAAGACTCCCTATCAACAGCATCTCGGTGGACTTGAACCGGACCAGGATCGCAGTGATCTGACTTGCAAACAGGCGGCCGATTATCAGCGCCACCACGACGAACAGGACCAGCTTGCCGATAATCCCCGCCACGTCCGCTTGGCTGGACGCACCGGTGGTGGCGATACCGGTCAGGGCGCTCAGCAGCACAACGGCGGCGAAGTCCTCGACCACCAGGATGCCCACTACGAGCCGTCCCCTGATGGTCTTCAGGTCCCCGGTGTCGTTGAGCATCTTGACGATTACGGCCGAACTGGAGATCGAGACCGCCGCGCCGAGGAACAGCGCGTCGTTGGCGCTCCAGCCGAGCATCTTGCCGACCTGGTAGCCGATGATGACCATCAGGCTGACCTCGATGACTCCTATCAGCACCACCCTCAGTCCGACGCGCCGGATGCGGTCCCAGCCAAGCTCCAGGCCGAGGGCGAAGAGCAGGACGACGAGGCCGACGTCTGCCAAGAGCCGGATCGATTCCACGTTCCCGACGGGCGAATGGGGGAGTGTGAAGGGGCCGATCAGCACCCCTACAAGCAGGTAGCCGAGTATGGCGGGCTGCTTGAGCCTGCGGAATAGGATCAACGCCACCGCGGCGGCGACGGTGATTACCGCAAAATCCTGGAGCAAAGTGGGCGAGGTTTCCACCTTGAGGATGCTATGCGGGGCGGCCCTGCGGGTTCACTAGGAAGACGGGACGGGGTTATGTGAAATGCGGTGTTTCGAACTGTCCCCGGCGTCACGCCCGCGGTCTCCGATCGGAGTCGGGGAAGACGGGGTGTGGGAGTGCGGAACGACGAGTGAGGGGCGCTGGTTGCTGGTCAGGGCGGGAGGTTCTTCGCTGCGCTCGAGAATGACATAAAGGGCGGCTCAAGAATCACTAAGGCCATTTAAGGCCGCACGAGGTGATGAAAGTGTGGTGGCACCTGTCGGTTGGGAGTTGTAATTGTCGCGCGTACCCACCTCCGCGCCCCACAGTGGGTACCGGGTTACCCCGGCACGACGGGCTGGGAGAACGCTGGTTGGGGGTGAAGGTATGGGGTGAAATCGTAAGTCCATCATTTATTACGACGATTCCTGTTGCCCGACGTGACGCCCTCACCTCAATCCTCTCCCCCAGGAGAGGAAGTGGGTTAGTCGCGCGACTGCCGGATGTGAGTGAGGGCGGGAGATTCTTCGCTGCGCTCAAGAATGACATATGGGCGGCTCGAGTATGACGTTAATGGGCTGGAAAATGACGAGGAAGGGCCGCTCTAGCATGAGGATGAAGGGCCGCTCAAAACTAACGGTGAAGGGGCGCCAGGTTGCGGGTGGCGCGGGCTTCGTCGATGGTGAGGATGCCGGCGGCGACCAGTTTGACCTCACGTTCCACGCGGTCGTTTTCGCTCTCGTTGAGGGCCTCGATTTCGGCGAGATCGAATTCGACGCGTCGCTGGCCGGGGTAACTCTCGAACAGTGGGGTGACCGAGGAGTTGATCGCCTCTTCGATCAACCGCAGTTCCGGAACGATGGTGTTGCGCCACAGGTAACGCTCGAGCGTCTCGACGTTGGACAGGGTGGCGTCTTCCAGTTGGCCGAGGAACACCTTCGGCACACCGAATGAGCGGGCGACCTCTTCGACCGACCACCGGAGGGCCTGTGTGAACTCCATGTCCTTGTGAGAGATGCCCAGGCGCTTTGCGTCCATGCCACGCGCCAGCAAGACCGGACGATGCGCCCTTCCTGGGCCGCGATAACGGCTCTCCCAGCGTGTGTAGAACTCTGCAACCTCGTCCTCCGTCGGCGTCTCCTCCGTGGTGATCGCCAGGTCCGACGGCATAGTCGAGTTGCGGAAGAAGCTGCGGTTGAAACTGAGCGCCTCTTCGCCCATGTCCACGGCGAGCCGGGCCGGGGATAGGGAGGATAGGCCCAGGAACTCGTCGGCCGGGTTGACATGCCGGAACCAGACGATCTCCCGGGGCAGGTAGGCTGCTCGTTCGCCGCCGTACTCGTACACGAAGCCCCGCACGTACCTGTGCCTGTCCGGGACGATGCGCACGCGGTCCGGCCTCAAAGGCCAGAGTTCCGTGGCGTTTCCTGTCGCGTCCCGCTCGATGCCCCAGTACGCCGATCCCCACAGGGCAAGGTAGGTCTCGGTGGCGCGGAGCAGTTGGCCTTGCGTCCACACGTCGTTCGGCCTTTCGAGGAGTCGCGTCATTGGATCGGCGGCGCCGACCTCGCGGAATTCGTCTTTGCCGTGCGGTCCTGTTTCGCGAATGAGGACACGCATACCTGGCCGCGCCACGGCATCAGCCCGTACCTTGACGGCGGCGTGGACGGCGGCGGACTTCTCGTAGTAACCCGCGGTGCCTGATTGCGGCCAGTCCAGTTCGATCCCGTATGCCTCGTCGAACCGGTCGACCACGACGCGTGTGGCCCGACTTGCCCGTTCGACACCTCTAAGTCTTCCGAACAGGGGAGCCGCTGCCGCGCTGCGCCTGACGGCGTTTCCAAATGCGTTGAATATGTTCAATCGATTTCCTCCGGCGGACCCAGTTCGTCCGCTATTGCAAGCAGGGTGATGGTCTGATGTAGGTGGCACGGGTCGGCGGCGGGCAAGACGTCAGGCCCACATCTTGAATCCGCGCCTGGGTGAGTGTGCGAACGCCAGCATCAACGCGTCCGCCATGTCAGGACTCGGCTGACCCCTGCCGCGCAGTTCGTCCTTGTCCTCCAGCCTGGTCTGTCCGCTGCTGGTGAAGTAGTACCTGATCGATGCCAGTTCGCTGATTAGCTTCTGGTCGCTGGGTATCCGAATTCGGCCCTGTTGGAAACGCTCCCGCAGTCCGTCATACAGTTCCGCCTTCAGGTTGGCGAAGTGTTCCGGGTTGGTGGCGCGCTGGGCCACGTTTATGCCGGTGACGCCGGGCACTCCCTGTTCCTTCAGGCGGTCGACCACGCCGGCGCCGACCCCGATCGAGTCCACCCGCACGCAAGCCGACTTATAGCGTTCTACCAACGCCTTTACCAAGCCGGCCGTCTCCATGGTGTCCTTCTTCGTGTAGGACGCCATTTCGATTACCGTGTCGCCCTGCCGGGCGCAAATGACGGTGCGGTCGCTGCCGAACCGCGCTACGTCCACGCCGATTTCCACCGGCTCGCCGTCATGCAGGTCGGGAGACTCGTCCTTACCAACAACGGCGCTTTCGATGATCTTGAGGGAGATCAGCGTGTCTTCCGACTCCGACGGGAATTCCCCGAGGACCCGTATCTGGTACATGGGGCTGTCCTCGCCCCAGTTGACCTTTGCGTCCTCGACCCACTTCTCGGTGACGAGAGTGGGCTTCGGCACCCCACCGGTCCTGAGGTTCGGGGTTTCCAACGCCGAAATGTGGATGGTCTTCCAGAGACTCCGCCGGCTGTGGAAGGCGTGGTAGAAGTAGCCAGACAGCGAGGTCGGATTTCCGAGCAGGAGCATCCTTGAGTGTTCCGACGTCATGGATCCCTCGATGGCTTCGAAGATGCCCTCCCTCACCCCGGACGCCTCGTCAACAACGAAGAGGATGTGCTCTTCGTGAAACCCCTGGAAGCGCTCCGGCGTGTTGGTCGAAAGGCCCTGTGCGTAGTGCTTGTCGCCGATCTCCAACGAGGTCCTGTGCAGATTGCCGCCTATCAGGTCCTCGTGCCCGCGGTAGGCGCGCCTGATCTCGCGCCACAGCACGTCGCGGACCTGGTGCTCGGTCGGCGCGGTGGTAATGACAAGCGAGTCGGGATAACACATCAGCCACCACAGGACTGCGTGAGCCGCAATGTAAGTCTTGCCTGAGCCGTTGCACGAACGCACGGCCACGCGGGAGTTGTCCCGCACCGCCACGAGAATCTCTTCCTGTATCCCCCACGGCTCTGCTCCGAGTTTTTCGCTGACGAACCCGACCGGGTCTTTTTGCCAGTCTTCCCGGTCTTGTCCCGTTATTGGCGCGCCTTTCTTTTTTCTTGTTCGGCTTCTCTTCCTGACTCTTCGGGGATTCACGCCCTTAATTGTCAATCCGGGGGCTGAAGATGTGGCCGCAGGGCCTGCAGCGGTAGCATGTGTGTGCCTGCGGGTCCGCTTTTTCGAGCCTGAGAGACTCCGATGCGCCGCAGCGCGGACACTTTTTCTGCGTCAACGTGTCGGGCTTGCCGAGGATGACATTTGCGAGGGAACTGACTCTTGCTGGACCGGTAAGGGCATCTGAGGCCATGTGTGACTCCTGTTTCGGACTTGGCTGAACTGTGAAATCAGAACAGTTGTTCGTATTATGTGGCAAATTAACCCCAGCGGTCAACTCCGTGACGGCACTCCCCTGGAGCGCCGGATGCGGATATTCTCTTGGGCACTTGTTGCGTGAAAGGAAACGGGTGATGGAAAACGGGAATTCACGACGGCCCGAGGTCAAGTTCGACTGGTTCATTCCGATCGACGGGGACGGTGAACACATAGGGACCGTGCGGGCAGAACGCCCGCCGACGTTCGAATACCTGCGCGAGGTTGTCACCACCGCCGAGGCCGAGGGTTATTACTCGCAACTGATACCGACGAGGTTCGCCAACGGGCTGTTCGACCAGGAAGCGCCGCTGGCCGAAACGTGGACCACTGCGACGGCGTTGGCCGCCGTTACGTCGGAGATTCGCTATCTCATCGCCGTCAGGCCGGGGTTCATTGCTCCGGGGCTGTTCGCGCAGATGGCGGGGACGCTCGACAACCTCACCGGCGGGCGGATCGACATCAACGTGGTCCCGGGCGGCATACAGGGCGACTTCGAACGATTGGGAGTGGAGACCGACCACGCGCAGCGATACGCGCTGGCGGCCGAATTCGTCGAGTCTTGCAAACGGCTGTGGGCCGCCGACGGGCCGATTACGTACGAGGGCGAAGTCGTGAAGCTCAACGGGGCGATGGTCTCGCCCGGCCCGGGCGGTGAGGGGCCGCGCTGGTACATGGGTGGGGCGTCGCCTGCGGCCCTCGACCTGGCGGGCAAGTTAGGCGACATGCTGTTGATGTGGATCCAACCGCTCGACGCGACGGCGAAGCTGATGGACAGGGCCCGGGAGGCATTTGAATCGCACGGACGTCAGGCCAGGTTCGGGCTTCGCACGCACCTGGTGGTCAGGGACACCGAGTCGGAGTCCTGGGACGCTGCGGAGGAGTTGTTGTCGCGGGCGGAGCGGTCGGTTGAGGACCAACGCAGTTCGCAGGTCCAAGGCACGCCTATGGCCGGAGCGGCCATACAGGCGCGCAAGTATGAGCAGCACCGCGTCGGCAAGCGGCTGTGGAACGGTATTTCGACGGTGCGGGTCAACTGCGGCACGGCGATAGTCGGAACGCCGGACCAGGCGGCGGAGGAGTTGGCGCGCTACTGGGACCTCGGCATCGACGAGTTCATCCTGTCCGGCTACCCGCACGTGGAGGAGTCGCGCCGGGTGGCGCGGCAGGTTGTTCCGCGGGTGAGGGAGTTGGTGGCGGAGCGGGTGAAGTGAACAGGGACGTTTACCGCGGGAAATCGCCGCGGAACGGTAAAATGCGTGTTTACGCGATGCGTCCTATACGCAATCTATGGGTGCCTTAGCTACTTCCCGAAGCACGCAGGGTGAAGAAACCGTGGTGATTCAGCGCCGTCCGCGCGAAGAGGCGGTCCGCATTGGCAAGGAGATATACGAGCGGGACATCCTGCCGCAGGTCGAGGGCGAGCACTTCGGAGAGTATGTTGCTATTGACGTGGACAGCGGGACCTGGGCAGTTGCGGAACGCGAAGTTGCCGCCGTTGACCGCCTCCGAGAGATGCGCCCCGGCGCCGTCAACGTTTTGTGTGAACGGGTGGGTTACCGGGCGCTTCGCAGCTTTGGAGCCGGGTCCCTCCGGAGGACCGGGTGATTCAGGGGGTGGTTAACGACGCCTACGAGGCTGTCGTTTCCCTTTCCCTGCATGGCCCCGGAGGTCAAGCCCAAGACATCGAAGCTGTTGTAGACACGGGCTACATCGGCTTCCTAACCCTGCCGCCTGCATTGGTGATGGAGTTGAGGTTGCCTTTCGCCTACTTAGGCAGAGCGCTATTGGCCAACGACGACGAAGTAACCTTCGAGGTCCACGACGTTTCGGTTCTTTGGGACGGCCGACAGAGATATATCAAGGCCGACGCGACCGGCAGCACTCCGCTTGTGGGTATGCAGTTGCTCGAAGCGCACGACTTGAACATCGAAGTCGAACGTGGAGGCCGCGTCGTCATCCATGCCAGGGGATGACAATTGCGGCGAGAGGAATGCCCACCTCGTCGTTACCACTAATCAGCCTTGTCTGATCCCACGCCAACTCTCACTCCCTCGAAGCCCTCCATCTTCCTGGCGAACGTTGGCGCCAACTCCTCGCACCGGTTCCTGAGCCCGCTGTTCGACGACGGCACATTTGAATTCATTACGATCCCGGAAGAGCCGTTTGCGGCGGGCCCACATTCGGTGCGATACAGGGACCTGCGCAGTCACTACGACCCGAAAGAGTCGCTGGCCCAATGGGTGCCGGATCGGTTGCTAGACGCGGCTACTCACTTCGACCCGGAGTTCGGCACTAACACTTACGGCGACAATTGTGAACGTGCGCCCCGGGCGTTTGGGTTGAAGGAGGCCCGGCCCGGCGACCTCATATTCTTCCTGGTGCGGCTGGCCCGGTGGAGCGGGGGACGGTTTACTGGCGAGACCGGCTTTTACCTGATCGGTTTCATCGAGGTCGAGTCCATATTCCGTGCGCCAGCCGACCCGTCAGGAGCCACCGCGCCCCCTCGTTACGCCGCCAACGCGCATGTCCGTCGTGCGATGAACGACGACCGGTTCTGGGATGAGTTTTGGGTATTTGCCGGTACGGAACGGTCGACGCTGTTCGACCGCGCGGTGCCTGTGGACCGCCAATTTGCCGATAGTGTGTTGCGGACGGCGGCCGGTGGGCCTTACGCGTGGTCTAAGAACCGGTCGGAGTTGCAGGTGATTGGGTCGTATACGCGTGCTTGCCGGCGGATTGTCGATACGGGTGATGAGTCGGCGGCCGGGCGGGTGGCTGGGTTGAAGGGGGCTGTGGAGGGGAGGAATCCGGGGGTGTTGGCGGGGTTGGTGTGACTTTAGGAATGCGTTGCGGGACGGCGTGACCACGGGGCGTCCGATTTGGCCAACAGGACCCCCTAAGTCCTGGCTCTGCCAAATAGCAGGAAGAACGAAAGGCACTGAGCGAGGACACCACCGGCAAGGACTGCGTAGAGCACCGGGACATTCAGTTCGGACAGAACCAGCCCCGCCAATGCTCCAACCCCTGCCGCAAATGCTCCAGCGAGCAAGATTCTTGCGCCCACGGTACCTTTCACGATCAACTGAATCTTAGGACCGCAACTCCCACGCTCACTGCGGCCATGACAAACAAACCGAGTTGGACGGACACCTTAGTAGAGATCGGCCTTGGTGGCGTAATGGGTCCGGACCTCTTCCCTGAACTGGTCCAGTTCCTTTACCAGTGGGCCCAACTCCTGACGCAGATCTTCGCGCGTCAAGAATGAGTGCTCCGCATTTGCCGTCATAGGGTGTCCTCCCAGAGCCAGTTTATTATACCGGTGGGTAACCCTTAGGAATGGGTGGCGCACAGCTACAGGTTGACAATGTGGCGGTGGCCGGTTCGCGAATGTGAGGACATGACGATGAAGGTTTTGATTACTGGGTCTAGTGGGAATATTGGGTCGAAGATGGTGGGATTGCTTGGGGATGGGTTTGAGTTGGTGGGGGTTGATCGTGTGCCGCCTCGGGCCGGGGCGGAGTTGCCGGCTACGGTGGCGGATGTGCACGAGGTGGATGATTTGCGCGGTGTGGTGGCAGGACAGGATGCGGTTGTCCATCTGGCGGGGAATCCGGCTGTCGAGACGCCTTGGCCGGATGTGCTCCGCAACAACATCACGCTGACTCGCAATGTCTACGAGGCTTGCAGGCTGGAGGGGGTGAGGCGGGTCGTGTTTGCAAGCTCAAACCACGCAGCCGGCCTGTTTGAAGACGATGAGCCTTACGTGAGGATTCGCGCAGGGGATTATCGAGACCTGGAACCGGGTGGGTTCAAGCGCGTTGATCATACGGTGCCGATCCGGCCCGACAGCGACTACGGTGCGAGCAAGGCGTTTGGTGAGGCGTTGGGGCGGTTGTACTCGGAGCACTTTGGGTTGGAGGTCGCTTGCCTGCGAATCGGTTCGTTTACCGAGGATAACGACCCGACGGCCAATGTCCGTATGCGGGCCACGTGGTGCAGCCATCGTGACCTTGCGCAGCTAATCAGGTTGTGCCTGAAGGCACCGGACCTGACGTTCGATATTTTCTACGGCGTGTCCGGGAATACGTGGCGGTTCTGGGACACCTCACACGCCGAGCGGGTGCTGGGGTATCGGCCGGAGGACGATGCCGAGGAGCATTACCGGGGTTAGGGCTGATCACGCGGCATGGCGTGGGACGGCCGGGAGATTCTTCGCTTCGCTCTAGAATGACAGTCAAAGAGCGCTCAAGAATCACGATGGCCTTGTTGAGGCCGCGCGAGGTGATGAAAATTGAGGCCGCCTACCGGATGCGAGGTTCACATGGCGGGCGTACCCAACCCCTCACCCCACCATGGGTACCGGATCGGAGTCCGGCACGACGAAGTTGTGAGGCCCTACCGTGGGTACCGGCCCCGCATCGCAGTGCGGGGCGCCGATGAAGGTCACGACGAGTAAGGGTGTGGTTTCCCTGGCGGGTTATCTTCATAACAAGAATCACGATGGCCTTGATAAGGTCGCATGAGGTGATGAAAGTGGGGTGGCGCCTGCCGGTTTGTGGTTGTACATGTCGGGCGTACCCACCTCCGCGCCCCACCGTGGGTACCGGCCCCGCATCGGAGTGCGGGGCGACGATGGGGGCACGACGAGTGAAGGTGTGAACTCCCTGGCGGGCTATTTTCATAACGAGAGGGCGCAATTGTGTGAAGGGCTCTAGCTCGACAAGGCCCTTGAAGCCGCTTCCACGGTCGCTTCTATGTCCGCCGGGGTGTGGGCCAGGCTGACGAACCAGGCTTCGAACGGGGAGGGCGGCGGATAGATGCCCTGTTCGATCATCTTGTGGAAGAACGCGGCGAAGGCCTGCCCGTCGGCCGCGCTTGCCTCCGCCATGTTGGTGACCAGGCCGTTGGTGAAGAAAACGGTCGCTATGCCGCACACCGAGTTGATCGTTGCAGGCACACCGGCCTTTGCGAAGGCGTCGTTCAGGCCCATTACCAGGCTCGACGTGGTGTCGGCAAGCCTGTTGTAGGTCCCCGGCTTGCGGAGTTCCTCGAGCGTGGCGATGCCCGCCGCCATCGCTACCGGGTTTCCAGATAGCGTGCCGGCCTGGTACATCGAGCCCAGCGGCGCGACGTTTCGCATGATCTCCTCGGTTGCTCCGTAGGCTCCCACCGGGAACCCTCCGCCGATGATCTTGCCGAGGCACGTGATGTCAGGGACAACGCCGTACATTGTCTGCGCGCCGCCTGGGTGGACGCGGAAGCCGGTTATCACCTCGTCGAAGACCAGCAGGGCGCCGTCTTCGCGGGTGAGTTCGCGTAGGCCTTCCAGGAATCCAGTGACCGGTTCGACCACGCCCATGTTTCCGGCGACGGGCTCTATGATCACGGCCGCGATTTCGCCGCGGTATTCGGCGAATAACGACCGAACGGCATCGAGGTCGTTGTAGGGCGCGACGAGGGTGCCCGCCGCGTAGTCCGGATGCACCCCGGCGGAGGTCGCTATGCCGTGGGAAGCGACGCCGGACCCGGCCTCGACGAGGAGAGCATCGTCATGCCCGTGGTAGCCGCCCTCGAACTTGAGGACCATCGATCTGCCGGTGTGGGCACGCGCCAGTCTCAGGGCCGACATCGCCGCCTCGGTACCGGAATTGACGAAGCGCACCATTTCGACTGACGGCAGGGCGTCGACGGCCATTTCCGCCATGCGTAGTTCGGCCTCTGTTGGAGCGCCATAACTCGTCCCCGAACGTGCCGCTTCCAGGACCGCTTCGACCACGCGGGAATGGGCGTGTCCGAGGACCATCGGGCCCCAGGAGCCAACGAAGTCGATCAACTCATTGCCGTCGACGTCCCAGATTCGAGACCCCTCCGCCTTTGAAACAAACAGGGGTTGCCCGCCAACCGACGTCCACGCCCGGGCTGGGGAGTTGACCCCGCCGGGAATCAGGCGGGTCGCGCGGGAGTACAGCGAGGATGACCTGGTGGTGTCCATGTGCCGGGTCCTGTCGTTCGGAGATGCAGCGAAAAGACGGCGGGGCGGTCTTCAGTCCGGGTCTTCGTCCGGATAAAGAGAGAATATCTGCAAAACCGCCTCGGCCGCTTCCGTGTGGTCCGCCGTTCGCAGAAAGGTAATCGGGTCGGCAAGGAGCCGGCGGACGAGTGCGCGTGTCATCGCATCTAACGCTTCGACCTGTTCATCCGACAGGTCAGGCAGCCGCTTGATGACCTTCGCGAGTTCCTCCCGGCGCATCTGTTCCGCCCGCGCGCCGAGATGTCGTACGACCGGTTCGGCTGCCGGGCTGACCTGTCTTTCGAGGAAACGAGCGAGTTCCCTTTCGACCATTTCCTCCGCCGCGTCTATAGCGGCTGCCCGGTCGGACCGTAGTTCGTTTGCTATGAAGTGGAGTTGGTCGAGCGAGTGGACGCTCACGCCATCCAGGTCCGCAGCATCAGGGGCGACGTCTCGCGGCATGGCGAGGTCGAGCACGAAAAGTGGACGGTCGAGGCGCGCGTCTACGGCCTTTGCCACGCTGTCCACATCCAGTATTGGCTCGCTCGCGGCCGTGCATGTAACCACGACGTCGGCTGCCTTCAGGGCGTCGAGACGGCGCTCGAACGGCACCGACCGGCCGTCGAGTTCAGCAGCCAATTCGGCTGCGCGGTAGGCGCGGCGGCTGGTAACCGTCAAGTTGCGGACTCCGTTGCGACGAAGCGCGCGCGCTGTCATCGTCCCCGTTTCGCCTGCGCCGATCAACAACACCGATTTATCAGATAGTTCCCCGAAAGTTCGCCTGAGCAACCGCACTCCAATAGACGGAACGGAGACGCGGTCTTTTTCTACGCCGGTCGCCTGCCTGATGCGGCGTCCTGTGCGGAGCGCAGCGTGGAACAGTCGCGATAAACGTGGCGCCACTATCCCGGCTTCGCCCGCTGCCCGCAATGCGGTCCGGACCTGTCCCGAGATCTCTGCCTCGCCCGTTGCCATCGAATCGAGTCCGGACGCCACCCTGAAGAGATGCCGGGCTGCGTCCACGCCAGAAGCGGTGTAGACGTGATCTTCTAATTCGGAAAGTCCGGTCCCGTCGCGACCGGCTATCTCTTCGAGGAGTTCGATCAGCCGTGTGGGGGGATCCAGTCGAGTCGGACCAGCCGTATATCTCGGTCCGGTTGCACGTCGACAGTATGACGCCGCCACCTGCGTGCAGGGCGAGTCTGTCGAGCCAGCCGGGCAGCTCCTCGGCGCTGAGGGCTACGCGTTCGAGTGCAGCGACGGGGGACCGCCGGTAGCTGAGTCCGGCGAGCAGGTAGGTCATAGGGGTGTCAAGAATGTGGATCCGATCCTGCGAACTAAGTTAGCACGGAGTGGGGGAAGGTGCTGAAGGAAGGACTGTCGCCGGTACCCGTGATTCTCGAGCGAGGCCGCGGGGATACAGTAGCCGAACGACGGACGGGGCGCCGTGGAGTTGGGCGTGTGCCACGTGAACGCCGTGGCACCAGTATGAGGTCTTGAGATTTCTCCGCTTCGGTCGAAATGACAAGAGCGGGGGTCGGAGTGACATTGCGACGTTTGGGTAGACTGCGGGGACAGTGATGGTTCACCTAAGGCTTGGGAATTGTTGGAAACGCTAACCCACGCTGGGGACTGCGGTTAATACCGGCGGCTTAACACCCCAATACCCACATCGCCGGTGCTAACATTTTCATCGTGGGCAACGGGCGTATGCACTATACAAACGCCCCCGAGCGCGTCCTTTTGTTACCCAGGCCGGCAACCATGATGAACATCACACCACCTGACGAGCGCGGCTACGTGGACTCCAGTATTTTGGTGACCACGGACTGGCTGGAAGACCATCTGGACGATCCCGGTGTGCGCATCGTCGATACGGACCTCCCCGATCAGTACGAACGCGTGCACATTCCCGGCGCGGTACAGGTTATCGACCACTATTACAAGACTTCGTTGGAAGACCGTACCCACATCCAGGGCCCGGAACAGTTTGCATCCACCATGTCATCCCTCGGTATAGGCGATGAGACGCAAGTCGTCGCGTATGACTCGTCCGGCTGTCTTTACGGTTTCAGGCTGGCGTGGTCGCTTCACTACTACGGCCACACGAATGTGAAAGTGCTCGACGGTGGATTTCCGAAGTGGTTCGCAGAGAATCGGCCACTGTCCAGGGAGAAGCATTCGTACGCCGCTACCGCGTTCACCCCACGCCCTAATCCCGAGATCATGGCGACACGCGACCAGGTCCTCGACGCCATTGATGAAGCGAATACGGTGCTCCTCGACGTTCGATCGGACGAGGAGTGGACCGGCGAAAACAAGAGGGGGATCAGGCGCGGGGGCCGGATACCGGGCGCGGTCCACCTCGAGTGGACGAACCTGCTGACCGAAGGCGACGTGCCGGTCCTGCTGCCGGCTGACGACATGCGCCGGATTTTGGCGGACAACGGGATCACTCCGGACAAAAATGTCATCACCTACTGACAGGGCGGCATCCGTGCGGCGCACGTGTATTGGGCCCTCAAACTCCTCGGCTACCCGAACGTAAGGGACTACGACGCTTCGTGGCGCGAGTGGGGAGACGATCTGAGCTGTCCGATCGAGAACTGAACGTGTTTTTGGTTGCCGGTCTGCCGGTGAATCCGCCGCGTCGCGGCCGCGGTATCACTTAATTGACGCCTGACACGTTTATAAGGCCGTTAGCAAGACTGGAACCTCTTCATGCCTTCTGATTTGCTAAGTCGCTTGTCAATAAGAACCCGTTTTTCGCTGATCGCATTAGTCGTCGTGGCAGTCGTGTTGCTGGCTGCGGCCTGTGGAGGCGACGGCGCTGCCGAATCAACGGTGTCCGCCGTTGTTACGTCAACACCAGTCCCGGCGGCCGAGACGCCCGCGGACACCCCTACGCCCGCGGCGAAGCCCACGCCTTTGCCGACCCCCACAATCGACGTCAACAAACCCCCATACGCGGGTCCGGAGATAACCGGGGTAGACGAGTGGGTGAATTCCGAGCCGGTGACGATCGGCGGCCACGTTGCCGAAAACAGGGTCGTGTTAATCGACTTCTGGACCTACACCTGCGTCAACTGCATCCGCACCTTCCCGTTCCTCATTGAGTGGAACGAGAAGTACCACGACCGGGGCCTCAGGATAATTGGAATCCATGCTCCGGAGTTTGAGTTTGAAAAGATCAAGTCCAACGTCGAACGGGAAGTGGAAGAAAACGGCCTGGACTGGGCGCATGCGCTCGACAACAAAATGTCCACGTGGCGGGAGTTCGGTAACCGGTACTGGCCTGCCAAGTACCTGATCGGCGGCGATGGTGAACTGAAGTACAGCCACTTCGGCGAAGGCGAATATGTCGAGACCGAACACAAGATTCGCGAAGCGCTGACGGAGGCCGGTTACGACGTTTCGGACATCCCGATCGGCACGGTTGAATTCCAGGACCGCGCCCAAAACGTCAAAGAAGTCACCCGCGAACTGTACGGCGGCTACGATCGTAATTACCACCCGCGCGGACTGTATGCCGCGCAGGAGGCCTACTACGAGCGGACGGACGTAGACGTCGAGTATGTCGACACCTTTGCGGGAACGGACGGATACCCGTCCCAGCAGTGGGTGCTCAACGGCCTGTGGAGGAACGAGAAAGAGGCGATCGTTCACGCCCGCGAGTCTGAGGGACTCGATGACTACATAGCCCTCTTCATGCAGGCGGTGAGCGCCAACGTGGTGATCGACCCGCAGGGACCGGAGCCGTTCGACGTGTTCGTCACACTTGATGACGAATGGCTGACCCCCGAGCAGGCCGGAGATGACGTCTTGTTCGACGATGAGGGCCGGAGCTACCTGCACGTAACGGAAGGGAAGATGTACAAGGCCGTTGAGGTGCCCGAATACGGCGAACACATCCTAAAGCTGAGTTCGGAGTCCAGCAATTTCGCAATATTCGCATTCACGTTCGGCATATACACGGACGGTTTCTAGTGCCCGCGGCCCATCTCCTTGCAAAACGGTTACCGGCGGCCTTGTTCGCCACCGTGTTCCTGTCCGCGTTCATCTACGCATGCGGGGACGGCGATGCCGCTGCGCCTGAGCCGACTTCAGCGCCGGAAGAGGCGGTGTCGGAACTTGCCGAACCCCCTGTGAACTGGACGGTAGTCAGCGACGATATAGGCGCAGAATTGGCCACACCGGATCTCGGCGTCGGCGATCGTCGCTGGGCGGTGGTGCTGTTCGACGATCTGGGCACCATCAAGTTCCCTGTTCTCCTGGCCGGGTCTTACTACTACCCGGACGGTTTCGAGGGCAGCGCGCCTAGGGAAGGGCCGATCCAGGAAGTCAGGGCGCGGTACCACGCATTCCCGCTGGGCACTCGCGGGATATACGTGACGCAACTCAATTTCGACCGGGTCGGCGACTGGTCCGTAGAAGCATCCGTCCCGTCTCCGGACGGTAACCCCAGGAAGGTTGAGGTCCGCTTCCCTGTGGCAGAGCATACGGAGTCGGTGGACATCGGGCAGCGGCCACCGGCGAGCATGAATCGAACGGTCGACGACGTAGGAACCATCGCCGAATTGACCACCGGTTCGCAGCACGACCCGGAGCTTTACTCCCGAACCGTGGCAGACGCGCTGGATGAAGACCGGCCCTTCGTGGTCGTTTTCGCCAGCCCGGCGTTCTGTACTAACGCAGTCTGCGGGCCGCAGGTGGAGGTCGCGACCAACCTTCGTGAAAAGTATGGAGACCAGGCGTCATTCATACACGTGGACCTGTACGAGAACCCCCATGAAATCAAGGGCGACCTGTCCGTCGCCAGGGTAACGCCACTCCTAGAGGA